>NZ_CP032702.1:2505685-3758528 GCF_007833795.1 Candidatus Pantoea soli | reverse complement strand
GGCGGACTCCACTCGTACAAAATCGATAAGAAATTCAGGCGCTAATAAATAGAAACTGTCTTTTTGACACAGGCGATCAGAAAGCGCCTGCGACCGCTATCTGCGGTAGTCATCCCTGCGATCGGCGGTGAGGATCGTCAGCGGAAGGGCGGATCATAGCGCAAAGCGCCTCAGAGATCTTCCCTTTCTACACAGTTTTGATCCAATTTATCCACAGGGTGTAAAACCGATAATGAGTTTACCTGCTCTGTGGAAAAAGCGAGCGGGAAACCGGCTGAAAGCGGTAAATTTTCAGGCAGCGTCGCATTTTCAGCGGTGGGATCGGGTTGCCGATCGCAAGAAGATCCTGGACGATCCTTGCGCTTTCCTTTATAGCCCGTATAATTCTCCACCCGGCATTGGCGCGTGAAGCCTTGATGCCCGGAATTAGCGGGCTGTATCAGGGTTTTCAGGTTCCGCGACCAGCGAAGTAAATTGACTCCGGACTGTACAATTATTACAATCCCGCCTCTTTATTAAAGACACATTGAGGCGTCGGTCGATTTACTGGCCAGAAAACGCGTCACCCAGTGAAATTTTTCAAGTTTAGGTAGAAATCGCCATGAAACGCACTTTTCAACCGTCCGTACTGAAGCGCAACCGTTCACACGGCTTCCGTGCACGTATGGCTACTAAAAATGGTCGTCAGGTTCTGGCACGTCGTCGTGCTAAAGGCCGCGCTCGTCTGACCGTTTCTAAGTAATAAAAGCTAACCCTCGTGGTTAAGCTCGCATTTCCCAGGGAGTTACGTTTGTTAACTCCCGCTCATTTCACTTTCGTCTTCCAGCAACCTCTTCGGGCTGGCACGCCGCAAATCACCATTCTCGGCCGCCTTAATTCGCTGGGGCATCCCCGCATCGGTCTTACCGTCGCTAAAAAGCATGTGAAACGCGCCCATGAACGCAACCGGATCAAGCGATTGACCCGCGAAAGCTTTCGTCTGCGCCAACACGAGCTGCCACCGATGGATTTTGTCATCGTGGCGAAAAAAGGGATTGCTGACCTCGATAACCGTGCACTGACGGAAGCGTTGGAGAAATTATGGCGTCGTCACTGTCGCCTGGCGCGCGGCTCCTGATCGTCCTGATACGCGTTTACCAACGCGCCATCAGCCCACTGCTGGGACCTCATTGCCGGTTCCATCCCACCTGTTCGCAGTACGGGATTGAGGCCTTACGCCGCTTTGGCATCGTAAAAGGCAGTTGGTTGACGCTAAAACGCGTATTAAAATGCCACCCTTTGAACCCGGGTGGTGACGATCCTGTGCCGCCAAAAACCTTTGATACCAGAGAACATTAACGATGGATTCGCAACGCAATCTCTTTCTCATCGCTTTTCTGTTCGTGTCTTTTATGATCTGGCAAGCCTGGCAGACGGACCACGCTCCGCAGCCACAGCAGACCCAGACCACGCAGAACACAAGCAGCGCAGCGGGTGATGCCGCCACTTCCGGCGTGCCGGCCAGCGGCCAGGGCAAAACGATCACCGTTAAGACTGATGTCCTGTCACTCAACATCAACACCCGCGGCGGTGACATTGAGCAGGCACAGCTGCTGACCTACCCGGACAAACTGGGTTCAGATGCTCCGTTCCAGCTGCTGGAAACCACTCCGTCGTTCGTTTATCAGGCGCAGAGCGGCTTAACCGGCCGTAACGGTCCGGATAACCCGAATAACGGCGCCCGTCCGCTGTACACCACCACTCAGGATCACTTCGATATGGCCGATGGCCAGACCGAGCTGCGCGTGCCGCTGACCTGGACCGGTGAGAACGGCGTGGTCTACACCAAAACGTTCGTCTTTAAGCGCGGTGAATTTGCGGTAAACGTTGATTACACCATCAACAACGCCTCGCAGCAGCCGCTGGAAGTCGCGATGTTTGGTCAGCTGAAGCAAACTATTGACCTGCCGAAGCACCGTGACACCGGCAGCAATAACTTTGCGCTGCACACCTTCCGCGGTGCCGCCTACTCCACCAGCGATGCGAAATACGAAAAGTATAAGTTCGATACCATCGCCGATAACGAAAACCTGAACACCACCACCAGCAACGGTTGGGTGGCGATGTTGCAGCAGTACTTCGCTACGGCCTGGGTGCCGCGTACGCAGGGCACCAACACGCTGTATACCAGCAACCTCGGCAACGGCGTGGCCGCGATCGGTTATAAATCTGCGCCTGTGACGGTTGGTGCCGGTGCGCAGCAGAACCTGAGCGCCACACTGTGGGTCGGCCCGGAAATCCAGGACAAAATGGCGGCGATTGCGCCTCACCTCGATCTGACCGTGGATTACGGCTGGCTGTGGTTTATCTCTCAGCCGCTGTTTAAGCTGCTGAAGTTCCTGCACAGCTTTATCGGTAACTGGGGCTTCTCCATTATCGTTATCACCTTCATCGTACGTGGCATCATGTACCCGCTGACCAAAGCGCAGTACACCTCGATGGCCAAGATGCGTATGCTGCAGCCAAAAATTCAGGCGATGCGTGAGCGTCTGGGTGATGACAAGCAGAAGCAGAGCCAGGAGATGATGGCGCTGTACAAGGCGGAGAAAGTGAACCCGCTGGGCGGCTGTCTGCCACTGGTTATCCAGATGCCAATCTTCCTGGCACTGTATTACATGCTGTCCGGTTCAGTTGAGCTGCGTCATGCGCCATTTATTCTGTGGATTCATGACCTCTCCGCGCAGGACCCGTACTACATTCTGCCGGTCATCATGGGTATCACCATGTTCTTCATTCAGAAGATGTCACCGACCACCGTGACCGATCCGATGCAGCAGAAGATCATGACCTACATGCCGGTTATCTTTACCGTGTTCTTCCTGTGGTTCCCGTCAGGTCTGGTGCTGTACTACATCGTCAGCAACCTGGTTACCATTCTCCAGCAGCAGCTGATTTATCGCGGCCTGGAAAAGCGCGGCCTGCACAGCCGTGAGAAGAAGAAAGCGTAACGCCCGGCTCAGCTGAGCAGGACGCAAACATCCCGGGGCGGCAGATATGTCGCCCTTTTTTTATCATTATGCATACCCTGTGTCCTTCCGGCTGCCGGAAGCAGTACGGGGAAGTGAGTGAATCATGAGCCACAGCGACACCATAGTTGCCCAGGCGACGCCTCCCGGCCGCGGCGGCGTCGGTATTCTGCGAATCTCCGGTTCCCGGGCGGCGGAGGTCGCGCAGGCGGTGCTGGGCAAACTGCCAAAACCGCGTTATGCCGATTACCTGCCCTTCTGCGATGCTGACGGCAGCGTGCTGGATCAGGGCATTGCACTGTGGTTTCCCGGCCCCAACTCCTTTACCGGGGAAGACGTGCTGGAGCTGCAGGGCCACGGCGGCCCGGTAATTCTCGATCTGCTGCTGAAGCGTATCGTGGCGCTGCCGGGTCTGCGTATTGCCCAGCCGGGTGAATTCTCCGAGCGGGCGTTTCTCAATGACAAACTCGATCTGGCGCAGGCGGAAGCGATTGCCGATCTGATTGATGCCAGCTCTGAACAGGCAGCCCGCTCGGCAGTCAATTCTCTGCAGGGTGCGTTTTCCCTGCGCGTGAACGCGCTGGTGGAAGCGCTGACGCACCTGCGCATCTATGTCGAAGCGGCGATTGACTTCCCGGACGAAGAGATTGATTTCCTCTCCGATGGCAAGATCGAAGCGCAGCTCAATGCGGTGATCGGCGACCTGAATAGCGTGCGTGCCGAAGCGCGGCAGGGCAGCCTGCTGCGGGAAGGGATGAAAGTGGTGATTGCCGGGCGCCCCAATGCCGGTAAATCCAGCCTGCTGAATGCGCTGGCGGGACGCGAAGCGGCTATCGTGACGGACATTGCCGGTACCACGCGCGATGTACTGCGCGAGCACATTCACATTGAGGGTATGCCGCTGCACATCATTGATACCGCCGGACTGCGTGAAGCCAGTGATGAAGTGGAGCGTATCGGTATTGAGCGTGCCTGGCAGGAGATAGAGCAGGCCGATCGCGTGCTGTTTATGGTCGACGGCACCACCACCGACGCCACGGAAGCCGCCGCGATCTGGCCTGACTTCATTGCGCGGTTACCGGCGGCGCTGCCGGTTACCGTGGTGCGTAATAAAGCCGATATGACCGGCGAAACCCTTGGACTGACTGATGTGAATGGCCACGCGCTGATTCGCCTTTCTGCGCGTACCGGCGAAGGCATCGACACGCTGCGCGAGCATCTGAAGCAGAGCATGGGCTTTGCCGGCAATGTGGAGGGCGGGTTCCTTGCGCGCCGCCGCCATTTGCAGGCGCTGGAGACCGCCGCCACGCACCTGCAGCAGGGGAAAGATCAGCTGCTGGGGGCCTGGGCCGGTGAACTGTTGGCGGAAGAGTTGCGCCTGGCACAGCAGGCGCTGAGTGAAATTACCGGTGAGTTTACCTCTGACGATCTGCTCGGCCGGATTTTCTCCAGCTTCTGCATCGGCAAATAACCCCTCCCCGCGCTGGCCGTCTGCGGACGGCCACGCCGGCCCATCCGCCGCGTTTTAACATACGTCTTTGTTATTTGGCTCCCTCTCTGCTTTGCAGTATAACGAAAGCTGGCCGTGGCTGACGCACACCGGCCGCCTTCATTATTCATGCTAAAAATCAGGCACGTATCGGGGCCTGAACAGGAGAGAAACATGAGTATACCGCTCGACAGCGCGGCGCTTGATGCGCTGTTTACTGAAGCCCGCACCCACAGTTACTGGCAGGATAAGCCGGTTGCGCAGGAGGTTCTGCAGCAGCTTTATACGCTGACCGCGCTGGGGCCAACCTCCGCCAACTGTTCGCCGGGTCGCTTTGTGTTCGTGACCTCGCCGGAAGGCAAAGCAAAGCTGAAACCGGCGCTCTCCTCGGGCAATGTGGATAAAACCATGGCGGCACCGGTCACGGTCATTGTGGCGTGGGATCCGGCGTTTTATGAAGTGCTGCCAAAGCTGTTTCCGCACGGTGACGCGCGCAGCTGGTTCACCAGCAGTCCGGAACTGGCAAAAGAGACGGCGTTTCGTAACAGCAGTCTGCAGGCGGGCTATCTGATTCTGGCGGCGCGATCGCTGGGGCTGGATGCCGGTCCGATGTCAGGATTCGATCCGGCAAAAATCAACGCGGCTTTCTTCAGCGAAAGCAAATGGCAGGTAAACGTACTGATCAACCTCGGCTACGGCGACGCCAGCAGGCTGCATGCGCGCTTACCGCGCCTGCGTTTTGAAGAAGCCAGCAAATTCGCCTGAGTTTCGCGCGTTATCCCAGCGAGTGAAAACCGCTGTTGAAGTACACCATGGGCTCTGCCGCTTCGCCCGGCAGAGCGATCCCCACGATACGCGCCAGCAGAACGCTGTGCGTATGCCATTCCACCGCCTGCTCCAGCTGACAGTCAAAACTCACCAGCGCATCAGCCAGTACCGGCGCGCCGGTCTGCAGCGTCTGCCATTCACCACTGTGAAAACGTTCGGCACGGCGGGCGGGCTGACTGAACTGCGCGCACAGCGCATCATGTCGCTCCCGCAGCACGTTCACGGCAAAATGGCCGCTTTGCAGAAATGCATCATGGCTGGAGGCGCTGCGATTAACGCATACCAGCAGGCTGGGCGGTTCAGCGGCCAGTGAACTCACTGAGGTGGCTATCAGCCCCAGTTTTTCGCCCTGGTATTCGGTGGTGACCAGCGATACGCCAGCGGTAAGACGGCGCATGCCATGGCGAAAGGCATCAAGCGAAATCGATTCCTGGCGATCAGGTGAGGTAAAAGACATAACAGCTCCGGCGTGCATCCTGAATCATGTGCACTTAAGGTGGGTGAATAATCGTTTACGCACGTCACTGTGCTTTTTTTTAACGACCAAATCCTACACCACAACGGCAGCTTCATCACCCCATCTGCCGGTCAGATGCAAAAGCTTCATCTGCAAATGCAGCGTGAAGAAAACTCACTTTCGTCCTTATCTGAATTTCATCCCTTCCTGCTGCAAGCCGGATGCAAACCCATGAGAAAATTCTTACAATGGCGCTGATGATTATCCGACCATTTTCACGGAGCGACAGATGGCTAGTCATTTTGTGCGTTGGATGGGTAACCCGCCACTCTCTGCCGGAACAACGCGGGTACCACAGGACGTGATCAACAGCGCTGAACGCCTGCCCGACAAGCGGCGCGGCCGCTTTCTGGCCGCGCGTGAACTGCTGGCGCAGCTGATGCTGCGCGTTTATGGCATTCAGACACTCCCGATGCTGATCACCAGCAGCACCGGTCGCCCCTGCTTTGCCGATCCGCAGCTGCCTGATTTCAGTATCGCCTATGCCGGTAACATGGTCGGCGTACTGCTGGCGGAAGAAGGCGGACGTGCCGGCCTGGATATGGAGATTGTGCGCGCGCACAGCCGCCAGACGCAGGATGCGCTGACGCAGGATCTCTCCTCCGGTGAAAAAGCGTGGATCAACGCGCAGCAGGACTTTATGGAAGCGGTCACGCAGATCTGGACGCTGCGCCAGAGCATTCTCAAGCTGACGGGTGCAACGGACGGCGGCATTGATTCGCTGCGCCTGCATCCGGCGGCAGGTCGTCTGCGCTCCACCGTGTTTCCGGATATTCAGGCGGTGTGTGATGCCGAACCGACGCTGGTGTGGTCATGTGCGTTGTCGCCCGCCACGGAGCGGCTGCACCTGTGGGAAATCGACGCGCAGCAGCAGTGGCATGCGCTGCGCGAGGTGGAGATGAGTAAACCCAATATCGGGCCACGCACGCTGCGGCTCACCAGCCTGCCGGGCGAACGCAGCGGCAGCGCGCCGGCAGTTGACCATCATCCGTGAAAAAAGGCCGTCGCTGCGCGGCCTGCACTGTCAGTGCGCGTCGATAAAGGCAATTTTCAGCACAAACAGCAGCGCTACCACCACCACACATGGGCTGATTTCACGCCAGCGTCCGGTGCCAAGCTTCATCACACACCAGGCAATAAAGCCAAGCGCAATCCCTTCCGTGATCGAGAAACTGAACGGCATCATCACCGCCGTGACAAAAGCCGGTACGGCTTCAGTGAGATCGTCCCAGCGCACGCGCGACAGCGAGGCGGTCATCAGCACCCCGACATAAATCAGCGCGCCGGCAGCAGCATAGGCGGGAACCATTGCGGCCAGCGGCGAGAGGAACATCACCAGCAGGAACAGAACGCCGGTCACCACCGCCATCAGGCCGGTACGGCCCCCTGCCGCCACGCCTGAGGAGCTTTCGATATAGGCCGTGACCGACGAGGTCCCCGCCAGCGAACCCGTTACCGAGCTGATGCTGTCTACATACAACGCCTGCTGCATGCGCGGGAAGGTGCCTTTCTCGTTGGTCAGCCCGGCTTTGTCCGTCACGCCAATCAGCGTACCCGACGAGTCGAACAGGTTAACCAGCATAAAGGAGAAGATCACCCCGGCCATGCCAACGTTGAGCGCACCTTTAATGTCCACCTGGCCCACGACAGCGGTGATGGCCGGCGGTGCGGCAAAGACCCCGGTGAATTTGACGTCACCCAGCAGCAGCCCAATCGCCGTGGTCACGACCATTGAAACCAGCACCGCCGCATGAATATTGCGCGAGGCGAGAATGGCAATGATGAAAAAGCCCAACGCCCCCAGCAGCACGCTGTGGGAAGTCAGGTTACCCACGCTGACGAGCGTCCCGGCATTGGGGACGATAATGCCGGCGTTTTTCAGCCCCATCAGGGCAATAAACAGCCCGATACCGGCCGTAATGCCCACCCGCAGGCTGAGCGGAATATTGGCAATCATCCAGTAGCGCACGCGCAGCAGGGTCAGGATCAGCAGACCCAGCGCGCCCCAGAAGATCGCGCCCATGCCAACCTGCCACGAATAACCCATCGCGCCAACCACCACAAACGCGAAAAACGCATTCAGCCCCATTGCCGGTGCCAGCGCGACCGGCAGATTCGCCACCAGCCCCATCAGGATGCTGCCAAAGGCCGCAATCAGGCAGGTGGTTACAAATACCGCCTGGGTATCCATGCCTGCCGCGCCGAGAATCTGCGGGTTAACGAAGACGATGTAGACCATCGTCAGGAAAGTGGTAAAACCGGCAATCATTTCGGTCCGCGCGGTTGTCCCGTGTTCCTGCAGCCGGAAGATGCGCTGCAATAGGCCCTGCTTAGTCATGTCGCTATTCCGATGAAAAATTTATCGCCGCGTATCCTATAGGCTTTGGCGCGGCAAAACACGGATTTTTCGCAACCGGTTGCCCGCAGTCGCTTTCTGCGCTCAGTGCGCTAGAGTGACAGCTGATTATTTACTAAAAGGATGAGACACGATGTCAGTTGAATGTATCTTTTTTGATTGCGACGGCACGCTGGTGGATAGCGAAATGCTCTGTACCCAATCCTACGTCAACACCTTTGCCCGCTACGGCCTGCACCTCTCGCTGCAGCAGATGTTTGAGCAGTACAAAGGGGTAAAACTCTACGACATCATCCGTGACGTTGCGGCGCAGCATCAGGTTACGCTGCCGCAGGATGAGGTGGAAACCGCCTATCGGGCGGAGGTGGCGCGCCTGTTCGATCTGGCGCTGCAGCCGATTGCCGGGGCAAAGGCGCTGGTGGAGAGCATTACCGTCCCGATGTGCGTGGTCTCCAACGGGACGGTTAAAAAGATGCAGCATTCGCTGGGGCTGACCGGCATGCTGCCCTGGCTGGAAGGGCGCCTGTTCAGCGGTTATGACATTCAGCGCTGGAAGCCGGACCCGGCGCTGATGTACCACGCGGCTGCACAGATGCAGGTGCCCGTTGAGCGCTGTATTCTGGTGGATGACTCTGAGGCGGGCGCCCGCGCCGGCGTGGCCGCCGGCATGCCGGTGTTTTATTACTGCGCTGACGCCCATAACCCGCCGATTGATCACCCGCTGGTGACGCGCTTTGATGATATGGCGCAGCTGCCGGCCCTGTGGCGCGCCCGCGGGTGGGATCTGGTGTCAGCCGCCTAGCCGCCCTGGCTGCGATCAGCCAATCGCGCCCAGGGAATCCTCGTTGCCCTGCTGCTTCGGCAGCAGAAACAGCGTGGCGAGGATATCCAGCAGATAAATCAGCGCCAGCAGAGTAATAGCGGCACTAAAGGCGATATGGGTTGCCAGCATACCGATTACCAGCGGGCCAAAACCGCCGACGCCGCGTCCGAGGTTAAATAACACATTCTGCGCTGTGGCCCGCGCCTGCGGCGGAAAGGTATCGGAAATCAGCGCACCGTAACCGCCTATCATGCCATTCACGAACATGCCCATCAGCGCGCCGGTAAACAGCATGACCGTCGGGTCACGCAGCTGAGCGTAAATCACCACCATAACCACTGCGCCAAACTGATACAGCAGGAAAATTTTCCAGCGGGCGAAACGGTCTGCCAGCACGCCAAACAGCCAGATGCCGAAGGTCATGCCTACCACCGTGACCGCCGTCCACAGGCCGGATTTGGTGAGGCTGAAGCCGAAGCTGGAAGAGAGATAGTTTGGCATCCAGATCATCAGCCCGTAATAGCCAAAGTTCTGCACGGAACAAAGGATAAAAATGCCCAGGCTGGCTTTGCCGGTGGCGCGGTCGGCAAACAGCAGCCGGAGACGCGCGCCAAACGACAGCGGCGGCGTGCGTTCTGCATGGCGGGTGAAGGTTTCCGGCTCCCCCAGGGATCGGCGGATAACAAACGATGCCAGCGCCGGCAGCAGTCCGACCAGGAACATGCCGCGCCAGCCAATCACGCCGAGCAGCGCTGGCGTAATGAAGGCCGCCAGCAGCACGCCAAGCTGCCAGCCAATGCCGACCCACGCCGAGGCACGGTTACGCTTCTCTTTCGGCCAGGCTTCCGCAATCAGCGCCATACCAATGCCGAACTCGCCACCCAGCCCCATGCCTGCCAGCGTACGGTAAGCCAGCAAATCCCGGTAGCCCTGCGCCACGGCGCACAGCCCGGTAAACACCGAGAACATCAGAATGGTGACGGTCAGCATACGGATGCGGCCAAAACGGTCGCTGAGATGGCCAAAGACAATGCCGCCCACCACCGCACCGATCAGCGTCCAGGTAACCAGCGATCCGGCCTGCGACGGATCGAGCGCCAGCGATACGCTGATCGCCGGTAACATAAAGCCAAGAATCAGCAGATCAAATCCATCCATCGCGTAGCCACTGATGGCGGCCAGCATCGCTTTGGCGGGCGTGACGGCGGTTTTAGCGGGTTTTACAGAAGACATGTCAGGGTACCTGGCAGTAAAAAGTGCGCCAAGTATAAAGAGCGTGCGGTGCGGAGACCAGGCAGAAATCGGCAGGGCTGCCCGCCCGCCATAGCGTGAACAGGCAGCCTATAAGACGATCAGGAGGGTTTATTGCTGCCGTCATCGCCTGACAGCAGTTCATCCAGCCGGTCACCGCCCACATGGCGGAAATCCTGACCTTTTACAAAGTAGAAGATGATTTCACAGATGTTCTGGCAGCGGTCACCGATACGCTCAATGGCGCGGGCGCAGAACAGCGCGGTCAGCACGCTCGGAATGGTGCGCGGATCTTCCATCATGTAGGTCATCAGCTGACGCACAATGCCCTCGTACTCTTTATCCACCTTTTTGTCTTCGCGGTAGATTTTGATGGCTTCATTCAGATCCATCCGCGCAAAGGCGTCCAGCACGTCATGCAGCATCTGCACGGTGTGATGGCCCAGCGATTCCAGGCTCACCAGCAGCGGTAAATGCTGCTGACCAAACTTCTCCAGCGCGGTACGGCTGATCTTTTCCGCCACGTCACCGATGCGTTCCAGTTCCGAAATGGTTTTGATGATCGCCATGACCAGCCGCAAATCGCTGGCGGTCGGCTGGCGCTTGGCGATGATGCGCACGCAGGCTTCATCAATCTCCACTTCCATCATGTTGACCTTCTGGTCGCCTTCGATCACGCGTCGCGCCAGTTCGCCATCCTGATTATGCATCGCGGTAATGGCATCGGTGAGCTGCTGCTCAACCATGCCACCCATGATCATCACCTGGGTGCGGATGTGCTCCAGTTCGGCGTTAAACTGACCGGAGATGTGTTTGTTCAGATTTAAATTATCCATGGGCGTCTCCTGAATCAGCCGTAACGACCGGTGATGTAATCTTCGGTTTGCTTCTGTGCGGGCTTGGTAAACAGCGTGTCGGTATCGCTGAACTCAATCAGCTCGCCCAGATACATAAAGGCCGTGTGGTCCGAACAACGTGCCGCCTGCTGCATATTGTGGGTAACGATCACCACGGTGTAATCCTGCTTGAGCTCGGTAATCAGCTCTTCAATACGGCCGGTGGAGATAGGGTCCAGCGCTGAGCACGGTTCATCCAGCAGCAGCACTTCCGGGCGGATAGCGATGCCGCGCGCAATGCACAAACGCTGCTGCTGACCGCCGGAGAGACTGTAACCGCTCTGATGCAGCTTGTCTTTGGTTTCATTCCACAGCGCCGCTTTGGTCAGCGCCCACTGCACGCGTTCGTCCATATCGGCACGCGACAGCTTTTCAAACAGGCGCACGCCAAACGCGATGTTGTCATAAATCGACATCGGGAACGGCGTCGGCTTCTGGAATACCATGCCGACGCGAGCACGCAGCAGGGCGATATCCTGATGCGAAGCCAGAATATTGTCGCCATCCAGCAGGATTTCACCCTCGGCGCGCTGCTCGGGGTAGAGCGAGTACATTTTGTTGAAGGTGCGCAGCAGGGTGGATTTACCACAGCCGGAGGGGCCGATAAATGCCGTTACCTGGTTTTTAGCGATATCCAGATTGATATTTTTCAGCGCATGGAACTTACCGTAGTGGAAGTTCAGATTGCGCACCTGAATTTTACCGGCAGAAGGGGTTGCCATACTCATTGCTCATCTCTCATGTGCAGCGCCGCCGAAGCCGCGCCGGAAAATTAGTGTTTGCCTTTGGCGAAAACCACGCGCGCGACAATGTTCAGCAACAGCACGCACAGCGTAATAATCAGCACACCCGCCCACGCCAGACTTTGCCATTCGGCAAACGGGCTCATGGCGAATTTAAAGATGGTCACCGGCAGGTTGGCCAGCGGCTGCATCATGTCAGTGCTCCAGAACTGGTTCGACAGCGCGGTAAACAGCAGCGGGGCGGTTTCACCGGCAATACGCGCAATCGCCAGCAGCACGCCGGTGATGATGCCGGACACCGAGGCTTTCAGCGTGATAGCAGAGATCATCTTCCATTTTGGCGTGCCCAGCGCGTAGGCGGCTTCACGCATACTGTCCGGCACCAGCCGCAGCATGTTTTCCGTCGTACGGATCACGATCGGAATTTGCAGCAGCGCCAGCGCCACCACGCCGGCCCAGCCGGAAAAGTGCTGCATCTGCGATACCACAAGGGTATAGACAAACAGGCCCACCACAATGGACGGCGCGGAGAGCAGAATGTCATTGATGAAACGGATCACCTCGGCCAGCCAGTGCTTCCGGCCATACTCTGCCAGGTAGATACCCGCCATAATGCCCAGCGGCGTGCCAAAAAAGGTGGACCAGAAAATCAGCAGGCCGCTGCCGGCGAGGGCGTTCGCCAGACCGCCGCCGGCGGTATTGGGGGGCGGCGTGGATTCTGTGAACAGCGACCAGCTCAGGCCATCAATGCCTTTGGTCACGGTAGTAAACAGAATCCAGATCAGCCAGAACAGACCAAACGCCATCGTCAGCAGGGATAACGTCAGGGCAATTTTATTCTTGGTGCTGCGCCACGCCTGCATTTTACGACGCGACGCTTCCAGTTCCGCACGCGCCTGCATTTCAATCGCTGTCATGAACGGGCTCCTTCACTTTTCGCCAGACGCAGGATCATCAGTTTGGAGATCGCCAGCACGATAAAGGTGATCACAAACAGGATCAGGCCCAGCTCCATCAGCGCCGCGACGTGCACGCCGGATTCCGCTTCGGCGAATTCGTTCGCCAGTGCCGAGGTGATGCTGTTGCCCGGCATAAACAGCGACGCGTTGTCGAGCTGGTAGGTATTACCGATGATAAAGGTTACCGCCATGGTTTCACCCAGCGCGCGGCCCAGCCCCAACATGACGCCGCCGATCACGCCATTTTTGGTGAACGGCAGCACGATGCGCCAGATCACTTCCCAGGTGGTGCAGCCAATACCGTAGGCCGACTCTTTCATCATCACCGGCGTCTGCTCAAACACGTCACGCATGACGGAAGCGATATACGGAATAATCATGATGGCGAGAATAACGCCAGCCGCCAGGATGCCAATACCAAATGCCGGGCCGGAGAACAGTGCCCCCACAATCGGAATATTGGCCAGTACCTCGCCGACCGGCGTCTGGAAATATTCAGCAAACAGCGGCGCGAAAATAAACAGGCCCCACATGCCGTACACGATGCTGGGGATCGCCGCCAGCAGTTCAATCGCCGTGCCCAGCGGACGACGCAGCCAGCCGGGTGCCAGCTCGGTGAGAAACAGGGCAATGCCGAAGCTCACCGGTACGGCGATGATCAGGGCGATCAGCGAGGTAACGAGGGTGCCGTAGATTGGCACCAGCGCACCGAATTGTTCGTTGGGCGCATCCCAGGTTTTGGTCCACAGAAAGGAGAAGCCAAACTTCTGGATGCTCGGCCAGGAGGAGAAAATCAGGGAGACGATAATGCCGCCCAGCAGCAATAACACAATCAGCGCTGACAGCTTAACCATCGCGCCGAAAATCATGTCGCCTTGCTTGCCCGGTGCTTTAAACGTCGGCTTAGTGGCAGCCATACAATTCTCGTTCTCAGGGGGTAATCAGGGCGGCACAGCGGCCGCCCGTCAGGCTGGCCTGCAGCTATCGCAGGCCAGGTGGTTCACTTACTGGTACAGCGCTTTACCGGAGCTGTCTTTGATATTGGCTTTCCAGGCAGCGCGCACCTGGTTCGCTACGCTTTCCGGCAGAGCGGCATAATCCAGCGCGGTGGCCGTCTTGCTGCCGCCTTTGTAAGCCCAGTCAAAGAACTTCAGCACTTCGCTGCCCTTCTCCGCGTTCGCCTGCTGTTTGTAGATCAGAATGAACGTGGTGGAGGTGATTGGCCACGCGTCGTTGCCTTTCTGGAAGGTCAGATCCTGCGCAAAGGTTTTGCTCCAGTCTGCGCCTTTCGCCGCGTTAGCGAAGCTGGTTTCACCCGGAGCCACGGCTTTGCCGTCTGCATCCATCAGTTTGGTGTAGGTCAGGTTGTTCTGCTTGGCGTAGGCATACTCCACGTAACCAATGGAGCCCGGCAGACGCTGGACAAATGCTGCCACGCCATCGTTGCCTTTACCGCCCAGACCGGTTGGCCAGTTAACGGTGTTGCCTTTGCCGATTTTGCTGTTCCACTCTTCGTTCACTTTAGACAGGTAGCTGGTGAACACGAAAGAGGTGCCGGAACCATCCGCGCGGCGCACCACGTTGATGTTGGTGTCAGGCAGTTTGATGCCCGGATTCAGTTTAGTGATCGCCGGGTCGTTCCATTTTTTGATGTTGCCGAGGTAGATATCACCGACGGTTTTACCGTCCAGCGTCAGCTGACCCGATTTCACGCCCGGAATGTTAACAGCCAGCACCACGCCACCAATCACGGTCGGGAACTGGAACAGGCCGTTTTTCTGCAGATCTTCTTCTTTCATTGGCGCATCGGACGCACCAAAATCAACGGTTTTGGCGATGATTTGCTTCACGCCGCCCGAAGAACCAATACCCTGATAGTTAATTTTGCTACCGGTGGCTTGCTGGTATTCTGCTGCCCACTTGGCATAAACCGGTGCCGGGAATGTCCCGCCTGCGCCCGTCAGATCGGTGGCGGCAAAAGCAGAAACCGCGCTTACGGCGAAGGTGGCGGCGAGGATTCGGGCTACGGTGCTACGCATCAGTGTCATGTTCCCTCCAGGGGATTAAAAAATCAGGCTTGGAGCCGTTTTAGTAGGAGTCAGTGATTGCTGCTGGAGGGAAAATAGGACAGTTTGATGACAGTGAAATGTACGAATTGTGACAGTTATATGACAGGCGGCAAAACAGAGCGAGCCCGTTGCAGGCTCGCTCAGAAAGGAGGTTACTCCACGGTGACCGATTTCGCCAGGTTGCGCGGCTGATCGACGTCTGTGCCTTTGATCAGCGCGACGTGATAGGAGAGCAGCTGCAGCGGCACCGTATAGAAGATAGGGGCGATCACCTCTTCAACGTGCGGCAGAGAGATAATCTTCATGCCTTCGCTGTCGCTGAATCCGGCATCCTGATCGGCAAACACGTACAGCAGACCGCCGCGCGCGCGCACTTCTTCAATGTTGGACTTCAGCTTCTCCAGCAGCTCGTTGTTCGGCGCCACCACAATCACCGGCATATCGGCATCAATCAGCGCCAGCGGGCCATGTTTCAGCTCACCGGCTGCATAGGCTTCAGCGTGAATGTAGGAGATCTCTTTCAGCTTCAGCGCACCTTCCATGGCAATCGGATACTGATCGCCGCGGCCGAGGAACAGCGCATGATGCTTGTCAGAGAACCCTTCTGCCAGGTTTTCGATCACTTTATCCTGTGCCAGCATCTGCTCAATGCGGCTGGGCAGCGCCTGCAGCGCATGCACGATTTCGTGCTCGGTTTCCGGCTTCATACCGTGCAGACGACCCAGTTTGGCCACCAGCATCAGCAGCACCGCCAGCTGGGTGGTGAAGGCTTTGGTGGACGCCACGCCGATTTCGGTGCCGGCTTTGGTCATCAGCGCCAGATCGGATTCGCGCACCAGCGACGAACCGGCAACGTTACAGATGGCCAGCGAACCAAGATAACCCAGCTCTTTTGACAGCCGCAGAGCGGCCAGGGTGTCAGCGGTTTCGCCCGACTGCGACAGGGTAATCAGCAGGCTGTTTTTACGCACCGCCGATTTGCGATAGCGGAATTCAGAGGCGATCTCCACATCACACGGCAGGTTAGCCAGCGATTCAAACCAGTAGCGCGATACCATGCCGGAGTTATACGAGGTGCCACAGGCGATGATCTGAATATGTTCGACTTTGCTCAGCAGCGCTTCGGCCTGTTCACCTAATTCGCGCAGATCAACGATGCCATCATGGAAACGGCCCGCCAGCGTACTTTTGATGGCGTTGGGCTGCTCGTAAATCTCTTTCTGCATGTAATGGCGGTAGAGGCCTTTGTCACCGGCGTCGTACTGCGCGTTGGATTCGATCTCCGGGCGCTTCGCCTGCTGACCGTCACGGTCGATAATGGTGACTTCGCGACGGGTAATTTCAGCGATGTCCCCCTCTTCCAGGTAGATGAAGCGGCGGGTCACCGGCAGCAGGGCCAGCTGGTCAGACGCGATAAAGTTTTCGCCCACACCCCGACCAATGACCAGCGGACTGCCGGAACGGGCTGCTACCAGCACGGACGGATCGCGGCTGTCCATGATCACCATGCCATAGGCACCGCGCAGCTGCGGAATCACCCGCAGGATCACGTCGCGCAGCGTTCCGCCCTGCTTCTGTTCCCAGTGCACCAGATGTGCCACCACTTCGGTGTCGGTTTCAGAGGCGAAACGGTAACCGCGCTCAATCATCAGCGCACGCAGTGGCTCGTGGTTTTCAATAATGCCGTTGTGCACGACGATAACGTGCTCTGAGACATGCGGATGCGCATTGGCCTCTGAGGGTTCGCCATGCGTTGCCCAGCGGGTGTGCGCGATACCGGTTCCGCCGACCAGCGGCTGCTGATCGGCAGCTTCTGCCAGATTAGCCACTTTGCCCACACGACGCAGGCGCGTCATATGGCCCTGACGATCCACAACGGCCAGACCGGCAGAGTCATAGCCGCGATACTCCAGACGACGCAGGCCTTCCAGCAGAATTTCTGCAATGTCACGCTGCGCTACTGCACCAACAATTCCACACATAATAATTTCCTGACTTCATGGCTTTCGGCCATTGCGTTGTCATCTGACCTGACGTTTCCCCGAGCCTTGTAGAGAGTGGGGAGAGTAACTGCCCCCTGTTCCGGCCGCTGACAGGTGTGCGCAACGCACGACTCTGCCGCGACCGGATTAAGGGTAATCGCACTGCTGACGGGCCGATCGTCGCCGGCCCTGCCTTTTTATTTTTTCTTCACCGGACGCTGCCAGCCAGACTTCTGGTTTTGCTCTTTGCGGTTGTAGACCAGATCGGCCGCGGTGACGTCTTTCATCACGGTCGTTCCGGCCGCAATGGTGGCGCCCGCCGCCACGCTGACCGGTGCCACCAGCTGCGTATCCGAGCCAACAAATACGTTATCGCCGATGACAGTTTTAAACTTATTCGCCCCGTCATAGTTGCAGGTGATGGTTCCGGCACCGATATTCACGCCAGCGCCGATCTCTGCATCACCCAGATAGGAGAGGTGGCCGGCTTTGGAACCTTTGCCCAGAGAGGCCTTTTTCATCTCAACAAAGTTGCCGACGTGCGCCTCTTCAGCCAGTTCGCTGCCCGGACGCAGGCGGGCAAAGGGCCCGACGGTACAGGCGCTGGCCAGTCGCGCATCCTCAATGACCGAGTAAGGGCTGATCTCGCAGTCGTCAGCAATCACGCTGTTTTTGATGATGCAGCCGGCCCCGATTTTTACCCGGTTGCCCAGGGTGACGTTGCCTTCAAGTATGACGTTGCTGTCAATTTCCACATCACGACCGTGCTGCAGCGTACCGCGCAGGTCAAAGCGTGCCGGATCGCGCAGCATCACGCCGGCCAGCAGCAGCTGCTCTGCCTGCTCCAGCTGATAAACGCGCTCCAGCGTGGCCAGCTGCAGGCGGTTATTTACGCCATCTGTTTCGCTGTTACGCACCGGGTGTACGGCGTTAATCAGGCGACCTTCCTGATGGGCCATGGCGATGATATCGGTGATATAGAACTCGCCCTGCGCATTATGGTTATTGAGCTGCGCCAGCCAGCGTTTGAGGTCGCCGCCGTTGGCGATCAGGATGCCGGTGTTGATCTCCTGAATGTTCAGCTGTGCCTCAGAGGCATCTTTCTGTTCGACAATGCCGGTTACCGTGCCATTTTCACGCACGATACGACCATAGCCGGTGGGATTGTCCAGTACCACGGTCAGCAGGCCGATACCGCCCGCCGGTTTGGCTTCACGCAGCCGCTGCAGCGTGGCCTGGGTGATCAGCGGCACATCGCCGTACAGCATCAGAATGTCTTCGTCATCAGCGAAAAACGGCGCAGCCTGCTGCATCGCATGGCCGGTGCCCAGTTGCTCCGCCTGCAGCACCCAGTTCAGGGTGTTGTGTGCCAGCGCCTGCTTTAACTGCTCGCCCCCGTGGCCATACACCAGATGTACCTGCTGTGCGCCGAGGCCGGTTGCGGCATCAATGACGTGCTGAACCATCGGTTTACCTGCCAGGCTATGCAGCACTTTTGGCAGATCGGAATACATACGGGTGCCTTTGCCAGCCGCCAGGATCACCACACTCATTGCGTTCGTCGACATAACTATCCAGACTCAATTTAACTTTCGAAAGTGTAAGGTTTAGGCCTGAGATTACTACATTTTTCTCCGCCCGAAATTAGCGTAAACACTGAAACGGCGCGGCGGCACACCACCGTGTTCTTTACCCGCCCTGCGGCTGCCCTGATGCGGCGCGGCGCTGTATGGACTGCGTGTAGCGCTGTATGGACTGCGTGCAGCGCTGAATGTCTCTGCCCCGGACAGACATGGAATATCAGGCCGTACGGTCATGGCGATCAGACAAAAAAAATGCCAGCCCGGAAGGGCTGGCATTCGTGACGCACAAAGCCTGATTACATCGCTTTTTTGGTCAGCTCGATAACACGCAGTTTCGCGATAGCTTTCGCCAGCTCTGCAGAGGCCTGAGCGTAGTCCACGTCGCCGTGGCTGCTGTTCATGTGCTCTTCTGCTTTGCGTTTCGCTTCCAGCGCGCGCGCTTCGTCGAGGTCTTCACCGCGAATCGCAGTGTCGGCCAGAACGGTCGTGCTGCCCGGCTGTACTTCCAGCACGCCGCCAGAGAGGTAGATATACTCCTCTTCGCCGTGCTGTTTCACGATGCGAATCATACCAGGCTTGATGGCGGTCAGAAGCGGGGCGTGACCCGGGTGGATACCCAGCTCACCTTCGCTACCTGACACCTGGATACGCTGTACCAGACCGGAGAACATTTGCTGCTCCGCGCTGACCACGTCCAGATGAAAAGTCATAGCCATACCATTCCTCCCGGGAAACCGTTATTACAGTTTCTTCGCTTTTTCTACGGCTTCTTCGATCGCGCCGACCATGTAGAACGCCTGCTCTGGCAGGTGGTCGAATTCGCCTTCCATGATGCCTTTGAAGCCACGGATGGTGTCTTTCAGCGTCACGTATTTACCCGGAGAACCGGTGAAGACTTCAGCAACGAAGAACGGCTGAGACAGGAAGCGCTGAATCTTACGCGCACGTGCCACCAGCAGTTTGTCTTCTTCAGACAGCTCGTCCATACCGAGGATGGCGATGATGTCTTTCAGTTCCTGGTAACGCTGCAGCAGAGACTGCACGCCACGCGCAACGTCATAGTGCTCCTGGCCCACGATCAGTGGATCCAGCTGACGGCTGGTGGAATCCAGCGGGTCAACTGCCGGGTAAATACCCAGAGAGGCAATCTGACGGCTCAGCGTAACGGTTGAGTCCAGGTGAGCAAAGGTGGTTGCTGGTGACGGGTCAGTCAGGTCATCCGCAGGGACGTAAACGGCCTGTACGGAGGTGATTGAACCGGTTTTGGTGGAGGTAATACGCTCCTGCAACACACCCATCTCTTCGGCCAGCGTTGGCTGATAACCTACTGCAGATGGCATACGGCCCAGCAGTGCTGATACTTCAGTACCGGCCAGGGTGTAACGGTAGATGTTGTCGATGAACAGCAGAACGTCACGGCCTTCATCACGGAATTTTTCCGCCATGGTCAGACCGGTCAGTGCTACGCGCAGACGGTTACCCGGCGGCTCGTTCATCTGGCCATACACCAGCGCAACTTTGTCGATAACGTTGGAGTCAGTCATTTCGTGGTAGAAGTCGTTACCCTCACGAGTACGCTCACCTACGCCCGCAAACACTGAATAACCTGAGTGCTCAGCCGCGATGTTACGGATCAGCTCCATCATGTTTACGGTTTTACCCACACCCGCACCACCGAACAGACCGACTTTACCGCCCTTGGCGAACGGACACATCAGGTCGATAACCTTGATGCCGGTTTCCAGCAGTTCCTGCGAGTTTGACTGATCTTCATAAGAAGGCGCGGCACGGTGAATAGAGGAAACCTCTACTGCGCTGCCGTCTTCTTCTTTCAGGTCGCCTTTCATGTCGATCGGCTCGCCCAGCACGTTCATGATACGGCCGAGGGTGGCTTTACCCACCGGAACCTGAATAGGTTTTTTCAGATCGATTACTTCCAGACCGCGCTTCAGGCCGTCAGAAGAACCCATGGCGATGGTACGCACCACGCCACCACCCAGCTGCTGCTGCACTTCCAGCACCAGACGGGCATCACCATTCTTAACCTCGAGAGCGCTGTATACCTGCGGTACCGCGTCCTGAGGGAATTCGACGTCAACTACGGCGCCGATAATCTGGACAATCTTTCCAGCTGCCATCTTGAATCCTCTACCTAATACGAGAATATCCGGCCGCGCTCGCGCGACAGAATATATGCCTGGTTAAACCGCGGAGGCTCCCGAGACGATCTCGGTAAGTTCCTGAGTGATGCTGGCCTGACGAGCTTTGTTGTAAACCAACTGCAGCTCTTTGATCAGGTTTCCGCCGTTATCGGTAGCTGCTTTCATAGCCACCATACGTGCAGCCTGCTCACTGGCCAGGTTTTCCACCACACCCTGATAAACCTGCGATTCGACATAACGACGCAGCAGAGTATCCAGCAGCGCTTTCGGATCGGGTTCGTACAGGTAATCCCAGGTCTTCGCCTTCATCTCTTCTTCACCTTCCGCTGGCGGTAACGGCAGCAGTTGGGTAATGGTCGGAGTCTGAGACATGGTGTTGTTAAACTTGTTGCTGACGATATACAGCTTGTCGATGCGGCCTTCATCATAGGCCTGCAGCATCACTTTTACCGGGCCAATCAGATCAGACAGCGCAGGCTTATCGCCCATGCCAGTGACCTGTGCCACGACGTTGCCACCGACAGAGCCGAAGAATGAAAGCCCTTTGGAGCCGATAATCGCCAGATCGCTCTGTACGCCTTTATCTGCCCAGCTTTTCATTTCTGCCAGCAATTTTTTGAACAGGTTAACGTTCAAACCACCACAAAGCCCGCGGTCAGTCGAAACGACCAGGTAGCCGACGCGCTTCACGTCGCGCTCATCCAGGTATGGGTGCTTGTATTCCAGATTACCAAGAGCAAGGTGACCAATCACTTTGCGCATGGTATCTGCATACGGACGGCTGGCCGCCATGCGTTCCTGCGTTTTACGCATTTTGGAGGCGGCGACCATTTCCATCGCTTTGGTGATCTTTTGCGTATTTTTAACGCTGCCGATCTTGGTACGTATTTCTTTTGCGCCGGCCATTAGCTTCTCCTCAAAGCCTTGCGGCCTGCCTTTTCAGACAAGCCGCCAGACATTACCAGGACTGGGTTGCTTTAAACGTTTCGAGGAGGCTTTTCAGCTTCGCTTCGATTTCGTTGTTGTAGTTACCCGCCTGGTTGATTTCAGCCATCAGCTCACCGTGTTCGCGGTCAGCGAACGCCAGCAGAGCGGCTTCGAAGCTGCCGATTTTCGACAGTTCAACGTCGTTCAGGAAGCCGCGCTCCGCTGCAAACAGTACCAGACCCTGCTGTGCAACAGACATCGGTGCATACTGTTTCTGCTTCAGCAGCTCGGTCACTTTCTGACCGTGGCTCAGCTGTTTACGTGTTGCATCATCCAGATCGGATGCGAACTGCGAGAACGCCGCCAGTTCACGATACTGTGCCAGTGCGGTACGGATACCACCGGACAGTTTCTTGATGATCTTGGTCTGTGCAGCACCACCAACACGGGATACAGAGATACCCGGGTTAACAGCCGGACGGATACCGGAGTTGAACAGGTTAGATTCCAGGAAGATCTGACCATCGGTAATCGAGATTACGTTGGTCGGAACGAATGCAGAAACGTCACCTGCCTGGGTTTCAATGATCGGCAGCGCGGTCAGAGAACCGGTTTTACCTTTCACTTCACCGTTGGTGAAACGCTCAACGTAATCAGCGCTCACGCGTGATGCACGCTCCAGCAGACGGGAGTGGAGATAGAACACGTCACCCGGGAATGCTTCACGGCCCGGCGGACGGCGCAGCAGCAGGGAGATCTGACGGTAAGCAACAGCCTGCTTGGACAGGTCATCATATACGATCAGTGCATCTTCACCGCGGTCACGGAAGTATTCGCCCATGGCGCAACCCGCGTACGGAGCCAGGTACTGCAGCGCAGCGGATTCAGAAGCAGAAGCGACCACCACGATGGTGTTAGACAGCGCACCGTGCTCTTCCAGCTTGCGTACCACGTTAGAAATGGTTGACGCTTTCTGACCAATCGCAACATAGACACATTTGATGCCAGAGTCGCGCTGGTTGATGATGGCGTCGATTGCCATCGCGGTTTTACCGGTCTGACGGTCACCGATGATCAGCTCACGCTGGCCACGGCCAATTGGAATCATCGCATCGACAGATTTGTAACCGGTCTGAACAGGCTGGTCTACAGACTGACGATCGATAACGCCAGGTGCAATCACTTCAACCGGCGAGAAGCCGTCGTTGTCGATGGCGCCTTTACCGTCAATTGGCGCACCCAGGGTGTTCACCACGCGGCCCAGCAGGCCACGGCCTACCGGTACTTCGAGGATACGGCCGGTGCACTTAACCTTCATGCCTTCGGCGAGGTCAGCGTACGGACCCATCACCACTGCACCTACTGAGTCGCGCTCAAGGTTCAGTGCGATAGCGTAACGGTTGCCCGGCAGAGCAATCATTTCACCCTGCATGACATCGGCCAGGCCGTGTACGCGGATGATACCGTCACTTACAGAAACAATAGTACCTTCGTTGTGAGCTTCGCTCACGACATTGAACTGAGCAATGCGCTGCTTGATCAGTTCGCTGATTTCGGTGGAATTCAGTTGCATATGCTCCAGTCCCCTTAAGACTGCAAGACGTCTGCCAGACGGTCAAGACGGCCGCGCACGCTGCCATCAATCACCAGGTCACCCGCACGGATAACCACACCTGCCATTACAGACTTATCAATTTTGCAATTCAGCTTAACTTTGCGTGACAGACGTTTTTCCATCGCGGCGCTGATTTTGGTCAGCTGGCTGTCACTCAGTGCACTGGCGGAGATCACGTCAACTTCGGCCGTCGCTTCATAAGCGTCGCGCAGTTGAATGAACTGGTCCAGCACAGCGGGTAGCGCTGTCAAACGTCCGTTCTCCGCCATTACCTTGATCAGGTTCTGAGCGTGTTCATCAAGTTGATCACCACAGACTGCATTGAAAGAAGCAGACAAGGCTTCCGGTGCCAGTGCACCGGAAAGGAGTTCTGCCATCTGTTCGTTGCGAGCCACTTCTGCGGCAAACGCCAGCATGGTTTGCCAGCGTTCGATACTTTGATGCTCAACAGCAAAGTCAAAAGCTGCTTTGGCGTAGGGGCGAGCTACAGTAATCAGATCAGACATCAGCCCCTCCCTCCTTACAGTTCAGCGACCAGTTTATCAACGATGTCGCTGTTAGCAGCTTCATCCACGGAACGTTCGATGATTTTCTCGGCGCCAGCTAATGCCAGCAACGCGACTTGCTTACGCAGCTCTTCACGTGCACGTGAGCGCTCGGCTTCGATTTCTGCCTGCGCCTGAGACACGATGCGGTTACGTTCAGTCTCAGCTTCAGTTTTGGCTTCGTCCAGAATCTGGGCACGGCGTTTGTTCGCCTGCTCGATAATGACCTGAGCTTCTTCTTTCGCTTTTTTCAGCTGGTCGGTCGCATTGGCCTGCGCAAGATCCAAATCTTTCTTCGCGCGTTCAGCAGAAGCAAGGCCTTCAGCAATTTCTTTCTGGCGCTTTTCGATGGCAGCCATGATCGGCGGCCATACGTACTTCATGCAGAACGCGACAAACAGGATGAACGCGATGGCCTGGCCGAGGATTGTTGCATTAATGTTCACAGCACAATGCCTCTTATTAAGTTAACTTGCTCTGCCGCTATCAGCGATAAACGGCAGAATCCGTTCCTCATCACACTGCGTGCCATGAGTGAACCACGGCTACAGGCTTTAGGCGACAGCAAACATCACATAGAGACCCAGACCAACAGCGATCATCGGGATAGCATCCACCAGACCCATTACAACAAAGAACTGCGTACGCAGCAGAGGAATCAGATCCGGCTGACGCGCTGCGCCTTCCAGGAATTTACCTCCGAGGATGCCGATACCGATCGCAGCACCGATTGCCGCCAGACCCATCATCACAGCGGCAGCCATGTACAGCAGATCCATATTCAGGTTTTCCATGACAGTCTCCAGTTTGTTTCAGTTAAAAGCTAAGTTGTTGAGATAAAAAATCAATGTTCTTCAGATGCCATCGACAGATAGACAATCGTGAGGACCATGAAAATGAAAGCCTGCAGCGAAATAATCAGGATGTGGAAAATGGCCCATGGCACATTCAGCACCCACTGCGACCACCACGGCAGCAGACCGGCAATCAGGATAAAGATCAGCTCACCCGCATACATGTTGCCGAACAGTCGCAGACCGAGAGAAACCGGTTTAGACAGCAGGCTAACACCTTCAAGAATCAGGTTGATGGGGATGAAGATCGGGTGATTAAAAGGCTGCAGCGTCAGCTCTTTGGCGAAGCCACCTACACCTTTCATTTTGATGCTGTAGAACAGAATCAAAATAAATACGCCCAGCGCCATAGACAGCGTGATGTTCACGTCTGCAGACGGCACGACGCGCAGCGCCGGCAGGCCCAGATAGTGCTCACCGATAAACGGCAGCAAATCGATAGGCAGCAGATCCATGAAGTTCATCAGGAAGACCCAGACGAAAATCGTCAGAGCCAGCGGGGCGATAACTTTACTCTTACCGTGGTACATGTCGCGTACGTTGCTATCAACAAAGCCGACAACCAGCTCGATAGCCGCCTGCAATTTCCCTGGCACACCGCTGGTGACGCTTTTCGCCACTTTGCGGAACAGGACCAGAAAGACCAGTCCCAGTAAAACAGAGAAAAACATGGAGTCCAGGTTTAACGTCCAGAACGTTGCTGGCGCGTCGTGTGCATTCACCAGCTCGAAAGTACGCAGGTCCATCTGAAGATGCGTCAGATGATGACCTATGTATTCCTGCGGCGTTGAGATTTCTCCTGCGGCCATGATGCCTCTTACCCTTTGTTGTTAATTACAGCCGGCGCGACGATTTGTACCACCAGCACCGATAACCAGGTGATTGCGAGTGGCCAGAAAACCGCTCCAAATCCACCCAACGCCACAACGAGAAAAATAACGGTGGCAAACACCTTGAGAACCTCACCAAAAGCGAAGCTCCAGGCGACACGCCCTTTAGCCGGTGTTTGATCTTGCAGGCGCCAGGCTAAAAACGTAAACAGGACGTTTGACAGCCAGGCGGCTGCGCCACCCGCGATGGCGGAGGCGCCCCAGGTGACATCTTTCAGAGCAAACAGCGCACCGATTACGACAAAGGTCACCAGCTGGATCACCAGCACGGCTCGGGCTAATTTCACACTGTAAAGAGACACTGACATGACGCTAAACTCTCCTGCCCCGGACGGGGTATGTCGCGTGTCGTATAAGACTGCCTTTACTCATTTGAGTCAAGCAGCAAAAGCCGTGCAAATTATACGGGCCGCACCTGCGATTTCAATCGCTAAGTAGCGAAAAGGTGAACAATTATTTAAATTTCTTTCTGGAGGGCTATTTTTCAAAACATTCGCTTCCGCACAGCGTCAGCCGTTTGTCTGAAATTGCCGTGCTGACTTGCTTTTAAAGCGTGCTTCAGATCACATTATAAGCAGTACATAAAGGATGTGATTTGTTTTAACCCAAAAACCCGCTAAAGCAATGTGGCTTTATTTACAGTTAAATCAGTTACATAAAATTAACGTTGCCGCTTATCGCGCAGTTTTTCCATAAAAACACTCTATTGACATCACGCGTCGCAATAAAAACGTAAAACTCATATTACGTCCGCCGACTTATTGCTGAGTTATATTTTCTGCCGTGACTATACGCTTCAGGAAATACAGGCAGGTAAGTGATCTAACTGATAATATTTTGTGAATTAATCGTTAAATGTAACAGCCCTTTTCGGATAATTTCCGCAACGGTTGTTAACTCACTTCCCCTGCCCTGCCGGCGCGAGATGTTTTCTGTCGGGTGTTCAACTGCGTTTTTTTTGCGCAACATCAATTACTGCAAAGCCGGTGTGAATCCTGATAAATCCACACCTTTTTTGCGCCTATTGACGGGAAATCACGACAAGGTGACGCTCACCGTCCAGTTCCGGCACCTGCAACGGCACAATATTCTGCAGCGTAAAGCCTGCCGGCAGCGTAGCAATCTCTTCATCCGGACGCACACCTTTCAGCGCATAGAAGCGTCCTTCGGTCGCCGGCAGATGATGACACCAGTTGAGCATATCCTCAAGGGAAGCGAACGCACGGCTGATGACGCCATCAAACGGTGGTTCGGCCGGAAAATCTTCGACCCGGCTCTGCACCGGCGTGACGTTAGTAAGCCCTAACTCATGCTGAACCTGGCGCAGAAAGCGCACGCGCTTACCCAGGCTATCCAGCAGCGTAAAGTGTGCCTGCGGACGCACAATGGCCAGCGGAATGCCTGGCAGGCCCGGGCCGGTTCCCACGTCAATAAAGCGGTCACCCTGCAGATGTGGCTCAACCACCACACTGTCAAGAATGTGACGCACCAGCATCTGCTGCGGATCGCGAACTGACGTCAGGTTGTAGGCTTTGTTCCACTTATGCAGCAGTGCCACATAGTCAACCAGCTGCTGTTTTTGTTGATCGGAGAGGGAAATGTTTGCCGCGCTGAGCAGCCGGGAAAGTTTGTTAATCACGACGAATATTCCATTAACGGGGGCGAGTTACCCCGCCCCGGGGTCGATCAGGCGCTTTTGCGCAGCAGACCCTGTTTTTTCAGGTAAATCAGCAAAATTGAGATAGCCGCAGGCGTAATACCGGAGATACGCGACGCCTGGCCGATAGAGGTTGGCTTGTGGTCGTTGAGCTTCGCAATCACCTCATTCGACAGGCCATTGACCTGACGATAATCGAGATCCACCGGTAACAGCGTATTTTCATTACGCTGCTGGCGATCAATTTCTTCCTGCTGACGTGCAATGTAACCTTCGTATTTCACCTGAATCTCAACCTGCTCGGCAGCCTGTTCATCTGCCACCATCGGACCGTAGCCCGGCACCGACATCAGCAGTGCGTAGGTCATTTCCGGACGGCGCAGCAGATCTTCCGCGCTGGCTTCTTTCGTCAGCGGCGCGCTGATCACGCTGTTAACGTCAGCCACGTTTTCTGATTTCGGATGCACCCACAGATCGCGCAGACGCTGACGCTCCTGTTCGATTGCTTCCAGCTTCTGGTTATAACGGGCCCAGCGTGCATCATCGACCAGCCCCAGCTCGCGGCCGGTTTCAGTCAGACGCAGGTCGGCATTGTCTTCACGCAGCATCAGACGATATTCCGCGCGCGAGGTAAACATGCGGTACGGCTCTTTGGTGCCCAGCGTGCACAGGTCATCCACCAGCACGCCAAGGTAAGCCTGGTCGCGGCGTGGTGCCCAGCCCTCTTTATCCGCCGACTGACGCGCGGCGTTAAGGCCTGCCAGCAGCCCCTGTGCAGCGGCTTCTTCATAACCGGTGGTGCCGTTGATCTGGCCGGCGAAGAACAGACCGTGGATAAACTTACTTTCCAGCGTTGGTTTCAGATCGCGCGGATCGAAGAAGTCATACTCAATGGCATATCCCGGACGGACGATCTTCGCGTTCTCCAGCCCTTTCATTGAGCGCACAATCTGCATCTGCACGTCAAAAGGCAGGCTGGTCGAGATACCGTTTGGATAAATTTCGTTACTGGTCAGCCCTTCCGGTTCAAGGAAGATCTGATGCGCATTACGATCGGCAAAGCGCATGACTTTATCTTCGATCGACGGACAATAGCGCGGACCGATCCCTTCGATGATCCCGGCATACATCGGGCTGCGATCGAGGTTACGGCGGATCACGTCGTGTGTCTGTTCGTTGGTATGCGTGATCCAGCATGGCACCTGCTGCGGATGCTGGGCAGCACTGCCCATGAACGAGAACACCGGCATCGGGTTATCGCCATGCTGCGGCGTCAGGACGGAAAAATCGATAGTACGCGCATCGATACGCGGCGGCGTGCCGGTCTTGAGACGGTTGACACGCAGCGGCAGTGCACGCAGGCGTTTCGCCAGCGGAATAGACGGCGGATCGCCCGCGCGGCCACCGCTGTAGTTGTCCAGGCCAATATGAATTTTGCCATCCAGGAAGGTCCCGACCGTCAGCACGACGGTTTTCGCGCGGAACTTCAGGCCCATCTGGGTTACAGCACCGGTCACGCGATCGTTTTCCACAATCAGATCGTCAACCGCCTGCTGGAAGATCATCAGGTTTGGCTGGTTTTCCAGTGCGGTGCGCACGGCCTGCCGGTAAAGCACACGGTCAGCCTGTGCACGCGTTGCCCGTACGGCCGGGCCTTTGCTGGCGTTTAGTATCCTAAACTGAATGCCCGCCTGGTCGATTGCGCTGGCCATCAAACCGCCTAAGGCATCCACTTCCTTAACCAGGTGTCCTTTCCCGATGCCACCGATTGCCGGATTACAGGACATTTGTCCAAGCGTATCAATGTTATGGGTGAGTAACAGGGTTTGCTGACCCATTCGGGCAGCCGCCATAGCGGCTTCTGTACCCGCATGACCACCACCGATTACGATGACGTCAAAAGGATCTGGATAAAACATGAAGTGGGTCCTCGTTAGTGTCCGGACAGGGATCGTTGCCCTGGGCGGTGGATTCTACTGAAATTATGGTGCAGGCGAAAGTCGCGGGATCGTGTGGTTTAAAAGAAAGGATCTTTATTCTTTTATATGATCTCTCTGTTAGATCTCTTATTAGGATCGGCCTCTCCTGTTGATAACCCGGAAAAAGGCAGCCATGACAGACAATTAGCAAGGATCACTTACTGTGAATGATCGGTGATCCTGATCCGAATAAGCTGAGATCAACTTTGGGACTTATGCACAGCTGAAAAAAGCAGCAGCGGTTGTTCTTTGGATAACTACCGGTTATACGCATGAATCAGACGATCTTATCCACAGAGAATCGCAATCAAAACGCGTTAAAACAGCGTAATCCTCTGGGGATCGACAGAAATTCCCGATCCCGCACCGTGAAAAGATCGCTTTAAATTTGCGGATGCCAGCCGGCAACCCACACTTCTGCCGGATCTTCCGGAATCTCGTGCTCCAGCACGTCGATCTCCAGACGATCGCCAATGCGTTGCGCGCCAAGCTGAGTCAGCTGCTGATCCAGCAGTTTGATGGCCCCGCAAAACAGATCGTATTCATGATTACCGATACCGACCGCGCCATAGCGTACGCCGGAAAGGTCCGGCTGCGTTTCCTGCAGGGCTTCATAGAGCGGCAGCAGGTTATCAGGCAATTCACCGGCACCGTGCGTTGAAGTAACGATCAGCCAGACGCCCTGCAACGGCAGTTCTTCCAGCCCGGGGCCGTGCAGCATGCTGGTTGAGAAGCCGGCTTCCTGCAGTTTTTCTTCCAGATGTTCAGCGACATATTCGGCGCTGCCAAGGGTACTGCCACTGATTAAGGTGATATCGGCCATGCTGCTCTCCCGCGCTAAAGGCGTGCATTGTACGCTGTGATCAAGCCGTGATCCACCTGTGGAAAACAGGGTTAATAACAGAAAGCATCAGGTGACAAGGCGCATCGCTGCTGCGATCCGCCCGGGATAAGTCTGTGCACAGGGAAAAGCAGGATCAGGGTTTGATGGTCCGCATAATCGGGTTTTGCAGCGAGATAAGGGTCTCAGTGGACTGGATTTCGTCAATGGTCTGGATCTTGTTGATCAGCACCTGTTGCAGCGCATCAATTGATCGGCACATTACCTTAATAAAGATGCTGTAGTGACCGGTGGTGTACCAGGCTTCGACAACTTCGTCCAGCGCTTCCAGCTTGCTGAGGGCGGCCGGGTAGTCGCGCGCGCTTTTCAGGATGATGCCAATAAAGCAGCAGACATCGAAACCCAGCTGACGCGGATCGATCTCCACGCGCGTACCGAGAATTATCCCGGCCTGGCGCATTTTCTCTACGCGAACATGAATGGTACCGGGACTCACGTTGAACTGCTTCGCCAGTTCAGCATAAGCGGTGCGTGCATTCTCCAGCAGCGCATTCAAAATGCCGCGATCCAGGTTATCCAGTTGCAGGTGTTCCGCCATTCTCCATCCTCATTTGGGTCGTCTTCTCTGAACAGGGAGAATGTGCAGCAAATTGACAGGACAGGCAAGGCGCAGACAGCGGACCTGCCGCTGCCTGCACGCTTTTTTAACGCTTACGCCACAGCGTCAGCTGCGCCTGCGAGTGCTGGAACTTGCGGGCAGTCTCGCGGATCACGAACGGCACATCCTGAGGCGCGGCCACTTCTTCAAACGCATCACGCAGTAAACGCTGCAGTGCCTGATACGTCGTCAGCGCTTCGCCATTCTCGCGGATGCCGCCCAGCCAGTTCTCTTTTGGCGTAAACTCTTCCAGCCAGGTGTACGGCGAAGACAAGGCCAGCAGGCCACCGGTGCGAATCATCGGCGTGATGTCCTGCAGGAAGCGCTGTGGCTGGCGCAGACGATCAATCAGGTTCGACGCCAGCACCAGATCGTAGCGATCCGGCTGCGGTTTCAGGTTGCAGGCATCGCCCTGCATAAACTGAATGCGCTGCGCCAGCGCAGGATCGAAGCCAAAGGCCTTAAGCCGTACCTGACGATACTCCACCAGCTCACCCTCTTCCGGCACGACGTAGCGGAAATCTTCACCGGATGTCAGCTGCAGCGCCACATCAATAAAGCGTGCCGAGTAATCCATCCCGGTGACGGCGCGGAAGTGACGCGCAAGTTCAAAGCTGGCACGCCCGGTGGCGCAGCCAATGTCCAGCGCTTCACCGCGTTGCGTACAGTGCGGCAGCAGGCGCTCAACCAGCGCTGCCGCATAATTCGGCACGCCGTAATAGACCGGACCGTACTGAAAATCGAGGTACTGTGACACCATGCTGTCCGTTTCATACGGGTTCAGCGCCATATTCTCTTCATGGGAAGAGACCACATAGCGGAAGCCGGCATGCTGGAAAAAATGGCGCCGGAAAGCGTAGCGCGAGGATTTCAGGGCTTCATTGCCGGTTGAAATCCAGCTGCCGCCTTTGATCAGCGTATGCTTGCCGTCAAATGTCGGCGTTGAGAAGTCGTCATAAAGCGGGTGCACCCTGAATCCTTCAAAGCCATTGATCGGCGTGGTGGTCCACTGCCAGACATTGCCCACGATGTCGTAAAAATCCCCCTGAGCAAAGCGGTCAACCGGACAGGAAGAGGCCCACCAGGCAAGATTGATATTCCCCGGCGCTTCCGTCCAGTCGGGCTGATCGCCGGTCACCTGTTCACGCAGCTGCAGCCATTCCGCTTCGCACGGCAGCTGAATCGCTGTACCGGTCTCATCAGCCAGCCAGCGGCAGAAAGCAGCGGCCTCCAGCTGATTCACTTCCGCTGGCCAGTCCCACGGCATGGGCACTTCTTCTGTCATCAGACGCAGGCGGAGCCGATCGGGCTGCTGCAGATCGCCACACCAGAACACCGGCATCTGCGCACCGGCAAACTTACGCCAGCCGCGGCCTTCATCATCCCACCAGCGTGCGTCGTTATAACCACCCGCAGCAACAAAGCGGTAAAACTCGGCGTTACTGACCAGCATTTTGCTGGCTTTGAACGGTTTCAGTTCGCTGCGCTGGCTGCCATATTCATTATCCCAGCCGTAAGTATCATCGGTTTTGCCCTGCCGGATCGGACCGCCCGGCATGGCTACCAGCGTATTTTCCGGTACCGTCAGGCGATCGTGTCGCGCCTGCGGGCAGGCCGGCCAGTGTGGCTGCGGTTGAACCCACGCCAGCGGCAGCTGACGGATCAGCACGCTGGAGGTTTCCAGATGGATCCGCTCGTGTTCAATGCCCATCAGGATGACCCACGCCGGGCTGTCCCAGTCGATCGGCAGCGTCAGAGGCATGGTGCGGATAAATTCACTGACGATACTTTTAACCTTGCCGCGGTAATCGCGCACCTGTTCCACCGTTGGCCAGTCGTAATGGCTGTCGTCCAGATCGTCCCAGCTCATTTCATCCACGCCAATCGCCATCATCGCTTCAATGCGATCGTCAACGCGCGACTCCAGATAGCGGCCCGCCATCAGCTTATTAATGTAAAAGGTCGCGGTGTGGCCAAAATAAAAAATCAGCGGATGACGCAGCGAAATCGCCTTGCTGAACCAGGCCCGGTCGTCGGCAAGGCAATCAAACAGGCTTTCATAAAGCTGCCAGGTCTGCGTGAAATAGTTCAGCAGTTCGGTGCGTTTCTGCTCACTGTCACCGCCCGAAAGGCGCAGGGTACGGGTCGGGGCAGGCAGCGAAATTGAGGATTGAGCGGTTGTCACAGTGAACTCCGTAAGCTGAATAAACACAGCGGGTAATTCACTATAGCAAATAAGCATTTCTGCCCGATGAATTAGCGCTGCCAGCGGCGGAGCAGGCGGCTTTTCAGGCCGGTATCGAAGCGCCAGATGTGATCGAAAATGCGCAGGATGCCCGGCTTGCCGTGCGCAGACATAGCAACGGCATGAAAACGCTGCTGCTGCTGACGCTGACGCTGTTTGATGCGGGTGACAATCTCATCCGGCAGACGCTGCGCGATAAAATCCGACACGATCACCGCATCGGCTTCCTGCCACTGGCTGCCTTCCATGCGCTGCACCACGGCGCTCAGGCAGGCTGCCAGATCGGTGCCGCCGCGAAAGCGCTGGCTGAGAAAGCGAATTGCCTGTTCAATTCCGTTATCGGCCGTCAGCTCATAGCCAATCACCTCATGGGCAAACAGCATGATGTAGCAGCGGCGCCGATCCGCCAGCGCCACCTTCAGCAATGCCAGACAAAATGCCTTGGCGCAGCGTTCGTTGAAGCCACCCATAGAACCGGAGGTATCGACACAGACGATGAAAGGCCCGCGCGGTTGTTCTTCATGCTGCTGGTGACTGACCGGGCGCAGCGACACTTTTTCATGCCACGCATCGCCCTGCAGGCGGTAAGTCAGCAGCCGCTTCTCCACCAGACGGCGGTAAAATTCCAGTTCCAGCTCGCTGATGCTCAGCGCCGCCAGTTCCGGAGGCAGCAGGCGCAGCACGTCACTGCTCTGATGAATGCCGCTGACCTCTTCCGGAACGTTATCCGGTTCGCGCACCAGCTGGTGGAAAGCCTCCGGCGGTGCATCCTGTGACGGCACCGATTTGGCTTCGCGACTGCGCCCCAGCTGCTGCGCCAGCTTCATCAGTTCCGGCTGGCGGGCAAGAAAATCACCGTACTGCACAATCAGCTGATAATCGCCCTTTTGCAGCGGCGCCTTGCTCAGATCCCATAAGCGGCCGGCGGCAGATTCATCGTCATCGGTCAGTACCGGCGCCAGTTGCCCGCTGATCGCCATGCGCTGCTGCAGTTCGGCCATCAGGCGTTCCCGCTGCGCTTCCAGCACGCTTTCGTTGAGTGTCAGCGTTTGCAGAGTCAGGCTCAGCCGCCAGCGCTGCAGAAACAGCGTATGCTGCGCATTGCTGAGCTGGTGGCTTTCTGTATGCAGCAGTAACCGGCTGGCTTCTTCGGTGAAGGGAGAGGGCAGCGTTTTCAGCTGCGCCATGATGACCGGCAGCTGCTGACTGAACGCCGCGCTGCTGAGCAGCTGCATGTGCTGAAACAGCTGAAACTCCTGTGCCAGCGCTGCCGGCACCGGCGTGGTTTTGATTTGTTCGGCTATTTCCGCGCGCCAGCGTGGCAGATCGCGCAGCATCGCCTGCTTCAGGCGCGGGAATTTTTCAAAAAACAGCGCCAGCTGCGGTGACGCCAGCAGCGCCAGCATCAGCTCTTCGATCAGCTCGCTTTCGCCAACCGACAGCAGCGTACTCAGCGCGTCCAGCGAAATCATTTTCTTGCCTGTTTCAGCTGTTCCGCCACGTCCTGCAGGCTGGTTTCTACCCGCGCCAGCCAGTCATCACTGATAAACAGACAGCGCTGATGCTGGCTGAACAGCGTCCGCTGCGCGCGTAGCTGCGCCTCCAGTGCTTCATATTCGTCGACAATCTCCTGCGGCACATCGCGGGTGCTGGCGGCACCCGGCAGCGTCAGGCGCGTGGACTGCAGGCTGACGTCGCGCAGCGTCAGACAGTGATGCGTATCCACCAGCAGATCCAGCGTTTGCGCAAAACCAATCCCGTTAAGCTTGCCGCGTATCTCCCCGCCTTTTAGCAGCCACTGATTCAGCGCTTCGCGGCCAATCAGCACGTGCGTCACCTGCATATCATGCAGCGTCAGCGGCTGCTGCAGCATCAGCGTCAGCTGCTCGTCGGTGAGGGTGGCCGGCAGTTCATAGTGCGGTTTGCGGCTGAACATGCCGCTGTGCTTCTCCAGCGTCAGCGCCTGGGCCACGCTCTGCTGCTGTTGCAGCGCCAGCCGGCGCGCCTTGATCTGCTGCAGTTTGTGCAGCATCGATTGCTGCTGCCAGGCGTGCTGTGTCATCAGCGCGTCGATTTCGCGATCCAGCAGTTGCATGGAAGCCACATCGTGCCACAGACAATCTTTCAGCAGGATCAGGTCAATTGGCGCGATGGCGGTGCGGCCGCTGTAAAACGCGCTGGCCTGCAGCAGATGGATGGCCTTTTTCCAGCGGCGGTCGGAGATGTACGGCGCATCGGGCAGGTTTTCCAGCTGCTGGCGCAGCTGGTAGATCAGCTCAAACACGTGATCCGGCAGGCTGACCTGGCTGATGCCTTTTTGCCACTGGTGATACTCTTCATCGCTGATACAGAGCGCATCCGTCACCGGATTGTCGTTCTCATCCTGCTGGTGGGTCAGCATACTGCGGAAGTTCTGCTTCTCATGCACATTGTCGAGCCACAGCCGGATCAGCATACGGTCATACAGCGCTTCAAGGCCGCTGTCAGCTTCCGGCAGTTCATTAGAGGCCGTGACCAGCAGGCGCATAGGGATCTTCTCTTCGCAATCACCATTGCGGAAGCGGCGTTCGTTGATAGCGGTCAGCAGCGTATTAAGGATGGCCGGCCCGGCTTTCCAGATCTCATCCAGAAACACGATTTCTGCATCAGGCAAATAGCCTTTGGTCAGACGCTGGTAGCGGCCTTCATCTTTCAGCGCCTGGATCGACAGCGGACCAAAAACTTCTTCCGGGGTAGAGAAACGGGTCATCAGGTATTCAAACGCGCGGGCATGCTGGAAGGCGTATTTCAGGCGGCGGGCAATCAGGCTTTTGGCAATGCCAGGCGGCCCAAGCAAAAAGACGCTTTCGCCGCTGAGCGCAGCCAGCAGGCAGAGACGAATGGCATGGTGCCGTTCGTACAGCCCTTTCTCCAGGGCATTACTCAGGCGAGAAATTCTTTCTGCCAAAAGATGGGGTTGAGCCATAATCACATCATTGTCCTTCTGATTCTGGTGCCGACATATTCTGGCGAACGCATTACTCTACTGATTATCATGCGCGAATGCGTTGATAGCCGTCAGCTTTTTTGTTTCAGAAGGTTGAAGCGCGTCAGATTGCGGTTTCTGATGGCTTTTTGCCGCGATTGGTGGCGAAAAAAGGCGGGATGGACGTCAGTCCGTCACCGGCTAAAAGTAGGATTTTCCGGGAATATGTGCATACTGTGCGCTTTTTGATGATCTGAGCGCCGGGCAACTGCCTGCGCGGCTCCAACTAAAGACAACTTATGAGCTCGGATAAGAAACAGTCCCTTGGCGCAGTCACACTGGCCGCGATTGGCGTGGTGTATGGCGATATCGGTACCAGCCCGCTCTACACCTTGCGTGAATGTCTCTCTGGTCAGTTCGGTTTTGGCGTAGAACGCGAAGCCGTCTTTGGCTTTCTTTCGCTGATTTTCTGGCTGCTGATTCTGGTGGTCTCGCTGAAGTACATTAGCTATGTGATGCGCGCAGATAACGCCGGCGAAGGCGGCATTCTGACCCTGATGTCACTGGCAGGCCGCAATACCGGCGCACGTGCCACCGCGATACTGGTGATCATGGGTCTGATCGGCGGCAGCTTCTTCTACGGCGAAGTGGTGATCACCCCGGCCGTTTCCGTGCTCTCCGCCATTGAAGGGCTGGAGATAGCCGCGCCCAGCCTTGATACCTATATTGTGCCGCTGGCCATTGCCGTTCTGACGCTGTTGTTTATCATCCAGAAACACGGCACCGGCATTGTCGGCAAGCTGTTCGCGCCGGTTATGCTGCTGTGGTTTATCGTGCTGGCCGTGCTCGGCGCCCGCAGCATTGCCGGTAATCCGGATGTGCTGCACGCGATGAATCCTTACTGGGCGCTGCATTTCTTTGTGCAGTACAAAACCGTTTCGTTCTTTGCGCTGGGCGCGGTAGTACTGGCGATTACCGGGGTGGAGGCACTCTATGCCGATATGGGCCACTTCGGTAAATTCCCGATTCGCCTGGCGTGGTTCGTGGTGGTGCTGCCGTCGCTGGTGCTGAACTATTTTGGTCAGGGTGCGCTGCTGCTGCTGCATCCGGAAGCGATCAAAAACCCCTTCTTTCTGCTGGCACCGGACTGGATGCTGATTCCGATGCTGATTCTGGCGACGTTAGCCACGGTCATTGCCTCGCAGGCGGTGATCTCCGGCGTGTTCTCGCTGACGCGCCAGGCGGTGCGTCTGGGCTATCTGCCGCCGATGCGTATCGTGCACACCTCCGAAGAGGAGTCGGGACAGATTTATATCCCGGTGATTAACTGGCTGCTCTATTTCGCCGTGGTCATTGTGATTGTCGGCTTTGAGCACTCCAGCAACCTTGCCGCCGCTTACGGCATCGCGGTAACGGGCACCATGGTGCTGACCGCCATTCTCTGTGCCACGGTGGCGATTCAGAACTGGCACTGGAACCGCTATCTGGTGCTGCTGATCCTGCTGGGGATGCTGTGCATTGACGTTTCTCTGTTCTCAGCAAACCTGATCAAAGTGTTCTCCGGTGGCTGGCTGCCGCTGACGCTGGCGCTGATGATGTTCATCATCATGACGACCTGGAAAAGCGAGCGCTTCCGCCTGCTGCGTCGCATGCACGAGCACGGCAACTCTCTGGAGGCGATGATTGCCTCACTGGAAAAATCGCCGCCGGTACGCGTGCCGGGAACGGCGGTGTATATGTCGCGGGCGCTGAATGTCATTCCTTTTGCCATGCTGCATAACCTCAAGCACAACAAAGTGCTGCATGAGCGCGTGGTGCTGCTGACGCTTCGTACCGAAGATGCACCTTACGTGCACAACGTACGTCGCGTAACCATTGAGCAGCTGTCGCCGACCTTCTGGCGCGTGGTGGCAAGTTATGGCTGGCGTGAGACGCCAAATGTAGAAGAGATTTTCCACCGCTGCGGCCTGGAAGGTCTGAACTGCCGCATGATGGAAACGTCATTCTTTATGTCGCATGAATCGCTGATCATCGGCAAACGGCCGTGGTATCTGCGTCTGCGCGGCAAACTGTTCCTTGCTCTGCAGCGCAATGCCCTGCGCGCGCCCGATCAGTTTGAGATCCCGCCAAACCGCGTTATCGAGCTGGGCACCCAGGTCGAAATCTGATGTCCGCGTGTCACGCTTTCAGGGTGACGCGCGCCCTCTGCAGCTGAACGTCAGGCGCATGCCGCGCCACGTTCTTCACCCGCGGCAAACCTGTTGCGCTGCCGGTTTGCCTCTGGTCCGGCAGTCGCTATACGCCTTTGTCCAATCGGTTCCCTCACGCCCGGTGGCTGTCGCTTCAGCGCTGCATCAGCGTACCAAACGCAAATTTCTGCCACGGTAAGCGAAACGTTTCGATAGCGATCACATTTCCGTGATACCGCGATTGAGTTGCCGCACGCATTTTATACACTCCCGGACAGCGAAACGTTTCGCTGTGGAGTGGAAGAAATGAAAAAAGGTCGCTTACTGAACGCTGAAGTCTCGCATGTGATTGCCCGTCTCGGGCATACCGATACGCTGACAATTGCCGATGCCGGTTTGCCGATTCCGGCAGGGCCCCAGCGCATCGATCTGGCGCTGACGCCGGGAACGCCCGATTTCATCCAGGTGGTGAACGTCATCACGCAGGAGATGCAGGTAGAAAGCGCACTGATTGCCGAAGAGATTCAGCAGCATAATCCGGCGCTCCACAACCAGCTGCTCGCCGTGCTCGAAGCCTTGCAACAGCACCAGGGAAATCGCATCACCATCAGTTACACCAGCCATGAACAGTTCAAACAACATACTCAGCGCAGTCAGGCGGTCATTCGCAGCGGAGAGTGCTCTCCGTATGCGAATGTCATCCTGAGCGCGGGCGTCACATTCTGAGGCCGCTATGCAACCGTTATTGCAACTCTCGGGGATTGAAAAAGCGTTTCCTGGCGTGAAAGCGCTGAATGGGGCTTCGCTGGCGGTTTATCCCGGCCGGGTGATGGCGCTGGTAGGCGAAAATGGCGCCGGCAAATCCACCATGATGAAAGTGCTGACCGGCATCTACAGCCGGGACGCCGGTTCGCTGCGCTGGCTGGGTAACGAAGTCACCTTCTCCGGGCCGAAAGCGTCTCAGGAAGCGGGTATCGGCATTATCCATCAGGAGCTGAACCTGATCCCGCAACTCAGCGTGGCAGAGAACATTTTTCTCGGCCGTGAATGGGTTAACCGCTTTGGCCGTATCGACTGGAAAAAGATGCATGCCGAAGCAGAGGCATTGCTGAAGCGTCTGAATCTGCGTTTCAGCAGCCATAAGCTGGTGGGTGATCTGTCGATTGGCGACCAGCAGATGGTGGAAATCGCCAAAGTGCTCAGCTTTAAATCGCAGGTCATCATCATGGATGAACCGACCGATGCCCTGACCGATACCGAAACGCTGTCACTGTTTCGGGTGATTAACGAGTTGAAAGCGCAGGGCTGCGGCATCGTGTATATCTCGCATCGCATGAAAGAGATTTTCGAGATTTGTGATGACGTGACCGTCTTTCGCGATGGCCAGTTTATTGCCGAGCGCGCGGTAAGCGATCTGAGCGAAGAGAGCCTGATCGAGATGATGGTTGGCCGCAAGCTGGAGGATCAGTATCCGCATATCGATCAAGCCCCGGGCGATATCCGTCTGAAGGTGGAAAACCTGAGCGGCCCCGGCGTGGACAATGTCAGTTTTACCCTGCGTAAAGGTGAAATTCTGGGGATTTCCGGCCTGATGGGCGCCGGACGCACCGAGCTGATGAAAGTGCTGTACGGCGCGCTGCCGCGTACACACGGCAAAGTGACGCTCAACGGTCGCGATATTATCACGCGTTCACCGCAGGATGGCCTGGCCTGCGGCATCGTCTACATCTCCGAAGACCGCAAGCGTGATGGTCTGGTGCTTGGCATGTCGGTCAAAGAGAACATGTCGCTTACTGCGCTGCGCTACTTCAGCCGCGGCGATGGCCGCCTGAAACATGCCGAAGAGCAGCTGGCAGTGGGCGATTTTATCCGCCTGTTTAACGTCAAAACCCCGTCTATGATGCAGCCGATTGGCCTGCTTTCCGGCGGAAACCAGCAGAAAGTGGCCATTGCGCGCGGTCTGATGACGCGGCCGGATGTGCTGATCCTTGATGAGCCAACGCGCGGCGTGGACGTTGGAGCAAAAAAAGAAATTTATCAGCTGATTAACCAGTTTAAAGCCGAAGGGCTGAGCATCATTCTGGTGTCGTCAGAAATGCCGGAAGTGCTGGGCATGAGTGACCGCATCCTGGTGATGCATGAAGGCCACCTGAGTGGCGAATTTTCCCGCGAGCAGGCTACCCAGGAATCCCTGATGGCGGCGGCAGTCGGTAAGCAACACAGTGAGGATTTAGTCGTATGAGTACCCAAACCTTACCCGCCAGCCGTCGCTGGTTCAGTAAAGCCTGGCTGCTGGAGCAGAAATCGCTGATTGCGCTGATTGTGCTGATTGCGGTGGTGGCCAGCCAGAGCCCGAATTTCTTTACGCTGGCCAATATGTTCAACATTCTGCAGCAGACTTCCGTCAACGCCATAATGGCGGTAGGGATGACGCTGGTGATCCTGACCTCAGGTATTGATTTATCCGTGGGATCGCTGCTGGCATTAACCGGTGCGGTGGCGGCGTCAATTGTCGGGCTGGAAGTCAACGCGCTGGTGGCGGTGGCTGCCTCGCTGGCGCTGGGGGCGGCCATTGGTGCGGTAACGGGCGTGATCGTCGCGCGCGGCAAGGTGCAGGCCTTTATCGCGACGCTGGTGATGATGCTGCTGCTGCGTGGCGTCACTATGGTGTATACCAACGGCAGCCCGATCAACACCGGCTTCAGTGACAATGCCGATCTGTTCGGCTGGTTTGGTATCGGCCGTCCGCTGGGCATTCCTACGCCGGTATGGCTGATGGCTGGCGTATTCGCGCTGGCGTGGTACATGCTGCACCACACGCGTCTGGGGCGTTATATCTACGCGCTGGGCGGCAACGAAGCGGCGACGCGCCTCTCCGGCATTAACGTCAATCGCGTCAAAATCATTGTCTATTCACTGTGCGGCCTGCTGGCTTCACTGGCGGGCACCATCGAAGTGGCGCGTCTCTCTTCGGCGCAGCCGACGGCTGGGACCGGTTATGAACTGGATGCCATCGCCGCGGTAGTGCTGGGCGGCACCAGTCTGGCTGGCGGCAAAGGACGCATCATGGGCACGCTGATTGGTGCGCTGATCCTCGGCTTCCTGAACAACGGCCTGAACCTGATGGGCGTCTCGTCTTACTACCAGATGATTGTAAAAGCTGTCGTCATTCTGCTGGCGGTGCTGGTGGATAACAAAAGCAGTAAATAACTCTGACCTTCACACAGGATTATATAAATGAAAAAGTTAACCGCATTGGCCGTCATCCTTGGCGCCACCCTGAGTGCCGGCGCGATGGCAAAGGACACTATCGCACTGGTGGTTTCAACCCTGAATAACCCGTTCTTTGTCTCTCTGAAAGATGGCGCACAGAAAGAAGCGGATAAGCTGGGTTACAACCTGGTGGTGCTGGATTCGCAGAATAACCCGGCCAAAGAGCTGGCAAACGTGCAGGATCTGACAGTGCGCGGCACCAAACTGCTGCTGATCAACCCGACGGATTCCGATGCCGTGGGTAACGCCGTGAAGATGGCGAACCAGGCGAAAATCCCGGTGATCACGCTGGACCGCATGGCTGCGCAGGGCACCGTGGTGAGTCACGTGGCGTCTGATAACCGCTTCGGCGGCAAGATGGCCGGTGACTTCATCGCGAAAAAACTGGGTGATGGCGCGAAAATCATTGAGCTGCAGGGCATTGCCGGGACGTCCGCCGCGCGCGAGCGCGGTGAAGGTTTCAAACAGGCTGCCGATGCGCACAAATTCCAGATACTGGCCAGCCAGCCGGCGGATTTTGACCGTACCAAAGGTCTGAACGTCATGCAGAACCTGCTGCAGGCGCATCCGGATGTGCAGGCGGTGTTTGCTCAGAACGACGAAATGGCGCTGGGTGCCCTGCGTGCGCTGCAGACGGCGGGCAAAAGCGATGTGCTGGTGGTGGGCTTTGATGGCACCGCAGACGGCATCAAAGCGGTGGAGTCCGGCAAACTGACCGCAACGGTTGCACAGATGCCGGACAAGATTGGTATGATTGGCGTGGATACCGCAGACAAAGTTCTGAAGGGTGAAAAAGTGCAGGCCATCAACCCGGTTGACCTGAAGCTTGTCACCAAATAAAAACCAAAGAAAAGCATGGCAACGCGCCACCTTCGGGTGGCGCACTTTCCTGGATTACTCCCTATGAGCACACGCGCAAAACTGGCGGTCCTCGGCAGTATCAACGCCGATCACATTCTTAATCTCGCACATTTTCCCCGTCCGGGCGAAACGGTGATCGGGAAACAGTATCAGATTGCCTTTGGTGGCAAAGGTGCCAACCAGGCGGTGGCGGCCGGACGCGCCGGTGCCGGGATTGCGTTTATTGCCTGCGTCGGAGCGGATGACATCGGCGAACGCATTCGTCAGCAGCTGCAGCAGGACCGGATAGACATCACGCCGGTGGAGACCGTGGCGGGTGAAGCCACCGGGGTAGCGATGATCTTCGTCAACGGCGAAGGCGAAAACAGTATTGGCATCTATTCCGGTGCTAACGCGGCGCTGACACCCGCCTGCGTAGCGCGTCATCAGCAGGTTATCGGTGAAGCCGATGCGCTGCTGATGCAGCTGGAATCCCCGCTGGAAAGCGTGCTGGCTGCCGCCAGAATAGCCCGCGCGCATCAGACCCAGGTGATCCTGAATCCGGCGCCGGCTACGCAGCTCGCCGATGAGCTGCTGGCGCTGGTTGATATTATTACGCCCAACGAAACCGAGGTCGAAATTCTCACCGGCATTGCGGTAAACAGCGATGACGATGCGGCACGGGCTGCGCAGGTACTGCACGATAAAGGTATTCCAACGGTTCTGATTACGCTGGGGCGGCGCGGCGTGTGGCTGAGCGAGCAGGGGCGAGGTGAACGCATTCCGGGCTTCCCGGTCGAAGCCGTTGACACCATCGCCGCCGGTGACACCTTCAACGGTGCTTTCATTACCGCGCGACTGGAAGAGAAGCCGATGCCGGATGCGGTGCGTTTTGCGCACGCGGCGGCGGCGATTGCCGTAACGCGTCCGGGCGCACAACCCTCGGTGCCGTGGCGTACCGAGATTGATGCTTTCCTGCAGCAACAGGGTTAAGCGCTTGGCTACCATGAAAGATGTCGCCCGTCTGGCGGGCGTCTCCACCTCCACGGTCTCGCACGTCATCAACAATAATCGCTTTGTCAGCGAACAGGTGCGGGAAAAAGTCGAGCAGGCCATAGGCGAGCTGAATTATGCGCCCTCAGCGCTGGCGCGCAGCCTGAAAATCAAACAGACCCGCACCATCGGCATGCTGCTGACCGCCAGCAGCAACCCGTTCTATTCGGAAGTGGTGCGCGGCGTGGAGAACAGCTGTTACGAACGCGGCTACAGCCTGATCCTGTGCAATACCGAAGGCGACGAGGAGCGAATGAATCGCAGCCTCGAAACGCTGATGCAGAAGCGCGTAGATGGTTTACTGATGATGTGCACGGAAACGCATCTGCCGTCAGCAGCGATCCTCAACCGCTATCCTTCGGTGCCCATGGTCATGATGGACTGGGCGCCGTTTGAAGGCCGTGGCGACATTATTCAGGATAACGCGCTGCTGGGGGGCGAACTGGCGACGCGCCACCTGATCGATCGCGGCTACACGCGCATTGCCTGTATTGCCGGGCCTCAGGATAAAACCCCGGCGCGGCTGCGCCTGGAGGGCTTTTATAAAGCGATGGCGGAGCACGGTCTGGCTGTGCCTGCCGGTTATGTGGTGGATGGCGACTTCGAATTTCAGGGCGGGTTTAATGCCATGAATCAGCTGCTGGCACAGGATCCGCGGCCGGAAGCGGTGTTTACCAGCAACGACGCGATGGCGGTTGGGGTTTACCATGCGCTGTTTCAGGCCGGGTTACGCGTGCCGCAGGATATCGCGGTGATGGGCTATGACAATATTGAGCTGGCGCGTTATCTGACACCGCCGCTCAGCACCATTCATCAACCCAAAGACGAACTGGGTGAGCTGGCGATTGATACGCTGATTCACCGCATGCAGGACCCCGACGCCAGCCAGCAAACGCTGGTGCTGACGCCGGAGCTGGTAGAGCGCGGTTCGGTTTAAGCGGTTTTCTTCTTTTTCTCACGATTCGCGATCAGATTACGGCCGTCACCCGGCCGCAACAGCAGAAACGCCAGCGCGGAGAAAACGGTAATCACGCCCATTGTCAGGAAGGTGGCGTGGAACTGCTGCACCGTGGTGCTTTCAAAATCCTGCCAGAATCGCAGCACGGCAGCGCTGACCGCGACACCAAAGCTGATGGATACCTGCTGTGTGACCGCCAGAACGCTGTTGCCACCGCTGGCGTTCTCATCATTCAGATCGGCCAGCGTGATGGTATTCATGGCCGTGAACTGCGTTGACATCGCCATACCCAGTACAAACAGCGCAATCAGCAGCATGATCACGCTTTCGCCTGGCGACTGGAGTGCGAAGCTGGCCACCAGAAGCCCGATAATAACCGTGATGCCGACCAGCGTCCGGCGATAGCCAAAGCGGCGCAGCACCTGCGTCACGGTAGATTTCGCCAGCAGCGAGCCGACGGCGGTAGGACCCATCATGCAGCCTGCGATAATAGCCGGATAGCCGAACCCCACCTGCAACATCAGCGGCATCAGAAACGGAATACAGCCGGTACCGAGCCGGGCCGCGATATTGCCGATGATGCCAACGGAGAAGGTGCGGGTTTTAAACATCGGCAGGCTGATCAGCGGGGCCGGATGACGACGTGCATGCACAATATAGAGAAGCAGCAGCACAATACCGGTCAGCAGCACCAGTATCGCCTGCCAGGGTGACACAATGCGCTCACCAAACAGTTCAATACCAATCGAGATCAGCACCAGCCCGAGGCCAAACAGGAGAAAACCGGAAAAATCGAAGCGGCGCTTGGGCGTGGTGAAGTCGGGCATATATTTGCGCGCATAGAAGATACCGGCGACGCCAATCGGAATATTAATGAGGAATATCCAGTGCCAGCTGGCATAGGTCACCAGCAGACCGCCCAGCATCGGGCCAAGGATCGGGCCGACGAGGCCGGGCATCGTGACAAAGTTGAGCACCGGTAACAGTTCACTGCGCGGATAGGCACGCAGCAACGCCAGTCGCGCAACCGGCATCATCATCGCTCCGCCGATACCCTGAATTACCCGTGAAGTCACCAGCACACTCAGCGAGCCGGAGAGGGCACAGGCCAGTGAACCCAGCGTAAAGAGCGAAACGGCGAGAATGAAAATTTTACGGGTACCAAAGCGATCGGCCAGCCAGCCGCTCACCGGTATCAGCATGGCAACCGTCAGGGTATAGCTGATGACGGCGGATTGCATCGCAAGGGGAGAACGTTCAAGGCTGGTGGCAATGGCGGGGAGCGCAGTATTGAGGATGGTGGCGTCGAGCGCCTGCATAAAAAACGCCATGGCGGCGATCCAGGGCAGGCCGGCCATGCTGCGCGCGGATCGAATCATTGAAAATCCTTCTTAAAAAATGACTGTCAGCTAAGAACGTGATTAACAGAATAGCATCGCTCATCAGGCAGATGGCGCTGATTTGTGCCCCGCGCCTGCCGTTTTTGCCTGATTATTCGCCGCAAAACGTCGCTTTTTAACGCTTTCGTATAAAAAAAGAGCTGTCAGCCATTTTTTTGCAATAAACGCTTGTCAGCAGAAATGAAGTCCCTATAATGCGCCACCACTGAGACGGCAAAGCGGCAACGCAGGCGGCTCAGCAGGGCGTGAAGCGATTCACCCCGCCGGAGAAAAACTTCTGAAAAAGAGGTTGACTCTGAAGGAGGAAAGCGTAATATACGCCACCTCGCGACAGCAGGCTGTACGCCGCGTCGCACCGCTCTTTAACAATTTATCAGACAATCTGTGTGGGCACTCACGGGATTGATATCATAAGCCTCCGGGCTTGAAAAAATATCAAGACTCTGCTGAGTGAACACGTAATTCATTACGAAGTTTAATTCACAGAGCATCGCTGCACTGGTTGCAGCAAATCAAACTTTAAATTGAAGAGTTTGATCATGGCTCAGATTGAACGCTGGCGGCAGGCCTAACACATGCAAGTCGGACGGTAGCACAGAAGAGCTTGCTCTTCGGGTGACGAGTGGCGGACGGGTGAGTAATGTCTGGGAAACTGCCCGATGGAGGGGGATAACTACTGGAAACGGTAGCTAATACCGCATAACGTCGCAAGACCAAAGTGGGGGACCTTCGGGCCTCACACCATCGGATGTGCCCAGATGGGATTAGCTAGTAGGTGGGGTAACGGCTCACCTAGGCGACGATCCCTAGCTGGTCTGAGAGGATGACCAGCCACACTGGAACTGAGACACGGTCCAGACTCCTACGGGAGGCAGCAGTGGGGAATATTGCACAATGGGCGCAAGCCTGATGCAGCCATGCCGCGTGTATGAAGAAGGCCTTCGGGTTGTAAAGTACTTTCAGCGGGGAGGAAGGCGGTAAGGTTAATAACCTTGCCGATTGACGTTACCCGCAGAAGAAGCACCGGCTAACTCCGTGCCAGCAGCCGCGGTAATACGGAGGGTGCAAGCGTTAATCGGAATTACTGGGCGTAAAGCGCACGCAGGCGGTCTGTTAAGTCAGATGTGAAATCCCCGGGCTTAACCTGGGAACTGCATTTGAAACTGGCAGGCTTGAGTCTCGTAGAGGGGGGTAGAATTCCAGGTGTAGCGGTGAAATGCGTAGAGATCTGGAGGAATACCGGTGGCGAAGGCGGCCCCCTGGACGAAGACTGACGCTCAGGTGCGAAAGCGTGGGGAGCAAACAGGATTAGATACCCTGGTAGTCCACGCCGTAAACGATGTCGACTTGGAGGTTGTGCCCTTGAGGCGTGGCTTCCGGAGCTAACGCGTTAAGTCGACCGCCTGGGGAGTACGGCCGCAAGGTTAAAACTCAAATGAATTGACGGGGGCCCGCACAAGCGGTGGAGCATGTGGTTTAATTCGATGCAACGCGAAGAACCTTACCTGGCCTTGACATCCAGAGAACTTAGCAGAGATGCTTTGGTGCCTTCGGGAACTCTGAGACAGGTGCTGCATGGCTGTCGTCAGCTCGTGTTGTGAAATGTTGGGTTAAGTCCCGCAACGAGCGCAACCCTTATCCTTTGTTGCCAGCGGCTCGGCCGGGAACTCAAAGGAGACTGCCGGTGATAAACCGGAGGAAGGTGGGGATGACGTCAAGTCATCATGGCCCTTACGGCCAGGGCTACACACGTGCTACAATGGCGCATACAAAGAGAAGCGACCTCGCGAGAGCAAGCGGACCTCATAAAGTGCGTCGTAGTCCGGATTGGAGTCTGCAACTCGACTCCATGAAGTCGGAATCGCTAGTAATCGTAGATCAGAATGCTACGGTGAATACGTTCCCGGGCCTTGTACACACCGCCCGTCACACCATGGGAGTGGGTTGCAAAAGAAGTAGGTAGCTTAACCTTCGGGAGGGCGCTTACCACTTTGTGATTCATGACTGGGGTGAAGTCGTAACAAGGTAACCGTAGGGGAACCTGCGGTTGGATCACCTCCTTACCTGAAGATACCTTCCCGCGCAGTGCTCACACAGATTGTCTGATAGAAAAAGTAATGAGCAGGACGGCTGCGAAGTCGTGACACCCTTGTGTCCCCTTCGTCTAGCGGTTAGGACTCCGCCCTTTCACGGCGGCAACAGGGGTTCGAATCCCCTAGGGGACGCCAACTGTTCGGTGACAGGTGAAAGGTGTCTCCATGATGTATCTCAGAACTGACCTGCGGGTCACGTCTGAGATATATGCTCTTTAACAATCCGGAACAAGCTGAAAATTTGAAACGAACGCGCCGCGTATTTCCCCGTAACAGGAAATAAGTGCGGAGCGTCCGGGTCCGAGATTTTCGCGATTCACATGCGCAAAACGCCTGTGGGTTGTGAGGTTAAGCGACCAAGCGTACACGGTGGATGCCCTGGCAGTCAGAGGCGATGAAGGACGTGCTAATCTGCGAAAAGCGACGGTAAGGTGATATGAACCGCTACAGCCGTCGATGTCCGAATGGGGAAACCCAATGCATTTATGCATTATCGTTAACTGAATACATAGGTTAACGAGGCGAACCGGGGGAACTGAAACATCTAAGTACCCCGAGGAAAAGAAATCAACCGAGATTCCCCCAGTAGCGGCGAGCGAACGGGGAGGAGCCCAGAGCCTGAATCAGCTTGTGCGTCAGTGGAAGCGTCTGGAAAGGCGCGCGATACCGGGTGACAGCCCCGTACACGAAGACGCACAGGCTGTGAGCTCGATGAGTAGGGCGGGACACGTGGTATCCTGTCTGAATATGGGGGGACCATCCTCCAAGGCTAAATACTCCTGACTGACCGATAGTGAACCAGTACCGTGAGGGAAAGGCGAAAAGAACCCCGGCGAGGGGAGTGAAACAGAACCTGAAACCGTGTACGTACAAGCAGTGGGAGCCTCTTTATGGGGTGACTGCGTACCTTTTGTATAATGGGTCAGCGACTTATATTCTGTAGCAAGGTTAACCGCATAGGGGAGCCGAAGGGAAACCGAGTCTTAACCGGGCGCTAAGTTGCAGGGTATAGACCCGAAACCCGGTGATCTAGCCATGGGCAGGTTGAAGGTTGGGTAACACTAACTGGAGGACCGAACCGACTAATGTTGAAAAATTAGCGGATGACCTGTGGCTGGGGGTGAAAGGCCAATCAAACCGGGAGATAGCTGGTTCTCCCCGAAAGCTATTTAGGTAGCGCCTCGTGAACTCATCTCCGGGGGTAGAGCACTGTTTCGGCTAGGGGGCCATCCCGGCTTACCAACCCGATGCAAACTGCGAATACCGGAGAATGTTATCACGGGAGACACACGGCGGGTGCTAACGTCCGTCGTGAAGAGGGAAACAACCCAGACCGCCAGCTAAGGTCCCAAAGTCATGGTTAAGTGGGAAACGATGTGGGAAGGCACAGACAGCCAGGATGTTGGCTTAGAAGCAGCCATCATTTAAAGAAAGCGTAATAGCTCACTGGTCGAGTCGGCCTGCGCGGAAGATGTAACGGGGCTAAACCATGCACCGAAGCTGCGGCAGCGACGCGAATGCGTTGTTGGGTAGGGGAGCGTTCTGTAAGCCGCAGAAGGTGGCCTGTGAGGGCTGCTGGAGGTATCAGAAGTGCGAATGCTGACATAAGTAACGATAAAGCGGGTGAAAAGCCCGCTCGCCGGAAGACCAAGGGTTCCTGTCCAACGTTAATCGGGGCAGGGTGAGTCGACCCCTAAGGCGAGGCCGAAAGGCGTAGTCGATGGGAAACAGGTTAATATTCCTGTACTTGGTGTTACTGCGAAGGGGGGACGGAGAAGGCTAGGTTATCCGGGCGACGGTTGTCCCGGTTTAAGCGTGCAGGTGTGAAGACCAGGCAAATCCGGTCTTCTTTAACACTGAGGCGTGACGACGAGGCTCTACGGAGCTGAAGTAACTGATGCCCTGCTTCCAGGAAAAGCCTCTAAGCTCCAGGTAACACGAAATCGTACCCCAAACCGACACAGGTGGTCAGGTAGAGAATACCAAGGCGCTTGAGAGAACTCGGGTGAAGGAACTAGGCAAAATGGTGCCGTAACTTCGGGAGAAGGCACGCTGGCGCGTAGGTGAGGGGACTTGCTCCCGGAGCCGAGGCCAGTCGAAGATACCAGCTGGCTGCAACTGTTTATTAAAAACACAGCACTGTGCAAACACGAAAGTGGACGTATACGGTGTGACGCCTGCCCGGTGCCGGAAGGTTAATTGATGGGGTTATCCGTAAGGAGAAGCTCTTGATCGAAGCCCCGGTAAACGGCGGCCGTAACTATAACGGTCCTAAGGTAGCGAAATTCCTTGTCGGGTAAGTTCCGACCTGCACGAATGGCGTAATGATGGCCAGGCTGTCTCCACCCGAGACTCAGTGAAATTGAAATCGCTGTGAAGATGCAGTGTACCCGCGGCAAGACGGAAAGACCCCGTGAACCTTTACTATAGCTTGACACTGAACATTGAGCCTTGATGTGTAGGATAGGTGGGAGGCTTTGAAGCGCGGACGCCAGTCCGCGTGGAGCCATCCTTGAAATACCACCCTTTAATGTTTGATGTTCTAACGTAGGCCCGTTATCCGGGCTGCGGACAGTGTCTGGTGGGTAGTTTGACTGGGGCGGTCTCCTCCCAAAGCGTAACGGAGGAGCACGAAGGTTGGCTAATCCTGGTCGGACATCAGGAGGTTAGTGCAATGGCATAAGCCAGCTTGACTGCGAGAGTGACGGCTCGAGCAGGTGCGAAAGCAGGTCATAGTGATCCGGTGGTTCTGAATGGAAGGGCCATCGCTCAACGGATAAAAGGTACTCCGGGGATAACAGGCTGATACCGCCCAAGAGTTCATATCGACGGCGGTGTTTGGCACCTCGATGTCGGCTCATCACATCCTGGGGCTGAAGTAGGTCCCAAGGGTACGGCTGTTCGCCGTTTAAAGTGGTACGCGAGCTGGGTTTAGAACGTCGTGAGACAGTTCGGTCCCTATCTGCCGTGGGCGCTGGAGAATTGAGGGGGGTTGCTCCTAGTACGAGAGGACCGGAGTGAACGCACCGCTGGTGTTCGGGTTGTCATGCCAATGGCACTGCCCGGTAGCTAAGTGCGGAAGAGATAAGTGCTGAAAGCATCTAAGCACGAAACTTGCCCCGAGATGAGTTCTCCCTGACCCCTCGAGGGTCCTGAAGGGACGTTGAAGACGACGACGTTGATAGGCCGGATGTGTAAGCGCAGCGATGCGTTGAGCTTACCGGTACTAATGACCCGTGAGGCTTAACCTTACAACGCCAGAGGCGTTTTGCGGTACCCGGAAAAATTTTCAGCCTTGTTCACGGACTGGTCTGCGCGGCTTCGGCGGCGCGGACGAAACAGAATCTGCCTGGCGGCACTAGCGCGGTGGTCCCACCTGACCCCATGCCGAACTCAGAAGTGAAACGCCGTAGCGCCGATGGTAGTGTGGGGTCTCCCCATGCGAGAGTAGGGAACTGCCAGGCATCCAACAGGTGAAGAAGCCCTGAACGCGAGTTCAGGGCTTTTTTACGTCCGCGCGCCGGGAAAAAGCGCCCCCGCGGGCGCGAAAAGTCCCGCGCGGCGCGGCCCGATCGGGTAAACGGTGGCCGGATTAACCCGGCAGAGGCCCGCCCGCCGCACGCAGGCAGCCGGCGGGCGATAAAGGCTGTCACCTGCGCCGGCCGGAAGATGCCCGGCCCCCTCACTGACTCATACTGTAATCGGCCGGAAAGTGTCCGGCCTCCTTACTTGCTCAGGGCATTCAGAAGGTGTGCGCCGCGCCGGCGCGCGATAAAGGCTGTCACCTGTGCCAGCCGGAAATGCCCTTCTCCCTTACTGACTCACACTATAAGCATTCAGCAGATGCTGCCACACTGTTGCGCGATAAAGCCTGTCGGGCCTGTCAACCGTCCCGGCCGGAAAGTGTCCGGCCTCCGTACTCATTCAGGGCATTCAGCAGGTGCCGCCACGCCGGCGCGCGATAAAGCCGGCCGCCTGTGCCGGCCGGGAAATGTACGGTCCCGTTATTTGCTCAAAGCATTCAGCGTATAAGCGCCAGCCATCTACGCCGCCTGGAAAGTGCCAGGCTCCCTTTACTGACTCAGGGTATTCAGCGGTACGCTGCTCGCCAGCGCGCAATAAAGGCGGCCACCTGTGCCGGCTGGCGCATATCCAGCGCCGGCAGCCCGGTCTGCAGCGGCTCATCGCTGGCCACGGCAATCACATGCTCATCCAGCAGATCCTCCACCCCACCTTTTACACCGCGTCGCCACAGCACGATTTTGGGCACGGGTTCGCCTTTAAACCCTTCAACCAGCACTAAATCCAGCACAGAACTGTCCATGCGCGCGGCAAGTTCCGCTAAGCTCAGCGGCTGCTGCGGTGTTTCACACATCAAGGCCCAGCGCCGATCGCTGGCGACAATGACCTGATCGGCACCGGCTTTCCGCAGCAGATAGCTGTCCTTTCCCGGCGTATCCACCTCCATCTCATGATGCGTGTGCTTGATCAGACCGCAGCGCACGCCCAGCGCGTTAAGCTCCGGAATGACCTGCTGCAACAGCGTTGTTTTCCCCGTTCCGCTCCAGGCGGTAATGGCCAGCAACGGCACAGTCATGATCTCTCCTCCTCATGAATCAAATCCTCTGGCGTATTGATATTGCGAAAGATCGACTCGTCCATGGCAAACGGCACGGCGTGCCCGCCATGTTCACGCATGAACTGCATCAGCCGCCTTTCGCCCCGTAGCAGCCAGGTTGTCAGATCGTCTGCCAGCGAGCGGTTAACCAGCGCCAGCGTGGGATGGTCGCGTTGTAAGGATTTCACCCATACTGCGGGGGCGTCACCGCGCTGCAGCCATAACCGCATTACAAAATCTTCAGGTATCCAGGGGGTATCGCACGCACAAAACGCGACCCACTCGGTCTGACTGTGTTGCAACCCGCTCAGCATGCCGGCCAGCGGCCCGGGATAATCGGCCAGGGAATCCGGCACAACCTGACAGCCACTAAGCTGATACTGATCAATGTTGCGGTTAGCGCTGATCAACACACTATCGACCTGTGGCTGCAAACGCTGCAGAACATGCTGATAGAGCGGTTTACCCTGCAGCCCCAGCAGGCCTTTATCCTGGCCGCCCATGCGGCTGCCTTGCCCACCTGCAAGAATGACACCGGTAAATGCGGTCATCGTTGTCTCCTGACTGAATTCCGGACGATACTTACTGTAAAAGCAGCAATCTGCTGCGTTAAGGAAGCAATGATGAAAAATCACCGACTCAATGAACTGCTTGAACTCCTGCAACCTGCCTGGCAAAAAGAGTCTGATCTTAATCTGCTGGCATTTTTACAAAAACTGGCACAGGAATCCGGTTTCAGTGGCCCATTAAGTGAATTAACGGACGATATATTGATTTACCATCTGAAAATGCGTGACGCCGCCAGTGACGCCGGGATCCCCGGCCTGCAGAAAGATTATGTAGTGGACTTCAAAACGGCGCTATTGCGGGCACGTGGTGTGATCAGAGATGACGAGTGATGTTATCCTTGCGCGCTCAATGCAAAAGTAACCGACAGGCACCATGATGAGCGAAGCCGCTTTTAATTTTCAGACGCTAAACCCGGACGTCATTCTTGATGCGCTGTGGGAAGCGGGATTGCGGGTCGAATCCGGTCTGACCGCCCTTAACAGTTACGAAAACCGCGTTTACCAGTTCAGCGATGATGAAAAGCGCCGCTATGTGGCGAAATTTTACCGCCCGCAGCGCTGGAGCGAAGCGCAGGTTCTGGAAGAGAATCAGTTTGCGCTGGATTTAGTGCATGACGAGGTGCCGGTGGCCGCGCCGCTGTCGCTGCAGGGTTCCACGCTGAATCATCATGCCGGTTTTATGTTTGCCGTCTTTCCCAGCCTGGGAGGAAGGCAGTATGAGACCGACAATGAAGAGCAGATGGAGTGGGTTGGACGCTTTCTTGGCCGCATCCATCAAACCGGACGTCAGAGCCCTTTCAGGCAGCGCCCGGCGTTTGGGCTGGATGAATATGTCGTAGAGCCACGCGCCGCGCTGGAGAACAGTGGACTGGTGCCGGCGGCGCTCAGGGATGCGCTGCTTAGCGCGGTTGATAAACTTTATGCCACGCTGCAGCAGAGCTGGCATAGCCAATGGCAGCCGATCCGACTGCACGGCGATTGCCATCCCGGTAATATCCTGTGGCGGGACGGCCCACTGTTTGTTGACCTTGACGATGCCCGCACCGGTCCGGCAGTGCAGGATTTATGGATGCTGGTGAACGGCAGCCGCCAGGAGCAGTTAATCCAGTGGGATATTTTGCTGGAAGCGTATAACGAATTTGGCGATTTCGATTTACACGAATTAACACTGATTGAGTCTTTACGCGCTATGCGCATGGTTTATTATCTGGCCTGGGTTATTCGCCGCTGGCAGGACCCCGCTTTTCCGCGCGCCTTTCCCTGGATGACAGATGAGGATTTCTGGCGTCGGCAGATTGCACTATTTCTCGAGCAGGAGAGGCTGTTACACGAACCGCCGTTGCAGCTTAGCCCGCAATTTTAATGAAGTATTCAGGAGATATTTTCACGATGAAAAAGATCATGTTTGCGCTGGTAGGTCTGATGCTGGCATTTTGCGCTTCAGCAGCACAGTTTGATGAAGGCAAGCAGTACGTGACGCTGCCAAAGCCGGTTGCTGGTGAGCCTCAGGTTATGGAGTTCTTCTCTTTTTTCTGCCCGCACTGCTACCAGTTCGAACGTATTTATCACGTCAGTGACGCCGTGAAAAAGAATCTGCCAGCCGATACCAAAGTCACTAAATATCACGTGGATTTCCTCGGCGGTGATTTTGGTCCGGTGGTGACGCATGCCTGGGCTGTTGCTATGGCGCTGGGTGTGGAAGATAAGGTCACCGCGCCAATTTTTGACGGTATTCAGAAAACCCAGACCATCACCGATGCCGCCAGCCTGAAAGAGACGTTCATCAAAGCCGCTGGCATCTCTGCCGAGGATTACGATGGCGCCTGGAACAGCTTTGCGGTGAAAGCGCTGATTGCACAGCAGCAGAAGGCCGCTTCTGATGTCAACCTGCAGGGTGTTCCGGCCATCTTTGTTAACGGTAAATACATGGTTAACAACGGCGGTCTGGATACCAGCTCTATGGACAACTTCGTCGCCGATTACGCCAATGTTGTAAAATTCCTGGTTGAGAAGAAGTAACCAACGCAATGTAAACGCCGGCGTGACCGGCGTTTTTTTCATCCTGTTTTGTTCCCTCCTTTTTACACCCGCCACGCAATATCCACATGGACGATCGCCTTGTCAAAAAGAGGTGTTACGTCACAGAAACTTAATAATTTACTGATTTAAAAGGTTTTTATAGTGTAAGTTATTTGCAATTCGCGTAAATAACAATACGTTATGATTTTTACGCACAAAGTTATCCACAAGACGATCCTTGCGATCGCTACCGCACGATGACGAAAAAGATCCTGTCTGCATGGTGTTGATTCAACATTCCCCGCTGGATGTGGCATCCTTATAAGCCTCATTATCGCAACGAAGAAAATACGAACCTATGGCGCAAATTGCAGAAAATCCCCTGATTCTGGTAGATGGATCCTCTTATCTCTACCGTGCGTATCATGCCTTTCCGCCACTGACTAACAGTGCAGGTGAGCCAACCGGCGCCATGTATGGTGTACTCAACATGCTAAAGAGCCTGTTGATGCAGTATCAACCCAGCCATGTGGCTGTGGTCTTCGATGCAAAAGGCAAAACGTTCCGCGACGAGTTGTTTGAAAACTACAAATCGCATCGACCGCCGATGCCAGACGATCTGCGGGCGCAGATTGCGCCGCTGCACGAGATGGTGAAAGCCATGGGGCTGCCGCTGCTGGCGGTTTCGGGCGTAGAAGCGGATGACGTGATCGGAACGCTGGCGCTGGAAGCCGAAAAGCAGGGGCGCGCGGTGCTGATCAGCACCGGTGATAAAGATATGGCGCAGCTGGTCACGCCAGGTATTACCCTGATCAACACCATGACCAACACCGTACTCGGGCCGGAAGAAGTGGAACAGAAGTTCGGTGTCCCGCCTTCTCTGATTATCGATTTTCTCGCCATGATGGGTGACAGCTCGGATAACATTCCTGGCGTGCCGGGCGTCGGCGAGAAAACCGCTCAGGCACTGTTACAGGGACTGGGCGGGATGCACGCGATCTACGAAAACCTCGATAAAGTTGCCGGGCTCTCTTTCCGCGGAGCCAAAACCATGGCCGCGAAACTGGAGCAGAACCGTGATGTTGCCTTTCTCTCTTATCAGCTGGCGACCATCAAAACCGATGTTGAGCTGGCGCTGCGCTGCGATCAGCTGACCGTCAGCGAGCCGGATGTGGAAGCGTTGCAGGCGCTGTTCAGCCGTTACGAATTTAAACGCTGGATCGCCGACCTGCAGGATGGCAAATGGCTGCAGGGAAAAAAGAGCAACCCGCAGGCGCAGAAAGCGCTGACCGATGAACCCGCGCCGGTGGTGGAAGCCACCAGCGTGCTGTCATCCGACGGTTACGTTACCATCCTGGACGAAGCCACATTCAGCGCGTGGATAGAAAAGCTCAAAGGCGCAGACGTATTTGCTTTTGATCTGGAAACCGATTCGCTCGACACGCTGAGCGCCAATATTGTCGGCATCGCTTTCGCTGTTGCGCCAGGCGAGGCGGCTTATCTGCCGGTCGGACACGATTATCTGGATGCACCGGATCAGCTCGATCGCGACAGCGTGCTGGCGCAGCTGAAACCTCTGCTGGAAGATGGCAACGCAGCAAAAGTGGGCCAGAACCTGAAGTACGATCGCGGCGTGCTGAACAACTACGGCATTGAACTGGACGGCATTAAGTTTGACACCATGCTGGAATCCTACTGTCTGAGCAGCGTAGGCGGCAAACATGACATGGACAGTCTGGCTGCGCGCTGGCTCAACCACAAAACGGTTACTTTTGAAGAGATCGCCGGGAAAGGAAAAAACCAGCTGACGTTCAACCAGATTGCCCTCGAACAGGCGGCACATTATGCGGCAGAGGACGCGGACGTCACGCTGCAGCTGCACCTGCAAATGTGGCCAAAACTGGAGCAGGAGGCCGGACCGAAGCGGGTATTTGAAGAGATTGAAATGCCGCTGGTGACGGTGATCTCACGCGTTGAGCGCAATGGCGTACTGATTGACCAGAACATTCTGGCCAGACACTCGCAGGAGCTGACCACGCGCCTTGCTGAGCTGGAACAGAAGGCGCACGATCTGGCCGGTGAGCCCTTCAACCTCTCTTCTACCAAACAGCTGCAAACCATCCTGTTTGAAAAGCAGGGTATTAAGCCGACGAAAAAGACGCCGGGTGGGGCACCTTCAACTAGCGAAGAAGTGCTGGCCGAGCTGGCGCTGGATTATCCTTTGCCCAAAGTTATTCTGGAGCACCGGGGTTTGTCGAAGCTGAAGTCGACTTACACCGATAAACTGCCGCAAATGATCAACCCGGTTACCGGACGCGTTCATACGTCTTATCATCAGGCGGTGACCGCAACCGGGCGTCTCTCTTCAACCGATCCTAACCTGCAGAACATTCCGGTGCGCAATGAAGAGGGACGACGTATTCGCCAGGCGTTTATTGCCGGTGCCGACAAGCGCATTGTTGCCGCGGACTATTCACAAATTGAGCTGCGAATTATGGCGCATCTGTCGCAGGACAAAGGCCTGCTGGAAGCATTTGCTCAGGGTGAGGACATTCACCGCGCCACGGCATCGGAAGTGTTTGGGGTGGCGCTGAGCAAGGTCTCCGGTGAACAGCGTCGCAGCGCCAAGGCGATTAACTTTGGGCTGATTTACGGTATGAGCGCCTTTGGTTTATCGCGTCAGCTGAACATTGGTGCCGGCGAAGCGAAGAAGTATATGGACCTCTACTTTGAACGCTATCCGGGCGTGCTGCGCTATATGGAACAGACGCGCGAACAGGCTGCGGCAAAAGGCTACGTGGAGACGCTGGACGGGCGTCGTCTGTGGCTGCCGGACATCAAATCCAGCAACGCTATCCGCCGTAAAGCGGCGGAGCGTGCCGCAATCAACGCCCCGATGCAGGGAACCGCAGCCGATATCATTAAACGCGCCATGATTGCCGTGGACGACTGGCTGCAAAAAGAAAACAACGACGCGGTAACCATGATCATGCAGGTTCACGATGAGCTGGTGTTTGAAATCCGGAAAGAGGCAGTGGAAAGCGCCAGCGTGAAAATCCGTCAGCTGATGGAAAACAGCATGAAGCTGGATGTGCCGCTGCTGGTGGAAGTCGGGACGGGTGATAACTGGGATCAGGCGCACTGATCGTCACCGGGCCAGTGGCTGGCATCAGCCCTGGCCGCGTCATAAGAAAAAAGTTTGCTTAATCGCTTCAGTTGACTGCCTTAATCAGGGGCAGAATCACAGCCAGGTAAATGGCTGGCGACTAAGCATTTTTTCAGTAATTAAACTACATTTGCTGCGCTGAAATGTGACGAACCTGGTAAAAAACATATCGAAACCTGAAACTTAACAACAAAAAATCCTTTGTTGGTCAGAAAAATTCAGGTAAAGTTTGTCGCGTAGGGTACAGAGGTAAGATGTTCTATCTTTCAGACCTTTTACTTCACGTAATCGGATTTGGCTGAATATTAGCCGCCCCAGTCATTTATGACTGGGGCGTTTTTTATTGGGCTTTTTCAGATAAAGCCCGGCGGGCAAAGGATGATTACGCCTCATCCTGCGGTTCGCCATCCCCTTCCTGAGCCGGTTCCAGCTCGCTGAACCAGGTATCAAGCTTCTGGCGCAGTTTATCCACACCCAGCTTCTTCAGTGAAGAAAACATCTCGACCTGCACGTCGCCCATAAAGGCCAGCGAAGCTTCACGCACCATATTCAGCTGCGCTTTACGCGCGCCTGAAGCCAGCTTGTCTGCTTTGGTCAGCAGTACCAGCACCGGGATTTGACTCTGTACGGCCCACTCAATCATCTGCTGATCGAGATCTTTCAGCGGATGGCGGATATCCATCAGCACGACCAGGCCTTTCAGCGCCTGACGCTTCTGCAGGTATTCACCCAGTGCACGCTGCCATTTACGCTTCATCTCTTCCGGCACTTCGGCATAGCCGTAGCCCGGTAAATCCACCAGGCGTTTACCTTCAACGACCTCAAACAGGTTGATCAACTGAGTACGCCCTGGCGTTTTACTGGTTCGTGCCAGGCTTTTCTGATTGGTTAACGTGTTCAGCGCGCTGGATTTGCCTGCATTGGAGCGTCCGGCAAAGGCAACTTCAATACCCGCGTCCGCAGGCAAATGGCGAATATCCGGGGCGCTGAGCATGAAATGGGTGATGTGGTAATTCAAAGCAGACAAAGTAAAACTCCGGCAGAAAGGTTCAGGCAATGACGCCGATTATACCTGTTATGACGCAAAAGTGCCCGATACGCATCTCTGCGGGCCATTTTGTAAGAGATTGCCGCTATTTACTGACAGCCTTCATGGATTCATTGAATATTCACGCTTATTTAAAGTCATACATTTCATTGCCTTAAGAAAAAATCAGGCGGTACCACGTTAAATTAGAGACAAGTCTCACTTGTTCATTTTACGGGTTGGTCTACATTTGTTGTCAGTGCACGGCAGCACCCATCAGGATGATGAGCTCAGGAGCGTCAGGGATGGCCGGGAGCATGGCAGGAGAGCGATTCAGGCAGGAATCGGACAGGGACAGGGATTACTCGCAGGAGCGAGAGGCGATGGAATAACCGGGACGTTGTGAGCCATAAAGGATTAAACACGTGTTTCCTTCGTGCGAAGGTGCGAAATAAGGCGATAGCATAGGCTATCGCCTTTTTTCTTTGTCATCTTTCTGCTAGATTTCGCCGCAATTCTATACTGAAGAAAAACCGCCGAGACCGGACATCATGAAGCAACCTGCACCAGCCCAGCGTGGCAAACCCGCTGCCAAAAACAAACGTAAATCGCGTGAAGAACTGAATCAGGAAGCGCGCGATCGTAAACGCGATAAAAAGCACAGCGGCCATAAAGCGGGCAGCCGCGCGAATCCGGAAACGCAGAGCGCCAGCAAAGGGAAGAGCAATAAAAGCGCCGACCCGCGGCTGGGCAGTAAGAAGCCGGTTGCGCTGGTGGCTGATGGCACTACCCAAACCGTCAAAAAGCCGGCGGCACAGCCTAAACCCAAAGCAGAGAAGGTGCGTCTGACACCGCAGGAAGAGCTGGCGAAGCTGGAAAACGATGAACGTCTTGATACGCTGCTGGATCGTCTGGAAAACGGCGAAACCCTGAGCGGCGAAGAGCAGGCGTGGCTGGATGAAACGCTGGATCGTATTGATGAGCTGATGGAAACGCTCGGCATCGCCCTGGATGACGATGCGGAAGATGAGCAGGCCGAAGAAGATATGATGCGTCTGCTGAAAGGCCACTAAGCGATTTTGATCGGCATGCGGATTACCGCATGCCGGGCGCAACAGGTATTTGCTGATGCTTTGGCCTGGATCAATTTTAGCGCTGCTGCTGACATGTTATCTCCTCGCGTTATTGATTAAACTACGCCGCCTGTCGCGTCTGAAAGCGCGTATACGCCGGCGTTCTGCCCGGCGTCCCGGCCATGCTTCTGCTACGCGACCCGTCCTGAGACGTCGTCACCGTAAGGAGTGAGCATGTCATCACAGCAGATTGAGTGGGATCAGCGGCTGATTGAAAAATACAATCACGCCGGCCCGCGTTACACCTCTTATCCCACCGCGCTGGCATTCAGCGACACCTTCAGTCACGATGATTTTCAGCGCGCGGCCGCCCGCTATCCCGATCGGCCGCTTTCACTCTATGTGCATATCCCGTTCTGTCACCGGCTCTGCTACTTCTGCGGCTGCAATAAAATCGTGACGCGGCAGCTGCACAAAGCCGATCGCTATCTGGATGCGCTGGCGCAGGAAATTTGTCAGCGCGCGCTGCTGTTTGCAGGGCGTCGCGTGACGCAATTGCACTGGGGTGGCGGCACGCCCACCTTCCTGAATCAGCAGCAGATCAGCCGGCTGATGGCGCTGCTGCGCCAGCATTTTGCAATTGCTGCCGATGCCGAAATGTCGATTGAAGTGGATCCGCGCGAAATCGCACCGGAGATGATCGATCATCTGCGCGCAGAGGGCTTTACTCGCCTGAGTATGGGCGTGCAGGACTTTAATAAAGCCGTTCAGGCGCGCGTGAATCGTGTGCAGGACGAAGCAACCATCTTCGCGCTGGTGCAGCGTGCGCGTGACCAGGGCTTTGGTTCCATTAGCCTGGATTTGATTTATGGCCTGCCGCTGCAAACGCCGCAAAGCTTTGCGTTTACTCTGCAGCGCGTTATCGCGCTCAACCCCGATCGCCTCAGCGTTTTTAATTATGCCCATATGCCTGCTCTGTTCGCGGCGCAGCGCAAAATCAAAGAGGATGAGCTGCCGGGCGCGGCGCAGAGACTGGAGATTCTGCAGCAGACCATCGCCACCTTAACCGGTGCCGGCTATCAGTTTATTGGTATGGACCATTTTGCGAAGCCGGACGATGAGCTGGCGGTGGCGCAGCGCGCCGGTGTGTTGCACCGTAATTTCCAGGGCTACACCACGCAGGGAGAAACCGATCTGCTGGGGCTGGGCGTGTCGGCGATCAGCATGATGGGCGACAGCTACGCGCAGAACCAAAAAGTGCTGAACGACTACTATGCCCGGGTGGAGCAGCAGGAGGATGCGCTGTGGCGCGGATTAACGCTGACGGATGACGATCGCCTGCGGCGTGAGGTGATTAAAGCGCTGATTTGCAATTTCACGCTGGATTTTGCCGCGATAGAGGCGCAGTGGCCGGTGAAGTTTGAAGCCTATTTCGCAGACGATCTGGCGCGGCTGGCACCGCTGATGGCAGACGGCCTGGTGATGCAGCAGGGGCGCCGTCTGCAGGTGAGCAGCACGGGCCGCTTACTGATTCGCAATATCTGTATGTGCTTTGATCGCTATCTGCAGCAAAACGCGCCCCGACAGCCGTTTTCCCGCGTCATTTAACAACAAAGGGAGCTGACGCTCCCTTTGTATTAACTGAACAGACTCACGGTCATGGCGCACACGACGGCGGCGAGGGCGGTTTGCGGTGAATGCGCCACCGCGCTGCCGATTGCTGCCACGTTATGCGCGATCATCTGAATGACTGATTGCAACATAGTAACCTCTCCCGATTGCCGCCAGTATGATACTGATCGGCGTCGGTCTGTACAGATACTGCGGGCAGAAATCGGGTAAAAAACAGACTTTTTCCCCGCTGCCGTTTCACTCCATACCAAGCTCTTTGAGCTTGCGCGTTAACGTATTCCGCCCCCAGCCCAGCAGGCGTGCAGCCTCCTGCTTGTGACCCTGCGTATGACGCAGGGCGGTGGTCAGCAGTGTCCGCTCCATTTCCGGCTGTGCCTCTGACAGCAGGTTTTGATGACCGGAACGCAACGCGCGATCGGCCCACTGCGCCAGCAGCGTGGCCCAGCTGTCCGGCAGCGACTGCACCGGATTATCCGGCGTGCTGGACTCAAACAGCTCCGGCGGCAGATCCTGAATCAGCACTTCCTGACCTGCGGCCATCACGGTCAGCCAGCGGCAGGTATTTTCCAGCTGACGCACGTTACCGGACCAGTGCAGGCGGGTCAGGGCAGCTTCGGTTTCCGGATGCAGAATTTTTGCTTCCACCCCAAGCTCACGCGCGGCAACCTGCAGGAAATAGCGGGCCAGACGTGGGATATCTTCCCGGCGTTCGCGCAGCGGCGGCAAATGTACCCGAATCACATTGAGGCGATGGAACAGGTCCTCACGGAATTTGCCTTCCTGTACCCGCAGCTCCAGATTCTGGTGCGTTGCTGCAATGATTCGCACATCGACTTTTACTGGCGCATAACCGCCGACACGATAAAACTGGCCATCGGCCAGCACGCGCAACAGGCGCGTCTGGACGTCCAGCGGCATATCGCCGATCTCATCCAGAAACAGCGTGCCGCCATCCGCCTGCTCAAACCGGCCCTGACGAATCTGGTTGGCGCCGGTAAAGGCACCTTTTTCGTGACCAAACAGTTCTGATTCAATCAGATCTTTAGGAATGGCCGCCATATTCAGCGCAATAAACGGCGCTTTCGCCCGCGGGCTGTGGCGATGCAGCGCATGTGCCACCAGCTCTTTACCGGTACCGGATTCCCCGTTAATCAGCACGCTGATAGAGGAACGCGACAGTCGGCCAATGATGCGAAAGACATCCTGCATCGCCGGCGCTTCACCAATAATGTCCGTGGTGGGCCCGCTGACCGGCTGGTTACGCGGCTGCTGCTGTTCCTGATAGTGGCTGATTGCGCGCTCTACCAGCGCAACGGCCTCATCGATATCAAAAGGCTTTGGCAGATAATCAAACGCGCCCTGCTGATAGGCACTGACGGCGGCATCCAGATCAGAATGGGCGGTCATGATGATCACCGGCAGCATCGGATGGCGCTGTTTAATCTGCTTCAGCAGCGCCAGGCCATCCATGCCTGGCATACGGATATCGGACAATAATACGTCTGGGGTTTTGGTCGCGAGGGCATCCAGCACCTCGTTGCCGCTGTCAAAAGTGGCGCAGCTCAAACCGGCTCCAGTGAGCGCGCGTTCAAGCACCCAGCGGATCGAGCTATCGTCATCGACGATCCAGACTATCCCTCGTTGCATAGAAACCTCACTGGCGAATAGGCAGGTAGACCGAGAACTCGGTGTGACCTGGCCAACTGTTAAATTCAATTTTTCCTGAATGCTGATCAATCAGGCTGCGTGCGATAGAGAGCCCCAGACCCGTGCCGCCTTCGCGTCCGCTCACCATCGGGTAGAACAGCGTATCCTGCAGCTGCGCCGGAATGCCCGGGCCGTTATCTTCCACATCTATACGGGCAACCAGACGATAGCGCGTGCCGTGCAGCGTCAGCTGAAACGCCGTGCGGGTCCGCAACACGATCGTGCCGCCTGCCTCACCCAGCGCCTGCAGCGCATTACGCACAACGTTCAGCAGCACCTGCTCAATCTGGTCCGGATCGTGTGGCAGCTCCGGCAGGCTGGGGTCGTAGTCACGCACCAGCGAGACGTTATCCGGCAGCTCCATAGACACCAGATTGACCACACGCTCCGCCACCTGATGAATACTCTGTGTGACGTGTAAGCCGGGCTGCTGCGGACCCAGCAGGCGGTCAACCAGGTTGCGTAGCCGGTCCGCCTGCTCAATGATGACTTTGGTGTACTCATTCAGCGACGGATCGGGCAGCGCGCGTGACAAGAGCTGCGCTGCACCGCGCAATCCTCCCAGCGGATTTTTAATCTCGTGTGCCAGGCCGCGCACCAGATCCCGCGCCGCCACCTGCTGCGCGTGCTGAATCTGCTCCTGGCTCAGGCGGCGCTGGTTATCCATCGGCGCCATTTCCAGCAGGATAAAGCCGTCCGGTAATCGCTGGGCGGTCAGCGCCATGATATGGGCGCGCCCGTCGACCACTAAAGTCACTTCGCTGTCGGTAAAGCCCTGGCCTGCTTCAAGGTTTTCACGCATCACTTCAATATTCAGCGAAAAATAGCCGGTTAAATCCGGCAGGGGCGTGCCGAATAATTTCCGCGAGCTTTGCGCCAGCAATTGCTGTGCCGCCGGGTTGGCGTAGTGAATAACCAGATCGTTATCGACCAGCAAAATGCTGTTGATCAGGGAGTTGAGTATCAGCCCCGCGTCGGGCAGCGTGCCAGTTGCCATACAGCGTTCCTCTGCACCAAAATAGTGCATTATAGCTTTTCAGGACGGAAAACGATGCGTCGAACGATGAATTCGCGGTGAAAAAAACCCATCCGGAGATGGGCTAAAGTTTCCACGGCAACAAAAAATCTTCAGCGTCTTTGTCGCCGCCGCGACGGTCCGGCTTCTGAACAGGGTCAGTAGCCGGACGCGGCCGGACGCGGCGCAAAAATTCGCGAATCTCAGGTAATTAAACGCTGTAGTACAGTTCAAACTCAACCGGGTGCGGCGTCATGCGCACGCGATCAACGTCTGACTTACGCAGTTCGATGTAAGCATCGATAGCGTCGTCGGTGAATACGCCACCACGGGTCAGGAACTCGCGGTCTTCGTTCAGGGCGTTCAGCGCTTCTTCCAGGGAACCGGCCACTTTTGGAATTTCTGCTTCTTCTTCCGGCGGCAGGTCATACAGGTTTTTATCCATGGCATCGCCAGGGTGGATCTTGTTGATGATGCCATCCAGGCCAGCCATCAGCAGCGCGGTAAACGCCAGGTATGGGTTAGCCGCTGGATCCGGGAAGCGCGCTTCGATACGACGGGCTTTCGGGCTTGCGACGACCGGAATACGGATTGAAGCAGAGCGGTTACGGGCAGAGTACGCCAGCATGACCGGAGCTTCGTAGCCCGGAACCAGACGCTTGTAGGAGTTGGTGGTCGGGTTAGCCAGGGCGTTGATAGCTTTAGCGTGTTTGATCACGCCGCCGATGTAGAACAGGGCCGTTTCAGACAGACCGCCGTACTTGTCGCCAGAGAACAGGTTCACGCCGCCTTTGGACAGAGACATGTGGCAGTGCATACCAGAACCGTTATCACCAAACATTGGCTTCGGCATGAAGGTTGCGGTTTTGCCATAAGCGTGCGCAACGTTGTGCACCACGTATTTGTAGATCTGAATTTCGTCCGCTTTCTTGGTCATGGTGTTGAAGCGGGTTGCCACTTCGTTCTGACCCGCTGTTGCCACTTCGTGATGGTGTGCTTCAACCACCAGACCCATCTGCTCCATGGTCAGACACATAGCAGAACGGATGTCCTGTGAAGAGTCGACCGGTGGAACCGGGAAGTAGCCGCCTTTCAGACCCGGACGGTGACCTTTGTTACCACCTTCGTAGGCTTTACCGGTGTTCCAGCATGCTTCGATATCGTCGATAGCCACGTGTGAACCGGAGGTAGAAGAGCCGAAACGGATGTCGTCGAACAGGAAGAACTCTGGCTCAGGCCCGAACAGTACGGTATCGGCGATGCCGGATGCACGCAGGTACTCTTCAGCGCGTTTGGCGATAGAGCGCGGGTCGCGGTCATAGCCCTGCAGCGTGCCTGGCTCAAGGATGTCACAACGGATGATCAGCGTAGGATCTTCGAAGAAAGGATCCATTACCGCAGTGGTCGCGTCCGGCATCAGCACCATGTCTGATTCGTTAATGCCTTTCCAGCCACCGATGGAGGAGCCATCGAACATTTTGCCTTCTTCGAAGAAGTCAGCGTTAACCTGGTGAGCAGGGATAGTAACGTGCTGTTCTTTACCTTTGGTATCGGTAAAACGCAGGTCAACAAACTTAACTTCATGCTCGTTCATCATCGAGAGAACGTGTTCAGCGGACATACTCAACTCTCCTGGAAATGGTCATTTGTCGTCGTGGTGAGAGAACTTCATTGCCTGGAATGGGTCACGACTACTGACCACCCCTGACCAAGATCTCGGCAAGCTCTTCAACCGTTGTACAACTGTCGTTTTCGCTTAAAAGAGATGAAGCGAATTCTGTGCCAACTTTATTGCAATCGGGAAAATGGCGCTCTGATGCGCCCTGTGCTGCAGCGGCAACTGCACCAGGATGGATGGATTGCACCAATATGGTGCTCATGCGCTGCGTTTTGGCACTAAAATGGTGCAAATTTGCCGCACAGTGCAGGCAAATGCACCGTTAATGGCGCTAAAAATAAGCACCGCGAGAATCTTTCGGCGAAAACTGTGATCATGTTCAGTCTTCCGCTTAATCCGTGTACAATACCGCGTTATTTCTATAATGCCTGAGGCAAAGCTGTGATCGAAAATTTGCGTAACATCGCCATCATCGCGCACGTTGACCATGGAAAGACCACCCTGGTTGATAAACTGCTGCAACAGTCCGGTACTTTTGACGCCCGTACCGAAGCGACTGAGCGCGTGATGGACTCCAACGATTTGGAGAAAGAGCGTGGGATTACCATCCTCGCGAAAAACACCGCCATCAAATGGAACGACTACCGTATCAACATCGTTGATACCCCGGGACACGCCGACTTCGGTGGTGAAGTAGAGCGCGTCATGTCCATGGTGGATTCGGTGCTGCTGGTTGTCGACGCGATGGATGGCCCTATGCCGCAAACCCGCTTCGTAACCAAGAAAGCTTTTGCCCACGGTCTGAAGCCGATTGTAGTTATCAACAAAATCGACCGTCCTGGCGCGCGTCCTGACTGGGTAGTGGATCAGGTATTCGACCTGTTCGTTAACCTCGACGCGACGGATGAGCAGCTGGACTTCCCTATCATTTATGCTTCTGCGCTGAATGGTATTGCCGGTCTGGATCACACGGATATGGCTGACGACATGACGCCGCTGTATCAGGCTATCGTCGACCACGTTTCTCCGCCACAGGTTGAAGTGGAAGCCCCTCTGCAGATGCAGATCTCGCAGCTGGACTACAACAACTACCTTGGCGTGATCGGCATTGGCCGTATCAAACGCGGTAAAGTTAAGCCGAACCAGCAGGTTACGGTCATTGACAGCGAAGGCAAAACCCGCAACGCGAAAGTGGGCAAAGTGCTGGGTCATCTGGGTCTGGAACGTATCGAAACGGACGTGGCAGAAGCGGGCGATATCATCGCTATCACCGGTCTGGGTGAGCTGAACATCTCCGACACTATCTGCGACACGCAGAATGTGGAAGCGCTGCCTGCGCTGAGCGTGGATGAGCCAACGGTAACCATGTTCTTCAACGTCAACACCTCACCGTTCTGCGGTAAAGAAGGTAAGTTTGTGACGTCGCGCCAGATTCTGGAGCGTCTGAACAAAGAGCTGGTGCACAACGTGGCACTGCGCGTGGAAGAGACCGAAGATGCGGATGCCTTCCGCGTATCCGGCCGTGGTGAACTGCACCTGTCCGTACTGATCGAAAACATGCGTCGTGAAGGTTACGAACTGGCGGTATCCCGTCCGAAAGTTATCTTCCGTGAATTCGAAGGCCGCAAGCAGGAGCCATTCGAAAACGTCACGCTGGACATCGAAGAAACCCACCAGGGTTCCGTGATGCAGGCGATGGGCGAGCGTAAAGGCGATCTGAAAAACATGGATCCGGATGGTAAAGGCCGCGTACGTCTTGACTACGTGATCCCAAGCCGTGGCCTGATCGGCTTCCGTAACGAATTCATGACCATGACCTCCGGTACCGGTCTGCTGTACTCCACCTTCAGCCACTACGACGATGTGCGTCCGGGTGAAGTGGGCCAGCGTCAGAATGGCGTGCTGATCTCTAACGGCCAGGGTAAAGCGGTTGCCTTCGCCCTGTTCGGTCTGCAGGATCGCGGCAAGCTGTTCCTGGGTCACGGTGCGGAAGTGTATGAAGGCCAGATCATCGGTATTCACAGCCGCTCTAACGACCTGACCGTTAACTGCCTGACCGGTAAGAAACTGACCAACATGCGTGCGTCAGGTACCGACGAAGCAACGACCCTGGTTCCACCGCAGAAAATGACGCTGGAACAGGCAATTGAGTTCATCGATGATGACGAACTGGTCGAAGTAACACCACAGTCTATCCGTATTCGTAAGCGTCACCTGACCGAGAACGACCGTAAACGTGCGTCTCGCGGCAGCAAAGAGTAAGCGAAACAGTCTGATAATGAAGCCCCGCACTGCGGGGCTTTTTTTTGCCTGCCCGCCTGTGCCGCGCGCTTCCGGCCCGCTTACCGGCACGCCTCAGCCAGCGGATTTCCCCGCGTCGTCCCTGTTCAGTGCGCGTTTTTGCCGCTAGAGTGAATGATCCAGGGAACGCAGAGGAGAGGTGTCATGCTGTACATCTTTGATTTAGGCAATGTGATTGTTGATATCGATTTTAACCGGGTACTTGGTGTCTGGAGCGATCTGGGCCGCGTACCGCTGGCGACGCTGCAAAGCCGTTTCCGCATGGATGAAACCTTTGAAAAACATGAGCGAGGCGAAATCAGCGACCCGGAGTTCGCTGCGCGCATCTGCGACCAGCTGGATATTGCCCTGAGCTATCCGCAGTTCACCGCTGGCTGGCAGGCCGTATTCGTCGACGTCCGGCCGGAAACCCTCGCCATCATGCAGCAGCTCCGCGCCAGCGGTGAGCGGGTGGTGATTTTGTCCAACACCAACCAGCTGCATTTTGAATTCTGGCCTACGCAGTATCCGGAAGTGCAGCAGGCGGCCGATCATGTCTATATGTCGCAGGATCTGGGGATGCGCAAACCGGAAGCGCGCATTTATCAGTACGTCCTTGAACACGAGGGCTTCACTGCCGATCAGGCCATCTTCTTTGATGATAACCAGGCGAACATTGACGCTGCGCGTGCGCTCGGCATTGAGAGCGTGCTGGTGGAAGACAACAAAACCGTGCCTGCCTGGTTTGCGAGCCGCCAGTAAGTGACGATGCGTAACGCTATGCGCCATTCATTACACGCGTTGTTCCTGTGGCTCAGACTGCTGTGGCGGCGCATCGATCAGGACAATATGACGACGCAGGCCGGTAATCTGGCCTACGTCTCGCTGCTGGCGCTGGTTCCGCTGGTTGCGGTGGTCTTTGCGCTGTTTGCGGCTTTCCCGGTGTTCTCCGACATCAGCGTGCAGTTAAAAAACTTCATCTTCACTAACTTTATGCCGGCCGCCGGCGATGTGATTCAGCGCTACCTCGATCAGTTCGTGGCGAACGTGAATAAAATGACGGCAGTGGGCGCCGTGGGCCTGATCGTCACCGCGCTGCTGCTGATGCACTCGGTGGACAGCGCGCTCAACGCCATCTGGCGCAGCAACCGGTCACGGCCGATGGTGTACTCCTTCGCCGTCTACTGGATGATCCTGACGCTTGGCCCGCTGCTGGCGGGTGCCAGCCTGGCAATCAGCTCTTATCTGCTGTCGCTGCGCTGGGTGAATGTTTCCGGTGTCACCAGCCTGATCGATCAGGTGCTGCGCATCTTTCCTTTATTGCTCTCTATTCTGGCTTTCTGGCTGCTGTACAGCATTGTGCCGACGCGCAGCGTGCCGGGACGTGATGCCCTGACGGGCGCAGTGGTGGCCGGGTTGCTGTTTGAGCTGGGCAAAAAGGGCTTTGCGCTCTATGTTACGATGTTCCCTTCGTATCAGTTAATTTACGGCGTCCTGGCGGTCATCCCGATTCTCTTTCTCTGGGTTTACTGGACCTGGTGTATTGTGTTGCTGGGGGCGGAAATCACCGTCACGCTGGAGGAGTATCGCCAGTTAAAACAGCAGGAACGCGAAAAAGAACGAGAGGAAACATGATTGCTTTGATTCAGCGCGTCAGCCGCGCCAGCGTCAGCGTGGCAGCGGAGACCGTGGGTGAAATCGGCCCGGGTTTGCTGATATTACTTGGCGTGGAAAAGGGCGACGACGAGCAAAAAGCGCAGCGTCTGTGTGACAAAGTGCTGGGGTATCGCATCTTCGCTGATGAAAATGACAAAATGAATCTGAATGTGCGGCAGGCGGGCGGCAGCGTGCTGGTGGTGTCGCAATTCACGCTGGCGGCAGATACGCAAAAAGGGATGCGCCCCTCGTTTTCCGGTGGCGCAGAGCCGGCTGAGGCGGAGCGTCTTTACCACTATTTCAGCGAGCGCTGCCGGGCAGAGGGCATCACCACGGCAAACGGCCGCTTCGCCGCCAATATGCAGGTTTCGCTGGTTAACGATGGCCCGGTCACCTTCTGGTTGCAGGTGTGAGGTTTTTAGCCGGGCATCAGAGCGGCCACGCTGGCGCCGAACGAGAGAATCACTTTATGTATCATCTTCGTGTACCGCAAACGGCGGAAGAGCTGGACAGGTATTATCAGTTCCGCTGGGAAATGTTACGTAAGCCCCTGCGCCAGCCGCAGGGCTCCGAACGTGATGCCTGGGATGCGCTGGCCCATCATCAGATGGTGGTGGATGAGCAGGGCAACGTTGTGGCCGTCGGGCGTCTGTATATTAATGCTGAAAACGAAGCCGCCATCCGTTTCCTGGCGGTTCATCCTACCGTGCAGGGAAAAGGGCTGGGAACGCTGGTGGCGATGACGCTGGAATCCGTGGCACGCCAGGAAGGGGCGAAACGCGTGACCTGCAGCGCGCGCGAAGACGCGGTCGCGTTTTTCGCCAAGCTGGGGTTTGTTAATCAGGGGGAGATCACGGCCCCGCAAACCACGCCGGTACGCCACTTTCTGATGATCAAACCGGTGGTGACGCTGGATGATATTTTGCATCGCGCGGACTGGTGCGGGCAGCTGCAGCAGGCCTGGTATGAGCATATCCCGCTGAGTGAAAAAATGGGTGTGCGCATCCTGCAGTATACCGGGCAAAAATTTATCACCACGATGCCGGAAACCGGCAACCAGAATCCGCACCATACGCTGTTTGCCGGCAGCCTGTTCTCCCTCGCCACGCTTACCGGCTGGGGCTTGATCTGGCTGCTGCTGCGCGAGCGCCATCTGGGCGGCACCATTATCCTGGCCGATGCGCATATCCGTTACAGTAAGCCGATTACCGGACGTCCGGGTGCCATCGCCGATCTCGGTTCGCTGAGCGGCGATCTTGATCGTCTGGCGCGCGGACGCAAAGCGCGGGTGCAGATGGAAGTGGAACTGTTTGGTAATGACGAGCCGGGCGCGGTTTTTGAGGGCGTCTATATCGTTCTGCCTGCCGACCCGGACGGCGCTTTAGAAGAGGGCGGCTCAGGCGCACACATTAACTGATGCCTGAGGCGTCCGTTGCGGCACGCTGCATGGTGCCGCAACGCATAGCTTACTGAACAACCTGGCCCGCGCGCAGCGTCTGCTGGACAGACTGCGTCTCCGTGGTCACCGTTAAGTTTCCTTCAGCGCTGTTGCGCAGCGGGGTGGTGGCGCTGAGGGACGCTTTCAGCTGCAGCTGCAGGTTACTGTTGCCGTTCAGCAGCAGCGCCGGCCAGCCCCAGTTCTCCAGCACATTGGCCGGCACCGCCTGGCCTTTCAGGTTCAGCGTTAGCGGACGCTGCGGCGTCTGACCCACGGTGGCGGTGCCTTCCAGCAGCCCGTTGCCGTTAAACGCACTCATCTCGCTGACCTGAATCTGATCGTCACTGGCGCTGAGCGTCAGCGAAGGATGGCGCAAATCGGTGCGGTTAAAGGTGGCTTCCGCCGCGTTCACGCTGACTTTACCGGACCAGATACCCCACTGATGCTGGCGCGCCAGCAGCAGGTTATCCGCACTGCCGTCCAGCGACGTCATCTGGAACGGGAAAGCCGGATTAATATCAATAATCAGATTGCGATTAGCGGTAGCCCGTTTCACTAGTACGCTGTCGAGCCATTCCGGCAGCGCGGCCTGCCAGCGATCACGCCAGTTCTGCGGCAGGGTATACTCCAGACCGGCCAGCGCCAGCTCATCCAGCGTCAGTCGCCTGTCACTGCGTGTCCAGCGACCGCTGGCGCGAATTACACCATTCACCCAGCGCGAACTGAACTGCGTCAGCTCAATGCCCTGCGCAGAGAATGCGGCATTCACAATCGGATCGTTCAGTTCAAGGCTGCCATCAATAAAGTTACCGGCGTTCATCGCCAGTGAGCCATCATCGCTCTGCCAGTCATCGCCGCGCAGGGTGATATTTTTCAGCGTCAAATCCAGGTCAGTTACCGCCCAGTCCGGCCCCTGCAGACGTGCATCGGTCATATCCAGCCGGTTGATGCGCACGGAAGGCACGTCGCGCAGCGGGCTCAGGAAGTGGCTCAGTGTCTGCTGCGTCTGCAGGCGGATATCGTTGAGGCGCAGCTGGCCGATTAGCCAGTTGCCCTGGGCATCGCGCTCTGCCCGGCCAGTCAGGGAACCGCGTGCCAGGTCGGCACCGATATTGGTCAGCATCAGGCGATGTTTTGCCACGCTGCCCTGCAACAGCACGTTGCTACCGGCAACGCCGTTCAGCGTCAGGGCAGCGGCGCTCATCTGAAACTGCGCATCGCTGCCAAGCATATCGCTGGCAATGGGTTTCCACGGCACAATACCGCCGTTGACGCGCTGTGCTGACAGCGGCAGGGCGCTGTGCGGGCTTTCAATACGCACATTGTTCAGCTGCAGCCGGTTAGCCTGTACCGGCAGCGTGGTCTGCGGTGTCTGGTTGGCAAGATTGATCTCACCGTCGCGCACCTCAATGCTGGCAAAATGCAGCGGATCGCTGAACTGGACCAGCGCCAGCCCCAGGTCAACGCGCTTCGCCACCAGCACGGCGGGCTGGCCATCATGGCCGAAGCTGAAATCATCCAGGATGATATGCGAGGGCGAGGAGAAGTTGTGCTCAATTTTACTGAGCGAGAGATGCCAGGCGGTTTTATCGCTTACCCAACGGCTAAACCAGCCCGCGCCCCACTGCGTTTGCAACAGCACGTAGAGGATCACCAGCGCCAGCAAAATCAGCAGTAACAAGGTAAGGAAAAACTTGCCTAAAAATTTCATTGCATCCATCCATCCCGATATTTTCCGGTGAGTGGTTGTTATGCCTGAATTACCGTTACAGCTCAACAGCCTGGATGTAAAAGCGGATAAATAGCAGGCAGGCCGCAGCCTGCCCGTACCGGTCAGTGTTCCTGCGGGAAGATCAGATTCAGCACAATCGCGGTAAGACCGCCTGCGGCGATGCCGGAAGAGAGCAGCGTTTTCAGCCAGTCCGGCGCAAACTGCAGGATCAGCGGCTGCTGCGAGACGCCCAGCCCGACAGCCAGTGACAGCGCAATAATCATAATGGCGCGGCGGTTCAGTGGCTCGCGCGCGACGATGCGCACGCCCGAGGCGGCAATGGTGCCAAACATGACAAGGGTGGCACCGCCGAGCACCGGTTCGGGAATGTGCTGCACAAAGCCGCTGACCGCCGGAAACAGCCCCAGCACTATCAGCATCAGCGCCACGACAAAGCCGACATAGCGGCTGGCGACGCCGGTCAGCTGGATAACGCCATTATTCTGGCCGAAGCAGGAGTTCGGGAAGGTGTTAAACAGGGCGGACACGCACGAGTTAAGGCCATTTGCCAGCACGCCACCTTTCAGACGCTTCATGTACAGCGGGCCGCTGACCGGCTGTTCAGAGACATCGGAGGTGGCGGTGATATCGCCGATAGTCTCCAGCGACGTCACCATAAACACCAGCATCAGTGGGATCAGCAGATTCCAGTCAAACCCCAGGCCGTAGTAGAGCGGCGCCGGCACCGCGATCAGCGGCTGTTCGCCGGCGGGGTGGCTGGCAGGCAGCATATCCAGCGCCCAGGCCAGCGCATAACCCACGGCCATGGCAATCACCAGCGATGCGACGCGCAGGTAAGGATTACGCTGGCGGTTCAGCAGAATAATCACCAGCAGCACCGCACCGGCCAGCAGCAGATTTGCAGGTGCGCCAAAGGTGTGATCGTTTATGGCCGCAAATCCGCCGCCGATAGACGTCAGGCCAACCTGAATCAGTGACAGGCCGATAATCATCACCACCACGCCTGAAACCAGCGGGGTAATGATGCGGCGCGCCAGGTGCAGCACGCGCGACAACACCATTTCCGTACAGGACGCCACCATCAGCGTGCCAAACAGCGCGGCCATCATGGTTGGCACGTCTGCTCCGCCATTTTTCAGCGCCATGCCACCCATGATGAGCGGCGTGACAAAGTTAAAGCTGGTGCCCTGAATCGACAGCAGCCCGGAGCCCACCGGCCCCCAGGTTTTGATTTGCAGAAGCGATGCGACACCGGAGGCAAACAGCGACATGCTGATGATGTGCTGCGTATCCCGGGCCGGCAGGCCAAGTGCCTGACAAATCAGCAGCGCAGGCGTTATCACCGCCACGAACATGGCCAGCAGGTGCTGGCAGGCAGCGAACAGTGTCTGCGGCAGTGGCGGACGATCTTCAAGGCGGTAAATCAGCTCAGTTTTTGCCTGACCTGCCACGCTGGCAGACTGGCGGGTTTCAGCGGTATCGACGGACATGGTGGGATCTCAGTAACAGCAAAGTGGCGATTTTAAACGGTTGCGTTGTGAAAGCAATCGTTTGCTTGTAGGGCGGCGGACACATATGTCAGGCAGGCAGAGAAGGGTATGCGATAAGGGGGAAAGACGCAGGGAAAGAGTCGCAGTTACGCGTTACTGTAGCGTTCGGTCTCCGGAAGCCAGCGTTCGATCAGCGCCTGCGCCTGTTCGGGGTAGTGCTGGTGGATGTGGCGCGCCACGCGCTGCACTTCGGGGATCATGCTCTGATCGCGCAGCAGATCCGCGACCTTAAATTCGGCGTTGCCGGTCTGGCGCGTGCCAAGCAGCTCACCCGGACCGCGAATTTCGAGGTCGTGCTGGGCAATGACAAAGCCGTCATTGCTGTCGCGCAGTACCTGCAGGCGTTTCTGTGCGGTTTTGCTCAGCGGCGCTTTGTAGAGCAGCACGCAGTGTGACGCAACGGCGCCGCGGCCTACGCGCCCGCGCAGCTGATGCAGCTGCGCCAGCCCGAGACGTTCCGGGTTTTCAATGATCATCAGACTGGCGTTTGGCACGTCCACGCCCACTTCAATCACCGTGGTAGCGACCAGAAGCTGAATCGTATTGGCTTTGAACGCGGCCATCACTGCCTGCTTTTCTGCCGGCTTCATGCGACCATGCACCAGACCGACCTGCAAATCCGGCAGCGCCTCTTTTAGCTCCTGCCAGGTGACTTCCGCGGCCTGCGCTTCCAGCACGTCTGATTCATCAATCAGCGTGCAAACCCAGTAAGCCTGGCGACCTTCATGACAGGCGCTCTGTACGCGCGCGATAATCTCGCTGCGGCGGCTGTCCGGAATCGCCACGGTGGTCACCGGCGTACGGCCCGGCGGCAATTCATCAATGGTAGAAGTATCCAGATCGGCATAGGCAGTCATCGCCAGCGTGCGCGGAATCGGCGTTGCGGTCATGATCAGCTGATGCGGATGGAAGCCCTGCTCTTCGCCTTTCTCCCACAGCGCCAGACGCTGATGCACACCAAAGCGGTGCTGTTCATCAATGATCACCAGCGCCATGCCATTAAACTTCACCTGCTCCTGGAACAGCGCATGCGTGCCGACCACCATTGCCACCTCGCCACGGGCAATCGCCTCCTGCTGCGCTTCGCGTGCTTTGCCCTTCTGCTTACCGGCCAGCCAGCCAACGTTAATGCCAAGCGGTGCAAACCACTGACGGAAGTTATTCGCGTGCTGTTCGGCCAGCAATTCGGTCGGAGCCATCAGCGCCACCTGCTTGCCGTGGGCAATGACATTCAGCGCCGCCAGTGCGGCAACCAGCGTTTTGCCGGAGCCGACATCGCCCTGAACCAGTCGCATCATGGGGTAATCTTTTGCCAGATCGCGCTCAATCTCAGCAACCACGCGCTGCTGCGCACCGGTGGGTGAGAAGGGCAGCGCCGCCAGCAGCTTATCGGCCAGCGTATGGCAGGCTGGCAGCGGCAGCGCATGATGACGCTGTGCGCCTGCGCGGACCGCCAGCATACTGAGATTATGCGCCAGCAGCTCTTCCAGAATCAGCCGCTTTTGCGCCGGATGACGACCGGTTTCCAGCTCGCTCAGGCGTAAATCCGGCGGCGGCCGGTGCAGCGTGCGCAGGGCCTCTGGCAGGCTTATCATGCCGCCGCTCAGCTCTGGCGGCAGCAGTTCGGCAATCGGGCAGCTCTCCAGCAGCGTCAGTGCCTGGTCGGTCAGATTACGCAGCGTGGCCTGGCGGATGCCTTCGGTGGTGGGATACACCGGTGTCAGCGTCTCCTGCAGCTCGACGCCGCCCTGTTCACCCTGCACCCGGTATTCAGGATGAATAATTTCCGCACCGCGCTGACCGCGCTTGATTTCGCCGTACGCCGTGACGCGGCGACCGGGAGCCAGACTGTTTTTCATGCCGGCGTTGAAATTAAAGAAGCGCAGCGTCAGCATGCCGCTGCCATCGCTGATCTGGCAGACCAGCATGCGGCGGCGGCCGAAGGTGATTTCGCTGTGCAGCACTTCGCCTTCGACAGTGGCCCAGATGCCGGGCAGCAGATCGTTAATCTGATAGAGTTGCGTGCGGTCTTCGTAGCGCAGCGGCAGATGCAAGAGCAGATCCTGGATGGTGAACAGGCCCAGCCGGGCCAGTTTACCCGCCTGGCTGGCACCGACGCCGGTCAGGGTACTGAGCGGGATGGCATCCAGCAGGCGGCCTTTCATTTTTTACCGGTTGCCTGCATGGTCGCCCACCAGTCGGCATCGGCTTCCACTTCACCGCGGGCGTTAATGTACGGGTAGGGCAGGCCTTTCTGCTTTGCCACGCGCGCCAGCACCGGATAACCCCCCTCAAACAGCAGGCGCTGCTGTTCCTCTTCGTCCAGCAGGCTGTGCTGTCGCCGATACATGCCAGCGTTCTGACGCTGGCGCTGCGCTTCATACAGAATCAGGGCAGAGGCGACAGAGACATTCAGCGACTGCACCATGCCGACCATGGGAATAATGATGTCGCGATCGGCCAGCGCCAGCGCTTCAGCGGTAATGCCGGTCTTCTCCTGGCCCATCAGTATGCAGGTAGGGCGGGTGTAATCGATCTCGCGGAAATCCACGGCCTGCGGCGACAAATTGGTCGCCAGGACCTGCATCCCCTGATCTTTCAGGTGCTGTACCGCTTCGGCGATGTGGCGATGGGTTTTTACCTTCACCCAGCTATTGCTGCCGGCAGAGGCGGACACCATTGTCCGCATGCGGACACTGGGCCAGACGGCGTGCACTTCATGAATACCGACCGCATCCGCGGTGCGAATCACAGCCGAAACGTTATGCGGCTTGTGCACCTGCTCCATGCAGACGGTGAGATCGTGCTGGCGCATGGCCAGCATCTCCTGGATACGAGCAAAACGTTGAGCGTTCATGCACTAATTACGATTTCGGTGAACTTTAATCACGTCCGGCATCACGCGTATCTTACGCATGATATTCGCCAGGTGGACGCGATCGTTCGCGGTGAGGCGGATAAAGGCGCTGTAAACGCGGCCATCACGCTCTTCGGTATTCAGGCTCTGAATATTGGAACCGGCGGTATTGATGGCGGCCGTCAGGTTTGCCAGCGCGCCCTGGTGGTTAAACATATCCACCTTAATTTCCGCGACAAACTCCTGATCGGTCACTTTATCCCATTCCACCGGCATAAACTTCTCCGGCTCTTTCTGGTAGCCGCGAATATTACGGCAGGATTCGTGATGCACCACCAGCCCTTTGCCAGGACTGACGTGCGCAACGATCGGATCGCCGGGAATCGGACGACAGCATTTGGCAAAGGTAATCAGCACGCCATCGGCGCCCTTGATCGGCAGTTTTTTGCTGCGCTTGCTGCTGGTCTGCGTCTCGCTGCCCGACTGCAGCAGATTTTTCGCCACCACCACGCTCATGGCGTTGCCGAGGCCGATTTCTGCCAGCAGATCATCAATGCTGGCGAGCTTCATGCGCTCCAGTTCCTGCTGAATGTTCTGCGGCGGAATCTCCGCCAGCTTTTTGCTGCCGCCCAGCGCATGACTGAGCAGGCGGCGACCCAGGTTAACCGAATCTTCGCGCTTAAGGTTTTTCAGCAGCTGACGGATTTTCGCCCGCGCCTTTGAACTCACCACAAAGTTGAGCCATGCGGCGTTCGGTCGCGCACCCGGTGCGGTAATGATTTCGATGGTCTGGCCGCTGGTCAGCGCCTGGGAGAGCGGATAAGGCTGGCGGTCAACGCGTGCGCCCACGCAGGCATGGCCGATATCCGTGTGGACCGCATAGGCGAAATCAACCGGTGTGGCACCGGCCGGCAGTTCGACAATGCGGCCTTCTGGCGTGAACACGTAGATTTCGTCCGGGAACAGATCTGATTTCACGCTTTCAATAAATTCAAACGAACTGCCGGCGCTTTGCTGCAGTTCCAGCAGGCTTTGCAGCCAGCGCTGGGCACGAATCTGCGCCGTGGTGCCGCTTTCACCGGCTTCTTTATAAGCCCAGTGTGCAGCCACCCCCATTTCCGCCATCTGATCCATATCTTCGGTGCGGATCTGCACCTCAACCGGCACGCCGTGCGGGCCAATCATGGAGGTGTGTAAGGATTGATAGCCGTTGGCCTTGGGAATGGCGATGTAATCTTTGACGCGTCCGGGACGCGGTTTGTAAAGGCTATGCATCTGACCGAGCACGCGATAACAGGTATCCAGATCTTTCACGATGACGCGAAAGGCATAGATATCCATGATCGAGTGAAATCGCTGCTCTTTCAGGTGCATTTTGCGGTAAATCGAATAGAGATGTTTTTCACGTCCGCTGACGCGGCAGGGAATTCCGGCCTCCTGCAGACGGCCGTCGATTTCAGACAGGATCTTCTGAATCATCTCTTTACGGTTACCGCGCGCCGCTTTCACCACTTCTTTAATCACGCGGAAGCGGTTCGGGTAGAGCGCTTCAAAGCCCAGCTCTTCCAGTTCCGTTTTCAGGTGATGAATACCGAGGCGGTGCGCCAGAGGACTGTAAATCTCCAGCGTTTCCAGCGCGATGCGGCGTTTTTTATCCGGACGCAGCGCGCCAAGCGTACGCATATTGTGCGTGCGGTCAGCCAGTTTGATCAGAATGACGCGGATATCCTGCACCATCGCCATGATCATTTTGCGAAAGTTTTCAGCCTGCGCTTCTTTCTTGTCGCGGAATTTGAGCTTATCGAGCTTGGAGACGCCTTCCACCAGTTCGGCCACGCTTTTGCCAAACAGCTGTTCCATGTCCTGATAGGTGGCAGGGGTATCTTCAATCACATCGTGCAGCAGCGCCGCCATCAGCGTTTCATGGTCGAGTTTCATCTCAGCCAGAATGCAGGCAACCGCCACAGGATGGGTGATGTAAGGCTCACCGCTGGAGCGTGTCTGACCCTCGTGGGCATCACGCGCGACAAGATAGGCTTGCTTGAGGCGCTTGATTTGCTCCTCAGGCAAGTATTTTTCAATCAGCTGATTGAGGCTTTCAAACAGATACAAGGTTGACCTGCAGAGTGCTGTTAACGACGACCTTCAGCGATAGCGGTAACGGCTTGTAATTCAGCGGCTTCCTGCTCTTGCTGTTCCTGACGATCACGAACATCCAGAATCTGGTTGGTGATCAGGCCTTCTTCGATTTCGCGCAGGGCGATCACGGTGGCTTTATCGTTCTCTTCCGGAACCAGCGGGTCTTTGCCGCCTACCTGCATCTGACGTGCACGACGTGCAGCGACCAACACCAGGTCAAAACGGTTACCAATTTTCTCTACTGCGTCCTGAACGGTTACGCGTGCCATAGGTGTGCTACTCCACAGATGATGAAGAAATGACTGGGCATAATACTGAAACTAAATTCAGACTGCCAATAGTTTGCTGATTAAAGCATCATGTCGCGCTTTTTGGCGACCCATACGCAGACGTTCTGCACGAATAATGGTTTTCAGATCGGACAGTGCCAGATCGAAATCATCGTTCACAATCAGATAATCGTATTCCGCATAGTGGCTCATTTCGGCCACGGCCTGCGCCATACGACGGGCGATAACCTCTTCGCTGTCCTGACCGCGACCACGCAGGCGGCGATCCAGCTCTTCGGTTGACGGCGGCAGAACAAAGATACTGCGCGCAGCGGGCATTTTTTGCCGGATCTGTTGCGCACCCTGCCAGTCAATGTCCAGAAACACGTCAACACCGGTCGCCAGCACCTGCTCAATGGCTGCGCGCGACGTACCGTAATAGTTGCCAAACACTTCCGCATGCTCAAGGAAAGCGTCTTCCGCAATCATCGCCTCAAATTCAGGCTTAGAAACAAAGAAGTAGTGCTCACCATGCGCTTCGCCGGGACGCATGCCGCGGGTGGTATGAGAAACAGACACCTGCGTATCGTACAGCGGTTGTGTCTTTAACAGCGCCTGAATCAGGCTGGATTTACCCGCGCCGCTGGGGGCGGAAACAATATAAAGCGTGCCTTGAGCCATGGTTATCTTGAATTGAGTAAAGAGCGGAGTCGATTTCCTGCACAGTATACACGGCTTGGCTGCGGCACGCAGCGTTTGCCGCCCGGCGCAGCCAAATCTTTTCTGCGATCCCGCTTCAGCAGAGAAGGAAACTGCTGCAATCTGCAGAAATAACCACCAGTCCGGCTCCGAAAACGCCACATCACGGCTGGCACACGCCGCACGTCTGTTCTCCAATACGCCAAAAAGGAGCGCAGCATGAAGGGATTACTTTTCTGGTTTTTGTGTGGGCTCAGCACCACGAGCCTGGCGCAGGAGGTGTGTCCGGCATGGTCTCCTGCGCGGGCCGGGCAGGAAATAGCGCAGCTGCATGGCCAGCTGCGGCACTGGGATGATGCCTATTACCGACAGGGTAAGAGCCAGGTTAGCGATGCGGACTATGACAGCCTGCAGCAGCGGCTGCTGCAGTGGCAGCGCTGTTTCACGCCAGCCCGGCCGGGTTATGCCGCACGGTTGACCACCGACGGCAGCACGCCGCACCCGGTGGCGCATACCGGCGTACAGAAACTGCGGGACAAACTGGCGGTGGCTTACTGGATGCAGGACAGAACGGCAATGTGGGTCCAGCCCAAAGTGGATGGCGTGGCCGTCACGCTGGTGTATCGCGCGGGCCAGCTGGTTTCGCTGGTCAGCCGGGGTGATGGTCTGCGTGGCGAACAGTGGCTGGATAAAGCGTCAGCGATACCGGCCATTCCCCAGCGCATTGATACTGACCGCCCGGAAGTGGTGCTGCAGGGCGAGCTGTTCCTGACGATGACCGATCACCAGCAGGCGCGTGATGGCGGGCGTAATGCGCGCGCTCAGGTGGCGGGTGCCATGATGCGTCATGCGCACACGCCGTTACTGGCTCAGCTGGGCATCTTTATCTGGGCGTGGCCGGACGGCCCGGCCACACTGCCGGATCGGCTGGCGCAGCTGGCCGCCTGGGGATTCGGACTGGCGCAGCAATGGACCCGGCAGGTCACCAATGAAGAAGAGGTCGCGGTATGGCGCGATCGCTGGTTCCGCGAACCGCTGCCGTTTGTGACGGATGGCGTGGTGATCCATCAGGCTCCGGCGCAGCAGGGACGTGACTGGCAGCCGGGACAGGGACACTGGTCTGCGGCGTGGAAATATCAGCCGGCGGAAGTCAGTACCGAAGTTCGATCGGTTGAGTTTACGGTCGGGCGCACCGGAAAAATCACGGCGGTCCTGAATCTTCAGCCGGTACAGCTGGAGGATAAAACTGTCAGGCGGGTCAACGCCGGATCGCTACGGCGCTGGAAGACGCTGGATATTGTCGCTGGCGATCAGATAACCCTGACGCTGGCGGGATCGGGCATACCGCGGCTGGAGCGCGTGATCTGGCGCGTGTCGGAGCGTCACTACCCAACGCCACCGGACGAAAACGCCTTTGATGCGCTGAGCTGTCTGCAGGTCAGTCCGGCCTGTCGCGCACAGTTTCTCTCGCGCCTGAGCGGACTGAGTCAGAAGTCCGTACTGGATATCGCCGGAATGCAGCGCAGCAGCTGGCAGCGTTTGCTTGAGAGCGGCGCCATCAGTCACCTGTTCTCCTGGCTGCTGCTGCAGCCGGAGCAGATAGCCGCCGCCAATGGCATCTCACCGCAGCGCGCACAGCAGATCTGGCATCGCTTTAACCTCACGCGTCAGCAGCCGCTGCGCCGCTGGATCAGTGCGCTCGGGCTGCCGGTGCCGCAGCGTGCGTTGCAGGCGCTGCCGGATACTGCATGGTCCCAGCTGCTGGCGCGTCCGGCAGAAAGCTGGCAGCAGCTGCCGGGTATTGGCAAACAGCTGGCGCAGCGCATTGTGGCGATGCTGCAGGATGCCCGCCTGCTGCAGCTGATTCAGTTTTTGCAGCAGCAGGGGATTCCTGCCGAAGAATCAGTGTTCGGGATGGGTATAGTTGAAGACAGGCAATCCGAGCCGAAAGCGCAGCGCCAGCAGGCGGGCGAAGAAGCCAAACAGTAGCGTGATAATCACCACGACTTCATGCGCCAGTGGCGTTTTCAGTAGCAGGATATAGATCCAGCCCGAGGCAAACGCGATACCGGCATACAGCTCTTTCTGAAAAACCAGCGGGATGCGGTTGCAGAACATATCGCGCAGGACGCCGCCAAATACGCCCGTGATCACCGCCGCGATAGCGGCAATGATGGCCGCATGGCCGGAATCCAGCGCCACCTGCGCACCAATAATGGAAAACACCACCAGGCCCAGCGCATCCAGCACCAGAAAAACTTTGCGCAAATGGTTCATCAGCGGCGCCACAAACGTTGTCACGACGGCCGCAGCGGCAACAATCATGATGTATTCCGGATGCTTTACCCAGCCCAGCGGATAGTGGCCCAGCAGAATATCGCGCACCGATCCGCCGCCAATCGCCGTGACCGATGCAATGATAATCACGCCAAACAGATCCATTTTACGCCGGCCGGCTGCCAGCGCGCCGGTCATGGCCTCTGCGGTGATGCCAATGATATAGAGAACGGTTAATAGCATAGAGCGCTCCGGCAAGCGGGTGACAGGGGCGATGCTTTCCTGCAGCCCGGGCCACTGAATATATCTGCGAACAGACGGATCGGATAAGCCGTTTTAATGGCAAGCATGCTAGCAGGCATGGAATTAAGGTTGAAACAGGATTAGCAAACAATTTTGCCAGCTGGCAGGATGCGCGCGTCTTTATCCGCTAAGGCTTAAGTCTGGCGCGGGCTGTGTCGTACCTGATTCAAGCCTGCATAACAGGTGCAACATTTGGGAACCGGCGCACTGCGGCGTCAGGAGAGGCATGAAAAAGCACCCTCATCACATCCTTTACTACTCTTCCGACAAACTGGCAGCGCTGGGGCTGGAACAGCTGCTCAGCGGCCTGCCCGTGCACTGTCACACACAGGCGATCTGGTCGCTCAGCACGGTGCTGGCGCAGTGTGGCAGAAGCAGGCCGCAGCTGCTGGTTTTTATCCTGCATGAAAACATACCGCTGACCGGCATACTGAAGATACTGTACGTGCTGCAGCAACAGTTCCCGGCTCTGCCGGTGCTGGTTCTGACGCGCAGACTGCTGCCGGTGATGTACCGCCTCAGCGAGTATCTTCCGCAGCTGCGTATTGCGGATCTGAAATCATCCCGCCAGGCGCTACGCGCGCATCTGCTGGACTGCCTGCGGGGCGAGACACCCGTCAATGTCCCGCTGAAAGCCGATATTCTGCTGCCAGACCGGCAGCTGCGCATCCTGCTGATGATGGCCTGGGGCTACAGCACCGAGCAAATCGGCCACCGGTTAGGCATCAGTCACAAGACCGTGAACGCGCATAAACTGAGCGCCCTGGCGTGCCTGCAGGTGAAAAGTAAAAACGATATGGCCGATCTCTACAGCGTGATTGATGAGTTGCGCATGCTGGTAAGCTGGCTGCGTCTGCAGCGTCCGGGCCGGGAAGGAGAAAAGCTGATTTACGCGCTGGAGGCGTGACCGGGGGCGTAAAAAGAAAAAAGCGTGCCGGGCGACCAGCACGCGAACGCATCGTTAAGATGCTCAGAGCCCACCATACAGACTTGTAGTTATTATCCGTTTCTTGCTCGCACTGCGGCGAAAGCTTTCAGGCTAAAACGGTATTCCGGCTGGAACCAGGAACGGCCGTAATAGCAGTAAACCAGCATTCTGATGGATACCATGGCGAGGTAACCCCAGATGGCGCACAGCACTGACGGGGTCAGCCACACGGTAAACAGCGTGACCGCCAGCCCGGCCAGCACGGACGAGGTTTCCGTGAAGGCAATGCGCGTAAATTGTTTTTCCCGCTGCAGGATAGCGCGATAATGCTGTCCCTGCGGAATGATAATAAAAATGACCGACATCATTTCCAGCATCACGGCCAGTTCCGGCTGTCCCATCAGACGGCTGTAAATATCACTGCCGGTAAACAGGAGCGCAAAAATAACCAGCCCGCCGAGAATATTCCCCCAGTAGAGATGGGAAAGCTCCTCATTATTCAGGTTCTGATGCCGGATGACCCGGTTACCAAATCCCAGATCGGCCAACGTATCAATCGCCAGTAATACCACGATGGCAATTGCCAGCAGGTTTAATTCATTGGCCTGTAATATTTGCGCCAGTAAAGATAACTGTAAAACGCCAATGCCGATAATTTTAATTGAGGACAAAATTGACCATTTAGCATTGGCCAGGTTTCTTTCACGTATCGCCATACTTTGCTCACTAAGGTACATGTACCAGTGCAATTAAGGGGTTGCACGGGCGCAGGCCCGGCAGGCCGTTCACATCAATGCAGGGTATCCTGGCGCAGCCCTGAAATTCCTCTCAGCGATTGCCACGTGCAGATACACTTAATTAAGTGATGTTCTGGATATAAAGAAATACCCCTGGCGCGTAATAGCTTTTGCGTCTGCGCGGTATCTCCTCCGGTACGGAGGAAATCCGCGAGATCGTTATAAAATCCCTTTGCATCATTATATTCCCCGGCCAGCATCCTCCTGGCAATCTCAACAAATTCTTTTTCTGTTAACAAAGGATAGGTTGAGCGATCCATGTTATTTCCCTGCTGTTGTTATTATTAAGTCTTGCTGTGTGTGAATGAGTTATACAGGGTTTTATTTAAATTGACACCATAAGAAAAGTCCTATAAATCCACTGCAGAAATAAATGGTTTCAGAATATGGATGGGAATATATAAGCATACTCATCAGCGGTTAATTAGTCTTTTTTGCCGGTCAGCCGGGTAGATAAAAAGGCAGAGACAGAGAAAATGAGAAAAGTACGCTAAATCAAGGAGTGAGGGCGATATGTCATGCCCCGTCACCAGGAATTTTCCCAGTGACAACGCTTTAGCCTGACTGGTGGATACTGTATCAATCCGAGATAAAAGCGGCTTAACAGTTAAACGCTGCTACGTAAAAAAAATGGTCATTTTTTGCGTTTGCTTCCAGCGCAGACTAAAGTTTTGCGGGTTTTATAATCTATTGATTCTAATGTGTTAATTGATAAAGCAGCCGTTCAAGGTCCTGTTTGACCCGCTCAACATCGCGAGAAAACTTGTCGTCTGACGTCAGCGGCTGGCGATAAACCACTGTGACAATTTCGGCTCCCTGCTCGTTCGCCACGACGCGCATTGGCATATAAATTTCTTTCCCGCTGCCGGTATCAATCCAGTGATCCATTACGCCAAACGGGTTATGGGGCGTAAAACGCAGCTTCATGCAGCCCTGCGGTCCCTTTGCTTTCCAGTAGTTGCTCTCCTGAATGAGCGTGCTGCTGCGCAGACCTTCAACCCATTTAGCAAAACATTCGGGTTTCCAGATGGTTTCATACAAATCTAACCAGTTGCGGGGCACGGTGATGGTGACAGTTTGCGATGGCAGCATGGGATCTCCGGTAAGCAGGTAAACGGCAAATTGAACCTGATATAGCCGTTTCAACTTAACTGAAGGCAACCGGGCTGCCTATGGTCCGGTTGCAGAAGTGTGCAGTCAGCGCGGTTTCGTCATTCCTGGCAGGTCAGATAAATTTGCCGCGTCCCTCAATAGCCAGCACGCGGGCGGAACCGTCAGACTGACGCAGCACCGCGTGGTCGGACTGCGCTACCACTGCACAGCTGTGATTAGGAAAGATGCGCAACAGCGCGCCCGGCAGCGGAGCCCGATCGCCGTAATCCAGGAAGCCGTGTTCTTCGGAAAGCCTCAGCACCTCATACTGATATCCCTGCTCATCTACCGCGATACCGAAACCGCTGGCGCTGGTGCCGTGCGGGCCTTTATCCGAACTGAGCATTTTCGAGCCGGCATCAATAACGGCAAAATGCGCGTTCACCGCCACCACGCGTGTCACCACTGTCAGAGCCAGCGCATCCGGCGAGCACAAGCCCAGCCGCCAGGCAGTGAGGTCGAGCAGGGCATAATTGCCAGGGCGGATTTCGCTGCAGCCTGCCGCGACCGGGGCCGCTAAGGCGGTGGGGGTGGCGCCTACTGACACCGGACAGGGTTCAAAACCGGCCGCCACCAGACGCTGCTGCACTTTGCGCATCAGCACAATTTCCTGCTGTGCGATCGCTGCGATAGCGGCAGGCTGGCCAGCGGCATAGGCGTGTCCGGCATGGGAGATCAGGCCGGCGAACGGCAGTCCGGCTCCGGTAATCTGCTGCGCCAGCGTCAGTGCGGCATCGCTGTGCGGATCCACGCCGACCCGGTGCAGGCCGACATCCACTTTAATTGCCACAGACAGCGTACAATCCGGCTGGCGCTGATGCGCACCGACAATGGCGGCCACGCCGGCGTCGCAGTCCGCGATACAGATAATTTTCGCCTGATGCCGCGCGCCAGCGCTGAGCAGGGCGCTGAGCGCATCCGCATGCACCACCGGATAGGCCAGCAGCAGATCGCGTGCGCCTCCTTCTATAAAGGCCACGCCCTCGCTGGGTTTGGAAACGGTAATGCCGCGTGCGCCCAGCAGGCGCTGCTGTTCAGCAATCCAGACACTTTTGTGGGTTTTTATATGAGGACGAAGCGCAACGCCCGCCGCATCGGCTTTCTCCTGCATCTGTTGCAGGTTGCGATGCAGGCGGGCAGCATCTATTTCGAGATAAGGCGTAAGGCGGTCAGCCAGCAGGGGACGCAGCCAGCCCGCAGCGTTGTTCTGATCCATGATGAGGGTCCGCAGGTGATTCCACAGTGCGGACTATCATTCATCAGTGGCGATCAGACGTAAAGAGAAGCTTCACCCGGTGGACGGGTTTTGAAACGGCGATGCAGCCACAGGTACTGTTCCGGTGCGCGCAGAATCTCTTTTTCGATGACTTTATTCATAAAGGCGGCGGCGGCGGCTTCATCATCGTGCGGATAGCCTTCCAGCTCCGGCTGAATAATCAGCTGATACCCATCCTTATGCGTATTACGGATCAGCACAATGGTCAGCATTGCGGGTTTTGCCAGCCGTGAGAGCACAAAGGTGCCATTGGTTGTAGCCGCTTTCTCCACTGCAAACAGCGGAGCAAACACGCTGCCTTTCGGGCCGTAATCCTGATCCGGTGCGAACCAGACGGCTTCGCCCTGTTTCAGTGCCTGGACCATGCCGCGCAGATCGCGACGATCAATCATTGCCTTGTTGGATCGCATCCGGCCTTTGGTCTGCGCCCACTCCATCGCCTGATTATTGTGCGGTCGGTACATTGCCATCATCGGCTGGCACAGTCCGGTAATACGGCCGCCGAGTTCCAGCGACATAAAATGTACGCCGATGACCATGACGCCACGCTGCTGGCTCTGCGCATGATGCAGATTAGCAATGCCGCTGACGTCAAACAGCCGGCGAACACGCGCATCAGACCAGAACCAGGCAATACCGGTCTCTGCCAGCGCCATACCCAGCGATTCAAAATTGCCGGCGATCATCACCTCTTTTTCCGCTTCATCGATGTGCGGGAAGCACAGCTCGATATTGCGGCGGGTAATGCGCTCACGGCGTTTAAGGAAATGGCGTGAAAGTCTGCCTGCGGTAGCACCCAGTCGTATCAGGACAGGATAAGGAAGCTGCACCAGCAGCCAAAGCACGGCCAGCCCGAACCAGGTAAACCAGTAACGGGGATGCAACAGTCTGGAACAGAATTGCCCGGTTTTCTTCATAGCGCCTTCTTAAAGAGAGTAACTGTAACGCGCGAAGAAGTCGGTCCATGGTTCCAGGTGCGGTACAACAGTGCTGATTATGACCGGCACTTTAACAAATAGTGCCGTTCAGGATACGTAAACTCTGAAATCCTCAGGATTCAGTGCATTGCTCGACATTAGCATGTCCGTTATGGCGCTTTAATCAGATTGGGTTTAAAAGTCTTATAAAACAATCAGGTGAATTTATAGTAGCGGGTGAATTCAGCCGCTTTTAGTGTCAGGTTTAGTCAGCGACAGACACAGATAGTCATCAATCAGCGGCAAATCCAGACGTTGCGAAATGCAGGAAATGGTCTAGCAACCAGCGTGAGCGGATGTGGGCAGACACTCCGTCACCTTGTGGTGATGCGTTTCCGGCAGGGAAAGGTATGTAACGCTATGGGATGTGGATAGGGGCGATGACCATGAGTGCTCGGCGGGGATCAGAAAACGTATCCACGCCTCGGTTCAGAGGGGGCCACCTGCCGGATCAATGCGGGCAGGCTGCCTGTTGAACGGTCTGCTTCATGCGTGCTTAACCGGGGCAAGCGGACCGAGGCAGAACAAAAAGTGAAACTTCATTGATAGCATTAAAATAATTACCGCATCCCTATAAAGGTTACCTTCATTACAGCCGATAAGACCTTTGTGATTTGGAATCTAACACGGAGTGAAAATGTCTGGGATGGTATTTTGCCGGGGATGCGGCAAGGAAATTCACAGTTCTGCTAAAGCGTGCCCGCATTGTGGGGCAACACAGTCAACGCAGACTGAAGGTAAGAAAAGCCGTATGGCAGCAGTGTTGTTCGCCTTCTTTTTAGGTGGGCTGGGAGCGCATAAATTTTATCTTGGCAAAGTGGGACAAGGTATTCTGTATATCCTGTTTTGCTGGACGTTTATCCCTTCTATCGTGGCGTTCATTGAATTTATTCTGTACCTGTGCTCATCCGATGAAGATTTTGCCCGGAAGTATGGCTAAGTAAACAGTGAAACCAACACCAACCCGCTTTCAGCGGGTTTTGTTTATTATCCCTTCTGCCCTGAATGTTGCTGAGCCTGCTAACACTGCAAGCTGTATTTTGAAGGTATGAAACACGCCCATAAAAATTTTCCTCTCATCAGCGCAGTCTTATTTTAAAAACCACCGATCACGCAAGTGATGGTTTTTATTATTGCCCAGCTGAACAGATAAATGCTGAGCTGTCTGCTCTGTGCCAGTCGTCCTGCCTGTTAGAGTGGCACGCTGTTGTCGGTAATGCTGAAAAACGGTTTTCTTTAGAATATTACTGACTGCTGGCAGGGAAGGATGACGATTGCTGGCGGGCAAGTTGGCGAATTAAGTTTCCAGTTAAACATCGGCTGACGCAGACAGGTTTCCCTGTATACTTTTCATTTTTTTATTCTGCACTTGGCATCAGCGCAGGATATTATTTTTTATAGATCATGATCGTAATTTTTATTTGCCTTTTCTTCCTCTTTTAGTTAATAAAAGGCTAAAAAAGTGACCGCGAAAAGCGGGGCGGTTTTTTTCTCTGAGTCATCCGTATCGCCGCCCCCTGCTCCCGAATACTGCTTTCGGATATACTGCCCGGCAAAAGCAGAAAGCGCCTTCATTCAGATGCTACCGTTACAGCGTTTTAAATTAAACGCCCATTTTCAGGGCGCTATCGAATGTGATTATGCCAGGAGAATTTATTTGATATTCTGAATCTGTAAGTTATTTCTATTTTATTATCAATAATCATATAGTTAAATTTTTTTGTCCTTTTTTATTTTGCTAACCAATCTACGCCCATTCAGTGAAGTTAACTCCTGGTCAGCTCACAGGCCTTATGGTTGTCGTAAATCTCTCACCTTTGACCAGTTCACCGGAAGGTTTACGATAGTAAGATTCCCCATCAAGCCGGTAGTAAGTATAACCGTCCTTTGTTTTTGTGATGTCCATAATCCAGCTTGACTTGTCTATACAATTATCATCTGATTTCATGTCATCAAAGCATAGTAAGTAATCAGTATCGTGGTCTGGAAAAGCACCTGCGTTTTTAGAAGCGAGCTTTTGATACTTACCATCAAACTTCCAAACTGAAACATTGTAAGTTTCACTGGAAGAGATGGTTTTGACTCCATTATTCTCCCACCATTTTATTTTATCACTATCGGAGAAAGGAATGTTTTCAACTAAAAGATCCTTTTTTGTTTCAGGGCCGTGAATTGCAAGCACTTTTGGAGAATTAAATAAGCTAACATAAAAAAATGCTAACATTACCAATGCTACAATAAACAACATAGCCTTTTTAATTCCCATTAAGTGCTCCTGCTGTTTATTTCAAACTCAGCTTTCATATTTGTAGCATGAATATCATGTGTAGACATACTTAAGCCATTGGAACTGCGCCACGCCTGATAAACGGTCAAGGGGTACTTCAATGCTGACATGATAATTTCCTTATAATATTAATGATTCAGACTGAAAATCCATACTCGTTGCATTTTTACAGATGACACCATTGAAGATGATAATGTAATCAGAGCAACTTAATCATAAACTGCATGATAAAAAATTGGAAGATAAAGAAAGGTATTGTATTAATAATCAGTGAGTTAATTTTGATGACAACGAGGCAGGACTGTAGAAAAATCTGGATCTTTTTGTTAAGATAACATCAGGCATTGAGGATTGTCTCCTGATTTTTTGAGGGTTGAATATTGGCAGAAGCTGTAATGTAAAATGAGAATGCCTCAGGTCGGAAAAAATCTTATTTTAATCACGAGAATGATTAGTCATGAGTGAACCTCTAAAAAACCGCAACAATATACGTGACCTGCCCCCAGGATTAGATACAACCTTCAGTTAGTAATGTCGGTTGGTTTTTCTTCATATTTCCCGTCTCGCCAGCCTGCTGCAAATTCAGCTGGCGTCTGGTAATCCAGAGATGAATGTGGTCGACACTCGTTATAATCCTGCCGCCAGTCATTAATGATTTCCCGGGCATGAAGAATATCGCTGAACCAGTGTTCATTCAGACATTCATCCCGGAAGCGGCCATTGAAGCTCTCAATAAATCCGTTCTGCGTTGGCTTGCCTGGCTGGATTAAGCGCAACTCAACACCATGTTCAAAGGCCCATTGATCCAGCGCACGGCAGGTAAACTCCGGACCCTGATCAGTTCTTATCGTTGCAGGATAGCCACGAAACAGCGCAATGCTGTCCAGAATGCGTGTCACCTGAACGCCTGTAATCCCGAATGCCGTGGTGATCGTCAGACACTCCTTCGTGAAATCATCCACGCAGGTCAGACACTTAACCCGGCGGCCGCTGGCAAGAGCATCCATGACAAAATCCATTGACCATGTCAGGTTCGGCGCATCCGGACGAAGAAGCGGAAGCCGCTCAGTCGCCAGCCCCTTGCGGCGTCGCCTGCGCTTTACACCCAGGCCGTTGAGATGATAGATGCGGTATACCCGCTTGTGGTTGACGTGAAGGCCTTCCCGGCGCAGTAACTGCCAGATGCGCCGGTAGCCAAAGCGGCGGCGTTCAAGTGCCAGCTCTGTAATGCGTAGGGACAGCAACGCGTCAGCAGCCGGACGCTGAGCCGAATAACGGCAGGTCGACAGGGGCAAGCCTGCCAGCCTGCAGGCACGACGTTGCGACAGACCTGCGGCCTCACACATGACTTCCACGGCTTCCCGCTTCTGGTCTGTCGTCAGAACTTTCGGCCCAGAGCCACCTGAAGCGCCTCCTTATCCAGCATGGCTTCAGCGAGCAGCTTCTTGAGGCGGGCATTCTCCTCTTCAAGCGACTTGAGCCGCTTCACTTCGGGGACTTCCATGCCGCCAAACTTCTTGCGCCAGGTGTAGAAGGTGGCGTCTGAAATAGCATGCTTGCGGCAGAGTTCCCGGGCCGAAACCCCGGCTTCTGCCTCGCGGAGAATACTGATGATCTGTTCGTCGGAAAATCGCTTCTTCATGGGGACGTCCTCATGTGACTTATGAAGACATTACTAACATCACGGTGTATTAATCAACGGGGAGCAGGTCAATCAAATGCCGATTAAAAATTGGCCCTGAATCGTTATGGAAGTGAAAATCCTAATGAGTCGTTTGACGCATATCACCTAGCTGATAATCAGATTTGTCTATATATCTTACGCAATACTCTTCCTCAACGGCATTACGTCGTAGCCCTCGCCTTTTTCTAAAGAAACAAGCAAGTCAGCCCACTGTTCAAGCGCTTGCCTTCTCTCATCAAAATACTGATAACGGTTGTAAATACCCTCAACGCCTTTGATTCTGTGGTTCAGGCAGCGTTCTGCAACTACCGGATCAACCCCTAACGCGGCCAGATGCGATCGCGCGGTGCGTCGAAAATCATGAATTGTAAAATTAGGTACGTTGGGGAGGTTACCCTTCACCTTGCTCAACGCAACAGGCAGTGTGCTTTCTTGAATATGTGGAATCATCCGGTGCTGCATCTTTCTCGCCGGAAGCACCCATTGGCTATTGCAGGACATCTGATGGAGTTCTTTCAGCCATTCAAGAGCTGGTGTAGGAATCGGAATATCAATCGCATCACCATTCTTAACTCGTTCTGCGGGTAAGTGCCAGACCGCTTCATCAAGATCGAACTCCTCCCAACGCGCACCGCAAAGCTCCATTTTACGGCAGCAAAACACCAGCAGAAGCTTCATTGTCAACTCGTTTTGACGTGAGAAACCTTTTGTCATGGGCATAGCCTGAAAGAGCTTCATCAATTCGTCACGGCTCAGCCAGCGTTCTCTGCTTTGCTCTTGTCCGCCAGCATCTGAGATTTCAAAAGCACTAGTAGGATTGCTTTCAAGCATATGTCGCTTGATACCGTAATCAAAAATACGGCGAGTCCAGCGAAGCACGTCATTAGCAACTGTAGGCGCGCCACGTTGGACGATTTTTTGTAGCATATCGTCGATATGCCATGGTTTAACATCTTCGATTCTGTGATTCCCGATTGCCGGGTTGATGTCTTTGTCTATGCGGCGGCGCAGAATGTCAGGGTGCTTCCACCGATTGAGGATCTGACGTTCAAAGTATTCTGCCGCCAGTTCTGAAACGCGGAGCGCATGTTTCTCCTCCTCCATCTTCTTCAGCGCTTCAGCCTTACGTTCCTGCTTCTCTCCCGCTACGTCATGTCCCAGAGCAACACGGGCAGAAAGTTCTTTAGCCATTTCCCGCGCTTTAGCGAGCGAAATACTGGAGTAATAGCCAATCAACATAACTCTGGCTTTGCCCGCCATTTTGTAGCGAAATCGCCAGAATGGGGCGCTATAAGTCTCTGGGAAACAGATGTATAGACCATTCCCGTCAGAGCGACCCGCAAAGTGCTCATTGTTTCTAATCCATGTACGGATTTGTATGTCTGTCAGTTTTCCCATATGTCTCTCATCATCAGAAGGGGTGTACTTAAACGTGTGTACTTAAATCTGAATAAGTACACCTTTAAGTACACGCAGAGCACGCGCTGTAGTGATACGATATGAGACTATATAAAACAAAAAGGCCATAACTTACAATGGCCTTTTTATCCTGACGAGACTTAGTGAGACAACGCGAGATCGCGTGAAGCGTTACTCAATATTCTGAATCTGCTCGCGCATCTGCTCAATCAGCACCTTCAGCTCAATGGCGGAAGCGGTAATATCAGCGTTGATCGATTTGGAAGCCAGCGTATTGGATTCGCGGTTGAATTCCTGCATCATAAAGTCGAGGCGGCGGCCAACGGCTTCTTTCTTTTTCAGGATGTTATAGGTCTCTTTAACATGCGCATCCAGGCGGTCCAGCTCTTCGGCGACGTCGATACGCTGTGCCATCATCACCAGTTCCTGCTCCAGGCGATTGTTTTCCAGCTGCACTTCAGCCTCTTCCAGCTTGCTCACCAGACGCTCGCGCTGCCACTTCAGCACTTCCGGCATCTGCGCACGCACTTTGCGTACTTCCTCTGTCACACCGGCCAGACGCTGCTCAATCAGCGCCTTCAGTGCGTTGCCCTCGCTTTCACGCGCCACGATAAAGTCATCCAGCGCGCCGTCCAGGGCGGAAAGCAGCTCGGCGTTAATCGCATCCAGATCCTGCTCCTGCGCAGTCATCACGCCCGGCCAGCGCAGAATATCCAGCGGATTGATCGCGCCTTCGTCGCTCTGCATTTTGACCCAGTTCGCCGCCTGCACCAGCTGTTTTGCCAGCGATTCATTCAGCTGCAGTTCGCCCTGTGCGCTGGCGTCAGCATCAAAACGCAGGTTGCATTCAATTTTACCGCGCGTCAGGCGATGACGAATGCGTTCGCGAATCACCGGCTCAAGGCTGCGAAACTGCTCAGGCAGGCGAATATAGGTTTCCAGATAGCGCTGGTTTACCGAACGCAGCTCCCAGGCGGCGCTGCCCCAGCTGCCTTTTATTTCGCGACGGGCGTAGGCGGTCATACTGCGGATCATAAGCGTGTACTCATTTCAGGAATGTTTACCGGATTATAGCGGCGCCCGCCGGGCCATGATAGGCATAACGTTTTGCCGGCCGCGCGGCGCGCACGCCCTCCGCGTGCCGGAGAAGGCAAACCGCGGCCCGCCGCGGTGGCGCGTCAGTCCTGCAGAGATAAGCGATGAAAAGGGTGACGGAATGGCCTGCGGACTTCTATGATGACAGAAAGAGAAAACCTGACCCGCAGAGATAATGATGTTGAGAAAACTGGCGCTGCCGTCAGGCTTTGCGCTATTACTGGCCGGATGCCAGGCGCCTTCCGCGCCACCGCTCCAGCAAATTCCACCCCACAATGCGCCGGTTGCGGTGTGCGGCAGCGGCGAGATCATGATGCAAACCACGCTATGGCTGACCATGACGCGGGCTGACGGTGCGCCGGTGAGTGCAAGCGCATGGCAGCAGTTTGAAGCGCAGGAAGTGGCGCCGCAGTTTGCCGGCCGCTACACCCTCTATCAGGGGATGGCGCAACACGAAACCCGTCAAGCGCTGGTGATCGTTCATCCGCCGGATCGCGCCAGCTCCGAACGTATAGATACGCTGCGCGTCCTTTATCAGCGCCGGTTTGCACAGCCCGACGTGATGCGTGTGGATACGCTGGTGTGTGGCTCGCTTCGGGCCAGTGCACAGGGGCAGGACAGCCGCGCGTGAAGTCCGTATAATGCGCAGCCAAACTCAAGCAAGCCGGAGAGAAACCATGCGTCCAGCAGGCCGTAGCACTTCTGAAGTGCGTCCCGTCACCCTCACTCGCCACTACACCAAACATGCGGAAGGCTCGGTCCTTGTCGAGTTTGGTGAAACCAAAGTGCTGTGCACCGCTACTGTCGAGGAAGGCGTACCGCGTTTTCTGAAAGGCAAAGGTCAGGGCTGGGTGACCGCAGAATATGGCATGCTGCCGCGTTCTACCCACAGCCGCATGGCGCGTGAAGCCGCCAAAGGCAAACAGGGCGGACGAACGCTGGAGATTCAGCGCCTTATCGCCCGTTCACTGCGTGCCGCCGTCGATCTCAACGCGCTGGGTGAATATACCATTACGCTGGATTGCGATGTCATTCAGGCTGATGGCGGCACCCGTACGGCCTCCATCACCGGTGCCTGCGTGGCGCTGGCCGATGCGCTGAATGCGCTGGTGGCCGCTGGCAAATTAAAAGCCAGTCCGATGAAAGGCATGGTCGCTGCCATCTCCGTGGGCATTGTCGGTGGCGTTGCTGTGTGCGATCTGGAATATACCGAAGATTCCGCCGCCGAAACCGACATGAACGTCGTGATGACGGAAGATGGCCGCATGATTGAAGTGCAGGGCACGGCGGAAGGTGAGCCGTTCAGCCATGATGAGTTGCTGCAGCTGCTGGCGCTGGCGCGAGGCGGCATTGAGCAGCTGATTCAGGCACAGAAAGCCGCATTAGCAAATTGATGTAATAAGGCGACCACAGAGTCGCCTTTTCTTTATTTAAACGTTGAGGAGTAAGAAATGAAAGCCTGGCAGCGTCAGTTTATTGAATTCGCCCTGAACAAAGGGGTGCTGAAATTTGGTGAGTTCACCCTGAAATCCGGCCGTAAGAGTCCTTATTTCTTTAACGCCGGTCTGTTCAACAGCGGCCGTGATTTGGCTCTGCTGGGGCGTTTCTATGCGCAGGCGCTGGTGGATGGCGGCGTGGATTTTGATCTGCTGTTTGGCCCGGCCTACAAAGGCATTCCGATTGCGACCACCACGGCTGTGGCGCTGGCTGACCATCATGACCGCGACGTGCCGTACTGCTTCAACCGCAAAGAAGCCAAAGATCATGGTGAAGGCGGATTGCTGGTGGGCAGCCCGCTGCAGGGCAAAGTCATGCTGGTGGACGATGTTATCACCGCAGGCACTGCCATTCGTGAATCCATGGATATCATCAGCGCCCACAACGCCACGCTGGCAGGCGTGCTGATTTCTCTCGATCGCCAGGAGCGCGGCCGCGGCGAGATTTCAGCCATTCAGGAAGTGGAGCGCGACTATAAATGTAAAGTCACCGCGATCATTACCCTGAGTGAGCTGATTGATTATCTGGAAGAGAAACCGGAACTGGCCGACCATCTGGCTAAAGTGCGCGCCTATCGCAACGAGTACGGTATTTAACGCACCGGCGGCGTATTACGCGCCGCATAAAACCGCCGTGGCGCGTGCGTTGCCGCGCTTCGTTACACCAGCTGCGCGGCAATCAGCGGCCAGCGGCTTTCGAAATCCGTAGTAGGACGATAGCGGAATTCAGAGCGGACATAGCGGGACAACAGCCCTTCACAAAACGCCAGCAGCTGGCTGGCCAGCAGCGCTTCATCGTTGCTGAAGCCTTCGCCGTCTCGCATTTTCTTCTCGCGCATCACCTGACGCAGCTGCACTTCAATGCGCTCAAACAGCTGGTTAATCCGTCCCTGCAGGCGATCCTGTTCAAACATCAGCGCATGGCCGGTGAGGATACGCGTCAGTCCGGGATTACGCTCACCAAAGCCAAGAATCAGCTGCACAATCAGGCGCAGGCGCACCAGCGTCTCTTTTTCATCTTTCAGGATGAGATTGATGCGGGTAATCAGACTGTCTTCAATAAACTCGATCAGGCTGTCAAACATACGGGTTTTACTGGGAAAATGCCGGTATAACGCCGCTTCTGATACGCCCACGCTGGCCGCCAGCTTGGCGGTGGTGATGCGCTGGCTGCCATCGCCAGACTCCAGCATCTGCGCCAGCGCCTGTAAAATTTCTTCGCGACGGTTCCGTTTCGCGGCTTTTTTTTCTGCCATGACCTTCAAGACCCCTGAAATTGTTCAAAAACAGGCAATACTGCCTCGTCTGCCACAGACAAAGCGACCGTGGCGACAGGAAATAAAAAAGATGGCTAAGCGAAAAGTGAGCGTATTACTGACGGCCTGAGTGACCGAAACCGCCCGCGCCGCGATCGCTGGCGTCAAAATCTTCCACCAGATTAAACTCGGCTTGTACGACCGGCACAAAGACCAGCTGCGCCAGACGATCGCCCGGTTGCAGCGTGAAACTCTCCTGGCCGCGGTTCCAGACAGAAACCATCAGCTGGCCCTGGTAATCGGAGTCAATCAGCCCTACCAGATTGCCAAGGACGATACCGTGCTTATGGCCCAGCCCGGAGCGCGGCAGAATCACCGCCGCGAGGCTCGGATCAGCAATGTGAATCGCCAGGCCGGTTGGCACCAGCGTGGTCATTCCCGGCGTAATTTCCAGCGCGCTGTCCAGACAGGCGCGCAGATCCAGACCGGCTGAGCCGGAGGTGGCATACGCCGGCAGGGGGAATTCGCGTCCTACGCGCGCATCCAGAATTTTAACGTCGATTTTTTTCATCATAACGGCTGACAATCTCATCTATTAATTGTTGGCCAAGGAGCGTCTTATCGCTGAGCGGTAAGACTTTCTCTCCTTCCTGCCAAAAAAGGTGAAGAGCATTGGTGTCGCTATTGAAGCCGTGCCCGGCCTGCGCCACATCATTGGCGCAAATCAGGTCCAGATTTTTTCGCACCCGTTTTTGCCGGGCGTATTCTTCCACATTCTGGGTTTCGGCAGCAAATCCCACCACGTAGGGGCGCTGCGTGGTCAGCGCGGCGACACCAGCGACAATATCCGTGTTCTTCACCAGCTGTAGCGTGACGTTATCGTCGTCACCCTGTTTTTTGATTTTTTCTGCGGCGATATTCGCCGCGCGGTAGTCTGCCACGGCGGCGCTGGCAATGAAAATATGTTGTTGCCGGATTTGCGCCATCACCGCGGCTTCCATCTCCAGCGCGCTGGTGACATCCACGCGCGTAACGCCTGCAGGCACCGGCAGAGCCACCGGCCCTGAAATCAGCGTGACGTGAGCGCCGCGCTGTGCGGCGGCGGCGGCAATGGCATACCCCATTTTGCCGGAGCTGTGGTTGCTGATGTACCGCACCGGGTCAAGCGCTTCGCGGGTTGGACCGGCGGTGATCATAATATTGAGATGTTGCAGATCGTTGACGGGCGCAGCCCACTCCAGCGCATGCGCCACAATGGCCAGCGGGTCAGGCATACGTCCTGGCCCGACATCGCCACACGCCTGGCTGCCGCTGTCCGGGCCCCAGATCAGGACGCCACGCTGCGCCAGGCGCTGCAGATTTTCCTGGGTTACCGCCGCGCGATACATCTGCTGATTCATGGCCGGCACAATCGCCAGTGGGGCAGCGCTGGCCAGACAGGCCGTGGTGACAAGATCGTTGGCCATGCCAGCCGTAATGCGGGCAATCAGGTCTGCGCTGGCCGGGGCCAGCAGAATCAGATCGGCCCATTTAGCCAGCTCGATGTGGCCCATGGCGGCTTCGGCCGCCGGGTCAAGCAGGTCATCAAACACCGGATAACCGGAAACCGCCTGCAGGCTGAGCGGTGTGATAAAGGCTTTTGCGGCTTCCGTCATCATGACGCGCACCTCGGCACCCCGGTCGCGCAGACGACGCACCAGTTCCGGCGCTTTGTAAGCAGCAATGCCGCCGCTCACGCCCAGCAGAATTTTTTTTCCGGCTAATCCCATCATGTTGTTCGCCTCAACTCAATGCAGAATGCCGCATCAGACGCGGCAGATAGGCGCAACTTTATCACAAAATGCCGGCGTCGCCTTTTCACTGCCTGCGCCCTTTGCGAGCCGGCTCGGGAATTCACCTTCTGCTGCTGGCGGGGCGGCGGCGACTGGCGCAGAATCGCCGCAACGCAGGGAGGAGGCAACGATGACGGAACTGGCACCACGGGAAAAACTGCTGCTGCTGGGGGCGGAAGCGCTGAGCGATGCGGAGCTGCTGGCGATCTTTCTGCGCACGGGTATCTGCGGCACCAGCGTGATGACACTGGCACGACAGATGCTGAATGAGTTCGGCTCGCTGTACCGTATTATGACGGCCAGTAAAGAGGAACTGGCGCAGATCAAAGGCGTGGGCAGTGCCAAGCTGACGCAGCTGCATGCGATTGCCGAACTGGGACGACGCTTTTTTGCCAGCCAGCTGGCGCGGGAAAATGTGATGGAGAACCCGCAGGTCACGCGCCACTACCTGCAAAGCGTGCTGGCGCATCAGGAACGGGAAATCTTTATGGCGCTGTTTCTCGACAACCAGCATCGGGTCTTACAGGCACAGAAGATGTTTTCCGGCTCCATAGCCAGTGTAGAGGTACATCCGCGTGAAATCGTGCGTGAAGCATTGAAGCTCAACGCCGCCGCAGTAATTCTGGCGCACAATCACCCCTCCGGGCGGGCAGAACCCAGTCGCGCCGATCGTGAAATTACCGGTAAGGTGGCGCAGGCCTGTGCGCTGCTGAATATTCGCCTGTTAGATCACCTGGTGATTGGCCACGGCGAGTTTACCTCCTTTGCCGAACGCGGCTGGCTGTGATTTCCGGTGTCAATCGGGCAGAAATGAGGCGTTTTTACGCGATCCGAAGGGATCTTTATTTGTTCGGGACTTGAGCACTTGGGCTGAGCGGCGTATACTACGCCACCTTTGAGAATCTCGGGTTTGGCGTTTGGGCCAGCTTAGCGGGTTCACATGGAACTCGCCTGGCGGGCTAAGGCCTGACGAGGCGGCCAAAACCTAGTTTTTAAAGCTCGAGCTGATTTGATTTTTGGAGAATAGAAATGTCACGAGTCTGCCAGGTAACTGGAAAGCGTCCGGTGACCGGTAACAACCGTTCCCACGCATTGAACGCGACGAAACGCCGTTTCCTGCCGAACCTGCACTCTCACCGTTTCTGGGTTGAGAGCGAGAAGCGCTTCGTTACTCTGCGTGTATCTGCTAAAGGTATGCGTGTTATTGATAAAAAGGGCATCGATACGGTTCTGGCCGAAATCCGCGCCCGTGGTGAGAAGTACTAAGGAACTGAATCATGGCTAAAGGTATTCGTGAGAAGATCAAGCTGGTTTCCTCTGCTGGTACAGGTCACTTCTATACCACCACGAAGAACAAACGTACTAAACCTGAGAAACTGGAACTGAAAAAGTTCGATCCGGTTGTACGTCAGCACGTGATCTACAAAGAAGCTAAAATTAAGTAATTTTAGTGTTCTTGCGAAAAACCCGGCTCCGGCCGGGTTTTTTGTTTCTGCGCTACGTTGAGGAGATGAGATGCCTGAATTACCTGAGGTAGAAACCAGCCGACGCGGTATTGAGCCCCACCTGGCAGGTGAAACCATCCTGCACGCTATCGTGCGTAACCCGCGCCTGCGCTGGCCGGTTTCCCATGAAATCCATACGCTGAGCGACCAGCCGGTGCTCAGCGTGCAGCGTCGCGCCAAATACCTGTTGCTGGAGCTGCCGCACGGCTGGATTATCATTCACCTCGGCATGTCCGGCAGCCTGCGCGTGTTGCCCGGCGAGCAGCCAGCGGCGAAGCATGACCATGTGGATTTAGTGATGAGCAACGGCAAAGTGCTGCGCTATACCGATCCGCGTCGCTTTGGCGCCTGGCTGTGGGCACCGGATCTGGCTGGCAGCAGCGTGCTGGCGCATCTGGGGCCGGAACCGCTCAGCGATACGTTCAGCGGGGCGTGGCTGTTTGAAAAATCTCGCGGCAAGCGCACGGTGATTAAACAGTGGCTGATGGATAACAAGGTGGTGGTCGGCGTTGGCAATATCTACGCCAGCGAATCGCTTTTTACCGCCGGGATCCTGCCCGATCGTCCGGCGCAGAGCCTGAGCGAAGCCGAAGCGGAACTGCTGGCAAATACCATCAAAGCGGTGCTGTTGCGTTCGATTGAGCAGGGCGGCACCACCCTGCGGGATTTCCTGCAAACCGATGGTAAACCGGGCTACTTTGCTCAGCAGCTGCAGGTATACGGCCGGGCGGGTGAACCCTGCCGCGTCTGCGGGACGCCGATTATCAGCGGCAGACACGGCCAGCGCAGCACCTTCTGGTGCCCGCACTGTCAGCACTGATCAGGGCTGCGCCAGCTTCGCCAGCAGCGCCTGATGAACAACAGCAGGCAGAAATGCCTGCACATCGCCCTGGTGACGCGCCACCTCTTTTACCAGCGACGAAGAGACGAACGAAAAGCCTTCAGACGGCATCAGAAAGACGCTCTCCAGCGTGGGCATCAGGTGGCGGTTCATGTGCGCCAGCTGCATTTCATATTCGAAATCCGATACCGCGCGCAGGCCGCGCACCAGCACCGTGGCCTGCTGCGCCTGGGCAAAGTTCGCCATCAGATCGCTGAATCCCACTACCTCGACATTGGCCAGATGCGCGGTGACCTGGCGCGCCAAATCCACGCGTTCATCCAGACTGAACAGCGGCTTTTTGCTGGGGCTGGCGGCGATGGCCAGCACAATGCGGTCGAACATCTGCGCCGCCCGGGTAACAATATCCAGATGGCCCAGCGTAATGGGATCAAACGTACCGGGATAAATCGCTTTTGTGCTCATACGCGACCCTGTTTTACCGTGTGGTGCAGCGCCCACAGCGCCGCATATTTATTGAAGGTGTATTGCGCATTGACCACCGCCAGAATCCAGCCCTGTCTGCCATCAAGGAAACCCGCACGCAGCAGCAGCGTCTTAAGAAACGCGCCTGCCGTATGGCTGAAAATCGAGAACAGACCACACTGTTTGCCGCGCTGAAAACGCTCCTGCGCCCAGGCTTCCGCATAATTCATCTGCTTGCGCTGGAAAGCGATCAAATCGCGACAGGTCAGATGCTGTAAATCCCCGGTCAGCGCCACCACCGGTGCGCCCTGCGTCTCCAGAGATTCATGCACCAGATTATCGTTGTAGCTGAGATGGCGCGGATAAAGGCGCATGACGCGGTCCGGATACCAGCCGCTGTGGCGCATAAAGCGGCCCAGAAACAGATTGCTGCGGCCCAGGCTGTAGACCGTGTCGGACGGGGGCTGCACCAGCACCTGCTCAATGGCGCGGCGCAGTTCAGGCGTGACGCGCTCATCGGCGTCGAGCATCAGGATCATATCGCCGGTGGCAAACGCCTGCGCGCGCTGGCGCTGCCTGCCAAAGCCAGCCCAGGCATCGGCCTGATAGACCTGAGCACCGTGCGCGCGCGCCACGTCTGCAGTGGCGTCGCGGCTGCCGGCATCCAGCAGCACAATTTCATCGGCCCAGCTGACCGAGTCCAGCGCCTCCGGCAGCAGTTCCGCTTCGTTTTTGGCGATCATCACCACAGAGAGGCGTTGGCGTTGTGACATGCGTTAATGGGCCCGTGGCGGTAAATGCGGTTCGAGTAACTGTAGCAGACGCTGCAGTGCGCCCTGATTCTGATGCAGCACCTCTACGGCATGGCGACCATAATAGCGGCGGTAGTCATCATCCTGCAGCAGGTTGGCGACCTGTTTTTCCAGCGAGGCCGCGTCAGTGACGGTAATTAGCCCTTCGGCCTGCTGTAATTTGGCGCAGATATCTTTGAAGTTCCAGGTGTGCGGCCCCATCAGCACCGGAATAGCATGCGCTGCCGGTTCCAGCGGATTATGTCCGCCGCGTTCTGTCAGGCTGCCGCCGACAAACGCCAGATCGGCAATGCCGTAAAGCAGCATCAGTTCACCCATAGTGTCGCCGATCACCACCTGGGTGGCGCCGGACGGGATTTCGCCACTGCTGCGCAGGGTGAAGCTGAAACCGCGTTTTTGTGTCAGATCGCAGGCATCTTTGAAGCGCTCCGGATGACGTGGCACCAGTATCAGCAGCAAATCCGGGAAGTGCTGCAGCAGCTGACGGTGGGCGTCCAGCACGATGGCTTCTTCACCTTCATGGGTGCTGGTGGCGATCCACACCGGGCGGCGTGAAGCCCACTGACGGCGCAGCGTAACGGCCCGCGCTGCCAGCTCCGGCGTGACGGAAATATCAAATTTGAGGCTGCCGGTCACCGCCAGGTGCGAACGTTTCAGCCCGAGGCTGAGAAAACGGTCGCCATCTTCGGCATTCTGCGCGGCAATCAGCGTAATGCGCTGCAGCAGATCGCGCATGAAACCGCCGAGTTTTTTATACCCTCGGGCCGAGCGCTCTGAGAGGCGCGCGTTGGCGATCACCAGCGGAATCTGGCGCTGATGCAGAATACGGATAATGTTGGGCCACAGCTCGGTTTCCATGATGATCACCAGGCGCGGATTCACGGTGTCGAGGAAACGGTTGATGGAGCCGGGCAAGTCGTAAGGCAGGTAAACGTGGTGCACATCTTTGCCGAACGCGGACTGCGCGCGCTCGGAGCCGGTCGGCGTCATGGTGGTGACGGTGATCGGCAGCGTCGGATAACGATGGCGCAGCGCCCGCACCAGCGGCACGGCTGCCAGGGTTTCTCCCACGGAAACCGAATGCAGCACAATACCGTGCGGTTCCACTTTTCCGCTGCAGTAGCCGTAGCGTTCCGCCCAGCGTTTGCGATAGGCCGGTGCTTTTCGACCGCGCAGCCACAGGCGCAGCCAGATGAGTGGCTGAATCAGGTAGAGCAGGGCTGTGTAGAGAGTCGTCATAGTTATCGTTACGACACAATCGCGTCAAAAAACACATGAAAGGCGGCATATTAACAGAAATCAGCCGCCTGCTCATACCACTTCGTCAGCGGGTGTTCAGCACCTGCTGATAGAGCGATGTCAGTGACTGTGCCAGCCGCTGCGGTCCAAAAGGCAGAATTCTGCGTCGTGCCGCCTCGCCCATCGCGGAATCCCGTGAAAGTGGCGGTATGGCGTTGACGGCTTCGCTTAACGCCCTGATATCCAGCGCATCGCAGACAAAGCCTTCCTGACCAGCAGTGATAAATTCCGCCCCACCGCAGCCGGTACTGGTGATCACCGGCAGGCCGCACGCCATGGCTTCCAGCACCACATTCGGGAACGGATCGTACAGCGTCGGCAGCAGCAGCGCATCGGCGGCATGGTAGAACGGCTGCACATCCTGCTGCACGCCCACGAAGCGTAACCTGTCAGAGCAGTTGAGCTGGCTGGCCAGCTGCTGATAGCGCGACAGATGTTTGTCCTGACCGACGACAATCAGGTAGCGGTCGCTGCGGGCAACGGCTTCAATGGCGGCCTTCAGCCCTTTGCGCTCAAAGCCGGAGCCGACATAAATCATCACTGTCGCCGCCTGCGGCAGCGTCAGTTGCTGACGCGCAGCCTGACGCAGCGCATCGGTGGCCGGCTGGAAACGCGAGCTGTCGATCGCGTTGTGAATGACATGAATCCTGCCGGCATCCAGCGAGAAGTGACGCAGAATATCCTGTTTCACCATCTCTGAATTACAGATCACCGCTTTCAGCGTGGGCGCGTTAAACATCTCTGCTTCTGCCTGCAGCACATAGCGGTGATAAGGGCTGAGGCGCTGCCACGGAGAGACAATGCGCGCGCGCTGTTCCAGCCAGACGCGATGCACGCCGTCACCGGCACGGAAAATATCGCAGCCGGCGATGCGTTCATGGCTCTGCACAATATCGAACTGCTCGCGCTCCCAGCAGGCGCGCGCCGCGCGGGCGAAACCGCGCTCGCGGGAAATACGGCCCCATTTCGCCGGATTACAGATGTGCAGGTGCCAGGCCGGATTCGGCGTGCCCTGCCAGCTGCGGGTAATGATATTGAGATCAAGCTGATCGCTGTCGAGCGCCTCAAGCGCACGTGAAATAAACCGCTCGGCACCGCCGTCCGGGCGGTATTTCTGCCGGACAATCGCCAGACGTAATTTAGTCATGCAAAAAATTCCTTGCCGCGGCAATCACATCCGCAACCGGGATGGCCGACAGGTAGCGTTGTTCAGTTTTCGTATCAATCGAATCCGGTGACGGCAGCGGGGCATAATCGCCAGCCCAGATTACCCGGTTGTTTTCGCCCCACGGCCGCCAGTGCTGCAGCTTGGTCGGGCCAAACAGCGCCAGGCAGGGCGTTTCCAGTGCGGCGGCCATGTGCATCGGCGCAGAATCCACGCCGATAAAGAGCCGGGCGGCATCGATCAGGGCGGCGAGCTGTGGCAGCGACAGCTCGCCGGCCAGCGACACCACATTCTGGCTGCGGCACAGCGACTGGATATGGCTGATCATCGCCAGCTCTTTCTGATCGGGCGCGGCGGTCAGCACCACGGTACGACCGTCTGCCGTCAGGGCTTCTATCAGCTGCGCCACTTTCTCATCTTCCCAGCACTTGAACACCCAGCGCGACGTTGGCTGCACGACGACAAACGGGCCGTTGACGTGCGCTGCGGTTAACATCTGCTGCACTTTCTGCTGGTCGGCGGCGCTGAAATGCATCGACGCTCTGGCCCCCGCCGCCGCTATGCCCAGCGGCTGCAGCGCGGCCATGTTTTGCTCCACGGTATGCAGCTGCCCATGCTGTGCCGTAGAAACGCGGTAGTTATGGCAGGCGCGCCAGAAGGCGTTATTGCGTTTATTGAAGGCAAAACCGATGCGTACCGGCGCACCCGATAAGCCGGTGATAATGGCACTGCGCCACTGGTCGGCCAGGTTAATCACTACATCGTAATGGCAGGCGCGCACTGCGGTGACCAGTGCCAGCTCATGACGAAACTTCTGCCAGCCGCCCGCTTTTTTCCAGTTGCGGTCAATGATGTGCAACTGCCGAATAGCCGGGTGCGCTTCCAGCATCGGGCGGGTTTCTTTATACAGCAGCACGTCGATGTTGGCCTGCGGGTAACGGGCGCGCAGGGCGTTAATGGCGGGCGTGGTCAGCAGCATATCGCCATGGTGGCGCAGCTTGATCAGCAGAATATTTTGCGGTGCGAACTGGGCTGGAATCGGGCTTGCCATACTCAAATCATCTCAGAATTCAGTGAGCTGATTGTAGGGCAAACCCGGAAGGGGTTAAAGCCAGGCCTGGTGCTTATTTGTTGCGCCAGCGATAAATCCGGCTGAGCCACAACAGCAGCTGATACCACTGGCGTACGCCCCGCGCGTTGCGCAACATGCGCTTGTGGGTGCCACTTTCAAACAGGTCGGCAATCATCGCCTGACGCGCGTCTGCTTCGGGTTCCCGACGAATTGAGTGGCAGACACTCAGCGCTTCCCGCGTTACCTGATAGTGAAACGACGGATAGATTGTTACCTGATGGCGGTAACGCTGGTTAATCTCCTCCAGCATACGCGCAATTTTCAGGTAGTGACGCTGATACTCAACGTTGCGCTGGCCGGTGCGTTTGCGATTGCTGATCGACGCGTCATGCATGTAATAGCGGTACAGCACGGCATCGGTATAGCGCACGCGGCGGGCGTTCAGCATAAATTCGGTGGTCCAGGGAATGTCCTGATGATGCAGGCCAGGCTCAAACAACAGACCCAGCTGTTCAATCAAGGCGCGACGGTAGATGCCCAGCCAGACGACGTGCATATAACGCCGGGTTTTCAGCGCGGTGTTAAGCCATTCCGGACCGCTCAGCACGCCAGTGCTGGTGAGCCGGTCCAGCGGAATCAGCGGTTTAATGGTCTGGCTGGCCTTAAAGAACCACTCGGCGTTGCACTGCGCGGCGTCAAGATCGTCGCGCTCAGCCATCTCTACCAGCGTCTGATACATCGCCGGTTTCATGGTGTCATCGGCATCCGGGAAGCTGACATATTTGCCCCGCGCTATCTGCAGCCCGGCGTTACGCGCGCGTGAGACACCGCCATTCGCCTGATGAATCACCTTCACGTGCGGGTGCTGCTGCGCGACGGCATCGGCGCGGGCCCCGGAGCCGTCGGTGGAACCGTCATCCACGATGATGATTTCCAGAGAGGTCAGGGTTTGCGCCAGCAGCGCCTCTATGCAGGCGGTGAAATCATCGCCGGCATTAAACATGGGAATAATCAGGCTGAGTAAAGGTGAAGCGCTATCGGACTGCAGTGTCATGGTAAGGATTCGTTGTTCCGTCGTGCCAGCCGCTGCTGCTGCCGGGCGCGAATAAAATCATGAATATCATCGAGCTTGCGCTGATCCAGTTCAAACAGCTGTTCAACCGGATGAGCAAACTTGTACTGAGCAGCAAAGACAAAAGAGGAGGGGGCAATATGATTAGGCCCAATCAGCAGCACATCGCCCAATGGCCTTTGCTCCTCAACGCAGCAGGGACCATAAATCAGTATCACCGGAACCTGCTGTGCATCCGCAATATAGACGTTCCCGGAATCTGACGCGATATAGAAATCCATTTCCGCTATCGCAGCGGGCAGCGCTTCCAGCGGAATTTTCCCCACCAGGCTCACCAGATTGTCGCGCTGGCCCGTCATCTTAATTAACTCCTGCACCCGGGATTGTTCATTCGGTGCGCCGAAGGCAAAAAAGGTGCAGGGCAGGTCGTCCAGGTGATCAAACAGCCGTTTCCAGATGGCCGGCGGAATGGTTTTTGCCTGATTACCGGCTGTCACGCTGATACCGATGCGGAGACCCGGGTGCTGGAAGATCTCCGGCGGCAGCGTCTCCGGCTGCCACAGGGGCAGGGTGGCATGCTTGGGATAGCTCTCTTTAGTGAACGAACGGTCCGCCAGCTTCAGATAGTTTTCCAGCGTTAAGGTGTTCTTTTCATGCTGCACCACGCCGCTGGCAGTGAGATAAAACAGCCCCTGATACCCTTTACGCCGGTAGCTGGACAGAAACTGTTTGTTGCTGGCGTTGCAGCAGGCGGCAATGAACAGGTTGAGATTGGTAGGATGCAGCAGATAGATATTGTCGTAACGGTTGAGCAGCTGCCACACCAGTCTGAGCTTTTTCATCAGCCCGGAGCGGTGGTCTTCGATATACCAGATATGTTCCAGGGAGGCATCACGTGTGGCCAGCGGAGCCACGCTGTAGCTCAGCAGCGCATCGCTCTTGCCCAGATGGGCGAGCAGCGGCGTGATATTAATGAAATCGCCGATTTTGGCGGTCTGGATCACCAGGTTTTTCCCCGTGCGGCCATGGAAAAACTTCATGACCCATTTCACCGGGGAAAACAGGATAAAAAGCATTACATACGTCAATGATCGGTCCCTGTGATTCGGTCACACCGATATCGGGAGACCTGTTAATCTGAAACGTGTTGTGCCGTTAAGAAGGAGGCTTCTGCAACCTGAGGTAACTGCAGGTATTGCTGGCAAATAACGCTCAAACTATAAATGCTTAAGTCCAGATCGTGCAACTCAGGCGGGCGGGCATAGATTTCCTGCATTTTCGCCGCCAGCGAAGCGGCATTCATTTCCGCCAGGCCGCGCGCCAGATCGCCGCTCAGAATCGTGCGCGGGCCGCCAGGGCAGTTGGTACTAACCACTGGCGTGCCGCAGCTCAGGGCTTCGATGAGCACGTTGCCGAATCCTTCGCTGTCAGAGCTGACGATAAGCAGGCGCGCATGGCGGATCCACGGATAAGGATTGCAGTGAAAGCCTTCAAAACGCACCCGGTCTGCGATGCCTAATTTGCTGGCGCGCTCACGCAATTTTTGCGTCGCCTTTTCACTTCCCTGACCCACCAGCACCAGCGGTGCGCTGATGCCGCTCCGCGCGTAAGCTTCCAGCAGGCGATCGTGCCGTTTGGTTTCGTGAAAGCGTCCGACGTGCAGCAGATAATCGCTGCCAGCCAGCGAACAGGGCTCGGCCGCCAGCTGGTGGATACGGGTAAAATCAAAGGGATTGGGGATCACCTTTGTACGCAGCGGTTGCACACCCACCTGCTGGACCATGTCATCAATCACATACTGAGACACGCCAACGATCTGACGGCGCTGATAAACATGGCGGATTTTCAGACGCTTCAGCCAGAGCGAAAAGCCGCGTTTGCGCGCCAGATAAGAGGCAGAAAATACACCGTGCAGGCAAAACCAGGTGCGGTGATCGTCCAGTGACCGCGTCTGCCGGACAATCCGATCGGTTTTATGCAGATGGGACAGCACAAGGTCGAACCGACCCTGACGCGCTTCGCTCTGACGCACAGCGGCGTCCAGCAGACGCGCACGGCGCATCGTCTCCGTCAGCTTGCGCCACGGTGCCGAACAGCGATCGAGAATGACCTGATAATCCACGCCGGCCGGAATCGGGTAATCACAGACTTTACGCAGCGAAAAGATCGAGACCTGATGGCCCTGGCTGATAAAGCCTTCAGCCAGCGTCAGGACCACTTTCTCAGCGCCGCCACCCGGCAGGCCATCAATCACCATCAAAATGCGTCTGGACAAGTTATTTACCCCTGGTGGTCAGTCTGCGGTAAGACTTACCTGCTATCATTCCTGGCATCATCAGGATTTAAAATAAGATTATTCAATTAATTATTGATTAGCCGTCAACGAAATAAAAGCGCAAAGCCGCGTGTTTATTTGCGCTTGTCTGATCAGAGATGAGTGTAATCTATTTTAGTTTAACTGACGCTATACCGCGAACGACTCACCGTGCGCGCCTGGGCTGAAAGTTGTGCCTGTCAGGCGCGTTGCGTACCATAGCGCTAACGCGACCCCGTGTGACCGGATGAATAATGGAAAAACCTGCTTTTTTAATTACCCTGGATACAGAAGGGGACAATCTGTGGCGTAACCGCAGCGGCCATGTGACCACGCATAATGTCCGCTATTTGCCGCGTTTTCAGGCACTGTGCGAAAAGTACGGTTTCAAACCGACCTGGCTGACAAATTATGAGATGGTGAGCGATCCCGCCTATGTGGAATTTGGCCGGGATTTACTGATGCGCGGTCAGGGCGAGATTGGCATGCATCTGCACGCCTGGTACAGCCCGCCTGAGTATGCGCTTACCGACGATGAATGGCGCTATCAGCCCTATCTGATCGAGTATCCGAAGCCGGTCCTGCGCGATAAAGTTGCGCGCATGACCGATCTGCTGGAGCAGGCGTTTCAGCAGAAAATGACCAGTCACCGCGCCGGGCGCTGGGCATTTAACGAAATCTATGCGCAGGCGTTGATCGATAACGGCTATCAGGTGGATTGTTCAGTGACGCCGCGCGTCAGCTGGCGCAATGCCGCCGGCGCGCCGCAGGGCACAGGCGGTACGGATTACACCCACTTCCCGGATCATGCCTATTTTCTGGATATTCACGATATCTCCCGAGCCGGCGACAGCCCGCTGCTGGAGTTGCCGATGAGCATCCAGTACCGCTATGGTCCCTTCACCAGCCAGCTGAAAAAAATCTGGAACAGTCTGCGCGGTAAACAGCGTGGTCCGTCGGTGAACTGGCTGCGTCCGGTTGGCGGCAATCTGGCGCAGATGAAAAAGGTGGTTGAACAGACGCTCGGCCAGGGCAATGACTACGTGGAATTTATGCTGCATTCGTCAGAATTTATGCCGGATGGCAGCCCGACGTTCAAAACAGACGCCGATATTGAGCGCCTGTATGAGGATCTGGAAGGGCTGTTTAGCTGGCTGCAGACGCGTACGCAGGGCATGACATTAACCGAATACGCACAACGGCAGCAGGCAATGCGGCCACGTCAGGCCGCGACCGTTAAGGGATAATGTCGTCCAGCAGGGCCACGACGCGTTCAGGCTGAATATCCGCCATGCTGTCGCCCTGCTCAGGCCGTAACGCGTGCTGGTTCTGTCCGTATCCGCCAATCAGGCCGGGATCGGTCGGGCCAAACAGCGTGATATTGGGGCGGTCCAGCGCCGCGGCCAGGTGGCTTAATCCGGTATCAACCGACACCACGGCACGCGCGCCCGCCAGCTGTTGTGCCACCTGCTCCAGCGTCAGTTTCGGCAGCACGTCCACAAAGTCAAACCCCTGCGCCAGACGCTGAGCGCGCTGGTGTTCGTGCTCAGCGCCCCACGGCAGCTTAATCCGCAGCCCGCGTGCCTGCATCAGCCCAATCAGTTCACGCCAGTGCGTCTCCGGCCAGTGTTTATTATCACGCGTGGTGGCATGCAGAAACACCAGGTAGGGAACCGTATCCGCAGGCAGGGACGCGAGAAAATGACGCGCAATGGCGTAATCGCCCTGAGCGGCGGGTTTTTCGTAACCGAGGCTGCGGGCAAACAGTTCCCGCGTGCGCTCTACCGCATGCTGCTGCTTGCTGATTTCATGGCGTTTGTCATACCACCAGCTGGCAAAGGGTTCGCGGGCGCTGCGGCTATCCAGACCATGCTTCTCGCCTTTTGCCAGTCGCGTAACCAGCGCCGCGCTTTTGATCAGCCCCTGCGCATCAATCACCATGTCATACTGGCGCGACTGCAGTTCGCGCTTGAAACGGACGCGCTCTTCGCGCTGCTGGCTGCCAAACCAGTGTTTACGCCAGCGGCGGATAGCCACCGGCAACACCTTGTCGACGGCCGGATGCCAGCCTGGGATCTGCGCGAAGTTCTCTTCCACCACCCAGTCAAAACGGATGCCCGGCAGGGCCTGCATGGCGTCGGTCAGGGCCGGTAAGGTGTGGAGCACGTCGCCCATTGAGGAGGTTTTCACAATAAGAACGTGCATGATTACTCCTGCACCGGCTGCAGCAGAGCGCTAAGCTCCTGATAAACGCGGGCGGGTTGAATGTCGATCAGACTCTGGTGATAGCCTTCTGCCGCATCACCTTTACGTACTTTATGGTAACCGGTGATCAGGCGGATGATGCGTGCCTGATGGGACAGCGGCGGCGTGAAATCAGGGCTGCTCGGGCCATACAGCGCCACCAGCGGACGATTAAGCGCGGCGGCAATGTGCATCAGGCCTGAATCATTGCTGACCACCGCGGCGCAGTGGGCAATCAGGATTACCGCCTGCTCCAGCTGGGTATCGCCGGCCAGATTTTTACAGTGCGCCTGCGCCGTTTCGGACAGGCTGTGCACAATGGCGTCGCCGGTTTCGCGATCTTTCGCGGAACCGAACAGCACAACCTGATAGCCTTCGGCGATCAGCTGCTCGGCCAGCGCTGCGTAATGGTAGTGCGGCCAGCGTTTGGCCGGGCCGAACTCTGCGCCCGGGCAGAAGCCGATAATCGGACGTCCGGCGGCCAGCGCGAACTGTGCCGCGGTCATGCGTTTCTCTTCTTCATCAACACGCAGCTGCGGCCATAACAGCGGCTGCGGCAGCTGCTGCGCCGAGCGTACCGGCTGGTCATAAGCCAGCGCCACGTAGCGTTCGACCATCAGCGGAAACGCCGCTTTATCCAGCACGCGCACATCGTTGAGCACGCCGTAACGCATTTCGCCGCGCCAGCCGGTGCGGCGTTTAATGCCGGCGAAAAACGGCACCAGCGCTGATTTAAATGAGTTAGGGAGCACGTAAGCGCGATCGTACCCGCTGGCCCGCAGCGCGTGTCCCAGCCGACGCCGCTCACCCAGCGCCAGCGCGCCATGGCCCAGCGGCATGGCCAGCGCCTGATTCACTTCCGGCATGCGCGACAGCAACGGACGGCACCAGGCCGGTGCCATGACGTCAATCACCGCGTCAGGATGTTCGGCCCTGAGGGTGCGATAGAGACTTTGCGACATCATCATATCGCCGACCCAGGAAGGGCCAATAACCAGAATTTTCATTGCCGGGGCGGGTTCCCTTATACGTTGCGGTTCAGCCAGGCCATGTATTCGCTCACGCCCTGTGCCACGGTTTTGAACGGCTTGTCATAGCCGGCGGCACGCAGCTTAGTCAGGTCAGCCTGCGTGAAGGCCTGATAACGCCCTTTCAGCTTATCCGGGAACGGGATGTATTCGATCTGGCCTTTCTGATGGAATTTCAGCACGGCATCCGCCACTTCCTGGAAGGATTCGGCGCGGCCCGTGCCGCAGTTAAAGATTCCGGACACACCGTTTTCCCAGCACCAAAGATTGACTGCCACTACGTCATCAACGTGGATAAAGTCGCGACGGAAGGTGTCACTGCCTTCAAACAGTTTCGGGTTTTCGCCGCTGCTGATCTGCGTATTCAGGTGGAAGGCAACGCTTGCCATGCTGCCTTTGTGTCCTTCACGCGGGCCATAGACGTTGAAGTAACGGAAGCCACACACCGGCGAATCTGCTTCCGGCAGGATCTGACGGACATAGTGGTCAAACAGCATTTTCGAGTAGCCGTAGACGTTCAGTGGCTGCTCATACTGACGCTCTTCAATGAAGTTTTCGTTGCGTCCGCCATAGGTTGCCGCTGACGAGGCATACAGGAACGGAATTTCACGCTCCAGGCAGAAGTGCAGCAGATCTTTGGAGTACTGATAGTTGTTATCCATCATGTACTTGCCATCCCACTCGGTGGTGGCTGAGCAGGCGCCTTCATGGAAGACGGCTTCAATCGGGCCGAGATCCTCACCGGACATGATGTACGTGAGGAACTCCTCTTTATCCATGTAGTCTGCGATGTCCAGATCCGCCAGGTTCACGAATTTGGTGCCATCTTTCAGATTATCCACCACCAGAATATCGGTATGACCGCGGTCGTTCAGCGCTTTAACAATGTTGCTGCCAATCATGCCAGCGCCACCGGTTACGATAATCATATGCTTAGCCTTTAAACAGTTGGAGGTGAAACGGGAAGTTTCACGCACGAATACCCCACATCATAACATCTCAGTCAGAGGCAGACAGCCAGATGACGCTGAAAGCGCTGCACAAATCCTGTCCGCTGCGTGAACTATGCTGCAAAACGGAGATTTGTCTGGCGGAAATGTCGTTCACCCGCGTTTTGATCAGTAATATGTGCCAAAGATTTGCTATCTGAGGAGCAGAATCATGTCTGATCAGTTTTATGCCCAACTCCGTCAGCAACTTGAGACAACGCGCCAGGACGGATTGTTCAAACAGGAACGTGCCATTACCTCGGCGCAGCAGGCTGAGATCAACGTCGCCGGCAGCCCGCCGGTCATCAATTTTTGCGCGAATAACTATCTCGGCCTCGCCAGCCATCCGGCGCTGATTCAGGCAGCGAAAGACGGGATGGATTCGCACGGTTTTGGCATGGCCTCGGTACGGTTTATCTGCGGCACGCAGGATCTGCATCAGCAGCTGGAGCGCAAACTGGCGGACTTCCTTGGCATGGAAGACGGCATTCTGTTCTCCTCCTGTTTTGATGCCAATGGCGGTCTGTTTGAAACCCTGCTCAGCGCAGAAGACGCCATCATCTCGGATGCTCTTAATCACGCCTCCATCATTGACGGCATTCGCCTGTGCAAAGCGCAGCGTTACCGCTATGCCAATAACGATATGCAGGAACTGCGCGCCCGGCTGCAGGAGGCCCGCGACAAGGGGGCACGCCATATCCTGATCGCCACTGACGGCGTGTTTTCCATGGATGGCGTCATTGCCAACCTGCAGGGCATCTGCGATCTGGCCGAAGAGTTTGGCGCGCTGGTGATGGTGGATGATTCGCATGCAGTGGGCTTTGTGGGCGCAACGGGACGCGGAACGCACGAATACTGCGGTGTGATGGATCGCGTGGACATTCTGACCGGCACGCTGGGTAAAGCGCTCGGCGGCGCGTCCGGCGGCTATGTTGCCGCGAAAAAAGAGGTGGTTGAATGGCTGCGTCAGCGTTCACGCCCGTATCTGTTTTCCAATTCGCTGGCGCCAGCGATCGTCGCGGCCTCACTGCGCGTGCTCGATTTACTCAGTGAAGGCGACGGCCTGCGTCAGCGCCTGTGGGACAACGCGCGATTCTTCCGCGAAAAAATGACTGCTGCCGGTTTCACCCTGGCCGGTGCCGATCACGCGATTATCCCGGTGATGCTCGGCGATGCCAGAGTGGCGCAGCAGTTTGCCAGCCTGCTGCAGCAGGAAGGCATCTACGTCACCGGCTTTTTCTATCCGGTGGTGCCGCAGGGACAGGCGCGCATTCGTACGCAGATTTCTGCGGCGCATACTCAGGCGCAGCTGGAGCAGGCGGTTGCGGCCTTTACCCGTATTGGTCAACAGCTGGGCGTGATCGCCGCAGGAGCCGCGCAATGAAAGCACTCGCGAAGTTAAAAGCGGAAGAGGGGATCTGGATGGTGCACGATGCACCGATTCCGCAGCCGGGTCACAATGACCTGCTGATTAAAATCCGCAAAACCGCAATCTGCGGTACCGACGTGCATATCTATAACTGGGACGACTGGTCGCGCAAAACCATTCCGGTGCCGATGATTACCGGCCATGAATATGTGGGCGAAGTGGTGGGTATCGGCCAGGAAGTTAAAGGTTTTGCACCGGGTGACCGCGTTTCCGGTGAAGGTCATATCACCTGCGGGCATTGCCGTAACTGCCGCGCCGGACGCACGCATCTGTGTCGCAACACGGTGGGCGTGGGTGTTAACCGGCAGGGCTGTTTCGCGGAGTACCTGGTGATTCCGGCCTACAACGCGTTCAAAATTCCGGACAACATCTCTGATGAGCTGGCCGCCATCTTTGACCCGTTCGGCAATGCGGTACACACCGCGCTGTCATTTGATGTGGTGGGGGAAGATGTACTGATCGCCGGCGCAGGCCCAATCGGCATTATGGCGGCCGCCGTGTGCCGCCACGTTGGTGCGCGTCATGTGGTCATTACCGATGTTAACGACTACCGCCTCAACCTGGCGCGGGAAATGGGCGTAACGCGCGCGGTAAACGTGGCGCAGGAAAATCTGCGTGACGTCATGGCTGAACTGGGCATGACCGAAGGCTTTGACGTCGGGCTGGAGATGTCCGGTGCCCCGGCGGCCTTCCGCACTATGCTGGAAACCATGAACCACGGCGGACGCATCGCGCTGCTGGGAATCCCACCGGGCGAGATGGCGATTGACTGGAACCAGGTTATTTTTAAAGGATTGTTTATCAAGGGTATTTACGGCCGGGAAATGTTTGAAACCTGGTACAAAATGGCCGCCCTGATTCAGTCCGGCCTTGACCTGAGCCCCATTATCACGCACCGCTTCGCGATTGATGACTTCCAGCAGGGCTTTGATGAGATGCGCTCCGGCCGCTCCGGGAAAGTCGTGCTGAGCTGGGATTAAGCGGCAAGCCGGCCCGCAGGCCGGCCGGCTTCAGGATTGCTGTTTTTCGGCATCGGTCAGGTAGCGCACCTTGCGCGTGTAATCCTGGCCTTTGAAGCTAAGCGGTTGTGCAGGGTCCTGCAGATACTTTTGCCATTCGCTCAGCGGAAAGCCGCCGTGCGCCCCGACGACTTCAGCAGGGATCACCGCAGACTGGCCGCCGATGCGTTTGGATACCGGCCAGTTTGCCCATTCACCCAGATTGACCGTACGCAGATCCAGCAAATCGATCAGGGCGGCCAGCGGTAGCTGGTCCGTCGGCGGCTGGTTGTCGTTCATTAATTCCCAGGTATCGTTGAACAGCGTCAGCCAGAGCGGGCAGATGCGCTGCCAGGTGCGGCGCGATGCCGCGAGGTAGGCGCCATTAACGTGATCCTGCAGGTAAGGTCTGATGGTCGTTTTGTAATAGGCCGGTATATGTTCCGCCGGCGCATCGGCCAGTTTGGCAATCATTTTGCCCTGACGGAAGCTGCTGTAGAGATGATGCTCACGCATGGCGATCTGTGGCGTTTGCAGCAGGTTGAGGTCGGAATCGATCATCAGAATCCCGTCCCCCGTGGCCTGTAACGGCGCCTGCAGTTTGATCAGCCGGCTGCGATAAATTTGCTTATAGCGGTAAGAGGCTTCGCGCGATGGCACATCCAGCGTCACTACCCGGACTCTTTCCGGCAGGGTCGGGAATGCCGACAGCGGCTGATCGCTGACAATCACAATCTCTTTAATGCTGTCCGCACAGCGACTGGCAAAGCGGGCGCTCAGGACAGCTTCTTCAATATAATCCGCGCCGGTGCAGGGGATCACCACGGAACTGACGGCAATGTTTCCCTGCGTGTCCGGCTGCGTCGCAGGAATGTTATGGCGTGAGAGAATATGGCGTCGGTGTTTATTTAAGAATTCAAACATGCTGTTTTCTCTCGGTCATTTTTTCCAGAAGGGCTTCGACGCCCGATACATAGTGTTCAATGCTGTACTGCTCGCGGACGCGGGCCGCCGCCGAGCGGGTTAAACGCTGTCGCAGCGCGGCATCCTGCCACAGCACAGCAAGCTGCTGGCTTAACTGCTGAACATCGCCGTAAGGGAACAGTAAGCCGGTTTCGTTGTGATCGATTAACTCTGACGTGCCGACCACGTCAGAACCAATCACCGCGGTATGCACCAGCATGGCTTCCAGCACCACGCGCGGCAACCCTTCGCTGGCAGAGGCCAGAATAAAAGCGTCAAACGCGGCAAGGTACTCCAGCGCATTGTTGCGAAAACCCGTGAACACGACGCGGGAAGCAATCCCCTCTTTCTGCGCCAGCTGTTGCAGCGCAGCCTGCTCCGGGCCGGCGCCCACAATGATCATCTGCCAGCGGGCTTCCGGATGCGCGCGCTGAAACAATCCCAGCGCCTGCAGGATATGATGATTCGATTTACGCGCAATCAGCGAGCCAATGGATCCGAAAATGAAGGTGTCCTCAGCGTAGTGAAAGCGCTGGCGTACCTCGCTGCGCACCGGCAGAGGCTGGTGGATATCAATGGCGTTTGATACGGTAAAGCAGCGTTGGGCATCCACGCCGCTTTCCCTCAGCCGGCGCTGCACGCCGTGGGAAACAGCAATAACCGCGTCCGCGTGCCGGTTAACCATCCTGACCAGCGATGCCGTCAGAACGGGTTCAATACGGCAATGCTGAATTAATGCCACCTGCGTGGCTGCGGCCGCGAGATACCCTTCCACGTTTGTGCTGGGCTGATTATTCATGTACAGCGTATGGTAGCCGCCCTGGCGTAACAGCGCCGCGATCGCCGCCGCGTTAGGCTGCACGCGCCACCGGCGGTCAATCCGGCTGACAGCTGCTTTTTTCCAGGCGCGATGAAAAAATAACAGCGTGCGCACCAGCTCTTTACTGAGCTTGGCCCACAGCGGCTGGCGGCGCTGAGGAAGAAACACCACCGGAATCGCGATAGCCTGCAATACGGCTTCAATGGTTTCCTGATTGCCGCGGGCATAATTCTCATAAAAGCAGCAGGTGATATCGAACCGTTGCCGATCAATACGCTTCAGTAACTCCAGCATACTGTTGGTCCCGCCGCCCCATTCGCGTCCGGTATCCAGCAGCAGAATTTTTTTAGGGGATGATGTCATCTGTCCCGATATCCTTACGCGGAATGATAAGCCTGTTATCCGGCGCAGCGGCACTGCGCCGGACGATCAGAATAAGTGGTTAAGCGTCTGCATAAGCGGACTTTGCGCGAGGCTTTCTGTCAGCACCTCAACCGCCCGCTGCTGCGGCACCGGCGCTAACGGCTTCGTCACCTTGCAGAGACCCGGCGCGCGGAACCCTGGTGGTGGCGACTTCACTGGCGTGGAGGTCACGGCAGCGCTGCCAGCGCGCAGTGGCATGTTCAGCAACTGGCTGGGCCGCACCAGCGTAATATCCGCCGGCAGTGACGGCAGCATCTGCTGCAGAACCCGCACCGTAGTGGGATGCGGATGGCCAATGGCAATGGCATAGCCGTCGCGCTGCGCCAGTTTCACCGCCCGGCTGAACTGCTGGCGAATCGCCGTTTCATTCTGACTGTCGTCCAGAAATACCCGGCGTTTTAATACCCTGACCTGGGTACCCTGCGCCGCCGGCACCGCCTGACTGTTGCCGATCGTCATGCTATCCAGAAAGTAATAGTTGTAGTGGCTTAACACCTGCATCACTTTCTGCATGCCTGACAGGCTGGAGGTCATTTTACTGCCCATATGGTTATTCAGCCCCACGGCATACGGCACTTTGCCGCTGGCCTCGCGCACAATGCGGGCGATCTCGTCGCTGCTCATTTCAGGCGTCAGGGTGTCTTTTTCCAGCGGCTGTTTGCTGAGCGGCGCCATCGGCAGGTGGATCAGCACTTCGTGGCCACCCTGATGCGCTTTGGTGGCCATCTCCCGCGCGTGGGGTGCGTTTGGCAGGACGGCCACAGAAATGGCCGCAGGCATTTGCAGCACTTTGTTCTCTTCGGTCGGGCGATAGCCGAAATCGTCAATCACGATCGCGAGCTTGCCTGCCTGGGCAGAGAGGGTAAACAGCAGTCCGCAGAGTGCGGCGGTGAGCTTTCGGCGTTGAAACAAAACTTATCTTCCTAACCACGGTAGTGGATTGACCGCCCGTCCCTGACGTCGGATTTCAAAGTAGAGTGAAGGCGTGCCGCGACCGCCGCTGGTGCCTACCAGCGCGATGGGCTGTCCGGCCTTCACCTGCGTACCCACGCTGACCAGCGCGCTCTGGTTGTAGCCATACAGGCTCATATCGCCTTTGCCGTGTTCCAGCACGACCACCAGACCGTAACCCTGCAGCCAGTCCGCCATCAGTACGCGGCCATCGGCAATGGCTTTCACCTCGGTGCCTTCCGGCGCATCAATGACCAGACCTTTCCAGCGCAGTTCGCCCTGCATGGCATCGCCGAAGCGGTGTTCAATCCGCCCGGAGACCGGCCAGACGGCCTGACTGCCCGGACGACCGAGGCCGCCGGTCCGCGCCATCAGCTCGCGTTCACTCTGTGTCGGCGAGTAGCTGGACCCCTTCGCTTTTGCCTGCGCCTGACGCTGACGGACTTTCTCCGCTTCGCGCGCTTCACGCTCCGCCCGCTCACGCGCTTCCCGTTCGGCTTTGGCAATTTTATCCTGCAGACGACTTTCGTTCTGGCGCATTTCAACCAGATCGGCCTGATCTTTTTCCAGCGCGCTCTCCAGTGCGGACAGCGTTTTTCTGCGCGCGGCGCTGGCTGTTTCCAGCTGCGTCTGCTGCGCCTGCTGCTGTGCCAGCAGGGTCTTTTGCTGATCCTGCTTGCTCTGCAGTGCCTGCCGCTGGTCCGCCAGCTGCTGCTGGGTTTGCCGGAGATCGTCGATATTTTTTTGCCGCGCCGCATTGAGGTAACCGAAGTAAGCCAGAATACGCTCGCTGCGCTGCGCTTCTTCACCACCGAGCAGCAATTGCAATCCGCTATGCTGGCCCTGCCGGAAAGCGGCATCCAGCTGCTGCGCCAGCAGTTTTTCCTGCTGCGCCTGCTGTTTTTCCAGACGGGAAATAGAGGCAGTGGTTCGCTCAATCTCTGCGTTCAGCGCACTCAGACTGTTACGCGTTTCACGCAGCTGGCGACTGGCCTGCGCTATCACCTTTTCCTGGCTTTGCAGCTGGTCCAGCAGCTTACTGCGTTGCAGTTTCTGCGCTTTTACGCTCTTTTCTTTTTCGGCGATGTTCTGCTGGATAGATTTAAGCTGGGTCTTGCTGTCGTCCGCGCTGCGGGCGGCAACAGGCAGCAGCAGTGCGCCCGCACAGAGCAGGCAGAGGGGGAGGGTGGACCAGTGAAATGACAACGGAGATGCCGGGTCGTTAAAACGGGTCCTTGTGTGTAAAACGGGCGCTTTTCCCTTCATAGTTGACAATTATTCCACGATGAACAGCCGCTTACCAGTTATCCCGGCCGGGTTTTACTTAACGAAAGATGTCTGCTGAAAGCTTAGCGGGATAATCGCTGAGGCAATTTTGCGATTAGAACACTTTTTTTGGAAAATGACGCACAAATCGTAACTCTGCCCGCATCGCGACTGTACATGCGAAGTGGCGCAGGTATACTCAGAACCCTTGTTTTAGCTTATTTAGCCCGGTCTGGAGTCGTTACCCCTCATGCAAGAAATTATGCAGTTTGCAAGCAATCACCCCGTCCTTAGTCTGGCATGGGTCGCTTTACTCATTCTGGTGATTGTAACCACCGTTAAAGGAATGTTCTCTAAGGTAAAAACCATCAGCCGTGGTGAAGCCACCCACCTGATTAACAAAGAGGACGCGGTGGTGGTAGACGTTCGTTCACGCGACGACTATCGCAAGGGACACATTTCCGGGGCGCTGAATATCGCCGCAGCAGACATCAAAAAAGGCAGCTTTGCCGAGCTGGAAAAGCACAAGTCGCAGCCCATAATTGTGGTATGCGCAACCGGCCAGAGTGCGGGTGAGGCGGCAGCGAAACTGAGCGAAGCCGGTTTCGAAAAAGTCTCTGTGCTGAAAGATGGCGTGAGCGGCTGGAGTGGCGAAAACCTGCCGCTGGTGCGCGGAAAATAAACTCCCGAGGTAAATCATGGCTAACGTAGAGATTTATACCAAAGTAACCTGTCCTTACTGCCACCGGGCGAAGGCGTTGCTGGATCAGAAAGGCGTGTCGTACCAGGAGATTCCCATTGATGGGGACGCGGCGAAGCGCGAAGAGATGATCAAACGCAGCGGCCGCACGACGGTGCCACAGATTTTCATTGATGCGCAGCACATTGGCGGCTGCGACGATCTGTATGCGCTGGATGGACGCCAGGGGCTTGATCCTCTGCTGCAGGCATAACGTTTTCGAACAGACCATTTTCTCTTAAAGGATTCAGTAACATGTCAGAACATAGCACGAACGAAATGCAGTTCCAGATTCAGCGCGTTTACACCAAGGATGTCTCTTTCGAAGCCCCGAATGCGCCACAGGTTTTCCAGAAAGAGTGGGAGCCGGAAGTTAAACTGGATCTGGACACCGCCTCTTCTCAGCTGGCTGATGAAGTGTATGAAGTGGTGCTGCGCGTGACAGTTACGGCCACGGTTGGCGAAGAGACGGCGTTCCTGTGTGAAGTTCAGCAGGCAGGTATCTTCACCATCAGCGGGATTGAAGGAACGCAGATGGCGCATTGCCTGGGTGCATACTGCCCGAACATCCTGTTCCCGTACGCACGTGAGTGCATTACCAGCCTCGTATCACGCGGAACCTTCCCTCAGCTCAACCTGGCGCCAGTCAACTTTGATGCTCTGTTCATGAACTATCTGCAGCAGCAGGGTGAAGGCGAAGCGCCACGTCAGGATGCCTGATGAGTACACTCAACGCTTCGATTAGCGTCATCGGTGCCGGCTCGTACGGCACCGCTCTGGCCATCACCCTGGCCCGCAACGGCCACCCGGTTCTGCTCTGGGGCCACAATCCGCTCAGCGTGGCGCAGCTGCAAGCTGACCGATGCAATACCGCGTTCCTGCCTGATGTGCCTTTCCCCGATAATCTCGTTCCCGACGCTGACCTGAAGCAGGTTGTCAGCGCCAGCCGCGATCTGCTGGTGGTGGTACCCAGCCATGTATTTGGTGATGTGCTGGCTCAGATCCGGCCGTATCTGCGTGCCGACTCGCGTATTGTCTGGGCGACGAAGGGACTGGAAAAAGAAACCGGACGACTGCTGCAGGATGTGGCGCGCGACATACTTGGTGAAGAGATTCCGCTGGCGGTGATTTCCGGCCCTACCTTCGCGAAAGAGCTGGCTGCCGGATTACCGACCGCCATTGCGCTGGCGGCCACCGATGCGCAGTTTGCCGAGGATCTGCAGCAGAAGCTGCACTGCGGCAAAAGTTTCCGCGTCTACAATAATCCCGATTTTATTGGCGTGCAGCTGGGCGGTGCGGTGAAAAACGTCATCGCAATCGGGGCCGGTATCTCTGACGGTATTGGTTTTGGTGCTAACGCGCGCACCGCGCTGATCACCCGCGGACTGGCAGAGATGAGCCGTCTCGGCGCCGCGCTGGGCGCAGACCCGACCACCTTTATGGGCATGGCCGGACTGGGCGATCTGGTGCTGACCTGTACCGATAATCAGTCGCGCAACCGCCGTTTCGGCATGATGCTGGGGCAGGGCGAGAGCGTGGATGCTGCGCAGCGCATTATCGGACAAGTTGTAGAGGGCTACAGAAACACTAAAGAAGTCAAAGCCCTGGCGGAGCGCGTTGGCGTGGAAATGCCGATTACCGAGCAGATTTATCAGGTGCTGTATTGCGAAAAATCGGCGCGGGAGGCAGCATTGAGTTTACTTGGCCGCGCAAGGAAGGATGAGAACAGCCAAAGCTGATGCAGGATGCACAGCGAAATCACCTGTAGCGCCTTTCAGGCGCTTTTTTTATCGGGAGCAAACAGCAATGTCGTCTGAAGAGTTAGAACTGGTCTGGAACCATATCAAAGCTGAAGCCAGAGCGCTGGCCGATTGTGAACCGATGCTGGCCAGTTTTTATCACGCGACATTACTTAAGCATGAAAATCTCGGCAGTGCGCTGAGCTACATGCTGGCAAACAAGCTGGCTAACCCGATTATGCCTGCCATTGCGATACGTGAGATTGTGGAAGAAGCGTATCGTCAGGATCCGGAGATGATTGTCTCCGCTGCTTACGATATTCAGGCGGTGCGCCAGCGCGATCCGGCCGTTGATAAATACTCCACGCCGCTGCTTTATCTCAAAGGTTTCCACGCCCTGCAGGCTTACCGCATTGGTCACTGGCTGTGGAAGGAAGGCCGTCGGGCATTGGCCGTTTACCTGCAAAATGAAATTTCTGTCTCGTTTGCCGTAGATATCCATCCGGCAGCGCGCATTGGCCGCGGCATTATGCTTGACCATGCCACCGGCATCGTCATTGGCGAAACCGCAGTGGTCGATAACGATGTTTCGATTCTGCAGTCGGTGACGCTGGGCGGTACCGGAAAAACCAGCGGCGACCGTCATCCCAAGATTCGCGAGGGCGTGATGATTGGTGCGGGGGCCAAGATTCTGGGCAATATCGAAGTCGGGCGCGGGGCAAAAATCGGCGCCGGTTCGGTGGTGCTGCAGCCGGTGCCGCCCCATACCACTGCGGCAGGTGTGCCGGCGCGCATTGTCGGCAAGCCAACCAGTGACAAACCGTCCATGGATATGGATCAGCACTTTACCGGTGCCGGATTCGAATACGGCGACGGCATTTAACCTTTGATCATTGCGCCAGCGTAATCAAGCTGGCGCCACGCTTCATACACCACCACCGAGACCGCATTTGACAGGTTCATGCTGCGGCTTTCCGCCCGCATCGGGATGCGGATTTTCTGTTCCGCAGGCAGCGCATCAAGAATGTCGGCCGGCAGCCCGCGGCTTTCCGGACCAAACAGCAGATAGTCGCCCGGCTGATAGCTGACCGCGCTGTGTGCGGGTGTGCCTTTAGTCGTCAGGGCAAACAGCCGTTGCGGCGTTTCTGCTGCCAGAAATGCCTGATAGCTGGCGTGCTTTTTCAGCGAGGTGTATTCATGATAATCCAGCCCGGCGCGACGCAGCCGTTTATCATCCCAGGCAAAACCCAGTGGCTCGATCAGGTGCAGATGAAAACCGGTGTTCGCACACAGGCGAATAATATTGCCGGTATTTGGCGGGATTTCAGGTTCAAATAAAACGATATTCAGCATAAGGCCCCCGGAAACGAGGGCCGAAGCATAGCAATTATTGGCGGGCGGAGTACAGCGGCAGCCACAGCGTCAGGCGCAGGCCACCCAGCGGGCTGTCGTCGGCTTTAACCCAGCCGCGATGCTGCTGCACTGCGGTTTCGACAATCGCCAGACCCAGACCTGTGCCGCCGGATTCACGATCGCGCGCTTCATCCGTACGGTAGAACGGACGGAAAATCTGCTCACGGTCTTCCGGACTGACGCCCGGACCATCGTCGTCAACGTGCACGGTGATGCCCTCAATATCCACCGCGAAGCTCACGCTGATGTGAGTGTGCGAATAACGCAGCGCATTACGCACAATGTTTTCCAGCGCGCTCTCCAGGGCATGCGGATTACCGTACAGCGGCCACGGGCCCGGCGGGTAAGGCACATCCATGGTTTTACCCATCTGTTCCGCCTCAAACCGCGCATCTTCCAGTACGCCGTTCCACAGCTGATTCGCTTTCATCGCTTCACTGACCAGCGCATTTTTATGCTGCGTACGGGAGAGCACCAGCAGGTCATTGATCATGCCGTCCAGACGCTGTGCCTCGGTTTCGATGCGTTCCAGCTCTTTGCCTTCACCGTGACGGCGACGCAGCAGCGCGGTTGCCAGCTGCAGGCGCGTCAGCGGGGTGCGCAGTTCGTGGCTGATATCAGACAGCAGGCGCTGCTGGGCCGTCATCATACGTTCAAGCGCGCTGACCATCTGGTTGAAGCTCGAACCGGCTGCCAGAAACTCCTGCGGCCCTGACTCCAGTTCCGGGTGCTGACGCAGATTGCCGCTGGCAACCTCATCCGCCGCATATTTCAGCTTGCGTGCCGGGCGTGCCAGACTCCACGCCAGCCAGAGCAATAAAGGCGAGCTGATCAGCATGGTGACAATCAGCAGCAGCAGCGGACGGTCAAACAGCAGGTTAACAAAATCAAGCTGCGAGCTAGTGGCGGGGCGAATCAGATAGAGCTGGTAATTGTCTTCACCATCGCGCACCGCGAACGGCCCCACCATCTCTACGCGGCCATATTTTTTCTTTTGCGGATGATCGGCGTTATCAGACTGGCCGATAAAGTTACGGATCACCTGCATTTCGTTGTGCTGTGCGCCAATCACCCGGCCTTCACTGGTGACCAGCAGCAGACGCTGGCCTGGCGGCGCCCATTTGTCGATAGCGCGGAACAGACGGCGCCACCACATTAAATCGTTTGGCGGATCCTGCGACAGTTCGGCCTCAACGTGTTGTTCAATCATGGTGCCCTGACGCTGTTCGCTCTCCATCAGTGACGTCATCTGACGCGAATCGAGCTTGGGCACCATTAATACCAGCATCAACACCAGCGCCAGCGTGAGCCAGAAGATGGCGAAGATGCGGGTGGTCAGACTGCCTATCATGATGCCGAAACCATCAGATAACCGCGTCCGCGCAGGGTTTTAAACCATGGGTGACCATCACGACGTTCCGGCAATTTACGGCGCAGGTTTGAGATGTGCATATCGATAGCGCGGTCAAACGGCGTCAGGCGTTTGCCCAGCACTTCCTGACTCAGATGCTCACGGGATACCACCTGGCCTAAATGCTGTGCCAGCAGATAGAGCAGGGTGAATTCGGTGCCGGTGAGATCCAGCGTTTCGTTATCAAAGCTGGCTTCCTGGCGACCCGGGTTTAGGCGCAGGCAATCCACTTCCAGTGTCGGTGAGCTGTTGTCGTGCTGCTGTTGCTGCTCGCTCCAGCTAGAGCGGCGCAGAATCGCGCGGATGCGCGCCACCAGTTCACGATCGTTGAACGGCTTCGGCAGGTAGTCATCTGCCCCCAGCTCCAGCCCCAGCACGCGATCCAGCTCGCTGCCGCGTGCGGTAAGCATAATCACCGGTGTCTGATGCTGCTGTCGCAGCTCTTTTAAGGTGTCGATACCGTTCTTTTTCGGCATCATAACGTCAAGCAAAAGCAAATCCACGGTGCTGTCCAGCAGGTTGAGCGCCTGCTCGCCATCGCTGGCCACAATCACCTCAAAACCTTCCATTTCAAGCAGTTCTTTAAGCAGCGAAGTTAATTCGCGGTCATCATCAACCAACAGGATTTTATTCATTTTTTAGTGCCCTCCGCAGGCAAAATACCGTGTTCCATGACTTGCAATCCAACGCTTTACGTAGTTTTACACCCCCTGACGGATGTTTGCAGCTATCGCCGTACACTGGCTCTCGTTGAATCGCAAAATGGAAAGAACCGGGAGTAAACGATGCGCTACTTAACCGCCGTCGTCATTGCCTCAGCGATGGTTCTCAGTCAGGCCAGCGCAGAAGCAGCAGACACGACGACGATTGACGAGATGCATCAGAACGGCGGATTGACGTCAGGCAGTATGACGCAAAATCCGCAAAGCCACATGTTCGATGGTATTGAGCTGACTGAACAACAGCGGCAACAAATGCGTGACCTGATGCAGCAAGCGCGCCATGAACGCCCGGTCGTGAGCGTACAGGATATTGAAACCCTGCATGACCTTGAGACGGCGGACCAGTTTAATGAAAACGCCGTGCGGCAGCAGGCAGAGAAGCAGGCCAAAGCACAGGTTGAATTGCAGGTTGAGATGGCCCGGGTGCGGAACCAGATGTACCACCTGTTAAGCCCGTCGCAGCAAGCCACATTGCAGAAGAATTTTGAGCGGCGCCTGAAGGAAGCGCGTCGTGTCGCAGGATTGCAGCCCTCATCACCGCTGCATGCAGTGAGTAGTACCAGCAGTAACCAGTAACATAGTATCCCTGTTTTCCTTGCCATAGACACCATCCCTGTCTTCCCCGCCATGATGGCGGGGTTTTTTTTGACTGTTTTTCCTGCACAATGGCCTCTGCTCTGTCATCCTCTATCCGGCAAGGCGATGTTAAACTGATGTCATTCACTCTGAACCCGGCGCACACGTCTCGCGTGTTGCCAGAAGAGGCAAGGCATGGAACCTTCCTACGCAAAGCTGGTTAATCATGCGGCGCTGGCGGCCACAACGCTGGCGACGCTGCTGCTTATTGTTAAGATTTTTGCCTGGTGGTATACCGGTTCGGTCAGCGTCCTTGCGGCGCTGGTGGATTCGCTGGTGGATGTTGCCGCCTCGCTCACTAACCTGCTGGTGGTGCGCTATTCCCTGCAGCCCGCCGATGATGACCATACCTTCGGGCACGGCAAAGCGGAATCGCTGGCCGCGCTGGCGCAAAGCATGTTTATCTCAGGTTCGGCACTGTTTCTGTTTCTTACCGGCATCCAGCATCTGGCCTCACCGGAGACCTTACGGGCGCCGCTGGTCGGTATTGTCGTGACCGTCGTGGCGCTGATATCTACCCTGATACTGGTGGCTTTTCAGCGCTGGGTGGTACGGCGCACCCGCAGTCAGGCGATTCGCGCCGATATGCTGCACTATCAGTCTGATGTGGTGATGAACGGGGCGATCCTGGTCTCGCTCAGCTTAAGCAGCTATGGGTTTGTGCGCGCAGATGCGCTGTTCGCGCTGGGGATAGGTGTTTACATTCTCTATAACGCGCTGCGCATGGGGTATGAAGCAGTGCAGTCGCTGCTTGACCGCGCTTTGCCAGAGCATGAAAAACAGGCGATTATCACCCTGGTCAGTCAATGGCCAGGCGTGCGCGGGGCGCATGCGTTACGCACGCGCCAGTCAGGCCCGACACGTTTTATCCAGCTGCATCTGGAGATGGATGACCATCTGGCGCTGGTACAGGCGCATCAGGTGGCCGACAGAATCGAACAGGCACTGAGGCAGAAATTTCCCGGCGCGGACGTGATTATTCATCAGGACCCCTGTTCTGCCGTGCCAGAGAATCAGCAGGGTTTTTTTCAGTTTTAGCGCTTATAAATCAGTGAATTGTGAAGGTAAGTGACGAATTACTAACAACTTTGTAAAAAATTAGCGAAAACTTGTCTGACCTGAATCAATTCAGCATCAAGCCTTTGATATACTATCTGCAACTATTAAGCCGTGCGATCGCGAGCTGGTCCACACCGGTCGACAGGCAGGAATAATCCTTAGTTTTGAACAATCCAGAGGTTGTCATGATCAAAAAAATCGGAGTACTGACCAGCGGCGGCGACGCCCCCGGCATGAACGCAGCCATTCGCGGAGTTGTCCGTTCCGCGCTGAGTGAAGGCCTTGAAGTATTTGGTATTTATGACGGCTATCTGGGTTTGTATGAAGATCGGATGATCAATCTCGACCGCTACAGCGTTTCAGACATGATCAACCGCGGTGGCACCTTCCTTGGCTCTGCGCGTTTTCCGGAGTTTCGCAATGAAGAAGTGCGCCAGGTTGCGATTGAAAACATGAAAAAGCGCGGTATCGATGCGCTGGTGGTGATCGGCGGTGACGGCTCGTATATGGGGGCCAAGCGCCTGACTGAAATGGGCTTTCCCTGCATTGGCCTGCCAGGCACCATTGATAACGACGTCGCGGGCACCGATTACACCATCGGGTATTTCACCGCGCTGGAAACCGTGGTGGAAGCCATTGACCGCCTGCGCGACACATCCTCTTCACATCAGCGTATCTCGATTGTGGAAGTGATGGGCCGTTACTGCGGCGATCTGACCTTAGCCGCGGCGATTGCCGGTGGCTGTGAATTCATCGTGCTGCCTGAAATTCCTTACACCCGCGAAGAGCTGGTCGCCGAGATCAAAGCTGGCATCGCCAAAGGTAAAAAACATGCCATCGTAGCGATTACCGAGCACATTTGTGATATCGACGATCTGGCCCGCTTCATCGAAACCGAGACCAAACGCGAAACCCGCGCAACGGTGCTGGGACACATTCAGCGCGGCGGCGCGCCCTGTGCTTACGATCGTATCCTCGCTTCGCGCATGGGGGCTTACTCCATTGAGCTGCTGCTGCAGGGTTATGGCGGCCGCTGCGTCGGCATCCAGAACGAGAAGATGGTGCACCATGACATCATTGATGCCATTGAAAACATGAAGCGTCCGTTTAAACGCGACTGGCTGGATACCGCCAAAAAACTCTACTGATTCCTGCCGGCACAGGCGCGACACCGTTCGCGCCTTTTTATTATTTGCTATATTCCCCATAGTTATAAACGCTTATTTTTAATTCTTTAAGCTGTGAATTGCTTTGTGTCAGTCTTGACGCATAACGACCTCGGGAGAGTAAGCAATGAACAAGTGGAGTATTGGCGTCACCCTGTTACTGGCCTCAACCAGCGTGCTGGCAAAGGATATCCAGCTGCTGAACGTCTCTTATGATCCAACCCGTGAGCTGTACGAGCAGTACAACAAAGCATTCAGCGCGCACTACAAGCAGGAAACCGGCGATAACGTCGTGATCCGTCAGTCACACGGGGGTTCAGGCAAACAGGCGACGTCAGTCATTAACGGCATTCGTGCTGACGTGGTGACGCTGGCGCTGCAGTCCGATGTGGACGCCATTGCAGACCGCGGTCGTATCGATAAAAACTGGATTAAACGTCTGCCGGATAACTCGGCACCTTATACCTCCACCATCGTGTTTCTGGTGCGCAAAGGCAACCCGAAAGGCATTCATGACTGGTCCGATTTAATCAAGCCCGGCGTTTCCGTGATTACGCCTAACCCGAAAACCTCAGGCGGTGCGCGCTGGAACTACCTGGCGGCGTGGGGCTGGGCGCTGGATCAGAATCACGGCGATCAGGCCAAAGCGCAGGCGTACGTTAAAGCGCTGTTCAAAAACGTGGAAGTACAGGATTCCGGTGCGCGCGGCGCGACCAACACCTTCGTGGAGCGCGGCATTGGTGATGTGTTAATCGCGTGGGAAAACGAAGCCTATCTGGCCGTTGATAAACTGGGTAAAGACAAGTTTGAAATCGTGACGCCGGGCGAATCGATCCTGGCTGAGCCAACGGTTTCCGTGGTGGATAAAGTGGTGGACGAGCAGGGGACGCGCAGCGTCGCAGAAGCCTATCTGAAATATCTCTATTCGCCGGAAGGGCAGACGATCGCCGCGCAGAATTACTACCGCCCACGCGATGCAGAAGTGGCGAAGAAGTTTGCCAGCACCTTTGCACCGGTGAAGCTGTTTACCATTGATGAGAAGTTTGGCGGCTGGGCGAAAGCGCAAAAAGCGCACTTTGCAGACGGCGGCAGTTACGATCAGATCATGAAACCGTAACGGTCTCTGTGCAGGATAAAACGGTCAGCTACGCGCTGGCCGTTTTGCGTTGTGTGGCTGAAAAAGCCGTGACTTTCAGCGATACGCGGGTAAGGATACCGACAGGTAAAACAGAGGAGCCTGCTATGCAGGGAAGTCGTCCGCTCAGATGGCTGTGTCTGGTGCTGGTGATCGCCATCGGGGGTCTGATGGCGGCTGCGGTGCACTTCCATAAAAATGCCGATGCGCTGTGGCAAATTATCAATGAAAAATGCGTACCGGATATGCGGCAGCACGGGCGTCCGGCACCCTGCCAGCAGGTCAATCTGGCGCAGGGTTACGTCACGCTTAAGGACATCAACGGACCGCTGCAATACCTGCTGATGCCGATCGAAAAAATCACCGGCATGGAAAGTCCGATCCTGCTTGATCCCGCCACGCCAAACCTGTTTGCCGCTGCCTGGCAACAGCGCGAATTGCTGTCCCGGCAGCATGGCGCGCCGGTGGACGAGCGCGCGGTGTCGCTGGTGATCAACGCACAATACGGGCGCACGCAAAACCAGCTGCACATTCATATCTCCTGCCTGCGGCCCGATGTCCGCCGGCAGCTTGACGCGCTGTCACCCACGCTAAGCGAGCAGTGGCAACCTGCCACACTCCTGCAGCATCGCTACCTTATCCGCACGCTCTCCACGGCGCAGCTGGCACAGCAGAGCGTGTTTATCCGTCTGGCGCTGGAGATTCCCCACGCGCGCAGCGAAATGGGCAAATATGGTCTGGCGCTGGCGCAGCTACCGGATGGCCGCCTGGCATTACTGGCGCTGGAACGTAACTGGCTGAAACTGAACAGAGGCTCGGCGGAAGAGCTGCAGGATCATCGCTGTGAGATCGTGCAGCCATAACCGGCAATAAAAAAGGCGGCGCAGTGGCCGCCTTATTCTGCATCTCAACTCAGGCGTTTTTCGCCGCCGCTGCCGCTTTGACGATGACCGCGAAAGCGTCCGCTTTCAGTGACGCTCCGCCCACCAGCGCACCATCGATGTCCGGCTGGGTGAACAGCTCAGCGGCGTTTTTATCGTTCACCGAACCGCCGTACTGAATGATGACCTGTTCTGCAATGGCTGCATCTTTCTTCGCGATGTGATCGCGAATAAATTTGTGCACCGCCTGTGCCTGGGCTGGCGTTGCGGATTTACCGGTACCGATCGCCCAGACGGGCTCGTAGGCAATGACCGCGCCTTCAAAAGCCGCTGCGCCCTGGGTTTCCAGCACGGCGTCAATCTGACGGGCGCACACTTCTTCGGTTTGACCGGCTTCGTTTTCCGCTTCGGTTTCACCAATGCACAGCACCGGTACCAGACCCGCTGCTTTCAGCACGGCAAACTTTTTCGCAATGAACTCATCGCTCTCTTTGTGGTAAGTACGACGCTCAGAGTGGCCGATAATGATGTATTTTGCGCCGATATCCTTCAGCATGTCAGCTGAGGTTTCGCCGGTGAAGGCGCCAGAGAGGTTAACGTCGACGTTCTGCGCACCCAGCGCGATATGGCTGCCGGAAATGGCATGCTTCGCCTGATCCAGATAGATAGCTGGCGGGGCAATAGCAACGCCGCACCCGTCCACACCCGACAGTGCAGTACGCAGACCTTCAATCAGCTCGCCGGTCATCTGCTTGCTGCCATTCAGTTTCCAGTTACCCATAACCAGTGGATGTCGCATTCTTTCCTCCGCATAACGCGATTCATGAAATAGCGCTGCCATCGGGGCAGCGATGTCTGCCAGACAGTATAGAGATCAAACGTGTCGCTGGCTTTGCTTTTCGTCATTTTTGCCGGTGAGATCAGGGGTTAGCGAGCGCCAGCTTGATAGGTTCAACGGCAAAGGTCAGCCCCTTGTCGCCGTTATCGGCCACCACAAAGCGCAGCGCCCCTTCCGTACGGGCAAAATAGCGTGCGCCTTTTCCGGCGCTGAGCAGCGCGTCCAGTTTTTGCCGGCCATCTTCCGCCGACAGGCCCGGGATAAAGAAGCGCAGCAGGGCGTTCATATACGCCATGGCGCGCGTCTGCGCGGCTTTCATATCCGGTCCGGGCACCGGCAGCCAGGTGATCTGCAGCGTTTTGATTTTACCGGTGCCCTGCTCCAGCGCCGTCGAGGCATACAGCGTCTCGCTGATTTTGCTGGCCGCTCGCGTCAGGTGACTTTTGTCATCGCGATTATCGATGGCGCGGTACTCCGGCAGCGGCAGGTCAGGGTTGGCAGCATTGTACTTCTCGCGAAACTGCGCGATGGTCATGTCAAAGGTAGGCGCACCCGCCAGCAGATACGGTGCTGCAGGCAGGTGTTCGCTGCGATCCTGCCCGGTTGCCTCTTCTGCCCAGGCGGGCAGTGTCAGTGCGAAGCTGAGCAGCAGCGCGACTGGCAGGTTCTTCATTGCTATGGCCCTGAATCATTCACTTAGCCCACGATTAAAACGGTTTTTACCGGCGAAAGTCAAAACCCGCGCCGGGAAAACCGGCGTTTTTTACGCGCGGCGATTACCAGTAGTGTTCACTGGTCATGTGGCCCGGCTTCCGTTTGAAATGCTTGCGCATATCGCGCGTATCTTTCAGCAGTTGCTGGGTGTCGCGCACCATTTGCGGGTTGCCGCACAGCATCACGTGGCTGGTTTCGGCGGTCAGCGGCAGACCCACCGCCCGCTCCAGCTCACCGCTTTCAATCAGCTGCGGAACGCGACCGTGCAGCGAACCGGCCATCTCCTCCCGGCTGACCACGGTCTGCAGATGCAGTTTACCGCGGTAGCGCTGCTGCAGCTGCTGCATCAGCGGCAGGAAACTCAAATCACTGGCATAGCGCGCGGCATGCACCAGCACAATATTGTCAAAACGCGCCAGTCCCTCACCCTGCTGAAGAATCGACAGATAGGGCCCGATGGCCGTGCCGGTGGCCAGCATCCATAACGTCTGGCAATCCGGGATCTCATCAATGACAAAAAATCCGGAGGCTTCTTTGGTGATCATGAGTGAGTCGCCCGGTTGCAGGGCATGTAAACGCGGGCTGAGTTTGCCTTCCGGCACGGTGACCAGATAAAACTCCAGCAGCTCATCCTGCGGGGCATTCACATAGGAGTAGGCGCGCTGTACGCGTTCGCCATCAATTTCCAGCGCCAGCTTAGCAAACTGTCCGGCGATAAAAGGATCGATTGGCGCGGTGACGCGCAGGCTGAACAGCGCATCGGTCCAGTTTTTTACCTCTTTCACTTCCGCATTGACCCACTCTGCCATGATTGCTCCTGATTATTGATAAGTCGGGCATGTCACTATCATCGTCAGCCGTTTACCGGAACGCCAGTCCCGGGCCGGCGAAAGCGCTCTCTGCGTCAAATCCCGCGCACAGATCAACAACTGTAGCGGTCACTTTACACGCTGGTACAGAAGCTTGACGGCCGCATGCACCTGCACGTTGCGGACACCCCTCGCTTTGTCATGAATTCCTGATACTTTTGCCGCCATAACTCCCGGACAGCCTTTTTTAGTGCTGTCTTTACTTTGTTTCTCAGGCAGACATTTTGTTCCATGGCAAAAAGTAACATGCAAAATCGTTTCTTACTGTTCATGCTGATTGTGCTGGTGGCCGTCGGCCAGATGGCACAGACCATTTATGTGCCGGCCATGGCCGATATGGCGGAAGCGCTGAATGTGCGCAGCGGAGCCATGCAGCAGGTGATGGCGGCGTACCTGATGACGTACGGTGGATCGCAGCTGATCTATGGCCCGCTCTCCGATAGTCTCGGCCGTCGGCCGGTGATCCTCGCCGGGATGGCGATCTTTGCCTGTGGCGCAACGATCGCTATCTTCGCCCCTTCGCTGCAGGTGCTGGTACTGGCCAGCGCGGTGCAGGGACTGGGCACCGGGGTGGCCGGGGTGATGGCGCGCACCATGCCGCGCGATCTCTATTCCGGCATTGCGCTGCGCCAGGCCAACAGCCTGCTGAATATGGGGATTCTGGTGAGCCCGCTGTTGGCACCGGTGATTGGCGCGCTGCTGACGCATCTGATTGGCTGGCACGCCTGCTTCGCCTTCCTGCTGCTGCTGTGCCTGAGCGTGACAGCGTCCATGGCGAGCTGGCTGCCGGAAACCCGTCCGCCGGAAACCCCTGCTACGCCATTTTTACGCCGTTATGCCACCCTGCTGAGCGACGGCAATTTTGTCCGCTATCTGCTGCTGCTGGTGGGCGCGCTGGCAGGTATCGCGGTATTTGAAGCCAGCTGCGGCGTGCTGCTGGGCGGCGTGCTCGGCCTTGATGGCCTGACGGTCAGTATCCTGTTTATTCTGCCCATTCCGGCGGCGTTTTTTGGCGCATGGTTTGCCGGCCGTGAGCAACGTTCCTGGCACACGCTGATGTGGTATGGCGTGAACAGCTGTCTGCTGGCGGGCTTACTGATGTGGGTTCCGGCGTGGTTTGGTGTGATGAATATCTGGACGCTGCTGGTGCCAGCCGCACTGTTTTTCTTTGGCGCGGGCATGCTGTTTCCGCTGGCGACGTCCGGTGCGATGGAGCCTTATGCCTGGCTGGCGGGCAGCGCCGGCGCGCTGATTGGCGGCTTACAGAATCTGGGGTCCGGCGTGGTGGCGTGGCTGTCAGCGCTGCTGCCGCAGCACGATCAGTCCAGTCTTGGCATGCTGATGTTCGTGACAGCGCTGGTTATGTTGCTGTGCTGGTGGCCGCTCTCACGCCATCCGGAGAGCGGCAAGCAGACGGTTACAGGATAAACGGATGCAGCGCGGCGTCTTTGCGGTCCAGATAGTGAATGGACTGAATGCGCCGGATGGTGCGCGATTTACCGCGCACCAGCAGCGTTTCGCTGGTTGCTATATTGCCTTTGCGGGTAATGCCTTTCAGCAGATCGCCGGTGGTGATGCCGGTGGCGGCAAAAATAACGTTATCATTGCGCGCCATCTCACTGAGCGTCAGCACCGCGCCTGCGGTAATGCCCATCTCCGCACAGCGCTGTAGCTCCTGTTCGCCAAGACGGCGGTTCTCTGCGCTGTCGCCTTTGACCTCATGACGTGCCAGCAGGCGTGCCTGCATATCGCCATCCATCGCGCGAATCACCGCGGCGGACACCACCCCTTCCGGCGCGCCGCCGATACCGTACAGCACATCCACTTCGCTGTCTGGCATGCAGGTCAGAATGGAGGCGGCCACATCCCCATCCGGAAAAGCAAACACCCGTACACCCAGCTGCTGCAACTGCGCAATAACTGCGTCGTGGCGCGGTTTCGCCAGGATCGAGACGGTGAGCTGACTGAGCGGCTTATCCAGCGCCGCGGCAATGTTTTTCAGATTGGCTTCCAGCGGCAGGGTGAGATCAATGGCCCCGCGCGCGCCGGGCCCGACAATCAGCTTTTCCATATACATATCAGGTGCGTGCAGGAAACTGCCTTTATCGCCCACCGCCAGCACCGCCAGCGCGTTTGCCTGGCCCAGCGCCGTCATGCGTGTGCCCTCAATCGGGTCTACGGCGATGTCGACGGCGTCGCCGCGACCGCTGCCCACTTTTTCGCCGATATACAGCATCGGGGCTTCGTCGATTTCGCCTTCGCCGATCACGATGCGGCCATCGATATCAATGGTGTTGAGCATAATGCGCATGGCGTTCACGGCCGCGCCGTCAGCCGCATTTTTGTCGCCGCGTCCTAACCAGTGATAGCCCGCTAAGGCAGCGGCTTCGGTCACACGGGAAAATTCAATCGCGAGTTCTCGTTTCATGGTCTGCACCTGACAAAAAACAGGCGGGCAGTGTAGCACAGCGGGGAGAAGGGCGGAAAAAACCCGCGGCAGGACGCCGCGGGTCAGCAGGAGGTTACTCTTCTTCTTCCCACGCCTGCGCACGCGCCACCGCTTTTTTCCAGCCGGCATAACGCATGTTGCGCTCCGTGGTTTCAATGCCCGGACGGAACTCGCGCTCCACCACGGCTTTTTCCCGCAGCTCTTCCAAATCGTTCCAGAAACCGACGGCCAGGCCGGCCAGATAAGCGGCACCCAGTGCTGTCACTTCACGCACTTCCGGACGCTCAACGCGCGTACCCAGAATGTCGGACTGGAACTGCATCAGGAAGTTGTTGGCAACGGCACCCCCATCCACACGCAGTGATTGCAGGCGGGTGCCGGCATCATTCTGCATGGCTTCCAGCACGTCACGCGTCTGGTAAGCAATGGATTCCAGCGTGGCGCGGATAATGTGGTTGGCGTTGGCACCGCGGGTCAGGCCAAAAATGGCACCGCGGGCATACGGGTCCCAGTAAGGTGCGCCAAGGCCGGTAAAGGCTGGCACCATGTAGACGCCGTTAGTGTCTTTTACCTTCAGTGCAAAGTACTCAGAATCGGTTGAGTCATTGATCAGCTTCATCTCGTCACGCAGCCACTGAATGGAGGCACCGCCGATGAATACCGCCCCTTCCAGCGCATAGTTCACTTCGCCGCGCGGGCCGCAGGCGATAGTGGTGAGCAGACCATGGGTGGAGGTCACCGCTTCGGTACCGGTGTTCATCAGCATGAAGCAGCCGGTGCCATAGGTGTTTTTCGCCATACCCGGCTGGACACACAGCTGACCATAGAGCGCGGCCTGCTGATCACCGGCGATACCGGCGATCGGAATACGCGTACCGCCTTTACCGCCGATGTTGGTCTGGCCATACACTTCTGAAGAGCCTTTCACTTCCGGCAGCATTTCGCGCGGAATATCCAGAATCTCCAGCATGCGCGCATCCCACTCCAGCTTGTGAATGTTGTACATCATGGTACGGGAGGCGTTGGTGTGATCAGTGACGTGCACGCGCCCCTGCGTCATTTTCCAGATCAGCCAGGTGTCCACGGTGCCGAACAGCAGCTCACCGCGTTTAGCGCGCTCGCGTGCGCCTTCTACGTGATCCAGAATCCACTTCACTTTGGTGCCGGAGAAGTAAGGGTTAATGACCAGACCGGTCGTGTGCTGGATATACTCTTCCAGCCCCTCTTTTTTCAGCTTGTTACAGTAATCGGCGGTGCGCGGATCCTGCCAGACAATGGCGTTATAAATCGGTTTACCTGTCTCTTTGTCCCAGACGATAGCCGTTTCACGCTGGTTAGTGATACCGATGGCCGCGATCTGATCGGAGCTGATATCGGCATGCGCCAGCACTTCTACCAGGGTTGAGCTCTGTGAGGCCCAGATATCCATCGGGTCATGCTCAACCCAGCCCGCTTTCGGGTAGATCTGGGTGAATTCACGCTGTGAGACCGCCACGATGTTAGCGTCATGATCAAGCACCACCGCACGGGAGCTGGTTGTGCCCTGATCGAGCGCGACAATGTATTTTTTATCTGTCGTAGTCATTATGGTTTCCTGATGATTAACGATGAAACTTACGCTTTACGCTGCTCAGCGCGGGCGACCGGTTTTTCTGTTTTAATTGTTGCCGCGACGTTGATCGGCAGGTGACGACCAATCAGGGCACGGTAACCAAAGGCACCGAGGCAGGCACCGACCAGCGGGCCAAAAATCGGTACCAGGAAGTAAGGAATATCTTTACCTCCGGTAAAGGCCACGTCACCCCAGCCAGCCAGGAAGGCAAACAGTTTTGGTCCGAAGTCACGCGCCGGGTTCAGGGCGAAGCCGGTCAGCGGACCCATTGAACCGCCAATAACCGCCACCAGCAGGCCAATCAGCAGCGGTGCCAGCGGGCCGCGTGGCACACCGTTGCCATCATCGGTCAGCGCCATGATGACGGCCATCAGCACCGCCGTGATCACCATTTCGACCAGGAATGCCTGAGCAACCGTGATATGCGGGTTAGGGTAAGTCGAGAAGATACCAGCCAGATCAAGACTTTGCACGCTACCGCGCACCATCTGGTGGCCCGCTTCGTAGTCAAAGAACAAATTGTAGTAAAGGCCGTAGACCAGCGCTGCGGCACAGAATGCGCCGGCAACCTGTGCCAGAATGTACGGAAGAACTTTGCGGCCTTCGAAGTTAGCGAACAGGCACAGCGCGATGGTGACGGCCGGGTTGAGGTGCGCGCCTGAGACGCCCGCACTCAGATAGACCGCCATCGAAACGGCGAGACCCCAGATGATACAAATTTCCCACTGACCGAATGCGGCGCCGGCCAGTTTCAGTGCAGCCACACAGCCCGCACCAAAAAAGATGATCAACCCGGTACCGAGAAACTCGGCGATGCACTGACCTGTTAGTGTGTTCGTTGTCTGACTCATAATGGGATTCCTGAAGCGAGGTTAAATTTTATCAGTTTTTGTTCTCAATCCTTGAGTCGCCCAGCTCTTATGTAGGGGTGATGTGAATTTATCGTTAACGAGCATAAACGAGAAATAGCGAAATTAAATTCTGTGTGGTCCGTCATAAAAATGCGCGTTTTCGCGTCTTTTGCCTTCCTTTAAGGCCCATCAGGCCGGCTTTTCCCCGCACCACTCCTGTGATCGCGCGCAAAATGCGCGAAGATGAGCGTTTTATTAAGCATTAACTGAAAAGTGTTACAGACTGCCCGTGCAGGCCTTGTGCTGCTGGACTTGCCGGGTTTGGCTACATACAATCGGAACATCGTGGCTGGACGCACCGCGTTAAGGCACATCCAGCACCATCAACGCCTTGCAAGATTTAGGAGAGGTCAGAAAGATGTCATTTGAAGTATTCGAGAAACTGGAAGCGAAAGTACAGCAGGCGATTGATACCATCACTCTGCTGCAAATGGAAATTGAAGAGCTGAAAGAGCAGAACAATACGCTGAAGAACGAAGTGAGCCAGGCCTCCGGCAACCACGAAGCGCTGGCGCGTGAGAATCAGCATCTGAAAGAAGAGCAGCACGTATGGCAGGAGCGCCTGCGGGCACTGCTGGGAAAAATGGAAGAAGTTTAAGCCCGTGCGCTTAAACTGACGGGTGCCGCGGCACCCGTTTTTGTACGCGGTTTATTCGAGGTCGAGGGCGTCTTCCGAGAGGATGATCCCGGTGTTGTCAGCATAAAGATGATCGCCGGAGAAGAAGGTCACGCCGCCAAAATTAACGCGGACATCGCTTTCGCCAATGCCTTCACCTGCGGCACCGACCGGAATCGCGGCAATCGCCTGAATCCCAATCTCCAGCTCTTCCAGTTCGTCGACCTGACGCACGGAGCCGTAAACCACAATGCCTTCCCATTCATTTTGTGCCGCCAGACGGGCCAGCTGGGCATCAACCAGCGCACGGCGCACCGAGCCACCACCGTCCACCAGCAGCACCCGACCCCGGCCGTTCTCTTCCAGCAGATCGTAGAGCAGGCCGTTGTCTTCAAAACATTTCACTGTGGTAATTTGACCACCGAATGAGGTGCGACCACCAAAGTTAGAAAAAAGCGGTTCTACAACATTCACTTCTTCATGGTAGATGTCACAGAGTTCAGATGTATCGTATTTCATAGGGATGTCGTCTGTTTGCCACAGGAGCGGTAAGTATATCGCTATCTGGCGATTGTTGGCAAAATCATCAGCGGTCAAAAAAAGCGCTGCATCAATATCCTGCGCAAAAAAATGCCCGGCATACAGGCCGGGCAGTGAATCCAGACAGCGGGATTACAGGATGAAGCGGCTGAGGTCTTCGTCGGCCACCAGCACATCCAGATGTTTACCCACGTATTCTGCGTCGATGGTGATGGACTCGCCGTGACGATCGCTGGCGTCATAGGAGATATCTTCCATCAGACGCTCCAGCACGGTGTGCAGACGACGCGCACCGATGTTTTCGGTGGTTTCGTTAACCTGCCATGCGGCTTCTGCGATACGACGAATACCGTCTTCGGTGAACTCAACGTTAACGCCCTCTGTGCCCATCAGCGCTTTGTACTGCACGGTGACCGACGCGTTAGGCTCGGTGAGGATACGCTCGAAATCGTTGACGGTCAGCGCCTGCAGCTCAACGCGAATCGGCAGACGACCCTGCAGCTCCGGAATCAGATCCGACGGGCTGGCCACCTGGAAAGCACCGGAAGCGATAAACAGAATGTGGTCGGTTTTCACCATGCCATGCTTGGTTGAAACCGTGCAGCCTTCCACCAGCGGCAGCAGGTCGCGCTGGACGCCTTCACGCGAAACGTCCGGACCGGATGACTGGCCGCCGCGCTTACAGATTTTGTCAATTTCGTCGATGAACACGATACCGTGCTGCTCAACGGCGTCGATGGCGTCCTGCTTCAGTTCTTCCGGATTCACCAGCTTCGCGGCTTCTTCTTCGATCAGCAGCTTCATGGCATCTTTGATCTTCAGCTTGCGCGGCTTCTGCTTCTGGCCGCCCAGGTTCTGAAACATCGACTGCAGCTGGCTGGTCATCTCTTCCATGCCCGGAGGCGCCATGATTTCCACGCCCGGTGCCGACACCGCCAGATCGATCTCAATCTCTTTATCGTCCAGCTGGCCTTCACGCAGCTTTTTGCGGAACGACTGGCGCGCGGCAGAAGGTTCAGCGCTCTGCTCTGGCTGGCCCCAGTTGTTTTTCGCCGGTGGGATCAGCACATCAAGGATGCGGTCTTCCGCCATCTCTTCCGCGCGGTATTTGTTTTTTTCGATAGCCTGACTGCGCACCATTTTGATGGCGGAATCCGTCAGGTCACGAATAATGGAATCCACTTCTTTACCGACGTAGCCCACTTCAGTGAACTTGGTGGCTTCCACTTTGATGAAAGGCGCATTGGCCAGTTTCGCCAGGCGACGGGCAATTTCGGTTTTACCGACACCGGTCGGGCCAATCATCAGGATATTTTTTGGCGTCACTTCATGACGCAGCTCTTCATCCAGCTGCATACGACGCCAGCGGTTACGCAGGGCGATCGCCACTGCTTTCTTGGCGCCGTCCTGGCCGATGATAAAGCGGTTAAGTTCGCTGACAATCTCGCGTGGAGTCATCTCAGACATGGTTTTGATCCTTACGCCCTGGACGGCAATTCTTCGTAATTAATGTTGTGGTTGGTATAGATGCAGATATCACCTGCAATGTTCAGCGCTTTCTCGACGATGTCGTGCGCGCCCATTTCGGTGTTTTCCAGCAGCGCACGTGCCGCTGCCTGGGCGTAAGGCCCGCCTGAACCAATCGCAATCAGGTCATTTTCCGGCTGAATCACGTCGCCGTTACCGCTGATGATCAGCGAGGAGTTTTCATCCGCTACTGCCAGCAGGGCTTCCAGACGACGCAGCATGCGGTCAGTCCGCCAGTCTTTAGCCAGCTCAACCGCGGCTTTAACCAGGTGACCCTGATGCATCTCCAGCTTGCGCTCAAACAATTCAAACAGGGTGAAGGCATCTGCGGTGCCGCCAGCAAAGCCGGCGATCACTTTGTCGTTGTAAAGACGACGCACCTTTTTCACGTTGCCTTTCATCACGGTATTGCCGAGCGTCGCCTGGCCATCACCGCCAATCACGACCCGGCCGTTGCGTCGTACACTTACTATTGTTGTCACGGGCAGACCCCTTGTTACAGTGGAAAAAAGACTCTGCGCACCCGGCGCGGAGTAACATGCAACCAGATATGGGGCGGGATTAAACAGTTTCAACCCTTCGGCATCAGACTTCCTTTCCCCGGCAACATTGTGCGCCCTGACCCTGCAGCCCGCGCCACCTGCGGGCTGCGGGCGACACAAAGCAAAACGCCAGACGTTCATCACGTCTGGCGTTTCCTCGCGGCAAAAGCGGTTTTCAGATTATTCAGGGCAGGGCGAGCGGAATACAGCTGCTGTGGCCGGAGCTGTGCAGCCGTTTCACGGTGCTGTCTGCGCTGCTGCGATCCTTAAAGGGCCCGATAACCACCCGATTCCAGCCGCCGCCGGTGGTAATGCGGCTTTCGAAGCCTTCAAATGCCAGACCGGCGCGCACCGATTCTGCCTGATCGCTGCCCTTGAATGAACCGCACTGCACCATCCAGCGCTGGGAAATGGCTTTCTCTTCAGGTTTGGCTTTCGCCGTTTCCTGTGGCTTCGTCTGCTGTACCGGCTCGCGGGTCACGGGCGCAGCCTGCTGCTGACGGGCCGCCTGCTGTTGCTGCAACTGCTGCTGACGCTGCTGCTGCTGTAACTGCTGTTGCTGGCGCTGCCACTGCTGCTGCTGTAACTGCTGTTGCCGCTGCAATTGCTGCTGCTGTTGCTGAGCCTGCTGCTGCCGCTGCAGTGTCTGCTGGCGCTGGGCCGGCGTCTGTTCATTCCACGGCACTTCATTCAGCTGGGTGGGCTGCTGACGCATATCTGCCTGCATCTGCTCCAGCAGCTGGCGCTGTTCATCGGTCAGCTGGGTTTGTGACTTGATCTCTCCGCCGGCAGAAGGCTCTGTTGGCGAGGGCACGGTCACCTGACGGTTTTCCAGCTCTTTAATGTATTTCCAGCGCTCCTCCGGCTTAGGCGGAAGACCGTTGCCGTTGGCTTTATGATTCGGAATAACCGTTGTCTCTTCTTTTTTATGATGCGAGATGAACCATAAACCACCGGCAAAGGTGACCAGTACCGCCGCAGCCAGTACGATCATCAGCTTTGACGTGCCGGAGCTGCCTTTGCTTTTCTTGCTGCGGCCTGCGGGTTTTTTGCGACGCGTCCCTGTTGAACGCCCGCGGCCTACGTAATCTCTCTGTGCCACTTTCGTTCTGATACCCTTCAAAAAAATGCCACTGGGCGTGTAAATGGGATGTGAATGGTGCCCGGCAAGGAATGCGTCATGTTACTCAAGGGCTGGAACTTTGACCAGCAGAGTCTGCCTTCAGAATCTGCTGAAAATGCACGGTTTCACGTCTTATTTTTCACGTTTTGCTGCCGGTGCCGTACTGCCACGCACGCGCAATTCTGCGTCCAGCAGACGTGAACCGCTGTTTACCCGCTTGCCCTGCAATTCATCCAGCAGCAGCAGCATGGCCTCGCGGCCAATGTCAAAGCGCGGCTGGGCGACGGTGGTCAGCGGTGGATCGTAATACTGCGCCAGTTCGATATCATCAAAGCCCACCACCGAAAGGTCCTGCGGCACGCGCAGCCCCAGTTTGCGCGCCTGATTAATGGCGCCCAGCGCCATCAGGTCGCTGTGGCAGAACAGGGCTTTGGGCGGTTGTGGCAGGCTCATCAGCTGTTTCAGCGCGCTGGCCCCTGCTTCAAAGGTAAAATCACCATGCACAATAAAGCGGGGTTCAATGGCGATGTTGCTGCGGCGCAGCGCCTGAATATAGCCCTGCAGACGATACTGGCTGAGCGGTACCTGCTCCGGCCCGGTGATACAGGCGATCTGTCGGTGACCCAACTGCAGCAGATGATTCACCGCCTCAAAGGCCGCGGTCAGGTTGTCGATATGCACCGTGGGCAGCGCCATTTCCGGGGCGAACTCATTGCCCATCACCATCGGCGGCAGATTACGCTGGTCTTCAATCCCGGCGTCAAACGGCAGCTGTGAACCCAGCAGCACCATGCCGTCAATCTGGCGCGTCAGCATCAGGTTCAGAAAGGTTTTCTCCTGCTGATCCTGATGCGCGCAGTCACCAATCAGCACCAGATAGCCTTCCTGCGCAGCGGTCACTTCCACGCCGCGAATGATTTCGCTGAAAAAGGGATCGCAGATGTCCGGCACTATCACCAGAATGGTCTGCGTCTCTCCGCGTTTCGCATTGCGCGCCAGTCCATGCGGCGCATAGCCCACCGCTGTTACCGCCTGTTCAACCTTCTGTCGGGTGGCGGCAGAGACCTTTTCCGGATTCATCAGCGCGCGGGAAACGGTGGCGGTTGAGACGCCGGCTTTCTCAGCCACGTCTTTCATGGTGGCGGCAGAGGGGGATTGCTTCTGGTCCAACGTATGACTCCTGACGCGGTACAGCGCATTGATTTCCTGAGATGACCCGGCTTCAGCCAGGCCGGGCACTATTGTTAACCCAACGCCGGGTGAGGTTGTTACCTAATTTGCATAAAAATTGTGACTTGTGCGACTTTTTTCGATCTGTCTCGCAGATGTCGTGCGGCTCAGCTCTCGGTGGGGTCGATATCCAGCGTCCATTTCACCTTACGCGCAGCAGGCAGCGTGGCGATCAGCGGCAAAGATCCTTCCAGCAGCGTTTGCAGTCGCTTGCGTGACGGGTGCTGCAGCAGCAGCTGCCAGCGCCAGCGGCCGCTGCGCTTCGGTGCCAGTGCGGGCACCGGCCCCATCAGCCACATTGCCGCGTCTTTTACCGGGCTGGCTTCCAGCAGATTGCGCAGCTGAGTGAGAAACGCTGCGGCCTGCACATTATCCAGGTCCTCAGCGCGAAACAGCGCATGGCTGGTCCACGGTGGAAGCTGCACCGCCTGACGTTCCAGCAGCGTCTGATCGGCAAACGCAAAATAGCCCCGGTGCAGCAGCGTTTGCAGCAGCGGATGTTCCGGATGGTGCGTCTGTAGCAGTACTTCGCCCTGTTTTCCGGCGCGTCCGGCGCGTCCGGCCACCTGCGTATAAAGCTGAGCGAAGCGTTCGGCGGCCCGGAAATCGGCAGAAAACAGCGCGCCATCGACATCCAGCAGCGATACCAGCGTCACATCAGGAAAGTGATGCCCTTTCGCCAGCATCTGGGTGCCGACCAGAATGCGCGCGCCGCCGCGATGCACGTCAGCCAGATGTTGCTCCAGCGCGCCTTTACGGCTGGTGGTATCGCGGTCAATGCGCGACACCGGCACGCCGGGAAATAGCGTGCCAAGCTGCTGTTCCAGCTGCTCGGTGCCCACGCCGACCGGCATCAGATGGGTAGAGCCGCAGCCCGGACACTGGTGCGGCAGCGGCCGCTGGCTGTCGCAATGGTGACAGCGCAGCTGACGATGCTGCTGGTGAAGGGTGTAATAGCTGTCACAGCGCTGGCACTCGGCCAGCCAGCCGCAATCGTGGCACATCAGTGCTGGCGAGAAACCGCGCCGGTTGAGAAACAGCAGCACCTGATTATCCGCCTGCAGATGCTGACGCATTTTGCCCAGCAGCGCCGGTGCCAGGCCACCTTTTAACGGCTGGCCTTTCAGATCAATCAGCTGCTGCAAGGCAGGTTTTGCATTACCGGCACGTTTCGTCAGATTGAGCTGACGGTATTTGCCGGCACGCACATTGTGCAGCGTCTCCAGCGCTGGCGTGGCGGAGCCCATTACAATCGGGATGTTCTCCTCATGCGCCCGGAACACCGCCAGATCGCGCGCCTGATAACGCCAGCCCTCCTGCTGTTTATACGAGCTGTCGTGCTCTTCATCAATAATGATGACGCCCGGCCGCGCCAGCGGTGTAAACAGCGCAGAGCGCGTGCCGATCACTATCGCCGTCTCACCACTGCGCGCGCGCAGCCACACCGCCAGGCGCTCGCTGTCGTTCAGCGCGGAGTGCAGCACATCCACCGGCGCGTCGAAGCGTTCGCGGAAGCGCGCGATGGTTTGCGGCGTCAGGCCGATTTCCGGCACCAGCACCAGCGCCTGTTTGCCGCGTGCCAGTACGTTTTCCAGCACGCTGAGATAGACTTCGGTTTTGCCCGAGCCGGTAATACCCGCCAGCAGCCACGCGGCGTAATGATCGTCCTCGCTGCGAATCGCCCCGACTGCCATCGCCTGATCGGTATTGAGCCGCAGCCGTTCGCCTTTTACGGCAAAGCTGCTGCGCCAGTCGTACTGCTGCGGCGCATGCTCACGCAGGTCGCACAGCCCTTTCGCGCGAAGTGCCTGCAGCGCAGCGTCGGTCAGGTCCTGCTCGCTGACCTGATGACGATACAGCGGCTGCTGGCGTAACGCCGCCAGCGCCTGCTGCTGTTTGGGCGCGCGTTTCAGGCTATCAAGCGCCACTTCCCGCCCGGCGTCATTCACCACCCACTGCCAGAGCGGCGCCGCCTGGGCCGGTTTACCCTGCCGCAGCAGCACCGGCAGCGCATGGCTCAGCACTTCGCCCAGCGGCGAGTGATAGTACTTCGCGGCCCAGTTGAGGATGCGCCACAGCGCGGGGGAGAACAGGCTGCGATCGTCCAGCAGTGCCTCAATCGCTTTGAGCTGCGTGAGCGGCAGATCGCTGGTTTCACGCAGCGCTACAACGATGCCAGTCATTTTGCGGTTACCAAAGGGTACGCTCACGCGCGCGCCAGCCACCGGCTGCGGCGCATCAGCAGGCAGCAGGTAATCAAACAGGCGGGGCAGCGGAACGGGCAGGGCAACCTGAACAACGGGCATGTCGATCTCTATCCGGTTTCAAAAAGGGGTGAAGTAGTGTACACGCTCACTTCGCCGGCGTCATACCTCCGGCGGTGGCATCCCTGCCGGCGTGCCGCGTCAGGTATGGGCAGGAAATGCTGCGGTGATTTGATCGGGGCGTGCATATTCTGTATACTATGCCGCCTTTGATGAGATAGCTCGTCAAAGCATACACATTTTATTCACCGCGTGTGGTGCTGTGCAGGTCCGCCTGGCACGGAGAGCGACACGGCCTTTTATGAGGTTCTCCCATGAAACAAGGTATTCACCCGAAATACGAAGCAGTGACCATCACTTGCTCTTGCGGTAACGTGATCAACACCCGTTCTACCATGGCTCACGACCTGAACCTGGACGTGTGCGGCAAATGCCACCCGTTCTACACTGGTAAGCAGCGCGTGGTTGACACCGGTGGTCGTGTTGAGCGCTTCAACAAGCGTTTCGCCATTCCGGGCACCAAGAAATAAGATTATCTGCCGTCGAATCGACTCGATTCGGAAGCAAGAAAAAACCCAGCCTCGGCTGGGTTTTTTTATGTCTGGCTTCAGTATTCCCAGGTGTCGGGATCGATGCCCATCTCACGCATGATCTTTTTCGCTTCTTCCGGAATCTCATCGCTGCGTTCTTTACGCAGATCCACATCATCCGGCAGCGGTTGCCCGGTGAAAGCATGCAAAAAGGCTTCGCACAGCAGCTCGCTATTCGTCGCGTGGCGCAGGTTATTGACCTGACGGCGGGTGCGCTCATCCGTTAAAATTTTCAGCACTTTCAGCGGGATAGAAACTGTGATCTTCTTGACCTGCTCGCTCTTCTTACCGTGTTCAGCGTAAGGGCTGATATATTCGCCGTTCCATTCAGCCATGGGTTACCTTAATCAATAAACGTTAAACTGGGGAAAATCCGTTGATTATGCCCGATTTTTTGTTGCCTGACCGCTTAAACTGCCGGTTTTATGCTTTCACTCCGCCTTCTCCGGAAAGCGCGCTGAACACCAGGCGATTAAGGCACAATTTTAGCGGTTATTGCGGGTTTGCTCAATCTATACGCAAAGACATTTAGATGTCCAGATGTATTGACGTCCAGTTGCGGAATGTTATCCTGTTGCCACTTCTTAGCTCACTTCAGGAACAGTAAGCACCATGACGCGTAAACAGGCAACCATCGCGGTACGCAGCGGTCTGAATGATGACGAGCAATATGGCTGCGTTGTCCCGCCCATCCATCTGTCCAGCACCTATAACTTCCTCGACTTCAATGCGCCACGCGCCCATGACTACTCGCGTCGCGGTAATCCGACGCGCGATGTGGTGCAGCGTGCACTGGCGGAACTGGAAGGCGGTGCGGGTGCGGTGTTAACCAATACCGGCATGTCCGCCATCCATCTGGTGACAACCGTGTTCCTGAAGCCGGGCGATCTGCTGATCGCGCCGCACGACTGCTACGGCGGTAGCTACCGGTTGTTTGACAGCCTGAGCAAGCGCGGCGCTTACCGGGTGAAATTTGTCGATCAGGGCGATCGCGCCGCACTGGATGCGGCACTGGCGGAAAAACCCCGGCTGGTGCTGATAGAAAGCCCCAGCAATCCGCTGCTGCGCGTGGTGGATATTGCCAGCATCTGCCAGGCGGCGCGTGAAGCCGGTGCCGTCAGCGTGGTGGATAACACCTTCCTGAGCCCGGCGCTGCAGAACCCGCTGGCGCTGGGCGCCGATTTAGTCATTCACTCCTGCACCAAATACCTGAATGGTCACTCTGATGTCGTGGCCGGTACGGTGATTGCTAAAGATGCCGCCGTGGCAACGGACCTGGCCTGGTGGGCGAACAATATTGGTGTCACCGGCGCCGCGTTTGACAGCTATCTGCTGCTGCGCGGCCTGCGCACGCTGGCACCGCGCATGGCCGCAGCCCAGCGCAATGCGCTGGCAATTGTGGACTATCTGAAGCAACAACCGCTGGTGAAAAAACTGTATCATCCTTCTCTGCCGGAAAACGCCGGCCATGAATATGCGGTACGTCAACAGCGCGGTTTTGGCGCAATGTTAAGTTTTGAGCTCGACGCCGATGAAGCCCGTCTGCGCCGTTTCCTGAAAGCGCTGCAGCTGTTCACGCTGGCAGAGTCGCTGGGTGGCGTGGAAAGCCTGATTTCGCACACCGCCACCATGACCCATGCCGGTATGTCGGCGGAAGCACGCGCGGCAGCCGGCATTTCCGAAACGCTGCTGCGTGTTTCAGTGGGTATTGAAGATCACGAAGATTTAATCGCCGACCTGGATAATGCATTCCGGATCGCAGCCGAGGGGTAAGCATGAGCATTTCAGCAGGCGCGGGAACGCCGACGAAGCAGTTGCATAAATTTGGCGGCAGTAGCCTGGCGGACGCACGCTGTTATCAGCGCGTGGCCGGTATCATGGCGGATTACAGCCAGCCGGGCGACTTAATGGTGGTGTCTGCGGCAGGCAGCACCACGAATCAGCTGATCAGCTGGCTTAAATTAAGCCAGAGCGATCGCTTATCGGCCCATCAGGTGCAACAGGCGTTACGGCGTTATCACAGCGAGCTGATTGCCGCGCTGCTGCCTGCTGACTTTGCTGAAACCCTGACGGCGGCGTTTATCCGCGATCTTGAACGGCTGGCGGGGCTGCTCGACGGCACCATCACCGACGCGGTCTACGCTGAAGTGGTCGGGCACGGCGAGATCTGGTCTGCGCGCCTGATGGCTGCGGTGCTGAATCAGCGCGATATGGAAGCGGCGTGGCTGGATGCGCGTGATTTCCTGCGCGCTGAGCGCGCAGCGCAGCCGCAGGTGGATGAAGGGAAATCCTGGCCGCTGCTGCAGGCATTGCTGGCCCAGCATCCGCATAAACGGCTGGTAGTGACCGGCTTTATCAGCCGCAGTGAAGCGGGCGAAACCGTCCTGCTGGGGCGCAACGGCTCTGACTACTCTGCCACGCAGATTGGTGCGCTGGCCGGCGCAGGGCGCGTCACCATCTGGAGCGATGTCGCCGGCGTCTACAGCGCCGATCCACGTAAAGTGCCGGATGCCTGCCTGCTGCCGCTGCTGCGACTGGATGAAGCCAGTGAACTGGCACGGCTGGCGGCCCCGGTACTGCACACCCGCACGCTGCAGCCGGTTTCCAACAGCGATATCGATCTTCAGCTGCGCTGCAGCTATCAGCCGGAGCAGGGTTCCACGCGAATTGAGCGCGTGCTGGCTTCCGGCACCGGTGCCCGCATCGTCACCAGCCATGACGATGTTTGTCTGGTAGAGATTGAAATTCCCGGCAGCCATGATTTCGCTACGCAGCAGAAAGAGATCGACCTGTTGCTGAAGCGTGCGCAGCTGCGCCCGCTGGCGATGGGCATTCATCCGGATCGCCGGCTGCTGCAGCTCTGTTACACCTCCGAAGTGGTTAACAGCGCCTTTAATCTGCTGCAGGATGCCGCGCTGCCGGGCCATATTCAGCTGCGCGATGGTCTGGCGCTGGTTGCGCTGGTGGGTGCCGGCGTGACGCGTAATCCGCTGCACAGCCACCGTTTCTGGCAGCAGATCAAGGACCAGCCGGTTGAGTTTGTCTGGCAGTCGGAAGATCACATCAGCCTGGTGGCAGTACTGCGCGTCGGCCCGACGCAGCATCTGATTCAGGGGCTGCATCAGTCGCTGTTCCGGGCTGAAAAGCGCATCGGTCTGATGCTGTTTGGTAAAGGCAACATCGGGTCACGCTGGCTGGAGCTGTTCGCGCGTGAGCAGGAAACGCTTTCGGCGCGTACCGGATTTGAATTTGTGCTGGCAGGCGTGGCGGACAGCCGCCGCAGCCTGCTGAGCTACGACGGGCTGGATGCCAGCCGGGCGCTGGCGTTCTTTGATGATGAGGCCAGCGAGCGCGATGAAGAGTCGCTGTTCCTGTGGATGCGCGCGCATCCGTTTGACGATTTGGTCGTGCTCGACGTCACGGCCAGCGCATCGCTGGCGCAGCAGTATCTCGATTTTGCCAGCCACGGGTTTCACGTTATCAGCGCCAACAAGGTCGCCGGGGCAGCCAGCAGCCAGACCTGGCGTCAGGTACGCGATGCTTTTGCCAAAACCGGCCGGCACTGGCTGTACAACGCCACGGTCGGCGCAGGCTTGCCGGTGAACCACACGGTGCGCGATCTGCGGGAAAGCGGCGACAGCATTCTGGCTATCAGCGGCATCTTCTCCGGTACGCTGTCGTGGCTGTTCCTGCAGTTTGACGGCACCGTGCCGTTCAGCGAGCTGGTGGATCAGGCGTGGCAGCAGGGCTTAACCGAACCCGATCCGCGCGTTGATCTTTCCGGTCAGGATGTGATGCGTAAGCTGGTGATTCTGGCGCGTGAAGCGGGCTATGACATTGAGCCGGATCAGGTGCGCGTGGAGTCGCTGGTGCCGTCACGCTGCGCCAGTGAATCGATTGATCACTTCTTTGAAAACGCTGATGAACTCAATGAGCAGATGCTGCAGCGTTTTGAAGCGGCGCAGGAGATGGGCCTGGTGCTGCGCTATGTCGCGCGTTTCGATGCCAATGGCAAAGCGCGCGTTGGCGTGGAAGCGGTGCGCCCGGAACACCCGCTGGCGGCGCTGCTGCCCTGTGATAACGTGTTCGCCATTGAAAGCCGCTGGTATCGCGATAACCCGCTGGTGATCCGTGGGCCGGGCGCCGGCCGCGATGTGACGGCGGGCGCGCTGCAATCTGACATCAACCGGCTTGCCCAACTGCTGTAATCACTGCCCGACGCAGACGGTTATCGCCGTCTGCGTGCTCCCCCTTTTACGCCGCCCGCTTGCGCTGCCTCACAGCGTAACGATTTGTCGCGCCTGTCCGCTAATTTTCTGTTGACGAAAACATGAACATCGTTCATGTTGTGCATCTGGACGTCTAAACGTATGGATGTTCGCGGGCGGCAAAATAACCGATGGGTGTTAATGAGGTAGCAGAATGAGTTTCTTTCATGCCAATCAGCGTGAAGCGCTGAATCAGAGCCTGGCTGAGCTGAACGGGCGTATCAATGTCTCTTTTGAGTTTTTCCCGCCGCGCACCAGTGAAATGGAAGAGACCCTGTGGAGCTCAATTGACCGCCTCAGCAGCCTGAAACCGAAATTTGTCTCGGTCACCTATGGCGCAAACTCCGGTGAGCGTGACCGCACCCACAGCATCATTAAGGGCATCAAAGATCGCACCGGGCTTGAAGCCGCACCGCATCTGACCTGCATCGACGCCACGCGCGACGAGCTGCGCGCCATTGCCCGTGATTACTGGAACAACGGCATTCGTCATATCGTGGCGCTGCGCGGCGATCTGCCACCGGGCAGCGGCAAGCCGGAGATGTACGGTGCCGATCTGGTGGCGCTGCTGAAAGAGGTCGGCGATTTTGATGTCTCAGTGGCGGCGTATCCGGAAGTGCATCCGGAAGCCAAAAGCGCGCAGGCCGATCTGATCAACCTGAAGCGCAAAATTGATGCCGGTGCCAGCCGTGCCATTACCCAGTTTTTCTTCGATGTGGAGAGCTATCTGCGTTTTCGCGATCGCTGTGTGGCCACCGGCATCGACGTTGAAATCGTGCCCGGTATTCTGCCGGTCTCCAACTTCAGACAGCTGCAGCGCTTCGCCGGTCTGACTAACGTCAGGGTACCGGGCTGGATGAACGCCATGTTTGCCGGGCTGGATGACGATCCGGAAACGCGTAAGATGGTGGGGGCCAGCATCGCCATGGATATGGTGAAAATTCTGTCGCGGGAGGGGGTGAAAGATTTCCACTTCTATACCCTGAATCGCGCCGAGCTCAGCTACGCCATCTGCCATACGCTGGGCGTGCGGCCCGCTGCGGCGGCCTGAAGCCGGCGTCAACGCGGGAACAGGGCGTTCCCGCGCACGATGCGCGTCCCTCCGCTATTGTCACCTGATAAATTCCAGACCCGTCTCGTGTGGGCGCTGAGCGCGCCTCCTTACTATTGCTGCCCCGTCACCGGCAGGATAGTCATGTGAAACTCACTACGTTCTTTCGCAGCGATAAACTACGCAATTCACTCTGGATGATCGCCGAGAAGCTCATCACGTTGCTCGGCCTGATTTTTATTACATCATTTGTCGCCCGTTATATTGGCGTCGCGCTGTTTGGCCAGCTGGCGCTGGCGATCGCGCTGTTCCAGATTATCCAGGTGGCGGCGCAGATGGGCAGCGATAACGTGATATTTAAACGTATCACCCGTCATCCGCGCTCTGGCATGAAACTGATTCAGGCGACGCTGATGCAGCGCCTGCTGATTTACCTGCTGCTGTCTGCGCCCCTGCTGCTGTGGCAATATTTTCAGGCAGACCGGCAGGCGTTTGCCTTTTTTCTGGCGGTGTTTGTTGCCACCTTATTCAGCACGCTGGATGTGTATGTGGTGTATTACAATGCCCGCCTGCAGTCCAGATACAATGCGCTGGTGAACAGCCTTGGATTACTGCTGGGTTTTCTGCTGCGCTATGTCGTGGTCTGGCTGCAGCTGGCACCGGTCTGGCTCAGTGTGCCGATTGTTGTCACCACGCTGTTACCGCTGATCGTGCGGCACCGCGCCAGTCGCCAGGTGTATGCCTGCCCGCTTACGTTGCGCGCGATGCAGCGCTACCGGCGTTATCTGTTACGCGCAGGCTTCTCGCTGGTGTTAGCCAGCCTGTCGGTGGCGCTGTACAGCCGGGTTTCGCAGCTGACGCTGGCCTGGCTGGCTGGCAGCAGCGCCGTCGGGCTTTTTTCAGCCGCCAGCACGCTGGCCAGCAGCTGGACGGTGATTACGGCGGCGGTTATCACCTCTTCTTTTACCGCTATCTTCAGATGCAAAGATGACCTGCTGGCCGCCCGACAGGCTGCACAGTTACACCGCCTCATTCTGCTGATTTCGCTGTTTTTTGTGGTGAGTTTTGCGCTGGGCGGTTATGCCTTCCTCCGCCTGTTGTATGGCGACGACTATCTGGCAGCCTGGCCGGTACTGATGCTGTTAACGGTAGCCGCGGTGTTTTCCGCCGCGGGCCCCATTCCCAATCGCTATATCGTCCGGCTGTCGGGGTATCGCTACCTGACGATCAAAACCCTGCTGCTGGTGGCGCTCAGCCTGCCATTAAATGTGGTGCTGTGCTGGCAGTGGGGGCTCTACGGTGCGGCCATCAGCGTCATCATTGTTGAGGCGCTGGCGCTCACCGTCTTTAATTATCCGTTTGCGCAGGGCGTTATCTGGAAAATCCATTGCGCGGCATTCACGCCGAAAGTCGCGCGGCAGCCGCAATAAAAAAGCCAGCCCCGCGATCGGGCTGGCTGTTAAGTACGGCGGCAGCGATGCGTTAGCCGGTGTTACGCATGCCGGCTGCGACGCCGGCAATGGTCACCATCAGCGCCTGTTCAACGCGCGGATCGGCTTCGTCACCGCGCGCTTCCTGGGCGCGTGCACGGTGCAGCAGTTCGGCCTGCAGCACGTTGAGCGGGTCGGTATACACGTTACGCAGCGCGATGGACTCGGCGATCCAGGGCTGGTCGGCCATCAGGTGCGCGTCGTTGGCGATCGTCAGCACTGCTTTAATATCTGCGCTGAGCTGATCGCGCAGCTGTTTACCCAGCGGCCACAGCGATTTATCCACCAGACGCTGATCGTAGTATTCCGCCAGCCACAGGTCCGCTTTTGCAAACACCATCTCCAGCATGCCAAGACGCGTGGCGAAGAACGGCCATTCGCTGCACATGGTCTCCAGCTGATCCTGATGGCCTTCGTCCATGGCTTTCTGCAGCGCCGCACCGGCACCCAGCCAGGCAGGCAGCATCAGGCGGTTCTGCGTCCAGGCAAAGATCCACGGAATGGCGCGCAGCGACTCAACGCCGCCGGTCGGACGACGTTTGGCCGGACGTGAACCCAGCGGCAGTTTGCCCAGCTCCTGTTCCGGCGTAGCCGAACGGAAATAGGGGACAAAGTCCGGGTTTTCGCGCACGTAGCCGCGATACATGGCACAGGAGTAAGCGGAAAGCTCGTTCATGATCGCCTGCCATTCGCGGCGGGGCTCTGGCGGCGGCAGCAGGTTGGCTTCCAGAATCGCGCCGGTATAGAGCGACAGGCTGGCGATGGTGACTTCCGGCAGGCCATATTTAAAGCGGATCATTTCACCCTGCTCGGTCACGCGCAGGCCGCCTTTCAGGCTGCCCGGCGGCTGAGAGAGCAGCGCGGCGTGGGCCGGCGCACCGCCACGACCAATCGAACCGCCGCGGCCGTGGAACAGCGTCAGGGTTATGCCGGCTTTTTCACAGGTTTTGATCAATGCATCCTGTGCCTGGTATTGCGCCCAGCTGGCGGCCATCACCCCGGCATCTTTTGCCGAGTCAGAGTAGCCAATCATCACCATCTGCTTGCCGTTAATGACGCCGCGATACCAGTCAATGTTCAGCAGCTGGCTCATCACGTCATTGGCGTTGTTCAGGTCGTCCAGCGTTTCGAACAGCGGGGCCACCGGCATGGCATAAGGAATACCGGCTTCTTTCAGCAGTAAATGCACGGCCAGCACATCGGATGGCGTTTTTGCCATAGAGATCACGTAGGCGGCGATCGATCCCTGCGGCGCTTCTGCCGCCACTTTACAGGTTTCCAGCACTTCACGCGTGTTCTCGCCCGGCTCCCACTGACGCGGCAGCAGCGGACGCTTGGAGTTCAGTTCGCGGATCAGGAAGGCCTGCTTATCGGCTTCTGACCAGCTTTCGTAATCGCCCAGGCCGAGGTAGCGCGTCACTTCTGCAATTGCCTCAGTATGACGGGTGCTCTCCTGGCGGATATCAATGCGCACCAGCGGTACGCCAAAGCATTTCACGCGGCGCAGCGTGTCCAGCAGCTGGCCATTGGCAATGATGCCCATGCCGCACTGCTGCAGCGACTGATAAATAGCGAACAGCGGCTGCCATAGCTGATCGTTTGATACCAGCAGATCGGCCGGGCGCGGCAGGCGCTCGCCTTTCAGGCGACGCTCCAGGTAGGTCTGGGTGTTGGTCAGCTGACTGCGCAGACGTTTGAGGATCACACGATAGGGTTCAATCGCCTCCGGATCGCCGCACAGTTCGCGCACTTCGTCGCTGCATTCAGACATCGACAGCTCTGACACCAGTACACCGATGTCGCGCAGGAACAGATCGGCTGCTTTCCAGCGGCTCAGCTGCATGACGTGGCGGGTAATCGGCGCGGTCACGTTTGGATTGCCGTCGCGGTCGCCGCCCATCCACGAGGTGAAGCGCACCGGCACAAAATCAACCGGCAGCTGAATGCCGAAGGTCTCTTCAACCTGCTGGTTTAGCTCGCGCAGAAACGCCGGAACCCCTTCCCACAGGCTGTTTTCCACCACGGCAAAGCCCCATTTGGCCTCATCCACCGGCGTGGGCCGGTACTTACGAATCTCATCCGTGTGCCACGCCTGCGCCACCAGCTGACGCAGACGGCGCATAACCTGGTTGCGCTCGTAATCGGAGATATCGCTGTGGTCGAGCTGCTTCAGACAGCTGTTCACTTCACCTAATTTGTGGATCAGCGTGCGGCGGGTTATCTCGGTCGGGTGAGCCGTCAGCACCAGCTCCAGGGACAGCTCTTCAATCGCCTGTCGAATGGCGGGTTCGCTGATGTCACGCTGCTGCTTCAGGCGGTCAAACGTCTTTTTCAGCAGCTCCGGGTGATTAGCCCCTTCGCCGCTGCGGGAAATGGTCTGATACTGTTCTGCCACGTTGGTCAGATTCAGGAACTGGCTGAACGCCCGCGCGACAGGCAGCAACTCGTCATTGGAGAGGTTTTGCAGCGTGGAGAGCAGTTCCTTACGATGAGTGTCATTGCCTGCACGGGATGACTTAGAGAGTTTGCGGATGGTTTCCACCCGATCGAGGATGTTCTCTCCCAGTGCATCCTTTATCGTATCCCCGAGCAGTTTGCCGAGCATACTGACATTACTTCGCATTGCGGAATATTGTTCGTTCATGTGACCCTGACACCCTTATCGTCTTTTTCAGTTCTTACACCCAGCGGGCATAACATCGTCTTTTATCTAGCCACGGTTCGTGCAGTTCGTCAATTGACTTAAACCGTCACTAAGCGCTTGCTAAATGTCGGAAATGCAAAGAATTTAACGGAGAGGAAGCGGGATAAGTTATTCTTATTATGAAATCCCGAACAATGACGGGGCATTTTGCTGATTTAACAGTGAAATGCCCCATCTGTTGTTTATCAGTGGCAAAAATGCTGCACAACCTGAGTGATAAGCGCATGAGTCGGCTTGATAAATGCGGTATCAATAAATTCATCCGGCTGATGCGCCTGATCGATAGAACCCGGGCCTAACACCAGCGTCGGACACAACTGCTGGATAAACGGTGCTTCAGTGCAGTAGTTCACCACCCCGGTAGGCACGCCCAGTAATTTCTCCACCACTTTTACCAGTTCATGGTCAGGCGGGCACTCATAGCCGGGAATCGGCGGGTGCAGTTCGCTGACGGTCAGGCGGCCGGGCCAGCGTGCACTGACCGGAGCCAGCGCTTCATTCAGCAGGCCATCCAGATCGCTGAGGGTTAATCCCGGCAGCGGACGGATATCCATATGCAGCTCACAGCAGGCGCAGATGCGATTGGCGGCATCGCCCCCGTGAATATGACCAAAGTTCATGGTCGGATAGGGGATGGCGAAGCCGTCATGGTTGTAGCGCGCCTTCAGCGTATTGCGCAGCTGCATCAGCTGGGTGATGGACTCGTGCATCAGTTCAATGGCGTTGACGCCGCGAGCCGGATCGCTGGAGTGGCCTGACTGCCCCTGAACGCGAATGGCATGGGACAGGTGGCCTTTGTGCGCGCGCACCGGTTTCAGCGATGTCGGCTCGCCGATGATGGCGCAATCCGGGCGCAGCTGCGTTGATTCGGCAAAATATTTCGCCCCGGCCATGGTGGTCTCTTCATCCGCGGTGGCGAGGATATAGAGCGGTTTGCTCAGCGTCGTCACGTCAATGTCACGGAGTGCATCAAGAATAAAGGCAAAGAACCCTTTCATATCGGCGGTGCCCAGCCCGTAGAGCTTGTTGTCATGCTCGGTCAGGGTAAAAGGATCGCGCGTCCAGCGTCCGTCATCATAGGGCACCGTATCGGTATGGCCCGCCAGCAGCAAGCCACCGGCTCCGTTGCCCGTGCGCGCCAGCATATTGAATTTATGCCGCGTTCCCGGTACGGGCTGTACTTCCACACTGAAGCCAAGATCGCGGAACCAGCCGGCAAGCAAACTGATTAAAGTTTCATTGCTCTGATCCAGCGCGCTGTCGGTAGCGCTGATTGACGGCGTGGCAATCAGCTGGCGGTAGAGTTCGAGAAAAGGTGGAATTTTTGTCTTCACTGTTGACGGTCCTTGGGTTAGGATGTATCAATATTCATGCATTAATAGTGAATAAAAATACATTAACGTCGTCTGCATGGGAACTGAAAAAGTGTGCAAACGGCATCGTGGGCAACGGGGCAAGGCCGCGACCCGATACGTGTGACTGTAATAAGGTATACAGCCTGATGTTGAATACGCTGATCGTTGGTGCCAGTGGATATGCTGGCGTAGAGCTTGCCACCTACCTGAATCGCCATCCGCATATGAACATAACCGCTTTAGCGGTTTCAGCGCAAAGCCCGGACGCCGGAAAATTGCTCTCCGACCTGCATCCACAGCTGAAAGGCATGATCGATTTGCCGCTGCAGCCGCTGACTGATGTCGCGGCATGGGCGGACAAGGTTGATGTGGTATTCCTGGCGACAGCGCATGAGGTCAGTCACGATCTGGCACCGCAGTTCCTGCAGGCCGGCTGCGTGGTGTTCGATCTCTCCGGTGCGTTCCGCGTCAACGATGACGATTTCTATACCCGCTATTACGGTTTCAGCCATCAGCATCAGGCGTGGCGGGATGAGGCGGTCTACGGCCTGGCCGAATGGAATCACGACAAACTTAAAGACGCGCGTCTGGTGGCGGTGCCCGGTTGCTATCCCACTGCCGCGCAGCTGGCGCTGCGGCCGCTGCTGGAAGCCGGTCTGCTTGACGCTGCGCAGTGGCCGGTCATCAACGCCACCAGCGGCGTGAGCGGTGCCGGTCGCAAAGCCAGCGTTACCACCAGTTTCTGCGAAGTCAGCCTGCAGCCGTACGGCATTTTCAACCATCGCCACCATCCGGAAATTGTGGCGCACCTCGGTACGCCGGTGATTTTTACGCCGCATCTGGGGAATTTCCCGCGTGGCATTCTGGAAACCATTACCTGCCGTCTGAAAGCCGGCGTCAGTCAGCAGGATGTGGCTGCGGCCTTCCATCATGCGTATGACGATAAGCCACTGGTGCGCCTGTATGACAAAGGCGTCCCGGCGCTGAAAGCGGTGGTCGGGCTGCCTTTCTGCGATATCGGTTTTGCCGTGCAGGATGAACACCTGATTATCGTTGCTGCCGAAGATAACCTGCTGAAAGGCGCATCCTCGCAGGCGGTGCAATGTCTGAATATTCGTTTCGGCTTCCCCGAAACGCTGTCTCTGATTTAACGGACGGATAACCTGACTATGAGCAATCCTCTGATCATTAAGCTGGGCGGTGTACTGCTGGATAGCGAAGAAGCGCTGGCCCGCCTGTTCGATGCGCTGCTGGCGTACCGCAATGCTTATCAGCGTCCGCTGATCATTGTTCACGGCGGCGGCTGCCTGGTGGACGAGCTGATGAAAAAGCTCGCCCTGCCGGTGCAAAAGAAAAACGGCCTGCGCGTTACGCCAGCCGATCAGATCGACATCATCACCGGTGCCCTCGCCGGCACCGCCAATAAAACCCTGCTGGCCTGGGCGAAAAAATATGGCATCGGCGCAGTAGGCCTGTGCCTGGGCGACGCCGGTCTGGTGAATGTTGCCCGGTTAGATGAAGAACTGGGCCACGTTGGCCACGCCACGCCGGGCAACCCGCAGCTGCTGACGACGCTGCTGGATGCAGGCTACATGCCGGTGGTCAGCTCCATCGGCATTACCGACAGCGGCGAGCTGATGAACGTCAACGCCGATCAGGCGGCGACCGCGCTGGCCGCTACGCTCGGGGCCGATCTGGTGCTGCTGTCTGATGTCAGCGGCATTCTGGATGGCAAAGGTCAGCGCATCGCGGAGATGACCGCGGCGAAAGCGGAACAGCTGATCGCCCAGGGCATTATCACCGACGGCATGATTGTGAAAGTCAACGCCGCGCTGGATGCCGCACGCACGCTGGGCCGCCCGGTCGATATCGCCAGCTGGCGTCATGCTGAGCAGCTGCCAACCCTTTTCAACGGTGTGCCGATTGGCACCCGGATTCTCGCATAATCAAGGATTACGACATGAGCACGCAAAACATCAAAAAAATCGTTCTGGCTTACTCGGGTGGTCTGGATACTTCAGCCATTATTCCATGGCTGAAAGAGAACTACGGTGGCTGTGAAGTGGTGGCCTTTGTTGCCAACATCGGTCAGGACCCGGCTGATCTGGAAGGTGTAGAGAAGAAAGCGCTGCAGTCGGGTGCCTCTGAGTGCCACGTTGTCGATCTGCGTGAAGCCTTTATCAGCGATTACGTTTACCCGGTGCTGCAGACCGGTGCCCTGTATGAAGGCACTTATCTGCTGGGCACCTCCATGGCGCGTCCCATCATTGCCAAAGCGCAGGTTGAGCTGGCGCTGAAGGTTGGTGCAGATGCGCTGTGCCATGGCGCGACCGGTAAGGGCAACGACCAGGTACGTTTTGAAACCACCTATACCGCGCTGGCGCCACAGCTGAAAGTGGTCGCGCCGTGGCGTGAGTGGAACCTGCGTTCGCGTGAAGCCCTGCTGGACTACCTGAAAGAGCGCAACATCCCGACCACCGCGTCGCTGGAAAAAATCTACAGCCGTGACGAAAACGCCTGGCACATCTCCACCGAAGGTGGCGTGCTGGAAAGTCCGTGGAACGCGCCAAACAAAGATTGCTGGGTGTGGACCGTGGATCCGCTGGAAGCACCGGATCAGCCAGAAAATGTGACGGTAACCGTTGAAAAAGGCCGCGTCGTGGCGGTGAACGGTGAACACCTGAGCCCGTTCCAGTGCCTGGAAAAACTGAACGTGCTGGGCGCAAAACATGGTGTAGGCCGGATCGATATCGTTGAAAACCGGCTGGTTGGGATTAAATCCCGCGGCTGCTATGAAACCCCGGGCGGCACCATCATGGTCAACGCGCTGCGTGCGGTCGAGCAGCTGGTACTGGATCGCGACAGCTTCAAGTGGCGTGAACAGCTCGGCCAGGAAATGTCGTACGTGGTTTACGATGGTCGCTGGTTTGCGCCGCTGCGCCAGTCCATTCAGGCGGCAGCAGAATCGCTGGCGGAGCTGGTGAACGGTGAAGTGGTGCTGCAGCTGTATAAAGGCCAGGCCACGGCGATCCAGAAGAAATCCGCCAACAGCCTCTATTCAGAAGAGTTCGCGACCTTTGGCGAAGACGAGGTGTATGACCATCGTCATGCAGGTGGCTTTATCCGCCTGTTCTCGCTCTCTTCACGCATTCGCGCGCTTAACGAGCAGAAGAAGTAACCGCAGCAGTCAGAATATTTTGCAAGGGCGGCTTCGGGCCGCCCTTTGTTTAACCGATTCAGGAGTAAAGCAGATGGCACTTTGGGGCGGACGTTTTTCGCAGGCAGCGGATCAGCGGTTTAAGCAGTTTAATGACTCGCTGCGTTTTGACTATCGTCTGGCGGAGCAGGACATCATCGGTTCTGTGGCCTGGTCAAAAGCGCTGGTCACCGTAAACGTACTGAGCAGTGATGAACAGCAGCAGCTGGAGGCCGCGCTCACTGCGCTGCTGGCGGACGTGCGCGCCAATCCGCAGCAGATCCTTGAGAGCGATGCGGAAGATATACACAGCTGGGTGGAAGGTAAGCTGATTGAGAAGGTGGGCGCGCTGGGGAAAAAGCTGCATACCGGGCGCAGCCGTAACGACCAGGTCGCGACTGACCTGAAGCTGTGGTGTAAAGAGCAGGTTGCGCTGCTGCTGGAAGCCACCCGTGCGCTGCAGTCCGCGCTGGTGACCACCGCCGAAGCGAATCAGGATGCCGTGATGCCGGGTTATACGCACCTGCAGCGTGCCCAGCCGGTAACGTTTGCGCACTGGTGCCTGGCTTACACAGAGATGCTGGCGCGGGATGAGAGCCGTCTGCAGGATACGCTGAAGCGCCTGGATGTCAGCCCGCTGGGTTGCGGTGCGCTGGCCGGCACGGCTTATAACATTGATCGTCAGCAGCTGGCCGGCTGGTTAGGCTTTGCGTCTGCCACACGTAACAGCCTGGATACCGTATCCGATCGTGACCACGTGCTTGAACTGCTGTCAGATGCCGCTATCGGTATGGTGCACCTGTCGCGCTTTGCCGAAGACATGATTTTCTTCAACACCGGCGAAGCGGGCTTCATTGAGTTATCGGATAAAGTAACCTCCGGTTCCTCCCTGATGCCGCAGAAGAAAAACCCGGATGCGCTGGAGCTGATTCGTGGCAAATGTGGCCGCGTGCAGGGCGCACTGACCGGCATGATGATGACGCTGAAAGGCCTGCCGCTGGCGTATAACAAAGACATGCAGGAAGACAAAGAAGGGCTGTTTGATGCGCTGGATACCTGGCTCGACTGCCTGCACATGTCAGTTCTGGTGCTGGAAGGGATTCAGGTAAAACGCCCGCGTTGCCAGGAAGCGGCCGAGCAGGGCTATGCCAACTCCACCGAACTGGCCGATTATCTGGTGGCAAAAGGGGTTCCGTTCCGTGAGGCACACCATATCGTTGGTGAAACCGTGGTGGAGGCCATCAAACAGGGCGTGGCGCTGGAGGCGCTGAGTCTTACGCAGCTTAAGCAGTTCAGCCCGGTGATTGAAGAGGATGTGTATCCGGTTCTGTCACTGCAATCCTGCCTGGACAAGCGTAATGCGCGCGGTGGCGTCGCGCCGCAGCAGGTAGCGTTAGCCATTGAGGAAGCGAAGCAGCGTCTGAAATAGTTTGTGTGGGTAGGAAAATTCCTGCCCGCTAAAACAGACATTTCTTGCATAGCCGGACGCGAAGAGTTCTTACAGTGTGCTCGCCTTTTCACAATGGAGAACACCATGGACGCTTCGCAGTTAAATTTGCATGATTTGCTGGCGACGATGCCAATGAATCTGTTTCAGGATGCTGAAATCAATCCGGCCACGCAGCAGTATGAAATGGTCATCACGGATGCCGATCTGCAGCAGGCGCTGACGCCAGCAGGCCTTACCGGTGAATCGCTGGTGCTGACCGGGCAGGATCTGTATCTGCTGCTAAATGACGTTGAAATCTGAACCGCCGCATAAAAAAAACGGGCTATGTTCGCATAGCCCGCCAACCTCTACTTCAGAATGTCATATTGTTATAGGCACATCATCAAGGGCTGGCACTCCAGGCCAGCGCAGTGATTCGGTCAGGCAGATTGCAGGTACTGCTCCAGATCGTCGCTGCCGCCGATATGGCGACCGCCAATAAATACCTGAGGCACCGTAGCCCGGCCGGAGACGGCACGCAGGCTGACAGTCGTGGCATCCTGCCCCAGAACGATTTCTTCAAAGGCAATGCTGCGATCAATCAGCAGCTGTTTGGCTTTGGTGCAGAACGGACAGCCGGGTTTGGTAAACAGCGACACCGATTCCTGCAGCTTAAATTCCGGGGCCAGATAGCGCAGCATCGTGTCCGCATCAGAGACTTCAAACGGATCGCCAGGCTTATCCGGCTCCACAAACATCTTTTCGATAATGCCGTTGCGCACCAGCATTGAGTAACGCCATGAACGCGGGCCAAAGCCCACTTCCGCTTTCTCTACCAGCATGTTCATGCCGCGCGTAAAATCGCCGTTGCCATCGGGAATAAAGGTGATCTGCTCCGCGCGCTGGTCGGCCTTCCACGCGTTCATGACAAAGGTATCGTTCACGGAGACGCACAGAATGCTGTCAACGCCATGCTGCCGGAAAGTGCTGAACAGTTCGTTGTAGCGCGGCAGGTGGCTGGATGAACAGGTCGGCGTGAACGCGCCGGGCAGCGAGAATACAATCACCGTTTTGTCGCTGAACAGGTCGTCAGTAGTAACATCAACCCAGCGGTCGCCCTGACGGGTATGAAAGGTCACCTGCGGTACGGCATTGCCTTCCTGGCTTGCAAACATCGTGCTTCTCCATTATTCCGTGGTCTTAATCAGATGGCCGGTATTATTCCCGCTGGCGGCTTGATAGGGCTAATCGTTCGTTGCTATTCTATCTATCGCCACGGGCTATCGTGGTTTGGAGGATTTCAATGAACATTCGTGATCTGGAGTATCTGGTTTCGCTGGCGGAACATCGCCACTTTCGTCGTGCTGCTGATGCCTGCCATGTCAGCCAGCCAACCTTAAGTGGACAGATTCGCAAGCTGGAAGATGAGCTGGGTGTGATGCTGCTGGAGCGTACCAGCCGCAAAGTGTTATTTACTCAGGCTGGCTTGCTGCTGGTGGATCAGGCGCGAACCGTACTGCGCGAAGTAAAAGTGCTGAAGGAGATGGCAAGCCAGCAGGGCGAAACCATGTCCGGACCACTGCATATTGGTCTGATTCCGACTACCGGTCCCTATCTGCTGCCGCATATCATTCCGATGCTGCATCAGACGTTTCCAAAGCTCGAAATGTACCTGCATGAAGCCCAGACGCAGCAGCTGCTGGCGCAGCTGGACAGCGGCAAGCTGGACTGCGCAATCCTGGCGCTGGTCAAAGAGAGTGAAGCCTTTATCGAAGTACCGCTGTTTGACGAACCGATGAAGCTGGCGATCTATCAGGATCACCCGTGGCACGACCGCGATCGCGTGCCGATGTCCGATCTGGCCGGGGAAAAGTTACTGATGCTGGAAGATGGCCACTGTCTGCGCGATCAGGCAATGGGCTTTTGCTTTGAAGCCGGCGCGGATGAAGATACGCATTTCCGCGCCACCAGTCTGGAAACGCTGCGCAATATGGTGGCGGCAGGCAGCGGGATCACGTTGCTGCCTTCGCTGGCGGTGCCGAATGAACGCGTGCGCGATGGCGTGTGCTATCTGCCCTGTTATAAACCGGTGCCGCAGCGCACCATTGCGCTGGTGTATCGTCCGGGATCGCCTCTGCGCAGCCGCTATGAGCAGCTGGCAGAAGCAATCAAAACCCACATGCAGGGTTATCTGGACGCCTCATTAAAACAGGCGGTTTAAGCCGTTTAATGCCGCCACGCGGTAGGCTTCGGCCATGGTGGGGTAGTTGAAGGTGGTATTCACGAAGTACTCAATCGTGTTACCGCCGTTCTTCTGCTCCATAATGGCCTGGCCGATGTGAATGATCTCCGCGGCGCGTTCACCAAAGCAGTGAATACCGAGAATCTCTTTGGTCTCACGGTGGAACAGAATCTTCAGGCTGCCAACGTGCATGCCGACAATCTGCGCGCGTGCCAGGTGTTTAAACTGCGCACGGCCCACTTCATAGGGCACTTTCATCGCTGTCAGCTGCTGCTCTGTTTTCCCTACTGAGCTGATCTCCGGAATGGTGTAAATCCCGGTCGGGATATCCTCGATCAGATGCGCGGTGGCCTCACCTTTGATGATGGCCTGTGCAGCAATCCGGCCCTGATCGTAAGCGGCTGACGCCAGGCTCGGATAACCAATCACATCACCGACGGCGTAAATGTGCGGCTGGGCAGTCTGGTACATGCTGTTAACTTTCAGCAGGCCGCGGCCATCCGCTTCCAGGCCAACATTTTCCAGCGCCAGGGAGTCCGTATTCCCGGTACGACCGTTCGCGTACAGCAGGCAGTCGGCTTTCACCTTCTTACCGGATTTCAGGTGCATGATGACACCGTCGCTGACGCCTTCAATCTTCTCAAACTCTTCGTTGTGACGAATGACAACGCCGCTGTTCCAGAAGTGATAAGAGAGCGAATCGGACATCTCCTGATCGAGAAACGCCAGCAGGCGATCGCGGGTGTTAATCAAATCCACCTTCACATTCAGGCCGCGGAAAATCGACGCATATTCGCAGCCGATAACACCGGCACCGTAGATAATGACGTGACCCGGCTCATGATGCAGGTTGAGGATGGAATCGGAATCATAAATGCGCGGGTGAGTGAAATCGACGTCGGCCGGATGGTACGGACGCGAGCCGCAGGCAATGACAAATTTTCCTGCCGTTAAGCGTTCGCGGGTGCCGTCAGGCTGTTCAACCTCAATGGTATTGGCATCCACAAAATGCGCGTCGCCCTGATACAGCTCACAGCGGTTACGCTCATAAAATCCCTGACGCATCGCCGTTTGCTGACTGATGACGTTCTCAGTGTGGTTAAGAATGTCGGCAAACGAGGAGCGCAGAAGTCGGGTGTGGTCGCTGTAGAGAGGGTTTTGGTTGAATTCAATGATACGGCTGACAGCGTGACGCAGGGCTTTGGAAGGGATGGTTCCCCAGTGAGTACAACCGCCGCCGATGTTGTGGTAGCGTTCGATCACTGCGATGCGCGCTCCCTGCTTCACCAGCCCCATTGCCGCACCTTCGCCGCCCGGACCGGAGCCAATCACAATGGCATCGTAATCGTAAGACTTTTGCATACCAGTACGTCCTATGTTTCTATACATTTTTACAACGAGATTCTAACATCCCGCCGCGCACTTCTGAATTCTAACAGCGTAAATTGCACAAGTTTGACAATCAGTGAGGTTAACAGGCGGTCACAAAGTTTGCGCCACTGTACGCTGAAAAGTTTGTTATAGTGCCTGCCTGATCACTCACAAGGCTGGGAAAATGGGCGTTCGAGCGCAACAAAAGGAACGTACACGACGTTCGCTGATTGAGGCTGCCTTCAGTCAGTTAAGTGCAGAAAGGAGTTTTGCCAGCCTGAGTCTGCGTGAAGTCGCACGTGAAGCCGGTATTGCACCCACTTCCTTTTATCGGCACTTCCGCGATGTGGATGAGCTGGGTTTAACCATGGTGGACGAGAGCGGGCTGATGCTGCGCCAGCTGATGCGCCAGGCGCGTCAGCGTATTGCCAAAGGCGGCAGCATCATTAAAACCTCGGTCTCGACGTTTATGGAGTTTATCGGGAATAACCCGAACGCCTTCCGGCTGTTACTGCGTGAACGCTCCGGCACATCAGCCGCGTTTCGTGCGGCCGTGGCGCGTGAAATTCAGCACTTTATTGCCGAACTGGCCGACTATCTGGAACTGGAAAACCGCATGCCGCGCAGCTTCACCGAAGCGCAGGCAGAAGCAATGGTCACAATTGTGTTCAGTGCCGGTGCGGAAGCGCTGGATGTGGACAGTGAGCAGCGGCGCAAACTGGAAGAACGTCTGGTGCTGCAGCTGCGGATGATCGCCAAAGGCGCTTATTACTGGTATCGCCGGGAACAAGAACGCCTGGCGGTGACCCTGGAAACCCCCGAAGAGTAATGTAATAAGGATAATGAAATGATTGAGCAAAACCCTCGCGATAAAGGAACGCTGTTACTGGCTTTTATCACCGGTTTAGCGATCAACGGCTCCTTTTCGGTGCTGTTCAGCACATTTGTTCCCTTTTCGATCTTTCCGCTGATTGCCCTTGGCCTGGCAGCCTGGAGCCTGCATCAGCGTTATCTGAACCGCAACATGCCCGATGGTATGCCTTCACTGGCCGCGGCGTTTTTCCTGCTGGGTATTCTGGTGTATAGCGCGCTGGTACGCGCGGAATATCCGGATATCGGGTCTAATTTTATCCCGACCATTCTGATGGTGGCGCTGGTGTTCTGGATTGCTACCCGCTTCCGCCGCGCCAAAAACAGAAACTGAATGCAAAACGGGAACCGCGAGGTTCCCGTTTGTTTTTACGCTTTACGCGTAAGCAGCACGCCACACTCCATATGGTGGGTGTACGGGAACTGATCGAACAGCGCCAGTCGTGTCACTTCATGGGTTGCGCTGAGCGTGCGCAGGTTGTCGCACAGCGTCTCCGGATTACAGGAGATATAAAGGATACGCGGATAAGCCTGTACCATTTTTACCGTCTCTGCATCCAGCCCGCTGCGCGGTGGATCGACAAAAATGGTTTCGCACTGATAGCTGTTAAGATCGATACCCTCTAAACGGTTAAAACTGCGCACGCCGTTCATCGCCTGGGTAAACTCCTCGGCCGCCATGCGGATAATCTGTACGTTATCAATGTGGTTTGCGGCGATGTTATATTGCGCCGAGGCCACCGACGGTTTAGCGATTTCTGTTGCCAGCACGCGGCGGAAATTACGCGCCAGCGCCAGCGAAAAGTTACCGTTACCGCAGTAAAGTTCCAGCAGGTCGCCGCGCGCCTGACGGGTTACATCCAGCGCCCACTCCAGCATCTGAATATTCATTGCCGCATTTGGCTGAGTAAAACTGTTTTCCACCTGACGGTAGATCATCTCTTTGCCCGCCACCGGCAGGCGCTCATCCACATAATCCCGATCAAGGCAGATTTTGGTTTTCGTGGCGCGGCCTATCAGCTGTACGTCAAACCCCTGCGCCTGCAGGTCATCGCGCAGCGCGCTGGCAGCGGCGGTCCATTCGTCTTCCAGCCTGCGGTGGTAAAGCAGGGAAATAACGATCTGATTACTCAGCGTAGAGAGGTAGTCGATCTGGAACAGTTTAAAACGCAGCGTATGATTATCGCGGAGTGCATCGATCAGTTTCGGCATCAGGGTGTTGATTAATTCGCTGGCTGCCGGAAAGCGATCGACACGAATTCGCTGTTTCGTCTGCTGATCAAAGATGATGTGGTAGAGATCGTCACCGTCGTGCCAGATCCGGAATTCGGCGCGCATGCGGTAATGACTGACAGGGGAGCGAAACACCTCCACGTCTGGCGCAGCAAAGGGCGCCATCATCGCCTGTAAGCGGGTGGCTTTCTCCGCCAGTTGCGCGTCGTACTGTTCAATCGGAAGCTGTTCGGGTGTCATCTTTCATCCTGGTAATAAGCCTGCTTGCCGGGCGATTGTAGGCATTCACCTGCTGATGTCCAGCCCTGCACCACACAAGCCAGCTGGAAGTGTGGATTCCCCGCCGGCTTAAACGTAGACTGCGGCAGCCGGCCTCCTTGAGTTAAAAGGGAATCCAGTGCGAATCTGGAGCTGACGCGCAGCGGTAAAGAATGTCGTGGTGAGGGGAGTTACAAACACTGTCCTGCGGGATGGGAAGTTTTTCACCATTTATGATTCTCAGCCCGAAGACCTGCCGGTGTGTCGTCGCAAACGCTGAGATTATCGCGTGCTATCAATCTCAGGCCTGCGGCATCCTGCTTCATCTTTTGGATGCTATAACAATGAAAAACACACATGCTCCGCTGTTTGCACTCAGTGCAACGGCGCTGTCACTCTGGGCGCAATATGGCCACGCCCTGCAGAATGATGATACGCAAATCGTGACTGCAAACCGCTTTCAGCAGCCGGTGTCTTCGGTGCTGGCTTCAACCTCCGTGGTGACGCGCGATGATATCGATCGCTGGCAGGCAAAAAGCCTGACCGATGTGATGCGGCGTTTGCCGGGCGTCGACGTTGCGCAGAACGGTGGCTTAGGCCAGCAAAGCTCTCTGTTCATTCGCGGAACCAACTCCAGCCACGTGCTGATTCTGATTGATGGCATCCGGCTTAACCAGGCGGGAGTGTCCGGATCGTCGGATCTGAGCCAGATTCCCCTGTCGCTGGTACAGCGCATCGAATACGTACGCGGGGCACGCTCCGCTGTTTATGGCTCGGACGCCATTGGTGGCGTGGTCAACATTATTACCGGACGCGATAAACCAGGCGCCACGCTGAGCGCCGGAGTGGGTTCGAAAGGCTATCAGAATTATGAAGGCTCAGTGCAGCAGCAGCTGGGAGCCGCGACAAAGCTGACGGTGGCAGGCAACTACACCTATACACGCGGCTATGATGTGGTGGCGGATTTGCCGGATATTTATGGCGATCCGGCACAAAAAGATCGCGATGGCTTTATGAATAAGACGCTCTACGGCGCGCTGGAACATCAGTTCACTGATGAGATCAGTGGCTTTGTGCGCGGCTACGGGTTCGATAACCGTACGGCTTACGATGGCACGTACAGCTATGACACGAACTTCAATATCAACGGCCTGAATGATACCCGACAGCTCTACAGCCAGACGTGGGACAGTGGATTACGCTACAGCAACGATCTCTATTCAACGCAGCTGATTGCCAGTTACAGCCGCAGCAAGGACTACAACTACGATCCGCGCACCGGCCGCTATGGTCCTTCATCCACGCTGGATGACAGCAAACAGTACAACCTGCAATGGGGAAATACTTTGCGGGTGGCGCAGGGTACCGTCAGCGCCGGTGTGGACTGGCAAAAACAAACTACCGCACCTGGTACGGCTTACGTTGCCGAAAGTACCGAACTGCGCAATACCGGTCTTTACGCCACCGCTCAGCAGCAGCTTGGCAGCGTGACGCTGGAAGGCGCGGTAAGGGGCGATGATAACAGCCAGTTTGGCTGGCACGGCACCTGGCAGGGTGGGGCATCCTGGGAGTTCGTCGAGGGGTACAGCATCTTCGCTAACTACGCTACTGCTTATAAAGCGCCGCGGCTTGGCCAGCTGTACGGTTCGTATGGTAACAGCGATCTGAAGCCGGAAGAGAGTAAGCAGTGGGAAGGCGGCTTCTCCGGGTTGACCGGACCCGTTAACTGGCGTGTTTCAGGGTATCGCAACGATATCGATAACCTGATTGATAGCGATCCAGCGACCTATATCTATTACAACATCAGTCAGGCGCGTATCAGGGGCGTTGAAGCCACGGCTTCAGTTGACACCGGCCCGCTCAGTCATCAGCTCTCCTGGGATTATGTTGACGCGCGTAATGCTGAAACTGACCAGCCTCTGCTGCGCCGTGCAAAGCAGCAGGTTAAGTATCAGCTCGACTGGACGCTGTATGATTTTGACTGGTCGGTGACGTATCACTATCTCGGCGAGCGCTGTGATGCGGACTACAACCACGCTTATACTGCCCAGCGCGTCAAACTGGGCGGTGTCAGCTTGTGGGATCTGGCAGTTTCGTATCCGGTCACATCACAGTTCACCGTTCGTGGTAGAATTGCCAACCTGTTCGATAAAGATTACGAGACAGCGTATGGCTATCCAACTCCAGGAAGGGAGTACTACCTCAGCGCCAGCTACAGCTTCTGATCTGCGTCCCACCGTGCTGGTGTTTGATTCCGGTGTCGGTGGGCTCTCCGTTTACGACGAGGTCCGGCAACTGCTGCCGGACCTGCACTATCTTTATGCCTTCGATAATGAAGGTTTTCCTTACGGCGAAAAAAGCGAAGCGTATATCGTTGAGCGCGTCGTAGCCATCGTCAACGCCATTACGCAGCGCCTGCCGCTGGCGCTGGTGATCATCGCATGCAATTCCGCAAGTACGGTTTCTTTGCCTGCGCTGCGCCAGCGCTTTGAATTCCCGGTGGTCGGCGTGGTACCCGCCATCAAACCAGCAGCACGTCTGACCCGGAATGGTGTCGTGGGCCTGCTGGCAACCCGCGGCACGGTAAAGCGTCCTTATACACACCAGCTGGTGGCGCAGTTTGCGCGTGAATGCAATATCGAAATGCTGGGGTCGGCGGAACTGGTGCAGCTGGCGGAAGCCAAACTGCATGGCGATGCGGTATCGCTGGAAGAGGTCCGTCGCACAGTCATGCCCTGGCTGCGCATGAAAGAGCCGCCGGATACGGTTGTCCTTGGCTGTACGCACTTTCCTCTGTTACGCGATGAACTGCAGCAAGTACTGCCCGAGGGAACGCGGCTGGTGGATTCTGGTGCGGCGATTGCGCGTCGTACGGTGTGGCTGTTAGAGCATGAGGCACCGCATGCGGTTTCTTCCGGTCAGAACGTCGCGTTCTGTACGGCAATGAATGAAGAAGCGGTGCAATTATCACCGGTTCTGCAGCGTTATGGCTTCCCGCTGCTCGAAAAACTGACGATTTAGGCCGGTTTCGTAGAAAAAAACAGCACTCAGAAATTAATTTGCAATTAGCGCTTGTCAGCCAAAAAGAATTCCCTATACTGCGCCTCCACTGACACGGCACAACGGCTTACGAAGCGCTTTGTCAGCAGGTCAGCCTTGAAGGCAACCTTCAGAAAAGCAAAAATAAATGCTTGACTGAGAAAGCGGAAAGCGTAATATACGCATCCCGCGCCGCTTGAGAAATCGCGGCACTGCTCTTTAACAATTTATCAGACAATCTGTGTGGGCACTCACGGGATTGATATCACAAGCCTCCGGGCTTGAAAAAATATCAAGACTCTGCTGAGTGAACACGTAATTCATTACGAAGTTTAATTCACAGAGCATCGCTGCACTCGTTGCAGCAAATCAAACTTTAAATTGAAGAGTTTGATCATGGCTCAGATTGAACGCTGGCGGCAGGCCTAACACATGCAAGTCGGACGGTAGCACAGAGGAGCTTGCTCTTCGGGTGACGAGTGGCGGACGGGTGAGTAATGTCTGGGAAACTGCCCGATGGAGGGGGATAACTACTGGAAACGGTAGCTAATACCGCATAACGTCGCAAGACCAAAGTGGGGGACCTTCGGGCCTCACACCATCGGATGTGCCCAGATGGGATTAGCTAGTAGGTGGGGTAACGGCTCACCTAGGCGACGATCCCTAGCTGGTCTGAGAGGATGACCAGCCACACTGGAACTGAGACACGGTCCAGACTCCTACGGGAGGCAGCAGTGGGGAATATTGCACAATGGGCGCAAGCCTGATGCAGCCATGCCGCGTGTATGAAGAAGGCCTTCGGGTTGTAAAGTACTTTCAGCGGGGAGGAAGGCGGTAAGGTTAATAACCTTGCCGATTGACGTTACCCGCAGAAGAAGCACCGGCTAACTCCGTGCCAGCAGCCGCGGTAATACGGAGGGTGCAAGCGTTAATCGGAATTACTGGGCGTAAAGCGCACGCAGGCGGTCTGTTAAGTCAGATGTGAAATCCCCGGGCTTAACCTGGGAACTGCATTTGAAACTGGCAGGCTTGAGTCTCGTAGAGGGGGGTAGAATTCCAGGTGTAGCGGTGAAATGCGTAGAGATCTGGAGGAATACCGGTGGCGAAGGCGGCCCCCTGGACGAAGACTGACGCTCAGGTGCGAAAGCGTGGGGAGCAAACAGGATTAGATACCCTGGTAGTCCACGCCGTAAACGATGTCGACTTGGAGGTTGTGCCCTTGAGGCGTGGCTTCCGGAGCTAACGCGTTAAGTCGACCGCCTGGGGAGTACGGCCGCAAGGTTAAAACTCAAATGAATTGACGGGGGCCCGCACAAGCGGTGGAGCATGTGGTTTAATTCGATGCAACGCGAAGAACCTTACCTGGCCTTGACATCCAGAGAACTTAGCAGAGATGCTTTGGTGCCTTCGGGAACTCTGAGACAGGTGCTGCATGGCTGTCGTCAGCTCGTGTTGTGAAATGTTGGGTTAAGTCCCGCAACGAGCGCAACCCTTATCCTTTGTTGCCAGCGGCTCGGCCGGGAACTCAAAGGAGACTGCCGGTGATAAACCGGAGGAAGGTGGGGATGACGTCAAGTCATCATGGCCCTTACGGCCAGGGCTACACACGTGCTACAATGGCGCATACAAAGAGAAGCGACCTCGCGAGAGCAAGCGGACCTCATAAAGTGCGTCGTAGTCCGGATTGGAGTCTGCAACTCGACTCCATGAAGTCGGAATCGCTAGTAATCGTAGATCAGAATGCTACGGTGAATACGTTCCCGGGCCTTGTACACACCGCCCGTCACACCATGGGAGTGGGTTGCAAAAGAAGTAGGTAGCTTAACCTTCGGGAGGGCGCTTACCACTTTGTGATTCATGACTGGGGTGAAGTCGTAACAAGGTAACCGTAGGGGAACCTGCGGTTGGATCACCTCCTTACCTGAAGATACCTTCCCGCGCAGTGCTCACACAGATTGTCTGATAGAAAAGTAACGAGCAGAAAAACCTCTACAGGCTTGTAGCTCAGGTGGTTAGAGCGCACCCCTGATAAGGGTGAGGTCGGTGGTTCAAGTCCACTCAGGCCTACCAGCACTTCCTGGTAGTAGACGGTTTCTGCAGTGACTGCATGGGGCTATAGCTCAGCTGGGAGAGCGCCTGCCTTGCACGCAGGAGGTCAGCGGTTCGATCCCGCTTAGCTCCACCATACAGTCCTGAAAAACACTTCAGAGTGTGCTGCATAAGCATACTGCGAAGTATTTGCTCTTTAACAATCCGGAACAAGCTGAAAATTTGAAACGAACGCGCCGCGTATTTCCCCGTAACAGGAAATAAGGCGGAGCGTCCGGGTCCGAGATTTTCGCGATTCACATGCGCAAAACGCCTGTGGGTTGTGAGGTTAAGCGACCAAGCGTACACGGTGGATGCCCTGGCAGTCAGAGGCGATGAAGGACGTGCTAATCTGCGAAAAGCGACGGTAAGGTGATATGAACCGCTACAGCCGTCGATGTCCGAATGGGGAAACCCAATGCATTTATGCATTATCGTTAACTGAATACATAGGTTAACGAGGCGAACCGGGGGAACTGAAACATCTAAGTACCCCGAGGAAAAGAAATCAACCGAGATTCCCCCAGTAGCGGCGAGCGAACGGGGAGGAGCCCAGAGCCTGAATCAGCTTGTGCGTCAGTGGAAGCGTCTGGAAAGGCGCGCGATACCGGGTGACAGCCCCGTACACGAAGACGCACAGGCTGTGAGCTCGATGAGTAGGGCGGGACACGTGGTATCCTGTCTGAATATGGGGGGACCATCCTCCAAGGCTAAATACTCCTGACTGACCGATAGTGAACCAGTACCGTGAGGGAAAGGCGAAAAGAACCCCGGCGAGGGGAGTGAAACAGAACCTGAAACCGTGTACGTACAAGCAGTGGGAGCCTCTTTATGGGGTGACTGCGTACCTTTTGTATAATGGGTCAGCGACTTATATTCTGTAGCAAGGTTAACCGCATAGGGGAGCCGAAGGGAAACCGAGTCTTAACCGGGCGCTAAGTTGCAGGGTATAGACCCGAAACCCGGTGATCTAGCCATGGGCAGGTTGAAGGTTGGGTAACACTAACTGGAGGACCGAACCGACTAATGTTGAAAAATTAGCGGATGACCTGTGGCTGGGGGTGAAAGGCCAATCAAACCGGGAGATAGCTGGTTCTCCCCGAAAGCTATTTAGGTAGCGCCTCGTGAACTCATCTCCGGGGGTAGAGCACTGTTTCGGCTAGGGGGCCATCCCGGCTTACCAACCCGATGCAAACTGCGAATACCGGAGAATGTTATCACGGGAGACACACGGCGGGTGCTAACGTCCGTCGTGAAGAGGGAAACAACCCAGACCGCCAGCTAAGGTCCCAAAGTCATGGTTAAGTGGGAAACGATGTGGGAAGGCACAGACAGCCAGGATGTTGGCTTAGAAGCAGCCATCATTTAAAGAAAGCGTAATAGCTCACTGGTCGAGTCGGCCTGCGCGGAAGATGTAACGGGGCTAAACCATGCACCGAAGCTGCGGCAGCGACGCGAATGCGTTGTTGGGTAGGGGAGCGTTCTGTAAGCCGCAGAAGGTGGCCTGTGAGGGCTGCTGGAGGTATCAGAAGTGCGAATGCTGACATAAGTAACGATAAAGCGGGTGAAAAGCCCGCTCGCCGGAAGACCAAGGGTTCCTGTCCAACGTTAATCGGGGCAGGGTGAGTCGACCCCTAAGGCGAGGCCGAAAGGCGTAGTCGATGGGAAACAGGTTAATATTCCTGTACTTGGTGTTACTGCGAAGGGGGGACGGAGAAGGCTAGGTTATCCGGGCGACGGTTGTCCCGGTTTAAGCGTGCAGGTGTGAAGACCAGGCAAATCCGGTCTTCTTTAACACTGAGGCGTGACGACGAGGCTCTACGGAGCTGAAGTAACTGATGCCCTGCTTCCAGGAAAAGCCTCTAAGCTCCAGGTAACACGAAATCGTACCCCAAACCGACACAGGTGGTCAGGTAGAGAATACCAAGGCGCTTGAGAGAACTCGGGTGAAGGAACTAGGCAAAATGGTGCCGTAACTTCGGGAGAAGGCACGCTGGCGCGTAGGTGAGGGGACTTGCTCCCGGAGCCGAGGCCAGTCGAAGATACCAGCTGGCTGCAACTGTTTATTAAAAACACAGCACTGTGCAAACACGAAAGTGGACGTATACGGTGTGACGCCTGCCCGGTGCCGGAAGGTTAATTGATGGGGTTATCCGTAAGGAGAAGCTCTTGATCGAAGCCCCGGTAAACGGCGGCCGTAACTATAACGGTCCTAAGGTAGCGAAATTCCTTGTCGGGTAAGTTCCGACCTGCACGAATGGCGTAATGATGGCCAGGCTGTCTCCACCCGAGACTCAGTGAAATTGAAATCGCTGTGAAGATGCAGTGTACCCGCGGCAAGACGGAAAGACCCCGTGAACCTTTACTATAGCTTGACACTGAACATTGAGCCTTGATGTGTAGGATAGGTGGGAGGCTTTGAAGCGCGGACGCCAGTCCGCGTGGAGCCATCCTTGAAATACCACCCTTTAATGTTTGATGTTCTAACGTAGGCCCGTTATCCGGGCTGCGGACAGTGTCTGGTGGGTAGTTTGACTGGGGCGGTCTCCTCCCAAAGCGTAACGGAGGAGCACGAAGGTTGGCTAATCCTGGTCGGACATCAGGAGGTTAGTGCAATGGCATAAGCCAGCTTGACTGCGAGAGTGACGGCTCGAGCAGGTGCGAAAGCAGGTCATAGTGATCCGGTGGTTCTGAATGGAAGGGCCATCGCTCAACGGATAAAAGGTACTCCGGGGATAACAGGCTGATACCGCCCAAGAGTTCATATCGACGGCGGTGTTTGGCACCTCGATGTCGGCTCATCACATCCTGGGGCTGAAGTAGGTCCCAAGGGTACGGCTGTTCGCCGTTTAAAGTGGTACGCGAGCTGGGTTTAGAACGTCGTGAGACAGTTCGGTCCCTATCTGCCGTGGGCGCTGGAGAATTGAGGGGGGTTGCTCCTAGTACGAGAGGACCGGAGTGAACGCACCGCTGGTGTTCGGGTTGTCATGCCAATGGCACTGCCCGGTAGCTAAGTGCGGAAGAGATAAGTGCTGAAAGCATCTAAGCACGAAACTTGCCCCGAGATGAGTTCTCCCTGACCCCTCGAGGGTCCTGAAGGGACGTTGAAGACGACGACGTTGATAGGCCGGATGTGTAAGCGCAGCGATGCGTTGAGCTTACCGGTACTAATGACCCGTGAGGCTTAACCTTACAACGCCAGAGGCGTTTTGCGGTACCCGGAAAAATTTTCAGCCTTGTTCACGGACTGGTCTGCGCGGCTTTGGGCGGCGCGGACGAAACAGAATCTGCCTGGCGGCACTAGCGCGGTGGTCCCACCTGACCCCATGCCGAACTCAGAAGTGAAACGCCGTAGCGCCGATGGTAGTGTGGGGCCTCCCCATGCGAGAGTAGGGAACTGCCAGGCATCTATTTAAGGCCCTCAGCGGGCCGTGACCTTCCCGGTGACGCGGAAAGGGCGAAACACCTGAAAGCAGACGCGGTCTGCGGTCAGTACAGAATCGGTGGAGCGGTAGTTCAGTTGGTTAGAATACCTGCCTGTCACGCAGGGGGTCGCGGGTTCGAGCCCCGTCCGTTCCGCCACCCTCATTAGGGGCGTAGTTCAATTGGTAGAGCACCGGTCTCCAAAACCGGGTGTTGGGGGTTCGAGTCCCTCCGCCCCTGCCAGAAAATAATCCTTTGCTTCGGCAAAGGATTTTTTTTGTCTGCAATCCGGCGATAAAAAGCCTGAGTTGTTTACCTTCCCTCAGACTTTCCCGCTTTTATCCCCTCAGTGTGTCAGTACCGGATATTTAAGCAGCTGACGAATATGTGCCTGCTGATCGCTATTCTGCAGCCATACGGCATATAACGGCCTGACGGCTACAGGCGTATCCGGAATAACCATTAAATCGTTGTAAATGCCGTGCCAGAAATCGGGTAAAAAGGCGCAGGCGCCGGTGGTGTGCAGTAATTCCCGGGTGACGTGCGCGGAGGTTGTGGTTAATACCGGCACATCATCACTGGAAAGATAACTTTCATGCTGATGAAAATCAGCGCCCCATTCCAGTTTGATGTAATCATACTTTTCCCTTTTTTCCGTTTTACGCGCCCGGCATAAGGCGAGGGAAATATGTCCAATCTGCTGGCTGGTCAATTCATCCATTTTGGGCGCTTCGGTGGTAATCAACAGATCCAGCTGTCGTTCGTGCAACTGTTTAACCAGCAGATGGCGCTGCGCAATACGCGCTTCCAGATGCAGACTCTCACGGTTTTCATAGAGCGTTTGCAGCCAGGGTGTCAGATACGCCTCCCATAGCGATGCACTGGCCCCGATAGACAGCTCATGATGCTGCTGGGTATGCGAGACCTCTTTCTTCGCCATTAGCCAGGTGCTCATCAGGCTCTCCGCATAGGGCAGCAGGCGTTCTCCTGCTGACGTCAGACGGATGTTATTGCGATGCCGCGTAAAAAGATTAACACCCAGCTGGTTTTCAAGCTGTCGGATGCGAAAACTAACGGCAGACTGCGTAAGGTAAAGTGCCTCAGCAGCGCGCCCGAAATGTCGCGTTCTGCTCACTTCAAGGAAAGTTTTCAGTAATTCCGTATCCACAGCATTCTCCCAAAAAATGTTTGTCGTACTGATTTAAATGTTTTGTTTTACACTCTGTCAAGCCTATCTAATACTCCGCGCCATAAATAGCACGGCCATATGAGAATCAGGAGCGTGTAAAATGGCGGAAAGCTTCGCAACAACTAATCGTTTCTTCGATAACAAACATTATCCACGTGGATTTTCGCGTCATGGTGACTTCACCATTAAAGAAGCGCAGCTTCTGGAACGCCACGGTTATGCTTTCAATGAACTGGACCTTGCCAAACGCGAACCCGCGACTGAAGAGGAACGTTCGTTTTTAGAAGTATGTCGTGGTCAGCGCGAGCCGCAAACGGAAGCTGAACGTGTGTGGTCGAAATATACCGCGCGTATCAAGCGCCCTAAGCGTTTCCACACGTTATCCGGCGGTAAACCGCAGATGGATACCGTTGAGGATTTCAGCGATAGCGACGATTAAACTAACGGGGCTGGCAACAGCCCCGTTTTTCATTCCAGACTTTTGTGCAGATAGATCATCAGACGATCAATGCTGCGATAACCCACCGCTTCCTGCAGATGCTGTCGGGTAATCTGCACATCGCCTGCCAGATCGGCTATTGTCCTTGCCACCTTCAGAATACGCTGCCACGCACGTACCGATAATCCCAGCGAGTTAAGTATCGCTTCCAGCCATTCCGCATCCTGTTGTTGTAAAGCACAATCCCGGGCTATTTCCGGATTCGACAAATGCGCATTAACTTTTCCGGCGCGCTGCAGCTGCACGTTTCTGGCTGCCTGAACGCGTACACGTACCTCTGCGCTGCTTTCGCTGCGCTGCGGCTTCTGGCTGAGCGTGCCGCCGGGCAGCAGTGGAATCTCAAGCGATAAATCAAAACGATCAAGAAAAGGGCCAGAGAGACGGCTGAGATAGCGCAGCACCTGTTGCGGCGTGCAGCGGTTATGATTTCCCTGATAATGCCCGGTCGGGCTCGGGTTCATTGCGCCGATAAGCTGAAAACGCGCCGGGTAGGTTACTTTCGCACGGGTGCGTGAAATCGCGATTTCCCCGGACTCGATGGGTTCGCGCAGTGCATCCAGCACCTTTCTGTCAAATTCCGGTAACTCATCAAGGAACAGCACGCCATTGTGTGCCAGCGAGATCTCACCCGGACGCGGCAGTGAACCGCCGCCTACCAGTGCATTCAGCGTTGCACTATGATGCGGTGCGCGGAAAGGGCGTTTACGCCATTGCTGATGCAGGTCGCCACAGCTGACCAGACTGGCGATTGCGGCACACTCCAGCGCCTCCTGATCATTCAGAGGCGGCATGATGCCCGGCAGGCGCGTTGCCAGCATGGTTTTACCGGTGCCGGGCGGCCCCAGCAGCAGCAGGTTATGTCCGCCGGCAGCGGTAATTTCCAGCGCCCGGCGTCCCTGCTGCTGCCCAATGATGTCGCTGAGATCCTGTTTCTCTTCTTCTGACGCTACAGGCTGGTAACGCGCGACGTTTAGCGGCGACTGGCCATGCAGAAATGCGCAGATTTCGACCAGGTGTTGACCTGTCAGCGTCTCCCCCTGTTGTATCAGGCCAACATCCTGTTGATTCTGTTCTGCTAAAACCATTTGCCGCCCGGCCTGAAGCGCCGCCATCGCCGCCGGAATAGCCGCCTGAACGCCACAGAGTGCGCCGTTGAGCGCCAGCTCACCCAGGAACTCATATCGGGTCAGTCTGGCGTCCGGAAGCTGCTCTGATGCGGCGAGAATAGCAATAGCAATAGGAAGGTCATAGCGCCCGCCCTCTTTCGGCAAATCGGCCGGTGCCAGGTTAATCGTGACGCGTTTCGCCGGGAAGGCGAATCCGCTATTAATGATGGCGCTGCGCACCCGTTCCCGAGCCTCCTTTACGGTGGTTTCCGGCAGGCCAACCAGCGTCAGGGCAGGTAAGCCATTGCTGATATGCACTTCCACGGTGACGAGCGGAGCCTGCACGCCCAGCGCTGCTCGCGTTAAGACTTTTGATAAAGACATAGCCACTCCTTGTTACCGCCATCCTCTCGCGGCGATATCGATATGGCTATATGTGTGTTTCGCTCAATCGAGCTGGATTCACGATATTCTGTGCATATTGCCCTTTTTTCATTGCTTTTACGGGCAGGATCGCAAAAAGCGACTGGAGGTTACGTGCCGGTCGTAATGAAATTTTATCAGCCAGATGAATAACCTTTTACTTACAAGGTGATAACGCTGGAATAGCGTCAGCGTCATAAAAATGAGTGATGAAAAACATTGTAAATGTGCGGCTAACTATGGTAAGTCTGTAGGCATTACTTCGAACAAACGAAAAAACAGACAGCCCATGAAAGCCCTTCTACAAGTGATTAGCCTAGTCGTGATTAGCGTGGTGGTGATTATTAACCCACCGTGCGGGGCTACGCTTGGAGAAAGAAAGGCTTAAAAATCAAGCCTGGAATTCGAAAAACCCCCGCACCGTAAGGTCCGGGGGTTTTTTTTCGACCAGACGAAATATCAGTGAATCAGCGAGGAACAGATTATGAGCAGTAGCATAAAATTCTGTTGTTCCAGCAGGAATACAGGAGAATAAACATGACAGGTGCACAATGGGTAGTTCAGGCTTTACGCGCGCAGGGTGTTGACACCGTATTTGGTTATCCTGGCGGAGCGATCATGCCAGTGTACGATGCGCTCTACGACGGCGGCGTGGAACATCTGTTGTGTCGTCATGAACAGGGTGCAGTGATGGCGGCGATCGGTTATGCGCGGGCGACCGGAAAAACCGGCGTTTGCATCGCCACTTCCGGGCCGGGCGCCACCAACCTGATCACCGGCCTGGCCGATGCGATGATGGATTCTATCCCGGTTGTCGCCATTACCGGTCAGGTTTCCTCGGCCTTTATCGGCACAGATGCGTTCCAGGAGATCGATGTGCTTGGCTTGTCACTGGCCTGTACCAAACACAGCTTCCTCGTCGAATCCCTTGATGATTTACCCTCGGTGATGGCAGAAGCCTTTGCCATTGCCCGGTCAGGCCGCCCGGGTCCGGTGCTGGTTGATATTCCAAAAGATATTCAAATCGCCAGCGCAGAGCTGACGCCGCACCTGCTGCCGGTAGAAGAAACGCTGAGTCACTCGCCACAGCACATCGCGGAAGCGCGCGCACTGATGGCACAGTCGCACAAACCCGTGCTGTACATCGGTGGCGGTGTTGGCATGGCGCAGGCGGTTCCGGCGCTGCGCGCGATGGCGCAGGAAACCGGCATCCCGATGGTCTCCACCCTGAAAGGGCTGGGCAGTGCCGATGCCAGTAGCGCACGCTATCTCGGCATGTTAGGCATGCACGGAACCAAAGCGGCTAATCTGGCGGTGCAATCCTGCGATTTGCTGATTGCGGTCGGCGCGCGTTTCGATGATCGCGTCACCGGCAAACTGGATACCTTCGCACCGCATGCCAGTGTGATTCATATTGATATTGACCCGGCCGAGCTGAACAAGCTGCGCCGTGCCCACGTTTCGTTGCAGGGTGATCTGAACGAAGTACTGCCAGCGCTGAGCATGCCATTACACATTGAAGCGTGGCAGGATGAAGTCAGCGCGATGAAAGCCGAATTCGACTGGCGCTACGATCATCCGGGCGAAGCCATTTACGCACCGCTGCTGCTGAAACAGCTGTCAGACCGCAAACCAGACAGCGCCATTGTGACCACTGACGTAGGTCAGCATCAAATGTGGACGGCGCAGCACATGCGCTTTAGCGCGCCGGAAAACTTCATCACCTCCAGCGGTCTGGGCACCATGGGCTTTGGCCTGCCCGCCGCCGTTGGCGCACAGATGGCACGCCCGCAGGACACGGTCATCTGCGTCTCTGGCGATGGTTCTATCATGATGAACATCCAGGAGCTGGGCACCATCAAACGCCGGCAGCTGCCGGTGAAAATCCTGCTGCTGGATAACCAGCGTCTTGGCATGGTGCGTCAGTGGCAGCAGCTCTTTTTCGAGGGGCGCTACAGCGAAACCATCCTGACCGACAATCCCGATTTCCTCACGCTGGCCAGCGCCTTTGACATTCCGGGCCAGCGTATCAGCCGTAAAGATCAGGTCGACGCCGCAATTGATGCTCTGCTGAACAGTGAAGGTCCTTACTTCCTGCATGTTGCGATTGATGAGCATGAAAACGTCTGGCCACTGGTACCGCCGGGTGCCAGCAACGCAAACATGATGGAGAAAACCGTATGAACCAGCATCAATTGTCTATCGAAGCCCGCTTACGCCCGGAAATATTAGAGCGCATCCTGCGTGTTGTGCGTCATCGCGGGTTTCAGGTCTGCGCGATGAACATGGCACCGGCGGGCAACGCCGAAAACATTAATATCGAAATGACCGTTGCCAGTCAGCGCTCTGTCGATTTACTGTCTTCGCAGTTAAGCAAACTTATGGATGTCGCCTGTGTCGAGATCCAGCAACAGACAACACAACAAATCCGCGCTTAGTCGCCAAAGGAAATAACGATGAGTACGAAGAAAGCAGACTTTATCTGGTTCAACGGAGAGATGGTTAAGTGGGAAGACGCGAAGGTCAGCGTTATGTCTCACGCACTGCATTACGGAACTTCTGTGTTTGAAGGCGTGCGCTGTTACGACTCACACAAAGGCCCGGTGGTGTTCCGTCACCGTGAACACATGCAGCGTCTGCACGACTCCGCCAAAATCTACCGTTTCCCGATCAAAGCCAGTGTTGATGAATTGATGGAAGCGTGCCGCGAGGTTATCCGCGTCAACAAACTGAAAAGTGCTTACATCCGTCCGCTGGCCTTCGTAGGCGATGTGGGCCTGGGCGTTAACCCGCCAGATGGCTACACCACGGATGTGATTATCGCGGCCTTCCCGTGGGGCGCCTATCTGGGCGCGGAAGCGCTGGAGCAGGGCATCAACGCGATGGTCTCTTCGTGGAACCGCGTGGCACCGAATACCCTGCCAACCGCGGCGAAAGCCGGTGGTAACTACCTCTCTTCTCTGCTGGTGGGTAGCGAAGCGCGCCGCCACGGTTATCAGGAAGGGATTGCGCTGGATACGCACGGCTACATCTCTGAAGGCGCCGGCGAAAACCTGTTTGAAGTGAAGGATGGCATCCTGTTTACCCCGCCGTTCACCTCCTCTGCGCTGCCAGGCATTACCCGTGACGCCATTATCCGACTGGCGAAGGATCTGGGCATCGAAGTGCGCGAGCAGGTGCTGTCGCGTGAGTCTCTCTATCTGGCAGACGAAGTGTTCATGTCTGGCACCGCGGCTGAAATCACGCCGGTGCGCAGCGTAGACGGTATCCAGGTAGGTGAAGGCAAGCGCGGCCCGGTCACCACCCAAATCCAGAAAGCCTTCTTTGGCCTGTTCACCGGCGAAACCGAAGATAAATACGGCTGGCTGGATCAGGTTAACCCTTAACAGGATCGCAACGCGGGGGCAGCAGCGCCCGCGTCATTTTTCAGACTGGAGTAAATAGAGCATGCCTAAGTACCGTTCCGCCACCACCACCCATGGTCGTAACATGGCGGGTGCCCGTGCCCTGTGGCGCGCCACAGGAATGACCGATGCCGATTTCGGTAAGCCGATTATCGCCGTGGTTAACTCATTCACCCAATTTGTGCCGGGCCACGTACACCTGCGCGATCTGGGCAAGCTGGTCGCTGAGCAAATCGAAGCGGCAGGCGGGGTGGCTAAAGAGTTCAACACCATTGCGGTGGACGACGGTATCGCCATGGGCCATGGCGGCATGCTGTATTCACTGCCTTCACGCGAACTGATCGCCGATTCCGTCGAATATATGGTGAACGCCCACTGCGCAGACGCCATGGTGTGTATTTCCAACTGCGATAAAATCACGCCGGGCATGCTGATGGCCTCGCTGCGCCTCAACATTCCGGTGATCTTTGTTTCCGGTGGTCCGATGGAAGCGGGTAAAACCAAACTGTCAGACAAAATCATCAAGCTGGACCTGGTCGATGCGATGATCCAGGGCGCCAACCCGAACGTCAGCGATGCTGACAGCGAGCAGATTGAACGTTCAGCCTGCCCGACCTGCGGCTCCTGCTCCGGTATGTTCACTGCCAACTCCATGAACTGTCTGACGGAAGCGCTGGGGCTGTCACAGCCGGGTAACGGTTCACTGCTGGCCACCCATGCGGACCGCAAAGATCTGTTCATCAACGCCGGCAAACGCATTGTGAACCTGACAAAGCAGTACTATGAGCAGGATGATGAGCGTGTGCTGCCGCGTAACATTGCCAACAAAGCGGCCTTTGAAAACGCCATGACGCTGGATATCGCGATGGGCGGCTCAACCAATACGGTTCTGCACCTGCTGGCTGCAGCACAGGAAGGCGAGGTGGATTTCAATATTTCCGATATTGATCGCCTGTCGCGCAAAGTGCCGCATCTGTGCAAAGTGGCCCCGAGCACGCAGAAATACCACATGGAAGATGTGCACCGCGCGGGCGGCGTTATCGGCATCCTTGGTGAGCTGGACCGTGCGGGTCTGCTGCACACCGACGTGCGTAACGTACTTGGACTGAACCTGCGTGAAACGCTTGATCAGTACGACATCATGCTGACCCAGGACGAAGCGGTTAAAAAGATGTTCCGCGCCGGCCCGGCGGGCATCCGTACCACCCAGGCTTTCTCTCAGGATTGCCGCTGGGACACGCTGGACGACGATCGTCAGGAAGGGTGTATCCGTACCCGTGAACACGCCTTCTCGCAGGATGGCGGCCTGGCCGTGCTGTACGGCAACATGGCTGAAGATGGCTGCATCGTGAAAACTGCGGGCGTCGACAAAGAAATTCTGACCTTCAAAGGCCCGGCCAAAGTTTACGAAAGCCAGGACGATGCGGTGGAAGCCATTCTCGGTGGCAAAGTGGTGGCCGGTGATGTGGTTGTCATTCGCTATGAAGGGCCAAAAGGCGGGCCGGGCATGCAGGAAATGCTCTATCCGACCACCTATCTCAAATCCATGGGGCTCGGCAAAAGCTGTGCGCTGATCACCGACGGCCGTTTTTCCGGCGGCACTTCCGGCCTCTCTATCGGCCACGCGTCACCGGAAGCGGCAAACGGTGGCACCATCGCGCTGGTGAAAGATGGCGATATCATCGAGATCGATATCCCGAACCGCGGTATTCGCCTGGCGGTGCCGGATAACGAACTGCACGCCCGTCGCGAAGAAGAAGAAGCGCGTGGCGAAGCGGCCTACACGCCGCACAACCGCGTGCGCCAGGTCTCCTTTGCGCTGCGTGCCTATGCATCGCTCGCTACCAGCGCGGATAAAGGCGCGGTGCGCGATAAGTCTAAGCTGGGGGGCTAATCACTGATGGCTGAGTCTCAACCGCTTTCCGCGTCGCCCAATGGCGCGGAGTATCTGCGCGCGGTATTGCGTGCGCCGGTGTATGAAGTTGCGCAGGTCACGCCGCTGCAGCACATGGAAAAGCTCTCCTCACGCTTTGGTAACACCATTCTGGTGAAGCGTGAGGATCGTCAGCCGGTCCACAGCTTTAAGCTACGCGGCGCTTACGCGATGATTGCCGGGCTGGATGAAGAGCAGAAAGCGCGCGGTGTGGTAACAGCTTCGGCGGGCAACCATGCGCAGGGCGTGGCGCTTTCAGCCAGCCGGCTGGGCATTAAATCACTGATTGTGATGCCGCTGGCAACGGCAGATATCAAAGTGGATGCGGTACGTGCCTTTGGCGGTGAGGCTTATCTGTTTGGGGCGAATTTCGACGAGGCAAAAGCCAAAGCGATAGAGCTGGCGGAGCAACAGGGTTACACCTTTGTGCCGCCGTTCGATCATCCGGCTGTGATCGCCGGACAGGGCACGCTGGCCATGGAGCTGCTGCAGCAGGATGCCCATCTCGACCGTGTGTTTGTTCCGGTGGGCGGCGGCGGACTGGCCGCCGGCGTAGCCGTGCTGATCAAGCAGCTGATGCCGCAGATCAAAGTGATCGCCGTAGAGTCAGAAGACTCCGCCTGCCTTAAGGCGGCGCTGGAGGCGGGCGAACCGGTGGATTTACCGCGGGTCGGGCTGTTTGCTGAAGGCGTGGCGGTGAAGCGCATCGGCAGCGAAACCTTCCGTCTCTGCCAGGCCTATATCGACGATATCGTCACCGTGGACAGCGATGCGATCTGTGCGGCGATGAAGGATCTGTTTGAAGATGTGCGCGCTGTCGCTGAACCCTCGGGTGCGCTGGCGCTGGCGGGGATGAAAAAGTACATCCAGCAGCATGACATCAAAGGTGAACGGCTGGCGCATGTGCTTTCCGGGGCCAACGTCAATTTTCACGGGCTGCGTTATGTTTCTGAACGCTGCGAGCTGGGCGAACAGCGTGAAGCGTTGCTGGCGGTCACTATCCCGGAACAGCAGGGCAGCTTCCTGCGTTTTTGTCAGACGCTGGGCGGCCGTGCAGTAACCGAATTCAATTACCGCTACGCAGACGCTGATAACGCCTGCATCTTTGTTGGTGTGCGCTTAACGCGCGGGCTGGAAGAGCGCAGTGAAATCATCAGCCAGCTGACAGAGGGCGGTTATCAGGTGGTGGATTTGTCGGATGACGAAATGGCCAAGCTGCACGTCCGCTACATGGTAGGAGGCCGGCCGTCGAAGCCACTGCGTGAACGGCTGTTCAGCTTTGAATTTCCGGAAGCGCCCGGCGCGCTGCTGAAATTCCTGCAAACGCTGGGTGCCCACTGGAATATCTCTCTGTTCCATTACCGCAGCCACGGCACCGATTTTGGCCGCGTGCTGGCGGCGTTTGAGGTGAATGACAAAGAGCCGGATTTCGAAACCCACCTGAATGCGCTGGGCTACGAATGGCATGATGAAGCCAGTAATCCGGCGTTTCGTTTCTTCCTTGCCGGGCAGTAATTACAGCAGATGCCAGAATGCATGAATAAGCGGCTCACTGAGCCGCTTTTTTTGTACGCAGACGCCCAGCTCCAGCGGAGCAACCGACGAAATATTCTCCAGCGTCAGCACGCGATTTCGCACCGGCTCCGGGCTGTTTTCCAGCACTACATCAGGCAGCAGCGCCATGCCGCAGCCCAGCGCCACCATCGAGACAATCGCCTCATGCCCTGAGACCGTGGCGTAAATCTGCGGATTGGCAATACGGTGGCGACGGAACCACAGATCGATTGCCCGACGCACCGGTCCCTGATCCGGCAGGATAAACGGCACCTGCGACCAGTCGGGCTGTGCCTGTGTCACCTGAGTGCGCACCGGGCAGGGCAGCGCCGGGGCAATCAGTACCAGCGGCAGCAAATCCAGCGGCGTAAAATCAATACTGGCAGGCAGGGATTCAGGCCGCCCCGCCAGCGCTAAATCGGCCTCACCGGATTGCACCATGTCGATGGCATCGGCAGCGTCGCCGGTGGTGAGTTTGATCTCCACCTGCGGATGCTCGGCGCGAAAGCGATCGAGTATGGGTGGCAAATGGCTGTACGCGGCGGTAACGGAGCAAAACAGCCGCAGCTCGCCGCTCAGCGACGGCCCGTTCAGATCCATCACATGGCGCAGCTGCTGATACTGCAGCAGGGTTTGCTGGGCAAACTGACGCAGCCGCTCACCGGCTTCGGTCAGCGTCACTGTCCGGTTATCACGCAGAAACAGCACATGGCCGATATCTTCCTCCAGCCGCTGTATCTGCCGCGACAGCGTGGACGGACTGACATGCATCGCCCGCGCCGTGCGGCCAAAGTGGCAGCTTTCCGCCAGATGAAGAAACAGTTTCAGATCCCGTAAATCCATGCGCATCGTTCCTCAGTATGGTATTGCAAATTATGCAATGTGACGTTGTTAATATATCAATTTAAGCAATGGATTTCCTGTCATATGATGGGGTCATTCGCGGCGCTGTACCGGGTGCCGATACTAAACAAAAGCAAACACAACCTTTTAAGCGGAGTACCCATGGCTAACTACTTCAACACACTGAATCTGCGCAACCAGTTAGCGCAGCTGGGCAAATGTCGCTTCATGGCGCGCGAAGAATTCGCCGACGGCGCCAGCTTCCTGAAGGGCAAAAAAGTGGTGATTGTCGGCTGTGGCGCGCAGGGTCTGAACCAGGGCCTGAACATGCGTGACTCCGGGCTGGATGTCTCTTACGCGCTGCGTGCCGAAGCGATTGCTGAGAAGCGCGCCTCGTTCCGCAAAGCCACCGATAACGGCTTCAAAGTAGGCACTTACGAAGAGCTGATCCCGCAGGCGGATCTGGTGGTTAACCTGACGCCAGACAAACAGCACTCTGCGGTGGTACAGGCGGTTCAGCCGCTGATGAAAGATGGCGCTGCGCTGGGCTATTCACACGGCTTCAACATTGTTGAAGTGGGCGAAACCATCCGTAAAGACATCACCGTTGTGATGGTGGCGCCGAAGTGCCCGGGTACCGAAGTGCGTGAAGAGTATAAGCGCGGCTTCGGCGTGCCGACCCTGATTGCGGTTCACCCGGAAAACGATCCCAAAGGCGAAGGTATGGCGATTGCCAAAGCCTGGGCCGCTGCGACCGGCGGGGATCGCGCTGGCGTGCTGGAATCCTCCTTCGTGGCAGAAGTGAAATCTGACCTGATGGGCGAACAGACCATTCTGTGCGGCATGCTGCAGGCGGGTTCACTGCTGTGCTTCGATAAGCTGGTGGCAGAAGGCCACGATGCGGCTTATACCGAAAAACTGATTCAGTTCGGCTGGGAAACCATTACCGAATCCCTGAAGTTCGGTGGCATTACCCTGATGATGGACCGCCTCTCTAACCCGGCCAAAATCCGCGCTTACGCGCTCTCTGAGCAGCTGAAAACCATCATGGCACCGCTGTTCCAGAAGCACATGGATGACATCATCTCCGGTGAATTCTCTTCCGGCATGATGGCGGACTGGGCGAACGACGATAAAAACCTGCTGACCTGGCGCGAAGAGACCGGTAAAACCGCCTTTGAAAATGCGCCGCAGTTCGACGGTAAGATTGAAGAGCAGGAGTACTACGACAAAGGCGTACTGATGGTCGCTATGGTAAAAGCGGGCGTAGAGCTGGCATTTGAAACCATGGTCGATGCCGGCATCATCGAAGAGTCCGCTTACTACGAATCCCTGCACGAACTGCCGCTGATTGCTAACACCATTGCCCGTAAGCGTCTGTATGAAATGAACGTGGTTATCTCCGATACCGCCGAATACGGTAACTACCTGTTCTCCTTCGCGGCGGTTCCGCTGCTGAAAGAGTTCATGACCACGCTGCAGCCGGGCGATCTCGGTCAGGCAATTGAGGGCACCCAGGTGGATAACGCGCAGCTGCGTGACGTTAACGAAGCTATCCGCCAGCACCCGATCGAAGCCGTGGGCCGCAAACTGCGTGGCTACATGACCGATATGAAACGTATCGCTGTCGCTGGCTAAGCCGGCAGCCCAATTTTCAGCGGATAAACAACCCCGGTTCGCCGGGGTTTTTTTATGCCTGTCATCCGAGCCAGAGCCCGAATCCGGGTCCGAGTCCGTGCTCAGCTTGCGCCAGAGAAGCCCTAGGTGCTGCGTAAGCCGCACATCATGATGCCACCCTCCGGTTGCAAAGCGGGCAAAGCGGGCAAAGCGGGCGCCTGAGGCGGGTACCGCCGGCAGCATCGGAACAGGCACGCGCTGGCGACTGCCCGGAACAGGCATTCCCTTGCCCGGATAGCATCACGGCAAAGGCGCATCCGCGACGTCAGCGGCAACTGTTCCCGGTTACCGGCGCGCGGCGGCCATAAAAAACCCGGCCGGAGCCGGGTGATATCTGCAGGGATGACGCATTACACCGCTTCATACAGCGTTTGATGGCGCGTCTCTTTACAGGCGATCAGCGCAATCAGCGTCAGCACCGCCATCGCAGCCAGATAGAAACCCACCGCATGCAGCCCGTAGCTGGCGTTCAGCCAGGTGGCGATATAGGGCGCCACGGACGCGCCGAGAATGGATGAGAGGTTATAAGAGAAAGAGGCACCGGTATAACGCACCTCGGTCGGGAACAGCTCCGGCAGCAGCGCACCCATGGGGCCGAACGTCAGTCCCATGATACTCAATCCCAGCAGCAGGAAGCCCATGACCAGAATCTGCGAACCGGAGCCCAGCAGCAGCGGGAACATCAGGGCAAAGGCAATAATCAGTAGCGTAATGGTAATCATGGTTTTGCGCCGGCCAAAGCGGTCCGCCAGCAGGCCGGCAACCGGCACCATCACGCCAAAACCAATGACCGCGACCATCAGCATCCACAGGAAACTGTTGCGCGAGTATCCCAGACCGGCAGGCAGCGGTGCCGTGCCGTAGCTCATGGAATAAACCGTCATAATGTAGAACAGCGTGTAGGTTGCCAGCATGATAAAGGTGCCAAGCACGGTAGCCGTGAGGTGCTTGCTCAGCAGCGTACCGATGGGAATACGCACCTGCTTTTTCTCTTTCTGCACTTTGGCAAACACCGGGCTTTCATGCAGCGACACGCGCACGTACAGGCCGATAATCACCAGCACCGCAGAGAGCACAAACGGCACGCGCCAGCCCCACTGCATAAACTGCTCATCGGTCAGCAGCCACGACAGCAGCAGGAAAGTGCCGTTGGCAAAAAAGAAGCCCACAGGCGCGCCCAGCTGCGGAAACGAGCCGTACAGCGCCCGCTTTTTCGCCGGGGCATTTTCCGTCGCCAGCAGCGCCGCGCCGCCCCATTCACCGCCCAGTCCCAGCCCCTGACCGAAACGCGCCAGCGCCAGCAGCAGCGGTGCGGCCACGCCGATGGTCTGGTATCCCGGCAGCAGGCCGATCAACACCGTAGATACGCCCATGGTCAGCAGGGAGGCCACCAGCGTGGCTTTACGGCCGACGCGATCGCCAAAGTGACCAAAGAGCGCCGAGCCGATCGGCCGCGCCACAAAGGCAATGGCGAAAGTGGCCAGCGACTGCAGCGTGGCGACCGTGGCGTCACCCTGCGGGAAGAAAATATGCGGAAAAACGATGACCGCCGCCGTGGCATAGATATAAAAATCAAAGAACTCGATGGCGGTGCCGACAAGGGACGCGACCACCACTTTGCCACGTGAATTGACCGGCGGCGTGTCAGGTGAAGCTGAGAGGGAGGCTTGCATAATTGTTTCTTAATTGTAAATGTAAACAAAGAATCTTACGCACCTGCTTTGCGGCATTCAATGGCGAAAAACCGCGTCAGAACAGGGTTTTCCGGCGAAAAAGTGGATAATTTCTGCGTTGTGCCAAACGGTGGCGGATGGGAGCGGGAAGCGGGACTTTTCTGGCGTGATTCTCTGCAAAAGGGCCAAATAAAAGTGACCCTTCAGGGTTTCATGCTGGTTTTTGCTGCAGAAATAGCCAGCAGGAAACATTTTTAACTGGTGCGCCCGGCATCTCGGGCGCACCGGGTCAGGAGGAGTGTCGTGGCTGCGACATTTCCGGATCGTCTTTGTATTTTGCGGTGGCAATCCACGCGGCGCAGAACAGCGTCAGACGCGCAAAAAAGTAGAAAAATGCCATCAGGCCAAGCACCGAACCAAAGGCCGCTCCGGAAGGCGAGGTCGCCAGTTTTGGCAGCGTCAGCGTCATGACAAACTTGATCACTTCAAAGCCGATAGCCGCCAGCAGCGTGCCGCGCAGCAGCGCTTTTTTCCGCGGCTTATGGCGCGGCAGAATCCAGAAAATCCACAAAAACAGCAGATAGTTGGCAAAGATGGAGATGGACAGCGCAATTACGGTCAGTGCCGGGCGCAGCCACTCAATGCCGTCCAGCCCCAGCGCACTGACGATCGCCGCCTGCGCGGCCCCGGCTATCGACGTCAGCGAAAGGGTGATCACCAGTGCCAGCATCAGCCCCAGCAGCGAAATCAAATCGCGCGCATACTTCTTCCAGAATTTTTCTTTGTCATCCGGCGTGCGCTCCCAGACATCGCGCGACTGGGCACGCACCGCTTCACGCAGGTTACCCATCCAGTTGATACCGGAGTAAAGCGCCAGCAGCAGTCCCGTCAGGCCAACCGTTGCACGCTGCTGAATAGCGGTATTGACCGTATTTTTCAGCGTGGTGGCCAGCGTGGGATCGCTGATACTGTTAACGATTTTCCCAATCAGCTCGGTCAGCAAATCCTGGTTTGACGCCAGAATAAACCCCACGGCGGCAAACGACACCATCAGGATAGGAATCAGCGATAAAAACGAGAAATAGGTGATCGCCGCGCCAAACTGACTGCCGAGGCGATCGTTAAAGCGCTCCAGCGCGCGCAAAAAGTGGGCCACCGCCGGGATGGCCTGAAACCAGGCCGCAAACCGTGAAACATGCTGGATAGAGTCATCCACGGTTTTGTTACCGGTTTTGATATCGATCAGCGGCTTATCTTCTGCCGCGGGCTCTTTAGAGGTGTTGTCCTTCATAGACAATAAGCATCCTGTTCGCTGCGAAATTAAAATTATAGCCTGCTATGTCACGTACTCCTGCAAGACCTGGCTTAGCCACTCCATAAATACCCGCACGCGACGCGCAACATTGCGGCGGTGCGGATAGAGCAGCGAAATCGGCATCGGCTTCGCCGGGAAGTGATGCAACACTTCCACCAGCTGGCCCGATTCCAGCAGTGGCTGCACGCCAATTGCCGGCACCTGAATAATCCCCAGCCCGGCAATGCAGGCCGCACGGTAGGTTTCAGTACTGTTAACCGTCACCACGCCCCCGGTTTGCACGTAATGACACTGTTTGCCGTCGTAATACTCAAAGCCGGGTGACGGCTGGCCGAGCTGCTGGGTGTAATGCACCATAGCATGCTGGGAAAGCTCCTCCAGCCGCACGGGCATGCCGAAGCGGGAAAGATAGTCGGGGCTGGCGCAGTTGATCAAGGCGTGGGAGCCGATTTTACGCGCAATCAGGCCGGAGTCTTTCAGCTCGCCCACGCGGATAACGCAGTCAAATCCTTCGCGGATGACATCCACCTGGCGGTCGCTGCTGCTGAGTTCAATCTCAACACCGGGATAGTGCTGCAGAAATTCAGGCAGGCGCGGCAGAATAAAGCCGGTGGCCATCGCCACCGACATATCCACCCGCAGCTTGCCGCTCAGCGTGGCGGGATCGTGCTGGAACAGGCTGTCCATATCGTCCAGCATGGAGAGCAAATCCAGACAGCGGTCGTAATAAACCAGTCCATCCTGCGTCAGATGCACGCGTCGCGTCGTGCGATGCAGCAGGCGCGTGCCCATCTGATTTTCCAGCGCCTGCAGCTGGCGCGATACGCTGCCTTTCGGCAAACCCAGACTTTCCGCTGCGCGGGTAAAACTGCCCATTTCTGCCACCCGCACAAAAACCTGCATTGCGTGAATTTTGTCCATGTTGTTCACCGATTGTTGTTGTTAGTGAAACAGTGCTGCGTATTTCCCTGCGTTTATAGATCAGATTTCCGCGAATATCCTTAACCGGTGTTCAATTTTCCATCGGGAGTACAACATGTCGCAAAAAATTGCTGTGATTACGGGCGGTAACCGCGGTCTGGGCAGAAATGGCGCGCTGAAACTGGCCGCCAGAGGCACAGATATTATTCTGACCTATCGCGGTCACGCCGAAGAGGCGCAGGCGGTAGTAAGTGAGATCGCTGCGCTGGGCGCACGCGCGGTCGCGCTGCAGCTGGATGTCGGTGACAGCAGCCAGTTTGATGATTTTGCTGCCCGGGTGAAAGACGTGCTGCACAGCACCTGGCAGAGGGAACATTTTGATTATTTAATCAACAACGCCGGACATGGTCACTACCGGCTGCTGGCAGAGACCAGCGAAGCCGAATTTGATGCGCTGATGAATGTGCACGTTAAAGGGCCCTTCTTTCTGACGCAGAAACTGCTGCCGCTGATAGCCGATGGCGGACGCATCCTGAATATCTCCAGCGGGCTAACGCGTATGACCTTGCCGGGCTCCGGCACCTACGCGGCCATGAAAGGCGCAATGGAGGTGCTGACGCGCTATCAGGCCAAAGAGCTGGGAGCACGGCATATTCGCGTCAACATCCTGGCACCTGGCGCGATAGAAACGGATTTTGGCGGCGGCCGCGTGCGTGACACCAAAGATCTCAACAGTCAGATTGCCTCCGTCACCGCGCTGGGGCGCGTCGGCCTGCCGGATGACATTGGCGATGCCATCAGTGCGATTCTGAGTGATGAAACCGGCTGGATTACGGCGCAGCGCATTGAAGCGTCAGGCGGGCAGGCACTCTGACCGCCGCGCGAGAAATCGCGTCGCCAGCGCAGCCTGCGGTTGAACAGGAACGGCGCAGGGGATACAGGCTGAAGGCGCTGACAGGATGCCGCCTTTTCCTCCCGTCAGGCATGCCCATAGCGGCGCAAGGGAGGACGCTGATTTAAATCCGCCCGCCTCGCACGCTATCACGCGCCTGTGCTAGACGCGGATGGTGCCGTCAATCACCGTGAGGGTATGGCCGCCAATCCAGATGGTCTCGCCGCTGAAGCGCACGTCCACGCGGCCGGCACGCTGCAGGACACTGCCCTGACGCACCCGGTAATCGCGCGTCTGACCCTGTGCCGCCAGATAGCGTGCCAGGCAGGCATTGGCGCTGCCGGTAACCGGATCTTCCGTCAGGCTGCCGTTTTCCACCAGCAGCGCGCGCACTTCATACGCTTCATTTTCACCCTGCGGCAGCGGGCCAAACAGGGCCGTACCATTCACACCGGCATGTTTTTGCAGCCGCTGTAAATCGGCAGCGCTGGCCCGGACATCCAGCACCGCCCGGGCGCTGCTCATTGGGATCAGCAGCCAGCGGATGCCCATATCGACAATGGCAGGCGGATGGGTGAGATCAAACGCTTCGCTGTTAAGCGCGCTGCTCATCAGCGCGTCGCTGAAGGGGGTCAGGGTGGCGGCAGGGGCAGCAAACGCCAGCACACCATCGTCGCCGATACGCACATCCACCAGCCCGACACCGCACTCCTGCACCAGTTTACCCGGGGTTTTCAGCGGCCAGCCGGCTTCCAGCAGCGCATGCGCCGTGCCCAGCGTCGGATGACCGGCAAACGGCAGCTCTCCCTCAACGGTAAAAATGCGCACGCGGTAATCGGCGGCCGGCGACTGCGCCGGCAGCACAAAGGTGGTTTCGGAGAGATGAGTCCAGCGCGCAATTGCCGCCATCTGTTCGTCGTCCAGCCCCTGAGCATCCATGATCACCGCCAGCGGATTTCCCCGGAACGCCGTGCTCGTAAACACATCGACTTGTTTAAACGCGACCTTCATTGCCACTCCTGTCTGATTAAGGTTGTCTGACACCCGGATTTACATCCTGCCGATTGCGTATCTGATCGAACAGGGCTATGAATAAATTAAGAATTCTGGAAGCGGAGTCCGCTATGTTAAAAGTGCTGGGTCGTAATTCTTCGATTAACGTCCGTAAAATCCTCTGGCTATGCGCCGAACTGGATATCCCCTATGAACATGAACCCTGGGGGGAAGATCCGCAATCGCTGCACTCGGCGCAGTTTATGGCGCTCAATCCCAATGCCATGGTGCCGGTGATCATTGAAGACGATTTCGTGCTGTGGGAGTCCAACGCCATTCTGCGCTATCTGGCCACCAGCAACGGCGGCGAGTGGCTTTACCCCGATAACCCGCGCGCGCGCGCGCCGGTCGATCAGTGGATGGACTGGCAGGCCACGGAACTGAACACCTCCTGGCGCTATGCGTTTATGTCGCTGGTACGCAACTCACCGGCGCATCAGGACCCGCGCCTGCTGGCGGCGGCGGTCAAGGGCTGGACGCACACCATGGGCATTCTCAATCAGCAGCTGGAGAAAACCGGCCGCTATGTCGCCGGACGTAATTTCACGCTGGCGGATATTCCGGTCGGCCTGGCGGTGAATCGCTGGTTTGAAACCCCGCTGGACCATCCCGACTTTCCGGCGGTCCGCACTTACTATGAACGCCTGACCGAGCGCGAGGGTTACACCACCTGGGGCCGCAACGGCAAGCCCTGATCCTGCCCCGGCGCAATGCCCGTGATTTCGCAGGCCAGCGCGCCGGTGCGCTTCAGCGCCCAGGTATAACGCGCATCAAACGGATAGCAGCAGGAGAGGCGCAGCGCATGTTTATAGCGATCGCTAAGCGTATACAGCGCGCCCGGCGTGACGCAGATTTGCTCCTGCAGCAGGCGGTGAAACATCTCAACCGTATCCACCTTACCCGGCAGTTCAACCCAGAACACAAAGCCCCCGCGCGGCAGGGTAGCACGCGTACCGTGCGGATAGTGCCGCGCGATAATGCCGCGTGCCGCATCAAGGTTCGCGGCGTAACGTCGCCGCAGCGAGCGTAAATGATGATCATAGCCACCGCTGGCAAGAAACTCCGCCAGCGTTTCGCTCAGCAGCCGCGATTCTGTCATGGACGAGACGGCTTTCAGCCGGGCAATAGCGGCGTGAAAACGACCGGCAGCCGTCCAGCCAATGCGGAAATCCGGTGCCACGGTTTTGGTAAAGCTGGTGCAGTAAATCACCCAGCCTTCGTGGTCGAAGGCTTTAACCGGTGGTGACAGCGGCCAGTCGAACTGCAACTCATCATACAGTCCGTCCTCAATCAGCGGGCATTGGTAAGTGTTCACTAACTTGGCCAACCGCTGCTTATTTGCCAGCGGCATCACATAGCCCAGCGGATTCTGTGCGCCGGGCATGGCGATCAGCGCCTGAATACGCTGCTCCTGCAGCAGCATCTCCAGCGCGTCCAGCGCCAGTCCTTCCTGCGGATCGGTGGGGATTTCCAGCGCTTTCAGCCCAAGCGATGCCAGCAGCGGGAACAGGAAAAAATAGGTCGGCGACTCCAGCCCGACACAGTCTCCCGGTTTTGTCACCGCGCGCAGCGCAAGCTGCAGTGCCTCCATGCAGCCGTGGGTCAGGGTAATGTCCTGCACCGTAAGATTCAGGCCGCTGTGCAGGCTGCGCCGTGCAATCTCCTCCCGTAAGCGCTCACTACCGGGCGGAAGTGCATAACGGCCAATCATGTCACCGTCGCGCCGGATGAGGGAAGCGGTAATACGTCCCAGTCGGGCCGCCGGAAACAGTTCGCTATCCTGCGGACAGGCCAGCGAAATGTTGGTGTAATCCGGATGATGCTGCGCCGCAAATACCTGCTCAATCAGCGCCAGCTTCTGCGCGCTGGGGTCATTCTCCTGCGCGGTCAGTGGCCGCAGCGGCGGTTTCACCGCCGGCAGAACGCCGCGCACGTAGTAACCGGATTGCGGTCGTGCTTCTACCAGGCCGCGATCTTCCAGCAGCTGCCACGCGCTGAGCACCGTATTGATGCTGACCTGATGTGACTGCGCCACGCGGCGAATCGCAGGCAGGCGTTTGCCCGGTTTCAGCGTGCCCTGATGAATGGCTTCGGCAAAGCTGTCAGCCAGCTGCTGATAAAGCGTCTGACCGGATGAAAGAGGAAGGGACACAAAAGCCTCCGCGCAGCATGAGTACAATATTCAGAACCACAAACTGTAACCCTCACAATAGTGCTTTTGTGTCTCTGTTTCCATTACAGCGTGCGCAGTAGCATGAGGCTGTCACTGGCTTATTAAGGAAATGCTCATGCTCGATCCTACGTTCTTCAGCTATGTCACGGTCATGTCGATTACGCCGGGCCCGAATAACCTGCTGCTGGCGACCTCCGGGGTAAATTTTGGCTTCCGGCGGACGCTGCCGATGGTGTCCGGGATTCTGCTGGGCTGTGCGCTGCAGATGCTGCTGGCCTGCGTAGCACTGGAGATGCTGCTGCACTGGATGGCGTCAGTGCGGCTGCCGCTGACCATGGCGGGCTGCAGTTACCTGCTGTGGCTGTCATGGAAAATATTTCGCGCCGGTGCGCCACAGTTACGTGAGCGGCCGCGCCCGATGACGCTGGTGGGCGGCATCTGCTTCCAGGCGGTTAACCCCAAAGCCTGGCTGATGGTCACTAACGTGGCGCTGATGTATGCCAGCAGTAATGGTGTGATGGCGGTGCTGGCGGGCTTTGCGGCGTTAAATCTGCCCTGCATTCTGCTTTGGGCGGCGTTGGGCGATCGGCTGCGCGATCATCTGCAGGTACCGTGGAAACGGCAGGCGTTTAATACGCTGATGGCGCTGTCGCTGGTGGCGACCACCGGATGGATGCTGTATGAGGCGTTACAGTCGGTCTGATTGCGGCGTTAAAGCGGCCCGGGCGGGCCGCCGTTGCAGGTCAGGGTACACTATTTGCCGACCACGTGCGCCGTTTCTCGCGCTTCGTCGTTGGCGGCCAGCGGTGTCACAACCGGCGCAAAATCCAGCTGCAGCACGCGGCTGGTCTCGGCCAGCACTTTCTCTGTGAGCGCCACGTCACCATTCAGTTTGCGTCCCCACGAAGGGATAACCGTGCGGATTTTGGTTTGCCATTCCGGCGAGCGCATTTGCTCCGGGAAGGCTTTAGCCATCAGCTCCAGCATAATTGGCGCAGCGGTGGAGGCACCCGGCGAAGCACCCAACAGTGCTGAGATCGAGCCGTCAGCGGAGGTCACCACTTCGGTGCCCAGACGCAGAACGCCGCCTTCTTTCTCATCATTTTTGATGATCTGCACGCGCTGACCGGCGGTTACCAGACGCCAGTCTTCCTGCCTTGCCTGCGGCACGTAAGCGCGCAGCGCTTCCATGCGATCGGCGTCGCTCTGCAGTACCTGATCGACCAGATATTTCACCAGGTCAAAACTCTTCAGGCCGACCTGCATCATCGGCAGCAGGTTACTGGTGTTCATCGCGCCAAACATATCCAGCAGCGAACCCTGCTTCAGGAACTTGGTTGAGAAAGTGGCAAAGGGCCCGAACAGCAGCACCTGCTTGCCATCCAGCACGCGGGTATCGACGTGCGGCACTGACATCGGCGGCGCGCCAACGCTGGCTTTGCCGTACACCTTCGCCATGTGCTGCGCCACCACGTCCGGATTTTCCGTCACCAGGAACGAACCGCCCACCGGGAAGCCGGCATAGCCTTTCACTTCCGGAATACCGGATTTCTGCAGCAGCGGCAGCGCCGCGCCGCCGGCGCCAATAAACAGCTGACGTGTAATCAGCTGACGATTTTCACCGCTGGCCAGATTATGCAGGCTCACCTGCCAGCGACCATCGCTCAGGCGTTTGATATCGCGCACTTCCTGGCGCAGACGCAGGCGGAAGTTGGCTTTTTTCTCCAGCGCGGCAATCAGCTGACGCGTGACTTCGCCGAAGTTAACGTCGGTACCCATTTCGGTCCAGGTGGCCGCCACTTTCTGCTTCGCGTCACGGCCCTTCATCACCAGTGGAATCCACTCGCGAATCTGGTCACGGTCTTCGGAATAGCGCATGCCGCGGAACAGGGTGCTTTTCTGTAGTGCCTGGAAGCGTTTACGCAGGAATTCAACGTTCTCGTCGCCCCAGACAAAGCTCATGTGCGGCGTACTGTGAATAAAACTTTTGGGATTGCGCAGGTTGCCTTTCTGGACGTGATACGCCCAGAACTGGCGGGAAATCTGGAATGATTCGTTGATCGCCACGGCTTTGGCAATGTCGATGCTGCCGTCGGCTTTCTGTGGCGTATAGTTCAGCTCCGCCAGCGCGGCATGGCCGGTGCCGGCGTTGTTCCAGCCGTTAGAGGATTCCACCGCGACCTCATCAAGACGTTCAACCATCTCAATCGACCAGTCGGGTTCCAGATCCTGCAGCCAGGTGCCCAGCGTGGCACTCATGACGCCCGCCCCGATCAGCAGGACATCCACGTCTTTACGTTCCTGAAGGTTTGCGCTTTCCATGCCAGCGGCGGCCAGCGCCAGGTTTACCGCAGTGTTGCTCATGAGGCGACATCTCCTCTCTCTGTTGACCTGAAGCCCAACAGGTTCGCAGGCGAAATAGCCACGCTTCTTACGAGCGCGTTGCGCTATCTCTCAAAGGTTAAGATTCAGGTAAATTCATGGGGCGATAACGGTTAACTGCACGTTATGCATATGCCACTGAATATAACATTCTCGTATCGGAATTAAACGTTTGTTTATTTTTTAAATGCAGAAATGATTCAGCATAAGAATTAATCAATCTGGCACGGTTGCTATAAGGGATTTTTATCCCTTTTTCAGGCGCTTAGCGACATCCGTTTGTTGCAGGGTTGTATGTGGATAAAATTCAGACAGTGAGCTGGCTCACAACTTAAGCCTTTGTAAAATAAGCTTATTGGCGAAAGTGGCAGATGGCAGGGGTTTTATGTTGCCTGATGTTTCGGGGTTTTCTGTAAAAATAATGTTACATTTATGTGATTCTGAAAGTGGGCACAGCCGGCGCATCTGTCACAGGAAAAGACGCTGACCCGACCGCATCAGCGCAGCTGAAACCAGCGCCGCCAGACAAAGCGAATCAGGAAAAATTCCAGCGTCCCCAGCAGCAAAAACCACAGGCAAAAGACGATGGTGTAAAGCTGACTGAGATCCTGCAGATGCAGGGTTTCCTGCAGCTGACGGGCCAGTGCCAGTCCAAATGAAGGCGCAGGCAGCAGCAGCGCAGAAAGAAAGCCCAGCAGCAGAATGCCGCCTGGAATGATCAGCGTTTCGAACGGGTTTTTCATGGCTCAATTCCAAATCTGTTAGCGCGGGCATTAGCGCATAAAACCGCGCTGCGGTGCAATCCCCGGCAGCGACCACCTTCAGAAAATTCTTCTATTCCATTCACTTAGCGGCATAAATAGCGGCAGTTAAGAGTTATAGCCTTTGCTATACTTAAATCCATGATTTTACTGTCTTTTTTTTAGCGGGGTTGCGTGCTAGACTGCGCGCACTTTTTCACTGACGAACCTGAAATGCGGACAAAGTGCAGCCCTCATTGTCTTATCCGCCTTTTGATGATGAAACCATGACATTTATCGCAACCCTGATTCTGGCCTTTGGCATGTCGATGGATGCCTTCGCGGCGGCGCTGGGAAAAGGCGCGTCGCTGCATCGCCCCGGTATTAAAGAAGCCTTGCGTACGGGGTTGATCTTCGGTGCCATTGAGATGTTAACGCCGCTGATTGGCTGGGCTATCGGCCTTGCGGCCAGCCACTTTATCATGGCGTGGGATCACTGGGTCGCGTTCGGATTACTGAGTATTCTGGGCGGCCGGATGATAATGGAAGGTTTTCGCCAGACGGCCGGTGAACCCTGCGAAGCGCCTCAGCGCCACGGATTTATGGTGCTGGCGATGACAGCCGTGGCCACCAGCCTCGATGCGCTGGCGGTGGGCGTAGGGCTGGCTTTCCTGCAGGTCAATATTGTTTTAACGGCGCTGACCATCGGCGCAGCCACCACCCTCATGGCCACGACCGGCGTACTGGTTGGCCGTTTTATTGGCCCGGTACTGGGGAAATGGGCGGAAGTGCTGGGCGGTGTGGTGCTGATCAGCATCGGCTGTACCATCCTTTCTGAGCACCTTGGCCTCTTCAACTGAATGACGTTTTGTGATCTGGTTCAAAAAAATTTGCGTGAAAAACGCGCGGGATCTATACTTTTCGCGTAATCATTCAACAAATTTTGAATCAGGTGTCTCATGAAACGTTTTTTCCGCTACGTGTTTCGTTCCTATGTTGAAACCTTTAAACACGTACCGCCGGGCGCGCTGCACTAAGCGCGTAACGCTATACCCTCGATAATCGCGGTCAGGGAACGACCGGTGGTTATCACCCCCGCATGACGTCTTCCGACACCAAAACTCACAAACATTAATTACTTTATCCTCAGGTCATACCGCTTTTCCGGCTGGCTTTTGGTACCCTGCGCGCCATTTTCTGATAATAACGAGGCAGTCATGCAACTGTGCAGTTTTTCTCTTCGTGACCAGGCAACCAAACGTTATGGCATTGTGCAATCTGACGGCGTGATCGATCTGACGCTCCGTCTGGGTGCGGACTGCCCGGATCTGAAATCACTGCTGCAGCGCAACGGCCTGCGCGATCTGGCGGCGTTCAGCCACCAGCCGGTGGACTATCCTTTCAGCGCGCTACGCTTTCTGCCGGTCATTGAAAATCCGGGCAAAGTCTTCTGCGTCGGTATGAACTACGCCGATAAGCGTCAGGAGTTTGCGGCGACGCTGGATGCCCCGACGCTGTTTGTCCGCTTCGCTGATTCGCTGGCCGCCCACGAGCAGCCATTGCTGAAACCGGCCACCACCGCGGAATTTGATTACGAAGGGGAGCTGGCGGTGATCATTGGCAAAGCGGCTTATCAGGTTAACGCCCAGGACGCCCTGCAATACGTGGCCGGTTACAGCTGCTTTATGGATGCCACCGTGCGCGATATGCAGTTCACCTGGTTCACTGCCGGTAAAAACTGGCAGCAGACCGGCGGCTTTGGGCCGTGGATGACCACCGCAGATGAGATTCCCGACCCGCAGCAGCTGAGCATCAAAACCTGGCTGAACCAGCGTGAAGTGCAGAATGATACCACCGCCAGCATGGTGCATCCGGTTGCTAAAATTATTGAATACATCTCCGCGTTCAGCCCGCTGTCGCCGGGTGATGTCATTATCACCGGCTCGCCGGGTGGCGTAGGAAAAAAACGCACGCCGCCGCTGTTTATGTTCCCGGGCGATGAGATTGAAGTGGAAATCGAAAAAATCGGCCGCCTGCGTCATCGCATTGCCTGATCCGACGGCGACCGCTGCAGCGGATTGCCACGTCTCTGCCGGACAATCTGCCGCCATCGGATAACACCAGGGCGACGCAGCTGCCCGCAGCGGTTCGCCTGCCTGGCAATCATGCGCGCAGGCTGCCTGCCAGCAGATTCAGGCGCAGTTGCCCGCTTCCGCCACTGCGATAGAGTCGGTGTAAAGCTGTGGCGAGCCGCCTGCCGGACAAGCCTGTGCACAAGCTGCCCGCCAGCAGGTCCAGTCGCAGCTGCCCGCTTCCGCCACTGCGATAGAGTGGGTGTAAAGCTGTGGCGAGCCGCCTGCCGGGCAAGCATGCGCCCATGCTGCCCGCCAGCAGGTTCAGTCGCAGGTGCCTGCTTCCGCTACTGCGATATAGTCGGTGTAAAGCTGTGGCGAGCCGGAAAACGACGCCAGCTGCTTCCACTCTTCATACATCTGCTTGGTATCGCGGTGCGCGCGGGCAAAAGCCGCGGCCTGCGGGGTGGCGATATCGGGCTGTGGATAGAACGCTGTCAGCGCGGCTTCGCTCGCAATCTCCATCATCACCACATAGTTATCCAGCCGGTTACCGCTGTGGCCTTTCAGCAGATGAAACTTCCAGCCGGGATAATCCACAATACGGCTGGCATGCTGCGCGATAAACTGCTCAAAATCGTGCGGCTGTACGCCAGGCCTGAGCGCCAGATAGTGCGTGCCCAGAATCCGTGCGGTGCCGCTGCTGGCTGCAAAACGCGGGCCGCGCCCGACATCGCTGCGCGTGTTTTCCGCCAGCACATTAAAATGGGTAAAGAGGGTGGGACGCCGGGCAAAACTTGCCAGCTGTCGCCATTCAGCCAGCAGCGCATCCGCTTGCGGATAGCGCTGCCAGAACGCCACGGCTTCGGCGGTCAGCTCGCCGTCATCCCGCATAAACCGTGCCCGCTGAGCGGCACTGTTCATTTCAAACAGCATCAGGTATTGGCCGGTACGCTCGCCGCGCAGACCGCGGAAAAGCGTCCAGCGCCAGCCAGGATAGCAGGGCAGCAGTACCCCTTTTTCCCGGACAAAGGTTTCAAACTGGCGGGGCGTGACTCCCGCTTCACTATCAATGGCAATATAGAAAAACGTGTAAACGGATGCGGTCATAGCAGACTCCGGGCGCGTTGCCGTAGCTTAAAGGTTCAGGGAAGCATCAAAGCGGGTGTTGATAATAGCTTCGACCAGCACACGTCCGGCAGGCGTCAGCCTCACGGTCTGGTCACGGCGATGCAGCAAGCCGTGCTGCTGCAGTTCTGCCAGCGCGCGGGCAATGACCGGCTGGGAAAACAGGCTGACGCCAAACTTTTGCCGGAAAACCGCGTCATCCAGCGGCTGCAGGCTGGATAGCGCCATCTTGCAGCCGTTGATGGCCTGCTGCGCCGGTGACATACCGCGTACGGAGTCCACCGGCTGCTGACCATTGTCCAGCGCGCGCTGATAGGCGGCGTAATCGGTCAGGTTGATCAGTTCAGCGCCGGCACATTTGGAGCTGCCGCCCAGCCCAATTGCCACTTCAGGCACCTGCTGATCGAGATCGGTAATCATCGCTTTCCACTTTTCCGGGGCGGCGGAGCGATGATGAAAGTACATCGTGGGATGCTCCAGATAGTCACCGTCCAGCCACTGCTCGGCCAGGGCGCGCATCTGATACTGCTGTCCCAGACTGGGCAGCGTGGCATCGCGGCGCTGCCAGGCATTTTCACCAGCGGCAGAGACGCCGGTGCGGGTTTCCGCAAACGGCTTCATATGCAGCTTGGTAAAAACCAGATGGGATAAATCCAGCGCGCGTGCCTGCTGCAGATCGTCGCGCACGTCATCCACCGTTTGCGCGGGCAGGCCGTACATCAGATCTACGCTGATTAAGGCAAACCCCAGTTCGCGCGCATCGCGGATCACCTGATAACAGGTCTCTGCCTGATGCAGGCGACCGCAGCCTTTGATCAGCCGGTCAGAAAACGACTGCGCACCAAAGGAGAGCTTACTGAAACCCAGTTCCCGCAGCTGCGCCAGGAAGGGCCGCGTCAGCGTGCCGGGCTCGCCTTCAAAGCGCAGGGTGGCGTCACGGAAAGTAAAGTTGTCACGGTAGAATTGCATCAGCCGCTGCAGCTCTTCCGGTGGCAGCAGGGAAGGCGTGCCGCCAAACAGGTTAAATTCGCCGACCGGCACCTCGCTCAGCGCCGGCAACTGCGCCAGCCACATACGGGCTTCCTGTATATTGCGATCCACGACATCGCGGAACAGTGCCGGTGCGCGCGGAGACTGCGGGTTCACAATGACCGTAGGGAACTGGCAGAAATGGCACTTATAACGGCAGGTAGGGATATAAGCCCAGAGATGCAGATAAGGCGCGCGCGCCAGGCTTTCCTGCATGGCGCGGAAAAAATGGGGCAGAGGAAAGTCATCAATGTCGCCGGGAAAAACGTGGCAGCCGAACGGATCGCGCACCACGTATTCCAGCAGATCGGCGTTTTCCGGCCGGCTCAGCACATCACATATCGCCGGACGCGGATAGTGGCGATCAATATCCTGCAGGGATTGCAGCCAGTTCGCTCGCATCAGAATACGCCTCCGTTCGCAAAGTAATTGTGCGCTTCGCCGGACTCCCGGTCTTCACAGTAATACCAGACGAAACGGTTGAAATCGGCCTGCGGCACCCGCGCCAGGCAGGCGGGCAGCGGCGGGGGTTCGCCAATCTCTGCGCCCACTGCGCGGCGCAGCGCAGCAAACAGCGCATGGCGGAACTCAAAATAGAGGCGAAAAGCGGGCGTCTTATAACTGTGGATAGGCAGAAAATCGGTGATGCTCATCTCCTGCATCATCTGATGAATGCGCACAAACAGCTGTTCGGCGACAGGCGGCGTGAAGAAATCAATCACCGCGGCATTTTCCCGCAGCAAGGCCGGATTCAGCAGCACCGGCAGGATCAGATTTTTAGGCACATAATCTTTGATGGAGTAGTGCCAGGCCTGTTGCGCCTGCGCTGGTGTAATATCGTTAACAAAGGTCAGCATGGCAGAGTCAGGCCGGACATCCCGCATAATGATGGTGCCGCGATGGCCATACGCCACGCCCTCGATCACCTCATGCAGCAGGTTATCCACGCGACGGCTGTTAATCTTTACCCGCGAGCGCGGTGCATACACCGGTCTGGCGCCGGCGGCGATCGCTTTGATACCGAAATCCCAGTCATCCGACAGATGCTCAACAAAGTCACCGTTTTTCAGCTGGTAAAAAATTTCGATACCGCCGACTTTTTCATACATCTGCCTTTCAATACCGAAGCCTTTGCCGTCAGGAAAACCGCCAAACAGCGAAAACGAAACGTGCCGGCAGCGCAGCGTTTTCTCTATCTCAGCGTACAGGCGCGGGCGCTCGCGAAAATCTTCCGCGGCATAGTAGTAATGGCAGGTGCAGAGATCGCCCCGTTGGGTAATCAGGGTGCCGACCAGCTCATCAATCCAGCGTGCATCGACGGTGCAGTCGGCATCGGCGGATAAAATATAGTGTTTTCGCACCAGGCCGCTGGTGGCATCACGCAGCCGGGCACGCTGCGCAGCGTCATCCATGCCTTTTTTACGCGCTGACGAGACTCCCTGCACCGTTTCATGCAGCAGGTGGAGGCGCAACAGCGGATGCCTGTCAGCAAAAGCCTGTACCAGGGCCACTGAATTGTCGGTGGAATTATTATCAACGATAATAATTTCCAGATTATCCAGCGTGAATAATCCACCCGGCGAGTGCTGCTGCAGCAGCGATTCCAGCACTGCGTGAATACGGTCGGCTTCGTTATAAACCGGCAGCACCACCGAGATAAAATATTGTGCTTCCATAGCGACTCCTTTACGACACATGAAATATCTGACGGAAAATATCGTCCGACAGCAGGGATTTTCCTTTTTGATAATTACGGGCGGCAATCGCGGCGCGCCGCGCATCATCTTCTAATAACGCGGCCACGCGCTGAATAAAGTCTGCATCCGGTAGATTGTCGTTTTCGGCCGAAATATCCATCAGCTCACCTTCAAAGCCATATTGCCCATAAACCTCGTGATAATATTCATAGCGGGTAGCGATATAACAGCGTTGATGGCTGATGGCTTCGCCCACAGGATTACCGTAGCTGTCGTAATCCCACGCGGTTAAAAATGACACCAGATCGCAGGCTTCATAAATATCCTGAATGGTAATGGCATCAGCATGCTGCTCCATAAAATCATGGTTAACGGCACCGAAGAAAATAACGTAGGGCGTGAGTTTTAATGCGCTGATTAATTGCATTAACGTGGCGACATGCTCCGGGTCTTCCCGGGGATCGCCCGCTATCATTAAATACACGCGATAAGGCTGATGCCGGTCGATTAACGCTCTATTTAAAGCATGCAGCAGATAAATATCACGATCCAGTCGCTTGGCCGGAATCAGGCGGGTGGTGCGCGCAATGATTTTATCCTGCGGCTGCAGCTGATAGAGCTGACGCAGTGGCTTGCGCGGGCGGCCGGAATCAAAGCAATAGGTGTTGCGCAGCACGCCGATCTCTGCCTGATGCTGGCACCATGCCGACAGCCGGGCAGCAAGCGCCTGATTAAGCGTGACGTAGGTAATATAGGGTGACGGACGGGGTTTCACCGCATGCGGCCACGGGGCAGCACCGTAGCGCGACGAGGTGGACTCACTGTTCCACATTAAATCGTGATCGCGCCAGAGCACAAAGCGACCCGCCTGTTTATCTTTGCCATAGCGGGCAATTGCCAGATAGAGCGCCCGGGTAAAAATAATGTTATCCGGCAATGTGCCATTCTCGATAATCAAATAATCGATATCGAGTTCCGTCCACTTTTGCCACAGTTTATCCGCGACGGCATTCGCCATTTTTTTCGTCTCTGCCAGCAGCTTTTTTTCTGTCATGCTATGCGCTGGCGGAGAGCGGGTAATTAATCTGTCATGCAGATATTTCAGATTGTCCGGGGTATAGCCTGCGACCTGCCGGATCGCGTCATGACGCACCAGCGTAAAATGATGACATAATGCCGAGGTTTCCTCACGGGAATAGGCGCGACCAAAGTTACCCTTATCGATTTTTATGTCATAACCCAGGTCGAGGTAGCAACGGATATTCTCTTTGCATAACCTGATGGCAATTTTCGTGGCCTCTACCGTTATTCCGGATAAAGCGACGGCATCAAAAGAAATAAAAAGCGCTTTACGTGGACGATCCATTTCAGTCACCCTGCGTCTTCCTGACGATTCACAGTGACTGCACGGTAAATTAATTTATTTCGTTAAACCATGATCCCAGCCACAAAACGTTACCTCATCTTATTTATTTAACGCTGCTTATGCATTTTCGGATAATAAATTTATTTCCTTCATCCGAAATAAAAAATTATCTTTGAGTTTTGTCTGGAAATATTACTTAGCCCGCGTATTGCGGAGAATAATAAGGGAACAGAAGAGGCAGGCGCTGGCGGTAAGAGAGGAATAACGTTCGCTTGGCGACGCACAGGCCGCAGGCAAACACATAAAAAAGCCTCCGGCGGGAGGCTTAATACATCACGGCAGGGGCGGATTATGCGCCGTCGGTAATGGGCTTTCTTACCAGCAGCAGATAAGCCAGCGCACCCACCACCGTCACGCCGGCGCAAATCATCAGCGCCAGGCTGAAGGAGCGGGTGGTATCCAGCACCCAGCCGGTGACAATCGGTGCGAAGGAGGCAAACACAAAACTGGCGAAGTTCTGGATACTGCCCACGGAAGCGGTCATGCGTGCCGTCACGTTGGCATGAATCAGTCCCCAGCACGAAGTCCCGGCAAAGTGAATGCAGAACAGCGCTATGCCAATCAGCGTCACCGCGCTGGTGGTCTCGGTGGCGCGCGTCACGAAGGTGGTAAAGGCTGCCGAGAGCAACATGCCACTGACAATCGACACTTTACGGACTTTTACCGCGTCCCTGCCGCGCCGCACCAGCTTATCGACCACATAGCCATTCAGCAGCATACCGGCGGCCCCAAACAGGAACGGGATCGCCGCCAGCAGGCCGGTGCTTTTCAAATCCAGATGGTAGGTAGATTGCAGATAACCCGGCAGCCAGGCAATGTACAGCCAGGCGGTATAGTTGATGCCGCTGAAACCAATCATCATGCCCCACATGGTGCGCTGCTTAAACAGACCGCGCCATTCGGCAAAGCTCAGCGGCGCTTTGCGTGACGCCACGCTGCCCGCCTGCAGATAGTGAATCTCTTCTCCGCTCAGCCTGTGGTTATCGCGGTCGCGGTAAGTGAGATACCAGCCAATGGCGAGGAACATGCCCAATATGCCAATGGTGACGAACATACCGCGCCAGCCCATTACCAGCATCATCGCTGCCAGAATCGGCGGCGCAACGGATAAGCCAATCATGGAAGCCGCATTAAACATGCCCATCGGCATGCCGCGATCTTTGATATTGAACCAGTCGTTAATGACTTTTACACCGCACGGGTTCATGGGTGCTTCGCCAATACCCAGCCCGATACGCACCAGTACAAACTGCGTAAAGTTATGCACCAGACCGGCGGCGGCCTGAAACAGCGACCAGAAGAACATGCCAATCGCCAGCATGATGCGCGGCCCTTTGCGATCCAGCAGGGCGCCACACGGCAGCTGCGCCAGCCCGTACGCCAGCGAAAAGGCGGAGAGCAGCACGCCGATCTCAGTGGCGGAGAGCCCCAGCTCTTCGCGGATAGTCATATTGGCCACCGAGAGTGAGCTACGGTCAAGGTAGTTAATGATGGCCGCGAACAGCAACAGCAGCATGGCGGTAAGCTGAATTTTACGAATACGCGGCGAGCGCACCACGTCACCACGCGCCGGCACGAATTCCGCACTGTCCCGCTCAGGGACGGGCACGCTGTCGCGCGTCGGTGTCGATGTCTTTTCCATTGTAACCTCCCGGGTGGCATTCATTATCGTTATCCGATGTGAGGATCTGCGGCAGCGAACGGGCTGCCGCAGAGGGTGCTTCCGAGACTAGAAGTAAAGCGCTGCGGGTGTTGCAAACATGTTTCTGAATCGTGCGGGGGCTTATGCTTTGCGGTTTTTAATCGGTTTTTAATTGTACTGGCGCAGGGAACGGATTATAGACGTTTTGGCCGTCGCCAGATGCGCATGCAGCGCGCAGAGCGCATCCGCGTCCTGACGGCTGATCAACGCCGTCAGAATGGCCATATGCTCCTCCAGCGCCACGATATTGCGCTGTTTGAGATCGCTTTCATCCCACTGATAGTGCGAATGAAAGATCACGGAAATAATCTCCAGCGACTGGTTGAAGAAGGGGTTATTTGCCGCAGAGAGAATCAGGGTGTGCATCTCTTTATCCAGCGCAGCAAACTGGCGGTAGTGGCTGGCAAGGGTATCGCGCAGCCTGCGATGGCGATCCAGCAAATCACGTGCCTGCATCCAGCGTTCATCGTCAGAAGGCAGATTCAGAAAGCGATTCAGCGCGTGCGTTTCCAGCATTTCCCGCAGCTCAAACAGCTTGCCGGCATAATCCTGATCAAACTTTTTCATCTGCCACTGCCCGCGCCTGACCGGCTCCAGCAGGTTATAGCGCATAAAGCGCAGCAAAAACTCACGCACCACCACCGGACTGACGTGGGTTTGCTGCGCCAGCTGCAGCTCGGTAAAGCGGTCACCAGGCACCAGCTGACGCTGATTAATCAGGTTAAAAAACGCCTGCTCAAACTGCAGCGCCTGCTGATTAACCGGCAGCACCTGATCCTGAAAACCATCGTCTTCGTCGGGCTCGCGCACGATGACCCAGCTGTCTGCCACTTTCTCCAGCACGCCGCGCTGATGCAGGTGCTGCAGCATGTGGCGCACCGTGGTGCGGCTGATATTAAACATGTCGGCCAGCGCCGCCTGGGGCGGCAGCGGTGAGCGGATATGGCGGCGGGCAATGCCTTCCAGCATTTGGTTAATCACGTTGTGACGCAGGTTCGGGTTACGGCTCATACCACTCTCCGGTTTTTTATCCATTAAAAACCACGCAAAGCCCAAAAAAACCGGCCTGCTTCACACTTCACAGCCTGTAATTCACCGCCCGGGCCGATATTCGCCATAACTGCGACAACTGCACAGGAGAATGCCCATGACCGAAATGAAAACGCTGGTGGTTGCCGAGCCGCGCAGGCTGGTGTGGCAACAGCGCGCGAAGCCCACGCCGGCTGCCAATGAAATTGTTATCAAACCCCTGACGGCCGGCATCTGCGGCACGGATATCCATGCCTGGGCTGGGAACCAGCCCTTTTTCTCTTATCCGCGCGTGCTGGGCCATGAACTCTGTGGCGAAGTGGTGACGCCGGGCCGCGATGTACAGGGGTTTCACGCCGGACAGCGCGTGGCGCTGATCCCGTACGTCGCCTGCCAGCAGTGCGATGCCTGCCTGAGTGGCAAAACCAACTGCTGCGAGCAACTCTCCGTGATTGGCGTGCATCAGGATGGCGGCTTCTGCGAATTTCTCAGCGTCCCGGCCAGTAATCTGCTGGTGGTGGATGCAGTGGCACCGGAAGCGGCGGCGCTGATTGAGCCTTTTGCCATCAGTGCCCATGCCGTGCGCCGCGCCGCCATTGTGGCGGATGAACAGGTGCTGGTCGTCGGTGCCGGGCCGATTGGGCTTGGTGTCGCGGCAATTGCGGCAGCGGCCGGTGCACAGGTGGTGGTGGCCGATACCAGCCCACAGCGACGCGAACAGGTGGCGCGCCAGCTGCAGCTGGCGACGATTGATCCGCTGGACGGCAATGTGGATGCCGCACTGCGCGCGGCGTTTGGCGGGCGGCTGGCCGCTAAAGTCATTGATGCCACCGGCAGTCCGGCAGCGATGAACGGGGCGGTGAAGCATATCCGCCACGGCGGCACCATCGTATATGTGGGGCTGCATAAAGGCGATCTGGTGATCCCCGATGCCGAATTTCATAAAAAGGAGACCACGCTGCTGGGCAGCCGCAACGCCACGCGTGAGGATTTCGACCAGGTCTGTGCGCTGATGGCCAGCGGTCAGCTGCGCGCGGAGATGATGCTCAACCGCCATTATGACTTTGCCACGCTGGCGGATGTCTTCGAAGCGGAGGTGATCAACAATCCTGCGCTGATCAAGGGCGTGGTGCATTTCACGCCCCAGCCGGCAGCGTCCCCGCAGCGGTGACCATCGCCGGACAGCCCTGCGCTTTCCGCAGCGCGGGCACCGTATTGTCTCGCCCGGCCCGGCGGCGTATTATCATGCGCCTGAGGTGATGGCGTTCCACCTTCTCCAACCGCCGTTCTGGTAATCAGACGGCTGATGACGCCTGACAACACACGTATCCCTGCGCGGGAAGCGGCGGTGTGTCAGGCGATCCTCCTGCCGCAGCCCTGCGCGTATCCTCTTTCAGGAGCTTCAGAGTATGTTGAAATCACTGTGTGCCGTGATAACGGGTGGTGCGGCTGGCTGCACATTGCGCTGGCTGATTTCGTTGCGCTTCAATGCCCTGTTCCCCAGCCTGCCACCCGGCACGCTGATCGTGAATCTGGTCGGCGGCTTTATCATTGGTGCCGCGCTGGCGTGGTTTATGCGTAACCCCCAGCTTGATCCCGCCTGGAAACTGCTGATTGTCACCGGCCTGTGCGGCGGGCTGACGACCTTTTCCACCTTTTCGGCGGAAATTGTCACCTTGCTACAATCAGGCAAGTATCTGTGGGCAATGACCAGCGTCATGGTGCACGTTGTTGGTTCGCTGCTGATGACCTTTGCCGGGTTCGCTGCCGTAAATCTGCTGGGATAAACGGTACGCTTGAAATCCCCCGGAAGAGGGGGATACTGGTCGGTGTTCTGTGCCGTCGGCAGAGCACCCCCACCGATTTATCCGGATGATTAAGGAGCCTGTGAATGCCGCAAAACCCGAAATTCCTTAACCTGGTGCTGTTAAACGGTGAACCGGAACAGAAGCTGCGCGCCGCGCGTGACGCTGGTTTCGGGCAGGTTGAGATATGGCGTGAGGATATTGAGGCCAGTACGCCGCAGCGGGTGGCTGCTGCCGGCCTCGGTTTTACCAATGTGCAGGTGCTGCGCGACTTCACCGGCGCACCCGAGGGCGAACGGCTGCAGAAGCGTGCCGAGCTGCGCACCTTTATCCAGCTGGCGCAGGCCATTGGCTGCGACACCATTCAGGCACCGGCCACCACGCGCAGCGATTGTGTGCCGGAACGTATTGATGAGGATTTACGCTGGCTGGCTTCCGAAGCGGCGCGTTATAACATGCGCATCATGTATGAGCCGATGGCATGGTGCAGCGTGGACAACACGCTGCCGCTGGCGTGGCAGCGTCTGCAACGGCTGGATCAGCCCAACATCGGGCTGGTGGTGGATCTGTTCCATATCTGCGCGCGAGGCGGCGATGCGTCGCAGCTGGACGGCATTCCGGCCGATCGTATCTATGAAGTACAGCTGTGTGATATGGCGGAGATACCGCCACAGGATAAAACCCGCCTGAGTGAGTATGCGCGCCATCAGCGCCTGTTGCCGGGCGAGGGGATTATTGATGTGGGCCGCTTTGTCGATAAGCTGAAAAGCGCCGGTTATAGCGGGCCGGTGGGGATCGAAGTGTTTAACGATGACCTGAAAGCCCAGCCGGCAGACGTGGCGGCGCAGCGCGCCTGGCAGGCGCTGAACCGCTGCTGGCCTTAATCCTGCAGGCACTGCGCGATATAGGCCGCCGCCTGCATCGCGCCCTGGGCTGAAATGGTGTGGCCGGTTGCGGCCTCGTAATACGCCGCGACATTGACGCCCGCCGCGCGCAGACGCTGTTCGGCGGATTCGCTCTCGCTGAAGGGAATCACGTCATCGGCTTTGCCGTGAATCAGCAGGGCGGAGGCATAGGGCCGCGGCGTCAGCGCGCCGTCAAACGCCAGACGACCGGAAAAGGCCACTACGCCCGCCAGCGGATAGCGTCCGGCAGCCAGCGCATCCAGCGCCATGATTGATCCCTGAGAAAACCCCACCAGGATCACTTTTTCCCATGCGCCGGCCATGCCGTGCTGCGCCATCAGCGCCTGCAGCGTCTGATCAAAGGCGTCACGCGCCGCGCGCACCCGGGCCGGCCGGTTTTCTGGCGTGATGCCGGTCAGGCTAAACCACTGAAAGCCCATGGCATGTTCGAATGGAAAGGGCGCATCGGGCGCCGCGAAGGCCACGTCAGGCAGCACCTCAGCCCAGTGCTGGCCAAGCACTGCCAGATCCGCGCCGTCACTGCCCACGCCATGTAATAAGATCGCTAACGCTTTTGCCATCCTGCTTTTCCTTATAATCCGTAATCCGCCATATCCGGGCCCGCCGGCACGATCCCATTCGGGTTGAGTGCCTTAATCGAATAATAGCCCTGTTTGATATGGTCGAGGTTAACTGTCTGCCGTACGCCGGATACCGCCAGCATACTTTTCAGGTAGCGATCAAGCAGCGGGTAGTCGCGCAGACGGCGCAGATTACATTTGAACAGGCCATGATAGGCAGCGTCAAAGCGTACCAGCGTGACAAACAGCCGGATATCCGCTTCGGTCAGGCGCTCGCCCAGCAGGAAGGTGCGGCCATCTTTCAGCAGCGCTTCCAGTTCGTCCAGCTGGCTGAACACATCCTGAAAAGCCTGCTGATAGCTGGCCTGCGTGGTGGCAAAACCGGTGCGGTAGACACCGTTGTTGAGACGGGGGTAGATCGCGTCATTCAGCCGATCGATCTCCGCGCGCAGATCGTCCGGATAAAGATCGAGGCGATCGTCCGCCAGATCGCCAAACCCGCTGTTGAACATGCGCAGAATATCTGCTGATTCATTATTCACGATGGTGTGGGTCTTTTTATCCCACAGTACCGGCACCGTGGCACGCCCGGTGAAATCCGCCGCAGCGCGGGTATAAAGCTCATGCAGGTACTCGGCCTTGTTGAGCCAGTCGCGATCGGCACCCGGATAGTCGCCGAAGCGCCAGCCCTGCGCACCCAGCTGCGGTTCCACCACGGAAACGCTGACCACGTTTTCCAGCCCTTTCAGGCTGCGCGCCAGCAGCGTGCGCGAGGCCCACGGACAGATCAGGGCAACGTACAGATGGTAGCGGTCCGGCTCGGCAGGGAAATCACCGGAGCCGTCCGCAGCAATCCAGTGACGGAACTGTGATGTCTGACGGACAAAGCCGCCCTGTTGATCGGTGGCCTGTACCGGATGCCACTCCGCGCTCCATTTTCCGTTTACCAGCATTGCTCTGCCCCTTCTGATGAAAAGCAGGATCCTAACGTGCAGGCGGTGCGCTGATAATCCCGGTAAACCGCGTTTGATTCCTTCCGAAATGGAAAGAATCAGCCCGGCGGATGCTGGCGGAAGTAATCAGCGAGATAATCGATCAGCAGGCGGGTTTTCTGCGCCAGATGGCGGGCAGGCGGATAGAGCGCAAACAGGCCCAGCGGTGGGGCGGCAAACGCCTCCAGCAGCGCAATCATGTCGCCACGCTGCAGCGCGGGAGCGGCAATAAAACCCGGCAGCCGCGCGATACCCAGACCGGCCAGCGCGGCCTGCAGACAGGCTTCGGTATTAGAGAAACAGAGGCGGCCGCGGATCGGCATGGCGACAGGCTCACCGCAGGAGGTCACAAACGGCCAGTGCCACGGATCGCGGAAGTTGGTATCGCTGATGCACGCGTGAGCCGCCAGATCGCGCCAGTGCTGCGGTGTACCATGCTGCAGCAGATAGGCAGGCGAAGCCGCCACGCGAACCGGCACATCGCCGAGCCGGCGGGCAATCAGGCTGCTGTCATCCAGTTTGCCAATGCGTATTGCCATGTCGAACCCTTCATCCACGATGTTGACCGCACGATCGGAGAAATTGACGTCCAGTTCGATCAGCGGATACAGACGGGCAAAGCCCACCAGTACGCCGGCCAGTACGGCGGTGCCAAATGTCCCGGGCGCGCTGATTTTCAGGCGGCCGGTCGGCGTGGTCGCGCTGTCGCGCACGCTGGCATCCAGCGTGTCAAACGCCTCCAGCAGCGGCTTAACCCGGGCGTAGTAGGCGCGGCCGACTTCGGTGGGTGAGAGCGCGCGCGTGCTGCGCCTGAACAGCTGCACACCCAGCTGCTGTTCCAGCCGCGATACCAGCTTTGAGGCCTGGCTGCTGCTGGTGCCGAGCCGCACTGCGGCGCCGGCAAAGCTGCCGATTTCCAGTACCGCGACAAACATGCGGTCACAATCCAGACGATCCATGGCCGTTCCTGAGGGTGAAAACGCTGAGTATACGTCATCGTCTGGTCTGGCTGACAGCGCGAGCAGGGGGCGATGCCGCTGCGGTACGCCGGCCTGCACGGGCCACACGACAGCGCGGGGGCGCACAAACATTCAGTGCGGCGCGCCTTTCCTCCCGCAGAAAAACCTGCTGAACTGAATGTTCGCTTTTAAGCTGGCCGGGAGCCCTGCATGTCTTTGTTTCATCTGTCCTCCCTGGCGGAGATCGCCGCCGCTGAATGGGATGCCCTGTTACCTGACGATCAGCCGTTTCTGCGGCACGCCTTTCTGCTGACGCTGGAAGAGAGCGGCAGCGTACGCGCAGAAAATGGCTGGCAGCCAGACCATCTGCTGTGGCGGGAAAATGGCCGCCTGCGCGCTGCGCTGCCGGGCTATCGCAAGCGCAACTCCTGGGGCGAGTATGTGTTTGATCATGCCTGGGCCGATGCCTGCCAGCGTGCAGGCATTGCTTATTACCCCAAGTGGCTTGGTGCGATCCCGTTCAGCCCGGTCACCGGCGCGCGACTGCTGGGGAGCGCAGAAGCCGCCGCTGCGCTGCTGGCCGCCCTGCCGGAGGCGTTAGGGCAGCACGGCCTGAGCGGTGCGCATATCAACTTCACCACGCCGCAGGATAACGACCTGCTGCAACAGCAGCCGGACTGGCTGGCACGGCTGGGCGTGCAGTATCACTGGCACAATCGCGGCTATCGTGATTTTCAGGATTTCCTCGATAGTCTGATGTCGCGCAAACGCAAACAGTTACGTAAAGAGCGCGAACAGGTGACGGGCAGCGGCTTTACCTTTGACTGGTATCGCGGTGATGCGCTGCGTGAGGATCAGTGGGATTTTGTGTATACCTGCTATGCCAGCACCTATGCGGTGCGTGGTCAGCATCCTTATCTGACGCGCGACTTTTTCAGTCTGCTGGCGGCGCGGATGCCGCATGCCATTCGCGTGGTGATTGCCAGCCTGCAGGGGCAACCCGCCGCGATGGCGTTTTACCTGCGCGACAGCACAACGCTCTACGGGCGCTACTGGGGCTGTCTGGCTGAGTTTGATCGGCTGCACTTTGAAACCTGTTTTTATCAGGGGATGGCGTTTGCCATTGCCGAAGGCCTGCAGCGCTTCGACGCTGGCGCACAGGGTGAGCATAAGCTGGTGCGCGGTTTTGAACCCCGGCTTACTCACTCGTGGCACTACCTGTGCCACGAAGGGTTGCGGGCTGCGGTAGCTGATTTTCTGCAGCAGGAGCGGGCGGGCGTGCGCGCCTGGGCCGATGAAGCGCGCGCATCACTGCCGTACCGACGCGGTGATTAATCCGCGCCGACAAACCCGCCGGTCTGGTGCTGCCACAAACGGGCATACAAGCCGCCGTGTGCCAGCAGTTCGCGGTGATTGCCCATTTCGACAATCTGCCCTTTCTCCAGTACCACCAGCCGATCCATTTTCGCGATGGTAGAGAGGCGGTGTGCAATGGCAATTACCGTTTTTCCCTGCATCAGCGTTTCCAGACTCTCCTGAATGGCGGCTTCCACTTCGGAATCCAGCGCGGAGGTGGCTTCATCCATGATCAGAATCGGCGCGTCTTTCAGCAGGACGCGGGCAATGGCGATACGCTGGCGCTGGCCGCCGGAGAGCTTCACGCCGCGCTCGCCAACGTGCGCATCCAGCCCCGTGCGGCCCTGCGGATCAGAAAGCAGCGGAATAAACTCATCGGCACGCGCACGGACTATCGCTGCCTGCAGCTCTGCCTCAGTCGCATCCGGACGGCCATACAGCAGGTTCTCGCGAATGGAGCGGTGCAGCAGCGAGGTGTCCTGCGTGATCATACCAATCTGGCCGCGCAGGCTGGCCTGCGTCACGTCAGCAATGTTCTGATCGTCAATGATGATGCGTCCGCTGTTGATGTCGTACAGCCGCAGCAGCAGGTTCACCAGCGTGGATTTTCCCGCACCGGACGGGCCAATCAGGCCGATTTTCTCACCGGGTTTAATGGTCAGGTTCAGACGATTGATCACCTGACGGCTGCCGCCGTAATCAAAGCGCACGTCTTCAAAGCGGATCTGGCCGCGCGTCACCTGCAGTTGCTTCGCGGCGGGCGCATCCTGCACGCTGAGCGGCTGTGCAATGGTGCTCAGGCCATCCTGCACCATGCCAATGTTTTCGAAGATGCCGTTCACCACCCACATGATCCAGCCGGACATATTTACCAGGCGAATCACCAGACCGGTGGCCAGCGCAATGGCCCCGACGCTGATCAGCGACTGGCTCCACAGCCACAGCGCCAGGCCGGAGGTGCTGACAATCAGCAGGCCGTTCAGCGTGGAGAGCGTGATATCCATGCTGGTGACCATGCGGCTGGCGTGCTGGGTTTTGCTGGTCTGCTCCTGAAGGGCTTCGCGCGCGTAGCGCTGCTCCAGGTCGTTATGCGCAAACAGCTTCAGGGTGGCAATGTTGGTGTAGCCATCCACGATGGTGCCCATGAGCTTTGAGCGGGCCTCAGACGAGACCACCGAGCGCTGCTTCACGCGCGGCACAAAGAAACGCAGCGACAGGCTGTAGGCGACGATCCAGATGATCAGCGGGATCATCAGCCGCCAGTCGGCTTCGGCAAACAGCACCAGTGAGGTGACGGCATAAATCACCACGTGCCAGATCGCGTCTACCAGCTGCACCGCCGAATCACGCAGTGAGTTCCCGGTCTGCATAATGCGCTGCGCAATGCGCCCGGCAAAATCATTCTGGAAAAAGTTCAGGCTCTGGCGCAGGACGTAGTTGTGGTGCTGCCAGCGGATCATACTGGTCATGCCGGGGTTGATGCTTTGATGCACCAGCATATCGTGCAGCGCAATCACCACCGGGCGCAAAATCAGTGCCACTGCAGCCATCCACAGCAGCGTCGGCCAGTGGGCGCTGAACAGCGTGGCGGGTGTGGCATGGTTTACCAGATCGATAATGCGGCTGAGATAGCTGAACAGCGCCACTTCTATCAGCGCCTGAGCAAGGCCAACAATCAGCAGCGCAACAAAGCTTGGCCAGACCTGACGCAGATAATAGAGGTAAAACGGCCCGACGCGGGTCGGCGGCGAATCCGTAGGAGCATCCTGAAAAATATTGATAAAACGTTCAAAACGACGATACAACATAGGGTCACTCTTTCCGTTCGGTAAGAGTTAACAGCTTAGTGCAACTGAACAGGGAATACCGATATGGAATTGAAGATTCGCGGTCGTGAACCGGGCGATGCCGCCGCTTATCAGCGCCTCTACAGCCATCCTGAGGTGTATCGCTGGACCACGCAATTGCCGTTTCCCAGCGTGGCGACCTGGCAGAAAAAATTTGAGCGCATGGAGAGCGAAGGCTACATCGGCTTTGTGGCTGAAATTGACGGGCAGATGGTGGGCGAGCTGACGCTATTCACCGAGCAGCGCCCGCGCACCCGGCACTGCCTGAGCTTTGGCATCAGCGTCGATCCCGCTTTCAGCGGACGCGGCATCGGCGAACAGCTGATCCGTACCGGACTGGATTACGCGTTTAACTGGCTTGGCATCGTGCGCGTTGAGCTGGAAGTGTTCCACGATAATACGCGTGCGCGCAGCCTGTATCAGCGCCTCGGCTTTGAACAGGAGGGCGTGAAGCGCAAAGCCTGCCTGCGCGAGGGTGAATACCACGACATCGTGGTGATGGCGAAGCTGCGGGACTGAACAGCCGATCGGAGAAGCAGGACGGCGCAAAGACTGGCCGCCCTGCGGCAGGCGGATGACGCGAGGACAAGGCCGCTGTGCGGCCGCCCGGCGTCACGCCATACTGGCCACGGCCAGCTTACAGCCCTTTGCCGGCATACTTCTGCATATTCTCCCGCGTGACCAGTTCAAACGGGATCCAGACGTGCGCATCCACTCTCTCACCCTTCATCAGCTTTTGCGCCACCGCAACCGCCGTTTTTCCCTGTCCGACGGCATCCTGAAACACCGTGACCTGGATGTTGTCCTGCGCCAGCGCTTTCAGGCCATCCGGCGTGGCGTCAATGCCGCCGATGAGCACTTTTTTAGGGTTTTTGGCCAGGGCCATGGCGGCGCCAATTGCCATTTCATCATTGTTAGCCGCCACAATATCAATGGCTTCGCCATTGCCAAGCCAGTTCAGCATTAAATCCATACCTTCATTACGCGCATAGTTGGCTGGCTGCTTCTGCACCACTTTCATGCCCGGATATTTCGCCACCACCTGCTCAACATCTTTTGTGCGCTGCAGCGCACCGGCATCCGTCAGATTACCGATCATGATCGCCACGTTGCCTTTGTAACCGGCCATTTTTGCCAGCGCTTCCATCTGCAGCGTGCCGGATTCCCGCTCATCGGAGCCGACAAAAACCACGCCCGGCGGCAGGGTTTTATCTCCCGGCGTGCGGTTGACATACACCAGCGGGATGTTCGCCTGCTGCGCCAGCCGCGTCAGCTGCGGCGTGCTGGCGGAATCCACCGGATCCACAATGATGGCGTCCACACCGGCGCTGATAAAACTCTGCACTTGATCGGTCTGGCGGCCGACATCGCCCCGGGCATCTTCAAACTGTGCATCGAGCCCGCGCGTACTGGCTTCTTTGGCGATCGCATGACGAATGATGGTTAAAAAGTTCTGGTCGAAATAGGCCATCGACACACCTATCTTTTCTGCCAGTGCAGAGGCAGAGGTGGCCAGCAGGCCGAGCAGCAGCAGGGTTTTGAGGGTTTTCATTGCCGACTCCAGAGTGAGGTTATGGTTAGAATATAAATTTCATTATCCGCTTAACTGGATCAATGAAATCATTTGCAGCCTACGAAGGTGTGCCCGCGGTGACAATTTGCCGGCGAAGATTTTGCTGTCACGCGCACACTTTGCGCGATAAGCCGCGCTGGTTCCGCCTGCTCATAGCGAGAGTGCAGGCGATTTTCTCAGCGCTGGCGCACACTCTGGTGAACAGGCCAGCGCCGGGTGAATGATTTGTGCACTACCGCACCTGTGTTTGTGGCGGTGACGAAAAACGCGCGGTTTTTTACCCGTCAATTCCACCAATCGCACAATGACCGCTGCGTATCTGGCTTCCTATAGTTGCTGAACAGTGAAATCTGAGCGGTATTCCTGAACATCGTCGCTTCGGGGCAGGATGCCCCCTCTTTCAAGGAATTCAGCCTATGTTGCCAGTACAAAACCGCAGCCAGAACAGCCATGTGCGTATCTGGATCCTCTGCCTGATTCTGTTTCTTTCCGTCGTGGCGTATGCCGACCGCTCGATCCTGTCGATCTCCGGATCGGCGATCAAAGCGGAGTTTGGTCTCTCCACGATCCAGCTTGGTCTGATCCTTTCGGCGTTCAGCTGGGCTTATGTGATCGGCCAGATCCCCGGCGGCCTGTTTCTCGATCGCTTCGGTACCAAAAAGGTCTATGGCGTGACGCTGGCGCTGTGGTCGCTGTCTACGCTGCTGATGGGTTTTGTGGGCGAGTTTTCCCGCGATGTGACGATCGCCCTGACCCTGATGTTCGTGCTGCGCTTTGCGCTGGGGCTGATTGAAGCCCCCAGCTTTCCCGCCAATGCGCGCGCAGTGATTATGTGGTTTCCCGGCGCAGAACGCGGACGCGCCTCGGCGCTGTTTGCCTCGGCGCAGTATTTTGCCGTGGCGATCTTCTCGCCGCTTTCCGGCTGGCTGGTGACGCGCTACGGCTGGGAGTGGCCCTTCTTTGTGCTGGGCGCCATTGGCGTGCTGGCGGTGTTTGTCTGGGCCTGGTATATGCGCAGCCCGAAACAGCATCCGCACGTCTCCGCCAGCGAACTGCGCTATATCGAACAGGGAGGTGCGCTGGTGGACATTGACGCAGCGCAGACCCTGAAAGCCCGCCCGCCGATCAGCAAAGCCCTGTTCAGGCTGCTGCTCAGCAATCGCATGCTGTGGTGCGCCTACCTCGGCCAGTATTGCATCATCGCCCTGAGCTACTTCTTTATCACCTGGTTCCCGATTTATCTGGTACAGGCCCGCGGAATGAACATCATGGAAGCCGGTTTTGCCACCATCGCACCGGCGCTGTTTGGCTTTCTTGGCGGCATCAGCGGCGGTTATCTTTCTGACATGCTGCTGGCGCGCGGCTGGAGCCTCTCATGGGCGCGCAAAGCGCCCTATATCGCCGGCATGCTGATGGCCGCTTCGCTGGTGCTGGCGGCGGTCATTCCGACTAACGCCGGGATCATTGCCATCATGTCGTTTGCCTTTTTTGGCAAAGGCATTGCGGCCGGGGCCGGAACCTGGACGCTGGTCAGCGACACCGCGCCAAAAGAGGCGATTGGCCTGGCGGGCGCGATTTTCAACGGCATTGGCAACATGGCAGGCTTTATTACTCCGCTGCTGTTTGGCGTGATTGTGGGCCTGACCGGCAGCTACAGTATCGGGCTGGCGTTTGTGGCGGCGCACTGTGTTATCGCCGCGCTGCTGTTCCTGCTGGTGATGGGTCCGATTCAGCGCGTCGGGGATACGCAGATCCCCGCTGCCGGCTCGCCGGCGCAAGCCGCCGCCGCGCAGGGGGTGAAAGCGGTTTAAGGCATTGATAAAAAACCGCCGCTGCCGTGAGGCCGGCAAGAAAGCGCGTTGCATGGCGGCCGGCCTGCACACTTTACGCAGCAGACGCGCAGCTGACGCACGATTTTACCCTGAAGATTTTTTGCACAAATGCCGATATCCCTTCTTATCTTCCACAGATATTAAGGAGGGATATCGTGATAAAGCTGATTTCCGTTGACGAACTGCGCCAGGGAATGTTTATCCACAAACTTGAGGTTTGGTGGTTAAAAGACAAAGGCATTCGCAACCAGATGCTGATCACTGACACACGACAGATCGCCCAAATCCGCCATGAAGGGATTCAGCAGGTCTGGATCGATCCGGATAAATCGGTGCCGTTGCCGGTGCCGCCGGTCGTGCAAAAAGACATAGCCAGAACGCCCTTTTTTCAGGAGCTGGATCAGGCGCAAACCATCTTTAATCAGGGCAAGCCACAGGTGCTGGCCATGTTTAATGAGGCGCGCATGGGCCGGGGGCTGGATCTGGGGTTTATGCTGGAGCTGGTGGATGAGATTGCCGGCTCCATTACCCGCGCGCCCACCGCGCTGCTTAGCGTAGCGCGGCTGAAAAACCACGATGATTACACCTATCTGCACTCTATGGCCGTGTGCGGCCTGATGATTTCGCTGGGGAAGAAAATGGGCCTGGATGAGCACCAGCTGCGACGGGTAGGTATGGGCGGACTGCTGCATGACGTGGGCAAAGCCGCGGTGCCGCTCAGCATCCTTAATAAGCCCACGCAACTCAGCGATGAGGAATTTATCATTATGCGTGAGCACCCGATTATCGGCGCGCAGTTGCTGATGGATGCTGAGGCCGGCGAGGATCTGGTGGATATGGCGCTGCATCATCATGAAAAATTTGATGGCAGCGGTTATCCGCATGGCCTGAAAGGCGAAGAGATTTCGCTGTTTTCGCGCATGGCCGCGGTGTGTGATGTCTACGATGCTGTGACCTCAGACCGTGCCTATCGTAAAGGCTGGTCGCCCGCCGAAGCCATGCACAAGATGCTGAGCTGGCGGGGTCACTTCGACAGCACGCTGCTGCACGAGTTTGTACGGACCATTGGCATTTATCCGGTGGGATCGCTGGTGCGGCTGGCCTCCGGGCGCGTGGCGCTGGTGGTTGAAGCCAGTGAGATTTCACTGATGAAACCCAAAGTGCATGTGTTCTGGTCACTGCATGCGCAGCGTGAAGTGAAGCCGGAAGAGCTGGATTTAGGGGACAGCTTTTGCACTGACAGTATCACCGGCGCCGAGGAGAGCGGGCTCTGGGAAAACGTGGATCTTAACCGGGTCTGGGCGCTGGAGAGCGCGTAAGCGGTAGCGACACATGCATTGCGTTTGTTAAGACAGATTGTAAAAACTTTACGTAACGATCGAGAAGGGTCTTGTAAAGCCGCACCGGCTGAGCCTGCAGTATGGATGGGATTTCTGGCAATACCATCTAAAAGGACAACAAGATGCCTAAATATACCCATGATATCCCCGCTACACGTGCTGCAACCTTTGCAGAAACACCCGGAAAAGAGACGTTAACCATTACCGCTGCCTATGATGATGTCGGTCCGCAAAGGATCGGTGTTGACCACGGTGGCGTAACCGATGACACCAAACCGCAGTTTATGGGCCAGGGAAAACCGGGCGAGCTGGTCACGCTTTACGATGAAAACAACCGCGTAATAGGCAGTGAGCGCGTCAGCAGTGAAGGTTTCTGGGTGGTTGAACTGCCGCAGGCGCTGCCCAACGGCACACATCAGATCACCGCGAAAACTGAAAGCGCCACCAGCGCCGCGTTTGCAATTACGATTGATCCCGCCAGCGAATACGCGTTGAAAATCACCGGTGTAAAAGCGGCGGACAATTCAGGCGACTATTTTGGCCAGGGCGCGGTGATCCCGCAGTTGGATCTCATTATCGGCGGCGTGAGCAAGCCGAATGAAGAGGTGTTGATCTACGATGGCGAGACGCTTATCGGGCGCGGTTATGCGGATCATAACGGTAATTTTATCATTACGCCCGATCAGCCACTAACTGAAGGCGCGCACGCGCTGACCGCAAAAACCGCCAGCGCAGCATATGGGCCGTTCAGTTTTACCATTGATCTTCCGGCCGTTACACCGGAGACGCCGCTGACTCTTGATTCCGTCTATGACAATTACGGTGCAGAACAGGGTGCGCTTAAAAATGGCGACACCACCGATGATAAAACGCTGACCTTGTCGGGCAGAGGGATATCCGGTGAGCAAATTTATATTTTCGATAATGGCAGTCCGCTGGCCTTCACTTTTGTGCAGGAGGACGGTACCTGGCATTTCACTCCGCAAACAGCGCTGGCCGCAGGTGAACATCGCTTTACGGTGCAGAACGAGGCTGAGCAGGTAAGCAATGCATTCTCCGTCACTATCACAGAACAGCCTGTACCCCCTCTGATGATCACCAGCCTGTACGACGATGCAGGAGATAAAACAGGGCAGGTTGAAAATGGCGGCAGCACAGATGACAGATTGCCGACCCTGCAAGGTACCGGTAAACCAGGCGCTGTCATCTACATCATTGATGGCAGGCATAATCTGGGTCAGGCCACGGTAGAAAATGACGGTACCTGGCATTTCACGCCTTCTGCAGCGTTAGACACAGGTGAACACAATCTTTGGGTTACCTATAGTCTGCTGCAGGAACCAGATGAGATCTTCAGGGTTACTATTGATGCCACCTTTAAAGCGCCGCTGATGATCAGCAACCTGCTGGATGACGTTGGCGACACGCAGGGTTCCGTGGAAAACGGCGGCAGCACCGATGATAAAAAACCAACGCTGGTTGGTACCGGTATTCCAGGTGCAATGGTGTATGTGTTTGACGGGGTTGTCTATATTGGTCAGACAACGGTACAAAATGACGGCTCCTGGCGCTTTACGCCAGCGAATCCCCTCATGCCTGGCAGGCATAATCTGCGGGTCGGTTACAAACTGACAGGCGAGCGCAGTGAAATTTATGAAGTAATTGTCACCAGCTCGCCAGAGATGCCGTTGATTATTGACAGCGCCAGCGACAATTTCGGCGCGGAGCAGGGTGCGCTGCACAACGGCGCCAGCACCGATGATAAAACGCCCACGCTGCAGGGCAAAGGTGAGCCGGGGACACGGGTTTATATCTTAGATGCTAATCACTATCTCGGCAGCGCCATTGTACAGCAGGACGGCAGCTGGCATTTCACACCGGCCTACACCCTTGAAGCAGGCCAGCACAGCTTCTCGGCAGAAGATGATCTGGGGCGCAAGAGCAGCCTGTTTACTCTCACTATTACCGAGCCACCTAAAGCCCCGCTGACGCTCGACAGCATCTATGACAACGTCGGCGCAGAGCAGGGATCGCTGAAAAACGGTGACAGCACCGACGACAAAACCCCGACGCTGCAGGGGCGGGGCGAGCCTGGCTCCCGGGTATACATTGCAGATAATGGTCACTACCTCGGGTATACGGATGTACAGCAGGACGGCAGCTGGAGCTTTACGCCACGCTGGGATCTGTCGCCGGGCGAGCATACTTTCACCGTCTGGGACGATGCAGACCGGCAGGCCGGTGAGTTCAAACTCATCCTCACCGGCGTACCCTTGTCGTTAGATACCTTGTACGACAACGCTGGCCCGGAGCAGGGCGTGCTGAAAAACGGCGACAGCACCGATGACCGAACGCCAACGCTGCAGGGTAAGGGAGAGCCAGGCTCAGCCGTCTATCTCTTTGACGGTCAGCGTTATCTGGGAGAGACCCGGGTAAATCAGGACGGCAGCTGGAGTTTTACCCCGCGCACTGAACTGAATACCGGCAGCCATCAGTTTACTGCCCAGACCGCAGCGGGCACGACGAGTGAAGCCGTCACGATTACCATCACGCAGGTACCGCTGCTGCTTGAAAGCATCTATGACAACGTCGGTGCAGAGCAGGGAGCGCTGAAAAACGGTGGCAGCACCGACGATAAAACCCCGACGCTGCAGGGCAGGGGTGAGCCGGGTTCAGTGATATATATCTATGATAATGGCCTGTATCTGGGATATGCGCGTGTTTACCAGACTGGCCACTGGAGTTACACGCCAGGAAGTGAGCTAAGCCCAGGCCAGCACAGCTTTACGATAAAGGATACCGGCGGCCGCGAGAGCGGAGCCTTTGCCATCACCCTCATCGGGCCAGAGAAAGCGCCGCTGACGCTGGAAAGTATCTATGACAACGTCGGCGCGGAGCAGGGTGCGCTGCAAAACGGCGCCAGCACCGACGACAAAACGCCCACGCTGCAGGGCAAAGGCGAGCCGGGTTCTGCTGTTTATGTCTTTGATAATGGACGTTATCTTGGCTACACCTATGTGCAGCAGGACGGCAGCTGGCGCTTCACGCCGGGCTATGACCTGAGCGCAGGTGAGCACAGCTTTACCGTACAGGATGATAAGGGCCCGGCTGGTGATGCCCTCACGGTGACGATTACCGAGCCACCGAAAGCGCCGCTGACGCTGGAAAGTATCTATGACAACGTCGGCGCGGAGCAGGGTGCGCTGCAAAACGGCGCCAGCACCGACGACAAAACGCCCACGCTGCAGGGCAAAGGCGAGCCGGGTTCTGCTGTTTATGTCTTTGATAATGGACGTTATCTTGGCTACACCTATGTGCAGCAGGACGGCAGCTGGCGCTTCACGCCGGGCTATGACCTGAGCGCAGGTGAGCACAGCTTTACCGTACAGGATGATAAGGGCCCGGCTGGTGATGCCCTCACGGTGACGATTACCGAGCCACCGAAAGCGCCGCTGACGCTGGAAAGTATCTATGACAACGTCGGCGCGGAGCAGGGTGCGCTGCAAAACGGCGCCAGCACCGACGACAAAACGCCCACGCTGCAGGGCAAAGGCGAGCCGGGTTCTGCTGTTTATGTCTTTGATAATGGACGTTATCTTGGCTACACCTATGTGCAGCAGGACGGCAGCTGGCGCTTCACGCCGGGCTATGACCTGAGCGCAGGTGAGCACAGCTTTACCGTACAGGATGATAAGGGCCCGGCTGGCGATGCCCTCACGGTGACGATTACCGAGCCACCGAAAGCGCCGCTGACGCTGGAAAGTATCTATGACAACGTCGGCGCGGAGCAGGGATCGCTGCAAAACGGCGCCAGCACCGACGACAAAACGCCCACGCTGCAGGGCAGGGGCGAGCCGGGTTCCGCTGTTTATGTCTTTGATAATGGACGTTATCTTGGCTACACCTATGTGCAGCAGGACGGGAGCTGGCGCTTCACGCCGGGCTATGACCTGAGCGCAGGTGAGCACAGCTTTACCGTACAGGATGATAAGGGCCCGGCTGGCGATGCCCTCACGGTGACGATTACCGAGCCACCGAAAGCGCCGCTGACAATCGACAGCGCCTATGACAACGTCGGCGCGGAGCAGGGATCGCTGCAAAACGGCGCCAGCACCGACGACAAAACGCCCACGCTGCAGGGCAGGGGCGAGCCGGGGTCCGCTGTTTATGTCTTTGATAATGGACGTTATCTGGGCGGCGTCTACGTGGAAGCCGACGGCACCTGGCGCTATACCGCACCGGGCAACCTTCCTGCCGGCGAGCACCGCTTCACCGTCAGCGATACCTACAGCGCCGCGCAGGGCGAAGCGTTTGTCATCACTATCACCGAACCGCAGCCAGAACCGTTAGTGCTGGAGCAGGTGTTTGATAATGCCGGCCGCGATCAGGGTGTGCTCATCAGCGGTGCCAGCAGCGATGATACCCATCCAACGCTGGTGGGATCAGGTCAGCCAGGCGCTGCAGTGTATATCTACGATAACGGCAATTATCTCGGGACGACCCGCGTCCAGAGCGATGGCAAGTGGTACTATACGCCGCAGTCTGCACTCGCGCTGGGCGAACATACGCTGACGGTCAGCTACGCCGGCAATCAACAGAGCATCGATTTCAGGCTGAAGGTGGTGGATTACGTAGCGGAAATCGAGCTGCTGGGCGTCAGAGATAACGTGGGTGAGCAGCAGGGCCTGCTGCAGTCGGGGGCGACCACGGACGATCGCTATGCAGCGTTTACCGGCAAGGCAGCGCCCGGCAAGGCGGTGGTGCTGCACATGGTGGACAACGAAGGCGATTATCGCGGCATAGCCGTGGCGTTCGCGGATGAAAATGGCAACTTCAGCATTAAATCCGATTATCCACTGCCACAGGGGGAACATCAGTATTTCCTGTCCACCTCGCTGGGCGGAAGTGATTTTATTTCACAGGTGTTCACCCTGACTGTCGAGAGTGATGACATCGTGAAGCCTGAAATTAGCCTGGCTTTCACCGAAAGCGACGGAATTATTGATGACAATGGTACGGCGACCGACAATCGCTTTAGCCTGCACGGTAACGGTGAGCCTCTCCAGACGCTGAAACTGTACGACGGTGAGAAGTATCTCGGCAGCGTTACAACCAGCTGGACAGGTGGCTGGAGCCTCAATAATTTGCTGCTACGCAACGGTGAGCATCACATTACGGTGCGTGATGCCTATGACAACAGCAGTGAGTCCTATGATCTCACCGTCAACGGCTACCTGCCGCCGCTCAACAGCCTGCTGCTGCACGCTGATGACTTACTGCTGACAGACGGGGTGGAAAGCGAGACCGCGCAGTCTGCGGCTCAGCCGGTGCTGGCGCTGGAAAACGCGGATCTGCAGCAGCACACTCAGAGTGGGGTAAATGCCGCAACTGATGCGTTGCCACTGATGGAGGAGGCGTTCGCGCAGCACTACAGCATGCTGTAACGCTCTGCCTTTCAGCGGATAACACACCATACCGGGGGCGACCCCGGTATTTTTTTACCCTTTTCATGCTCATGCCTGAGGCTGCGTATTTTGTGTCGGTCCGCCGGCGCTGAGCGATGGCGTGCATGGCACAGCGCGCAAGCTATTGCGTCTGATCAACCGCCACGATTGGTGCCGCGCCCAGGCCACTTTCCGCGCATTTTTATACTTTTTTTACGCCGCTTTTACGCCTTTTTACCCCTTCTTTATGCCGCGCCGCGCATGCTTGCGCCCATGATTTCTTCCTCTGGAGGTTGCTGTGAGTGCAGGTGTGATAACCGGCATCGTGCTGGTGTTTTTACTGCTGGGCTACCTGATTTATGCCCTGCTTAACGCGGAGGCATTCTGATGGCGGCGAACGCGTTTTTACTGATTGCTGTGTTTCTGCTGGTGCTGATGGTGCTGGCGCAGCCGCTGGGGCGTTTTCTTGCCCTGCTGGTGGCGGATAAGCCAGTGCTGCCGCGTGCCGAGCGGGTGCTGTGGCGGCTGGCGGGCGTAGAGGAGCACGCCATGCGCTGGCCGCACTACCTGCTGGCGATTCTGCTGTTTAATGCGCTGGGCTTCGTGCTGCTGCTGGCCATTCTCCTGCTGCAGGGATCGCTGCCGCTTAACCCGCAGCACCTGCCGAACCTGAGCTGGGATCTGGCGCTGAATACCGCCGTCAGTTTTGTCACCAACACCAACTGGCAGGCGTACGGTGGGGAGAGCACCGTCAGCTATTTCAGCCAGATGGTGGGCTTAACCGTGCAAAACTTCCTGTCGGCAGCCACCGGCATTGCCGTGGCGTTTGCGCTGATGCGTGGCTTCGCCAACCGCTCGCTGGCCACTCTGGGCAACGCCTGGCGTGATTTAACCCGCATCACGCTGTATGTGCTGCTGCCGCTGTGTCTGGTGATTGCTGTGTTCTACGTCAGCCAGGGCAGTATCCAGACCTTTGAACCGTATCACGCGCTGACGACGCTGGAAGGGGCGCAGCAGACGCTGCCGCTCGGGCCGGTGGCGTCGCAGGAAGCGATCAAGATGATCGGGACTAACGGCGGCGGCTTCTTCAACGTCAACTCGGCGCATCCGTTTGAAAACCCCACGGCGCTGACCAACTTTGTGCAGATGCTGAGTATCTTCCTGATCCCGGCCGCACTGTGCTTCACCTTTGGTCAGCACCTGGGCGATCGTCGCCAGGGCCATATGCTGCTGTGGGCGATGACCCTGATGTTTGTGCTGGCCGTGGTGGCGGTGATGTGGGCAGAAGTGCGCGGCAATCCGCACTTTCTGACGCTGGGGGCCGATAGCGCCATCAACATGGAAGGCAAAGAGACGCGTTTTGGCATTCTCAACTCCAGCCTGTTTGCGGTGATCACCACCGCCGCGTCATGCGGTGCCGTCAATGCGATGCACGACTCTTTTACCGCGCTGGGCGGCATGGTGCCGATGTGGCTGATGCAGCTGGGTGAAGTGGTATTTGGCGGCGTGGGCGCGGGGCTGTACGGCATGCTGCTGTTTGTGCTGCTTGGCGTGTTCATTGCCGGCCTGATGATCGGTCGCACCCCGGAGTACATGGGCAAGAAGATCGACGTATGGGAAATGAAGATGACGGCTCTGGCCATTCTGGTCACGCCGACGCTGGTGCTGCTTGGTACGGCGCTGGCGATGATGACCGATGCCGGACGCGCCGGTATGGCGAACCCGGGTATTCACGGCTTCAGTGAAGTGCTCTACGCCGTGTCGTCTGCGGCCAACAACAATGGCAGCGCCTTTGCCGGACTGAGCGCCAATACCCCCTTCTGGAACCTGCTGCTTGCCTTCTGCATGCTGGTGGGCCGCTTCGGCATCATCATTCCGGTGATGGCGATTGCCGGTTCACTGGCCGCGAAGAAAATCCAGCCGGTCGGCAACGGCACGCTGCCTACCTACGGGCCGCTGTTTATTGCGCTGCTGGTGGGCACGGTGCTGCTGGTCGGCGCACTGACCTTTGTCCCCGCGCTGGCCCTGGGCCCGGTCGCGGAACATCTGCAAATAATTCAGGGATAACGGAAAGATGAGTCGTCAACAACTGGCGTTGTTTGATGCAACGCTGACGCGTACAGCGGTGCTGGATGCGGTGAAAAAGCTCGATCCGCGCGTGCAGTTTCGCAACCCGGTGATGTTCCTGGTGTGGATCGGCAGCGTGCTGACCTCGCTGCTGGCAGCGGGCATGGCCAGCGGTCAGCTCAGCGGCAGCGCCGGCTTTACCGCTGCGATTGCGGTGTGGCTGTGGTTCACCGTGCTGTTTGCCAACTTTGCCGAAGCGCTGGCGGAAGGTCGCAGCAAGGCCCAGGCCAACAGCCTGAAAGGGGTCAAAAAGACCAGCGAAGCCAAAAAACTGGCGGAGCCGCATCATGGCGCCGCGTGGCAAAGTGTGTCTGCCGATACCTTACGCCGGGGCGATGTGGTGCTGGTTGAAGCCGGGGATATTATTCCGTGCGACGGTGAAGTGCTGGAGGGCGGCGCGTCGGTTGATGAAAGCGCCATCACCGGCGAATCCGCGCCGGTGATCCGCGAATCCGGCGGGGATTTTGCCTCGGTAACCGGCGGCACGCGTATTCTCTCTGACTGGCTGGTGATTCAGTGCAGCGTCAACCCCGGCGAAACCTTTCTTGATCGCATGATCGCCATGGTAGAAGGCGCGAAGCGCCGCAAAACGCCCAATGAAATCGCCCTGACCATTCTGCTGGTTTCACTGACGCTGGTGTTTCTGCTCGCCACGGCTACATTGTGGCCCTTCTCGGCCTGGGGCGGTACGCCGGTCAGCGTGACGGTGCTGGTCGCGCTGCTGGTGTGCCTGATTCCCACCACGATCGGCGGCCTGCTTTCGGCGATTGGCGTCGCGGGGATGAGCCGCATGCTCGGGGCTAACGTCATTGCCACCAGCGGGCGCGCGGTGGAAGCGGCGGGCGATGTGGATGTGCTGATGCTTGATAAAACCGGCACCATCACGCTCGGTAACCGCCAGGCGACGCAGTTCCTGCCGGCACCCGGCGTCAGCGAGCAGCAGCTGGCCGATGCCGCCCAGCTTGCCTCGCTGGCGGATGAAACGCCGGAAGGGCGCAGCATTGTGGTGCTGGCGAAGCAGAAATTTAACCTGCGTGAGCGCGATCTCAGCAGCATGGGAGCCACCTTCATTCCGTTCTCCGCGCAAACGCGCATGAGCGGCGTCAACGTGCAGGATCGGCTGATCCGCAAAGGCGCCGTGGATGCGGTGCGTCGCCATATTGAAGCCAGCAACGGCAGCTTTCCGGCCCAGGTTAACGCCAGCGTGGAAGAGGTCGCGCGCGCCGGCGGTACGCCGCTGGTGGTGGCGGAAGGCGCACAGGTGCTGGGCGTGGTCGCGCTGAAGGATATCGTCAAAGGCGGCATCAAGGAGCGTTTCGCCGAGCTGCGCAAAATGGGCATCAAAACCGTGATGATCACCGGGGATAACCCGCTTACCGCGGCGGCGATTGCCGCAGAAGCGGGCGTGGATGATTTCCTTTCTGAAGCCACGCCAGAGGCCAAACTGGCGCTGATCCGTCAGTACCAGGCGGAAGGGCGTCTGGTGGCAATGACCGGCGACGGCACCAACGATGCGCCTGCGCTGGCGCAGGCCGATGTGGCGGTGGCGATGAACTCCGGTACCCAGGCTGCAAAAGAGGCGGGGAATATGGTCGATCTGGACTCCAACCCGACCAAACTGCTGGAAGTGGTGCATATCGGCAAGCAGATGCTGATGACGCGCGGATCGCTGACCACCTTCAGTATTGCCAACGACGTTGCGAAATATTTTGCCATTATCCCGGCGGCGTTTGCCGTGACTTATCCGCAGCTCAACGCGCTGAATGTGATGGCGCTGCATTCGCCCGCGTCGGCCATCCTGTCAGCGGTCATTTTTAACGCGCTGGTGATTGTGTTCCTGATCCCGCTGGCGCTGAAAGGCGTGAGCTACCGGCCGATGAGCGCGGCCGCGCTGCTGCGCCGCAACCTGTGGATCTATGGCGTAGGCGGTCTGATTGTGCCGTTTATCGGCATCAAAGCCATTGACCTGCTGCTGACGCTGTCAGGCCTGGTGTAAGGAGAAGAGAAATGAGTCAGTTACGTCCGGCTATTGTATTGTTAATTCTGCTGACGCTGCTTACCGGCGGGCTCTATCCGCTGCTGACAACCGGGCTGGCGCAGTGGTGGTTTCCGGCGCAGGCGTCCGGTTCGCTGATTGAGCGTCAGGGCGAAGTGCGTGGCTCGGCGCTGATTGGTCAGGCATTCAGTCAGCCGGGCCATTTCCAGGGCCGCCCGTCAGCCACGGGCGATGCACCTTATAACGCGCTGGCCTCCAGCGGCAGCAATCTGGCGGCGAGCAACCCGGCGCTGGATAAAGCGGTGGCCGCACGGGTGGCCGCCCTGCGCGCCGCCAACCCGCAGGCACCGGCGACGGTGCCCGTTGAGCTGGTCACCGCCTCCGCCAGCGGTCTGGATCCGGATATTTCACCGGAAGCCGCGCGCTGGCAGGCACCGCGTGTCGCGGCAGCGCGCCATCTGGCGCTGAGTGACGTTGAAGCGCTGATCGCGCGTCAGACGCAACGCCCGCTGCTGCCGTTTATCGGTGAGGAGACGGTGAACGTGTTGCGGTTAAACCTGGCGCTGGATAATTTACAGGGATAAGCGTGAACCGCGCCGCGACAACCGTGGACATCCCGGATTGCGGCGCAGCCCGTTGCGTCATGCCATACCGGCGCGCGCTATAACCATGGACTTCGCATGAACGATGAATTACCACGCCCCGATCCCGATGCGCTGCTGCTCAACCACAGCGAGAGCCATCGCGGCAAACTGAAAATCTATTTTGGTGCCTGCGCCGGGGTGGGAAAAACCTACGCCATGCTGCAGGAGGCGCAGCGTCTGCGGGCGCAGGGGCTGGACGTGCTGGCCGGGGTGGTGGAAACCCACGGCCGCGAAGAGACCGCCGCGCTGCTTGCCGGACTGACGCTGCTGCCGCGCCGCGCCACCGGGCGCTCGCGCCATGCGGAGTTCGATCTGGATGCCGCGCTGGCGCGTCATCCGGCGGTGATTCTGATGGACGAACTGGCGCATACCAATGTGCAGGGGTCGCGCCATCCGAAACGCTGGCAGGACATTGAAGAGCTGCTCGACGCCGGTATCGATGTCATTACCACCGTTAACGTGCAGCATCTGGAGAGTCTGAACGACGTGGTCGGCGGGGTGACCGGCATTCAGGTGCGCGAGACCGTGCCGGACCCGTTTTTTGATAGCGCAGATGAGGTGGTGCTGGTGGATTTGCCGCCGGACGATCTGCGACAGCGGCTGAAAGAGGGAAAAGTCTATGTCGGCGATCGCGCCGAACGCGCAATTGAAAACTTTTTCCGCAAAGGCAACCTGTTCGCGCTGCGTGAGCTGGCGCTGCGCCGTACCGCTGACCGCGTTGATGATCAGATGCGCGCCTGGCGTGACCAGCAGGGGCGCGACAAAGTGTGGCACACGCGCGATGCCATCCTGCTGTGCATTGGCGATGACACCGGTAGCGAAAAACTGGTGCGTACCGCCGCGCGGCTTGCGGCCCGGCTCGGCAGCGAATGGCATGCGGTGTATGTGGAAACGCCGCGGCTGAACCGCCTGCCGGAAGCGCGTCGTCGCGCCATTCTGCGCACCCTGCAACTGGCGCAGGAGCTGGGCGCGGAAACCGCCACGCTTTCCGATCCCGATGAAGCGCGCGCCGTGCTGCGTTACGCACGCGAGCACAATCTGGGCAAAATTGTCACCGGCCGGCAGCCGCAGCGGCACTGGCGGCGCGACAGCTTTGCCCAGCGCCTCGGCGAGCTGGGCCCGGATCTCGATCTGCTGGTGGTGGCGCTGGATGAACCAGTGCGTGACGCACCGCATCCGCTGGGCGGCCAGCGCGCCAGCAACGAAAAGTGGCGTCTGCTGCTGCGTGGTTGCCTGATGGCGCTGGTGCTGTGCATTCTGGTCACCACGCTTGGCCGCTGGCTGCTGGTGGCCTTTGACCCGGCGAACGGCGTGATGATCTATCTGCTGGCGGTGGTGCTGGTGGCGCTGCGCTTCGGCCGCTGGCCCTCGGTGTTTGCCACGGTCATCAACATCTTCGCTTTCGATCTGTTTTTCGTGGCCCCCACCGGCACTATCGCCGTGTCGGATCTGCAGTATCTGGTGACCTTTGCCGTGATGCTGGCGGTCGGGGTGATCGTCGGGAATCTGACGGCGGGGGTGCGCTATCAGGCGAAGGTCGCGCGCTACCGGGAACAGCGCGCACGGCACCTGTATGAAATGGCCAAATCGCTCAGCAGTGCCCTGACGCCGCAGGATATTGCCGCCACCAGTCAGCGCGTGATTGACGTGACGCTGCAGGCGCGCAGCCAGCTGCTGCTGCCGGATGAGCAGGGCGAGCTGCAGGCGGTGGGCGAAAACAGCATCGCCACGCCGCCGGACCTCGGCATCGCCCGCTGGAGCTTCAGCAAAGGGCAGCCGGCGGGGGCGGGCACCGATACCCTGCCGGCCGTGCCGTATCAGATGCTGCCGCTGAAAAGCGGCAACCACTGCCTCGGGCTGCTGGTGGTCGAGCCGGAAAATCTGCGGCAGCTGATGATCCCGGAACAGCAGCGGCTGGTGGAAACCTTTACCGTGCTGATCGCCAATGCGCTGGAGCGTATGGCGCTGTCGCACAGCGAAGCTGCATCCCGGCTGGCGGCGGAACGCGAGCAGCTGCGTAACGCGTTGCTTTCCGCGCTGTCGCACGACCTGCGCACGCCGCTGACGGTGCTGTTTGGGCAGGCGGAGATGCTGATGCTGGACCTCGCCAGCGAGCAGTCAAAGTATGTCGGCCAGGCGAATCAGATTCGCGAACAGACCCTGAGTACCATCCGGCTGGTGAGCAACATGCTGGATATGGCGCGCATTCAGTCCGGCGGCCTGAACCTGCGCGAAGAGTGGGTGGCGCTGGATGAGGTGATCGGCGGCGCGCTCAGCAGCATGGGGCCGCTGCTGAAAGGACACGACATTGCGCTGGATTTACCGGACGAACTGGTGCTGATCAAAGGCGACAGCGCGATGCTGGAGCGCGTGTTCACTAACCTGATCGAGAACAGTCTGAAGTATGCCGGCAACGCGGCGCAGCACGGCATTCGCGCATGGCGTGACAAAGCCCGGCTGGAGGTCGCCGTCTGGGATAACGGTCCGGGCATTGCGCCGGAGAACCTGACACGCATTTTCGACAAGTTTGCCCGCGGCGATAAAGAGTCCGCCGTACCGGGTGTCGGACTGGGGCTGGCAATCAGCAAAACCATCGTGGAGTCGCACCGCGGGCGCATCTGGGCAGAGAACCGGCCGGAGGGCGGCGCATGTTTTCGTTTATCGCTGCCGCTGCCGGATGCCCCCGAAATTTCTGAAGAAGGGCTGAAATAACTTCACAGAAGTTCGGTTATACTCGCCAGCCTGATTGTTGATAAATGGAAACTTATGGAACGTTTTACCGAAAACCTGATGTATGCATCGCGCTGGTTGCTGGCACCGGTTTACATTGGACTTTCGCTGGGCTTGCTGGCGCTGACCGTTAAATTTTTTCAGGAAATTTTACACCTGCTACCCAACATTCTCAGTATCGCGGAAAACGATCTGATTCTCCTGCTGCTGTCGCTGGTGGACATGACGCTGGTGGGCGGTTTACTGGTGATGGTGATGCTCTCCGGTTACGAGAACTTTGTCTCGAAGCTGGATATCGCTGAGCACAAAGAGAAACTGAGCTGGCTGGGCAAGATGGATTCCGGCTCGCTGAAAAACAAAGTGGCGGCTTCCATCGTGGCGATCTCTTCCATTCATCTGCTGCGCATCTTTATGGATGCACGCAACGTCGCCAACGATAAGCTGATGTGGTACGTGATTATCCACCTGACGTTTGTGCTGTCGGCGTTTGTGATGGGCTGGCTGGATGCCATGTCGAAAATGGAGAAGAAGTAAGCGCAGGCAACGGGTGCACCTGCCGGCGCACCCGGCAACCGGTCGCAGCGGGCCGGTTGGCTTATCGCACCGGTCGCGTGCCGGTTAACTGCGGCATCACATCGCGAATCATGGCAAAAAAGTGCCGCAGCCGGGCCGGATAATAACTGGCCCACGGATAGGTCAGCCACACCGGCAGCGGCGGCGCCTGCCACGCGGGCAGCAGCTGTACCAGCGCACCGCGCGCTAAATCCTCCTGTACCACCCACGATGACACCACCGCCACGCCCATACCGGCCAGCGCCGCTTTGCGCACTGCATACAGGCTGTCGCTGGCAAGACGGGGCGCAATCGCCAGGTTAACCGTCTGACCATCGCGGGTATGCTGCAGCGCAACCTCATTGTGATAAAAGCTGGTCAGCGCCAGCCACGGCAGCTGCGGCAGTTCATGCACCTGCTGCACGGCGGGATGCGCCGCCAGCAGCGCCGGAGCCGCCACCACAAAACGCGGCACCTCAGCCAGCAGCACCGCCACCACGGAAGGATCGCCCGGCGCGCCGACCTGAATGGCGCAGTCAACGTTTTCGCTGATGAAATCGGGCGTGCGATCATTCAGCATCCACTCGACGTTAAGCCGCGGATAGCGCTGCAGGTAATCCACCAGCGGCGCAATCAGCTGATCCTGACCAAAGGCATGCGGCGCCCGCACGCGCAGGGTACCCACCGGGTCGTCATGTGTGCCGGTCAGCTCATCTTCCAGCGCGTGCCAGGTGGCGACCAGCTGCCGCGCCTGCGCATAGCAGCGTTCGCCATCATCGGTGAGTTTCAGTCCGTGCGTGCTGCGCAGTATCAGCTTCAGGCCCAGCCGCTGTTCCAGCGCCTGCAGGCGTCGGCTGATGGTGGGCTGGGTGGTGCCCAGCTGGTGTGCGGCGGCAGAAAGCGAGCCGCTTTCCACAATGCGGATAAAGGTCTGCATCAGTTCGATGCGGTCGCTACTGGCGGCTGTGCTCATACGTTTCGCGTATAACAGTTCTGTGTAGAAACAGTCTACCGCGTATAGTGGCCGTGCGCTTTAATAAGCGCACTTTCACTGGAGAAAACCATTATGTCAGCCATGTCATCCTCCGCTGTTCTGCCCGCTGAAAAGCTGCCTGCACCGCTGGTATTTACCCTCGCTGCCGGTGCCGGCCTGAGCGTCGCCTCGATTTACTACAGCCAGCCGATGCTGAATATCATCAGCAAACAGTTTCATGCCGGCATCGGCAGCGTGGGCATGGTGCCGATGCTGACGCAGGTGGGCTATGCGCTGGGCATTCTGCTGCTGGCGCCGCTCGGCGATCGGCACGACCGCCGCACCATTATTCTGGTCAAAGGCCTGCTGCTGATGGCCGCGCTGCTGCTGTGTGGTTTTTCCGGCGGCATCAATGCGTTGCTAGTCGCCAGCTTTGTGACCGGATTAACGGCCACGGTGGCGCAGGATATTGTGCCGGCGTCGGCGGCGCTGGCACCGGCAAGCAGCCGCGGTAAAACCGTGGGCACGGTCATGACCGGGCTGCTGGTAGGGATTCTGCTGTCGCGCGTGGTGAGCGGCGTAGTAGCGGAGTACTTTGGCTGGCGCACCATGTATATGGTGGCCGCGGCGGCGGTGCTGCTGAGCAGTCTGGCGCTGTGGCGGGCGCTGCCGCGCTTTACGCCGGGCACCTCGGTCAGCTATCCGCGTCTGCTGCTGTCGCTGGCACATCTGTGGCAACACCACCAGACGCTGCGCCGCGCCGCGCTGGCACAGGGGCTGCTGTCGGTCAGCTTCAGTGCCTTCTGGTCAACACTGGCGCTGATGCTGAGCGAGCGCTTTCATCTCGACAGTGCGATTGCCGGTGCCTTTGGTCTGGCCGGTGCAGCAGGGGCGCTGGCGGCACCGCTGGCAGGCAGCTTCGCCGATCGCATCGGGCCCGCCCGCGTGACGCAGTACGGTGCGACGCTGGTCATTCTCTCTTTCGCCCTGATGTTCCTGCTGCCGCTGCTGCCGGTGCCGGTGCAGCTTGGCCTGATTGTCATCAGCACCGTCGGGTTTGATCTCGGCGTGCAGGCCACGCTGGTAGCGCATCAGACGCTGGTTTACGGTCTGGCACCGGAGGCGCGCAGCCGCCTGAACGCCCTGATGTTCACCGTGGTGTTTATCGGCATGGCGACCGGGGCCGCGCTGGGCAGCCTGGCGCTGGCGCACTTTGGCTGGCCGGGCGTGGTCACCCTGGCGACGTTGTCCGCCGGGCTAGCGTTACTGATTCGCCTTGCCAGTCGTCATCTGAAAAACTGATCGCAAATCCTGTGCCAGGCTTAAGGGAGAATGTTTTTTAAAAACGGAGCGTTATGAACTTCCTGGCCTGGACCGCCGCTACCGGCGGTCTGTTACTGTTAATGTCGCTGGCTTCCGGCTGGATTCACCGGGGGCCAGTGACGTCATTTGGTCTGTACCTGTTTGCGGGCATCCTCTGCGGTCCGTGGATGCTGAACCTGCTGCAAATCGATATCATCGGTCACGCCGAACTGGCGGCGCACATCACCGAAATCACTATGGCCGCCTCGCTGTTTATCACCGGCCTGAAGCTGCGCCTGCCGATGACCGCGCACGCGTGGCGCGTCGGCGTCCGGCTGGCGTTTCCGGCGATGCTGCTGACGGTGGGCGGCATGGCCTGCCTGATTCACTGGATCGCCGGTTTTCCCTGGCCGCTGTCGCTGGCGTTTGGCGCGATTGTGGCACCCACCGATCCGGTGCTCGCCAGCCTGATTTCCGTCAATGATGCGCGCGACGATGATGCCCTGCGCGTCGCGCTCTCCAGCGAGGCCGGCATGAATGATGGCTCCGCGCTGCCGCTGCTGATGCTGGCGCTACTGCTGATTCAGCCTGCCACCTTCCATCTGAACGAACTCGCAGGCTGGGCGGCGCGGGATGTACTCTGGGCGATTGGCGGCGGACTGGGTATCGGCTATCTGCTGGGTCGGATGATTGGCGTGCTGGCAACCCGCTTGCGCAGCGCGCACGAAGACGTGGCCCCCAATGACTTTCTCGCACTGGCGCTGATCGCGCTGAGCTATGCGGCCGCGCAGGCGGTAGACGCTTCGGGCTTTCTGGCCACTTTTGCCGCGGGCGTCGGCCTGCGCCGTGCCGAACTGCGCGTGACAAAACGCTTCCCGCTGGAAGATTTGCCGGAAGAGAAGCGTTACCTGCCTGCTGAAGTGCTGGTTAATCCTAATCAGCGACTGGCACAAAGCGGCGGCGGCATGGTCAAATCGGTAGGGCTGGTGGTCGGTGACGCGCTGTCGTTTGGTGATACCATTGAGCGGCTGCTGGCGGCGGCGATGATGGTGGTGCTGGGCATTACGCTGGCGCACCACTGGAACCTGACCGGCATTGGCCTGGCGCTGCTGCTGTTCGTCGTGGTGCGGCCGCTGGCGGTATGGCTGACCACCTGGCGCTGCGAAATGCCGCTGATGCGCCGGCTGCTGATCGGCTGGCTGGGGATCCGCGGCATCGGCAGTATCAACTATATCGCTTACGCCTGGGTGCACGGTATGCAGGGTGCACAGGCGGAGCAGATGATGGATATGGCCTTAACGTTAGTGGTATGCAGTATTGTACTGCACGGCATCACGGTTACACCGTTGCTGAACTGGCGCGCTGCCCGTCAGGCGGCCCGCGCGCAGCAGGATGAAACGTGATTTTCTGGAAATTACTGGAGCCTATTATGAAAGCATTGCTTATTGCCCTGTTCGGGCTTTCCCTGTCAGCCAGCGCGCTGGCCGATGACAACGACGCAGATGCACAGGAAAACGTCTATGCCAGCCAGCTTTGTCACATTGTCAGCGGTGAGCAAAAAACCGGGGATATGCAAAGCTACACCGAGAAGATGAAATCCCAGCTGGCCGCCAGCCAGTCGCCGTCGGCGATGAATAAACCTTCCTTTGACGAAGAGACGGCGCAGGAAGTGGTTAACGGCTGGCTGGAGCTGGGCGAAGAGGAGCGGGCAAAACTGCGCCACAACCAGCAGCAGTGTGAGCAGACCGTGATGACCCAGTTCCAGCAGCAGGATTAACCGCCGCTGCCGGGGCCATCCGCCATCCGGTAAATTAACCGTAAAATAAGCGCTTTTTTAAGCGCTTTTTTTTATGGCTTTTTTGTACGATATGCGTACATTATCGCCAGACTAAAATCTGATACACCTCACATAATGACACGCAGCCTGCGAGGCTGAACTGCGTTGAGACTGGCTACCGGGCAAGATGATTACACGTCGTCGTTTTATATTGGCTAGCGCTGCCACCGTGCTTTCGATGACGGCGGGCAAACTGTTTGCGCGCGATGACATCATTCCGCTCTGGCCAGACGAACCGCCAGGCGGCGGCGGGCCATCCGGCCTGCTGAGAGTGAGCGCTAACGGCTCGTGGACCAATATTGTCTCACCGGCGATTCAGCGCTTTCGTCCGGAGAACCCGAACGGCGAAGCGGTGATTGTCGCGGCCGGTGGCGGCTACCGTTTTATCGGCATGGGGCGCGAAGCCTGGCCGGTGGCGCGCTGGCTGAATGCCAGCGGTTACACCGCCTACGTGCTGAGTTATCGTCTGCCCGGTGAGAAGTGGCAGGCGGGCAATCTGGCGCCGTTACAGGATGCGCAGCGTGCTATCCGCATGGTGCGGTCGATGGAGCGAAAGGTCCATCTGCTGGGCTTCTCTGCCGGAGGTCACCTGCTGGGCATGGCGGCGGCCCGTCCGGATTTCACCACCTATCCCGCGCAGGACCCGCTCGATCAGATCGCGCCGGTGGCAGACAGCGTTGGCCTGATCTATCCGGTGATCACGCTGGAAGCCCCCTATCAGCACACCAAAACGCACCTGATGATGGTAGGGCGCAACGCCACGCCAACGCAGGAAGCAAACTGGTCCGTGCAGAACTACGTGACCCGCCACTATCCGCCCACGTTCCTTGCCCAGGCAGAGGACGATCACACCTCAAACCCGCACAACACTGAACTGATGCGCGACACCTGCCGCCGTATGCAGGTCCCGGTGGAGCTGATTGAGCTGAGCAGCGGCGGTCACGGCTTTGGCCTTGGTAAAGCGGGCACGCCTGCGGCACTGTGGGACCAGGCTTACGTGCGCTGGCTGGATAAGCTGGCGTAACGGCGGCCGCGTGATGCGCCCGCCTTTACGCGGTAGCGCGTGTGGCGGATCGTAACCGCGCCCGGCCGGCATCGCCGCTGGCCCGCGCGCGGTCTCATTCTGCATCACGCGCTTTAGCCAGCGCTGCGGCGCGTGTCAGGTCAGATTAAAATGCGCATCCGGCTGATGGGGTGCCGGCAGCGGGAAGTCATTGTTCATGGCCTGCAGATTGCGCGCCAGGCTGATGCACAGCGCATCCAGCGGCAGATGATTGGGCGCGGTGCCAAACGGATCCTCCAGCTCTTCCGCCAGCGACTCCAGTGACAAAAAGGTGTAGGAGATAAACACCGACACCAGCGGCGTCATCAGATGTAAATCGGCCACCAGCGCAAAGGGCAGCAGCGTGCAAAACAGATAAACGGTGCGATGCAGAATCAGACTGTAGGCGAACGGGATAGGGGTGCCGGCCAGCCGATCGCAGCCGCCGAGGCAGGCGGAAAAATGGTTCAGGTTCTCATCCATACTTTGCCAGACGATATCGGAGATCAGCCCTTCATCGCGCCGCTGCGCCAGCCATTCCGCCATGCACAGCATAATCTGCGAGGTCGGCATGGGGTGACCGAGCACCGCCGGCTGCCAGGCTGCCGGCAGTAAACGCTGCAGATCGGCCTGCGCATCGGTGTGACGCAGGCGATGTTTCAGGCTCCAGCTAAACGCCAGCTGCAGGCCGATAAAGTCGCTGACCTGTTCCGGGCGCAAGCCGCGCACGCTTTTAACCTGCCGCAGCAGGGAACGCTGTGCAATATGCAGATTACCCCACAGCGTGCGCGCCTCAATAAAGCGCGCATAGCTGGCGTTATTACGGAAGCCGAGAAATATCGCGATGGAGACCCCAATCAGGCTGAACGGTGCCGTGGTGAGATGGATACCCAGGGTGGCGAACCACGGATAGCCGATAAGGGCGATAACCGACATCAGCAGATTAAGCGACAGGCGAAACACGATGCTGACCAGCACCGAACCATGCCAGTCAAACAGCCGAAGAAACCAGTGCTGGGGCGGACGTACAATCATTTTGCGCGGAGAATGTTCAGTGGGTTGGCATCACAGGGTACGCCTGCCGGCACGGGAGAATCAACGCGGTCTGTCGCGCGCTTAGCGGCAGAAAAGCAGTGTATTTAACAAATTTACCTTTATAAATCAGTCTTCTAAAAACGCGTTGAACAAGTTGTAAAATTCTTTGCGTTATCTCTTTGCCGTGGCTTTCTCTAAAGTTCATTTCAGCAGCACAACACACAAATTTAACCCCACTTTAGAGGAATACATCATGTCTAAACTTGACCTGCTCGACCCACAGAACTCCACGCTGATCTTCATTGACCACCAGCCACAGATGTCTTTCGGTGTAGCCAATATTGATCGCCAGCAGCTCAAAAATAATACCGTCGCCCTGGCGAAAGCGGGCAAAATTTTCGATGTGCCGGTGATTTATACCTCTGTGGAAACCGAGAGCTTCAGCGGTTACATCTGGCCGGAACTGCTGGCGGTCCACCCGGAATCCACGCCGATTGAGCGCACCTCCATGAACTCCTGGGAAGATGCGAAGTTTGTTGAGGCGGTGAAGAAAACCGGCCGTAAAAAACTGGTGATCTCTGCCCTGTGGACTGAAGTGTGCCTGACTTTCCCGGCGCTGATGGCGCTGAAAGAGGGTTATGAAGTGTATGTGGTTACCGATACCTCAGGCGGTACCAGCGTGGATGCGCACGAGCGTTCTGTCCAGCGTATGGTGCAGGCCGGTGCGGTGCCGGTGACCTGGCAGCAGGTGCTGCTGGAGTACCAGCGCGACTGGTCGCGCAAAGAGACCTACGACGCCGTGATGGATCTGGTGCGCGAGCACAGCGGCGCCTACGGTATGGGCGTTGATTACGCCTACACCATGGTGCATAAAGCGCCTCAGCGTCAGGGATAAGCGCACCTGCCGTTGCCGGCGCGTGAACAGACCTGGCGTTCCGCCCGCCACGGGCTGCCCTGAACCGGCAGCCCGTTTTTTCATTGCCGCTTTTCGCACGTTGTAACAGGCAGGCTGCGGATATCGCTGCCACACTTAGCCTTTTGTCAGAAGGAGACAACCGACATGAAAGCGATGATCCTGAAGAAACCCGGCGGTCTGGATAACCTGCAGCTCGTGGATCTGCCCGATCCGGGCCAGCCCGGCGCAGGGGAGATCCGCGTGAAGATCCACGCTACCTCGCTGAACTTCCACGATCTGCTGGTAGCCAATGGCACCATGCCCACTGACGATGGCTGCATCATGATGGCGGACGGCGCGGGGGTGGTGGAAGAGGTCGGCGCGGGCGTAACAGAATTTAAGGCCGGCGACCACGTTGTATCCTGCTTTTTCCCGCAGTGGCAGGATGGACTGCCGGATGCACCGGTCAGTGACTTTACGCGCACGCCGGGCGATGGTGCGCACGGTTTCGCCGCTGAGGTGGTTGTACGTCCGGCGCAGCACTTCACGCTGGCCCCGCGCGGCTGGCGTCATGCCGAAGCGGCGACCATCACCACGTCCGGGCTGACGGCCTGGCGCGCGCTGGTCGGCGATGCGCACCTCAAGGCCGGAGACACCCTTGTCACGCTGGGCACCGGCGGCGTCTCCATCACCGCACTGCAGATTGCCAAAGCGCTGGGCGCGCGGGTGATCGTCACCTCCTCTTCGGATGAGAAGCTGGCGCGCGCGCAGGCGCTGGGTGCCGATGACGGGATTAACTACCGCGCTGTGCCGGCGTGGGGAGCGGCAGTGCAGCAGCTGACCAACGGGCGGGGAGCCGATCTGGTGGTCGAACTGGGCGGACCGGGCACTCTGGCGGAGTCGATTGCGGCGGTACGGACCGGCGGCCACATCGCGCTGATTGGCGTGCTGACCGGCACGGAAGGCGTGGTGCCGACCTCGCTGCTGATGGCAAAACAGGCGCGGATTCAGGGGCTGATCGTCGGCCATCGCCGCCAGCAGCAGGACTTTGTGCGTGCGCTGGAGCAGACCGGCATCCGGCCGGTGATCGGCGACAGCTATGGCGCGCTGGCCGATCTGCCGGCGGCTTTTTCACATCAGCAGAGCGGCAGCCACTTCGGCAAAATTACCGTCGAATGGTAAGCGCGTCGGCCAGCCTGCGGGCTGGCCGTTAAAACAGCAGCGTATGCGCCGCGGCGCGCAGCGCGATCCCCAGCAGAATCCCCGGCACGGCAAAGCGGAACAGGCGCGGAAAGCGGCTGGAAAGCCCCAGGAAAATGCCAATGCCGGGCAGATCGAAGGTCTGAATCAGCAGGCCCGCCGAGGCATTGATGTTGTGCGCACTGTACAGCCCTTTCTCTGCCAGCCCCGCCACCACACCATAGTAAGCGGTTCCGCCCGCCAGGCATTTGGTCAGCGCCGGTAGCACATAGACGGTGGAGATATGCAGCCAGTCCAGCAGCGGCGTCAGAAGCTGCGTCAGCAGTTCAATGCTGCCGGACGCCTTCAGTACGCCCACCACCGACAGCGAGAGGATCAGCATCGGCAGCGAGCCCAGCGCCAGCCGAATCGCATCGGCACCGGCACTGTTAATGACGGCGATCAGCCCCATGTTGCTGTCATTGCTGGTCACGCGCTCATCTTCGTTACGCAGCGCGGCGTCAGAGAGTTTGCGGCCAAACAGGTGATAGGTTGAGGCGGCTGCGGCCACGCCCCCGCAAACAGAGAACAGCAGAGCGGCGCCCCAGTTAAGTCCATCCGGGATCAGCGGATAAAAGGCGTTGGCCTGGCCCATACAAAACAGCATCGCCAGCGTTGCCGCCATATGGCGATCGGACGTGCCGCGTTTTTCCATGATCGCCAGCGCCGCCAGCGGCGCGGCAAAGCTGACAAAGTTCAGCTGAATCAGTGCAAACAGCGCCAGCCCGGTGATGCCCAGCGGCTTCAGCAGCGGCGTGGTATGGCGCACGACAAAATCCAGTACACCTTTAACTTCCAGATACTTCATGATGAAGAGCATCACCACCATGATCGGGATGAGCGTATAGAGCGCCACATCTACGGCTGCTTTGCCGGACGTCATGATGATGCTGATGATATTCATGCGGATTGCTGTCCTTTTCCCGACCTGCCACAACGTTTGCGCCAGCGAAGGCGCAATCATAGCCCGCGCGGCAAGGGGAGGACAGACACAATAAAAAAGGCTAACCCAGGGTTAGCCTTTTTTGCACCGCCGGAGAGGCGATTAGCGCATGGTGACAAACTCTTCTGCCGCCGTCGGATGAATGGCAACGGTGTTATCGAAGTCTTTTTTGGTCGCGCCCATTTTCAGCGCCACCGCAAAGCCCTGCAGCATCTCATCCATGCCGTTACCGATGCCGTGAATGCCGACAATCTTCTCTTCCGGCCCGACGCACACCAGCTTCATGCGGCACGGCTGACGATGCTGCGTTACCGCGGTGTACATCGCGGTAAAGGCGGATTTATACACTTTGACCTGGTCATCGCCGTACTGCTCACGCGCCTGCGGTTCTGTCAGGCCGACGGTACCAATGGGCGGATGGCTGAACACCACGGTGGGCACATTGCTGTAATCCAGATGTTCGTCAGGCTTGTTGTTAAACAGACGTTCGGACAGACGACGGCCGGCGGCCACCGCGACCGGCGTCAGCTCAACGGCACCGGTGTTATCGCCCACCGCATAAATGCCTGGCACGCTGGTGTTCTGGAATTTATCCACCTGAATATAGCCTTTCTCCGTCAGCGCCACGCCGGTGACGTCAAGATTCAGGTTATCAGTCGCGGGCTCACGGCCAATCGCCCACACCAGACAATCCACCGTCTGCGCGTGACCATTTTCCAGCTGCAGCGTCAGGCTGCCATCCGCGTTTTTGATCACTGCTTTCGGCTGGGATTCGGTATGCAGCGTCGGGCCTTCGGCCTGCATCACTTCAACCAGCGTGTCGACAATCAGCGGATCAAAGCTGCGCAGCGGCGCATGCTTACGCACAAACAGGTGCGTTTCCGCGCCCAGCGCATTCACCACGCCCGCCAGTTCCACCGCGATATAGCCTGCGCCCACTACCGCAACGCGCTTCGGCAGCGCTTCCAGTTCAAAGAAGCCGTCAGAATCAATGCCGTGTTCAGCGCCCGGTACGTCCGGATGGCTTGGGCGGCCACCGGTGGCGATCAGAATATGGTCAGCCGTAATGGTTTCGCCGTTGACTTCAACGGTGTGCGCATCCACAAAACGCGCAAAGCCTTTGATAACGTCAACGTTGTTTTTGCCCAGCACGTTGTCATAGGAGGTGTGAATACGGTCGATGTAGGCGCTGCGGTTCTTCACCAGCGTCGACCAGTCAAAGCGGTTAACCGTGGTATCAAAGCCGTAATCCGGACCGTACAGGTGGATCGCTTCAGCGATTTGCGCCGCGTGCCACATCACTTTTTTGGGTACGCAGCCAACGTTGACGCAGGTGCCGCCCAGCGCTTTCGCTTCAATCAGCGCGCACTTCTGGCCATACATGGCCGCACGGTTAATGGAGGCGATACCGCCGCTGCCGCCGCCAATGGCGAGGTAGTCATAATGTCTGGTCATCCGTTGTGTCCGTCAGTGGAAGAAAACTGGCCTAGAGTGTAACGCCGGAGTAGCGAAGGGCGCAAAGTTTGCACCTATGATTATGATAGGGTCAAATTCAGGTTTCGCTTACAGGGAAGACCATTATGCATCTGACGTTTCTCGGTACCGGCGCCGGTGCGCCGAGCCTGCAGCGCAATGTTACCGCCATCGCGCTGACGCTCTCACGGCGCGGTGACACCTGGCTGTTTGACTGTGGCGAAGCCACCCAGCACCAGTTTATGCGATCGTCGCTGAAGCCCGGCAGGCTGCAGAAGATCTTCATTACGCATCTGCATGGCGACCACGTGTTTGGTCTGCCAGGCCTGCTGACCAGCCGCTCCATGGCGGGCATTCCGGAGCCGATAACCCTTTACGGACCGCCGGGCATCCGGCAGTTTGTTGATACCGCGCTCAGCCTGAGCGGTTCATACACCACCTTTCCGCTGGAGATTATCGAAATCAGCGCCGGGCCGGTGTTGGATAACGGGGAATTCCGCGTGATTGCCTATCCGATGAACCACGTGGTGGAGTGCTACGGTTACCGTATTGAACAGTATGACAAACCCGGCTTTCTGGACGCGCCACGGCTCAAAGCTGAAGGGGTACCGCGCGGGCCGTGGTATCAGGATTTGAAAGCCGGTAAACGCATCACGCTGGAGGATGGCCGCGAAATCAACGGCGCCGATTATCTGGGGCCGGCAACCCGCGGGAAAGTGCTGGCAATTTTTGGCGATACCGCACCGACACCGGTGGCGCTGCAGCTGGCGGCGCAGGCGGATGTCATGGTGCATGAAACCACCCTGGAAGCGGCGCTGGCAGAGAAAGCCAACGGTCGGGGCCACTCCACCACGCATCAGGCGGCGGCCGTGGCCAGAGACGCCGGGGTAAAACGCCTGATTGCCACCCACTTCAGCTCACGCTATCTGGCACAGGATCGGGAAAAGCTGCTGGCAGAGTGCCGTGCCGTGTTTGCCGCCACGGAACTGGCGCAGGACTTTGCCGTGTTTGAGGTCTGAGGCATCAGTGCTGCAGCGCCGGATAGGTAAACCACAGCAGATGCGTCAGGTTAAACAGGAAATGTACGCCGGCGGCGACCCACAGCCGTCCGCTCCAGTGCCACGCCAGGCCATATATCACGCCTGCCAGGGTGGCGAACAGCACCAGCAATGCCCCGCCCGCGACATGCGCTACGCCAAACAGCAGCGAAGCCAGCAGCAACGCTGGCAGGTTGCCCAGCCGCTGCCGCAGGCGCTGCTGCAGATAGCCGCGGAACAGCGCTTCCTCTGCCAGCGCAACAAAAAACAGGTTCGCCAGCATAAAACGGCCCAGCCAGGCCGGCCAGTGACGTTCAGGTGCCAGTCCTCCTGTGCACACCGCGACGTAAAGCAGCAGCGGTATCGCGGCCAGCAGCAACAGCCAGGCGCTGATGTGGCGTGGCGGGAAGGGCCGGGTTCGGAACAGCGTGGGCAGGCACGCCAGCAGCACGAAGGGAATCAGCGCTTTATCAAAATGGTATGCAAAGCTGAAGGGCAGGCTGCGCGGCCCGGCCTGCATATTGTCCACCTGCAGCAGCGGCTGAAAACCGGGCCACAGATGGAGAAACAGGCCGCCGGCAGTCAGCAGCAGCGCCGTTTCGGTCATCACCTGCAGCCCGCGACGGGCCGGGTTTTCAACCCGCAGCCACACCAGCAGCGCGCTAACCGCCAGCGGCAGCAGCGCGGGCCAGCGCAGGGTATCCGTAAAGAAGCCGGCCAGCGTCGCGCACAGCAGCAGCATAATGGCCAGCCGTCGGGCCGGGGAGAGCACCGCCAGGGCGCTGGCCAGCATAACCCACATGACGTTTTCCTTTAGCAGGCAGGCGCGCCGCGTTTACTCCGGCACGATTTGCGTCACGCTGTAGTGACCGGTACCGGCGGGCACCAGCTTCTGATGCAGCCACGGCAGCAGCGTTTCCATCTGCGCTTTCAGCTTCCACGGCGGGTTGATGACGATCATGCCGGAGGCGGTCATGCCACGCTGATCGCTGTCCGGACGCACTGCCAGCTCAATCTGCAGAATGTTGCGGATGCCGGTGGCTTCCAGATCTTTAAGCATGTGCTTAATCTGCTGACGCAGCACCACCGGGTACCACAGCGCGTAGATGCCGGTGGCAAAGCGCTTATAGCCTTCCTGAATCCCTTTTACCACCGCCTGATAATCGCTTTTCATTTCGTACGGCGGATCGATCAGGATCAGACCACGGCGCGTGGGCGGTGGCAGCTTGGCCTTGAGCTGCTGATAGCCGTCGCTGCGCGACACGCGGGCGCGGGCATCTTTACTGAATTCGCTGCGCAGCAGCGGATAGTCGCTGGAGTGCAGTTCGGTGAGCTCCAGCTTGTCGTCTGCGCGCAGCAGGTGCCGGGCGATCAGCGGCGATCCCGGATAGTAGCGCAGCGTGCCGCCTGGATTGAGATTACGTACCGCCGCCAGATAGGGCTTCAGCAGTTCCGGCGCGCCCGGCTGCTGCCAGATGCGGGCGATACCTTCCAGATATTCTCCGGTACGCTCGGCGTGCTCACCGCTCAGCTGGTAACGTCCGGCACCGGCGTGAGTATCCAGGTAGAGGAAAGGTTTGTCCTTCTCCATCAGGGCGGTGAGGATCAGGCTTTCAACGGTGTGTTTCAGCACGTCGGCATGGTTGCCGGCATGAAAACTGTGGCGATAACTCAGCATAAAAAAGAGGGGTCCGCGGTTGGATCAAAAACAGGAAATACATCAGATGTGGCGCGATTATACCGGCGCTGCATAAAAATTGCTGACGTTTTGACAGCCGCTTAAGTTTGCCCCTGGCGGGTCGCTGTAGCAGATTGCGACGTATCCGGTAGGCTTATTCTTTGCGTACGTTATAATTCGGTCCTCGAAATTTCACTGCGAATTAAGTAAGTTAGTCTTCGATTACGAAGCGGCTGCGCCTGAAGATTTTGTCCGGTGACGGGCAGGACGCTCTGCGCTGAAGGCCGTTTAATTTTTCGCTTCAGGTCTCATTCACAACTCCTGGTGACAATAATGAAAAAAATGACTGGTATCGCGATAGCAAGCCTGCTGGCACTGGCTGGATGCGCGAAACAACAACCTGTGCACAGTCTGGTGACGCCCGCTGCCGCGCAACCCGCCTCTGAACAAACAGGCACGCCGTTTACGGCGTCAGACTCAACCCAGCCGGCCGCCGCGCCCGCGATGAGCGACGATCGTGCCAGCAATATCCAGCAGTGCCGTAAAGAGCTGGATGCCATGCGCCTATACAGCCAGGCGTCCTACGACAGCTATCAGGCGGAATTCCAGAAAATTGGCGCGCAAACCAATAAATATCTGCAGATCAAAGACACGATTGGTGCCGATATCAATGACCTGGTGATGCCGCGTTATCAGTTCCAGATTCGTGAACTCTGCTTCCGCATCAAAACGCGTCTGTCACAGCTGATCATCCGCCAGGCGGGCTAAACACGGCCGCCTCACGCTGCCTTAGCGGGCATTTAGCGCGCCCTTAGCGTGCTGCGGGCATGCGCGCCCGCGCCGCCTTTACCCTCACCGCTACGCGCGATGTATCGCGCGTTTTTCATTGCGCCGCGCCAGGCACCATTGATTTTCCCCTCCTCAGGCCGCATGTTAGAGAAATTGCGCCGCGCACATGCGCGCCACCCACACACATGATGAAAGGACTGCGCTTATGACCAATCCGTTACTCACGCCTTTTACGCTACCGCCTTTTTCCGCCATCAAACCTGAACACGTGGTGCCAGCGGTGACCGAAGCGCTGAACGACTGTCGCGCCGCGGTTGAACGCGTAGTGGCGCAGGGCGCGCCTTACACCTGGGAAAATCTGGTGCAGCCGCTGGCTGAGGTGGACGACCGCCTTGGCCGTATCTTCTCACCGGTCAGCCATCTGAATTCGGTTAAAAACAGCCCGGAGCTGCGCGAAGCCTATGAGCAAACGCTGCCGCTGCTGTCGGAATACAGCACCTGGGTCGGCCAGCATGAAGGGCTGTATCAGGCTTATCGCAACCTGAAAGAGGGCGACAGCTACGCGGCGCTGGACACCGCGCAGAAGAAAGCAGTGGATAACAGCCTGCGTGATTTTGAGCTGTCCGGTATCGGCCTCGATAAACAGAAACAGAAGCGCTATGGCGAAATCGCCGCGCGTCTGTCGGAGCTGGGCTCCAGCTACAGCAATAACGTGCTGGACGCCACTATGGGCTGGAGCAAGCTGATCACGGATGAAGCGGAGCTGGCCGGTATGCCGGAAAGTGCTCTGGCGGCGGCCAAAGCCCAGGCTGAAGCCAAAGAGCAGCAGGGCTGGCTGCTGACGCTGGATATTCCAAGCTATCTGCCGGTGATGACTTACTGCGACAACGCGGCGCTGCGTGAAGAGATGTATCGCGCTTACTCCACCCGCGCCTCTGACCAGGGGCCGAACGCCGGCAAATGGGACAATGGCCCGATCATGGCCGAAGAGCTGGCGCTGCGGCATGAGCTGGCGCAGCTGCTGGGCTTTGACTCCTTTGCCCATAAATCACTGGCCACCAAAATGGCCGAAAGCCCGACGCAGGTGATCGACTTCCTGACCGATCTCGCCACCCGCGCCCGTCCGCAGGCGGAAAAAGAGCTGGCTCAGCTGCGCGCATTTGCGAAAAAAGAGTATGGCGTTGAGGAGATGAACCCGTGGGATCTGACCTACTACGGCGAAAAACAGAAACAGCATCTCTACACCATCAGCGACGAGCAGCTGCGCCCTTACTTCCCGGAAGAGCGGGCGGTCAACGGCCTGTTTGAAGTGGTAAAACGTATTTATGGCATCACCGCGCAAGAGCGCAAAGACGTGGATGTTTACCATCCGGACGTGCGCTTCTTTGACCTGTTCGATGAGAGCGGCGAACTGCGCGGCAGCTTCTACCTTGACCTCTACGCGCGCGAGCACAAGCGCGGCGGCGCCTGGATGGACGACTGTGTGGGTCAGATGCGTAAAGCTGACGGTAGCCTGCAAAAGCCGGTGGCTTACCTGACCTGTAACTTCAACCGTCCGGTTCAGGGCAAGCCTGCGCTGTTTACGCATGATGAAGTGATTACCCTGTTCCATGAGTTCGGCCACGGGCTGCATCACATGCTGACACGCATCGAAACGCCGGGGGTTTCCGGCATCAACGGCGTGCCGTGGGATGCCGTCGAGCTGCCCAGCCAGTTTATGGAAAACTGGTGCTGGGAGCCGGAAGCGCTGGCCTTTATCTCCGGCCATTACGAAACCGGTGAGCCGCTGCCCAAAGCGCTGCTGGATAAAATGCTGGCGGCGAAAAACTATCAGGCCGCGCTGTTTATCCTGCGTCAGCTGGAGTTTGGCCTGTTCGATTTCCGTCTGCATACCGAGTTCGATCCGGCGCAGGGCGCGAAAATCCTCGACACGCTGCGCGAAGTGAAGAAGCAGGTTGCCGTCGTCCCAAGCCCGGACTGGGGCCGCTTCCCGCATGCGTTCAGCCACGTCTTTGCCGGCGGTTACGCGGCAGGCTACTACAGCTACCTGTGGGCCGATGTGCTGGCGGCGGACGCCTATTCGCGTTTTGAAGAAGAGGGGATTTTCAACCGTCAGACCGGACAGTCGTTCCTGGATAACATCCTGACGCGTGGCGGTTCGGAAGAGCCCATGGAGCTGTTCAAACGCTTCCGCGGCCGTGAACCGGAGCTGGATGCCATGCTGGAACACTACGGAATTCAGGGATAAGCCCGCTTGTGAAAATCGGTTTAGTGGATGAAACAGGCACCGGAGACGGTGCCTTATTACATTTGGCGCAGCGCTGGGGACTGGAGCAGGACGAGAACGCGACGCTGGCGCTGGTACTGACCCCGCAACAGCTGGAGCTGCGTAAACGGGACGAACCCAAACTGGGCGGAATTTTTGTCGATTTTGTCTCCGGCGCCATGGCGCACCGGCGCCGGTTTGGTGGCGGTCGCGGTGAAGCGGTCGCGAAAGCGGTTGGCATTAAAGGCGATTACCTGCCGGATGTGGTGGATGCCACGGCGGGGCTGGGACGTGACGCCTTTGTGCTGGCGGCGCTGGGATGTCGCGTTCGCATGCTGGAGCGTCATCCGGTGGTGGCTGCGTTGCTGGAGGATGGACTGCAGCGCGGGTATGCCGACGCCGAAATCGGCGGCTGGCTGCGCGAGCGGCTGACGCTGCTGCATGTTGCCAGTCAGCAGGCGCTGCATGACATCACGCCAGCACCGGACGTGGTGTATCTTGATCCGATGTATCCGCATCGCCAGAAAAGCGCCATGGTGAAAAAAGAGATGCGGGTCTTTCAGTCGCTGGTGGGGGCGGATGACGATGCCGATGCGCTACTGGAACCGGCGCGCCGGCTGGCGAAAAAACGCATTGTGGTAAAACGGCCAGACTATGCGCCGCCGCTGGCCGGTGTGGTCACGCAGTCTGCTGTGGTCACCAAAAGTCACCGCTTCGATATCTATCCGCCTTTAGTCTGATGGTGCCTGCGGCGTAGTCACAGGCGCCGCAGGTTCGTGTCGGCCGGACGCCGTCCGGCGTTACTCCTCTTCCTCGTCGCGCAGCGGCACGATCAGCATATCGATGTGCACGGTATTGATCAGCTGGCGCGCGGAGGACATCAGCTTGCTCCAGAAATCCTGGTGATGACCGCAAACCACCAAATCGACGTCATATTTTTTGATCGCATCCACCAGCACCTGACCCAGATCGCCGCTGCCGCTCAGGGTTTCACCAATCGGATACCCGGCGTTGGTTGACAGCTCACGCAGCGCCGTGTGCGTCTCTTCAGAAATACGCTTTTGCATATCGCCAAGGTTAACGTCAATCAGGCCGGTGTAGAGGTCAGAATAATTCACATCCACGTGAATCAGCGAGATTTTTGCATCATAGGGACGGGCCAGTGAAACGGCTTTATCAACCAGCAACTGGCTTTCCGGGGAAAGGTCTACTGCAATCAGGATGTGTTTATAAGCCATGATAAAACTCCTTTCTCAAGATTCCGGGGCAACCCGGATTCATGCCATTAAGGCGGGCGTTATCCTTTGCGCGAAACAGCGATGTAGCGTCACCCGGCCCGAATCATACCCGGCAGGCGGTTTGTTGTTATACCCCGAGTATAGCCAGAATGCCGGATAAATGCTGCAAAGCGCAGCGCGGCTGTGAGGCAGATCAAGCGTGACGGATTATTCCGTCCGCCGGAACTTCATCGCGGCTGGAAAAAATTTAAACAGATCTCCTACACTGAAAAAGCGTGCCACCGCCTTCTGGGCTGTGCGCTCGGGCTCGCATAACAACAATGCAATTCGAAACATCTGTGGCTGGTTGCTTCCCGCGGGACGTCTGCAGCATTTCCCCGCTGCATTCAACGTCATTGCGGCACCGGCCGGGAGGGGAACATGATCAGCACTATCGCGCTTTTTTGGGCTCTGTGTGTGGTTTGTCTGGTGAATATGGCGCGCTATTTTTCGTCTTTGCGCTCGCTACTGGCGGTGCTGCGCGGCTGCGATCCGTTGCTGTATCAGTATGTGGATGGTGCCGGTTTTTTTACCTCGCACGGTCAGCCGAGCAAACAGGTAAGACTGGTACGGTATATCTGGGAAAAGCGCTACCGCGATCACCATGACGACGAGTTTATTCGCCGCTGTGAACGGGTGCGCGGCCAGTTTGTGCTGACCAGCGGGCTGTGTTTTCTGGTGGTGGTAAGCCTGATTGCAATGGCCATCTGGCAGTAAGCGCCGGACGGCGGGCATAAAAAAGGCGACATTGCTGTCGCCCTTTTTCGTCTGCCGCAGGGTCAGACGATCTTCAGCGCAATCCAGTACAGCGAACCGGACAGCAGGATACAGACCGGCAGGGTAAAGACCCAGGCCATGGCGATGCTCTTGATGGTCCGGCTCTGCAGCCCGCCGCCGTCTACCAGCATGGTGCCGGCCACGGAGGAGGAGAGGATATGCGTGGTCGAGACCGGCATCCCGGTATAGCTGGCAATACCAATCGATAACGCGGCGGTTACCTGTGCCGACATGCCCTGCGCATAGGTCATGCCTTTTTTGCCGATCTTCTCACCGATGGTGGTCGCCACACGGCGCCAGCCAATCATGGTACCGGTGCCGAGTGCCAGCGCAACCGCAACGATAATCCATACTGGCGCATATTCAACGGTGCCCAGCAGGTCGCCTTTGAGTTTGCTCAGGAAACGCTTATCGTCTGCCGGGGTTTCCGGCAGTTTGGCGGCCTTGTCTGCGGTATCAGAGATACACATCAGCAGGCGACGCATCTGGCTGCGTTGATCAACCGTCAGCTGATCGTAGCTGTTCAGGTTGGTCAGCAGCTGCTGCGCCCGGCCAATCGCCTGCAGCGCACGCGCGCTGTCGCAGTGGAACTCCTGCGGGCCGCCGACGGACTCTTCCGGCGTTGGCACGACCGGCGGAGCCATCTGCACGATGTGCGTCAGGGCATCGCCGTGCTGCTGGTAGTACTGCTCCAGATGGTTCACCGCGTCACGGGTCCGGGTAATGTCATAACCGGACGCGTTCATATTGACGACAAACCCGGCCGGCGCCACGCCAATCAGCACCAGCATGATCAGGCCAATGCCTTTCTGGCCATCATTGGCTCCGTGTGAATAGCTGACGCCAATCGCGGAGACAATCAGGGCGATACGCGTCCAGAACGGCGGCTTTTTCTTGCCGTCGATCTTTTCACGGTCCGCCGGCGTCATATGCACACGGGCACGCTTGGTGGTGCCGCTCCAGTAACGACGCAGCAGGAAAATCAGCCCGCCGGCAATCGCCAGGCCCACAATGGGTGACAGAATCAGCGACAGGAAGATATTCAGGACTTTCGGCAGGTTCAGGGCATCGACCACCGAGGTACCGGTCATCAGTGCATTGGTGAGACCAATACCGATAATGGCGCCAATCAGCGTGTGCGAACTGGAGGCCGGTAAACCCAGATACCAGGTGCCCAGGTTCCAGATAATCGCCGCCAGCAGCATGGAAAACACCATGGCAAGACCGTGCGCCGAACCGACATTCAGTAGCAAATCGGTCGGCAACATATGAACAATGGCGTACGCCACGCTCAATCCACCGAGCAACACACCAAAGAAATTGAATACACCGGCCATCACTACCGCCAGTTGCGCCCGCATCGCACGGGTGTAAATGACTGTCGCGACCGCGTTAGCGGTGTCATGGAAACCGTTGATTGCTTCGTAAAACAATACAAACAGCAAAGCCAGAACTAATAACAGGCCGGTGCTTAGGTCAAGACCAGCAAACAGATGTAGCATAAACGTTACGCCATTTTGGAGGACATGAACGCGGCGCATTATCTGCGACAACATGCACCATGGGAAAGGAAAATATAGCCCTTTTTTGTCTTAAATTTGCAATCCGGCGCTGATCGCAAGGTAAAAAGGCCGAAAAATGAGCGAGTTGCCATGTGACACATTTACGGCATTTTTTTGATACTGGCGCGAAAACCCGCATATCTCTACAATCAGCGGCTTTTAAACAGGTGGGCGAAGGCAGTGGAAAAGTTTGACGTTATCATAATTGGTGCAGGCGCCGCCGGCATGTTCTGCGCCGCGCAGGCAGGGCAACGGGGGCGTCGCGTACTGCTGCTGGATAACGGCAAAAAGGCCGGACGTAAAATCCTGATGTCCGGCGGTGGCCGCTGTAACTTCACCAATCTGTACACCGATGCGGCGGCTTACCTGTCGCACAACCCGCACTTCTGTAAATCCGCCCTGGCGCGCTACACCCAGTGGGACTTCATCGATCTGGTTAACCGCCACGGGATTGCTTATCACGAAAAAACCCTTGGACAGCTGTTCTGCGATGACTCCGCGCAGCAGATTGTGGATCTGCTTCTGCAGGAGTGCGCCGCCGGGCAGGTTACCCTGCGTCTGCGTAGTGAAGTGCTGAGCGTCACGCGCGACGAGCAGGGCTACACGCTGCAGCTGAACGGGGCGCAGGTACAGGCGCAGAAGCTGGTGATCGCCAGCGGCGGCCTCTCCATGCCGGGCCTGGGCGCGACGCCTTTTGGCTATAAAGTGGCTGAGCAGTTTGGCCTGAAGGTGTTCCCGACGCGCGCGGCGCTGGTGCCGTTTACGCTGCACAAGCCGCTGCTGGAGCAGCTCAATACGCTTTCCGGCGTTGCGCTGCCTACCACCATTACCGCGCAGGATGGCACGCTGTTTAAAGAGGCGATGCTGTTTACCCATCGCGGTTTGTCCGGCCCGGCGGTGCTGCAAATTTCCAGCTACTGGCAGCCCGGAGAGAGCATTACCATCAACCTTTCGCCAGAGACGTCGCTGGATGCCTTTATTACGGTGCAGCGCGAAGCCCATCCGAACCTCAGCCTGAAAAACAGCCTGGCGAAGATCCTGCCGAAGCGGCTGGTTGAGGTGCTGCAGGAGCTGAAGCAGATCCCCGACGTCACGCTGAAGCAGCTCAACAGCAAACAGCAGGCTGAACTGGTGACCACGCTGCATCAATGGCGCGTGCAGCCCAACGGCACCGAAGGTTACCGGACTGCGGAAGTAACGCTGGGTGGCGTAGACACCACGCAGCTGTCCTCAAAAACCCTCGAAGCGCGCGACGTACCGGGGCTCTACTTTATCGGCGAAGTGGTGGACGTTACCGGCTGGCTGGGCGGCTACAATTTCCAGTGGGCGTGGAGTTCAGCTTGGGCGTGCGCGCAGGCGCTGTAATCGGTGCCGGGGCGCGCTGACTGCCGCTCCCCGGCTGGCGTGCGCCTGGCGACCTGATGAGATCACAGGTCTCTAAAACAGCATGGGCAGCGTGGCGCTCGCCGTCTGCTGGCTGGTCGCCGCATACTGACTTCCCAGCGCGGTGAGTTCGCGCATCAGCACATCAACCAGCAGCATCGCACCCACCTTGGCGCTCAGTGACCCCGCTGTCAGCGGACCTTCCGGCCTCGCCGCCACCAGCAGCATATCCGCAAGCTTGCCGATAGGACTGCGCAGCGTATTACTCAGCATCAGCACGCGCGCCTTCTGCTTTCTGGCTACGCTGACGACATGCAGCAGATCGCGGGTGGATCCGGAGCTGGAGATGGCAATCACCAAATCCGCCTCGCTGACCGTGGCGGCATTCATCGCCGCCAGGTGCATGTCGTTAAACAGCTGCGCCGATTTCCCCAGCCGCAGCAGGCGATACTGCAGGTATTCACCGGTAATCGCACTGGCCGCAACGCCATAGATCTGGATACTCCGCGCCTGATGTATCGCCAGGCTGGCCTGCTGCATCACCGCACGATCGATAAATTTGCCGGTATCGCGCAGGGCCTGCACCGACTCCTCCACCAGCGCATCAATTCCGTCTCCGCTTTCTGGCGCGTCAGGCTGACTTTGCTGCACGTTCATTGCCAGCGCCATTTTGAACTCAGTATAGCCTTTACATTTCAGATGACGGCAGAGCCGCGTCACGCTCGCCTCACTGGTGGCGGTCTCTTTTGCCAGCTCGGTAATGGTGAGATACAGCACTTTCTGCGGCTCATTAAGGATGTAATCCGCCAGCTTTTGCAGGGTCGGACTGAAGCCCGGCAAGCCCTGCCGCAGGTAGAGCAGGATATTCTCATTTTCCGTCATCAGGCTTATCCCTGTTCGTGTTACGCGTTGCGCATAGTGTGCGTAAAGCCCTGGGTTTCTGCCAGCAGAAATCGAGCTTAAGTGAAGGTCATCACAATTATGGTGGAAATTTTCACCATTAGTTTATCTGTGTGATAATAATTTTCACCGATTCTGTTTCGGAGAAAAATATATGTCACGCTTTCATGGTGTCTCGTCCGGAAGCTGGTTCGAAAAAGCGCAGCATTTCGGCAAATCATTTATGCTGCCCATTGCCGTGTTGCCGGCCGCCGGCCTGCTGCTGGGCATCGGCGGCGCGCTGTCCAATCCGAACACGCTCAGGGCGTATCCTTTCCTGGATGTTGCCTGGCTGCAGGGGCTGTTTACCATCATGGCCGATGCCGGGTCAGTGGTGTTTGCCAACCTGGCCGTTCTGTTTGCCGTCGGGGTGGCGGTTGGCCTGGCAAAAAGTGATAAGGGGACGGCCGGTCTGGCTTCGCTGGTGGCGTATCTGGTAATGAACGCCACGATAAGTGCCTTGCTGAAGCTGACCGGGGCGCTGGCGGCAACCCAGCCGGGTGCGGCCGGTCAGGGGATGACGCTGGGTATTCAGACGCTGGAGACCGGCGTCTTCGGCGGTGTAATCACCGGGCTGATCACCGCTGTGCTGCACAATCGCTACAACAAAATTACGCTGCCGCCGTTTCTGGGCTTTTTTGGCGGGTCGCGCTTTATTCCCATCATCAGTTCGCTGGCGGCCATTCTGGTCGGTGCGGCGATGATGGTGATCTGGCCCCCTTTCCAGCGCCTGATTGCCGGGCTTGGCGGGCTGGTGGAGGCAACCGGCTATTTCGGCACCTTTCTGTATGGCTTTATCCTGCGCATGCTGGGGCCGTTTGGTCTGCACCATATCTTCTATCTGCCATTCTGGACGACCGCACTCGGCGGGAGCGAAGTTGTTAACGGCCAGCTGGTTGAAGGAACGCAGCGTATTTTTTTCGCCCAGCTTGCCGATCCGCACGTTCAGCAGTTTTATATCGGGACGTCGCGCTTTATGTCAGGGCGTTTCATCACCATGATGTTTGGTCTGGTGGGGGCCTGTCTGGCTATGTACCACACGGCAAAACCCGAAAACCGCAAACGCGTGGCGGGGTTGCTGTTGTCGGCCGCGCTGACCTCTTTTCTGACCGGTATCACGGAACCCATTGAATTCTCTTTTCTGTTTGTCGCCCCGGTGCTGTACGTGATCCATGCCGTGTTTGATGGGCTGGCGTTTATGGTCGCCCATATGCTGCACATTACCATCGGCCAGACATTTTCAGGCGGCTTCATCGATTTCCTGCTGTTTGGTGTGCTGCAGGGAGAAGCCAAAACGCACTGGCTTTACGTGCCGATGGTCGGTATTCCCTGGTTCTTCCTCTACTACTTCACGTTCCGCGTGGTGATCCGCCGCTTTAACGTCAAAACGCCGGGCCGTGAGGATGAACCGGTAGAGCGCGCCGGGCCTGCGGTTAACGAATCGCAGGGGCGCCCGCTGGAGATTGTCACCGCCCTCGGCGGCCGGGAAAACATCACGGAACTCGACTGCTGCGCAACCCGTCTGCGCATCACGCTGGTGGATGCCAGCCTGACGGATGAGCGTGCGCTAAAGGCGACCGGGGCGCGCGGCATTGTCAGACGCGGTAATGGCCTGCAGGTGATTTACGGGCCTCACGTCACCATTATCAGAAACGAAATTGAGGAGTGGCTTGCGCGATGAATGCCTCTGTATTGCTTCAGGTTAAAGGAAAACTGATCGTCTCCTGTCAGGCGCTGGAAGATGAGCCCCTGCACAGCGCGTTCATCATGTCGCGCATGGCGCTGGCGGCAAAAGAAGGGGGCGCGGCGGCCATCCGGGCCAACAGCCTCCCTGATGTACAACAGATCATGGCTACCGTCGATTTGCCGGTTATTGCTATCTGCAAGCGTGATTATGCCGGCAGCGAAGTCTACATCACGGCAACGCTAAAGGAAGTGGATGAGCTGATGCAGGCAAATCCGCCGGTGATCGCCATGGACGCCACGCTGCACGCCCGGCCGGGCATGCAGCTGCCGGAGCTGGTGGCGGCGATCCGGGCGCGTTATCCACAGCTATTGCTGATGGCGGATATTGCCACGGTTGAAGAGGCCCGCCACGCCGCGCAGCTGGGGTTTGACTGCGCAGGCACCACCCTGCACGGTTATACCCGTGAAACCGCAGGTAAAACGCTTGCCGATGATGATTTCCGCTTTCTGCGTGAGGTGATCGACGCCGTAAACATTCCGGTCATCGCTGAAGGCAATGTGCTGACGCCGGAAATGGCGGCGCGCTGCCTGGCATACGGCGCGCACGCGGTCGTGGTGGGCGGTGCCATTACGCGTCCTCAGCAAATCACCCGCCGTTTTGTCAGCGCGATGTCGCAGGCGGAGCAGGATTCCTGAACGGCGGGCAAACAACGGAGCGGCTCTGCGGGGCCGGCTGTCGCCTGACGTCAGGCGGCGGCTGGTCCATGACGCGGCGCACAGATCTGCTATCATGTCGCGGTTTTTAGCAACCCCGGAAACCGCTCTTCATGTTCAGAATTAAATTTCTTCTGCCGCTTGTGCTGATCGTCAGCGCACTGACCTGGTGGCTGATGCCGCATTACAGCGACGAAGACAAAGCGTACTACATTGCCACCTTCTGCACGCTGACCCACGACGGGCGCGATAACAGCCCGCAGGCGATGCAGCAGATTGTGGAAGGCGGCAACTCCGACTACGCGCTGCAGAAAATCCACTTCAAATCGCGCCTGGCTGACCATGTTCATACCGTCTGGCAGGAGCTTTCACCACAGCAACAGCAGCAGACGCGTCAGGATGCGCTGGCCTGCCGCCAGATGCTCTCTGCGATTTTGCTGCCGGGAGAGTCGGTGCAGTAAGGCGTGCGCCGCCAGTCTTTGCAGACGCGGCCAGCGGCGCATCACCGGCGTGATGCGTCAGCGCAGGGTACAGCGGATACGCGCGCTAGCCGCATTGTGCACAGCAGGCAGGCTGATCGCTGTCTGTTGTTCACTGCGTGAAAAATCCGCCTGACGGCAAATGGCACATGGATCGTCGCTGGCGCGCAAACGCTGCGACGCTTCCTGGTCCAGCTTGCGTTTTCGGCAAAACAGCGGGGTGCAGCCCATTACCTGTTTAAACGATCGGGTAAAAGATTGCTGACTTTCAAAATGGTATTTCACGGCCAGGTTAATGATCGGCAGGCCGGTATATTTTAATTCACTGACGCAGCACGCTAATTTCTTTTTACGAATATAACGTGCCAGGGTTTCATTGTGATAGCGGGCAAAGAGTTTCTGCAAATACCATTTTGAATAACCAGATTTCGCGGCGATATCGTCAATGCTTAATCGCTGATCGAGATTGTTCATAATCCATTGGGTTACTGAATTAATCACCCCTTCATTGTGTTTCTGCTGCATCGGCATGATCCTCCCTTGAGTTTTCATAGTGTAATTAAATTAAACTTTTTAAGCACTGCGCTAACGTAAAGTTTTATCAGGAAAGGACGTTTTTATTATTTTTCATCAAGACTGGTCTTGTTTTTATCGCGATTAATGTGCGGCCGGCACCGAAAAAGAAATAATATTCTTAATCACGCCGGTGATTATTAATGCGGTTTGTTTATGGCTTCTCACTCTTTTTCAGGCGCGCACGCAACACCAGAGAGAAATACGCCGTCCGGTTATTTGTGCCAGACTCAAGGCTTTCACGGGTTAAGGAGTAAGCTTATGCGGTGTGTACGATTAAGGTCAGCGCTTGCATTGCTGGCATCCGGCCTGTTGCTGCAGACAGCAACCGCGGCGGACAAGGTATATGGGGAACAGCTGGAAGGGTTTGCTTACCCTTATCCGCTGCAGCGCTTTACCTTTACTTCGCAGCAGCAGGCGCTGAGCATGGGGTTTATGGATGTGAAGCCCGCGCGGCAGCCAAACGGTCAGACGGTGGTTCTGCTGCACGGCAAAAACTTCTGTGGTGCCACCTGGGAAACCACCATCCGCACACTGTCTCAGCAGGGGTATCGGGTGATTGCGCCGGATCAGATTGGCTTCTGCAGCTCTGCCAAACCCGCTTCTTATCAGTACAGCTTTCAGCAGCTGGCGGAAAACACGCATCAGCTGCTGCAGCGGCAGGGCGTGACCAACGCCATCATTATGGGTCATTCCACCGGCGGCATGCTGGCGACGCGCTATGCGCTGATGTATCCGCAGCAGACGCAGAAACTGGTGCTGGTGAATCCGATTGGGCTGGAGGACTGGAAGGCCAAAGGGGTGCCGTGGCGCTCTGTGGATCAGTGGTATCAGCGGGAACTGAAGCTGGATGCCGCCAGCATTAAAAAGTATGAGCAGCACACCTATTACAGCGGCCAGTGGAAACCGGCCTATGACAAATGGGTGGATATGCTGGCCGGGCTGAACAAAGGGCCGGGGCATCAGAAAGTGGCGTGGAACTCGGCGCTGATCTACGACATGATTTTTACGCAGCCGGTCTGGTACGAGTTCAAAAATCTCAGCATGCCCGTGACGCTGATGATCGGCACCGCTGATACCACCGCCATCGGCAGCGATATCGCGCCGCCGGAGGTAAAAGCGCAGCTTGGCCACTACGATGTGCTGGGCCCGCAGGTGGCGAAGATGATACCTGACGCACGCTTAATCACCTTCCCTGGCCTGGGACATGCGCCGCAAATGGAAGCGCCACAGCGCTTTCACCAGGCGCTGCTGGAGGCTTTAACCCGCTGAGTTTTCGCGGCGGGCCCGCCTGTCATCCTGCAGGATCGCAGGACCGCAAAAGGAGAGGGCGCGCGGCGAAGGCGGTGGGTGATCGCCCGCCCCAATGTCAACCACTGGTGGTCCGCCTCCGGCAGGCTGACCAGCGTCAGCGGAACGTCAGACAGGTGACGCGCCAGGCGGTCAAACGCTCTTTTGCCGGGGGATGCAGAAGGTTGAGTGCACGTAACCGGGCCAGACGCCGGGGCGCGTCCGCTGGCAGTGCGGAGCTGTAACCGCGTGACTCTTGCTGTGAATTTTTGGGTAGTGCAACACGGGTGTCGTGCCATACAGGCAGAAAGCGCGCTGTCGCCGCTAAGCAGACGGCAGCGCGCCAGAGGGGCAATCAGAGCACTTTTTGCTCGGCGAGATCGAGGGCGAAGTAACTGAAAATCAGGTCTGCACCGGCGCGTTTAATTGCACCCAGGCTTTCCAGCACGACGTTGCGCTCATCAATCGCACCCGCCTGTGCCGCGAATTTGATCATCGCGTACTCACCGCTGACCTGGTAGGCCGCCAGCGGCAGCGTGGTGCGCTCGCGGATATCACGCAGGACATCCAGATAGGCACCGGCCGGTTTCACCATCAGGGAATCCGCGCCTTCCGCTTCGTCGATCAGCGATTCGCGGATCGCTTCACGGCGGTTCATCGGGTTCATCTGGTAGGTTTTGCGGTCGCCTTTCAGCGCGGTACCGGCTGCTTCACGGAACGGGCCGTAGAAAGAGGAAGCAAATTTGGTTGAATAGGACATGATCGCCGTATCCGTGAAGCCTGCAGCGTCCAGCGCCTGCCGAATCGCTTTTACCTGGCCATCCATTGCGGCCGAAGGCGCGATAAAGTCCGCGCCCGCCTGGGCTGCCACGACCGCCTGCCTGCCGAGGTTAATCAGCGTCTGGTCGTTGTCGACACCGTGCTCGCACAGTACGCCGCAGTGGCCGTGGCTGGTGTATTCGCAGAAGCAGGTGTCAGACATCACGATCATTTCCGGCACGGTGTCTTTGCAGATGCGGGACATCCGCGCCACCAGGCCATTTTCATTCCAGGCATCACTGCCGGTGGCGTCGGTGTGATGTGAAATACCAAAGGTCATCACTGAGCGGATACCGGCGTTGGCGATGCGTTCAATTTCATACGCCAGACGTTTTTCCGGAATACGCATCACGCCCGGCATGGCGTTGATCGGCACGTAATCGTCCACGCCTTCTTCGACAAAGATCGGCAGCGCCAGGTCGCTCAGACGCAGATGGGATTCCTGGAACATTTCGCGCATGGAAGCGCTTTTGCGCAGCCTTCTCGGGCGCTGAATCAGATTGAAATCAGACATGTTTATACAACTTATGCTGGTGAAAAAAGTGGCAACAGTTTACTCCTTTTCGCGCGGCAGCATGAAGGATTGTGTGCGGTTGCGGGCAGGCAGTATGGCGCGGGGTAACAGGCGGCGCTGCCGTCTGCAACGCCCGTCACCGCGTTGCGCAGGCAAAAAAAATCCCGCCACGCGGGCGGGACAGATTAGCTGATTACTCGTTGATATCCGGGTGCTGCTGCACCAGGTTTTTGCGTTTTGCCTCCAGACGGGCAATTTCGGCATCGATATCTTCGATTTTCTGCTCGATGTTGTCGTGATGCTCCTGCAGGATTTCACGCGCTTCATCAAGGTCAGAGGCCGCTGGCGTAGCACCGCGCAACGGCTTATTGGCGGTCTCTTTCATGTAGATACCGGTTACCAGACCGACAACCGCAATCACCATCAGGTAGTAGGCCGGCATAAACAGGTTATTGCTGGCTTCTACCGCCCAGGCGGTGACGGTAGGCGTCAGACCGGCGATCAGAATAGAAATGTTAAACGCACTGGCCAGCGCACTGTAGCGGATATGCGTCGGAAACATCGCCGGCAGGGAAGAAGCCATCACGCCGGTAAAGGCGTTAAGGATCACCGCCAGCAGCAGCAGACCGGCAAAAATCAGGCCCAGCACGTTGCTGTTGATCAGGATGAACGCCGGGATGGCAAAGATAAACAGCGCGATACTGCCGATAATCACGAACGGACGGCGGCCAAAGCGGTCACTCAGCATCCCCATGACCGGCTGCACAAACAGCATCCCCATCATAATGGCGATGATGATCAGCACGCCGTGATCTTCCGAGTAGTGCAGGTTATGCGACAGGTAGCTCGGCATGTAGGTCAGCAGCATGTAGTAGGTCACGTTGGTGGCCAGCACCAGACCGATACAGGCCAGCAGACTCTTCCAGTGCTTGCTGGCAATCTCTTTAAATGACACTTTCGGGCCGTCGCGCAGGCCTTCGCGATCGCCCTGTTCCAGCTTTTCCACGTGCTGCTGGAAAGCCGGGGTCTCTTCCAGCGCATTACGCAGATACAGACCGATAATGCCCAGCGGCAGCGCGAGGAAGAACGGAATACGCCAGCCCCAGTCAAGGAACTTCTGCTCGCCGATAACCGTAGAGATCAGCACCACAACGCCCGCGCCCAGCACAAAGCCGGCGATAGAGCCAAAGTCGAGCCAGCTGCCCATAAACCCGCGTTTGCGGTCAGGCGAGTATTCGGCCACGAAGATCGAGGCACCGGTATATTCGCCGCCCACGGAGAAGCCCTGGGCCATTTTTGCCAGCAGCAGCAGAATCGGCGCCCAGATACCAATGGAGGCATAAGAGGGAATCAGGCCGATACAGAAGGTACTGATCGACATGATGACAATGGTGATAGAGAGAATTTTCTGACGACCGTATTTGTCGCCCAGCATGCCAAAGAACAAACCGCCCAGCGGACGAATCAGGAACGGCACCGAGAAGGTCGCCAGCGCCGCAATCATCTGAATGCCAGGTGAGGCATCCGGGAAAAACACTTTACCCAGCGCGTAGGCGACAAAGCCATACACCCCGAAGTCAAACCATTCCATCGCGTTACCCAGTGACGCGGCGGTAATGGCTTTACGTAAACGCGCATCATCAATGATGGTGACGTCATCCAGCCCAATAGGTTTTACACGCTTCCTACGTAATTTCATGAGGTTACCCTGTATTGGAATTCGAAAAATCCTCAACGCTGCGGACTCAGGTGCTGCGATCAGTCCGCGGCGTTGAGAAAATTAAAGCATAGCCGTGAAAGTGGGTTTTACCCTGGCCTGCCGGAGCAATTATTACCGCGGCAATAATTGCGTCGCGCGACAGAGTATACCGTTTTTGTGTGATATTTGTCATGTTTACGCCAGTAACTGGTTATTTTTTGGCTAAAACTCTGGCTGTTCTGGTCCGTAATCGCTGCAAATATAATTTTTCTCAACGCGACGCAGGCCGCACTCCGCGTGCGCTGATAACGGAAAAAACCTATACTTGCGCCAGTTTCTTCTCAGGGATTCAGGAGCGGCATGGCGCGCTTTGTTTTGTTTGCCAACAGCCTCTGTTTTGATACGCAACAGCAGGTCTTATACCCGATGCAACAGCCCGCGCAACGTGTCGTCCTGACGCCGCTGCAGACCGCCGTGCTGTACCGGGTGCTGAACGCCGGTGGCCAGCTGGTGCGCAATCAGGCGCTGCATACGCTGTTTCAGCGCGTGCCGGATGAGGTGCCTTTTGCCGACCGGCTTACCGCTACGATTGCGGAAATCAACCAGCTTGCCGCCCGGGCGCAGGCACCGGGCCCGCTGGTGTTGCAGGTACCGCTGATTGGCTGTGTGCTGGCCGGGCAGGCCGACGTCGTGCGTCTGAACGAGGCGCCTGCGGTCAGCGCAGCGCCCGTGAATATGCCCGAGGTACCTGCTGCCAGCACAGCGCCCGTGAATGTGCCCGAGCCATCTGCTGTCAGCACCGCGCCTGTGGCCGCGCTGCCGGCAGGCACGCCGCGCAGAAGATGGCCGCTGCGCGCGATGCTCATTGCGCTGCTGTGCGCCAATGCCGCACTGGCGCTGGTTGCGCGTCACTTTTTCGCCCCGGCACAGGGCGATGCGCTGGCGTACACCCCTTATCTGCGCGAAGGCAGTACGCAGTTTTTTATTGGTCGCGATCTCACCCCGGATTCCTTCATCGTGCAAAACGCCCTGCGCCGTTACCACCACTGGCAGCCGCGCCTGCCGGATGGCAGCCCGGCGCAGTTTGTGTATATCAATCCGGGGCGCACGCAGTTATTCAGCAGCGCCTTTCTGTGCGCCAAGCCGATTGCGCAAAAAGATAATCAGTGTCTGGCATGGAGCGTCACCGCCGGGGAGTCGCCGGATGCGTAACAGAGTGTGGATTGGGGGCACGCTGCTGGCGCTGGTGCTGCCCTGGGCGCTGGTATGGCTGGAACGGCCCACTGCGCCGGTGCCGGAATGGTGTGAAGTGCCGTACCACGTGGATAATGAAGGCGCACAGGTCGCCTCGATTGCCGCCACCATCCATGCGCGTTTCCGACCGGATGGCAGCAGCAGCGCGACGCTGATCGGCAGCGTGACGGTGGCAGGAAAGCCTTATCGTATCCACCGCCTGTCTGAACTGACCTGGCGGCGGCAGGGTGATTTTATGCTCAGCACTACGCACAGCGTGCGCACGCTGGCAGAGGATACGGTGCCTGGCGCGCTGGCACCCCACGTGCTGCTCTCCATGGCGAAGGAAGGGCACAGTGATTATTACCAGATGCACCCGCTGCCGAATGGCGATCAGATGATCTATTTCGCCGGCCTGCCGCGACTCTACTGTCATACCTGACCGGGCGGACGGCCTGTCTTTACGCAGAGCGGAACGGCAGGTCGGTGTTGTCGCGGTTCAGGCATTCAGGGATACTCTGCCGCCCCGTTATTGGTGGAGTGGTTATGGCGCGTAAAGATCCTTGCAATGCTGGCAATCCCTGGCTGTCGATGATCGACAGTGCAGTCAGAAATCATCGTCATCAGCCGCCGGAAAGCGCCCCTGGCACAGCCACATCTGTATGGCTCGCGTATGATGCGCGCGCCGATGCGCAGCTTGCGCTGCTGGCATCGCCGCCCGGTGCGCTGATGCAGCGGCTGAAAAAGTGGCGGCCGGCGGGCTTATCTGCTCAGCCGATCAGGGCGCAGTTTTCCCCGCGGCAGTGGGTCAGCCGGGTGTCGCAGCAGACTGCGCAGACATCAGACGACGTGTTGCAGGTGCATGAGCGGGTGGCTGCGCTGCAGCGCATCCATCAGCGGCTCAGGGCACAGCCGCGACCGTCCGGTACCGCACCGGCAGAGGACAGTCTTGACGTGGCGCTGCGCATTGCAGAAAAGCGGCGCGCCCGCCGCTCAGAACAGTGAGCGTAACGGGGCACCGTGCAGCCAGCCGTGAATGTTTTCCACCGCCTGCGTGAAGTAAGTGCGGTAGTTGCTGTCGGCGACATAGCCCAGATGCGGCGTTGCCAGCACGTTCGGCAGCTGGCGCAGCGGATGATCGGCCGGCAGCGGCTCCTGGTCAAACACGTCCAGCCCGGCCCCGGCCAGCTGACCGGATTGCAGCGCCGCAATCATCGCCTGCTGATCGACCAGGCCTGCGCGCGCGGTGTTAATCAATAGCGCGCCGGGTTTCATCTGGCTGAAGGCGGTCGCATCCAGCAGATGACGCGTGCGTTCGCTCAGCACCAGATGCAGTGACACGATATCGCTCTTTCTGAGCAGATCGTGCAGCGCGGGCAAGCGTTCAGCCCCGCAGTCGGCCGCGCGTTCCGGCGTCAGGTTCTGGCTCCAGGCACACACCTGCATGCCAAATGCCTGCGCCACGTTGGCCATCTCACCGCCAATTTTGCCCAGGCCGATCAGGCCCAGCGTTTTCCCCTGCAGACCGATACCCAGCGTCTGCTGCCACACACCGTTGCTGCGCAGCGCCTGATTCTCCGTATAAATATGACGCGCCAGCCCAATCAGCAGGCCCCAGCTCAGCTCCAGCGGCGCGGCGCTGCTGCTGCGGGTGCCGCACACGGCAATATAGCGTTCGGCACAGGCGTGCAGGTCTATGGCGGCATTGCGCATGCCGGAGGTCACCACCATTTTCAGCTGCGGCAGGCGGCCAATCAGGCTGGCGGTCAGCGGCGTGCGCTCGCGCATGACCACCAGGATATCAGCGTGAGCAATCTGCTGAACCAGCGCATCTTCATCGGCAATATGGCGGGTCAGGGTGGTGGTGTGGACGTGGGGGGCAAGCGATGCCCAGTCCGCCAGCGACAGGGCGACGTTCTGGTAATCATCCAGGATGATGCAGTTCAGGCTCATGCGTTACCTCAGCGGAAAGCGGCTGACGGCCCTGCTCGCTTAGCCAGGCCTGCAGCCGGTCATTGTCCATCGGACGGGCATAATAATAGCCCTGAATCAGCCCGACGCCACGCTGCCGCAGGTAGGCAAATTGTAACGCCGTCTCCACGCCTTCACCGAGCACGTCCAGCTGCAGTTTGTGACACAGCGTGATAATGGTGTCCAGCACCGGCGTTTCCGTTTCCAGCCCTTCAATGGCATTGATGAAGCCGCGGTCAATCTTCAGATAATCCAGCGGGAACGTCAGCAGATAGGAGAGTGAGCAGTGGCCGGTGCCAAAGTCGTCAATCGCGACTTTCATGCCGTGTGACTGCAGATGGCGCAGCTTACGCGCCACCAGTTCCCCGTCTTCTATCAGGCTGCGTTCGGTCAGCTCCAGTGTAATCACCATCTGCTTGTGCCGGATACGACGCGCAAAGCGCATCATGTCCTGCACAAAATCGGGGTGCTGCAGGTGTTCTGCCGCGAGGTTAAACCCGATGTGGAAGCCGGGCTCCACCGGCCAGCTTTGCAGGTCTTCTGCCATCAGCTCCAGCAGATGCCGGGTCAGCGGCACAATCATGCCTTCAGATTCCGCATGACTGATAAAAATGTCCGGACGAATCATTTCGCCGTTCGGCAGCTGCCAGCGCATCAGCGCCTCTGCGCCTTTGCAGCGCTCAATTTCGGTGCTGTACACCGGCTGATAATGTACCGTGAACTGGCGATTGCGCATCGCGCGGCGAATCTCGTCGGCCCAGGAGAGACGACGGCGCAGCCAGTTGGCGGTCAGCACCATGAGCAGAATCGAAAAAATGGCGGCCATCGGCAGGAAAATCAGCAACGCCTGACGCCAGGATTTGATCAGCTCGCTGGCCGGCACCGTGACGTGCACGCTAATCGGATAGCGGGCGGACGTGGCGTGGTATTCCGCGCTTTTGATGTACAGCTGGGCCGGCTGTTCACCCGGGCCGCTGTGGATGATGGCGCCGCCGTTAAACTGCAGGCTCATCTGATAGCCGCGTGATTCGCCCATGGCGTGCATAAAGTCCATCAGATACTGACCATCAATCACCGCCCAGAAGCCGCTGCTGTCCGGCAGCTGGCGCACAAAAATCACCGCAGGCCGCGCCGGCACGCCCAGCGTGCCGCGAATGGAGAGGCTCCACCAGGCTTTGCCGGTCACCGGCGGCGGCTGCATCATCATCTCTGACAGCCGTCCGTGCCCCAGCCCATAGGCCGAGGAGCAGCTGATGCGGTCTCCCTGCAGCATGCCGATGGAGCGAAAGTAGGCGTTGAGTGTTCCGGTTCGCTGCAGGGTTTCTTCGATTTCCGCACAGGGACGATGCTGATACTGGCGCAGCGTGGTGATCATATCCCATGCGCTGTCGCTCATTTTTTCCGCCTGCGCCAGCAGCGTGCCGGCGGCCGCAATCTGCTGCTGCCGTACCGTGTGGCGCGCTTCAATCGCGGTGCAGAGGATGCCCAGCACCAGCGGGAAGAGCCCGGCACAGACAATAAACAGCCAGCCAAAATCGCGATGTCGTTTTTGCAGAGGCACCAGACTTTCCTCGGTGGGTTTACGCAACGCCGGGAGCGAAACGCGGCGTCAGCAGCATACCATTTTCCCGGGGCCGTGCATGTTAGCGTTTTGCTTTTGCATCGTTCTGATACAGGTCAATAATCGGCAGCGCGCGGCGTTAATTGACAGAGGAGAAGGTAAGTCCTGTCAGGTGGCAGGCGAGTCCTCTGCGCAGCCGAAACCGGCACCGCCCGCGGCAGCCCCCGGGCCGCCACCGCATCAGCGCAGACGGGAAGGCCGCGGCCGGCCATTGCCCAGCATAATCGCCAGACGGCTGCCGCCCGGCGTGGTTTCCATCAGAATTTTGGTCACGCTGGTCAGCGGTACTGACAACAGCATGCCAACCGGCCCCAGCAGCCAGCCCCAGAAAATCAGTGACAGGAAAACCACCAGCGTCGAGAGCCCGAGCCCGCGGCCCATCAGGCGTGGCTCCAGCATATTACCGAACACCATATGGATGGCACTGAACAGGGCGGCAACCAGCATGGCATCGTAGATATCGTTCAGCACCAGCGCCTGAATAAACGGCGGCACGCCGGCGATAATCGGACCAATGTTCGGGATAAAGTTGAGGATAAAGGCCACCAGGCCCCAGAACAGGGCGAATTTGACGTCCAGCAGTAACAGCACCAGCCAGACCGAAAGTCCGGTAATCAAACTGACCAGCGTTTTCAGCGCCAGATAGTGCGTCACGCCTTTCAGCGCCTTGTGCAGACCAGCAATGCGGATCTGCGGATTCATCATGGCGTTACGCAGCTTGTAGGGCAGATGGTGCACTTCAAACAGCATAAAGATCACCGTCAGGATCAGTAGCAGCACATTGGTCATGGCACCGGAAAACTGCGCCAGCAGGGTAGTTGCCATGTTCATAATGATGTTGGGATCGAGTCGTGCTGCCAGCGCCTCCGTTGAGATATTGATATGAAACTGCGCGGCGAAATGCTGCACCACGGTCAGTTTCTGTTCCAGCAGGGTGCGGATTTGCGGATAGGTTTCGCTGAAATCACTGAGGGAAGAGGCCAGGACGCCCACCAGCAACAGCAGAACGATGATGATGACCGAGATCACCAGCGTAATGGCCAGGCTGCGGCGCAGTCCGCGGCGCATCAGCAGCGTAACCAGCGGATTCAGCACAATCGCCAGAAAGCTGGCCAGCAGAAACGGCACCAGAATTTCCGAAGCCGCACGAATCCCTGCCAGAATAATCACTAACATCGCCAGCTTGACCAGAATGTTCTGGCCGGTTTTCTCCTGTGGCTTCTCGTTCATGCCTTCTCCTGATTTTTATATTGGCTGAAAAGAGTGTAGCTGAACGGCAATTAAGTGATTGTTATGCTTGCCTGAACGCAGCGCAGTCTGCCCGGCACCGCCCGCGCTTTAGCGTTGCGCCTGGCTGAGCGGCGGCCGGGAAGATTGACGGATGCGCGGCAGCCGACATAACGTATAGTTAGCCTTCTCTATCAATATTTCGTCAAACGCGAGCGTAATCACTCATGCCCGATCAGCCCGCCGCGGCTGCAGAGTCCAGCCGGCTCCGCCTGAATCTGTCCATTCTCTCTATCGTGAAGTTTAACTTCGCCACCTATCTCACCATTGGTTTGCCGCTGGCGGTGCTGCCGGGCTTTGTGCACGACGGCCTCGGCTACAGCGCATTCTGGGCCGGGGTGGTGATCAGCCTGCAATACCTCGCCACGCTGATTAGCCGGCCGCACGCCGGACGCTATGCCGATAGCTGGGGGCCGAAAAAGGTGGTGGTGCTGGGGCTGGTGGGCAGCCTGATTAGCGGGCTGTGCATTTTACTCTCGGCGCTGCTGGCCGGGCAGACGATACTCAGTCTGGCGCTGCTGTGCCTCGGGCGCATACTGCTGGGGGTCGGACAAAGTTTTTGCGGCACCGGCACCTCGCTGTGGGGCGTGGCAAAGGTGGGATCGCTGCATATCGGCCGGGTGATCTCGTGGAACGGTATTGTCACTTATGGTGCCATGGCGATTGGCGCACCGCTCGGCGTGATGATCTTCCGCCACGGCGGTTTGCTGCTGCTCTCGGCGGTGATCATTGCCATCAGCCTGCTGGCAATCGTGCTGGCACTGCCGCGTGCCGCGGTAAAAGGCAGCAAAGCCAAACCGCTGCCGTTTCGCGCGGTGCTGGGCAAAGTGTATGGTTTCGGGCTGTTGCTGGCAATGGGATCGGCTGGCTTTGGCGTCATCGCCACCTTTATTACGCTGTTTTATCGTGAGAAAGGCTGGGACGGTGCCGCCTTTGCGCTGACGCTGTTCAGCGCCGCCTTTGTTGGGGCGCGCCTGCTGTTTCCGAATGCCATTAACAAACAGGGCGGACTGCGCGTGGCCAGCCTGTGCTTTGCTATTGAAGCCGCCGGGCTGTTTATGGTGGCCGCCTCGTTCGATCCGTGGATGGCAAAACTGGGGGCGTTTCTGACCGGCGCTGGTTTCTCGCTGGTCTTTCCGGCCATCGGCGTGGTGGCGGTGAAAGTGGTGCCGCAGCAGAATCAGGGCAGCGCGCTGGCGACCTACACCGCCTTTATGGATTTATCGCTGGGCATCACCGGCCCGATCGCCGGCTTTATTATGAGTTACGCCGGTGTCTCGCTGGTTTATCTGCTGGCCGCGCTGCTGGTCTGTTTTGCCCTGTTCTGTACGCTGCGCATGCTGAAACATCAGCCGGACGATGCGGCAGACGAGGTTCACCGCAGCAGCAGCTGAGCAGGCAGCAGAGGAGGTTATGCCGGTAGCCGTCAGAAAAAAAGGCCTCCGACCGAGGCCAACAGGTACAAAAGCGTGTCCGGTTAAGGACACAGATAAGGGTTCATTGCGCAGCAGGCGGATGCGGATGCGGATGCGGATGCTGCAAAGAAAACATTTATTTCGTTTTTAGTGAAATATGAAATAACAGATATTGGATCTGCCTCGCAAAAATTTCATATTTCGTTTGCCGCTGCGCACTCGCGGCCCGGCGGATTTCCTCCTCACACCGCCGCCATCGCCCCTCTTTTTCACACAGGTTGCGGTACATCACGCCTGCCACAGCGCGATACGCCACGGTTTATCACCGGCCGGAAACAATGGCCGGAAAAATGCGATCCAGGCCGCTAAAAAGAAATTTTCCAAAAAGAACTATTTGAAAAATTTATTTCACTGTAATAGCTTCATACCACGCTTTTCGTATTGCCTGAACAGGCGGCGTGGCTCTCCACCCTTGACGGCCTGCAGGGAACTTACACATTAAAGAGGCAACGACATGACAATCACAGGTAACTTTATCGGCGGCAAAATCACCTACAGCGCCAGCAATGAAACCATCCCGGTTTACGATCCGGCCACCGGCAAAGTTGTGCGCGAACTGACGCAGAGCACCGCGGCGGAAGTAGAGCAGGCGATTGCCGTGGCCCATGCGGCGTTTCCGGAATGGTCGAAAACATCGCCGCTGCGCCGTGCCCGCGTCATGTTTAACTTCAAAGCGCTGATGGAAAAGCATCGCGATGAGCTGGCAGCGCTGATTGTGTCCGAACACGGTAAAGTCTGGTCAGATGCGCTGGGCGAACTGACCCGCGGTATCGAAGTGATTGAATTTGCCTGCGGTATTCCGCACCTGCTGAAAGGTGAAAATTCCCCGAACGTTGGCGGCGGCGTCGACAGCTATTCGCTGATGCAGCCGGTTGGCGTAGTGGCGGGCATTACGCCATTCAATTTCCCGGCGATGGTGCCGCTGTGGATGTTCCCGATTGCCCTGACGTGCGGTAACACCTTTATTCTGAAGCCGCCGGCGCTGGATCCGTCTGCGTCGGTGCGGATGGCGGAATTGCTGAAAGAAGCGGGCCTGCCGGATGGCGTGTTTAACGTGGTGCACTCATCGAATGAAGATGCAGAGCAGCTGTACAAAGATCCGCGCGTCGCGGCGGTCAGCTTTGTGGGGTCTTCCGGCGTGGCAGAGCATATCTACAAAACCGCCAGCGCCCACGGTAAACGTGTTCAGGCCTTTGGCGCGGCGAAAAACCATGCCATCGTCATGCCGGATGCGGATCTGGATGCCACGGTCAACGCCATTATGGGCGGCGCATTCGGTTCGGCCGGCGAACGCTGCATGGCCCTGCCGGTGGTGGTGGCCGTCGGCGATGACACCGCCGACACGCTGATTGCCCGTCTTACTCCGCTGATCAAGGCGCTGCGCGTCGGGCCTGGCATGCAGCAGGGCGCGGAAGAAAATGAAATGGGACCGGTGGTGTCCGCGGCGCATCAGAAGAAAGTGCTGGGCTACATCGACAAAGGCGAACAGGAAGGCGCGAAGCTGGTGGTGGACGGGCGCGGAATAAAAGTGGCCGGTCACGAAGAGGGCTATTACGTTGGCGGCACGCTGTTCGATAACGTCACGCCGGATATGGTGATCTGGCGCGAAGAGATTTTCGGACCGGTGCTGAGCATCATGCGCGCGACCGATTTCGACAGCGCGCTGCAGCTGGTCAACAGCCACGAGTTTGGTAACGGCAGCGCTATCTTTACCAGCAACGGTCACACTGCCCGTGAGTTTGTACAGAACGTGGAAGCCGGCATGGTTGGCGTGAATGTCCCGGTGCCGGTGCCGATGGCATTCCACAGCTTTGGTGGCTGGAAACGCTCGGTGTTCGGGGCGCTGAACGTGCATGGTCCGGACGGTGTCCGTTTCTATACGCGCATGAAAACCGCCACCGTGCGCTGGCCGAGCGGGCAGCAAACCGTCTCTGAATTCAGTATGCCAACGCTGGGTTAAGCCTGAGAGGAGGAACAGGATGTCGCTGATTTCGCGAGTACAGCAGCCGGACAGTCAGGGCCGTATCCAGCACGTTACCCCGGAGCGGGCGGGCTGGGAGTATGTGGGCTTTGACGCCTATCTGCTGAAGCAAGGCCAGACGCTGCGTCTGAGCAGCGATAACAAAGAGCTGTGCCTGGTGCTGGTGGCCGGGCGGGCTTCAGTAAAAACCCGTCACGCCGAATTTCCGCACATAGGCAAACGGATGTCGCCCTTTGAACGTACGCCGCCGTATTCGGTCTATGTGCCGCATCACGATGAGGTAGAGATCGTGGCAGAAAGCGATCTGGAGCTGGCCGTGTGTAACGCGCCGGGCAGCGGTAGTTTGCCTGCGCGGCTGATTGCGCCGGAAGATGTGGGCGTAGAGCGTCGCGGCAAGGGGCGCAATCAGCGTCTGGTGCACAACATTCTGCCGGATAACCAGGCGGCCGACAGCCTGCTGGTGGTGGAAGTGTATACCGATGAAGGCGCGACCAGCTCCTATCCGAGTCACAAGCACGACGAGAAGGACAGCCCGGACGAAACTTATCTGGAAGAGACCTACTATCACCGTTTCGATCCCGAGCCCGGTTTTGCCATGCAGCGCGTCTATACCGACGACCGTTCGCTGGATGTCTGTATGGCACCTTACAACCGCGATGTGGTGATGGTGCCGCGTGGCTACCATCCGGTGGCCACGATCGCCGGCTATGACAACTATTACCTGAACGTGATGGCGGGCCCGGTGCGGCTGTGGAAGTTTACCTGGGAGAAAGATCACGCCTGGGTGAACAGCGACCAGTATCCGCGCAGCAAATAGCGGCAGAGGCGATATACACCGCGCCGTTTGCCGGCGTGCTCGCCAGCACAAACCGCATAAGCGGCCAGCCGTCACCCCGGTGACGCGCTGGCAATAAAAAGGGCAGCCTGCGGGCTGCCCTTTTTTCTGCCTGCTGCCGGTCAGTTATTCGCTGGTGCTGTTGTTCAGCGCCAGAGAAACGGCAAGGGTCTGCGCCAGACACAGCGAAGCAACCTGCGAACGGAAACCATCCACCTGTGCTTCACGCACGACAAAACAGACGTCACTGAAAGCGGCCAGCGGGCTGACCTGACTATCGGTGATAGCGATCTGATGCGCACCGCGCTTGGCACCCAGCTCCACCAGCTCAACCGCTTCACGGGCATACGGCGAGTAGCTGATGGCAATCACCACATCCTTCGGGTTCACCATGCTGAGCTGCTCGGTAAACATGCCGCCGAGACCGTCAATCAGAAAGGCGCGACGCTCCAGATGGCGCAGCGCGTAAACCAGATAGGAGGCGACGCTGAACGAACGGCGCAGGCCGATGATGTAGATGTTTTCCGCTTCATTCAGCATCTTCACCGCTTTATTGAGCTGATCGGGATTCACCTGCATAGCCAGCTGCTGCAGCGCCTGGCTGTTGACCATGGTGAACACGTTCAGGATTTCCACCGGGCTCTCCGGCGAGCTGGCGCTGTCGTCGGTGGCTGTCTGACGGAACAGGCGCGCGCGCTCGGTATAGTTAACCGTTTCCTCCATCAGATGCTGACGAAAAACCTGTTTCATTTCGTTGAAGCCGCTGAAGCCAAACGCATTGGCGAAGCGAATCAGCGTGGAGGGCGGCACATCCGCCTGCTGCGAGATTGAGGCGACGGTGTCAAACGCGATGCTGTTGCTGTTATCAAGAATATAACGAGCCACCTGCTTCAGGCGTTTACTCAGCGTCTCGTAGCGACGACGGATATCGTCCTGTAACAAGGTGAGTTGGGTTGGATTATTGGTCATTACTTCGGCCCGTTAGCAAAGAAAATATGGCTGGATAATGAGCGCTATAGTAACAGATGGATGGAAAATTTCATTTGTTTGGCGCTATCGGGGCGGCTATTTCATCGGTTTATGAAATGCCTCACAAAAAGCAGGGGTGGCGCACCCGTGACGGTTTTCTGAGGGTGTTCGGCCGCTTGTGCTGCTGCCGGCGTAGGCCTGACACGCAGCCGGGACGTGACGCCTTGTGCTGCCGGCTGGCCTGGTGACAGACAGAAAAAAGCGTGAAGGCAGCGCAACGGCGTTCACCGCTCCGGTCTGTGCAGGCGTCAGGGGTGCTGGCAGACGAAAATCCGGCCCTCTCCCGCAGGAAAAGGGCCGCATCGCGGCCAGCCGGTTCATGCGCCTGGCAAGCCGGCTACCCGCGCGCCGCGCGCCAGTAGCCAATCAGGCGCAGATAGTTTCCTTTCACCGTCTCGACCAGCGCCTGATCGTCCAGTTCGCCCTTCAGCCACTGGCGGGAAGGCTGACCGAAAATGGTGCGTCCGACAGCAAATCCTTTCACCCACGGCGCCCGGGCGGCGGCGGCGAAACCGGCTTTCAGCTTCTCTTCGGGCGCGTCGAGCCCTAACAGCAGAATGCCGCGGCAGTGGGGATCGTTCTCCTCGATCAGCGCGCTGATCGCCTGCCAGCTGTCAGCGGAGAGCGGCGGCAGTTTCCACCAGTCCGGCTGAATACCCAGGCTGTAGAAGTGACGCAGAATATCCGCGTAGTAGGATTCCTGATGATCCGGATTGCTCTCCGGCAGGATCACCTCCAGCAGCAGCTCGTGGCCGCTCTTGTTACAGCCTTTCCAGACATCCAGCACCTGCTCATCCTGCTCTTTGCGCAGCGCGGCGCTGTCATGCGGATGGTAAAACACCAGACATTTCACCACGTGCTCGGCGGGCCAGTCGACCAGCTGTGAGCCGATATTGCCGTGCTCCAGACGCAGCGGACGCGAACCCGGCAGCTCGATCGGACGTCCAATCCACCAGCGCTGTCCGGTAATCGCGTTCAGGGCTTTCTGGCCATAGGTGGTGTCGGCGAGAATGCCGCTCTTTTCATTCAGACCGGCTTCGCTGGCCGCCTCCTGCGCTGCCTGCAGCAGCAGCAGTTTCAGCTGTGGAATGCGTGTTTCACTGACACCTGCTTCGCGCGCCATGTCCGCCAGCTGTTTGCGGTGATCAAAAGCAAAAACATTCAGTTCCGGCCACTGCTGCGTACGGGTGGTGACACGATGCAGATGGTTAAGACGCGCATCCAGATCGGGACGTTTTACCTCGTGTTCACGGCTGAGGAAATCATCCAGCTCTTCTTTGGTCGGCATGGCGGGCGCACAGCCGTGACGTGATACCACCAGCGCGCCGCAGGCGTTGGCGTAGCGGCACGCCTGCTCCCAGCCTTCGTCATTCAGCCAGCCGCGCAGCAGGCCGGACATAAAGGCATCGCCTGCACCCAGTACGTTCAGGACTTCAACGCGAACGCCGCTGTGCAGGCGCGTCTGCTCCCAGCTATCCGGAATGTCACCTTCAAACACCACGCAACCCAGCGGACCGCGTTTGCAGACCAGCGTGGCCTGGCTCGCCTGACGCACGTTTTTCAGCGCCGTCAGCGTATCGGTGCTGCCACCGGCGATATGGAATTCCTCTTCCGTCCCGACGATCAAATCAAAATAGTGCACCACTTCCTGCAGCTGACGGGTCACCTCGCTGGATTCAATAAACCGCGTTTCACCGTCACCGAGGGAGGTCAGCCCCCACAGCACCGGACGGTAATCAATATCCAGCGCGGTGCGCAGGCCGTGACGCCTGGCGATATCCAGCGCCTTGAGCACCGCAGCGCGCGTATCCGGGTGTGACAGATGCGTGCCGGTGACCGCGACCGCACGGGAAGAGGCAATAAACTCTTCCTGAATGTCTTCCGGCACCAGGCCCATGTCGGCGCAGTTATCGCGGTAGAAAATCAGCGGAAAGGTCTCTTCATCTTTAATGCCGAGGATCACCAGCGCGGTCAGACGGTTTTTATCGGTAATCAGGCCGTCGGTATTACAGCCTACACGCTGCAGGGCTTCCCGCAGAAAACGGCCGTTGTGCTCATCGCCGACGCGCGCCAGCATGGCGGATTTCAGGCCCTGGATCGCGGTGCCGTATGCCACGTTACCGGAAGAGCCGCCCAGATATTTATTGAAGCTGGTCATATCCTCCAGACGCGATCCAATTTGCTGACCATAGAGATCGACGGCGATGCGTCCAATACAAATCACATCAAGCCGCTTCTGTTGTGTACTCATACCGATGGTTTCCTTCTGTGATAAGCAGACACGACTGGCGTATCGCCCGACATCGGGCGCATGGCTTCCGGGTTTCAGGGTGCCTGACGGGCTATGGTCGCAGTATGAGGAATGAAAATTCCAAATACAACATGAAATGAAACATCCATCGCGATTTTGTGAGCCAGGTAAAACTCTGACGATGCGCCTTTTGCCCGGTCATTAAAGTGGTGAATTTCAGGCATGCTCTGGCTTGTGAGCCAGGTCGCAGGAAAGCGCGGCAGAATACGGGAAGCTGCTGAGATGAAATGAAATTTCTTTATGCCTGCCAAATGACAGACCGCTGTTCAACTTCATCCCGCCGGCACTGCGCTGCTGCCGGCGTTTCATGGCCGAATTTGATCTCTATCGCAAAATGAAATGTTTCTTCTGTAGCTGAGTTTTATGAAAAAAATATTTGTTTATAATCGCCACACGTTTCACTTAATCCGCGGGCGCTGTGTACGGCAGGCGAACCCTCACCGCGTTGTACCGCAGTGCGGTACCCGCATGTAAAGGAACAAGCACATGGGCACAATCAGACTTACCACGGCGCAGGCGCTGGTGAAATTTCTTGATAACCAGTATCTGAATGCAGACGGCGTTGAAACCAAATTTGTAAAAGGCATCTTTGCCATTTTCGGCCACGGCAACGTGCTGGGCATGGGGCAGGCGCTGGAGCAGGACAGTGGCGATCTGGTGGTCTACCAGGGACGCAACGAGCAGGGCATGGCGCACGCCGCCATTGGCTTTGCCAGGCAGTCGCTGCGTCGCCAGATCCTGGCCTGTACATCGTCTGTCGGGCCGGGTGCCGCCAACATGATCACCGCCGCCGCCACCGCGACCGCCAACCGTATTCCTTTACTGCTGCTGCCCGGCGATGTTTTTGCCACCCGTCAGCCGGATCCGGTTCTGCAGCAGATCGAGCAGAGCCACGATCTCAGCATCAGCACTAACGATGCGTTTCGTGCCGTCAGCAAGTACTGGGATCGCGTCAGCCGTCCCGAGCAGCTGATGAGCGCCTGTATCAACGCCATGCGCGTGCTGACCGACCCGGCCGAAACCGGGGCGGTGACGCTGGCGCTGCCGCAGGATGTGCAGGGCGAAGCCTGGGATTTCCCGGACTACTTCTTCCAGAAACGCGTTCACCGTCTGGATCGCCGCCTGCCCACGCCGGCGCAGCTGGAAGAGGCACTGGCGCTGATTGCGCGCAAACATAAGCCGCTGATCGTGGTGGGTGGCGGGGTGAAATACGCTGAGGCTGGCCAGGCGCTGCTGAAGTTTGCCGAGCGTTTCCAGATTCCGTTTGCCGAAACGCAGGCGGGCAAAGGCACCATCGTTTCTGACCATCCGCTGAACGTGGGCGGCGTGGGTGAGACCGGCTGCCTGGCCGCCAACCTGCTGGCGAAAGAGGCCGATCTGGTGATTGGTATCGGCACGCGTTACACCGATTTCACCACCGCGTCGAAATGGATTTTCCAGAACCCGGCGGTGAGCTACCTCAATCTGAACGTCAGTAACTTCGACAGCTATAAGCTGGATGGGGTGCAGCTGCTGGCAGATGCGCGGGAAGGGCTGACGGCGCTGGAAGCCGGCCTGCAGGGGTTTGAAAGCCACTGGGGCGGGCAGATTGAGCAGGCGCAGAGCAAACTGCTGAAAGAGACGCAGCGCGTGTATGCCGCCACGTTTAATACAGAGGATTTTATCCCGGAAATTGCCGACCACATCGACCGCGAAGCGCTGTTCAGTGAATTCGAGCGTCTGACCCGTTCCGTGCTGACGCAGAGCAGCGTGCTGGGCACGCTCAACGCACAGCTCCCAAAGGATGCGGTGATTGTGGCCGCTGCGGGTAGCCTGCCGGGGGACCTGCAGCGCGTGTGGCGCACCAAAGATTACAACGCTTATCACGTGGAGTATGGCTACTCCTGCATGGGCTATGAAGTGAACGCCGCCCTGGGCGTGAAGCTGGCGCAGCCGCAGCGTGAAGTGTATGCCATGGTCGGCGACGGCTCCTTCATGATGCTGCACTCCGAGCTGGTGACCTCGATTCAGGAAGGCGCGAAGATCAACGTCATTCTGCTGGATAACATGACCAATGGCTGCATCAACAACCTGCAGATGGAACACGGTATGGACAGCTTCACAACCGAATTCCGCTTCCGCAATCCGGAGGGCGGCAAACTGGATGGCGGCTTTGTGCCGGTGGATTTCGCGGCGATTGCCGGCGGCTATGGCTGTAAGACCTATCGCGTAACCACGCTGGATGAGCTGAAAGCCGCGCTGGCTGATGCGCAGCAGCAGACGGTTTCCACCCTGATTGACATCAAAGTGCTGCCGAAAACCATGGTGCACAAATACTTCAGCTGGTGGCACGTGGGTGTCGCCCAGACCTCGACCTCAGAACGCACCCGGCAGGTGGCGGAAAAGCTGAATCAGCATATCGATCAGGCCCGTAAATATTAACGTTTTCGGCCGGAGCTTCCGGCCGCGTTTTCCCTTACTTATCCGACTCTACAGGTGTAATTATGACGCTCAAACTCGGTGTGATTGGTACCGGCGCAATTGGTCAGGAACATATTCGTCGCTGCAATAACGTATTGCAGGGCGCAAAAGTGGTGGCGGTTTCCGATATCAATATGGAAGGTGCGCGCGCGGCGCTGCAGCGGCTGAACATTGAAGCCGAAGTCTATCAGGACGGCCATCAGGTGATTAACTCGCCGGAAGTGGATGCCGTGCTGGTGACCTCGTGGGACCCGACGCACGAAGCGTTCACGCTGGCGGCCATCGCAGCCGGTAAGCCGGTGTTCTGCGAAAAACCCCTGGCGCTGAGTGCCGAAGGCTGCCGCCGGATCGTGGACGCGGAAATCCGCCACGGCAAGCGTCTGGTGCAGGTCGGCTTTATGCGCCCCTACGATGCCGGTTATCGCGCGCTGAAAAAAGTGATTACTGACGGTGACATTGGTGAACCCCTGATGCTGCACTGCGCACACCGTAACCAGAGCGTCGGCGAAAATTACACCACAGATATGGCCATTACCAACACGCTGATTCATGAACTGGATGTGCTGCGCTGGCTGACCGAAGATGACTACAAGAGTGTGCAGGTGGTCTTCCCGCGCACCACGTCAAAATCACATGCCGCACTGAAAGACCCGCAGATTGTGCTGTTTGAAACGCAAAAGGGCATTCGCATTGACGTCGAAATCTTCGTCAACTGCGCGTACGGCTATGACATCCAGTGCGAAGTCGTAGGCGAAGAGGGCATCGCCCGTCTGCCGGAACCTTCTGCGATTCAGACGCGTAAAAACGCCTGTCTGGGTATTCCGCTGCTTACCGACTGGAAAGATCGCTTCATTGATGCGTACGACGTGGAGCTGCAGGCCTTTATCAACGATGTTAAAGCCGGCCAGCTGACCGGACCTTCTGCCTGGGATGGCTTTGCCGCCTCTGTAGCGGCCGACGCCTGCCTGAAGGCGCAGAACAGCGGGGCGATTGAGCCGGTCAGCATGCCGCCGCGTCCGGATTTCTACGCGCGCTAAGTGCGCCGTGCGCTATTACTCTCTCTCAGAATCAGGGATTTACCATGAATAAAGATAACGTAAAGCTGGCGATTGCGCCGATCGGCTGGACCAACGATGACATGCCGGATCTTGGCAGCGAGAACACCTTCCAGCAGACGGTCAGTGAAATGGCGCTGGCGGGCTTTACCGGCAGCGAAGTGGGCAGTAAGTATCCGAAAGATCCCGCAATTCTCAAGCCGATGCTGGAGATTCGCGGGATCGAGATTTGCAATGCCTGGTTCAGCACCTTTTTTGCCAACGGGGATAAAGCCAAAACCATTGATGAGTTCATCAATCACATGAATTTCCTGCACGCTATGGGCGCACGCGTGATTGGCTGCTCTGAGCAGAGCAAAAGTATTCAGGGCACCACGCTGCCGGTGCTGGAGCAGAAGCCGGTGTTTACCGACGAAGAGTGGCGCCTGACCGCGGAAGGGTACAATACGCTGGCAGAGATTGCCGCGCAAAAAGGCATGCGCGTGACCCTGCATCATCACATGGGCACCGGTATCCAGACGCCTGACGAGATCGATCGCTTTATGGCTATGACGCACGACAGCGTCGGGCTGCTGTACGATACCGGGCACATTTATTATTCCGAAGGATCGCAGCAGGTTATGCTGGACGTGCTGACCCGCCATCTGCCGCGTATTTTCCATGTGCATCTCAAGGATGTGCGCGACAGCGTGGTGGCTGAAGTGCGGGAAAAATCGCTGTCGTTCCTTGATGGCGTGAAGAAAGGCACCTTTACCGTACCGGGCGACGGCGTGATTGATTTCAAACCGGTGTTTAAAATCCTTGACGACTATGGCTACAAAGGCTGGATGGTCGTGGAAGCGGAACAGGACCCGGCTATCGCCAACCCGTTCGAGTATGCAGTGAAAGCGCGCAAGTATATCCGCGAGAACACCGGGCTCTGAGTACTGAATATCAGGCGCGATTTATCGCGCCTTTGCTCTGTTGCCTCATGCACGATCAAACGCTTTTACCCGCGCGACAAAGCAGCGCCACCGGATTTAACACACTGAATCTGAAGTAATAAAAAAGGCCGCTATCCCCGCCAGGATAACGGCCTTTTTTTCTCTTTTAACAGACTCAGGAAGCCAGTGACAGCGCCGGGGTCTGGCCGTTGGCGGCCAGCCATTCACGGATGCGTGCCTGTTCGGCTTCGCTCAGCCACATGCCCTGTTTGGTACGACGCCAGATAGCATCATCCAGTTCGCGCACCCACTCATGTTTCACCAGGTAACGCAGTTCGGCTTCGTAGAACTCGTGACCAAAATTCTCGCCGAGATCGGCCAGGCTTTTTGCGCCGTCCAGCAGCACTTCGGTGCGGCTGCCGTAAGTACGGGCATAATGCCGTGCCATGCCTTCACTGATAAACGGATAACGACGACGCAGGCCGGCAGCATAATCCTCACGGGTGCCGGAGAAGTCTCCGCCCGGCAGCACAGCGTTTTTCGTCCATGCCGGACCGGCATCCGGATAGTATTTAGCCAGTTTTTCCAGCGCGTGTTCTGCCAGCTTGCGGTAAGTGGTCAGCTTGCCGCCAAATACTGACAGCAGCGGCGCCTGACCGTTTTCGTCGTGCACGTCCAGCGTGTAATCGCGGGTAATCGCCTGGGGCGAGTCGGACTCGTCGTCGCACAGCGGGCGCACACCGGAGTAGGTCCAGACAATATCGTCACTGGTCAGCTGCTGTTTAAAGTGTGCGTTGTACACCTTCAGCAGGTAGCTGATTTCGTTATCGTCGATCTTCACGTTCTTCGGATCGCCTTTGTACTCCACGTCGGTGGTACCGATAATGGAAAACTCGTCCATCCACGGAATAACAAACACGATACGGTTATCTTCGTTCTGCAGGATATAAGCCTGCTTCTCTTTATGCACGCGTGGCACCACGATGTGGCTGCCTTTAATCAGGCGAATACCGTAAGGCGATTTCAGCTTCAGACCATCGTCGAAGAACTGTTTTACCCACGGACCGGCAGCGTTGACCAGCCCTTTGGCGCGCCAGGTGTGGATTTTTCCGGTATCTGTGTCTTCGGCTTCCACCATCCACAGACCGCCTTCACGCCAGGCGCGGGTTACACGCGTACGGGTACGCACTTCACCACCCTGTTTCACCACTTCCTGCGCATTCAGAACCACCATGCGGGCATCGTCTACCCAGCAGTCAGAATATTCGAAACCGCGCGTGATTTCCGGCTTCAGGGCCGATTCCGCGCCAAAACGCAGACTTTTACTGCCCGGCAGCGTGGTGCGCTTGCCGAGGCGATCGTACATAAACAGCCCCATGCGGATCATCCACGCCGGGCGCAGATGCGGGCGATGTGGCAGACGGAAGCGCATCGGGAAGGCGATGTGCGGTGCCATTTTCAGCAGCACTTCGCGTTCGGCCAGAGCTTCACCCACCAGGCGAAATTCGTAATGTTCCAGATAGCGCAGGCCACCGTGAATCAGTTTAGAGCTGGCAGAGGAAGTTGCACAGGCCAAATCCCGCGCCTCCAGCATCAGCACTGACAGTCCGCGTCCTGCAGCGTCCACTGCAATGCCGGCACCGTTGATGCCGCCGCCGATCACGATCAGGTCTTTGGTTTCCACGTCATCTCCTCCGATGTTCGGAATAGTTCTAAAATGTTCGTTTTCGAGCGTAATGATAATCGGAAACCAACATTTACGCCAGCGCTTAACCCAATAAAAACATTCGTGCGTGATATAGCTAACATTTCAGCAGGAAAAAAATCACATACCCACAGGCTTTGTCAGGTTATCGCCACGGTTTATCAGGGTAAACTAAGCGCAAATTGTGACGCAGTAATGAGAGACACCATGGAAATCTTCGAGTGTATTAACGTTCAGCAGGCAAACGCGCATCTGGCACAAGGGGCGCAGCTGGTGGACATCCGCGACCCGCAAAGTTTTGCGCTGGGCCATGCGACCGGCGCGCAGCATTTGTCTAACGACAATCTCGCCGACTTTATCGCTCAGGCCCGCCGCGACCAGCCGGTGCTGGTGATGTGCTATCACGGCAACAGCAGCAAAGGTGCCGCACAGTTCCTGCTGGGGCAGGGATTCAGCGATGTCTACAGTATTGATGGCGGCTTTGACGCCTGGCGTGCGGCATTCCCGACTCAGGTTGCTACCGGCAGCCTCTGATCGCCCCCTCAGCAAGGAGAACATCGCATGATGCGCATTACCCAGTTCAGCCATCCGCGTATGGCGCAGGCGTTTGTGGATTACATGGCCACGCGCGGTGTCAGGCTGCACATTGAGCGCGAAAGCCACTATGTGATTATGCTGGAGGATGAAAGTCAGCTGGCGATGGTCGAAAACGAACTCGCGCAGTTCGTACGCAATCCTGACCATCCGCGCTATCAGGCCGCCAGCTGGACCAGCGGACGCACGGACAGCAATCTGCGCTATGAACGCAGCCATCTGCTGGCGAACATTCGTGAACGCGCAGGACCGCTCACGCTGGCGATAATGGTGATCTGCGTGGCGGTGTTCATTCTGATGCAGATTGTGGGCGATGAGGTGGCGCTGGACTGGCTGGCGTGGCCGGCAGACGCGTCGCAATATTTTCAGGTGTGGCGCTGGTTCAGCCACGCGCTGCTGCACTTTTCGCTGCTGCACATCCTGTTTAATCTGATGTGGTGGTGGTATCTCGGCGGCGCGGTGGAAAAGCGCCTCGGCAGCGGCAAGCTGTTTGTTATCATGCTGATTTCCGCGCTGCTGAGCGGCTGGATGCAGGCGAAGTTCAGCGGCGTCCTGTTTGGTGGTCTCTCCGGCGTGGTCTATGCGCTGATGGGCTACTGCTGGCTGCGCGGTGAGCGCGACCCCGACAGCGGCATTTATCTTGAGCGCGGCCTGATTGGCTTTGCCGTTGTCTGGCTGGTGATTGGCTGGTACGGCGCATTTGGTCTGTCTATTGCCAATGCCGCGCACGTGACCGGTTTACTGGTCGGCCTGGCGATGGCATTTGTTGATACGCGCAAAAACGCGCATCGCAGGTAGCAGGAAGAAAAAAGAACACGGCGGTGAGCCGAGGAGAGAGATGTGAAGCAGACGCAACGTCATGACGCCATTATCGATCTGGTCCGGCGTCAGGGATATGTCAGCACGGAAGAGCTGGTGGATCACTTTGAGGTCAGCCCGCAGACCATCCGGCGCGATCTCAACGATCTCGCCGATCAGAACAAAATTCAGCGGCATCATGGCGGCGCGGCCCTGCCGTCCAGTTCGGAGAATACCGCCTGGCAGGATCGCAAAATGATGTGGTCAGCGGAGAAAGCGCGCATTGCCACGCGCGTGGCCAGCCAGATCCCCGACGGCGCCACGCTGTTTATTGATATCGGCACCACGCCGGAAGCCGTGGCACATGCGTTGCTTAACCATAACAACCTGCGGATTGTCACCAATAACCTCAACGTGGCAATTTTGCTGATGGGCAAGCCCGATTTCCGCGTCATCATTGCCGGTGGGGAAGTGCGCACGCGCGATGGCGGCATCATGGGAGAAGCAACGCTGGATTTCATCTCTCAGTTCCGCCTCGATTACGGCATTCTTGGCATCAGCGGCATTGATATGGACGGCTCGCTGCTGGAGTTTGATTATCACGAGGTACGCACCAAGCGCGCGATCATTGAGAACTCGCGCTGCGTCATGCTGGTGGTGGATCACTCCAAATTTGGCCGCAACGCCATGGTGAACCTCGGCAATATGAGCCTGATTGACTATCTCTATACCGATCAGACCCCGCCAGCCAGCGTGCTGAAGGTGATTGAGCAGCACGAAGTGCACCTCGAACTGTGCTGATCTCCCGCCTTTAACCTGTCCGCTCTCGCCGGGCGCACCCTGGTGCGGCCCGGCTGACACCGCCAGCCGCAGTTGCCCCACCCGCAGCCAACCCGTACCGTTCTCTCTCCGGCACTATTTTTCCTGCCGCGCAATTTCCCTGTCGCTTTTTTCGACGCCCGCAGCTTTACTTATCCATTCAGCTTTTTGCGCTTGCCGGTCTTACCGTTAACGGATCCAAAAGGATTGCTATGTCGCCGCAAAAATTCAGTAAAACACGTTTCGACGCTGCGCTGATTCGCCAGTGGCAGCAGCTGGGTTACACTTCTGCCCGGCAGATGACGCCACATCAGTGGTGGCAGGCGCTGAGCAGCGTACTGGCGGAAATGCTGGCCACCCAGCCGCCTGCGCCGGTCAAAAGCGGTCAGCGCCATGTAAATTACCTCTCGATGGAGTTTCTCACCGGCCGCCTTACCGGCAACACATTGCTTAACCTTGGCTGGTATGACGAGGTAAACGCCGCGCTGGCGGAGTATCAGATCGCTCTCAGTGAGCTGCTGGAAGAGGAGACGGACCCGGCGCTGGGCAATGGCGGATTAGGACGCCTGGCGGCGTGCTACCTCGACGCGATGGCGACAGTCGGCCAGGCGGGGATGGGGCACGGGCTGAATTATCAATATGGCCTGTTCCGGCAGACGTTTGCCGACGGGCAGCAGCACGAGGCTGCCGACAACTGGGGGCGCGATCGCTATCCCTGGTTCCGGCATAACGCGGCGCTGGATGTGCAGGTGGGCATCGGCGGCAAAGTGAAACAGGATGATAGCGGGCGGGTTTACTGGAAAGCGCGTCATCAGCTCACCGGCGAAGCCTGGGACCTGCCCGTGGTGGGCTATCGCAACGGCATAACGCTGCCGCTGCGCCTGTGGAAAGCGGTCAGCGCGCAGCCCTTTGATCTGACGCTGTTTAACGACGGTCAGTTCCTGCAGGCGGAGCAGGCGGGCATTGAGGCGGATAAGCTGACAAAGGTGCTCTATCCCAACGATAACCATCCGGCAGGCAAGCGCCTGCGGCTGACCCAGCAATATTTTCAGTGTGCCTGCGCGGTGGGCGATATTCTGCGCCGGCATCTGCAGGCCGGACGTCCGCTGCATACGCTGCCGGATTATGAAGTCATTCAGCTTAATGACACGCATCCGGCCATCGCCATCCCGGAGATGCTGCGTCTGCTGCTGGATGAACATCAGCTGACGTGGGAGGAGGCCTGGCACATTACCCACCGGACCTTTGCCTATACCAATCACACGCTGATGCCGGAGGCGCTGGAGCGCTGGGAGGCGCGGCTGGTGCGCGACTTACTGCCGCGTCACATGCAGATTATCAAAGAGATTAATCGCCGCCTGAAAAAGCAGGTGAAAAAACAGTGGCCGGACGACAGCGCCCTGTGGCACAAGCTGGCGGTGGTCGCGGCGGGCGAGGTGCGCATGGCAAACCTCTGCGTCGTGAGCTGCTTTGCGGTTAACGGCGTGGCTGCGCTGCATTCGGCGCTGGTGATAAACGATCTGTTTCCGGCGTACTACCGGTTGTGGCCGGAAAAATTCCACAACGTCACCAACGGTATCACGCCGCGCCGCTGGCTTCGGCAGTGCAACCCGCGCCTGGCGGCGCTGCTTGACGAAACGCTGCAGGCCGAGTGGACGAACGATCTGGATGTGCTGGCGTGGCTTGCGCCCTGGGCCGGTAAAAAGGCGTTCCGGCAGCAGTTTCGCACTATCAAGCAGCAAAACAAGCTGCGCCTGACGCTTTACGTCAAAAGCGTTACCGGCATAGCGATCAATCCGGAAGCGTTGTTCGATGTGCAGATCAAGCGGCTGCATGAGTACAAACGCCAGCACCTCAGCCTGCTGCACATCCTGCACTGCTATCGCCAGCTGCGGGATAATCCTGACAACCCTGACAGTGTGCCGCGCGTTTTTCTGTTTGGCGCAAAAGCGGCGCCGGGCTATTACCTGGCAAAAAACATTATCTATGCCATCAATAAAGTGGCGGAGGTGATCAACAACGATCCGCGCGTGGGCGATCGCCTGAAGGTGGTCTTTATCCCGGACTATCGCATCACCGCCGCTGAACTGCTGATCCCGGCGGCCGATCTCTCCGAGCAAATCTCCACTGCCGGGTATGAGGCGTCCGGCACCGGCAATATGAAACTGGCGCTGAACGGCGCCCTTACCATCGGCACGCGGGATGGGGCTAACGTGGAAATTGCCGAAGCCGTCGGTGAGAAAAATATTTTTATCTTTGGTCACTGCGTGGATGAAGTCAAAGCGCTGAAGGCGGGCGGTTACAGTCCGAAGAAGTTGCGTAAACACAACCGCTATCTGGATAGCCTGCTGAAAGAGCTGGAAAAGGGCGTTTTCAGCGGCGGCGATAAACACGCGTTTGAACCCCTGCTCGACAGCCTGACCAAACAGGGCGATCCCTGGCTGGTGCTGGCAGATTTTGAGGCTTACCTTGCCGCACAGCAGCGCGTGGAAGCGCTGTGGCGCGATCAGGAAGCCTGGACCAAAGCCGCGATTCTGAATACGGCGCACACCGGGCGCTTCAGCGCCGACCGCGCGGTGCGTGATTATCAGCAGCGTATCTGGCAGGCCGCACGCTAATTGTTTGCATGACGAAGGGAGATTTCATGGCCGTAAATAAACTGGATCAGGCAGCACAGGAGGCGGGCATCGCGCTCAGCTTCCTCAGCAACAAGGGCGTATCCGAATCCATCAGTGATGAGACCAAGCGCGCACTGCTGGCGATCATGGACACTCCGGCAGGCAAAGCACCGCCGCTGCCGCCGGTGCAGGTGCTGCGCGGCGAAGACGCGCCGCCGCTGGTGCCGCAGGGCAGTGGCAGCTATCGCTGGACGCTGGAGACGGAGCAGGGCGAGTCCTTCAGCGGCAGCGTGAAATGCGGTGAACCCATCGCGCTGCCGGCTGGCCTGGCAGAGGGCTATCATCAGCTGGCACTGCATAAAGGGCAGCAGCGCTGGCAGACGCGCGTCATTGTGGCACCGGCCCGCTGCTATCTGCCGCCGCAGCTGGAGAAGGAGAAGCGCTGGGGCGCGCTGGTGCAGCTTTATACCCTGCGTTCGCAGCACAACTGGGGTATAGGCGATTTCGGCGATCTGCTGCAAATGGTGGAGCATGTGGCCGCTCAGGGGGGGGATTTTGTCGGCCTGAACCCGCTGCATGCCCTTTATCCGGCGCAGCCGTGGCATACCAGTCCGTACAGTCCATCCTCACGTCGCTGGCTCAACGTGCTGTATATCGATGTCAGCCAGGTGGCGGCCTTTCAGCAGAGTGAAGCCGGCCAGAGCTGGTGGCAAAGCGCGCCGGTACGCCGGGCGCTGAAGCAGGCGCGTGCCAGTGACTGGGTAGATTACCCTGCGGTGGCCGAATTGAAACTGACCGCGCTGCGTTTCGCCTGGCAGGCGTTCCAGCCTGCGGCAGAGAAGACGCCGGCGTTTCAGCAGTTTCTGGCAGAGGGCGGTGAACACCTGCGTTACCAGGCCGCTTTCGATGCCATTCTCGCTGAGCGCAGCCAGCAGCGTAGCGATGAGTGGGGCTGGGAAAAGTGGCCGGAAGGCTGGCGCAATGCCCATCAGCCTGAGGTACAGCAGTGGTGCGCGCAGCACGAAGCGGAGATTCAGTTCTGGAGCTGGCTGCAGTGGCTGGCGCAGCAGCAGTTTTCCGCCTGCTGGCAGCGCAGCCAGCAGCTGGGGATGGCGGTCGGGCTGTATCGCGATCTGGCGGTAGGCGTGGCGCAGCACAGCGCGGAAACCTGGCAGGACCCACAGCTGTATAAGCTAAAGGCGTCGGTAGGTGCGCCGCCGGACCCGCTTGGCCCGCTTGGCCAGAACTGGGGGCTGCCGCCGCTTGACCCGCACGTTATGCGCGAGCGTGGCTACCAGCCGTTTATCGATTTGCTGCGCGCCAACATGCGGGACTGCGGTGCGCTGCGCATTGACCATGTGATGTCACTGCTGCGTCTGTGGTGGATCCCTTACGGCGAAGGCGCGGACAAAGGGGCGTACGTCTCTTATCCGGTGCACGATCTGCTGGCCATTCTCGCGCTGGAGAGTCAGCGTCAGCGCTGCATGGTGATTGGCGAAGATCTGGGAACGGTGCCGCAGGAGATTGTCGGCCTGCTGCGCGATCACGGCATCTTTTCATGGAAAGTGCTGTTCTTTGAGCAGCAGGATAATCGCTATCGTCTGCCGGAAGCCTATCCGCACCAGTCGATCGCCAGCGCCAGTACCCATGATTTGCCCACGATGACCGCGTTCTGGAATGAGGACGATCTGGCGCTGCGCCAGCAGCTGGGGCAGTTTGATAAACGCAGCATGCTGAATGCGGCGCGTAAACAGCGCGCGCGCGAAAGGGCAGCGCTGCTCGAGGCGATGAAACAGGCCGGTTCCGGCCGCTCACTGCGTGCAGTCAGCGCCGATCAGGCAATGACGCCCGCCATCAGTCAGGCCATTCACCACTTTCTGGCCAGCACCGGCAGCGCACTGCTGGGGCTGCAGCCGGAAGACTGGCTGGGGATGGAAAAGCCGGTAAACGTGCCGGGCACGGTGGATGAGTATCCTAACTGGCGACGCAAAATCCGCGTTCCGCTGGAGAAGATGTTTACCTATAAGAAAGTGCAGGCACTGCTGAAGGTGGTGAACGAAGGGCGTCAGGGGCGCTGAAGCAGGCGGCAGCCGGAAGGCTGCCGCACACCGCTGTCAGTAGTAGGAGTGTTCGCCGCGCTGGTGCTCGGTCAGGTCGCGCACGCCTTTCAGTTCCGGGAAAGCGGCCAGCAGCTCTTTCTCAATGCCGTCTTTCAGCGTGACATCAATCATCGAACAGCCGTTACAGCCGCCGCCAAACTGCAGAATGGCGTAGCCGTCGTCAGTGATTTCCATCAGCGATACGCGGCCGCCGTGGCTGGCCAGCTGCGGGTTGATCTGCGACTGCAGCAGGTATTCCACCCGTTCTGCCATCGGCGCATCGTCTGACACTTTGCGCATTTTGGCGTTCGGCGCTTTAAGCGTCAGCTGGGAACCCAGGTTATCGGTCACGAAGTCGATTTCTGCATCTTCCAGATACGGCGCGCTCAGCTCATCCACGTACGCTGACAGCTTCTCAAACTTGAGTTCTGTGTCCGTGGCCTCGACCGCATCAGGCGGGCAGTAAGAGACGCCGCATTCGGCGGTGGGCGTACCTGGATTAATAACAAATACGCGAATCTGGGTGCCATCTTCCTGTTTTGACAGCAGTTTTGCGAAGTGCTCTTGCGCAGCATCAGTAATACGGATCATGGCGATTGCTCAATAGTTGACTAAAATACCTGGTTATAATACGCCCAACGCCGACCCTCTACAAGGTACGGCACAGGCAACCTATGTGTACGCTGGCCGCGCCCTGCGCCAGCAGCATACGGCTGATTTCCGCCACCGTATTGCCGGTGGTGACCACATCATCTATCAGCAGGATATGCCGTCCGCTGACCGGCATTTCAAGGCGAAAGGCGCCGCGCAGGTTGTTTTTCCGCGCCCGGGCGCTGAGCCGGTGCTGGGCGGCAACGTGGCGTATCCGCTTTATACCCTCGCGGTACTCGCAGCCCAGCCAGTGTGCCAGCGGTTTTGCCAGCAGGGCCGCCTGATTGAAACCGCGCTGCCAGGCACGCCGGCGATGCAGCGGCACGCTGAGCACCAGATCGATACGCGGCAGCTGCGCGCAGCGGCGCTTTGTTAATAATTTTAACAAAAGCAGCCGCGCCAGCATCACCCTGAGTGCGATTACCCGTGAGAATTTCAGCTGCTGCACCCAGTGACTGAGCGGCGGAACGTAATCGCTGACGCAAATCAGCCCCTGCCACGGCGGCGGGCGACGCAGACAGCGGCCGCACAGATGCGCACTGCTGCCAGGTAAACCGCAGCAGGGACAGAGCGACGGTAACGCCGGCAGCTGACGCAGGCAGCTGCTGCACAGGCCATGATGTGCCAGATGCAGCGGCAGGCGGCATAGCCAACACAGTGCCGGGATTGCTAGCATAGCGACCTCCTTTTCCTTTTTCCGGAGTGTAACCGATGAGTTCGCTTTACTGGCGCACCACAGGCGAGGGCGATTGCGATCTTGTGCTGCTGCACGGCTGGGGACTGAATGCCGAAGTGTGGCAGGACATTGTTCCGCGACTCAGCCCGCATTTTCGCCTGCATCTGGTGGATTTGCCGGGCTATGGCCGCAGCCAGGCCTGTGGGCCAATGACATTAGCCGATATGGCGCAGCAGCTGCTGCCACAGCTGCCTGAACGCGCAGTGCTGCTGGGCTGGTCGCTCGGCGGCCTGGTGGCCAGTCAGCTGGCGCTGACTGCACCGCAGCGCGTCACGGCGCTGATCAGCGTGGCGTCATCCCCCTGTTTTACGGCCAGCGAAGAGTGGCCGGGCATTCGTCCGGAGACGCTGGCGGGCTTTCAGCAGCAGCTGAGCACCGATTTTCAGCGCACCGTAGAGCGTTTTCTGGCGTTGCAGACCATGGGAACCGAACGCGCCCGGCAGGATGCGCGCCAGCTGAAAGACATTGTGCTGTCGCAGCCGATGCCGCCGGTGGCGGTACTGGAAAGCGGGCTGGATATTCTGCGCCATGCGGATTTACGCCCGGCGCTGGATCACCTGACAGTGCCTTTCCTGCGCCTGTATGGCTATCTTGACGGATTGGTTCCGCGCAGCATTGCCGCCATGCTGGATGCGCGCTGGCCGCATTCCCCTTCAGTGGTGATGGAGAAAGCGGCGCACGCGCCGTTTATTTCGCATCCTGAGGCCTTCTGCGAGCAGGTGATGACATTTATCCGCGCAGCCACATAAACTGCCAGGCGGCGAGCGTCAGCGGCTGGCCGCCATCCACTTTTTGCCCGCTGATAATATCCTGATAGTGGCGCGCCTGCGGCAGCCGGGTGGTGACATCCCGGCTGCTGAGATTAAACACGCACAGCAGGCCATCCTCTTTGCCCGCCTGATGGCGACGCAGCATCAGCAGGGCGTTCTCGCTCTCCAGCAGCGTCATCGGGTTATCCGGATGAAACGCGGGCTGACGCGTGCGCAGCTGGATCAGCGCGCTTAAGCGCTCAAACACCTGCTGACGCAGCGGATTTTCACCACCAATCCAGCGCTCCATTTCGCGCAGGCTGTATTTTTCCCGGTTGATGGCGCGGTTGTGTCCGGCCGCGCGCACGCCTTCGTTGTCGTTGCGCGAGCCCAGAATGCTTTGAATATAGATGGCGGGCACGCCAGGGAACGCCAGCAGGATGCCGTGTGCCAGCAGGAAGCGACGCAGGCGGGTGTCATCGTCATCCTTCTGATGGTTGAGGGCGTCCAGATAGGTGACGTTGATTTCGTACGGGCTGGTGCTGCCGTCCGGGTTGTTTTTATATGACACCAGCGCCCCTTCCAGCGCCAGCTCGCGCACCAGCGCCACGATTTCCACTTCCGATAAAATCCCCCGTGCCGGATTAAGGCCGATGCCGTCGTGTGAGGCCAGGAAATTGAAGAAGGTGGTGCCGCCGCTGCCGAGGTCCAGTGAGCCCGCCCACTGACGCAGCGCGCGCGCTGAACCGGAATGAATGGCGTGCAGTACCAGCGGTGGCAGGGAGAACTGATACACCATCTGCGCTTCGTCGTGGCCGTTACCGAAATAGCTGATGTTGTCTTTGTGCGGCACGTTGGTCTCCGTGATGATCACCGTGCCCGGTGCGACTTCGTTGGCAATAGCGCGAAACAGCTTCACCAGCTGGTGGGTTTTGGGCAGGTGAATACAGGAGGTGCCGGGCGTTTTCCACATATAGCCCACTGCATCCAGCCGTACGTAGTCTGCGCCTTTGTTCAGGTAGTCCAGCAGCACGCCCACCATGCGGATCAGCACTTCCGGATTGGCAAAGTTGAGATCGATCTGATCGGCGCTGAACGTGGTCCAGATAAACCGCGTTTCGCCATCCGCCATCTCAAACGGCGTCAGCAGCGGCGAGGTACGCGGGCGCGTCACCGCGCTGAGATCGGTCGCCGGCGGCATGCTGATAAAAAAATCGTCCCAGCCGGGATCCTGAGCTAGAAAGTGACGAAACCAGGCGCTGTGCGATGACATGTGGTTACAGACAAAATCAAACATCAGCCGGGTTTCGCTGTGCAGCGCGGCAATATGCTGCCAGTCACCGCAGATCGGGTTCACCTGGTGGTAATCAATGACGGAGAAACCGTCATCCGAGGAGTAGGGGAAAAACGGCAGCAGGTGCACCAGATTGAAGGTGGACTGCAGATGTTGCTGATAGAAGCGGGAGAAGCTGGCCAGCGTGGGCTGCTCGGGTTCACGAAACTGATCGGCGTAGCTGATCAGCACCACATCTTTTTCATCCCAGTGCGCTTTACGCGGCAGTTTGACCCTGTCGCGGGCGGCGCGAATGTGTGAAAGCAGGCGCTCCCGGGCGATAACAGGGAAATTGCCGTCGTATATCTCGTCGAGAAGCGTGTTGATTTTGTCCATCAGATCGCTGGGCCAGGCGGAAGGTTATTTTTTCAGCCTAGACCGAAGGGACAATTTATCAACTCAGCAAGCGCGGAGCGCTGAGCGGCTCCGCGCACTGATGACGCTGCGTTAGCGTTTTTTACCCAGCGCGGCGGCGAGCGCGTCGCCCATGGCGCTGTTGCCGACGCCCGCGCTGGCGGGTTTGCCGCGCGGTTTACCGCCAGCGGGCCGTGCCGCTTTGTCTGCCGCGCGGTTGCCGCCTGCGCTGCGCGCGCTGCTCTCACCGGGCTGCTCGTCCAGACGCATGGTGAGCGCGATACGCTTACGCTGCAGATCCACTTCCATCACTTTGACTTTCACGATATCCCCGGCTTTCACCACCTGATGCGGGTCTTCGACGAACTTGTCAGACAGCGATGAGATGTGCACCAGGCCGTCCTGATGGACGCCGATATCGACAAAGGCACCAAAGTTGGTGACGTTCGTGACCGCGCCTTCCAGAATCATACCCGGCAGCAGATCGCTGAGGGTTTCCACGCCTTCGGCAAACTGCGCCGTTTTAAACTCCGGACGCGGGTCGCGGCCTGGTTTTTCCAGCTCTTTGATGATGTCGGTCACCGTCGGCAGGCCGAAGCGCTCGTCAGTGAAGTCACGCGCATTCAGGTTGCGCAGGCTGCCGGGATTGCCCATCAGATCGCTCAGCGCCTGTTCCGTGGCAGTGAGGATACGCTCCACCAGCGGATAGGCTTCCGGGTGGACCGTGGAGGCATCCAGCGGGTTATCGCCGTGATTAATGCGCAGGAAGCCGGCGCACTGTTCAAAGGCTTTCGGCCCCAGACGGCTCACCTTCAGCAGCTGCTGGCGGTTCTGGAAACGTCCGTTTTCATCGCGCCAGCTGACAATATTCTGTGCCATCATGCGTGTCAGGCCAGCCACGCGCGTCAGCAGCGCAACCGATGCGGTGTTGAGGTCAACGCCGACGGCGTTTACGCAATCCTCCACCACGGCATCCAGCTTTTTCGCCAGCTGGCTCTGGCTGACGTCGTGCTGATACTGGCCAACGCCGATGGATTTTGGATCAATTTTGACCAGTTCAGCCAGCGGATCCTGCAGGCGGCGGGCGATCGAGACGGCGCCACGCAGCGAAACATCCAGATCCGGAAACTCCTGGGCAGCCAGCTCGGAGGCAGAATAGACCGATGCGCCCGCCTCGCTGACAATCACTTTCTGCGCTTTAATCTGCGGGAACTGTTTCTGCACATCCAGGAAAAAGCGTTCGGTTTCGCGGGAGGCGGTGCCGTTCCCAATCGCCACCAGCTCAACCTGGTGTTTCACGCAGAGCGCGGCCACGGCGCTCGCCGCTTTGGCGGCCTGCCCGGTGTGCGGATAGATGGTATCGGTGGCGACCAGTTTGCCGGTGGCATCAACCACGGCCACTTTCACACCGGTGCGCAGGCCGGGGTCCAGCCCCATGGTGGCCCGCATACCGGCCGGAGCGGCCATCAGCAGGTCGTGCAGGTTACGGGCAAAGACGTTGATCGCTTCGTCTTCGGCGCGTTCGCGCACGGTGCCCATCAGTTCGGTTTCGAGGTGCAGCAACACCTTGATGCGCCAGGTCCAGCTCACTACCGCTTTGCGCCAGCTGTCGGCCGGTGCGTTGTTCAGGCGCAGACCGAGGTGGTCGGCAATCAGCGTTTCGCCATGGCTTTCGCGCGGCGCTTCTTCATGTTGCGGATCGGCATTAAGCGACAGCTGCAGCACACCTTCGTTGCGGCCGCGGAACATCGCCAGCGCGCGGTGCGACGGCACGCTGCTCAGTGCTTCATGGTGATCGAAGTAGTCGCGGAATTTCGCGCCTTCTTCTTCTTTGCCTTCCACCACGCGTGACACCAGATGCGCGTTCTTCCACAGATAATCACGCACTTTCGCCAGCAGCGCGGCGTCTTCAGCGAAGCGTTCCATCAGGATATAGCGTGCGCCGTCCAGCGCGGCGCGGACATCGGCGACACCTTTGTCCGCATCAACATAGGTTGCAGCCAGCTGTTCCGGGTCGTGTGAGGGATCCTGCCACAGGGTGTCGGCCAGCGGGGCAAGCCCGGCTTCAATCGCAATCTGACCGCGCGTACGGCGCTTCTGTTTGTAAGGCAGATACAGGTCTTCCAGCTCGGTTTTATTCAGCGTGCCCTGAATGGCAGTGGCTAATTCCGGCGTCAGCTTGCCCTGGTCTTCAATGGATTTCAGAATCGACTGGCGGCGTTCCTCCAGCTCACGCAGATAGCCAAGACGGCTCTCCAGCGCACGCAGCTGGGTATCATCCAGCCCGCCGGTCACTTCCTTACGGTAACGTGCAATAAACGGCACGGTATTCCCTTCATCCAGCAGGCGAACGGCGGCATCAACCTGTTCAGGGCGCGCCTGCAGCTCACTTGCAATAATCTGGCTCAGCGAATCTTTCATCATCATCTACGGCTATACAGGGTGAGAAACAGGGCACAGTTATACGGATTGAGACTGCAAATTGCCAGCCGGGGAGCGGGGAATCCGTCTTTTTCTGAATGCGGCTTCCGCCATCCGCCCTTTACGCCCGGCACGGGAAAAAGCGCTGTCGCCGTACTCCGGCCATAGCGTCATTTATGGTAGCCTCTGTGCAGCACCGAGCACCATGATCACAAGTGAGCGCCATGAAAACCCAACTCATTACCCGCGAAGGCTATAACAAGCTGCGTGCAGAGCACGACCATCTGTGGAACGAAAAGCGTCCGGAAATCACGCGCATTGTCTCCTGGGCTGCCAGCCTCGGCGACCGCTCCGAAAACGCCGATTACACCTACAATAAGCGTCTGCTGCGCCAGATCGATCGCCGCGTGCGCTATCTGCGTAAGTGCCTGGCCGAGCTGAAAATTGTGGATTACGCCCCGCAGCAGGAGGGGAAAGTCTTTTTTGGTGCCTGGGTAGAGGTGGAAAACGAGCAGGGAGAAGTGAAGCGCTTTCGCATTGTCGGCCCGGATGAGATCTATGGCGAAACGGTCAAAGACTACATCTCGATTGATTCACCGATGGCGCGCGCGCTGATCAAAAAAGCCGTGGATGACGAAGTCATCGTCAATACGCCGGAAGGGCAGAAAATGTGGTTTGTGAACCGTATCGACTATGTGAAGGATGTGCCGTAACCGGCATGCAAAAACGGCGGCACAGGGTGACTGCGCCGCCTGAGAGACACCTTACTTGCCGGGCGTCGTGGCGGTGGTGGTTGATGTGCTGCTGCCACCGTGATCGCCGCCGCCCATGGTGGCGAGCGCCACGCCGAGCAGTGCGCCCACTGCGCCGATGCCAATGGCATCTGAGTTACCTTTTGCTGTTGTTGAAGCCTGTGCGCCTGCTGCTTCTCCTGCCGGCGTGGCCGCCTGGACCTGCGTCAGACTGGAAAGCACCAGCGCGCCCAGCAGAATAACGGTTTTTTTCATTTTTCTTTCTCCACATGAACTTATTCAAGCCGCTACCTGAGCAGTTTCGGAGATCATCCGGCGAAGCGAAAGTAAGCTTTATTAACTGATTTATCAGGCTTTATTTTAAAATGGCCTGGTTCAGGGCGCGCCGGGCATTGTTCCGAGCGCGGATGCGCAACTTAATGCAAAGCGGCATTATTTTGTGCTGCGTATGAGTTGATTGTTCATATTTAATGCTGGGTGATAGTTGCGCAGCCGGTGCCAGGCGGCGCTCAGGGCGGCGGTGACACCGCCTGAGCCAGCCGCAAACAGAAAATACGCTGATTTTTCAGACAAGCGCTAACGGCTGTCACAAAGCGCGAGCCAGGCCCCATCTGCGGGTCGAAATTCAGGTTAAGCTGCTGTTTAATATGCTTTGTAACAATTTCGGCTAGAATATAAACCAATAATGACTGTCACAGACGGGCATCTTTTTTACACAATATCGGCTCAGGCAATGGCGCCTTTGGGAGTTGAACATGCAAGAGAACTACAAAATTCTGGTCGTCGATGATGATATGCGTCTGCGCGCACTGCTCGAACGCTATCTCACCGAACAGGGCTTTCAGGTGCGCAGCGTCGCCAACGCCGAGCAGATGGATCGTCTGCTGACTCGTGAATCCTTCCACTTAATGGTGCTGGACCTGATGCTGCCGGGCGAAGATGGTCTCTCTATCTGCCGTCGTCTGCGCAGCCAGAGCAATCCGATGCCAATCATTATGGTCACCGCCAAAGGCGAAGAAGTGGACCGCATCGTCGGGCTGGAGATCGGTGCCGATGACTACATTCCAAAACCGTTTAACCCGCGTGAACTGCTGGCGCGTATTCGCGCCGTGCTGCGTCGTCAGGCAAATGAACTGCCGGGTGCGCCTTCGCAGGAAGAAGCGGTCATTGCGTTTGGTAAATTCAAACTTAACCTCGGCACCCGCGAAATGTTCCGTGAAGATGAGCCGATGCCGCTTACCAGCGGTGAGTTTGCCGTGCTGAAAGCGCTGGTCAGCCACCCGCGTGAGCCGCTGTCGCGCGATAAGCTGATGAACCTGGCGCGTGGCCGTGAATACAGCGCGATGGAGCGGTCCATCGACGTCCAGATTTCGCGTCTGCGCCGCATGGTGGAAGAGGACCCTGCTCATCCGCGCTACATCCAGACTGTCTGGGGGCTTGGCTACGTGTTCGTTCCGGACGGCAGCAAAGCATGAGGCGATTGCGCTTCTCTCCCCGCAGTTCGTTTGCCCGCACCCTGCTTCTGATCGTTACCTTGCTGTTTGTCAGCCTGGTAACGACCTACCTGGTGGTGCTGAATTTCGCCATTCTTCCCAGCCTGCAGCAGTTCAATAAAGTCCTCGCCTATGAAGTCCGTATGCTGATGACCGACCGGCTGCAGCTGGAAGATGGCACGCAGCTGGAAGTACCGCCGGCGTTCCGGCGCGAGATTTATCGCGAACTGGGCATTTCGCTGTACACCAACGCGGCGGCGGAAGAGAGCGGGTTGCGCTGGGCGCAGCATTATGAATTCCTCAGCGAGCAGATGGCGCAGCAGCTGGGCGGGCCGACCGACGTGCGGGTGGAAGTGAATAAAAACTCGCCGGTGGTATGGCTGAAGACTTGGCTGTCCCCGGATATCTGGGTACGCGTCCCGCTTACGGAGATCCATCAGGGCGACTTCTCTCCGCTGTTCCGCTATACGCTGGCGATTATGCTGCTGGCCATTGGCGGGGCGTGGCTGTTTATCCGCATTCAGAACCGGCCGCTGGTTGATCTGGAGCACGCTGCGCTGCAGGTAGGTAAAGGCATCATTCCGCCACCGCTGCGCGAATATGGCGCATCGGAAGTGCGGTCAGTGACGCGCGCCTTTAACCAGATGGCGGCAGGGGTGAAGCAGCTGGCTGATGACCGCACTCTGCTGATGGCGGGCGTGAGCCACGATCTGCGTACTCCGCTGACGCGCATCCGTCTCGCCACGGAAATGATGGGCGAAGAAGATGGCTACCTGGCGGAGTCAATCAATAAAGATATCGAAGAGTGCAACGCCATCATTGAGCAGTTCATCGATTATCTGCGCACCGGCCAGGAGATGCAGACGGAACGCGCCGATCTCAACAGCGTGCTGGGCGAAGTAGTAGCGGCCGAGAGCGGCTACGAACGTGAAATTGACAACGCGGTGATGGATGAAGAGCTGATGCTTGATATCAATCCGCTGTCGATTAAGCGCGCAGTCGCCAATCTGGTGGTCAACGCGGCGCGCTATGGCAATGGCTGGATTAAAGTCAGCAGCGGCAGGGAGCTGAACCGCGCCTGGTTCCAGGTGGAAGATGACGGGCCGGGTATCAAGCCGGATCAGCTGCAGCATCTGTTCCAGCCGTTTGTACGCGGCGACAGCGCGCGCAGCACCAGCGGCACCGGGCTGGGCCTGGCGATTGTGCAGCGGATTATTGATGCGCATGAAGGGTCGCTGGAGATTGGTGATAGCGAACGCGGCGGATTACGCATTCGTGCGTGGCTGCCGCTGCCGGATGCCAGCAGTCTGGCGCCGTCAGGTCACGTGCACAGCTGATTGACCTGTTATGTCCGCTTTACCGCCGGATGTCCTGCGGCATCAGGCAGGCCCGCACCGGGCCTGCCTGGCGGAATAGTGCGGCGCAACTGAGAGGTTGACGCCGCCACCGCCTTACAGCTGCGGGCCTGCCTGCACCAGCGCCTTACCGGCGTCATTATCGGTGTAGCGTTCAAAGTTGGTGATAAAGCGCTGTGCCAGATCCTGCGCAGCCTGCTGCCAGGCGGCTTCGCTCTCCCAGCTGCGACGCGGGTCGAGAATGGCGTTATCCACGCCGGCCAGCGCAACAGGCACCTGCAGATTAAACACCGGCAGCGTTTCTGTCTCCGCCTCATCCAGCTCACCGGCCAGAATCGCATTGATAATGGCGCGGGTATCTTTCAGCGACATGCGTTTGCCGCTGCCGTTCCAGCCGGTATTCACCAGATAAGCCTGCGCACCTGCCGCTTCCATCCGCTTCACCAGGACGTCGGAATATTGCGTAGGGTGCAGCGTCAGAAACGCCGCGCCGAAGCAGGCAGAGAAGGTCGGTGTTGGCTGCGTGACGCCGCGCTCGGTACCGGCCAGCTTGGCAGTAAAGCCAGACAGGAAGTGGTACTGCGTCTGCGCAGGCGTTAAACGCGATACCGGCGGCAGCACGCCAAAGGCATCAGCGGTGAGGAAGATCACTTTCTTCGCGTGGCCCGCTTTTGAGACCGGCTGCACGATGTTTTCAATGTGCTCGATCGGATAGGACACGCGGGTGTTTTCGGTTTTGCTGCCGTCGGCGTAGTCTACGCTGCCGTCAGCCCGCACCACGACGTTTTCCAGCAGCGCGTTGCGACGAATGGCCCGGTAAATTTCGGGTTCGGCCTGCTCAGACAGGTTGATGGTTTTGGCGTAGCAGCCACCCTCAAAGTTGAATACGCCATCATCATCCCAGCCGTGTTCGTCATCGCCAATCAACTGGCGCTCCGGATCGGTCGACAGCGTGGTCTTGCCGGTGCCGGAAAGGCCAAAGAATACCGCGACATCACCCGCTTTGCCGACGTTGGCTGAGCAGTGCATGGAGGCAATCCCCTTCAGCGGCAGCAGGTAGTTCATGATGGCGAACAATCCTTTTTTCATTTCGCCGCCGTACCAGGTGCCGCCAATCAGCTGCATGCGCTCGGTAAGGTTAAAAGCAATGAAGTTTTCTGAATGCAGTCCCTGCGCCTGCCAGTCCGGATTGGTGCAGCGGGCGGCATTCATCACCACGAAATCCGGCGTGAAGTTTGCCAGCTCTTCCTCGCTCGGGCGGATGAACATGTTCTTCACAAAGTGCGCCTGCCAGGCCACTTCCATCACAAAACGTACGCTCAGGCGGGTATCCGGGTTGGCGCCGCAGAACGCGTCAATCACGAACAGACGCTTGCCGGAAAGCTGCTGTGTGCAGCGATCTTTCAGCGCCTGCCAGGTCTCCTGCGACATCGGCTGGTTATCATTTTTACCGTTGCCGCTGTCGTTCCACCACAGCGTGTCGCGGGTGGTGTCATCACGCACAATGTATTTATCTTTTGGCGAGCGACCGGTGAAGATGCCGGTATCCACGGCGATGGCGCCGCTCTGCGTCAGGGTGCCTCGCGCATAACCTTCCAGTTCGGGGCGGGTTTCTTCCTGAAACAGCGTCTCGTAATCAGGGTTGTAGACCACCTCAGTGGTGTCGTGGATGCCCAAAGCGGCAAGGTCTTGCGATGTCAGGCCGTTAACGCGCATGTGACTGCTCCTTAAATCGGTACTTCATTGCATTTTTATGAGGGCGTCTGCCTCGCTGCGCATTGCCGCACAGGACAGATCGCGCGCAGTGTACACATCTGAGCGGGGTGGAAAAGTGAAGATAGTTAAAAATGCGAACTGGAACGTGACAAGCAGCGAAATCTGCCAGTTATGTAACTAAAGTCAGCGTTAATTAGTTAATTTCCGAACAAAATCATCGGGGTACGGCGGGGGAAAAAGCGGACGGAAAAACCGCCCGCAGAGGAAATTAATGCAGCTGATCGCTGCTGGCGGAAGGCGCTTTTCGGATAGCCGCAATATCGACAGCATCGTAAACGTAGTGCGAACCGCAGTAGTCGCAGTGCATGTCGATCTTGCCATCTTCAGCCAGAATCTCATCCACCTCGGCTTCCGGCAGCGTTTTCAGCACTTCACCGCAGCGCTCAAACGAGCAGGTGCACCTGAAGCAGACCGGTGAAGGATCAAACACGGTGGCTTCTTCCTGGTGATAAAGACGCCACAGCACGTCGGTTGCCGGCAGGTCGATCAGCTCTTCGCTCTTCACGGTTTCGGTCAGCGTGGCCAGATGCTCAAAGTCATCCATGCTCGGTTCCTGCGCTGGCAGAACCTGCAGCAGGATGCCCGCCGCACCCTGGTCACTGGTGCGGATAAACAGGCGCGTCGGCAGCTGCTCAGAACGCATGAAGTAATCTTCCAGGCAGCCTGCCAGCGTCTCGGCTTCCAGACCGACCACGCCCTGATAGCGCTCGCCTTTTTCCGGGGAAATGGTAATCACCAGGTAGCCGTTACCCACCATCTCTTTCAGGCTGCTGCCCGGGGCAATGCTGGCATCCTCTTTCAGCCGCGCCACGCCGCGCAGTTCCTGACGATTGTTACCGTTGATCACCGCCAGCGTCAGCGGGCCGTCGCCCTGCAGCTGCACGGTAATATCACCGTCAAACTTCAGCGTGGCGGTGAGCAGGCTGGTGGCGACCAGCAGTTCACCCAGCAGCGTTTTTACCGGCTCCGGGTAAGTGTGGTTGGCCACGACGTCGCGCCAGGTTTGAGATACGTTAACCAGTTCGCCGCGCACAGCGACGTTTTCGAACAGGTAACGGTGCAGTTGATCTTGAGCAGACATAAGGTTTCTCTCGTGGGGGCGCGGATTATTCATCGCCCGACAATTTAAATTTCATCAGATCGCGGCGCTCTTTCTTGTCCGGGCGGCGATCCGGGTGCGGCATCGACAGCGCGTTCATCTTGCGCGCCAGCGCGGTTTTCTCGCGTTTTTCAATGCTGGCAGCTGTTTCAGCATACATGTGCTGGGCTTCGCTGGCCGGACGGCGCTGATCGCCAATCGCGGTAACGATCACCGTGCGCTCATCGTTGCCCTGGCGCAGCGTCAGTTCTGCCTGCAGCTCGACCAGTTTGCTCGGCTTGCTGCGCTGTCCGTTGTAGTGCACTTTGCCGCCTTCGATCATTTCGCGGGCCAGCGCACGGGTTTTATAGAAACGCGCGGCCCACAGCCATTTATCGAGGCGTACGCCTTCGCTGGATTTTTCTTTCATCACGGCTCCTGCTTTTACGCCCGGGGTGGCAGCGCTGCGCGTCGTCTCGCCAGGCAGAAAGGATTCGGGCCTTCATCGGATACCCATCAGTATGGGTGAAAAGTCAGAAATCAAGCGCGGAAAGCCGATTTTGCCGCGCCAGCACGGTTGAAATAGCTGCGGACAGGGCTTTCCTGCGTAAAAACGGGCGACAGGGTAGCACAGAAGCGCAGGGCTCAGAACAGGGAGCGCACGCTCTGCATAGTGCTGAGGTTGTGGTTAAAACATTTGTCATAGTACTGCTGAATTTCCGCCATGCGCAGGCGGTTGCGATGCACCCGGCGCAGGGCCAGCAGGCCATTGACGATGACGCTGGCGATCAGCACCAGCATCAGCAGCGCCGTACCAAGGTAGCGCCACTGCGCCATCGCGTCCGGTTCGTTATGCAGGGCAATGTGGCGCGTACCATTGGCATCGGTGGTAATGCTGGTAATGATGCCGCTGGCCGCAAACGGCGTATGCAGCAGCATGCCTGACAGCCGCTGCAGCTCGCGCCACTGCGCAGGGGCATCCAGATCAAACAGCGACACTGTCGGCTGCGGCTGGCTGACCATCTGCCGGCCTTCATCGCTGATAATCAGGAATCCGCCCGGTGGCGGACTGTTCAGCGTTTCGGCCGCGCGACGCGTCTCCCGCGAGAAGAACGTTGAGGTGGCGGTATTGACGAGGTTTTCCAGCGCTTCAGCGCTGACCGGACGCAGCAGGACGTTCATGCCGTTGAGCTTGCCGGAATCCGCACGATGAATCAGCGTATCCCAGTCTTTGGCATTACCCAGATTGACAAGCGCATTCTTCAGGCGCACGCAATCCTGCTGCTGACTGCACAGATCCTGGGTTTTCAGCACCAGATCGGCAAAATCATCCAGCAGGATCATACCTGATTTCTGAATCGCGGAAGCCAGCTGCGGGTTGATTTTCGGATCGGTGTTTGTTTCCGGATGCAGCTGGCGGGTGGTGGTATCCAGCAGCGCAGCGGCTTTATCAATAATATCGGACTGCGGCTGAGGCAGCGGGGCGGCGTTGTTCCAGTAAATGGCCGAGCAGTCAAACGGCAGATAGGCATAGCTGCGGTTGCTCTGATAGTTGCCGGGCACGGAGCACATGCCGGTTCCGTTCACCTTCAGGCTGTCGCCAATATGCAGCGGCAGGGCGGTCAGTTTATCAACGCTGCTGACCTCGATGCTCTCTGTGCCTTTCAGCCACGCGAGGCTGAGCTTGATCGGCATACTGAGAGGAATCCAGGTAAACAGCATGGCCAGTATCAGCAGCGATCCGCACGCCAGCACCAGGTTTTTGCGCCAGCGCTGCACCGGGAAGTTACGCACTTCATCCTGCAGCGACAGAAAACGCCCCTGACGCACCACCTGACGATTCAGATAGATATCGACATCCGTCACCTGGCCGAGATCGTGGGCCACATAGGGCTGCCAGTGTGCCGGATAAACCAAATCAATAATGCCCAGGGAGATATTGCTCTGTTCCTGATTGGATTCGCCAAATAATCCCCAGCGCTTGGGCGATCCGCGCAGGCAGTGCACATCGCGCAGGCCTTTTTCACCGGGAAAGCGGTACATAAACCACAGGCTCACGACGATGATCGCGCCGCCGAGCAGGGCAATCCACACCATCGCGCTGCCCGGCAGCACCAGGCTGAGAAACAGCAGTAAAAAGCCGCAGCAGATGGCGGTCGCTTCGCGCGTGCCGTCAGCGCGGGACAGCTGATACTCTTCCGGAGACTCTTTACGCACCTGCAGCAGCTCAACGTTTTCGCTCTCTTCTTTGCGGATCGAGGCGTTCGTCGCCATCGGCCGCACCAGCGGCGGCAGCGCCGGTTGTTCTACGGCATAGCTGACCAGCGAGTGGCCGTTCAGCGAGATCACCAGCGGCAGCGTCTGGGTGCGTATCAGCTCAACGTAGTTTTCTTCAGCAATGTACTGTTCCCACAGCGGCGGCAGATGGACTTCAACTTCGTCCAGATAGTAGCGCCATTTCTGCGGATCGTCGGTTGAGAGGCCGTAACGGGTAATGGAGCGGGTAACGGGATACACGTTGTTGCTTTGGGCCGTAAGCGCCAGGGTTTCGGGCTCACGGGAGAGTCGCTGGGATCGCGCATGACGCGGCTGGCGCGGTTGATTGCCCAGCGAAGCAATATACTTTTCGACGGCAGCACGCTCTTCGTCCGTGAGCTTGCGACAGGGAGGACTGAGAAACGGCAGGGGTTTCGCCAACGGCGGACGATGCCGCATAGCGTACCAATAGCCAATCCCTGCCACTAATGAACAGACCAGCATGACAGCCAGAATGACGATAAAAGTGCTCATGCTATGCTCAATCCAGCCAAAAATCTGCCGTCACGGTTACGATGTACTCCCGGTAAAACCTTTAATACAAGTCAATTTTGGCGAGCAGAAGTCATTCTGACAAGAGGCAGGCAAGACAAAATAACGCGCAAAATCATTGAATTATAATTTATTAGAGTATTCCTTAATAGGATGTTAACCAGACCAGCCTCAATTAAATATCGGTATTTTCTGAATTTGCACTTACCCCGTTGACTTATCAGCAAATTCGGCATGCTGAAATAGCAATAAGTTGTTAGCGGCGTGCGGGCAATCTATGTCACCATGCTGAACCCGCGTTGCGTGTCGCACAATACGGCAGGCTTCGGTATGCTGGCGTCATCGCGTTTCACATGGCAGTGCAAAGTTTGAGGCTGATATGACAACTTCCCTGAAAAAACCTGACATCCTCAACGTGGAAGCGGTGGCCCGCTCCCGCCTGTTTACCATCGAAGCGGTTGACCTCGCTTTCAGTAACGGGGCGCGCCGCGTTTACGAGCGTATGAAGCCTTCCGGGCGCGAAGCCGTGATGATTGTGCCGATTCTGGGTGATGACGTTATTCTGATTCAGGAGTACGCCGTCGGGCTGGAGAGCTACGAACTGGGCTTTCCGAAAGGGCTGATCGACCCCGGTGAAAGCGCCTTTGAAGCGGCCGATCGTGAACTGAAAGAGGAGGTGGGGTTTGGTGCCACCCAGCTGGAAGCGCTGGGTAAACTGACGATGGCGCCCTCCTATTTTTCCAGCAAGATGAACATCGTGGTGGCGGAAGGCCTGTACGAAGAGAAGCTGGAAGGGGATGAACCGGAACCGCTGATTGTGCGTCGCTGGCCGCTGAACAACCTGCTGGCGCTGCTGGAAGAGCCGGATTTCCGCGAAGCACGTAACGTCAGTGCGCTGTTTATGGTGCGGGAGTGGCTGGTGAAGCAGGGACGCCTGCAGTACTGATCGCGCTGCAGTATGCCCCAAAAAAAGCCGGCAGATGCGCCGGCTTTTTTGATCAGAACAGTTCGTGGCTTTCGCCGCCATTGTCCATGATGGTGGTACCGACATCGTGCACGGAATATTCAGTTGGCTGTGTGCCGTTAATGAAATACTCCTGGCGCGTGTTGCCACCGCCGTTCGCCAGCTTGCCGGTGCTGCGATCGATCGTCACCGTGACCACGCCGTCCGGCGGTGTCAGCGGCTGTACCGGAACCCCATCCAGCGCGGCTTTCATATAATCGTCCCACGCCGGTTGCGCACTCTTCGCGCCACCCTCATAACCGGAGATCTGATCCGGAATGGCACCGGAAACCGTTGAGCGTCCCAGCGCACGGGAGTCATCAAAGCCGATCCACACCGAGGTCACCACACCCGGGCCATAGCCTGAGAACCAGGCATCTTTCGAGCTGTTCGTGGTACCGGTTTTACCGCCGATGTCATTGCGCTTCAGGTCACGGCCGGCGCGCCAGCCGGTGCCCATCCAGCCCGGTTCACCAAAGATGTTGGAGTTGAGCGCACTCTTGATCAGGAACGACAGCGGCGTGTTAATGACGTGCGGCGCATACTGCTGTTCGCTGCCGGACTGCGGCTGCGCCGGCACCTGTTCCAGCGCGGGCTGCGGCACGGTCTGGTTCTGTGCCTGATCGGAGGTGGCGACGTTCTCCACGCTCTCTTCGTTCAGGGCCACCGACTTTTTGGTGTCGCCGTAAATCACCGGCAGATTGCACTGCGGACAGGCAATTTTCGGTTTCGCTTCAAACACCACATCACCCTGTTCGTTCTCGATTTTGGCAATGAAGTACGGATCCACAAGGAAACCGCCGTTGGCCATTACCGCATAGCCGCGCACCACCTGCATAGGGGTAAAGGAGGCGGCACCCAGCGCCAGGGACTCGGTATGAATGATGTTCTCCGCCGGGAAGCCAAAGCGCTGCAGGTACTCTGCGGCATAATCGACGCCCATTGCACGCATGGCGCGCACCATCACCACGTTTTTGGATTCACCCAGCCCCTGACGTAAGCGGATAGGACCGGCGTAAGTCGGCGGTGAGTTTTTGGGGCGCCAGTCGGCACCGGCACCGGCATCCCAGCGGGAAATCGGTACGTCGTTGAGGATAGAGGCCAGCGTCAGCCCGCGGTCCATCGCCGCGGTATACAGGAACGGCTTGATATTCGATCCCACCTGACGCAGCGCCTGCGTGGCGCGGTTGAACATGCTCTGGTTGAAGTCGAAGCCGCCGACCAGGGCGCGCACCGCGCCATCTTCCGGATTCAGCGACACCAGCGCGGAGTTCACCAGCGGCACCTGGCCCAGCCACCAGGCATCGCCCACTTTGCGCACCCAGATCTGCTGGCCAGCCTGCAGCACCTGCGTCACGCTGCGCGGCGTCGGGCCTTGCAGCGTATCCGATTTGTAGGCACGCGCCCAGCGCACGCCCGCCAGCGTCAGTGAGACACTGCTGCCATCTTTAAGCATCGCCGTGGCTTCATCGGCACTGGCGCTGGTCACCACCGCGGCGTTCAGCGGGCCGTAGGTCGGCAGGTTTTTCAGCGTGTTCAGAATGCGGGTGTTATCCCAGCTTGCCTCACCCACTTTCCACAGCACGTTGGTCGGGCCGCGGTAGCCGTGACGCATGTCGTACGCCATCACGTTATTACGCACCGCCTGCTGTGCGGCTTCCTGCAAACGACGCGTCACGGTGGTATACACCTTGTATCCATCGTCATAGGCGCGATCGCCATAACGCTTCACCATCTCCTGACGCACCATTTCACTGAGGTACGGCGCAGAGAAGGCGATTTCCGGCCCGTGATAAGAGGCGGTCAGCGGCGAATTTCGGGCTTCGTCATACTGCTGCTGGGTGATGTAATTCTGGTCCAGCATACGCGCCAGCACCACGTTGCGACGCGCCAGCGCCCGCGTATGTGAGTAGAGCGGGTTGAAGGTTGAAGGGGCCTTAGGCAGGCCGGCGATCATTGCCATCTCACTCAGGGAGAGCTGATCCACCGGCTTACCAAAATAGACCTGGGCAGCAGCGCCGACGCCATAAGCACGGTAGCCGAGATAGATCTTATTGAGATACAGCGCGAGGATTTCGTCTTTGCTCAGCAGCTGCTCAATACGAATCGCCAGGAAGGCTTCCTTGATTTTTCGCATCAGGGTGCGTTCCGGGCTGAGGAAGAAGTTCCTCGCCAGCTGCTGCGTAATGGTACTTGCGCCCTGTGAGGCGTGCCCGGACATCAGCGCGATGCTGGCGGCACGGAAAATACCCACCGGATCAACGCCGTGGTGCTCATAGAAACGGCTATCTTCGGTGGCGATAAACGCTTTGATGAGCTCAGGCGGCATCTGCTGCAGCGTAAGCGGGACGCGGCGCTTTTCGCCATATTGCGCGATTAGCTCGCCATCCGCGCTATAAACCTGCATCGGCGTTTGCAGGCGCACATCTTTCAATGTGTTCACATCAGGCAGCTGCGGCTCTATGTATTTGTACAAACCATAAACCGTGCCGGCTCCCAGCAAAATGCAACACACTGCAAGGATCAATAAATACTTTACGAACTTCACCTGAGAATTCCCATCTGTTGGCGTTTGGGCAGTTTATAAACAATCGCGCGGTAGTATAAAGGCAAGCCTGACGCTTTGATATACCCGTCATGGTTCGGATTGCCGCCCTGCGGTCACCCTTGCGCGTGCGGGTCAGCGTCCCGTTCCTCATCACGATAAGGAGATCGCGCGCATGGCTTTTCAGCACTGGCAAATTGGCCTGGATATCCAGAACGGACAACTCTGTGCGCTGGCTGTAGAGCGCCGTCGTCATGGATGGCAGCTGCGCCACTGGTGGCAGCAACCGCTGCCGCACGATACGTTACGCAACGGCGTGTTGCAAACCAGCGCAGTGTTACAGGAGATGTTAACGCGCTGGCAGCGTCAGCTGCCGAAGCGCTACTCGCTGCGCGTCGGGCTGCCGCCTCAGCTGGTATTGCAGCGCACGCTGCCGCTGCCTGCCCCGGCCCTGTGCGAGCCGGCGCTCAGTCGCTATGTTGCCGCCTCGGCGTCCCGTCTGTTTCCGGTGGAGGCGGCGTCGCTGGCGCTGGATTACCGTCCTGCTGACACGCCGGATAAGCTTAGCGTAACCGCGGCACGGCGCGAGGCGATCAGCCAGTGGCTGCTGCCGCTGCAGCAGGCCGGGCTGCAGCCTGAGGTGTTTGAACTCAGTAGCCTGGCGCTGTTGCAGGTGGCTTTGCAGATGGCATTGCGCCCGGCTTCGCTGCTGGTTCATCCGCTGCAGACGCACTGGCTATGGGCCATGACCGGTGAGGCTACCGCGTGCGGCACATCCGCTGAGCCGTTGAGTGTTGCCCATCTGCACGCCACCTTTCCACAGGCCGATACGCTTTACTGTACTTCGCCGCACCCCTTGCCTGAAGCCGACGTACAGCTTCTTCAGCCCTTTTCACTGCTGCGTTATCAGCAGCCCCCTTTGCCGGCGCAGCCGGGCGCGTTTGCTGTCGCGCTGGGGCTGGCGCTGCGTCCGGAGGATTGCTGATGCTGGCGGTTAACCTGCTGCCCTGGCGTGCGCAGCGGTGGCGACGGCAGCAGCAGCGAAGCCTGCTGCTGCTGAGCGGCGTCCTGGCATCCACGCTGCTGACGGTGCTGCTGTGGTGGTGGCACGGCGATCGCCTGCGGTGCGGGCAGGCAGACGCGCTGCGCGATCTCACCCTCACGCTGGCCGCATTGCAGCAGCAGCTCTCGCAGCAGCACGCTCTGCAGCAGCAGCGTAATGCGTTGTGGGCCCGGTGGCAGGCGGCGCAGCAACAGCAGCGTGCGCACCAGCACTGGCAGCGGTTCTGGCTGCAGTTGCCCGTGCTGATGCCGGATACGCTGTGGCTCAGCCGCCTGGAGCGGCGTCAGGGGCAACTACTGCTGGAAGGTGTCGCGCAGAGCGTCGCGGCGGTCAGTGATTTTCGCCAGCAGCTGCGCCGGCAGCCGCTGTTTGCCGCGGTAAGACAGGGCAGAGTGCAGCGTCAGGCTAACGGCGATTATCGCTTCACGCTCAGCGCCCGCCTGCAGGAGGTCACAGATGAGTGACGCCTTACAACGCTGGCTGGCGCTGCCGCCGTGGTGGCGTATCAGCACCCTGGCAGGCATCGCCATGCTGATTCTGCTGCTGGCATGGTGGGGGCTGTTACGGCCTCAGCAGCAGGTGCGACAAACTCAGCAACGCCTGCTGACAGAGAAACGGCAGCAACAGCACTCATACCAGAAGCAGCTTGCTTCACGGCCATCAATAGCCACTCTCCGGGCGGAGATTGACCGGCTGGAGCAGTCTGCCCTCCCTGCGCGCGCCCGCCAGTCCCTTGAACAACTGGTGGCGGCCCGCGGCCATCTGCTGGAAAGCTGGCAGCCTGACAGTCAGCCGCCGCAGCTGGCCCTGCAGCTGAGCTGGCCGGAATTTGTTCCGCTGTTTGCGGCGCTGGCTGAGACGGCACTGCCCGTGCCGCAGCGCTTTCAGCTGGAGAGCCGGGCCGGGCGGCTGAGTGCGCAGTTATGGCTGGAGGCAGACGATGCATCGTAGCGTGCTGCTGTTATTGCTGTGGAGCGGATGGGTTGCCGGACGCGATCCTTTCCAGCCGCTGGCGGCCAGCCGGTGCCAGGCCGCCGCCGCGCCGCAGGGCTGGCATCTGCAGGGGATTGCTGGCCGGCCGGCACAGTTTGTCGCGTGGCTGATTTCGCCGCAGGGGCAAAGCCATCGTCTGCGTGCGCAAACGGCCTTCCCGGAAGCCCCCTGGCAGGTGGCAGAGTTAACCGCACGCACGCTCAGACTGACCGCCGCGCACAGCTGTCCACCTCAGCACATCACATGGTCAATAAAAGGAGGTCACAATGAAAAGGATGGCACTGATGTTGTGTCTGGGGCTGAGCTCGCCGCTGCACGCTGATGACGATCGCTTCAGCCTGGTGTTTGACGATGCGCCGGTCGGGCGTATTTTGCAGGCGGTGGCTGATTACCGGCAGACCAATCTGCTTATCGCGCCCGGTGTGGAAGGGCGGTTATCGCTGCGGCTGGAGAATGTTGACGCCGATCGCGCGCTGACGCTGGTTGCCAGACTGGCAAAACTCAGCATTGTGCAGGAAGAGGGCGTACTGCTGGTCTACCCGGAGAGCTGGCAGCAAAAGCAGATCCAGCAGGCTGAAGCGGAGCGCGAAGCAAAGCAGCAGCAAACGCCGCTTGTGCAGCAAACCGTCACGCTGCACTACGCCAGCGCCAGCGACGTCTATCGCAGCCTGCAGGCCGAGCGCACGCTGATGACGCCGCGCGGCAGCGTAACGGTGGACAGCCGCACCAACGGTCTGCTGCTGCGCGACACGCAGGACGCGCTGCGCGATACCGGACGCTGGCTGCGTGCGCTTGATGTGCCGCTGGAGCAGGTTGAGCTGGCTGCGCACATCGTGACCATCAATGAAGAGCATCTGCGGGAGCTGGGTGTCAGCTGGGGCACGACCCCAGCTGACGCCGTCACCGACGCGCTGCGCAATCCGCAGCTGGCTATTCCGCTGGCCGTCAGCAACCCGGCATTTCGCGCCGGGGTGACGCTGGGGCAGATCAGCGGAGAGCTGCTGAACCTTGAACTCAGTGCGCTGGAGCAGGAGAACCAGATTGAGATCATCGCCAGCCCGCGTCTGTTCACCTCTCATCAGCAGACCGCCACGATCAAGCAGGGCACGGAAATACCCTATGAAGTGAAATCCGGCACCAGCGGTGCCACCGCCATTGAGTTCAAAGAAGCCGTGCTGGCTATGGAAGTCACGCCGGTGGTGCTGGGGAACGGGCGCATTCAGCTGCGCATGCGGCTCAGTCAGAACACGCCGGGACGCAGTGTCGCCATGGGTGAAAGCCAGGTGCTGAGTATTGATAAGCAGGAAATGGAAACCCAGGTCACCCTGCGCGACGGGGAAACGCTGGCGCTGGGCGGTATCTTTCAGCAGCAGCGCACCCGCGGCGAAAAGCGCGTGCCGTGGCTGGGCGAGGTGCCGCTGCTGGGCAATCTGTTCCGGCAGCAGACCGATGAACACAAAAAGCGGGAGCTGGTGATCTTCATCACGCCGCGACTGGTCAGGGAAGCAGCGCTTACGGACGGATAAAGCGGAAAATGCGCTCTGTGATGCCAACTGCGTTGACGCAGGGCAGGAATTAGCATACAAGGTTTAGCGATTTTAAAACGGTGTAACGGAACGCGGCAGGATAACCTTCCGGTGGGCGTCAGTGACAAGCGATACTGGCGTCATGAAGAAAAATGCCGACATCCCACACGTCACAGGCAGGCAGCCACAGCGTCAATATCTTCTCTTCTTTCAGTAAGTGATTGAGAGGAAAGCGTGCAGTCAGCACGCCTGTCGCGCGCAGGATGACGACAGATAAGGAAGAGCGTTACCGTCTCGCGAACCACAGACCGGTCCTGTATGAAGGTCGCCGGGGGCAATTTATTCGGTTGCCAAACGGCCATGAGTGTTGAGATAATTTTCCGTCTGACTCTTGCTAATGCTCATGAGGTCTCAGTTCCTGTCCCGCCAGCAACGTGCTGAACGCGGGGTATCATCAACGAATTCTTAGTAATACCGACAAAATGGCAGAGAAACGCAATATCTTTCTGGTTGGGCCGATGGGTGCCGGCAAAAGCACTATTGGTCGTCAGTTAGCTCAGCAACTCAATATGGAATTTTTCGATTCCGATCAGGAAATTGAGCGACGTACCGGAGCGGATGTAGGCTGGGTATTTGATGTGGAAGGCGAAGCTGGCTTCCGCGATCGCGAAGAGAAGATCATTAACGAGCTGACCGAAAAGCAGGGCATCGTGCTGGCGACCGGTGGCGGCTCCGTCAAATCCCGTGAAACCCGCAATCGTCTCTCCGCCCGCGGCGTGGTTGTTTATCTGGAAACCACCATCGAAAAGCAGCTGGCCCGCACGCAACGCGACAAAAAGCGTCCGCTGCTGCAGGTTGATGAACCGCCGCGCGAAGTGCTGGAAGCGCTGGCAGGTGAACGTAATCCGCTGTACGAAGAGATCGCTGACGTCACCATTCGCACTGACGATCAAAGTGCAAAAGTTGTCGCCAATCAGATCATCAACATGCTGGAAAAAAATTAATCCGGCGCCCTGACGGCTCAGCAATAGGTATCGGTCATCATGGAGAAGATCACTGTCTCACTGGGGGATCGCAGTTACCCCATCACCATCGCTGCCGGACTGTTTAACGATCCGGCTTCTTTTTGGCCGCTGAAAGCAGGCGACAATGCCATGCTGGTGACGAACCAGACGCTGGCAACGCTCTATCTGGATAAACTGGCAACGTTACTCAGCGATGCCGGGGTGAAGGTGGATCAGGTGATCCTGCCGGACGGTGAGCAGTACAAAACCCTGGCGGTGATGGACGAGGTCTTTACCGCCTTGCTGCAGAAGCCGCATGGTCGGGATACCACGCTGATTGCCCTCGGCGGTGGCGTGATTGGTGATTTGACCGGTTTTGCCGCAGCCAGCTATCAGCGCGGCGTGCGCTTTATTCAGGTGCCGACCACCTTGCTGTCTCAGGTTGACTCCTCCGTGGGCGGGAAAACCGCCGTAAACCATCCGCTGGGCAAAAACATGATCGGCGCTTTCTACCAGCCGGCTTCGGTGGTAGTGGATACCGATTGCCTGCGCACCCTGCCGGCGCGCGAGCTGGCATCAGGGCTGGCGGAAGTGATCAAATACGGCATTATCCTCGACGGTGAATTCTTCCGCTGGCTGGAGCAGAATCTTGATGCTCTGCTGGCGCTGGACGAAAAAGCGATGGCGTACTGTATTCGCCGCTGCTGCGAACTCAAAGCCGACGTGGTGGCAGCCGATGAACGTGAGACAGGCCTGCGTGCGCTGCTGAACCTGGGCCATACATTCGGGCATGCCATTGAAGCGCACATGGGCTACGGCAACTGGTTGCACGGCGAAGCGGTGGCGGCCGGTATGGTGATGGCTGCGCGTACCGCTGAACGGCTTGGCCAGTTCAGCGCGGCAGAGACAGATCGCATTATTGCACTGCTGTTGCGCGCCGGATTACCGGTGCATGGCCCGGCGAGCATGACTGCGGAAGCGTATTTGCCGCACATGATGCGTGACAAAAAAGTGCTGGCAGGTGAGCTGCGTCTGGTGTTGCCGCTTGCGATAGGTCGCGCTGAAGTGCGTGGCGGTGTGGCACATGATATGGTGCTGGCAGCAATTACTGATTGCCAGAAACCCTGATGATTTGTAGTAAGCAGTGATGCGGCGCGTGGGAAGCGTGCCGTTTTACGGAGGAGGCTAAATGGATGAGTTCAAACCGGAAGACGAGTTAAAACCTGACGCCAGTGACCGCCGTCCAACGCGGCCTCGCAAATCGTCTTCTGCGCCCAAAGCAAAAGTACCGGTTTCCCGTCAGCGTATGATGATGGGTGTCGGTATTCTGGTGCTGCTGGTGGTCGTGCTGGGCATTGGTTCCGCGCTGAACGGCCCGGATGAGAAGGCACCTGCCAGCAAGACGGCCACAAACGCTGCCGGCACCGGCGCTGCTGCGCCCTCAGCTGGCGGCGAAAAGAATATTGATCTCTCCGGCTCTACCTCCATGAGCGGCCAGCAGAATGCGCAGCCTTCCACGGAAGGGAGTGCGCCACAGAATCCGGCAGGCACCTCTGCGCCAGCCGGCAGCGATTCTCAGCCGATTTCCATGCCGTCAGTCTCTTCAACACCGACTCAGGCTGCACCGACAGACACGCCTGCCGGCCAGCAGCGCGTGACCCTGCCGGGTGATTTGAACAGCGCGCTGAGTAACCAGCAAGGCTCAGTTGATGCAGCCGCGCAGGGCGCTCAGGGCAACAGCTCGCTGCCTACCGCACCCGCCACGGTCAGCGGCGGCGGTAGCAAGGCCATCACGCCGCCGGCTATGCGCTCTGACGCCGCGCCGCGCACCAGCAGTAACAGCGCGCCGCGTACCAGCAGCACCCATAAAGCGCCAGCGGTAACCCGAGCCGCGCCGGTCAAAGAAAACAAAACGCACACCACCGCTGCGCACAACGCGCCAGCCAGCCAGAGCAGTTCAGCCGGCGCCAGCCGTTCGCTGCCATCCGGCGGTAACTACACGCTGCAGCTGAGCGGTGCGTCGAAAGCAGAGAGCCTGAACGCCTGGGCGAAGAAACAGAACCTGAGCAACTACCACGTGTATAAAACCACGCGTAACGGCCAGCCGTGGTATGTATTGGTCAGCGGGGCATACGCAACGCCGGCCGATGCGAAACGGGCCGTGTCTGCGCTGCCGGCGGAAGTCCGCGCGGCAAATCCGTGGGTTAAGCCGCTCAGTCAGGTGAAGAAAGAAAGTCAGTAAGTGATGTGGGGCCGCGCACTGGCGGCCCCGATTAGAGCGCAGATCTGCTGTCGGTTTCACCACAGCCATTAATTAAGATGTAATAACCACGACAGCATGAAAAAAAATCGCGCTTTCCTGAAATGGGCCGGAGGGAAATACCCGCTGCTTGACGATATCCGTCGTCATCTGCCGCAAGGCGATTGTTTAATCGAGCCTTTTGTCGGCGCCGGTTCCGTATTCCTCAACACCGATTATGACCGCTATCACCTGGCGGATATCAACGGTGATCTGATCAATCTCTATAACATTGTTAAAACGCGCACCGCGGCCTTTATTGAGGATGCGCGCCTGCTGTTTACGGCGGCGGGCAACAGTGCCGAAACCTATTACGCCCAGCGACTGGCGTTTAACGCCAGCCGCGACCCTTATCAGCGCGCGGTGTTGTTCCTCTATCTGAACCGTCACGGGTATAACGGCCTGTGTCGCTATAATCTGCGTGGCGAATTCAACGTGCCGTTTGGCCGTTACCGCAAACCGTATTTCCCGGAAGCGGAGCTGTTATGGTTCGCGGAACGCGCGCAAAAAGCGACCTTTGTCTGCGAATCGTACGATGTTACTCTGAACAACGCGTCTGCCGGCTCAGTGGTCTATTGCGATCCGCCGTACGCGCCGCTGTCGGCGACGGCCAACTTTACCGCTTACCACACCAACAGCTTCAGTCTGCGTGAACAGCAGCATCTGGCCGAACTGGCCAGCCGGCTGGCGCAGGAGAGCCGGATTCCGGTACTGATTTCCAATCACGATACCCTGCTGACGCGCGAGTGGTATCAAAACGCGGATTTACATGTAGTCAAAGCCCGGCGTTCCATCAGCCGAAGCATAAGTGGTCGCACTCAGGTGGACGAACTGCTGGCGCTTTTCCGCTAGTTTGTTTCGTCCGCGACCAACGCACCACGCCAGACCGGACCCGGCCTGGCGCCTAAAATTGGGAGAATCGGATGAAACAATTTTTACTGGCCCCTTCAATCCTTGCCGCTGACTTTGCCCGTCTGGGTGAAGACACTGCCAAAGCGCTGGCAGCCGGGGGTGACGTGGTTCATTTCGACGTGATGGATAACCACTATGTTCCCAATCTGACCATGGGGCCGATGGTGCTGAAAGCGCTGCGCGATTACGGCATCACCGCACCTATCGATGTGCACCTGATGGTTAAGCCGGTGGATGCGTTGATCCCCGCCTTTGCCAAAGCCGGCGCCAGCTACATTACCTTCCACCCGGAAGCCAGCGAGCATGTGGATCGCACCCTGCAGCTGATCAAAGAGCATGGCTGTAAAGCAGGCCTGGTGTTTAATCCGGCCACGCCGCTCAGCTACCTTGACTACGTTATGGATAAGCTCGACATCATTCTGCTGATGTCGGTTAACCCGGGCTTTGGCGGTCAGTCGTTTATTCCCGGCACGCTCGACAAACTGCGCGAAGCGCGCCGCCTGATCGATCAGAGCGGCTACGACATCCGTCTGGAAGTAGACGGCGGCGTGAAGATTGACAACATCGGTCAGATCGCGGCGGCAGGCGCAGATATGTTCGTTGCCGGCTCGGCCATTTTTGGTCATCCGGATTACAAAAAAGTCATTGATGATATGCGCAACGAACTGGAGAAAGTGAATGGCTCATTTCACTGATATCCGCGCGCTGGCGTTTGACCTGGACGGCACGCTGGTGCACAGCGCCCCGGGGCTGGCGCAGGCGATCGACCTGGCGCTGGGCGACCTGCATCTGCCGCCGCCCGGCATTGAGCGGGCTTCCACCTGGATTGGCAACGGCGCAGACGTCATGATGACCCGCGCACTCAGCTGGGCGCTGGGACGCGAACCGCATGCCGAAGAGCAGCGCGACGCGCGCGCACTGTTCGATAAACACTATGCCGCAACGGTCGAAGCCGGCAGTACGCTGTTTCCGCAGGTAAAAGAGACGCTGGCCGCGTTGCGGGCGCAAGGTCTGCCGCTGGCAATTGTCACTAATAAGCCGACGCCATTTGTCGCCCCGCTGCTGCAGTCGCTTGGCATTGCCGATGATTTTTCACTGATTATCGGCGGTGATGATGTGGTGGTAAAAAAGCCGCATCCGGCCGCCATTTTCCTTGTGCTGGGGCACTTCGGCGTGTTACCAGGACAATTGCTGTTTGTGGGCGATTCACGCAATGATATTCTCGCCGCCCAGGCCGCAGGCGTCCCGAATGTGGGCATGACGTTCGGCTATAACTACGGTGAGCCGATTGCCACCAGCCAACCCGATTTAACTCTCGATACTTTTAGCGAACTTTTGCCCGCTCTCGGGCTGTGATTATCAGGATATAACATGAGCAAACCCATCGTTTTCAGCGGCGCCCAGCCTTCCGGTGAACTGACCATTGGCAACTATATGGGTGCGCTGCGTCAGTGGGTGCAGATGCAGGATGATTTTCACTGCATTTACTGCATCGTCGATCTGCACGCCATTACCGTCCGTCAGGACCCGGCCGCGCTGCGCAAAGCCACGCTTGATACGCTGGCACTCTATCTTGCCTGTGGTATCGATCCGGAAAAAAGCACCATCTTCGTACAGTCGCACGTGCCGGAACACGCGCAGCTGAGCTGGGTGCTGAACTGCTACGCCTACTTTGGTGAGCTGAGCCGCATGACCCAGTTCAAGGACAAATCAGCCCGCTACGAAGAGAACATCAACGCCGGTCTGTTTGATTATCCGGTGCTGATGGCGGCGGATATTCTGCTGTACCAGACCAATCAGGTGCCGGTGGGTGAAGATCAGAAACAGCACCTTGAGCTGAGCCGCGATATTGCGGCGCGTTTTAATGCGCTGTACGGCGATGTGTTTAAAATTCCTGAGCCGTTTATTCCCAAATCAGGTGCGCGCGTGATGTCGCTGCTGGAGCCGACGAAAAAGATGTCGAAGTCGGATGACAACCGTAACAACGTTATCGGCCTGCTGGAAGACACCAAAGCGGTGGTGAAGAAGATCAAACGCGCGGTCACGGATTCCGAGGAGCCGCCGGTTGTACGCTATGACGTGAAAGAAAAAGCAGGTGTCTCTAACCTGCTGGATATCCTCTCGGGCGTGACCGGTAAAAGTATTCCGGCGCTGGAGCAGGAATTCGAAGGCAAAATGTATGGTCATCTGAAAGGTGCAGTGGCGGATGCCGTTTCCGGTATGCTCGGCGAGCTGCAGGAGCGTTATCACCGCTTCCGCAACGACGAAGCCTTCCTGAATCAGGTCATGCGTGATGGCGCAGCCAAAGCGCGCGCGCATGCGCAGGAAACGCTGAAAAAGGTCTACGACGCCATCGGCTTCGTTGCCCAGCCATAATCCGCTGCGGTCCCGGCTGCCGGGACCGCACTTTCTCTGCCGCAGGCGTGATTCGCCTTCAGCGCGCCTTACTTCACCCGGCGCAAGGCCAGCTCCGCGCCATCCCAGAACAGCCGGGCATTACCGTCTGCCAGCACGCTCAGCACCGCACCGGGTGCCGGTCCCCATGCCCGATCGCCACAGCGTACGTTGAAGCCATAGCGAAAGGTGAAATCCCGATCCTGTGCGTCGCCGCTGGCGGCGCTGAGACGCGGCTTGCCGCGGCAGTTGTCCACTGCGGGATTGATGCTGCGCTCGGCGGTGCCGCGCGTCCAGCTTATGCTGTCCGGCCTGAAGGCAACGCGTGCGCCCATAAACTGCGGATCATTTTTGATATAGATCTGGCCATCCTCTTTCTTTGGCGTAACCGCCACCACCTGCCATTCACCCATGACCGCGGACCAGGTTACCGGCGCGGCATGCACCGCCGCGCTCAGCGGCAGCAGCAGGGCGCTCAGCAGAGACACAATACGCATAATCACTCCTTGTTTTTTCATTGCTGGCGTCAGTCTGGCGGCAAAGCGCAGCGCTGTACAGCCGATGTGTGCAAACCTGCGCTGCGGGTAGCCTGGTGCACCGCGTCACAATGCCGGCGTATCGCAGGCAGCGCAGCCAGAGAGTCACTATAAGCGGCAGGATCGCGGATAACTATAATCGCAGCGGGATAGCGTGCAGGAGAGGGCGGAGCGGCACGGTTATCAGGCTATAAGTGGCAGGGCATCATCGTGAGGTGAACAGCCGGAGTGTGCATCAGGGACAGCAGCGCAGCATCCTGCGCCGCTGTCAGTGCGGGTCCGGTCACGGCGAAGGCGCGACCGGCATGAGCCGTCAGTGGGTGATGTGACCGTGCTGGCGATGTTTAGTCACAAAGCCCAGCAGCACACACATCACAAACACCACGGCATACAGCCCGTTTGCGGTAGAGAGCGCAGCATGGGCGCCGCCTTTTGCCACAATCGGCCCGGTCACCACGAAGGTCAGCATGGTGCCGACAGTGCCGCAGGTCAGAATAAAGTTAACCAGTTTTGGCGAAGAGACTTTCGTCTGCAGCGAGCCCAGCGTGATGATGGTGGTGTAGATCGCACTGGAGAAGAAGCCCAGCGCCATAATAATCCAGTGCAGCATGCCGGCTTCCGTGGTGGTGACAAACCAGTACATCAGGCCGGTGGCCAGCAGTGCCAGCACCATCAGAATGCGCTGCAGATCGAAGAAGCGCAGCAGGAAGCTGAACGCCCACATGCCCACCATATAAGCGGTCCAGAAGTTACCGACCAGCTGACCGGCTGCCGCAATGTCCATGCCCATAGATTTGGTTGCGTATTCCGGCACCCAGGAGATAAAGCCCAGCTGACCCAGGATGTAGCACAGGGCGGCAATCGACAGGAACAGCACGCCAACGCCCCATTTTTCTTTCTCGCCACCCTGTACGGCGGCTTCACTTTTCAGCTGCGGGAAATCTACCATCAGCGTCAGCACAAAAATCGCCAGATAAATCACGCCAATGCAGGCATAAACCCAGTACCACGGCAGCGCGCGCGCCAGCAGAACACCGGCGATGATGGGGAAAATGGTTCCCGCCATGCTGAAGAACGAATCGGTAAACAGCAGACGTGAACCGCGCTGGCGACCATCATACAGGTGCGTAATCAGGAAGGTCCCGATCGACATCGTGATACCGCTGACCACGCCCAGCACGAACATGCACAGCGAGAACACGCTGAGGTTATGGCTGGTCATCAGACCGGCCACCGCGAGGATCATCAGAATAAAACCGAAGATCAGCTGACGTTTCAGCGGCACAATCACCATCAGCCAGGCGTTCAGAAACACGGCAACCAGAATACCGGCATTAAGGAAGGTGAAGGTGTTACTCATTTCAGAAACGGGCAGCTGGAAGTATTGAGCGATGTTGTCCAGCACCATACCGGTCACGATTACCAGTGCGCCAGTGAGCGCATAGGAGAAAAAGCTGATCCAGGTAAGGCCAATGCGATTACGGTTTGTCATGTTCAGAGCCTGTGGTACGCCGGGATGGCAAAAGTGTCATGAATTGTAAATGGAACTGTGATCGTAATAAATAAGCACTGAAACAAGCGAGAAATATTTCATTAATAGTGTGATTTTCATCACGCAAATGATTGCGTTGCGAAAAAGTGTGACCATCGTAACCTCAGCGTAAATATAGGTAAAACGCTGGCTCTTGTATTACATGCTCTTTACAATCGATCGGGTTTTTGAGCTAGCTCTCCAAGGTAAGGAATCTTTCATGCTTAAACGTACTTTGACAGCGGCCGTCGCCCTGTTAGCGCTCTCTTCTGTATCTGCTTCTGCTCTGGCAGCCAAAGGGGATACTCATGTGCTGCTCACCACCTCTGCGGGTAATATTGAACTCGAACTGGATAATCAGAAAGCCCCGGTTTCCGTGAAAAACTTTGTTGATTACGTCAACAATGGCTTTTACAACAACACCATTTTTCACCGCGTTATTCCAGGCTTCATGATTCAGGGCGGCGGCTTCACCGCCGATATGCAGCAGAAACAGACCAACGCGCCGATTAAAAACGAAGCGGATAATGGCCTGCGCAACCTGCGCGGCACCATTTCCATGGCGCGTACGGCTGAGAAAGACAGTGCCACCAGCCAGTTCTTCCTGAACGTGGCGGATAACGCCTTCCTTGACCACGGCCAGCGTGACTTCGGCTATGCGGTGTTTGGCAAAGTGGTGAAAGGTATGGACGTGGTCGACAAGATCGCCCAGGTACCGACGAAAGATGTCGGCCCGTATCAGAACGTGCCCTCTAAACCGGTGGTGATCACCGCTGCCAAAGTCCTGCCTTAATGGCTGCGCGCGCCGGATCCCACCGGTGCGCCTGGCTGCGCTCCGGCAAAGCTGCCATTTGCTCTTATACTTAGGGCAATTCCCGTTTGCCGGAGGCGCTATGACCAGCCAACTCACTGAAAAACAGAAAGCCACACTGTGGCAGCAGCGCCGCGCTGCCAGCTATCAGGCCAGCTGCAGGCTGGCCGGTTTTACCGTTAATGAAGCCGTCATCACTGCGGAACAGGCGGAAGAGCGCCTTGCTTCGCTGAGGAGGCAATATGGCGGATAACAGCCTGGCGGTGCGCGATCCCTATCTGTGGCACAACGATGATGTGCTGAAAAACCGGCTGGAAATCCACGATGCTGCGCAATTGCGTAAAGCGGAGCTGGCATTCAGCGCGGCGCGTCTGGCGACGCTGGAGCTCGGTTCGGGCGCGATTGGCCTGCCGCGCCTGTGTCACATTCACCGCACCCTGTTTCAGGATGTCTACAGCTGGGCAGGAGAGCTGCGCACCATTGATATCTGGCGCGACGACACGCCCTATTGCCACTGCGAATACATTGAGAAAGAGGGCAACGCGCTGATGAGTGCGCTGGAAGAGGAGCAGGGCCTGGCCAATCTGCCGCCGGAGACATTTGTCGCGCGGCTGGCGCACTACTACTGCGAAATTGACGTGCTGCATCCGTTCCGTACCGGCAACGGCCGCGCGCAGCGTATCTTCTTCGAACAGCTGGCGCTGCATGCCGGTTACCTGCTGGACTGGGACGCGGCCGATCGCGAAAACTGGCAGGCGGCGCTGGTCAGCGGCGTCGCGGGCGATCTGGCCCCTCTGACCGCGCAGTTTGCGAAAGTGGTGAGCCCGGCGCGGTAAAATGCGTAGAATAGCGGCGGTTTTACTGGCCTGAGGGCATTATGCTGCTGCTAATCGACAACTATGACTCCTTCACCTGGAATCTTTACCAGTATTTCTGTGAACTGGGCGCGGACGTGCGCGTGGTGCGCAATGATGCCATCACGCTGGAAGAAATGGCGGCACTGCCGCTCAGCCATCTGGTGATTTCACCGGGGCCGTGCACGCCGGATCAATCCGGCATTTCGCTGGCGGCTATCCGCCACTTTGCCGGCCGCCTGCCGGTACTGGGCGTCTGCCTCGGGCATCAGGCGATTGCTCAGGCCTTTGGTGCGCAGGTGATCCGCGCACGTCAGGTAATGCACGGCAAGACTTCGGTCATTCAGCACAATAATCAGGGCGTCTTCCGCCAGTTAACCAATCCGCTTACCGTCACGCGTTACCATTCGCTGATTGTGGCACGCGATACGCTGCCCGCTGAATTTGAGATCACCGCCTGGAGCCTGCGTGACGGCGAGCCGGATGAGATCATGGGCTTTCGCCACCGCACGCTGGCGCTGGAAGGGGTGCAGTTCCACCCGGAAAGTATCCTCAGTGAACAGGGGCATCAGCTGCTGGCCAATTTCCTCAATACGTAACTTCCGTTTGCCATTGCGTGATTTATTATGCATATTTCGTGATTATAATTTCACGTCAGTTCGATAATTAACCTGATGAGGTCAGCAATGGCAGCGGAAAAACCAGCGGTAACCCGGGAAACCTTCGATAAGGTCATTTTGCCTGTTTATGCACCTGCGCAGTTTGTGCCGGTGAAAGGCAAAGGCAGCCGCGTATGGGATCAGCAGGGCAAAGAGTACATCGACTTTTCCGGCGGTATCGCTGTGACTGCCCTGGGACACTGTCATCCGGCGCTGGTGGAGACGCTGCACCGGCAGGGGGAAACGCTGTGGCACACCAGCAACGTGTTCACCAACGAACCGGCGCTGCGTCTGGCAGGCAAGCTGATTGCGGCCACTTTTGCTGAACGGGTGTTTTTTGCCAATTCCGGTGCGGAAGCCAACGAAGCCGCGTTTAAGCTGGCGCGCTATTACGCCTGCAAAAAACACAGCCCGTTTAAAACCAAAATTATCGCTTTCCACAACGGCTTCCACGGCCGCACGCTGTTTACCGTGTCTGTCGGCGGCCAGCCGAAGTACTCCGATGGCTTTGGCCCGAAGCCGGCCGACATTGTGCATGTGCCTTTTAACGATCTGGACGCGGTCAAAGCGGTGATGGATGACCACACCTGCGCCATCGTCGTGGAACCCATTCAGGGAGAAGGCGGGGTGATGCCCGCCACGCCGGAATTTATGCAGGGGCTGCGTGCGCTGTGCGACCAGCACAATGCGCTGCTGGTGCTGGATGAAGTGCAAAGTGGTATGGGGCGCAGCGGTAAGCTGTTTGCTTATGAACACTATGCGATTCAGCCGGATATCATTACCACGGCCAAAGCACTCGGCGGCGGCTTCCCGGTCAGCGCGATGCTGACTACCGACGCCATTGCCGCCGTGATGGCGCCAGGCGTACACGGCACTACCTACGGCGGTAATCCGCTGGCCTGCGCCGTCGCCGAAACCGCACTGGATATCATTAACACGCCGGAGGTACTGAATGGCGTGGAGACGCGTCGGCAGCAGTTCGTGACGGCGCTGCAGGCAATAGACGCCGATTACGATATCTTCAGTGAGATCCGGGGCAAAGGGTTGCTGATCGGTGCTGTGCTGAAACCGCAGCATGCCAGCAAAGCGCGCGATATTCTGAACGCCGCTGCGGCTGCAGGCGTCATGGTGCTGACGGCCGGTACCGATGTTATCCGCTTTGCGCCTTCGCTGGTAATTGAACCCACCGATATTGCAGAGGGAATGGCGCGGTTTGCCCGCGCCATTCAGCAGGTGCTGGCCGCCTGATTAGCCTTTCGGGCGTATCGCACTCAGCCAGCGACCGTGATGCGGGCGCTGGCTCCACGCCAGAGACGAGATAGTATGCATCACGCTCAGGTGCTGCAGAATCCGCTTCACATGCTGTTCAACAATCGTCACCGGCCCGTCACTCAGGCTATCCGGTGCTTCCAGAATATTGGTGTCACTGCCCGGGCCGTCATAGGAAAGCCGCTGCTGACAGCGCTGCAGCGCGATCTCACAGGATTGCAGATAGCGCTCCGCCAGCGTCGGGGTCAGCATGGTATGCTCGCGCGCCAGAATCGTCATCGCATTGATGTGCTCAACAATGAACTGGCTGTGGGTCACCCACAGCCGCATATCTTTCAGATACTGCGCGTTAAAACCGGGTTCGCTGGAGGCCTGATTCAGGGAGTTGAACAGTGCGTTATGCGCTTGATTGACCTTGACCCGCTGTTCCGCCAGCTTTTGCGGTGACTGCTCCGGGCCCAGTAGCAGGCGCAGTGCCTCCTGAAAAGCCTCAAGCGCATCATGCGCGTTGCGGCGCAGCAGGCCGCTCTGCCACTGCGGCCACAGCCAGATCATTCCCGCAAAGGCAATCAGGCAGCCCATCAGCGTATCCATCATGCGCGGCAGCAGAAACTGCGCGCCGTTCAGCGACAGCAGCTGCAGCGAATACACCGCCGTGACGGTAAAGCCAATCATGGACCAGCCATAATATTTGCGCGTCACCAGATAGCTGATAAGCGTAATCACCAGCATAAACAGCAGGGCGATCGATTCCGGCACCGCCAGCCGCAGCGAGGCCGCGGCAATCAGCAGCCCGGCAAAGGTGCCCAGCGCACGGTGCTGAATACGCACCCGCGTGGCGCTGTAGCCATTCTGGCTGACGAACAGGATGGTCATCAGAATCCAGTAGGGTTTGGGAATGTTGAAGAACAGCGCCAGCGCGCTGCCAAACATCAGCATGACGGCAAAGCGCGCCGCCGTGCGCAGCGCTGAAGATTTCAGCGACAGATAGCTGCGCAGCGCCGGCAGCAGCGGCAGACGGCGCTGCCGGTCGGCCATCAGATCGCGGGTGTAGAGCGGCTTCTGCGTACGCAGCACGCGCGCGATGCGGCTGAAGTGATACAGGCAGAAATGTCCCACCGGGTTATCCGGATGCTGACGCGCAATCTTTTCCAGTGCGCTGAGCGGCTTCTCCATCTCAAAACGGCCGGTTAACTGATGGTAAAGGATGGCGTCGGCCAGCACGCGCAGGCGCGCCGAGATGATGCGGGCGTTCCAGCGAATCACCGCTTCAGCGTGGCTTTGCTCCACCAGTTTTTGCACCTCTTCCGGCTGGTGCAGGCTGACTGAAATGTGCTCCTGCAAATCCAGCGCCACCTGAAACGCACGCGTCAGGCGCTTATGGCTGTTATCGCGACTGGCTGACAGCATGTGCATCTGCTGATAACAGGTGGTGATGAGATCGACCGCTTTCTGCTGGCGCGCCAGCAGCGGCGGCAGCGCTTTTTCCGGATCGGTCAGCTGGGTCAGCAGCGTATATTTGGCATCGCAGTAATCCGCCAGTTCGTGATACAGCAGGCTGAGGGTTTCACGCATCGGCTGCTCTTTCCACAGCCAGAACCAGAACCAGTTAAACAGCCCGTACCACAGCGTGCCGCCAATGTAGAGCAGCGGTGGAACCCAAATCGGCATGCGGCCAATGAGGCTGAGCGTAAAGATGGCGGCAATCAGCGTGCCGGGAAGCAGACGGCCATGCAGCGGGCTGATTTCGCCGGTTACGCCAACCAGCAGCGGCAGCACCAGCAGGATCAGCGGCAGCGGCACGTTAAGCCCGGTAAGATACTGAATCAGAAAGCTGCCGGTAGCGAACAGCGCACCGCCGACAATCAGGCGCTTAAAGAAGCGCTTATGCGGGGTATCCAGCCCGGCGATGTTGCAGCAGGCCGGCACCAGAGAGAACAACAGCCCTTTTTGCAGGTCACCCGCCAGCCAGCCGAGCGCCACGGGCAGACACAGCACCAGCGTTTGCCGCAGCGCGTAGTTGACCTCAGGATGATAGATGATTCGACGCCACATCAGCTCATCGTAAATAAAAACGGCGCAATGTTGCCATTACGCCGTGGGTGAGAAGAAATCAGCGGGTGCCGTAGACGACGATAGTTTTACCGTGTGCGGAGATCAGGTTTTGATCTTCCAGCATTTTCAGGATACGGCCCACGGTTTCGCGTGAGCAGCCCACGATCTGACCAATTTCCTGACGGGTGATTTTAATTTGCATACCGTCCGGGTGGGTCATGGCATCGGGCTGTTTTGCCAGGTTGAGCAGCGTTTGCGCGATACGACCGGTGACGTCCAGGAAGGCAAGGTTGCCTACTTTTTCGGAAGTCACCTGCAGGCGACGCGCCATCTGCGCCGACAGGCGCATTAAAATATCCGGGTTTACCTGAATCAGCTGACGGAATTTTTTGTAGGAAATTTCAGCCACTTCGCAGGCAGTCTTCGCACGTACCCAGGCACTGCGCTCCTGGCCTTCTTCAAACAGGCCGAGCTCGCCGATGAAATCTCCCTGGTTGAGGTAGGAGAGAATCATCTCTTTGCCTTCTTCATCTTTAATCAGTACCGCGACGGAACCTTTCACGATGTAGTACAGCGTTTCCGCTTTCTCACCCTGATGGATGAGGGTGCTTTTGGATGGATATTTGTGAATATGGCAATGGGACAGGAACCATTCGAGTGTAGGGTCTGTTTGCGGTTTGCCGAGAACCATTCGCTATTATCCTCTGTTGTAATCGTGCCCAAAACACAGGGGGCAGTTTTCCCTGTCAGGCGGTGAAATCGTCAAGCGTTTCCCGTAAGGGAAAATTATTCGGGGTGGATTCGTAAGCGATGCTTTTGATTCGTCCCGCCTTCGTCTGTAATGACGAAAATATTTTCAGCTCTGTTTGTAGCACAGCTTTTGCAGGCTGTCTTGTGTTGTCTCGCTTCAGCGGCAGGGGCAGGCGTCCGGATTGCTGTTTGCCAGGTGAAAGCGTACTCTGGCGGCAAAACCGCCGCTTCAGGAGACAAAGATATGCAGGCACGAGTGAAATGGGTTGAGGGGTTAACCTTTCTCGGAGAATCCTCATCCGGACATCAGGTATTAATGGACGGGAATTCCGGCGACAAAGCACCCAGCCCGATGGAGATGGTGCTGATGGCCGCCGGCGGCTGCAGCGCGATTGACGTGGTGTCAATCCTGCAGAAAGGGCGTAACGACGTGGCGGACTGCGAGGTGAAACTCACCTCGGAACGGCGCGAAGAAGCGCCACGCATTTTTACACACATTAACCTGCATTTTATCGTCAGCGGTCATGCGCTGAGCGATAAGGCAGTGGCACGCGCAGTGGATCTCTCGGCTGAGAAGTACTGCTCGGTGGCGATCATGCTGGGTAAAGGCGTGGAAATCACCCACAGTTATGAAGTGAAGGCGTTGTAAGCCAGCGGCCGCGGTGCGATGCCCGACGCGCAATACGTCACCCTGCGTCAGGCATCGCCACCCCGGCGGTCATTCAATGCGTTTACCCTCAATCAGCCGCTGCACCAGCGGCGTCATGATCAGTTCCATCGCCAGCCCCATCTTGCCGCCCGGTACCACCAGCGTATTCATATGGGAAATGAACGATCCCTGAATCATCGCCAGCAGATAAGGAAAGGCAATGCCTTCCAGCCCGCGAAAATGGATCACCACAAAGCTCTCATCCAGCGAGGGGATCTCGCGCGCGGCAAACGGATTGGAGGTATCCACGGTGGGCACGCGCTGGAAGTTAAGGTGGGTGCGCGAGAACTGCGGCGTGATGTAGTTGATGTAATCCTCCATGGATCGCACCACCGAATCCATGACCGCTTCGCGTGAATGGCCACGTTCACTGGTATCGCGCACCAGCTTCTGAATCCACTCAAGGTTAACGATGGGTACTACGCCGACCAGCAGATCGACATGCTCGGCGACGTTATTCTGCTGCGTGACGACGCCGCCGTGCAGCCCTTCATAAAACAGCACGTCGGTGTTTTCCGGCAGCGGCTGCCACGGCGTGAAGGTGCCCGGCACCTGATTCCACGGCACCGCCTCGTCATAGGTATGCAGATACTTGCGCGACTGACCGTGACCGTTCTGACCGTAGTCCCGGAAGGTCTGCTCCAGCAGCGCAAAGTCATTGGCCTCCGGGCCGAAGTAGCTGATATGACGCCCGAGATCGCGCGCTTTGCGGATCGCCATATCCATTTCCGGACGGGTATAGCGATGGAAGCTGTCACCTTCGACTTCGGCGGCGTGCAGATCCAGCTGCTGGAAAATCTTACGGAAGGCGAGGCTGGTGGTGGTGGTACCGGCTCCGCTGGAACCGGTGACGGCAATGATTGGATGCCTGGCTGACATAACAGTGCTCCCTGTGAAGTCCGGCGATGAGCATTGTTACCACGAATTCCCGCGCGGCGCATCAGCCGCGAAATTCGCGCCGCGGCATAATATTGACCGACTCATGCAGTTCCGACCACACCAGCACCACCTCGCCCTGTTCCAGCTGCCGGCGCACATCAGCCACTTTTTGCGCCAGGCTGCGCTCCTGTTCGCCGTAATCGGTGCCTTCACGCAGCACAAAACTTTCAATCAGGTTTTCCAGCGTTGTCGCTTCAAGTTCCTGCCAGGGAATAATCACAATCACACATCCAGATAGGTTGAGAGCCAGTCCGGCACGCGCTGCTCCAGCCACATCTGCGGTCTGTGCAGGCTGCCACCCACAAAGCCGACGTGTCCACCCTGCTGCGTCAGCTGATAGTCAATTGTGGCAGATAACTGCTGCGGCTGCGGAATAACCGCTTCCGTCATAAAGGGATCGTCTTTGGCATGAATGATCAGCAGCGGCTTGCGTACGCCGGTCAGCAGCGGCAGGGCGCTGGCGCGCTGATAGTAGTCGCGTGCATCAATAAAGCCGTGAGCGCGGGCGGTGATCGCGTCATCAAATTCGCGCAGACGGCGGAAAGCGCGCAGCTGGATAAGATCAACCGGCAGCGTACCCGGCCAGGCGCGCAGTTTGCGCGTGGCATTCTTTTTCAGCTGGGTCAGCAGGTAGTGCTGATAAAAGCGCGAAAAGCCGACATCCAGCTTTTCACTGCAGGGTTCCAGCGCCAGCGGGGCTGAGATGGCCACAGCGGCATCCAGCGGTGCGCTGCTGCCCTGCAGGCCAAGCAGGCAGGCCAGCATGTTGCCGCCCAGCGAGACGCCCACGGCCGCGGTGGGCACCGTGCCCCATTCGCGCTGCAGCCAGTGCAGAAAATAGGTGGCGTCTTCGGTTTCACCGGAATGATAGATGCGCTGCAGGCGGTTAGGTTCGCCGCTGCAGCCGCGGAAATGCATCACCACCGCCAGCCAGCCGCGCGCCTGACACGCCTGCATCAGGCCATGCGCATACGGGCTGCGGAAACTGCCTTCCAGCCCGTGAAACATCACCATGCGCGGTTTATGGCGCGCCTGTGCCGGGTCTTCGCTCCACGCCAGATCGACAAAGTCGCCGTCCGGCAGGTCCAGGCGCTGCCAGTGCGGGCGCAGGGTTATGCGCCGGCGCAGAATACGCGGCAGCAGGGTTTGCAGATGCGCATTGCTGAAGCCGCGCAGCGGGGTAAAGCGCTCGCCGTTCGGGCGATCAAAATAGCTTGGGATAGTGCTTGTCTGATGCATAACTCGCTGATAGCTTCGATGGGTTGTTCGCTTTTCTGGGTGAGGAGCACCCGAATATACATGGAACTGAGTCTTTTTCTCTCAATGCTGGGCTTTCTCTGGGTCGCTGCCATTACGCCGGGGCCCAATAATATGTTACTTACCGCCTCGGGTGCTAATTTTGGCTTCGTGCGCACCCTTCCGCTGCTTATAGGTATCATGATTGGCATGCAGGTGATGTTGCTGATGGTGGCGTTTGGCATTGGCGGCCTGATTCTGCTGTACCCCTCACTGCATCTGGTACTGAAAATTGCCGGCAGCATTTATCTGCTGTGGCTGGCGTGGAAAATCGCCACCGCGAAGTATGAGCCGCTGGAAACGGAAGATCGCAGCGTGAAGCAGATGCCGTTCTGGCAGGGCGGGCTGCTGCAGCTGATCAACCCGAAAGCGTGGCTGATGGCGCTGGGCGCCGTTGCCAGCTTCAGCCTCGCCGGGGACGCTTATCTCCATTCGGTGCTGGCGATCAGCACCGGCATGGCGCTGGTGAATCTGCTGTCTGGCGTTATCTGGATGGGGTTTGGTTCGCTGATTGGCCGCCTGCTGCGCAGCCCGCGCGCATGGAAAATCTTTAACCTGGCGATGGGTGCGCTGACAGCGGCCTGCGTCCTGCTGATCTGGCGCTGAGTCAGCTGGACGCGCGCTCCACGCGCTTCCACGGCAGCACCTCGTGCACGATGGGCGCGTGCGGCTGCCGGATACGGTTCAGCAGCAGCTGGACGCTGCGCGCGCCCAGCTGATTCATCGGCTGTTCAATCGTCGTCAGCGGCGGGTTAAGGCTGCTGGTAAAATTGATGCCGTCAAAGCCCACCACGGCCAGATCCTCCGGCACGCGCAGGCCCGCTTCCAGTGCCGCATGCACCACGCCGACCGCCAGCACATCCGACACCGCAAACACCGCATCCGGGCGATCCGGGCCCGTCAGCAATTCGCGCAGCGCCGCGCTGCCCGCTTCGCAGGTGATATTGCCGGCATAGGCCACGCGGCTCCAGTGCAGGTCAAGCTGCTCCAGAGCATCACGGTAACCGCCTTCGCGCTGATGAGAGTAGAGATAGCGCATATCGCAGTTAACCAGCGCAATGCGGCGGCGGCCTTTGTCCGCCAGAAAGCGCACGGTTTCAAACGCGGCTTCCCGGTTATTGATGCTGACGCTGGAGGCCGGAATTGCCGGATCGTATTCGGCGCACTGCACCCACGGTGATTCGCCAATCAACCCCTGCAGCTCCTGCAAGCAATCGGCAGCATCCATGGTGATGACGCCATCCGCCACTTTTCCCGTCAGCAAGGCAATATAAGCCGCCTCACGCCGCAGCTGTGAGCGGGTGTTGCATAACAGGATGTGATAACCCTGCGCTTCGGCCTCTGCCTCAATGCCTTCAACCACACGCGAACAGAAGGGATTGGTGATATCTGAAATCAACACCAGCAGCATATTGCTTTGAGAAGTCCGCAGCTGACGCGCCAGCAGATTTGGCTGGTATTCGCATACATTAATCGCCGCCAGCACGCGGGTGCGGGTCTCAGGACGCACGCCGGGATGCTGATTCAAAACCCGTGAAACCGTCGCTTTCGACACGCCCGCAAGGCGTGCGACTTTCTCAATGGACATGGATGCCAGAACCGTAGATGGAAGATAGGAAATCAGGAGAAGATCAATAGCACAGACTGCATGTGAGCGCCTGACATATTTCATTGCTGATGCGTTCTTTGCATTTGCCTTTTTCGCATAGCCTTCTCTGATGTTGATCTAAGAACCGATTTTCATGAGGGATAATTTTTAATTCCTTTATGAAAAGGTTGCCGCTGGTAACACTGCCCTCACGACATAACACGGGGGGGCAGGATGATGGCAATTAAAAAAACGATAATCGCAGCGGCGCTGGCGCTGCTGGCTTTTCAGGCAGAAGCGGTAAAGGTAACGGTGGCGTATCAGACGTCAGCGGAACCCGCCAAGGTCGCGCAGGCCGATAATACCTTTGCCCGCGACAGCGGCGCGACCGTGGACTGGCGCAAATTCGACAGCGGTGCCAGCGTGCTGCGCGCACTGGCATCCGGTGACGTGCAGATCGGCAATATCGGTTCCAGCCCGCTGGCGGTCGCCGCCACGCAGCAGCTGCCGATTGAGGCTTTTCTGTTGGCTTCGCAGCTGGGTAACTCTGAGGCGCTGGTGGTGAAAAAGGGCATCAGCGATCCGCAGCAGCTGATCGGCAAACGTATTGCCGTTCCCTTTATCTCTACCACGCACTACAGCCTGCTGGCCGCGCTGAAACACTGGGGCATTAAGCCTTCACAGGTGCAGCTGGTCAATCTTCAGCCGCCGGCGATCATCGCCGCGTGGCAGCGGGGCGATATTGATGGTGCCTATGTCTGGGCGCCGGCCGTCAATGAGCTGGAAAAAACCGGGCATGTGCTGACCGATTCCTCTCAGGTTGGCGCGTGGGGTTCTCCGACGCTGGATGTCTGGGTTGTGCGCAAAGATTTTGCGCAGCAGCATCCGGAAGTGGTGACCGCCTTCGCCCGCAGCGCCATTGATGCGCAGCAGGCCTATCTGGCTAACCCGGAAAAGTGGCTGCAGCAGCCGGATAACCTGAGCAAACTTGCCCGTCTGAGTGGCGTGCCGGCAGGGAACGTACCGGGCCTGGTAAAAGGCAACACCTACCTGACCGCGCAGCAGCAGACAGAACAGCTCAGCCAGCCAGTGAATAAAGCCATCGTCGATACTGCGCGTTTTCTGAAAGAGCAGGGCCGGGTGCCGGAAGCCGCCAGTGACTACAGCAGCTTTGTGACCACCCGCTTTGTCGCGCCGCTGGCGCACTAACGGAGGTTCTATGCTCAGCATGACCCATCTCAATGCGCACTATGGTGGACAACCGGCGCTGCAGGATATCAGCCTGCAGCTGGGCCCGCGGGAGTTACTGGTGGTGCTGGGCCCTTCCGGCTGCGGCAAAACCACGCTGCTTAACCTGATCGCCGGCTTTCTGCCGCTGACCTCCGGCTCCCTGACGCTGAACGGCAAGGCGATCAGCGGACCCGGCGCTGAGCGTGGCGTGGTGTTTCAGCATGAAGGGCTGCTGCCGTGGCGCAATGTGATCGATAACGTGGCGTTTGGCCTGCAACTGGCGGGCATGGCCAAAAAAGAGCGGCACGCCATCGCCCGGCGGCTGATCCGTCGCGTGGGGCTGGAAGGGGCTGAAACGCGGTTTATCTGGCAGCTATCGGGTGGGCAGCGGCAGCGTGTTGGTATTGCCCGCGCGCTGGCCACTGATCCGCAGCTGTTGCTGCTGGATGAGCCGTTTGGCGCGCTGGATGCCTTTACCCGTGAACAGATGCAAACCCTGCTGCTGACGCTGTGGCGCGATACCGGCAAGCAGATCGTCCTGATTACCCATGACATTGAAGAAGCGGTCTTTCTTGCCAGTGAGCTGGTTCTGCTGTCGCCCGGTCCCGGCCGGATTGTTGAGCGCCTGACGCTCGATTTTGGTCAGCGCTTTGCTGCCGGTGAGCCGTGCCGCCAGATCAAATCGGATCCGGCGTTTATTGAACGGCGCGAATATGTGCTGAACCAGGTGTTTGCCCGGCGGGAGGCGTTTGTATGAGTAGCGTACTGGATGAGAAGCGCAGCGTGCCACGCACGCGTTCGCTGCGCTGGCCGCTGTCACGCCCGCTGTCGCTGAGCCTGCTGAGCGTCGCGGTGCTGCTGCTGGTGTGGTGGGGCGTGACCGCGCAGGGGCTGATTGCACCGCTGTTTTTACCGCCGCCGCAGCAGGTGTTGCGTAAGTTGCTGGAGATTGCCGGTCCGCAGGGGTTTATGGATGCCACCTTATGGCAGCACCTGTCGGCCAGCCTGACGCGCATGCTGATCGCGCTGTTTTTTGCTGCGCTGACCGGCATTCCGGTGGGCATCGCCATGGGCCTCAGCCCGGCGATCCGCGGCCTGCTCGACCCGCTGATTGAACTGTATCGTCCGGTGCCACCGCTGGCCTATTTGCCGCTGATGGTGATCTGGTTCGGTATCGGTGAAACCTCGAAGATTCTGCTGATCTATCTGGCAATTTTTGCGCCGGTCACGCTTTCGACGCTGGCAGGCGTGAAACAGGCGCGCCAGGTGCGTATGCGTGCGGCGCAGGCGCTGGGCGCCTCCCGCACACAATTGCTGCGCTTTGTGATTCTGCCGGGCGCTCTGCCGGAAATTCTTACCGGATTACGTATTGGCCTGGGCGTGGGCTGGTCCACGCTGGTGGCCGCAGAACTGATTGCCGCCACGCGCGGGCTGGGCTTTATGGTGCAGTCGGCGGGCGAGTTTCTGGCAACCGACGTGGTACTGGCGGGAATCGCCGTCATCGCACTGATTGCATTGAGTTTAGAACTGGGCCTGCGCGCGTTACAGCGCCGCCTGACGCCGTGGAATGGAGAACAGTCATGAACGAACGCCTTACTTTTACCGCACTGGGCCCGAATATCGGGGCAGAGGTCAGCGCTGTCGATCTCAGCCGTCCGCTGAGCGATACGCAGTTTGAGCAGCTTTATCACGGTCTGCTGCGCCACCAGGTGCTGTTTTTACGCAATCAGGTGATTACGCCGGCACAGCAGCGTGCGCTGGCCGTGCGCTTCGGCGATCTGCACATTCATCCGGTGTATCCGCATGCGGAGGGCGTGGAAGAGATTATTGTGCTGGATACCCATCAGGATAATCCGCCGGATAACGATAACTGGCATACCGATGTCACCTTTATTCAGACGCCGCCGGCGATCGCCATTCTGGCGTCTAAGCTGCTGCCGGAGAGCGGCGGCGATACGCTGTGGACCAGCGGTATTGCGGCGTACGAGGCGCTGTCTGCGCCCATGAAACAGCTGCTGAGCGGACTGCAGGCGGAGCATGACTTTACGAAATCATTCCAGGAGTACAAATACCGCAAGACGGAAGAGGAGCATCAGCGCTGGCGGCAGGCGGTAGCCAAACATCCGCCGGTGCAGCATCCGGTGATTCGTACCCACCCGGTAAGCGGACGCAAAGCACTGTTTGTGAATGAAGGCTTTACCACGCGCCTGCTGGGTGTGAGTGAGAAGGAGAGCGAGGCGCTGCTCGGGTTCCTGTTTGCCCATGCGACAAAACCGGAGTTTCAGGTGCGCTGGCGCTGGCAGCCGGACGATATTGCTATCTGGGATAATCGCGTGACGCAGCATTATGCCAATGCCGATTACTATCCGGCGCGCCGCGTGATGCACCGCGCCACCGTGCTTGGGGATGTGCCGGCTTAAAGCTGCCCGCTGCGCGGGCAGCGACATTTGCTGCTCCGCGCAGGGCGTCTCTTTTCCGGCGCCGCGCCTTGCCGCGTGGCGGGATCAGCCAGCCAGCATCTGCTCCAGCTGCTCCTGTGCCTCCAGCCACGCCATTTCAGCGTCTTCCAGCGCAGATTTGCTCTCCGCCTGGCGCTGCAGCGCGACGGTTAAATCGGCTTTACGGCTCTGCTCGTAAATGGCGCTGTCTGCCAGCTGCGCTTCGGCTTCGCTGAGCTGGTTTTGCCACTTCGCCATCTCTTTTTCCAGCTTCTCAATCGCCTTACGCAGCGGCTGCGTCTGGGCGCGCAGTTCAGCATCGCGGCGTTTCTGATCTTTACGTGACTGCGCACTGTTGAGGTTATCCTGCTTCGGCGCCGCGTCCTGTTGTGTCTCCTGCTTTTGCTGGTCGCTCAGCCACTGCTGATAATCGTCAAGATCGCCATCAAACACTTCGACTTTGCGATCGTGGACCAGGTAGAGATCGTCGGTGGTGGAGCGCAGCAGATGACGATCGTGCGAGACCACCACCAGCGCCCCTTCGAAGTCAATCAGCGCTTCGGTCAGCGCCTGGCGCATATCAAGGTCAAGGTGGTTGGTGGGTTCGTCAAGCAGCAGCAGGTTAGGACGCTGCCAGACAATCAGCGCCAGCACCAGGCGCGCTTTTTCGCCGCCGGAGAAGCGTCCGGTAACGTCGCTGACTTTATCGCCCTGGAAACCAAAGCCGCCCAGATAATCGCGCAGCTGCTGCTCCAGCGTCTTCGGGGCAAGGCGCGCCAGATGCTGAAGAGGCGACTCATCGGCGCGCAGGTACTCCAGCTGATGCTGCGCGAAGTAACCGAGCCTGATGCCTTTCGCCAGCCCGACTTTGCCGTCCAGCGGGTCGATTTCACCTGCCAGCAGCTTAATCAGCGTCGATTTACCGGCGCCGTTGCGGCCCAGCAAACCAATACGCGAGCCCGGCACCAGATTGAGTTTGATGGCATCAAGAATCACGCGATCGCCATAACCGGCGGTGACCTTTTCCATTTTCAGCAGCGGATTCGGCAGATTCTCCGGTGCGCGGAAGCTGAAACTAAAGGGATTATCGACGTGCGCGGGCGCAATCAGCTCCATGCGCTCCAGCATTTTGATACGGCTTTGTGCCTGTTTCGCTTTGGTCGCCTGCGCGCGGAAGCGGTCGATATATTTCTGCAGGTGGGCAACTTTTTCCTGCTGGCTCTGATAGAGCGCCTGCTGCTGTGCCAGCCTGGCGACGCGCTGACGTTCAAACGAGCTGTAGTTGCCGGTGTATTCAAACAGGGTTTGCTGTTCGATGTGGATGATCTTGTCCACCACCGGATCGAGGAAGTCGCGGTCGTGAGAGATCAGAATCAGCGTCCCGGTGTAGCTTTTCAGCCAGCGCTCCAGCCAGATCACCGCATCGAGATCCAGGTGGTTGGTGGGTTCGTCAAGCAGCAGTAAATCGGAACGGCATACCAGCGCCTGCGCCAGGTTAAGGCGCATACGCCAGCCGCCGGAGAAATCGCTTACCGGCTGCATTAACTGTTCCTGACTAAAGCCCAATCCGTGCAGCAGGCTGGCGGCGCGGGCGTGTATGCTCCATGCCTGAATAGCGTCCAGCCGGCCGTGCAGCAACGCGATGGCATTGCCGTCGTCACGCGCATTGGCTGCGGCTAATTCGGATTCGAGCTGACGATATTCGCGATCGCCGTCGATAACATATTCCAGCGCGGCTTTACTCAGCGCCGGGGTTTCCTGGTTCACCCAGGCCAGCGCCCAGTTGCCGGGAAAGGTGACGCTGCCCGCGTCGCTGCCGATTTCACCTTTCAGGAGCGACAGCAGGGTGGATTTACCGCAGCCATTTTTCCCCACCAGGCCAACTTTTTGCCCGGGGTTGATGGTCGCCGTTGCGTTATCCAGCAGCACGTTGGTGCCGCGGCGGATTTGTAATGCGGAAAAGACAATCATAAGCGCCGTATCGTCAGAATATGTTAATTTATCGGCAACATAATTCGATAATGTTTGTTGCGTTGAGCATGGTAGCGGAATTCCGCTGCGGTGACGACGCTTTGGAGGGGAACGATGTCGCAGCCGCCTAAAATATTGCTGCTTTACGCCCATCCGGAATCACAGGATTCGATTGCCAATCGGGTTTTGCTGCAGCCGGCTATGGAACTGGACCACGTCACGGTGCACGATTTATACGCCCACTATCCGGATTTCTTTATTGATATTCATTACGAGCAGCAGCTGCTGCGCGATCATGACATCGTGGTTTTTCAGCACCCGCTTTACACCTACAGCTGTCCGGCTCTGCTGAAAGAGTGGCTGGACCGCGTGCTGTCGCGCGGCTTCGCCAGCGGGCAGGATGGCAATGCGCTGGAAGGCAAATACTGGCGCAGTGTGGTGACCACCGGCGAGCCGGAAACCGCCTACCACCATAATGGACTCAACCGCTATCCGATGAGCGACATCATGCGGCCGTTCGAGCTGACGGCGCAGATGTGCCGCATGCACTGGATGACGCCGATGGTGATTTACTGGGCGCGGCGTCAGACGCCGGACGTGATGCGTCACTACGCGCACGCTTATGCAGACTGGCTGACCTCGCCGCTGCCAAATGGAGGGCTGTGATGCAAGGCGAAACGTTACTTACCGCCGGGGTTATTTACCTGGTCGCGGCGGTGCTGGTGGTGCCGATTGCGGCGCGGCTGGGCATCGGTGCGGTACTGGGATATCTGCTGGCGGGCATTGCTATCGGCCCGTGGGGGCTGGGTTTTATCAGCGACGTTGAAGAGATCCTGCACTTCTCCGAACTGGGCGTCGTGTTCCTGATGTTTATCATCGGGCTTGAGCTGAACCCGGCCAAGCTGTGGGCGCTGCGGCGCTCGATTTTTGGCGTGGGCGCCGCGCAGGTGCTGGTTTCCGCGGCCATCCTTGGCGTGCTGCTGTGGCTGACGGCGTTCAGCTGGCAGGCGGCGGTGATTGGCGGTATCGGTCTGGCGATGTCATCTACCGCCATGGCGCTGCAGCTGATGCGCGACAAAGGTATGAACCGCAGTGAATCAGGGCAGCTGGGCTTCTCGGTATTACTGTTTCAGGATCTGGCGGTGATCCCGGCGCTGGCGCTGGTGCCACTGCTGGCCGGGAACGACAGCGGGCACGTCGACTGGCTCAAAGTGGGGATGAAGGTGCTGGCTTTCGCCGGCATGCTGATTGGCGGCCGTTATCTGCTGCGCCCGATTTTCCGCTATATCGCTGCCTCTGGCGTGCGCGAAGTGTTTACTGCTGCCTCGCTGCTGCTGGTGTTAGGGTCGGCGCTGTTCATGGACGCACTGGGGCTATCGATGGCGCTCGGCACCTTTATCGCCGGTATCCTGCTGGCGGAGAGTGAGTACCGGCACGAGCTCGAGGTGGCAATTGACCCGTTTAAAGGGCTGCTGCTTGGACTGTTCTTTATCTCTGTTGGCATGGCGCTTAACCTTGGCGTGCTGTACACGCACATCGGTGCCATCCTGCTGGGTGTGGTGATTCTGGTGGCGGTGAAAACGCTGGTGCTCTATGTGCTGTCGCGGATTTACGGCTTGCGCAGTTCGGAGCGGCTGCAGTTTGCCGGCGTGCTAAGCCAGGGCGGTGAGTTTGCTTTCGTACTGTTTTCTGCGGCTTCATCGGCAAAGCTGTTCAGCGGCGATCAGCTGCCGCTGCTGCTGGTGACGGTAACCCTCTCCATGATGACAACGCCGCTGCTGATGCAGGGCGTGGATAAAATTCTGGCGCGTCGCTTCAACGATAAAGAAGACGATGGCGAAAAGCCGTTTGTCGAGGACGATCAGCCACAGGTGATCGTGGTGGGCTTCGGGCGTTTTGGCCAGGTGGTGGGCCGTTTGCTGATGGCCAATAACAAGCGCATTACGGTGCTGGAACGGGATATCTCCGCCGTCAGCCTGATGCGTAAGTATGGCTATAAGGTTTACTATGGCGATGCCACCGAGCTGGAACTGCTGCGTGCGGCCGGCGCAGAGAATGCACAATCGATCGTCATCACCTGTAACGATCCGGAAGATTCGATGACGATTGTGCACCTGTGCCAGCAGCACTTTCCGCGGCTGGAGATTCTGGCCCGTGCGCGCGGCCGCGTGGAAGCCCATGAGCTGCTGCAGGCAGGGGTGACGCTGTTCTCGCGCGAAACCTTCTCCAGTGCGCTGGAGCTGGGTCGTAAGGCCCTGATTTCGCTGGGTATGCATCCCCATCAGGCGCAGCGTGCGCAGCAGCATTTCCGCCGTCTGGATATGCGCATGCTGCGTGAGCTGGTGCCAAGCCACGATGACAGTGTGCAGGTTTCCCGCGTGCGTGAGGCGCGGCGCGAACTGGAAGATATCTTCCAGCGTGAGATGCAGCATGAAAAACGGCAGATCGACGGCTGGGACGACGAGTAGAACTACACTTAACGTATCCGTTTATAACTGCGGGCAGGAAAGAGAATGCGTAAACGTTTTATTGCCGGTGCGACATGTCCGCACTGTCAGGAAAAAGACACGCTGGCGATGTGGCGTGAAAACAATGTGGATGTGGTGGAGTGCGTAAAGTGCGGCCACCAGATGCGCGAAGCCGATAAGCAGGCGCGCGATCAGGTTCGCAGCAACGAGCAAGTGATCGGCATTTTTCATCCTGAGTAGCGCGATCGCGCAGCTTTTTTTAAGCTTAGACTTACAGCGGTATTGAATTCCGCTACAATCGGCGCCATTAACGCTGAGCAGTATGCAGCAACCTCTTTGTTCGCATCCTCAGCCCTGAACCTTTCTGGTTGGTTATTGCACGCGAAAATAGACCAATGAGACGGGATTGTTAGTTCTCAACGGTTAGGAGATATCATGAAAGTAGCAAAAGACCTGGTGGTGAGCCTGGCGTATCAGGTTCGTACCGAAGACGGTGTATTGGTTGACGAGTCACCGGTGAGTGCGCCGTTGGACTATCTGCACGGTCATGGTTCCCTGATTTCTGGTCTGGAAAAAGCGCTGGAAAATCACGCTGTCGGCGATAAATTCGATGTGCATATCCCGGCTAACGACGCGTACGGTCAGTATGATGACAACCTCGTGCAGCGCGTGCCAAAAGACGTGTTCATGGGTGTGGACGAGCTGCAGGTGGGTATGCGTTTCCTGGCGGAAACCGATCAGGGCCCGGTACCGGTTGAAATCACCGAAGTGGAAGATGAGCACGTTGTGGTCGACGGCAACCATATGCTGGCCGGTCAGAACCTGAACTTCAACGTTGAAGTTGTCGCGATCCGCGCGGCGACGGAAGAAGAGATTGCGCACGGCCACGTACATGGCGCTGACGGTCATCATCATGAGCATGACCACGATCATGACCATGGTCACGATCACGGCCAGGGCGGCTGCGGCAGCCACGGCGGCTGCGGTTGCAACCACTAAGTTCGCGCGTTACAGAGGCCACCCGCACGGTGGCCTTTTCTTTTACCGCACGTCAGTAATGCGGCGGCGGCGTCTCTTCGGACGGTGACGCTACCATCGGCGGGGCGGCGGCCTTGACCTTATCCACCAGCAAACGGACATGCTCGCGCAGTTTGCTCATTTCGAGCTCGTGCTGCACCACCGTCTGATTGAGCTGTTCAATGGTGTCTTCCTGAAACGCCAGACGACTTTCCAGCGCCTCCAGACGTTGTTCCCACTCTGACTGCTGCATCGGCATTCCTCCTCTTAACGGCTCTGCACAATTTGCGATACCGGCAATTCTACGGCCTTTGCTTCGGAATCACCTTATATTTTGCCCTGCAAAGACGCGCTGCATTGAATTCCCGTGCGGCGGCTATATCTCTGGTGAAACTTCCTGAAGCAAAAAAGGTCGGAGGTTGACCGGGTAATTACATTGTGGGAGTGTTCGCCACTGCCACGTAAAGTTATAGTGTGGGCCACGGTCCGCAATGATTCCCGAGGTATTCACGCTTCGGTTTTGGAGAAAGGATGAAATCACTGTTTAAAGTCACATTGTTAGCTACCACCATGGCCGTCGCGCTGAATGCTCCGCTGGCAATGGCAGCCGACACCTCTGCGGCACCTGCCGATGCGGCTCAGGCTGCGCCACAGGCACCTAAAAATGCTGCCTTCAAAAACGAAGATCAGCAATCTGCTTACGCGCTGGGTGCGTCACTGGGTCGCTACATGGACAACTCGCTGAAAGAGCAGGAGAAGCTGGGTATCAAGCTGGATAAAGACCAGCTGATTGCCGGCGTTCAGGACGCGTTCGGCGGCAAGAGCAAGCTCTCCGATCAGGAGATCGAGCAAACCCTGCAGGCCTTTGAAGGCCGCGTGAAAGGCGCAGCGCAGGAGAAGATGGAAAAAGACGCGAAAGAGAACGCGGATAAAGGCACCGCTTACGCTGACAAATTCGCCAAAGAGAAAGGCGTGAAGAAAACCGAATCCGGTCTGCTGTATCAGGTAGAGAAAGAAGGAACCGGTGATGCGCCGAAAGACAGCGATACCGTTGTGGTGAACTACAAAGGTACGCTGATCGACGGCACTGAATTCGACAACTCCTACACGCGCGGCGAGCCGCTGTCATTCCGTCTGGATGGGGTTATCCCGGGCTGGACTGAAGGCCTGAAGCACGTGAAGAAAGGCGGCAAGATCAAGCTGGTGATCCCACCGAATCTGGCATACGGCAAAAACGGCGTTCCGGGCATCCCAGCTAACTCGACGCTGGTGTTTGATGTTGAGCTGCTGGATATCAAACCCGCACCGAAGGCCGATGAAAAAGCCCAGGCACCGGCGGCTGCGGATAAAAAAGCGCAGTAATTTCGTCTGTGCTGACATCGCCGCCTGCGGGCGGCGATGTTGTTTTCAGCGCCTGCGCGGTACGCTGAATTATTCCGGCAGCCTCGGTAAAGCTCTGGCTAAACCTCCCGACATTTGCCAGACTAGCGCCTGAATAATTATCACAAGATGAGTCTGCCCCAACGCTGTCGAGACAGGCTCCAGCCATGCAGGGTAATGCCTTCGATGTCTAATCCATTCAATCCCGGTGAACTGACTGACTTCGATTTACTGGAGCAACGTCCGTTCGAGCAAGCCGACTACGATATTCTGAAATCCTACGAAGCGGTGGTCGATGGCCTGGCGATGCTGATTGGCTCGCACTGTGAAATCGTGCTGCATTCGCTGGAAGACCTGAAATGTTCAGCGGTGCGCATCGCTAACGGCGAACATACCGGCCGCAAAGTCGGCTCGCCGATTACCGATCTCGCGCTGCGCATGCTGCATGATATGCACGGTGCCGAAAGCAACGTTTCGCGGGCCTACTTTACCCGGGCCAAAAGCGGCGTATTAATGAAATCGGTCACGATTGCTATTCGCAACCGTCAGCAGCGCGTGATTGGCCTGCTGTGCATCAACATGAATCTGGATGTGCCGTTCTCCCAGATTATGTCGACCTTTATGCCGCCTGAAACGCAGCAGGTGGATTCCAACGTCAACTTTGCCAGCTCGGTGGAAGATCTGGTGACGCAGACGCTGGAATTTACCATTGAAGAGGTGAGCGCCGATCGCAACGTTTCGAACAATGCCAAAAACCGCCAGATTGTGCTCAATCTGTATGAGAAGGGCATCTTCGATATTAAAGACGCCATCAATCAGGTGGCTGACCGGCTGAATATTTCCAAGCACACGGTGTATCTGTATATCCGCCAGTTCAAAAACGGCGATTTTCAGGGGCAGGAACGCTGATGCGCTACACCCTGCTGGTCACCGGACCGGCTTACGGTACGCAGCATGCCAGCAGCGCGCTGCTGTTTGCCCGCGCGTTACTGGCGGCCGGACATCAGCTGGATAGCGTCTTCTTTTATCGCGAGGGCGTGCTTAACGCCAATCAGCTCAGTGCGCCCGCCAGTGATGAAGTGGACATGGTGCGCGCGTGGCAGCAGCTGCATGAAGCGCAGGGCGTGGCGCTGAATATCTGTGTTGCGGCCGCGCTGCGCCGTGGCGTGACGGATGCGCAGGAGGCGGCGCGTCTGCATCTGCCCGCCAGTAACCTGCAGCCAGGATTTACCCTTAGCGGTCTGGGGGCGCTGGCAGAAGCGGCGCTCAGCTGCGATCGATTGGTGCAATTTTGATGAATCGGGTCGCGTTTTTATTTACCGGTGCGCCGCACGGCAGCAGCGCAGGCAGGGAAGGGCTGGATGCCGTTCTGGCCACGGGCGCGCTGAGCGAAGACATCGGGCTGTTTTTTATTGGCGATGGCGTACTGCAGCTGCAGACCGGTCAGCAGCCGGAAACGATTCTGGCGCGCAACTATGTCGCCACCTTTGGCGTGCTGGCGTTATATGACATCGACCAGTGTTTTATCTGCAAAGAGTCGCTGCTGGCGCGTGGGCAGAGTCTGACGGCACCGCGCGTGCTGAAGGCGGAGGTGCTGGACGCCGCGCTGCTGCGTCAGACGCTGGCGGGCTATCATCGTATTATTCGTTTCTGAGAACTGACCATGCTCTACACGCTGCTGCAATCGCCCTGGCAATGCGATCTTGATAGCCTGCTGCTGCTGCTGCAGGAAGGCGACGATCTTCTGTTACTGCAGGATGGTGTGACGGCCGCACTGAGCGGCAGCCCGATGCTGCAAAAGCTGGCTGCATCGCCCGCCACGCTTTGGGTGCTGGAAGAGGACGTTGCCGCGCGCGGCCTGACTGCGCAAATTTCGACCAATATTGCCCGCCTGGACTATACTGGATTCGTTGCGCTGACGACGAAGCATCCACAACAAGTGGCCTGGTGAAGGGTAAAACCTGGTTATTTCTTGACACCCTTTTGGCACAGCCCTAAAATTCTGCCTCCTCGTAGTAATACGAGGCGATTTATTACGTGTTTACGAAGCAAAAGCTAAATCCAGGAGCTATTTAATGGCAACAGTTAACCAGCTGGTTCGCAAACCACGCGTTCGTCAGGTTGCTAAAAGCAACGTGCCGGCGCTGGAAGCTTGCCCGCAAAAACGTGGTGTTTGTACTCGTGTTTACACCACTACCCCGAAAAAACCAAACTCCGCACTGCGTAAAGTCTGCCGTGTGCGTTTGACCAACGGTTATGAAGTGACCTCCTACATTGGTGGTGAAGGCCATAACCTGCAGGAGCACTCCGTGATCCTGATCCGTGGCGGTCGTGTTAAAGACCTGCCAGGTGTGCGTTACCACACCGTTCGTGGCGCGCTGGACTGCTCAGGTGTTAAAGACCGTAAGCAGGCTCGCTCCAAGTACGGCGTGAAGAAGCCAAAGGCTTAATGGTTCTCCGTTAAGTAAGGCCAAACGTTTTAACTTAAATGTCAAACTAAACTCGTAGAGTTTTGGACAATCCTGAATTAACAACGGAGTATTTCCATGCCACGTCGTCGCGTCATTGGTCAGCGTAAAATTCTGCCGGATCCTAAGTTCGGATCAGAGCTGCTGGCTAAATTTGTAAATATCCTGATGGTAGATGGTAAAAAATCTACTGCTGAATCAATCGTTTATACCGCTCTTGAGACCCTGGCTCAGCGTTCTGGTAAAAACGAGCTGGAAGCTTTTGAAGTAGCCCTCGAAAACGTGCGTCCGACTGTCGAAGTTAAGTCACGTCGCGTTGGTGGTTCTACCTATCAGGTTCCAGTAGAAGTCCGTCCGGTTCGTCGTAATGCTCTGGCAATGCGTTGGATCGTAGAAGCTGCTCGTAAACGCGGTGATAAATCTATGGCTCTCCGCCTGGCGAACGAACTTTCTGATGCTGCAGAAAACAAAGGTACTGCAGTTAAGAAACGTGAAGACGTTCACCGCATGGCTGAAGCCAACAAGGCGTTCGCACACTACCGCTGGTAATCGCCACGTAGTTGTTGTTAAACCAGCGGGCGCTCATTTAGCCAACCCGCTGGGGTCGACTTACTTTGAACGTCCGAGAATCAGAGGAATCAAATGGCTCGTACAACACCCATTGCGCGCTACCGTAACATCGGTATCAGCGCACACATTGACGCCGGTAAAACCACTACCACCGAGCGTATCCTGTTCTACACCGGTGTTAACCACAAAATCGGTGAAGTACACGATGGCGCTGCAACCATGGACTGGATGGCTCAGGAGCAGGAGCGTGGTATCACCATCACTTCTGCAGCGACCACTGCGTTCTGGTCAGGTATGGCGAAGCAGTTTGAGCCGCACCGTATCAACATCATCGACACCCCGGGACACGTTGACTTCACCATCGAAGTAGAACGTTCCATGCGTGTGCTCGACGGCGCAGTAATGGTTTACTGTGCAGTAGGTGGCGTGCAGCCGCAGTCTGAAACCGTATGGCGTCAGGCAAACAAATATAAAGTTCCACGCATCGCGTTCGTTAACAAAATGGACCGTATGGGTGCTAACTTCCTGAAAGTTGTTGGCCAGATCGAATCGCGTCTGGGCGCAACCCCGGTTCCACTGCAGCTGGCTATCGGCGCAGAAGAGAACTTCACCGGTGTTGTTGACCTGATCAAGATGAAAGCCATCAACTGGAACGATCAGGACGCAGGCGTGACCTTCGTTTACGAAGAGATCCCGGCTGAGATGCAGGCGCTGGCTGAAGAGTGGCGCGGCAAGCTGATCGAAGCAGCAGCTGAAGCTTCTGAAGAGCTGATGGAGAAATTCTTTAGCGGTGAAGAACTGTCTGAAGAAGAGATCAAAGCTGCTCTGCGTAAGCGTGTACTGAACAACGAGATCATCCTCGTGACCTGTGGTTCTGCATTTAAGAACAAAGGTGTTCAGGCGATGCTGGATGCGGTTATTGAATACCTGCCAGCACCAACCGACGTAACTGCGATCAACGGTATCCTGGACGACGGTAAAGATACGCCGGCTGTTCGCCATTCAAGCGATGACGAACCGTTTGCTGCTCTGGCGTTCAAAATCGCCAACGACCCATTCGTGGGTAACCTGACCTTCTTCCGTGTTTACTCGGGCGTGGTTAAATCCGGTGACACCGTACTGAACTCTGTGAAATCTGCACGTGAGCGTTTAGGCCGTATCGTACAGATGCACGCCAACAAACGTGAAGAGATCAGCGAAGTTCGCGCAGGTGACATCGCAGCAGCAATCGGTCTGAAAGACGTGATCACCGGTGATACCCTGTGTGATCCGGCTAACCCGATCATCCTGGAGCGTATGGAATTCCCTGAGCCGGTAATTTCTATCGCCGTTGAGCCAAAAACCAAAGCTGACCAGGAAAAAATGGGTCTGGCTCTGGGCCGTCTGGCGAAAGAAGACCCGTCATTCCGCGTATGGACTGACGAAGAGTCTAACCAGACCATCATCGCAGGTATGGGTGAGCTGCACCTCGACATCATCGTTGACCGTATGAAGCGTGAGTTCAACGTTGAAGCGAACGTCGGTAAGCCACAGGTTGCGTATCGTGAAGCGATCCGCTCTAAAGTTACCGATATCGAAGGTAAGCACGCCAAGCAGTCTGGTGGTCGTGGTCAGTATGGTCATGTTGTTATCGACATGTACCCGCTGGAGCCGGGTTCCAACCCGAAAGGCTACGAATTTATCAACGACATCAAAGGTGGTGTGATTCCTGGTGAATACATCCCTGCGGTTGATAAAGGTATCCAGGAGCAGCTGAAGTCTGGTCCACTGGCCGGTTATCCGGTGGTTGATCTGGGCGTGCGTCTGCACTTCGGTTCTTACCATGACGTTGACTCCTCTGAGCTGGCGTTTAAACTGGCCGCTTCTATTGCCTTTAAAGATGGCTTTAAGAAAGCACAACCAGTTCTGCTTGAGCCAATCATGAAGGTTGAAGTAGAGACGCCAGAAGAGAACACCGGTGACGTCATCGGTGACCTGAGCCGTCGTCGTGGTATGCTTAAAGGTCAGGAATCTAACGCTACCGGCGTTCAGATTCACGCTGAAGTTCCGCTGTCTGAAATGTTCGGATACGCGACGCAGTTGCGTTCTCTGACCAAAGGCCGTGCTTCTTACTCCATGGAGTTCCTGAAGTACGATGATGCGCCGAACAACGTCGCTCAGGCCGTTATTGAAGCTCGTGGCAAATAAGGCTACGGTTTAAAAATTGTGAACTGATGCCTTCATCACTGATGAAGGCATAACGTAAGGATTATCGCCATGGCGAAAGAGCAATTTCAACGTAACAAACTGCACGTAAACGTGGGCACCATCGGTCACGTTGACCACGGTAAAACCACCCTGACTGCTGCAATCACCACCGTTCTGGCTAAAACCTACGGCGGCCAGGCGCGTGCTTTCGATCAGATCGATAACGCGCCGGAAGAGAAGGCTCGTGGTATCACCATCAACACCTCTCACGTTGAATACGAAACCCCAAGCCGTCACTACGCACACGTTGACTGCCCGGGCCACGCCGACTACGTGAAAAACATGATCACCGGTGCTGCGCAGATGGACGGCGCGATCCTGGTTGTTGCTGCGACTGATGGCCCGATGCCTCAGACCCGTGAGCACATCCTGCTGGGTCGTCAGGTTGGCGTTCCTTACATCATCGTGTTCCTGAACAAGTGCGACATGGTTGATGACGAAGAGCTGCTGGAACTGGTTGAGATGGAAGTGCGTGACCTGCTGTCTCAGTATGACTTCCCGGGCGACGACACCCCAATCGTTCGCGGTTCAGCGCTGAAAGCACTGGAAGGCGACGCTGAGTGGGAAGCGAAGATCGTTGAGCTGGCTGGCCACCTGGATACCTACATCCCGGATCCGGTTCGTGCAATCGACCTGCCGTTCCTGCTGCCAATCGAAGACGTATTCTCCATCTCCGGCCGTGGTACCGTTGTGACCGGTCGTGTTGAGCGCGGCATCGTGAAAGTGGGCGACGAAGTTGAAATCGTCGGCATCAAAGACACCGCCAAGTCTACCTGTACTGGTGTTGAGATGTTCCGTAAGCTGCTGGACCAGGGTCAGGCAGGCGAGAACTGCGGCGTTCTGCTGCGTGGTATCAAGCGTGAAGAGATCCAGCGTGGCCAGGTTCTGGCTAAGCCGGGCACCATCAAGCCACATACCAAGTTCGTATCAGAAGTGTACGTTCTGTCTAAAGACGAAGGCGGCCGTCATACTCCGTTCTTCAAAGGCTACCGTCCACAGTTCTACTTCCGTACCACTGACGTGACCGGCAACATCGAACTGCCAGAAGGCGTTGAGATGGTTATGCCAGGCGACAACGTGAAAATGACCGTTACGCTGATCCACCCAATCGCGATGGACCAGGGTCTGCGTTTCGCAATCCGTGAAGGCGGTCGTACCGTTGGCGCGGGCGTTGTAGCTGAAGTTATCGCTTAAGTGCGTGACAACAGGTGACTGCGTAAGTGGTCACCTCAGCATGAAAAAGAGCACTTCGGTGCTCTTTTTTTATGCCTGCATAATAATCCCACACAAAAGCTACGTTGTAATAAAAACTATTCTCATTTACACTTTGATCAGTTTTTGTACCGGAGCCTGCAGTGAATGTACGTTTGTCTGTGTAATGCCGTAAGCGATAAAACCCTGCGTGAAGTGGTGCGCCGTTATCAGCCTAAATCTATTCAGCACCTGCGCCAGCTGGTGCCGGTCGGGAAACAGTGCGGCAAATGCATTCGGGCTGCGCGGGAGATCATGGATGAAGAGATGCAAAACGTGCCGCTGTACAAAGAGATAGCCTGAACCACCCGGAGTGGGGGAGTACCCACAAAAACAGTCGTGCTTTTTTGACTTCTTTTTATCCGCATCTACGCTCTAGTAAACTGGCAGCGGAGGAAGCGAAATGAAGGGCGACGTCAAAGTCATAAATTACCTCAATAAATTGCTGGGAAATGAACTGGTAGCGATTAACCAGTATTTTCTGCATGCGCGCATGTTTAAAAACTGGGGCCTGATGCGCCTCAACGATGTCGAATACCACGAATCCATCGATGAAATGAAGCATGCGGATAAGTACATTGAGCGCATCCTGTTTCTGGAAGGCATTCCCAATCTGCAGGATCTGGGCCGGCTGCGCATCGGCGAAGATGTGCCGGAGATGCTGCAGTCCGACCTGACACTGGAGCTGGAAGGGGCAAAAGATTTACGTGAGGCGATCGCCTGGGCCGATAAGGTTCATGACTACGTCAGCCGCGATATGATGATTGAAATCCTCGCGGAAGAGGAGCATCACATCGACTGGCTGGAGACCGAACTCGATTTGATTCAGAAAATTGGTTTGCAGAATTACCTGCAGGCGCAACTTAAAGATGAGGGCAGCGACTAGCGTCTGCCATCCGGAATACAGCCCCGGCCCGCCGCGCAGAACAGCGCGCTGCGGGCTTTTTTATGTGCTGCCGTACCTTTTTCGGTTAAAAACGCAGCACGGGTTGCTTCCTGAACAGATTTCCGTATAATGCGCGGGCCTGCCGATATTGGTGTGGCGCGATTCGAGCAGAATCGCAGGCGATAGCGGTAACTGTATCGCCTGACAATACTCCCGATTGGGGAGTTATATGCTGAACGATTACACTCCCCCATCAATCGTAATGGGTGTGGGTAGTAATTTTTTTCGTTTATAAAATGTTTGGAGCCTTGGTCTCATGTCGAACCAAAGAATCCGTATCCGTCTTAAAGCGTTTGATCATCGCCTGATCGATCAATCAACCGCGGAAATCGTCGAGACTGCCAAGCGCACTGGTGCGCAGGTCCGTGGTCCGATCCCGCTGCCGACTCGCAAAGAGCGCTTCACTGTTCTGATCTCTCCGCACGTTAACAAAGATGCGCGTGATCAGTACGAAATCCGCACTCACAAGCGTCTGGTAGACATCGTTGAGCCAACTGAAAAAACCGTTGATGCTCTGATGCGTCTGGATCTGGCTGCCGGTGTAGACGTGCAGATCAGCCTGGGTTAATCAGGTCATCGAGCGATTGAGAGGTTGATACAATGATTGGTTTAGTCGGTAAAAAAGTGGGCATGACTCGCATCTTCACTGAAGAAGGCGTTTCAATCCCAGTAACCGTAATCGAAGTTGAAGCAAACCGCGTTACCCAGGTCAAAGGTCTGGAAAACGATGGTTACCAGGCGATCCAGGTTACCACCGGTGCTAAAAAAGCAAACCGTGTTGGCAAGCCGGAAGCAGGTCATTTTGCTAAAGCTGGCGTTGAAGCTGGCCGTGGTCTGTGGGAATTCCGCACCGAAGGTGAAGAATACTCTGTTGGCCAGAGCATCAGTGTTGAAATTTTCGCTGACGTTAAAAAAGTAGACGTTACCGGTACCTCTAAAGGTAAAGGTTTCGCAGGTACCGTTAAGCGCTGGAACTTCCGTACCCAGGACGCTACTCACGGTAACTCCTTGTCTCACCGCGTTCCGGGTTCTATCGGTCAGAACCAGACTCCGGGCAAAGTGTTCAAAGGCAAGAAAATGGCTGGTCAGCTGGGTAATGAGCGCGTAACCGTTCAGAGCCTGGAAGTAGTACGTGTTGACGCTGAGCGCAACCTGCTGCTGGTCAAAGGTGCTGTCCCGGGTGCGACCGGCAGCGACCTGATTGTTAAACCAGCTGTGAAGGCGTAAGGGGATAGCAATGGAATTAGTACTGAAAGACGCGCAGAGCGCGCTGACTGTTTCCGAAACTACCTTCGGTCGTGATTTCAACGAAGCGCTGGTTCACCAGGTTGTTGTTGCTTACGCTGCAGGTGCTCGTCAGGGTACTCGCGCGCAGAAAACTCGTGCCGAAATTACTGGTTCAGGCAAAAAGCCATGGCGCCAGAAAGGTACCGGCCGTGCGCGTTCAGGTTCTATCAAGAGCCCGATCTGGCGTTCAGGTGGCGTGACCTTCGCTGCAAAGCCACAGGACCACAGTCAAAAAGTTAACAAAAAGATGTACCGCGGCGCGCTGAAAAGCATTCTGTCCGAGCTGGTACGTCAGGACCGTCTGATCGTTGTCGAGTCGTTCTCTGTAGAAGCGCCTAAAACTAAGCTGCTGGTACAGAAACTGAAAGACATGGCGCTGGAAGACGTGCTGATCATCACCGGTGAACTGGATGAAAATCTGTTCCTGGCTGCGCGTAACCTGTACAAGGTTGACGTGCGTGATGCAGCGGGTATCGACCCAGTTAGCCTGATCGCCTTCGACAAAGTCGTTATGACTGCTGAAGCAGTTAAGCAAGTTGAGGAGATGCTGGCATGATCCGTGAAGAACGTCTGCTGAAAGTACTGCGCGCGCCGCACGTATCTGAAAAAGCATCAACCGCGATGGAAAAAACAAACACCATCGTTCTCAAAGTTGCAAAAGACGCGACCAAAGCAGAGATCGTTGCTGCTGTTGAGAAGCTGTTCGAAGTAGAAGTTAAAGACGTAAACACCCTGGTTGTTAAGGGCAAAGTTAAGCGTCACGGACAGCGTATCGGTCGTCGTAGCGACTGGAAAAAAGCTTACGTCACCCTGAAAGAAGGCCAGAACCTGGACTTCGTCGGCGGCGCTGAGTAAGTCGGAGGAGAAAGACAATGGCAGTTGTTAAATGTAAACCGACATCTCCGGGTCGTCGCCACGTAGTTAAAGTGGTGAACCCTGAGCTGCACAAAGGCAAGCCTTTTGCCGCGCTGGTTGAAAAAAACAGCAAATCCGGTGGTCGTAACAACAATGGTCGTATCACTACCCGTCATATCGGTGGTGGTCACAAGCAGGCTTACCGTATTGTTGACTTCAAACGCAACAAAGATGGTATCCCGGCAGTTGTTGAGCGTCTTGAGTACGATCCGAACCGTTCTGCGAACATCGCACTGGTTCTGTACAAAGATGGCGAGCGCCGTTACATCCTGGCCCCTAAAGGCCTGAAAGCTGGCGACCAGATTCAGTCTGGCGTTGATGCTGCGATCAAAGCAGGCAACACCCTGCCGATGCGTAACATCCCAGTTGGTTCTACCGTGCACAACGTAGAAATGAAACCAGGCAAAGGCGGTCAGATTGCCCGTTCTGCTGGTGCTTACGTGCAGATCGTTGCGCGTGAAGGTTCTTACGTGACCCTGCGTCTGCGTTCAGGCGAAATGCGTAAAGTCGAAGCTGACTGCCGCGCAACCCTGGGCGAAGTCGGTAACGCTGAGCACATGCTGCGCGTTCTGGGTAAAGCCGGTGCAACCCGTTGGCGTGGTGTTCGTCCTACCGTTCGCGGTACTGCGATGAACCCAGTCGATCACCCGCACGGTGGTGGTGAAGGTCGTAACTTTGGTAAGCACCCGGTCACTCCGTGGGGCGTTCAGACCAAAGGTAAGAAGACCCGTAGCAACAAGCGTACTGATAAATTTATCGTACGTCGCCGTAGCAAATAATTTTAGAGGATAAGCCATGCCACGTTCTCTCAAGAAAGGTCCTTTTATTGACCTGCACTTGCTGAAGAAGGTAGAGAAAGCGGTGGAAAGCGGTGACAAGAAGCCCCTGCGCACTTGGTCCCGTCGTTCAACGATCTTCCCTAACATGATCGGTTTGACCATCGCTGTCCATAATGGTCGTCAGCACGTTCCTGTCTTTGTTTCCGACGAAATGGTCGGCCACAAGCTGGGTGAATTTGCACCGACACGTACTTATCGCGGCCATGCTGCAGATAAGAAAGCCAAGAAGAAATAAGTAGGAGGAAGAGATGGAAACTATTGCTCAACATCGCCATGCTCGTTCTTCTGCTCAGAAGGTTCGCCTTGTTGCTGACCTGATTCGCGGTAAGAAAGTGTCGCAGGCTCTGGATATTCTGACTTACACCAACAAGAAAGCGGCTGTACTGGTTAAGAAAGTCCTGGAATCTGCCATTGCTAACGCCGAACACAACGATGGCGCTGATATCGACGATCTGAAAGTTGCGAAAATTTTCGTAGACGAAGGCCCAAGCATGAAGCGCATTATGCCGCGTGCGAAAGGTCGTGCAGATCGCATCCTGAAGCGCACCAGCCACATTACTGTGGTTGTGTCCGATCGCTGAGACTCTGGAGACTAGCAATGGGTCAGAAAGTACATCCTAATGGTATTCGCCTGGGTATTGTAAAACCATGGAACTCTACCTGGTTTGCGAACACCAAAGAATTCGCTGACAACCTGGACAGCGACTTTAAAGTACGTCAGTTCCTGAACAAAGAACTGGCAAAAGCGTCTGTATCTCGCATCGTTATCGAGCGTCCTGCGAAGAGCATCCGTGTGACTATTCACACTGCTCGCCCGGGCATCGTTATCGGTAAGAAAGGTGAAGACGTAGAAAAACTGCGCACGGTCGTCGCGAACATCGCTGGCGTGCCTGCACAGATCAATATCGCCGAAGTCCGTAAACCGGAACTGGACGCAAAACTGGTTGCTGACAGCATCACTTCTCAGCTGGAGCGTCGTGTGATGTTCCGTCGTGCGATGAAGCGTGCTGTACAGAACGCAATGCGTCTGGGCGCTAAAGGTATCAAAGTTGAAGTTAGCGGCCGTCTGGGCGGTGCTGAGATCGCACGTACCGAATGGTACCGTGAAGGTCGCGTACCACTGCACACGCTGCGTGCTGACATTGACTACAACACCTCTGAAGCGCACACCACTTATGGTGTAATCGGCGTTAAGGTATGGATCTTCAAAGGTGAGATCCTGGGTGGTATGGCTGCTGTTGAACAACCGGAACCGGCTGCTCAACCTAAAAAGCAGCAGCGTAAAGGCCGTAAGTAAGGAGAGTCGCTGATGTTACAACCAAAGCGTACAAAATTCCGTAAAGTGCACAAAGGCCGTAACCGCGGTCTGGCGCAGGGTACGGATGTTAGCTTCGGTACTTTCGGTCTGAAAGCTGTTGGCCGTGGTCGTCTGACTGCTCGTCAGATCGAAGCAGCACGTCGTGCTATGACCCGTGCAGTTAAGCGTCAAGGTAAGATTTGGATCCGTGTATTCCCGGACAAACCAATCACCGAGAAGCCGCTGGAAGTGCGTATGGGTAAAGGTAAGGGTAACGTGGAGTATTGGGTTGCCCTGATCCAGCCAGGTAAAGTCCTGTATGAAATGGACGGCGTACCGGAAGAGCTGGCCCGTGAAGCATTCAAGCTGGCAGCAGCAAAACTGCCTATCAAAACCACCTTTGTAACTAAGACGGTGATGTAATGAAAGCAACTGAGCTGCGTGAAAAAAGCGTTGAAGAGCTGAACACTGAGCTGCTTAACCTCCTGCGCGAGCAGTTTAACCTGCGCATGCAGGCAGCATCCGGCCAGCTGCAGCAGACCCATCTGCTGAAGCAAGTTCGCCGTGATGTTGCACGCGTTAAGACTTTACTGACTGAGAAGGCGGCGTAATGACCGATAAAATCCGTACTCTGCAGGGTCGTGTTGTTAGTGACAAAATGCAGAAATCTGCTGTTGTTGCTATCGAGCGTTTCGTGAAGCACCCGATCTACGGTAAATTCATTAAGCGTACGACTAAGCTGCACATCCATGACGAGAACAACGAATGCGGTATTGGTGACGTGGTAGAAATCCGCGAAACCCGTCCGCTGTCCAAGACTAAGTCCTGGACGCTGGTTCGCGTTGTAGAGAAAGCGATTCTGTAATAGAATCCGCTCCTCTAAAAAATAAAATGAACGGCTCCTGTGAGCCGTTCATTTTTTCTACCCATCTGCGAGAACCGGTGTTATAATGCCGCGCCCTCAAATATGGGGCTTTTTAACGACCTGAGGTTTGGGTCCCGAAGTAGTAGTTGACATTAGCGGAGCACTAAAATGATCCAAGAACAGACTATGCTGAACGTCGCCGACAACTCCGGTGCACGTCGCGTAATGTGTATCAAGGTTCTGGGTGGCTCGCACCGTCGCTACGCAGGCGTCGGCGATATCATCAAAGTGACCATCAAGGAAGCAATTCCGCGTGGCAAGGTGAAAAAAGGTGATGTCCTGAAAGCGGTAGTGGTGCGCACCAGGAAGGGTGTTCGTCGCCCGGACGGTTCTGTCATTCGCTTCGATGGTAATGCATGCGTTATTCTGAACAATAACAGCGAGCAGCCAATCGGAACGCGTATTTTTGGGCCGGTAACTCGTGAACTTCGTACTGAAAAGTTCATGAAAATTATCTCTCTGGCACCAGAAGTACTCTAAGGAGCGAACAATGGCAGCGAAAATCCGTCGTAATGACGAAGTTATCGTGCTTACCGGCAAAGACAAAGGTAAACGCGGTAAAGTAAAGAATGTCCTGACTTCTGGTAAGGTCATCGTTGAAGGTATCAACCTGGTTAAGAAACACCAGAAGCCGGTTCCGGCTCTGAACCAGCCAGGCGGCATCGTTGAAAAAGAAGCTGCAATTCAGGTTTCTAACGTTGCAATCTTCAATGCGGCAACCGGCAAGGCTGACCGTGTAGGCTTTAGATTCGAAGACGGCAAAAAAGTCCGTTTCTTCAAGTCTAACAGCGAAACTATCAAGTAATTTGGAGTAGTACGATGGCGAAACTGCATGATTACTACAAAGACGAAGTAGTCCAGAAACTCATGACAGAGTTTGGCTACAATTCTGTCATGCAAGTCCCTCGGGTCGAGAAGATCACCCTGAACATGGGTGTTGGTGAAGCGATCGCTGACAAGAAACTGCTGGATAACGCAGCAGCTGACCTGGCAGCAATCTCCGGTCAAAAACCGCTGATCACCAAAGCACGCAAATCAGTTGCAGGCTTCAAAATCCGTCAGGGCTATCCGATCGGCTGTAAAGTAACTCTGCGTGGCGAGCGCATGTGGGAGTTCTTTGAGCGTCTGATCACTATTGCTGTACCGCGTATCCGTGACTTCCGTGGTCTGTCCGCGAAGTCTTTCGACGGTCGTGGTAACTACAGCATGGGCGTTCGTGAGCAGATCATCTTCCCAGAAATCGACTATGACAAAGTCGATCGCGTTCGTGGTTTGGATATTACCATTACCACTACTGCGAAATCTGATGATGAAGGCCGTGCTCTGCTGGCTGCCTTTGACTTCCCGTTCCGCAAGTAAGGTAGGGTTACTTAATGGCTAAGCAATCTATGAAAGCACGCGAAGTTAAGCGTGTGAAATTAGCAGACAAGTTCTTCGCAAAACGCGCTGAACTGAAAGCGATCATTTCTGATGTGAACGCATCCGACGAAGACCGTTGGAACGCCGTTCTCAAGCTGCAGAGTCTGCCGCGTGATTCCAGCCCTTCACGTCAGCGTAACCGCTGCCGTCAGACAGGTCGTCCGCACGGTTTCCTGCGGAAGTTTGGGTTGAGCCGTATCAAGGTCCGTGAAGCCGCAATGCGCGGTGAAATCCCGGGTCTGAAAAAGGCTAGCTGGTAATTGTCACCATTTGAATCACGGGAGTAACACAGATGAGCATGCAAGATCCGATCGCGGATATGCTGACCCGTATCCGTAACGGTCAGGCCGCGAACAAAGTTGCGGTCTCTATGCCTTCCTCCAAGCTGAAAGTGGCAATTGCCAACGTGCTGAAGGAAGAAGGCTACATTGAAGATTTTAAAATCGAAGGCGACATCAAGCAGGAACTGGAACTGACTCTTAAGTACTTCCAGGGTAAAGCTGTGGTGGAAAGCATTCAGCGTGTTAGCCGTCCAGGTCTGCGCATCTATAAGAAAAAAGATGAGCTGCCAAAAGTTATGGCCGGTCTGGGCATCGCTGTAATTTCTACCTCTAAAGGTGTCATGACTGATCGTGCAGCGCGCCAGGCTGGTCTTGGTGGCGAAATTATCTGCTACGTAGCGTAATCGGAGGATAAAATGTCTCGTGTTGCAAAAGCACCTGTCGTTGTTCCTGCCGGCGTAGAGGTAAAACTCAACGGTCAGGAAATTTCGATCAAAGGCAAAAACGGCGAGCTGACTCGTACTATCAACAGTGCTGTAGAAGTTAAGCATGCAGACAACACCCTGACTTTCGCGCCACGTGAAGGTTATGCGGATGGTTGGGCACAGGCAGGTACTGCTCGTGCGCTGCTGAACGGCATGGTTATCGGTGTTACCGAAGGCTTCACCAAGAAGCTGCAACTGGTTGGTGTTGGTTATCGTGCAGCTGTTAAAGGCAACTCTGTGAGTCTGGCCCTGGGCTTCTCTCACCCTGTTGACCATGCACTGCCGGCCGGCATCACTGCTGAATGCCCAACTCAGACTGAGATCGTGCTGAAAGGCGCTGATAAGCAGCTGATTGGTCAGGTTGCAGCTGATCTGCGCGCCTACCGTCGTCCTGAGCCTTACAAAGGCAAGGGTGTTCGTTACGCCGACGAAGTCGTGCGTACCAAAGAGGCTAAGAAGAAGTAAGGTAACACTATGGATAAGAAATCTGCTCGTATCCGTCGTGCGACCCGTGCACGTCGCAAGCTCAAAGAGCTGGGTGCTACTCGCCTGGTGGTACATCGTACCCCGCGTCACATTTACGCACAGGTAATCGCCCCGAACGGTTCCGAAGTTCTGGTTGCTGCTTCTACTGTAGAAAAAGCTATCGCTGAACAACTGAAGTATACCGGCAACAAAGACGCCGCTGCAGCTGTAGGTAAAGCTCTGGCAGAGCGCGCTATCGAAAAAGGCATCAAAGATGTTTCTTTCGACCGTTCCGGTTTCCAATATCATGGTCGCGTCCAGGCACTTGCAGATGCTGCTCGTGAAGCTGGCCTTCAGTTCTAAGGTAGAGGTCTAAGATGGCACACATCGAGAAACAAGCTGGCGAACTGCAGGAAAAACTGATCGCGGTAAACCGTGTTTCTAAAACTGTGAAAGGTGGTCGTATTTTCTCCTTCACCGCACTGACTGTAGTGGGTGATGGTAACGGTCGCGTTGGTTTTGGTTACGGTAAAGCGCGTGAAGTTCCAGCAGCGATCCAGAAAGCGATGGAAAAAGCCCGTCGCAATATGATTAATGTCGCGCTGACTCACGGCACCCTGCAGCACCCGGTTAAAGGTGCGCACACGGGTTCTCGTGTGTTCATGCAGCCGGCTTCTGAAGGTACCGGTATCATCGCCGGTGGTGCAATGCGCGCCGTCCTGGAAGTCGCTGGAGTTCATAACGTTCTGGCTAAAGCCTATGGTTCCACTAACCCGATCAACGTGGTTCGTGCAACTATCGACGGCCTGGGCAATATGAAGTCTCCGGAAATGGTCGCTGCCAAGCGTGGTAAATCCGTTGAAGAAATTCTGGGGTAATCACGATGGCTAAGACTATTAAAATTACACAAACCCGTAGCTCAATCGGCCGCCTGCCTAAGCACAAAGCCACTCTGGTTGGCCTGGGTCTGCGTCGTATTGGTCACACCGTTGAGCGTGAAGACACGCCAGCTGTACGCGGTATGATCAACGCGATTTCCTACATGCTGAAAGTGGAGGAGTAAGAGATGCGTTTAAACACTCTGTCTCCGGCCGAAGGGTCTAAACACGCTTCTAAGCGTCTGGGTCGTGGTATCGGTTCTGGCCTCGGCAAAACCGGCGGTCGTGGTCACAAAGGTCAGAAGTCTCGTTCTGGCGGTGGCGTACGTCGCGGTTTCGAGGGTGGTCAGATGCCTCTGTACCGTCGTCTGCCGAAATTCGGCTTCACCTCACGCAAATCATTCGTGACTGCAGAAGTGCGTCTGTCTGATCTGGCGAAAGTGGAAGGCGGTATTGTCGACCTGAACACACTGAAAGCAGCAAACATCATCGGTGTTCAGATTGAATTCGCGAAAGTGATTCTGTCTGGTGAAGTTTCTGCACCGGTAACGATTCGTGGTCTGCGTGTGACGAAAGGCGCGCGTGCTGCAATCGAAGCTGCTGGCGGTAAAATCGAGGAATAAGTAGCAGATGGCAAAGCAACCGGGATTAGATTTTCAAAGTGCCAAAGGTGGCTTTGGTGAACTGAAGCGCAGACTGTTGTTTGTAATCGGTGCACTGATTGTCTTCCGTATTGGCTCTTTTATTCCAATCCCCGGTATTGATGCCACTGTACTTGCCAAACTGCTTGAGCAACAGCGTGGCACCATCATTGAAATGTTCAACATGTTCTCTGGTGGTGCTCTCAGTCGTGCCTCAATCTTCGCGCTGGGTATTATGCCGTATATTTCGGCCTCTATTATTATCCAGCTGCTGACCGTGGTTCATCCCGCGTTAGCTGAGATCAAGAAAGAGGGTGAAGCTGGTCGTCGTAAGATCAGCCAGTACACCCGCTACGGCACACTGGTTCTGGCTGTATTTCAGTCGATCGGTATCGCTACCGGTCTGCCGAATATGCCGGGAATGCAGGGCCTGGTGTTAAATCCGGGCTTTGCTTTCTACTTTACCGCTGTTGTAAGTCTGGTTACCGGGACAATGTTCCTGATGTGGCTGGGCGAACAGATTACTGAACGGGGTATCGGCAACGGTATCTCGATCATTATCTTCGCAGGTATTGTTGCGGGTCTTCCGCCGGCCATTGGCCATACCATCGAGCAAGCGCGGCAAGGCGACCTGCACTTCCTTCTGTTGCTGTTGGTTGCAGTTCTTGTATTTGCAGTGACGTTCTTTGTTATTTTCGTCGAGCGTGGCCAGCGTCGTATCGTGGTCAACTACGCAAAACGTCAGCAGGGCCGTCGTGTATATGCTGCACAGAGCACACATTTACCGTTGAAAGTGAACATGGCGGGCGTAATCCCGGCAATCTTTGCTTCCAGCATTATTCTGTTCCCGGCAACGATAGCATCCTGGTTCGGGAGCGGTAGTGGTTGGAACTGGCTGACAACAATTTCGCTGTATTTGCAGCCAGGACAGCCGCTTTATGTGCTACTCTATGCGACTGCAATCATCTTCTTCTGTTTCTTCTATACGGCGTTGGTTTTCAACCCGCGTGAAACAGCAGATAACCTGAAGAAGTCTGGTGCATTCGTACCGGGAATTCGTCCGGGAGAGCAAACGGCGAAGTACATCGATAAAGTAATGACACGTCTGACCTTAATCGGCGCACTGTATATTACTTTTATCTGCCTGATCCCGGAGTTCATGCGTGATGCCATGAAGGTTCCCTTCTACTTTGGCGGCACCTCGCTGCTGATCGTAGTGGTCGTCATCATGGACTTTATGGCTCAAGTGCAAACTCTGATGATGTCCAGTCAGTACGAGTCTGCATTGAAGAAAGCTAACCTGAAAGGCTATGGCCGTTAATTCAGTAGCTTGAGAAGTTACGGAGAGTAAAAATGAAAGTTCGTGCTTCCGTCAAGAAATTATGTCGTAACTGCAAAATCATTCGTCGCGACGGTGTCGTACGTGTGATCTGCAGCGCCGAGCCTAAGCATAAACAGCGCCAGGGCTGATTAAGTCACATATTTTTCTTGCAAAGTCGGGTTGAGCTGGCTAGATTAGCCAGCCAATCTTTTGTATGTCGATGCGTTTCCATTTGAGTATCCTGAAAACGGGCTTTTCAGCATGGTTCGCATTTATTTAATTATAGGAGTGCATAGTGGCCCGTATAGCAGGCATTAACATTCCTGATCATAAACATACCGTTATCGCATTAACTTCGATCTTCGGTATCGGCAAAACCCGTTCTAAAGCCATCTGCGCTGAAACGGGCATCGCTGAAAATGTTAAGATCAGTGAGCTGTCTGAAGAACAAATTGATCAGCTGCGTGATGCAGTTGGTAAATTCGTTGTTGAAGGTGATCTGCGCCGTGAAATCACCCTGAGCATCAAGCGTCTGATGGACCTTGGTTGCTACCGTGGTTTACGCCATCGTCGTGGTCTGCCGGTTCGCGGTCAGCGTACTAAGACCAACGCACGTACCCGTAAGGGTCCGCGTAAACCGATCAAGAAATAATCGGGGTGAGTAAATAATGGCAAAGGCACCAGTTCGTGCACGTAAGCGTGTAAGAAAACAAGTCTCAGATGGCGTGGCTCATGTCCATGCGTCTTTTAACAACACCATCGTTACTATTACTGATCGTCAGGGTAACGCACTGGGTTGGGCAACCGCCGGTGGTTCCGGTTTCCGCGGTTCACGTAAATCTACTCCGTTTGCTGCTCAGGTCGCTGCAGAGCGCTGTGCAGAAGCCGTGAAAGATTACGGTATTAAGAACCTGGAAGTTATGGTTAAGGGTCCGGGTCCGGGTCGCGAATCTACGATTCGTGCTCTGAACGCCGCTGGTTTCCGCATCACGAATATTACTGATGTGACTCCGATCCCTCACAACGGTTGTCGTCCGCCGAAAAAACGTCGCGTTTAACGCCCCGTTTTTTAGGTTAGTTGGAGAAAGAAAATGGCAAGATATTTGGGTCCTAAGCTCAAGCTGAGCCGTCGTGAGGGCACTGACTTATTCCTTAAGTCTGGCGTTCGCGCGATTGATTCCAAGTGCAAAATTGAACAAGCCCCTGGTCAGCATGGTGCGCGTAAACCGCGTCTGTCTGATTACGGCGGCCAGTTACGTGAAAAGCAAAAAGTCCGTCGTATCTACGGCGTGCTGGAGCGTCAGTTCCGTAACTACTATAAAGAAGCAGCGCGTCTGAAAGGCAACACCGGTGAAAACCTGTTAGCTCTGCTGGAAGGTCGTCTGGACAACGTAGTTTACCGTATGGGCTTTGGTGCCACGCGTGCAGAAGCACGTCAGCTGGTTAGCCACAAATCCATCCTGGTGAACGGCCGCGTTGTTAACATCGCTTCTTATCAGGTATCTCCGAATGATGTCGTAAGCATCCGTGAGAAAGCCAAAAAGCAATCTCGCGTGAAGGCCGCTCTGGAGCTGGCTGAGCAGCGTGAAAAGCCAACCTGGCTGGAAGTTGATGCGACTAAGATGGAAGGTGTGTTCAAGCGTATTCCTGAGCGTACCGATCTGTCTGCGGACATTAACGAACACCTGATCGTCGAGCTTTACTCTAAGTAAAGCTTAGTACCAAAGAGAGGACACAATGCAGGGTTCTGTGACAGAGTTTCTAAAACCGCGCCTGGTAGATATCGAGCAAGTGAGTTCGACGCACGCCAAGGTGACCCTTGAACCATTAGAGCGTGGCTTTGGCCATACTCTTGGTAACGCACTGCGCCGTATTCTGCTTTCTTCCATGCCGGGTTGCGCGGTGACCGAGGTTGAGATTGATGGCGTGCTGCACGAGTACTCCACCAAAGAGGGCGTACAGGAAGATATCCTGGAAATCCTGCTCAATCTGAAAGGGCTGGCGGTAAGAGTTCAGGGTAAAGATGAAGTTATCCTCACTCTGAATAAATCTGGCATTGGCCCTGTGACTGCAGCCGACATTACCCATGACGGTGATGTCGAAATCGTCAAGCCGCAGCATGTGATCTGCCATCTGACCGATGAAAACGCTGCTATCAGCATGCGTATCAAAGTTCAGCGTGGTCGTGGTTATGTGCCGGCTTCTGCCCGAATTCATTCGGAAGAAGATGAGCGCCCAATCGGCCGTCTGTTGGTTGACGCTTGCTACAGCCCTGTAGACCGTATCGCCTACAATGTTGAAGCAGCGCGTGTAGAACAGCGCACCGACCTGGACAAGCTGGTCATCGAAATGGAAACCAACGGCACAATCGATCCTGAAGAGGCGATTCGTCGTGCGGCAACCATCCTGGCAGAACAACTGGAAGCTTTCGTTGATTTACGTGATGTACGTCAGCCGGAAGTTAAAGAAGAGAAACCAGAATTCGATCCGATCCTGCTGCGCCCTGTTGACGATCTGGAATTGACTGTCCGCTCTGCTAACTGCCTTAAGGCAGAAGCTATCCACTACATCGGTGATCTGGTACAGCGTACCGAGGTTGAGCTGCTTAAAACGCCTAACCTGGGTAAAAAATCTCTTACCGAGATTAAAGACGTGCTCGCATCACGTGGTCTGTCTCTGGGCATGCGCCTGGAAAACTGGCCACCGGCTAGCATTGCTGATGAATAACCCGATCACAGGTTAAGGTTTCACTGAGAAGGATAAGGTCATGCGCCATCGTAAGAGTGGTCGTCAACTGAACCGTAACAGCAGCCATCGTCAGGCTATGTTCCGCAACATGGCTGGTTCTCTGGTTCGTCATGAGATCATTAAGACGACTCTGCCGAAAGCCAAAGAGCTGCGTCGCGTAGTTGAGCCGCTGATTACTCTTGCCAAGACCGACAGCGTAGCTAATCGTCGTCTGGCATTCGCCCGTACTCGTGATAACGAGATCGTGGCAAAACTGTTTAACGAGCTGGGCCCGCGTTTCGCGAGCCGTGCCGGTGGTTACACTCGTATTCTGAAGTGTGGCTTCCGTGCTGGTGACAACGCTCCGATGGCATACATCGAGCTGGTTGATCGTCCAGAAGCTCAAGCAGAAGCTGCTGCAGAGTAATTTGCAGTATCGTAAAAAACCCGCTTCGGCGGGTTTTTTATTGCCTGCTGTTTTTCCCATCCCTTTCTGTTGCGCTATGCTGATGGCTGTCTGACGTTAAGGAGGCTGCTATGTGGTTAATTGATCAGCTCGCTGAACAACATATCCGTGACGCGCTGGAAAAAGGTGAGCTGAGTAATCTGCCCGGTGAAGGCGCACCCCTGCAGCTGGATGATGACAGCGCTGTACCCGCTGAGCTGCGAACCGGTTATCGCTTACTGAAAAATGCCGGCTTTCTTCCACCGGAACTGGCCATGCGGCGCGAAGCACTGGAACTAAACGATCTTCTGCATGAACTCGACCCCGCCGACAGGCAAACGCGCGAGGTGGCGAAGCGACTGTCCCTGCTGGAGATAAAATTACGCCAGGCCGGCATGAGTACAGATTTTTTGCACAGTGAATACCGCAACAGCATTACTCAGCGCCTGCAGCAGGAGGAATAGCATGTATCGTATTGGCCAGCTGGCAAAACTGGCGGATGTGACACCCGATACCATCCGCTTTTACGAAAAACAGCAGATGATGGATCATGAAGTGCGCACACAGGGCGGTTTTCGCCTCTACAGCGACAACGATCTGCAGCGGCTGCGCTTTATTCGTTATGGCCGACAGCTGGGTTTCAGCCTGGAATCGATCCGCGATTTGCTGTCGATCCGCATCGATCCGGAACACCATACCTGTCAGGAATCCAAAGCGATCGTGGCAAAGCGGCTGGATGAAGTGACTGGCATGATTGCAGAGTTACAAACCATCCAGCGCTCGCTGCAGCGTTTAGCAGAAACCTGCTGCGGCGATCGGCACAGTTCAGCCTGCTGCTCCATTCTGGAGGCACTGGAAACCGGGTCAGATCCGCAGACTGAAATTTGCTGCCGCAGGGATTGAAAAATTGCCTGTCAGGTATAAAGTTACCTTTCCGCAATCAGGAGGAATGAAATGAGTCACTATCAGCACCGTAAAGGCAAGATCAATGATAATGCGCTGGAAGCACTGCTACATGATCCGCTTTATCGTCAGCGCATCGAGCAGAACCAAAAAGGTAAAGGCAGTTACCGGCGTAAAGAGAAACACATCAGTAAGGCCGAAAGCCGGGAGGCCAGTGGTAAGCAAGCGTGTTTACCACTGGCCTTCTGCTTCAGCGACAAAAAAGCCGCCTGATTCAGGCGGCTTTTTCGCATCACACTTTGCTATTTTGCTGTTTCAGCAGATCGCGGATCTCAGTCAGCAGCACTTCTTCGTTAGACGGTTTTGGTGCCGGCTTTTCAACTTCTTTTTTCTTATACAGTTTATTCATCAGCTTGATCGCGATGAAAATAGCGAATGCGACGATAACGAAATCGAAAATGGACTGAATAAAGGTTCCGTATTCCATAACGACCGCAGGCACATCACCTTGTGCGGGTTTCAGCACCCATTTGAACTGTTTGAAATCCACACCACCAATCAGTAAACCCAGCGGCGGCATAATGATGTTGGCAACTAATGAGGAAACGATTTTACCGAATGCAGCACCGATGATCACACCGACAGCCAGATCCACCACGTTTCCGCGCATCGCAAAATCACGAAACTCTTTGAAAAAACTCATTGTTATCTCCTTGCCTTGGCCAATGGCTAAAGTCTAACAAACCTTTGTGTAATTGCCATTATTACAACGGATTAAACGCAGCGATAACGGCCGCTCTTCTCTGACGATTATAAAAAGAACGGGCTCGGCTGGAACAATCGCTCCACATCCGGCACGAATTTCTTGTCCGTCAGGAACATGATGACGTGATCGCCTTGCTCGATGCGCACGTTATCATTGGCGATGATCACTTCGTCCCCGCGCACCACCGCACCGATAATCGTGCCTGGCGGCAGCTTGATGTCTTCAATCAGGCGGCCTACAACGCGCGACGTCGTTTCATCCCCGTGTGCAATGGCTTCAATGGCTTCCGCGATGCCGCGACGCAGTGACGAAACGCCCACAATATCTGCTTTGCGCACATGGCCAAGCAAGGCAGAGATGGTCGCCTGCTGCGGTGAAATCGCGATATCGATCACGCTGCCCTGGACCAGGTCTACATAAGCACGGCGCTGGATCAGCACCATGACCTTTTTCGCCCCCATTTTCTTGGCCAGCATGGCAGACATAATGTTGGCTTCATCGTCGTTAGTGACGGCGATGAACAGATCTACCTGTTCTACGTGTTCTTCAGCCAGAAGCTCCTGGTCAGAGGCATCGCCATAAAACACAATGGTGTCCTGCAGATGCTCAGCCAGTTCCGCCGCGCGCTGCTGATTACGTTCAATCAGTTTCACGCTGTACTGTTTTTCCAGTCGCTGAGCGAGTCCAAAGCCAATATTGCCGCCGCCTACCAGCATGATGCGTTTGTAGGGTTTCTCCAGCCGCTGCATTTCACTCATTACTGCCCGGATATGCTGGCTTGCCGCAATGAAAAACACTTCGTCGCCGGCTTCGACAATGGTCGATCCCTGTGGTCGGATAGGGCGATCCTGGCGAAAGATCGCCGCCACGCGCGTATCAATATGCGGCATGTGCTCGCGCAGAATTGACAGGGGATTCCCGACCAGCGGCCCGCCATAATAGGCCTTTACCACGGCAAGACTGACTTTGCCTTCGGCAAAGTTCACCACCTGCAGGGCACCCGGATACTGAATCAGCCGGTAAATGTTATCGATAACCAGCTGTTCCGGCGATATCAGGTGGTCAATCGGCACGGCTTCCGGCACAAACAGTTTGTCCGCATCGCGCAGATAATCGGCGGCACGAATACGTGCGATGCGGTTTGGGGTATTAAACAGCGAGTAAGCAATCTGACAGGCGATCATGTTGGTCTCGTCAGAACTGGTTACCGCAACCAGCATATCGGCGTCTTCCGCACCGGCCTCACGCAGTACGCGCGGATGGGAACCGTGTCCCTGCACCACGCGCAGATCGAATTTATCCTGCAGCACGCGTAAACGTGAGGGATCGCTGTCAACCACGGTGATGTCGTTGTTTTCACCCACCAGGTTTTCTGCCAGCGTGCCGCCGACCTGGCCTGCGCCGAGAATAATAATTTTCATCGTCAGAGTGCCTGTATCTGTATGCGCTGAACTATTTTTTTGTCAGCTTAGCGTAGAAGAACCCGTCGCCGCCATCGGGGGTCGGGAAAACCTGCCAGCCATCTGGCTGGCCCTGCGGCAGGGTTACCGCCACAGCATCATCATGCGCGGCAAGAAAAGCGCTAATCTGGTGCTGGTTTTCCTGCGGCAGAACAGAGCAGGTTGCATACAGCAGGGTGCCGCCAGATTTCAGGCGCGGCCAGATAGCGTCCAGAATCTCTTTCTGCAACGCCGCCAGTTCAGCGATATCGCGATCGCGGCGCAGCCATTTGATATCGGGATGACGGCGAATGACGCCGGTAGCGGAGCAGGGCGCATCTAACAGGATGCGATCGAACTGCCTGTCATCACACCATGCCGCTGGCGTGCGGCCGTCGCCCTGACGAACGTCGGCCTGCATACCCAGGCGCTGCAGATTCTCCCGGACGCGGTGCAGACGTTGTTCATCAATATCAACCGCCATCACCTTTGCCTGCGGAGCAATTTCAAGGATATGCGTGGTTTTTCCACCTGGTGCGGCGCAAAGGTCGAGAATAGTTTCATCGTCCTGCGGTTCCAGCAGCAGGGCGCAGCGCTGGGCAGAGAGGTCCTGTACCGTGACCCAGCCCTGCTCAAAGCCCGGCAGCTGAGTCACCGGTGCCGGTGACTCAAGACGCAGCGCATCCGGCGCGTCAGCCGTAAAGGCAGTTTTTTCCTGCTCCGCCAGCTGCGCCAGCCAGGCATCGCGTGACTGATGCTGACGATTAACGCGTAGCCACATCGGTGGACGCTGGTTATTGGCTTCCACAATCTGCTGCCACTGCTCCGGCCAGGCGGTTTGTAAACGCCTGAGCAGCCAGCCGGGGTGCCAGTAACGCTGCGGTCCCTGATCCACGTCTGCCAGCAGCGTGTCCCGCTGGCGCTGGAACTGGCGCAGGACGCCATTCAGCAACCCTTTCAGATTGCCGCGCTTCAGCACCTCGGCCCCTGCCACGGTTTCCGCCAGCGCCGCGTGCGCTGGCACGCGGGTATAAAGCAGCTGGTAGAGACCTACCATGATCAGATAGTGCAGCACGCGCTGTTTACCGGTTAACGGGCGCTCCATCAGTTTGCCGATCAGCGCTTCCAGCTGTGGCAGCGTGCGCATCACACCAAAACAGAGCTCCTGCAGCAGCGCGCCATCTTTATCAGCCAGCGTTTTCTGGGCGGCTGGCAGGATAGCGCTCAGCGATTCACCTTTATCGACCACGCGCTCAATCAGTTGCGCGGCAAGGCTGCGCAGGTTGGTTGTTTTTTTCATATTCATTCATCAAACAAAAGCCCGGTATAAACCGGGCTGGAGGAATCAGGGCAGAACGGTTCCGGGCGTGAACCACTCACGACGTGAATTGAGCAGATCCTGCGCGGACATGGCTTTTTTACCGGCCGGCTGCAGTGACAGCAGGTTCAGCACGCCATCCGCAGTGGCAACCTGAATGCCGGATTTGTCTGCGTGCACAATTTCGCCAGGCTGCCTGTCCTGATGAGGCAGGACGCTGGCCTGCCACACTTTCACCGGTTGTTCATCAATCGTGAAATAACTGACGGGCCACGGATTAAAGGCGCGGATGCAGCGCTCAAGCTGCGCTGCCGGAAGCGACCAGTTAAGACGCGCTTCCTCTTTGCTGAGTTTTTCTGCATAGGAGACCTGCGCTTCGTCCTGCACTTCCGGGCGGGCCGTGCCATTGGCCAGCGCCGTTAGCGTCTGCAGCATGCCCTGTGGGCCAAGCTGCGCCAGCTTGTCATACAGCGAGGCGCTGGTGTCGTTGGCCAGGATTGGACAGGAGAGCTTGCACAGCATGTCGCCGGTGTCCAGGCCCGCATCCATTTGCATGATGGTGACACCGGTTTCACTGTCGCCCGCCCAGAGCGAACGCTGAATCGGGGCGGCACCGCGCCAGCGCGGCAGCAGCGAGCCGTGCACATTGATACAGCCGAGGCGCGGCATATCCAGCACGGCCTGCGGCAAAATCAGGCCATAGGCGACCACGACCATCACATCTGCCTGAAGGTCGGCAACCAGCTGCTGATTTTCGGCAGGTTTAAGGGACGCTGGCTGAAACACCGGCACATTGTGCGCCTCAGCCAGCACTTTAACCGGGCTGGGCGTCAGTTTGTTGCCGCGTCCGGCCGGGCGGTCGGGCTGGGTAAAGACGCCAGTAACCTGATGTTCAGACGCAAGCAGCGCGTCAAGATGACGCGCTGCAAAATCGGGTGTCCCGGCAAAGATAATTTTCAATGGAGCAGACACAGTTCAGCCTTCTGTTAACACTCAGGATGCGCGCGCATTCTGGCGAGCCAGTTTTTCCAGTTTCTGTTTAATACGCTGACGTTTCAGCGGTGACAGATAATCGATGAACAGCTTGCCATCAAGGTGGTCAATTTCGTGCTGAATACAGATAGCCAGCAGGCCGTCAGTTTCCAGTTCAAAAGGCTTGCCGTCACGATCCAGCGCCCGCACTTTTACCCGCTCGGCGCGTGGCACGAAGGCACGCTGCTCAGGGATTGACAGACAGCCTTCTTCAATACCGGTTTCGCCGCTCTTTTCCAGCAACTCCGGGTTAATCAAAACCAGGCGCTCGTCGCGGTTTTCAGAGACATCAATCACAATGATGCGCTGATGAATATCAACCTGCGTCGCCGCCAGGCCAATACCTTCTTCGGCGTACATGGTTTCAAACATGTCGTCGACGATGCGCTGAACATCGGTATTCACCGCTGCAACCGGTGCAGCAATTTTGCGAAGGCGATCGTCAGGGAAATGTAATACCTGCAAAACTGACATAAATATCCAGATCTGTATGCGTTAAAGAAAAGTTTACTGCCTCATATTGTAGACTTTTTGGGGCCTGATTGACAGCATTGCACCGCATCGGAGACGGCTGGCAGGGAGCGCGCTATGGAAAGGATCGAAGGGTTACTCAGGCTGGCAAATGTGCATGGACTATGCGGCCAACGTGCGCAACGTTTTGCGCGGGCATTACAGTGCGCCGATGAGGTGGATGATGACTGGCTGCAGCAGCACGGGCTGGATGCCACACAGCGGCAACAGTTTTTCGCGCCCGGTTCGCGTCAGCTGGAGAGGGTGCAGCAGTGGCTGCTTACGAATCACCATCATCTGATTGCCTGCTGTGATGAAAGCTACCCGCAATCGCTGACCGAAATCAGCCGCTATCCGGCGGTGCTTTATGTCGCAGGCGATCTGCGCTCACTGATGACACCGCAGCTGGCGGTAGTAGGCAGCCGCCACTGTTCCCCCTATGGCCGGCAGTGGGGCAGCTGGTTTACTCAGCAGCTTTCCCTTAGTGGCTTAACCATAACCAGCGGTCTGGCGCGCGGCATTGATGGCATCGCACACCGCGCAGCGCTGGATGCACAGGGCACAACGGTGGCCGTCCTCGGCAGCGGGCTGAAGCATATCTATCCGAAAAATCATCAGGCACTGGCGAACAGCATTATCGATAGCGGCGGCGCACTGATCTCTGAACAACCCCTTGAGGCCCCACCGCTTGCCGTTAATTTCCCGCGGCGTAATCGCATCATTAGCGGTCTCAGCCTGGGTGTGCTGGTGGTGGAGGCTTCGCTGAAAAGCGGCTCATTGGTCACCGCGCGTTATGCCCTGGAGCAGAATCGTAACGTCTATGCGCTGCCTGGCGCACTGGGCAACCCGGGGAGTGAAGGCACGCACTGGCTGATACAACAGGGTGCCCTGCTGGTGTCGCATCCCGGCGCGATTCTGGAAGATTTGCACTCTACGCTGCAGTGGCTGCCGGTTAGCAGTTCGGAAACAATATATTCACAACACAGTGACGATGTTCCATTGCCATTTGCAGGCGTGTTGGCTAACGTAGGTGATGAGGTTACACCTGTTGACGTCGTCGCTGAACGTGCCGGCCAACCTGTGCCAGTTATCGCAGCGCAATTGCTGGAGCTGGAGTTAGCAGGATGGATCGCAGCTGTACCCGGCGGCTATGTCCGATTGAGGAGGGCATGCCATGTTCGACGTACTTATGTACTTGTTTGAGACTTATATCCACAACGAAGCGGAAATGCGCGTTGACCAGGATAAATTGACCGATGATTTAACCGATGCCGGTTTTCATCGCGAAGATATCTACAATGCGTTGAATTGGCTTGAACGATTAGCGGACTATCAGGATGGGCTGGTTGCGCCAGTACTGCTGGCTAACGATCCGCTCTCAATGCGAATCTACACGGAAGAGGAAAGCCAGCGTCTGGATGCCGAATGCCGCGGTTTCGTTCTGTTTCTGGAGCAGATCCAGGTGCTGAATATGGAAACGCGCGAAATGGTCATCGAGCGGGTCATGGCCCTTGATACCCTGGAATTCGATCTGGAAGATCTCAAATGGGTGGTGCTGATGGTGTTGTTTAACATTCCCGGATGTGAAAATGCCTATCAGCAAATGGAAGAACTGTTATTCGACGTCAATGAAGGTATGCTGCATTAATTTGCGATTAATGCATTGGGTTCTATGAGTAAACCAGCACTTTTCACCGTGCGTAAACACGATCCCTGCCCCGCTTGCGGGGCAGAACTGGTCATACGCAGCGGAAAACATGGCCCTTTCCTGGGGTGTGTGAATTACCCCACCTGTGACTATATCCGGCCGCTAAAAGCGCAGGGCGACGGGCACGTTGTTAAAGTGCTGGAAGGCCACGCCTGCCCACAGTGCGGTGCAGATAAAGTCTTGCGCCAGGGGCGGTTTGGTATGTTCGTAGGCTGCAGCCACTATCCGGACTGCGACTATACCGAAACCATCGATAAGCCAGACGAAACGGCCATTGCTTGCCCGCAGTGCGCCAGCGGTAAACTGGTGCAACGTCGTTCGCGCTATGGCAAAACCTTTCACGCGTGCGATCGCTATCCTGAATGTCAGTTTGCCGTCAATGCCACGCCTGTTGAAGGCGTCTGTCCCCATTGCCAGTTTCCATTACTGATTGAAAAGAAAACAGCCCAGGGCATGAAGCGCTTCTGCGCCAGCAAACGCTGCGGCAAAGCCGTTGCCCGCAATGAAGAGTCATCATGAAACAAAGTATGCATTCACCAGGAAGCCTCGACTTCTGCATCGATCAACTTCACCAGCAGCAGGTGATTGCCTATCCCACCGAAGCGGTATTCGGACTGGGATGTGATCCGGATAGTGAAAGCGCCGTCATGGCGTTGCTGGCTCTGAAACAGCGTCCGGTTGAAAAGGGGCTGATTTTGATTGCTGCCGATTACACGCAGTTACTGCCTTATATTGCCGATCACGCACTGTCCGCAGAGCAACGGGAGCGCATGTTTGCCAGCTGGCCCGGTCCGGTCACTTATGTGGTGCCGGCGTTACCGCAGACGCCGCGCTGGCTGACAGGGCGGTTTGATTCGCTGGCGGTGCGCGTCAGCGATCATCCGGATGTTCAGGCGCTGTGCCGTGGCTTCGGCAAACCGCTGGTTTCAACCAGCGCTAATCTCTCTGGCGAGCCGCCGTGCCGCACTGCTGCTGAGGTAGCGCTGCAGTTTGGCCCGCAATTTCCGGTCTTGCAGGCGGAAACAGGCGGACGACGTAATCCCTCTGAAATACGTGACGCGATTAGCGGTGAACTCATTCGTCAGGGTTAATTGATGGAACAATATGCAGTTTTTGGCAACCCCATTGCCCACAGTAAATCGCCTCTGATTCATGCCATGTTTGCCCGGCAAACCGGTATTGAGCATACCTATGGGCGCGTCTGTGCGCCCCTTGACGCTTTTCCCCGCGCCATAACCGACTTCTTTGCTGCCGGCGGAAAAGGCTGCAACGTAACATTACCGTTTAAGCAGCAGGCCTGGGAGCTTGCGGATACGCTGAGTGAACGTGCTGCGTTATCCGGAGCCGTTAATACCCTGAAGAAAAACGCCGACGGCACAGTGTTTGGTGATAACACCGATGGCATTGGCCTGTTGAGCGATCTGCAGCGTTTGCAGATGATCCATCCTGGCAATCGTATCCTGCTGGTGGGTGCCGGCGGTGCCGCACGCGGTGTCATCCTGCCCCTGCTTTCATTGAATTGCTCGCTGGTGGTGGTCAACCGCACGGTTGAGCGTGCACAGCAGCTGGCCGAGGTTTTTCAGCATTGCGGCGAGATACAAGCGCTGACGTTTTCTCAGCTGGCGGGACAAACTTTTGATTTGGTTATCAATGCGACGTCCAGCGGCGTAGAAGGCAAAGTGCCGCTCTTACCCGATTCGCTGATAAGCGGAGAAGTGTGCTGCTACGATATGTTTTATCAGCAGGGACTGACGCCGTTTCTGCAGTGGTGTCAGCAGCACGGTGCGCTACAACTGGCCGACGGAACGGGAATGCTGGTGGGGCAGGCGGCTCACGCATTTCAGTTATGGCATAACGTGATGCCTGACATCACGCCGGTGATTGCCCATCTGCAGCAGGCCATGCAGTCATGAATCAGGCTATTCAGTTTCCCGATTGCGAAAGCTGGGATGCGGCTCAGCAGGCGGTCATCTTTCCGGTGCTGGTGAATGGCATGGGACTGACCTGTGCCATTACTCTGGAAAGGCTGCGTTCACGCTACGGTGCGGGAGAAGCGATGGCGCTGTTTACAGCCCATCGCTGGGATCTGGAAGACGAAGCAGAACAGCTGATCCGTGAAGAAGAGGTCAGCGATCAGGGTTGGGTATGGTTATCCTGACGCAGATACTCATCTTTCCAGCCAACGTAATTGCCGGCTGAATAGAGCAGGCCGGCAATCTCAGCCTCGCTGAGCGGTCGCACCTGCTTTACCGGGCTGCCTAAATAGAGAAAGCCGCTCTCCAGACGTTTTCCGGGTGGCACCAGACTACCGGCACCAATCATCACATCATCTTCGATGATCGCGCCATCCAGTACGATCGATCCCATCCCCACCAGTACACGATTGCCAATATGGCAGCCGTGCAGCATCGCTTTATGTCCGACCGTGACGTCCTCGCCGATAATCAGCGGATGCCCTTCCGGGTTGCTGGCCGATTTATGTGTAACGTGTAATACGCTGCCGTCCTGAATATTACTTCTTTTACCGATAACGACCTGGTTTACATCACCGCGAATCGCCACCAGTGGCCAGATGCTGACGTCATCAGCAAGTAGCACATTCCCGACGACCACGCTGCTGTCATCTACCATAACGCGATCGCCTGTGCGGGGATAATGCTGCTTATAAGGTCGTAAAGCGACAGACATGATCCTTCTCCTTCTGTGTATGTATGGCCAGCGTGCGGCGAATTTTGCTGATAAACAAGATGATTATTGAGCGGATCGCTCGCGATCGCAGCGAAAAGAGTGAAAACTCGCCACTCAGTAAAAAAGATCGAAAAAAGGGGTTGTGCAAAAAATCCGGATCCCTATAATGCGCCACCACTGAGACGGCAAAGCGGCAACGCAGGCGGCTCAGCAGGGCGTGAAGCGATTCACCCCGCCGGAGAAAAACCTCTGAAAAAGAGGTTGACTCTGAAGGAGGAAAGCGTAATATACGCCACCTCGCGACAGCAGGCAGTACGCCGCGTCGCACCGCTCTTTAACAATTTATCAGACAATCTGTGTGGGCACTCACGGGATTGATATCACAAGCCTCCGGGCTTGAAAAAATATCAAGACTCTGCTGAGTGAACACGTAATTCATTACGAAGTTTAATTCACAGAGCATCGCTGCACTCGTTGCAGCAAATCAAACTTTAAATTGAAGAGTTTGATCATGGCTCAGATTGAACGCTGGCGGCAGGCCTAACACATGCAAGTCGGACGGTAGCACAGAGGAGCTTGCTCTTCGGGTGACGAGTGGCGGACGGGTGAGTAATGTCTGGGAAACTGCCCGATGGAGGGGGATAACTACTGGAAACGGTAGCTAATACCGCATAACGTCGCAAGACCAAAGTGGGGGACCTTCGGGCCTCACACCATCGGATGTGCCCAGATGGGATTAGCTAGTAGGTGGGGTAACGGCTCACCTAGGCGACGATCCCTAGCTGGTCTGAGAGGATGACCAGCCACACTGGAACTGAGACACGGTCCAGACTCCTACGGGAGGCAGCAGTGGGGAATATTGCACAATGGGCGCAAGCCTGATGCAGCCATGCCGCGTGTATGAAGAAGGCCTTCGGGTTGTAAAGTACTTTCAGCGGGGAGGAAGGCGGTAAGGTTAATAACCTTGCCGATTGACGTTACCCGCAGAAGAAGCACCGGCTAACTCCGTGCCAGCAGCCGCGGTAATACGGAGGGTGCAAGCGTTAATCGGAATTACTGGGCGTAAAGCGCACGCAGGCGGTCTGTTAAGTCAGATGTGAAATCCCCGGGCTTAACCTGGGAACTGCATTTGAAACTGGCAGGCTTGAGTCTCGTAGAGGGGGGTAGAATTCCAGGTGTAGCGGTGAAATGCGTAGAGATCTGGAGGAATACCGGTGGCGAAGGCGGCCCCCTGGACGAAGACTGACGCTCAGGTGCGAAAGCGTGGGGAGCAAACAGGATTAGATACCCTGGTAGTCCACGCCGTAAACGATGTCGACTTGGAGGTTGTGCCCTTGAGGCGTGGCTTCCGGAGCTAACGCGTTAAGTCGACCGCCTGGGGAGTACGGCCGCAAGGTTAAAACTCAAATGAATTGACGGGGGCCCGCACAAGCGGTGGAGCATGTGGTTTAATTCGATGCAACGCGAAGAACCTTACCTGGCCTTGACATCCAGAGAACTTAGCAGAGATGCTTTGGTGCCTTCGGGAACTCTGAGACAGGTGCTGCATGGCTGTCGTCAGCTCGTGTTGTGAAATGTTGGGTTAAGTCCCGCAACGAGCGCAACCCTTATCCTTTGTTGCCAGCGGCTCGGCCGGGAACTCAAAGGAGACTGCCGGTGATAAACCGGAGGAAGGTGGGGATGACGTCAAGTCATCATGGCCCTTACGGCCAGGGCTACACACGTGCTACAATGGCGCATACAAAGAGAAGCGACCTCGCGAGAGCAAGCGGACCTCATAAAGTGCGTCGTAGTCCGGATTGGAGTCTGCAACTCGACTCCATGAAGTCGGAATCGCTAGTAATCGTAGATCAGAATGCTACGGTGAATACGTTCCCGGGCCTTGTACACACCGCCCGTCACACCATGGGAGTGGGTTGCAAAAGAAGTAGGTAGCTTAACCTTCGGGAGGGCGCTTACCACTTTGTGATTCATGACTGGGGTGAAGTCGTAACAAGGTAACCGTAGGGGAACCTGCGGTTGGATCACCTCCTTACCTGAAGATACCTTCCCGCGCAGTGCTCACACAGATTGTCTGATAGAAAAGTAACGAGCAAAGCGTCTTACGAATGAGACTTCAGTGTCCCCTTCGTCTAGAGGCCTAGGACACCGCCCTTTCACGGCGGTAACAGGGGTTCGAATCCCCTAGGGGACGCCATTTGCTGGTAATGAGTGAAAGACGTTGCCTTTAATACTTCAGAGTGTGCTGCATAAGCATACTGCGAAGTATTTGCTCTTTAACAATCCGGAACAAGCTGAAAATTTGAAACGAACGCGCCGCGTATTTCCCCGTAACAGGAAATAAGTGCGGAGCGTCCGGGTCCGAGATTTTCGCGATTCACATGCGCAAAACGCCTGTGGGTTGTGAGGTTAAGCGACCAAGCGTACACGGTGGATGCCCTGGCAGTCAGAGGCGATGAAGGACGTGCTAATCTGCGAAAAGCGACGGTAAGGTGATATGAACCGCTACAGCCGTCGATGTCCGAATGGGGAAACCCAATGCATTTATGCATTATCGTTAACTGAATACATAGGTTAACGAGGCGAACCGGGGGAACTGAAACATCTAAGTACCCCGAGGAAAAGAAATCAACCGAGATTCCCCCAGTAGCGGCGAGCGAACGGGGAGGAGCCCAGAGCCTGAATCAGCTTGTGCGTCAGTGGAAGCGTCTGGAAAGGCGCGCGATACCGGGTGACAGCCCCGTACACGAAGACGCACAGGCTGTGAGCTCGATGAGTAGGGCGGGACACGTGGTATCCTGTCTGAATATGGGGGGACCATCCTCCAAGGCTAAATACTCCTGACTGACCGATAGTGAACCAGTACCGTGAGGGAAAGGCGAAAAGAACCCCGGCGAGGGGAGTGAAACAGAACCTGAAACCGTGTACGTACAAGCAGTGGGAGCCTCTTTATGGGGTGACTGCGTACCTTTTGTATAATGGGTCAGCGACTTATATTCTGTAGCAAGGTTAACCGCATAGGGGAGCCGAAGGGAAACCGAGTCTTAACCGGGCGCTAAGTTGCAGGGTATAGACCCGAAACCCGGTGATCTAGCCATGGGCAGGTTGAAGGTTGGGTAACACTAACTGGAGGACCGAACCGACTAATGTTGAAAAATTAGCGGATGACCTGTGGCTGGGGGTGAAAGGCCAATCAAACCGGGAGATAGCTGGTTCTCCCCGAAAGCTATTTAGGTAGCGCCTCGTGAACTCATCTCCGGGGGTAGAGCACTGTTTCGGCTAGGGGGCCATCCCGGCTTACCAACCCGATGCAAACTGCGAATACCGGAGAATGTTATCACGGGAGACACACGGCGGGTGCTAACGTCCGTCGTGAAGAGGGAAACAACCCAGACCGCCAGCTAAGGTCCCAAAGTCATGGTTAAGTGGGAAACGATGTGGGAAGGCACAGACAGCCAGGATGTTGGCTTAGAAGCAGCCATCATTTAAAGAAAGCGTAATAGCTCACTGGTCGAGTCGGCCTGCGCGGAAGATGTAACGGGGCTAAACCATGCACCGAAGCTGCGGCAGCGACGCGAATGCGTTGTTGGGTAGGGGAGCGTTCTGTAAGCCGCAGAAGGTGGCCTGTGAGGGCTGCTGGAGGTATCAGAAGTGCGAATGCTGACATAAGTAACGATAAAGCGGGTGAAAAGCCCGCTCGCCGGAAGACCAAGGGTTCCTGTCCAACGTTAATCGGGGCAGGGTGAGTCGACCCCTAAGGCGAGGCCGAAAGGCGTAGTCGATGGGAAACAGGTTAATATTCCTGTACTTGGTGTTACTGCGAAGGGGGGACGGAGAAGGCTAGGTTATCCGGGCGACGGTTGTCCCGGTTTAAGCGTGCAGGTGTGAAGACCAGGCAAATCCGGTCTTCTTTAACACTGAGGCGTGACGACGAGGCTCTACGGAGCTGAAGTAACTGATGCCCTGCTTCCAGGAAAAGCCTCTAAGCTCCAGGTAACACGAAATCGTACCCCAAACCGACACAGGTGGTCAGGTAGAGAATACCAAGGCGCTTGAGAGAACTCGGGTGAAGGAACTAGGCAAAATGGTGCCGTAACTTCGGGAGAAGGCACGCTGGCGCGTAGGTGAGGGGACTTGCTCCCGGAGCCGAGGCCAGTCGAAGATACCAGCTGGCTGCAACTGTTTATTAAAAACACAGCACTGTGCAAACACGAAAGTGGACGTATACGGTGTGACGCCTGCCCGGTGCCGGAAGGTTAATTGATGGGGTTATCCGTAAGGAGAAGCTCTTGATCGAAGCCCCGGTAAACGGCGGCCGTAACTATAACGGTCCTAAGGTAGCGAAATTCCTTGTCGGGTAAGTTCCGACCTGCACGAATGGCGTAATGATGGCCAGGCTGTCTCCACCCGAGACTCAGTGAAATTGAAATCGCTGTGAAGATGCAGTGTACCCGCGGCAAGACGGAAAGACCCCGTGAACCTTTACTATAGCTTGACACTGAACATTGAGCCTTGATGTGTAGGATAGGTGGGAGGCTTTGAAGCGCGGACGCCAGTCCGCGTGGAGCCATCCTTGAAATACCACCCTTTAATGTTTGATGTTCTAACGTAGGCCCGTTATCCGGGCTGCGGACAGTGTCTGGTGGGTAGTTTGACTGGGGCGGTCTCCTCCCAAAGCGTAACGGAGGAGCACGAAGGTTGGCTAATCCTGGTCGGACATCAGGAGGTTAGTGCAATGGCATAAGCCAGCTTGACTGCGAGAGTGACGGCTCGAGCAGGTGCGAAAGCAGGTCATAGTGATCCGGTGGTTCTGAATGGAAGGGCCATCGCTCAACGGATAAAAGGTACTCCGGGGATAACAGGCTGATACCGCCCAAGAGTTCATATCGACGGCGGTGTTTGGCACCTCGATGTCGGCTCATCACATCCTGGGGCTGAAGTAGGTCCCAAGGGTACGGCTGTTCGCCGTTTAAAGTGGTACGCGAGCTGGGTTTAGAACGTCGTGAGACAGTTCGGTCCCTATCTGCCGTGGGCGCTGGAGAATTGAGGGGGGTTGCTCCTAGTACGAGAGGACCGGAGTGAACGCACCGCTGGTGTTCGGGTTGTCATGCCAATGGCACTGCCCGGTAGCTAAGTGCGGAAGAGATAAGTGCTGAAAGCATCTAAGCACGAAACTTGCCCCGAGATGAGTTCTCCCTGACCCCTCGAGGGTCCTGAAGGGACGTTGAAGACGACGACGTTGATAGGCCGGATGTGTAAGCGCAGCGATGCGTTGAGCTTACCGGTACTAATGACCCGTGAGGCTTAACCTTACAACGCCAGAGGCGTTTTGCGGTACCCGGAAAAATTTTCAGCCTTGTTCACGGACTGGTCTGCGCGGCTTCGGCGGCGCGGACGAAACAGAATCTGCCTGGCGGCACTAGCGCGGTGGTCCCACCTGACCCCATGCCGAACTCAGAAGTGAAACGCCGTAGCGCCGATGGTAGTGTGGGGTCTCCCCATGCGAGAGTAGGGAACTGCCAGGCATCTATTTAAGTGTGCTGATATGGCTCAGTTGGTAGAGCGCACCCTTGGTAAGGGTGAGGTCCCCAGTTCGACTCTGGGTATCAGCACCAGTTACAGGCACGAGTTCGGTTTAAAAAGAATTTGCCTGGCGGCACTAGCGCGGTGGTCCCACCTGACCCCATGCCGAACTCAGAAGTGAAACGCCGTAGCGCCGATGGTAGTGTGGGGTCTCCCCATGCGAGAGTAGGGAACTGCCAGGCATCAAACACGAAAGCCCTGAACATGCGTTCAGGGCTTTTTTGTTTTCTCTTTTTGTCATGCTCTCAGCCTCTTCCGATTAAAAACGCTGACCGCCAGCCAGAAGTTAGTCTTGCCGGAACCGCAAATCAGCGTATCACTTGCAACAGCAGAGCGCGTAAACATTCAGAGCGCGAATTAACGAAGCACGCCTTTACTGGCGTCATTTCAGCAAGCTCTCCACGACCCCTCAGGCGAAAAACGCTGGCCGGCAGCCAGAGGTTGGTATTGCCGGACCCGCAACTCAGCGAATCACCTGCAACAGCAAGGCACGTATACGTTCAGAGCCCGGGTTAGCGAATCACGCCTGCACTGGCGCCATTTCACAGGCTCTCCGCGACCCCTCAGGCAAAAAACCTCTGGTCCATAAGCCAGAGGTTAGTCTTGCCGGACCCGCAACTCAGCGAATCACCTGCAACAGCAAGGCACGTATACGCTCAGATCGCGGGTTAACGAAACACACCTGCAGTGGCGCCATTTCAGCAGGCTCTCCGCGACCCATCAGGTAAAAAAAACCTCTGGCCGGCAGCCAGAGGTTAGTAGGGTAAGCCTGCGGATCAGTGAATGACCTGCGACAGAAAAGCGCGAGTGCGTTCAGAGCGCGGGTTAGCGAAGAACTCCTGCGGGGGCGCCATTTCAACAATCTCTCCGCGATCCATAAAGATCACCCGGTCTGCCACCGTCCGGGCAAAGCCCATTTCGTGCGTCACGCACAGCATCGTCATGCCATCTTCTGCCAGACCAATCATGGTATCGAGCACCTCTTTTACCATTTCCGGATCCAGTGCCGAAGTCGGCTCGTCGAACAGCATAATTTTTGGCTTCATGCACAGCGATCGGGCAATGGCCACGCGTTGCTGCTGCCCGCCTGAAAGCTGGCCGGGAAACTTATGCGCATGCTCAGCAATGCGCACACGCTGCAGATAGTGCATTGCCAGGTCTTCAGCCTCTTTCTTCGGCATTTTACGCACCCACACCGGTGCCAGCGTGCAGTTCTGCAGCACGGTCAGGTGAGGGAATAAGTTGAAGTGCTGAAACACCATCCCGACTTCGGTTCGCACGCGTTCAATATTCCGTACATCGTCATTCAGGTGGATGCCATCTACTACAATACGTCCCTGCTGATGCGCTTCCAGATGGTTGATGCAGCGGATGGTCGTGGATTTGCCGGAGCCGGAAGGGCCGCACAGCACAATGCGCTCACGTGGTTTTACCTGCAGGTTGATGTCTTTCAGGACATGAAATTGCCCGTACCACTTATTCACGTTTTCCAGCGTAATCATCATCGCGTTAGCGGCATTTGTCATAGTTTGTGTCATGTAAAACCTCAGTGCGATTTACGCCCGGTGTGAAAGCGCTTCTCCAGATACTGGCTATAGCGCGACATGCTAAAACAGAAAATCCAGTAGACCAGTGCGGCAAAGACATAGCCCTCTGTCGACATTCCCAGCCAGGTGGGATCGACAGTGGCCTGCTGCACGCTACTGAACAGATCAAACAGGCCGATGATGATCACCAGGCTGGTATCTTTGAACAGCGCAATTATGGTATTCACCAGGCCCGGAATAGTGAGCTTGAGCGCCTGCGGTAAAATCACCAGCGCCTGCGTTTTCCAGTAGCCCAGCGCCAGCGATTCCGCGGCTTCGTACTGGCCTTTTGGCAGCGCCTGCAATCCGCCGCGCACAACTTCCGCCACATACGCCGACTGGAACAAGATGACGCCAACCAGCGCGCGTACCAGTTTATCGATAGTGGTGCCTTCCGCCATAAACAGCGGCAGCATGACTGAAGACATAAACAGCACGGTGATCAGCGGGACGCCACGCCAGAACTCAATAAAGATCACCGACAGCGTGCGCACCACGGGCATTTTTGAGCGCCGGCCCAGCGCCAGCAGGATCCCCAAAGGCAGCGCGCCGGCGATGCCGACAGAGGCAATGATCAGCGTCAGCGTCAGGCCGCCCCACTGGCGGGTCTCCACGCGCTCAAGGCCAAAATAGCCGCCGTACATCAGCAGCCACACCGTGAGCGGATAGATCACCGCCCAGCAGGCGATATAACGACCGCGGCGCGGCAGCGTTCTGATAAACATCGGCACGATCGACAGCAGACCTATCACCAGCGCCAGATTAATGCGCCAGCGCAGCTCATGCGGATAGAGCCCATACATAAACTGGCCAAAGCGGGCATGGATAAACACCCAGCAGGCACCTTCTTTGGTGCAGTCGGCACGGGTTTCGCCCAGCCAGTTGGCCTGGAAAATCAGCCAGTTGAGCGCAGGCGGAATCACGCTCCAGATAATCCACAGGCTAAGCAGCGTCAACAGGGTATTCAGCCAGCTGGAGAAGAGATTTTTACGCGCCCAGAGCCACGCTTTACTGAGCGGATTATTCGCCACCGGCGGTGTTTCGTGTGTGGTAACAGACATAGTAATCCCGTTCTCTTAACGCTCAACCAGCGCAATTTTGCGGTTATAGAGGTTCATCAGCAGTGAAATAATCAGGCTGATAATCAGATAAACCGCCATGGTGATTGCGATAGTTTCGATCGCCTGACCGGTCTGATTCAGTACCGTACCGGCAAACAGCGACACCATGTCCGGATAGCCAATGGCAGCCGCCAGCGAGGAGTTCTTGACGATGTTCAGGTACTGGCTGGTCAGCGGCGGGATAATCACCCGCATTGCCTGCGGGATAATGACCTGGCGCAGCGTCACCGGATTAGGCAGGCCCAGCGAACGTGCCGCTTCACTCTGGCCCTGCGGAACCGACTGGATACCGGCGCGAATCACTTCCGCGATGAAAGAGGAGGTATAGATCGACAGCGCCAGCGTCAGCGCTGCCAGCTCCGGGATCATGGCGAAGCCGCCGCGGAAGTTAAACCCGCGCAGTTCCGGCACATCCCAGTGCGTGGCTGCACCAAACAGGGTATGTGCGATCAGCGGCAACAGCACAAGCAGGGCCGCGGCTGCCGGCCAGGTACGGCGCAGCTGGCCGGTCCTGAGCTGGTGTTTGCGGTTGAAGCGAAACAGCGCCAGGCTGGCGAGCGCTGCCAGCGCCAGCGCAATCACGAACGGCCAGGTGCCGGGCGCATACTCTGGCCACGGAATATAGAGTCCGCGATTGCTGACAAAGGCCAGATCGAAAGCGTTCAGCGCCTGGCGCGGGCCGGGCAGGTTACGCAGTACGGCAAAGTACCAGAAGAAGATTTGCAGCAGCGGCGGAATATTGCGGAAGGTCTCGATATAAATGGTTGATAGCTTACGCAGCAGCCAGTTATCGGAGAGACGGGCCAGACCAATGGCAAACCCCAGTATCGACGCGAAAACAATACAGAGCGCAGAAACCAGCAGCGTGTTGGTCAGTCCCACCAGAAACACACGGGCGTAAGTATCACCCTCGGTGTAGGCGATCAGATGCTGGACGATGCCGAATCCGGCACTGCGCTCCAGAAATCCAAAGCCGGAAGTAATGCCGCGATTGGCCAGATTGATAACGGTATTGTGGATCAGGTATCCCACAACCGCGACCACGGCCACAATCGCGATAATCTGGTAAAGCCAGGCGCGAACCGTAGGATTACCGAACGAAAAATCCCTTTTTACGGTTGGGCGTTGCGACATGTTGAAACCTCAGTGAAGAAGACGCATGGGTGCCGCAGAATGCGGCACCCAACTGGCGGGAGAGTCTTAACGAACCGGTGGCGCGTACTGAATACCGCCCTGATTCCAGAGCGCATTCTGACCGCGTGCAATTTTCAGCGCGCTGTCTTTGCCGACGTTACGATCAAACACTTCCTGATAGTTACCGACCTGTTTGATGATGTTGTACGCCCACTTGTTATCCAGCTTGAGGTCTTTACCGAAATCGCCTTCTGCGCCCAGCAGGTGTGCCATATCCGGGGTGGTCGGTTTGGCGGACATCTCATCCACGTTCTTCGAGTTGATGCCCATCTCTTCGGCGTTCAGCATGGCATACAGTGACCATTTTACGATGGTGAACCAGTCATCATCACCGCGACGAACCACCGGGCCCAGCGGTTCTTTAGAGATCACTTCCGGCAGCACGATAAAGTCATCCGGTTTGCCCAGCTTGATGCGCAGCGCATACAGCTGTGACTGGTCAGAGGAAAGGGTGTCGCAGCGGCCGCTGTCCAGCGCCTTCGCGGATTCATCAGAACGATCAAAGGTCACCGGGGTGTACTGCATATTGTTGGCTTTAAAGTAGTCAGCAACGTTCAGCTCGGTGTCGGTACCCGCCTGGATACATACCGTTGCCCCATCCAGCTCTTTGGCACTTTTCAGACCGGCTTTTTTATGCGTCAGGAAGCCGATGCCGTCATAGTAGTTTACGCCGGCAAACAGGAAGCCCATTCCGCCATCACGGGAGGAGGTCCAGGTGGTATTACGTGACAGGATGTCTACCTCGCCCGATTGCAGGGCGGTGAAACGCTCTTTGGCTGTCAGCGGGGTATATTTTACTTTGCTGGCATCGCCAAACACGGCGGCGGCGGTCGCACGGCAGACGTCGACGTCAATACCGGTGAATTTGCCGCTGGCGTCCGCGTAAGAAAACCCTGGTAAGCCATCGCTGATACCGCACTGCACAAACCCTTTCTTTTTAATCGCATCCAGCGTAGTGCCGGCATGCGCCTGTTGGGAGATAGCGAACAGCGAGGCTGCAGCGACCAGAGTAGAGAGCATCATCTTTTTCATAAAGCATCCTGTGTGGCGGTATCGTGTGTTGTTATGTTTGCGTGCACTTTATTGTGCGCTTATTTCTTTCTTTGGCGGTCAGCCACCCACGAGTTTGCAAAGCTGATGCCAGGTTTGCAGACGCATGAATTAACTGGAAAGATCGGTTAATGAACTGAAGCACTCGGAAAGTTCTGACTACTATCGCGCACCAAAAGGCGGCATGGCGAGTCGCCGCGATCACAAATAGTGCAAAAAGTTTCACTCTGTGGAAGCAGTGTGAGCTATCGCTCATCAGAAAATGTATTAGAAGGATGCGTTACGGCTGAACCGGTTCAGGCTCACACCAAAAGCGGAATCAGGGGGCAGCAGGCCGGATAAAGCAGGGAAAGCGGAGCGGCAACAGGGAGAAAGAAACCGGGTTGAAATCACGCGGGCGATTGCAACGATCGTTACCATTTTACGCACAACTGTTTCATGTGCAGCGATTGCCAGAAGCAGAAACAAAAACGCCAGCCCAAAGGCTGGCGTTATCACAGCAGTGAACAATCAGTTCATGCCGTATTTTTTCAGTTTCTTACGCAGCGTACCGCGGTTGATGCCCATCATCAGGGCTGCACGGGTCTGGTTGCCACGGGTGTACTGCATCACCATGTCCAACAGAGGCTGCTCGACTTCAGCCAGTACCAGCTCATACAGGTCACTCACATCCTGACCATTCAGTTGAGCAAAATAGTTCTTCAGTGCCTGTTTAACCGAATCACGCAGAGGCTTTTGCGTCACCTGATCCTGTGAGTTAACGGTAGAAACGGTCAGTACGTCAGAATTTACGCGTTGTTCGAACATAGTTCTTTCAGCTCTTTATTTCGTTTACGCAAGATTTTCGAAGTATGCCTCCAACGCCTCCAGCTGTTCGCTGGCATCCTCAATGGCGTTGAATGTGCGCCGAAACTGGTCGTCAGGGGCACTTTCCTGCAAATACCAGGAAACGTGTTTTCGGGCAATACGGTATCCCTTGCGCTGACCGTAAAAGTCGTGCAGCTCCCGTATATGTCCAATCAGCATTTGCTTCACTTCAGCCAGCGGCTTCGGTGCCAGCAGCTCCCCTGTGTCCAGATAATGCTGGATTTCCCGGAAGATCCACGGTCTTCCCTGAGCAGCGCGACCAACCATCAGAGCATCGGCTCCGGTGTAGTCGAGCACCGCTCTGGCTTTATGCGGGTCAGTAATGTCGCCATTCGCGATAATCGGAATGGAAACGCTCTGCTTAACTGTCCGAATGCTGTCGTATTCTGCATGCCCTTCAAATAAACAGGCGCGCGTGCGACCATGAATCGTCAGGGCCTGAATACCACAGCGTTCAGCCAATTGGGCAATCTCTACACAATTACGATTTTCTTTGTCCCAGCCGGTGCGAATCTTCAGCGTAACCGGTACATCCACTGCGTTGACCACCGCACGGAGGATTGACTCCACCAGGAGCGGGTGCTGCAGCAGTGCTGAGCCAGCCATCTTCCGATTCACTTTTTTGGCAGGGCAGCCCATGTTGATATCAATAACCTGCGCACCTGACGCGACGTTAATGCGCGCGGCAGCAGCCATTTCATCAGGATCGCAACCGGCAATCTGCACGGCGCGGATACCAGGCTCGTCACTATGCACCATACGCAAACGCGATTTGTCACTGGCCCAGACTTCCGGGTTCGATGACAGCATCTCGGAGACAGTCATGCCGGCGCCGTTCTCATAACACAGGGTGCGAAATGGCTTATCAGTAACTCCGGCCATAGGCGCAGCAATGAGTCGATTACGTAGCTGGTGGTGTCCAATGCGCATGAAAAAGAAGTGACCCTAACTGTTCGCAAGGCGGCGTATATTACGCATTTTTTCACGAAGATGAAAGGCCAAACTTTGAACAATTCACCGTTAACCAACAGGGAAAACAGCCCTGTGAACCGGTCAGCAGCGTTTATGCTTTAAAATTCAAGATATTATAAAAATACGCTGAAATTGTGAGCAAACGTTTTTCGTAAAATATGCGCAAAATCACAAAATAAAAAGCGCCAGTTCGGCGGATTAGCCAGAGATATGGCGGCAAACTGATTGAATTATGCACAAAATAGTCATGCACGGTGCGTATCTTTCACGGGTGTTCGCCGTGGTTCTACGGAGAAGAAGCGGACAGCGTCTGCCCGCTTCCTCTTCACGTCAGCCAGGCTTAGCGGCGCACGCCGGTAATACGGCACCACTCTTCTTTTTCCGCAACCGGGTCCAGCGCAAAGCGATCCGCATAGGCTTCGCAGACGCCTTCTGCCTGGCTGGCCAGCACGCCGGATAACCCGAGGTGCCCGCCCGCTTTGGGTAACACGCTGATTAACGGCGCCAGCTCGCGCAGCGGGCCGGCAAGAATATTGGCCACGACGACGTCCGCCTGCAGGTTTTCCGGCTGCTCATGGGGCAGGTACAGCGATAAGCGCTCCGAGACGCCGTTGCGTTCGGCATTATCGCGGCTGGCCTGAATCGCCTGCGGATCGATATCAATGCCGATGGCCTGCGCGGCTCCCAGCTTCAGCGCCGCGATTGCCAGAATGCCGGAACCACAGCCAAAGTCGATCACCGTTTTGCCCTGCAGATCGAGGCCGTCCAGCCAGCTCAGACACAGGGACGTGGTCGGGTGGGTCCCGGTGCCGAAGGCGAGCCCCGGATCGAGCATGACGTTCACCGCCTGCGGATCCGGCACCTCGCGCCAGCTCGGGCAGATCCACAGACGTTCCCCGAAGCGCATCGGATGAAAATTATCCATCCACTCCCGCTCCCAGTCTTTGTCTTCGATCTGCTCGATCTTATGCCGGAACGCCGATCCCAGCAGAGGATGCTGGCTGAGCGCCGCCACGACCTCCTGCATGTCCGTTTCGGCGTCAAACAGGCCGATGACATCGGTATCGCCCCACAGGCGGGTTTCACCCGGCAGCGGTTCGTAAACCGGATTATCGTGCGTATCCTGAAAAGTGACAGAGACGGCACCGGCATCCATCAGCGCATCGCTGAGGCTTTCGGCATGCTCGCCGCTGCTGTTAATTTTGATTTGAATCCATGGCATAGCGTTTCTCTTTATTCCAGTGCAGCATCGCGCGTCTCAGGCGAGCTGCCAAACAGATTGCCCACCAGAAAGGCCAGCAGGCTTAAGGTCAAAGACGGAACAATAGGGTGAAAACCCCACAGTTCGATTTTCAGGCTGGCAAGCAGCGTATAACACCCGGCGCCAGCCAGCATGCCGCTGATTGCACCGGTCGCATTGGCGCGTGACCAGTACAATCCCAGCACCAGCGGCCAGAGGAACACCGCTTCCAGCCCACCAAAGGCGAGCAGATTCAGCCAGATGATCATATCCGGCGGATTCCACGCCGCCAGCAGCAGCAGCAGGCCGAGCACCAGCGTGATCGTACCGGAGAGCAGGCGCAGGCGCGCTTCATTCTCGCTGTGCTGCGGGGCGATACGCAGATAGAGATCCTTGATCAGCGTAGCGGACGATTGCAGCAGCTGTGCATTGATCGTGGACATGATCGCCGCCATCGGTGCCGCCAGGAAAATACCCGCCGCCATCGGAGGCAGCACAGTGATCATCAGGGTAGGAATGACGCGATCCGGCACGGTGAGATCCGGAATGATCGCCCGGCCCAGCGCACCCGCCAGATGCATGCCCAGCATCAGCACCACCACGACGATCGTGCCCAGAATAATGCCGCGGTGCAGCGCCTTGCTGTCTTTATACGAGATGCAGCGCACCGCCGTATGGGGCAGGCCAATCACGCCAAAACACACCAGTACCGCAAAGGAGCTAAGGAAGGTCGGCGTTATGACATTGCCCACCCCTGCTGGCGAGACCAGCTGCGGGTCAATGGTGCGCAGCCGGGTCACCGCGGTTTCCAGACCGCCCGCCTGATGAATCACCGCAGACAGCAGCAGGAAAGTACCAATCAGCATGACCAGTCCCTGCATGGCGTCGTTCAGCACGCTGGCGCGGAAGCCACCGAAGGCGGTATAGAGCGCAATGGTACCGCCAAAAATCAGCAGGCCGGTGTCGTAAGGGATGCCGGCAGCGGTTTCCAGCAGGCGGGCACCGCCAATGAACTGCACCGTCATGGCACCGATAAAAGCCACCAGCAGGACAATGCTGGCCAGCCAGATCAGCAGCGGACTGCGATAGCGGCCATACAGCATATCGTTGAGCGTCACGGCATCGTAGCGCCGCGCCAGGATAGCAAATTTTTTGCCCAGCACACCCAGCGACAGCCACACCGCGGGAACCTGAATCATCGCCAGCAGCACCCAGCCAAGGCCGTACTTGTAGGCCGCTCCCGGTCCGCCAATGAACGAGCTGGCGCTGATATAGGTGGTGGTAATCGTCATGGCCAGCACGAAGCCGCCCATCGAGCGGCTGCCCAGAAAATACTCGGTCAGGAAGTTGCCCTGACGCTGTTTGCGCATGGCAAACACGGAAAGCCCGGCGATCAGCACCAGGTAGCCCAGCAGGGGCAGGATGATTTCAGTTTCCATTGCGATCCTCCAGCGACATATCGCGGAAAATAACGCGTACCATCAGCCAGCACAGGCCGGTGAACAGCAGGGGAGCAAACACGCAGGAGAGCTCAAACCAGCGCGGCAAACCGGTGATACCGCTTTGCGTGCCGCCAAGCCAGGCGGCAAGCCCCCAGACGGCCAGGTACGCCAGCGTCAGGTATAACGACCAGCGCGCTTCTTTATTGGCCTGTAAAAAACGCCCATCCATTATGTAACCTCAGCGGCGACAAAAATGAAAAAGGCCGGTTTAACCGGCCTCTGCTTAGCTCTGCGCTGCGCTTACTTCTCGTGCAGGCCGAGTTTTTTCTCCAGATAGTGGATGTTGGTGCCACCCTGCTGGAAGTGCTCGTCGTTCATGATCTTCATCTGCAGCTCGACGTTAGTCTTGATGCCGTCGATGATCAGTTCCGCCAGTGCGTTCTTCATGCGTGCTATCGCCACATCACGGTTTTCACCGTAGGTGATCAGCTTGCCGATCATGGAGTCGTAGTAAGGCGGTACGCTGTAGCCGGCATAGATGTGTGATTCCCAGCGCACGCCAAAACCGCCTGGCGCGTGGAAGCGGGTAATCTTGCCCGGGCTTGGCAGGAAGGTGTTCGGATCTTCGGCGTTAATACGGCACTCTACCGCATGACCGCGTACAATCACGTCATCCTGCTTGATCGACAGCGGCTGACCCGCAGCAATGCGCAGCTGCTCTTTGATCAGATCAACGCCGGTGATCATCTCGGTAACCGGATGCTCTACCTGAATACGGGTGTTCATCTCAATAAAGTAGAACTCGCCGTTTTCGTACAGGAACTCAAAGGTACCCGCACCGCGATAGCCAATCTCTACGCAGGCATTAGAGCAGCGCTCGCCGATGTAGCGACGCAGTTCCGGCGTGATGCCCGGTGCTGGCGCTTCTTCGACCACTTTCTGGTGACGACGCTGCATAGAGCAGTCGCGCTCAGCCAGGTAGATGGCGTTGCCCTGGCCGTCAGCCAGTACCTGAATTTCGATGTGGCGTGGGTTCTCGAGGAATTTCTCCATGTACACCATGTCGTTGTTGAAAGCCGCTTTGGCTTCCGCTTTCGTCATGTTGATGGACTGCTCAAGATCCTTATCGCTGCGCACAACGCGCATACCGCGACCGCCGCCGCCGCCGGAGGCTTTGATGATCACCGGATAGCCGATGCGCTTGGCAATGGCACGGTTTTTATCCATGTCGTCGGTCAGCGAACCGTCAGAACCCGGCACGGTAGGTACGCCGGCTTTTTTCATCGCGTTAATTGCTGACACTTTGTCGCCCATCAGGCGAATGGTGTCGGCTTTCGGACCGATGAAGATAAAGCCGGAGCGCTCAACCTGCTCGGCGAAATCGGCGTTCTCAGACAGGAAGCCGTAGCCCGGGTGAATCGCCACTGCGCCGGTAATTTCGGCAGCAGAGATGAGGGCCGGGATATTCAGATAACTTTTAACCGACTGCGCCGGGCCGATGCAGACAGTTTCGTCTGCCAGCAGCACGTGCTTCAGGTCGCGGTCTGCCGTGGAGTGCACCGCCACAGTCTTGATGCCCAGTTCTTTACAGGCACGCAGAATGCGCAGCGCGATCTCACCACGGTTAGCAATGACAATTTTATCCAGCATGCTTCGCCTCGTTATTCGATGACGACCAGCGGCTCGTCAAATTCAACCGGCTGGCCGCTTTCTACCAGGATCGCCTTCACGACACCGGATTTATCGGCTTCGATCTGGTTCATCATTTTCATCGCTTCAACGATGCACAGGGTATCGCCTGCGTTGACCTTCTGGCCAACTTCCACAAAGGCTTTCGCATCCGGGCTTGGCGTGCGGTAGAAGGTACCCACCATCGGTGAACGGACAATGTGGCCGCTCATTTCTGGTTTAGCGGCTTCTGCGGCCGGGGCTGCCGGTGCGGCAGGCGCAACGGCAGAAGCCAGAGCAGGCTGTGGCATAGCTGGCGCAGCATAAGCCTGCTGCATAACAGGGTAACCGACATTGGCAGGTGAACGGCTGATGCGAACGGACTCTTCGCCTTCAGAGATTTCCAGCTCAGCGATGCCGGACTCTTCAACCAGTTCGATCAGTTTTTTAATTTTACGAATATCCATGAGTGTGGTTCCGTACTCTGTTTAATTGGAATGTGACAGGCGTTTTACTGCCGTTTGTAAAGCCCACGAGTATCCATCCGCGCCCAGTCCACAGATGACGCCGGCGGATACATCGGAAAGATAGGAGTGATGTCGGAACGGTTCGCGTGCATGCACATTTGAGAGATGCACCTCAATAAAAGGAATGCTTACCGCCAACAGGGCATCACGCAGTGCAACGCTGGTGTGCGTGAACGCAGCCGGATTGATGATGATGTAATCCACATCGCCACGGGCTTCGTGAATGCGATCAATCAACCGGAACTCCGCGTTCGATTGCAGATGGCTTAATTTCACATGATGCTGAGCGGCCTGCTGCGTCAGATCGTCAACAATCTGCGTCAGGGTGGTGTGGCCATACTTCTCCGGCTCGCGCGTACCCAGCAGGTTCAGGTTGGGTCCGTTCAACAGCAGTATGTGAAATTTGTGCGCCATCTTGCGGCTATCTCCTGCAATCAGTGAGGCATCGCGTAAAATACCGCGACATCCTTCATTTGTCACTCATCAGAGTGAAAAAGAAGGCTTCGCTTGCAATGAAGCCGGGCATTATATCCGTTTCGAGGCAATTCGCAGCAAAATACTGGTCTTATCTGCGAAGTTGATCGGCGGTGGCCCGAAGGCCACACGTTTTAACAGAAATCGCAGCAGGAACACAACCGTGCGGCGATTAACGGGAGAAGAGTTTACGCAACTTATTGTAACGCCACCCTAACAGCAGCAGCGCCAGCAGCGCATAGATCCACGGCTGCGGTGAGAACACTTTGACTGACCAGAGATAGTGCACCGGGGCCAGAATAGCGACCAGATAAATCGCGTTATGCAGCGTTTGCCAGCGGCGGCCCAGCCTGCGCTGCGCCCGCTGAAATGACGTAACAGCAAGCGCGAAGAGGATCACCCAGCACAGCATGCCCAGCAACAGATAAGGCCGGGAAACGATCTCGCTGCCCAGCAGGCGCAGGTGGTCATAACCCAGCTCCAGCAGGTAATAGCTGGTGAGGTGCAGGCTGGCCCACACGAAGCACCATACGCCCAGTAGCCGGCGGGTGCGAATCAGCAGCGGTTGCTTCAGGTAGCGGGTCAGCGGGCTGACCAGCAGCGTCGCCAGCAGCAGCTTAAGCGCCATCCTGCCGGTAAAATGCTGGATATCTTTCGCCGGATCGGCGCTCAGCCAGCCCTGCGTTGCCGCCATAAACAGATAAACCAGCGGCAGAAAGGCGGCCAGATGCAGCGCGACTTTTAGCAACGTAATGTGGCGTAATGTCAGGCGCACTCAGTAGTTCTCCCGTAAATCCAGGCCGCGATACAGCGAAGCCACCTCTTTCGCGTAGCCGTTAAACAGCAGGGTGGGCTGACGTTCAACGTTAAGGATGCCGCCTGCGCCGATAACGCGTTCCGTCGCCTGCGACCAGCGCGGATGGTTTACATGCGGATTAACGTTGGCATAGAAGCCGTACTCATCAGCAGCGATCTGGTTCCAGGTCGTCGGCGGACGATCGTGCGTCAGGGTGATTTTGACAATCGATTTGATGCCCTTAAAACCGTATTTCCATGGCACCGTCAGGCGGACAGGCGCACCGTTCTGCGGCGGCAGGGCTTTACCGTAAACGCCGGTGCTGAGCAGCGTCAGCGGGTGCATGGCCTCGTCCAGTCGCAGCCCTTCCACATAAGGATAATTCAGCCCGCCGCCGATGAAGCGATCCTTCTGCCCCGGCATCTGCTCTGGCGCATAGAGCGTCTGAAAGGCCACATAGCGGGCGTTACTGGTGGGCTCAACCAGCTTCAGCAGTTTGTTCAGTTCAAAACCGACCCACGGAATCACCATCGACCAGGCTTCCACGCAGCGCATGCGGTAAATGCGCTGTTCCATCGCAAACCGTTTGAAGATGTCATCCATGTCCAGCGTCATCGGCTTCGCCACCTCGCCTTCGATGCGCAGCTGCCACGGATCGGTCTTCAGCGTACCGGCGTTCGCCGCCGGGTCTGCTTTATCCAGGCCGAACTCATAGAAGTTGTTATAGCCGGTTACCTTGTCAAAAGGCGTTAACGGCAGATCGGCCTGATAGGCGGCCGGTTTGGTAAATTGTAAATCGCGGCCTGCCGGTGCCGGCGGACGATCGTTTCCTTTGAACCAGCTCAGTACGTCGGCGCGCGCGCCACCCGGCAAACCGGCCGCCGCTGCTCCCAGTCCCAGCGCTTTCAGAACCTGACGGCGACGCAGATTAAAGACGCTTTCCGGCGTAACATCGGCTTCGGTAAGTGAATGCTTAAATGGCATGGTGTTCTCCGGCGAATGAGTTAACTGCAGACAGCATGAGTAAACGACACCAGGCGCGCGACTTTTCACAGCAAAATATGAAATTTCCTGGCTGGGGTGCTCTGTTGAGAATAGGACGAAAAAGCCGAAGAGAAAGTCAGGGTGGCAAACTTTAACGGTATACTCGCGCGCCGCCGATTTTACAGGCGTCATGGCGCTGATTCGGACGGTTATTTGTGATATTTTGCTCAGGTTTGCACCAGTCATACCGGCGCGGACGGCGAACACTCGTTCATAAACCGCAGTGATACAGGCACAGGGATGCGATTAACAACTCAGTTTTCTGCGTTTATTACATTATTAAGCTTACTGGCAATGTTACTGATGCTGGTGGGCTGCGCTTTTAGTTTTATCTGGCTGTCGCAGCAGCGGGTAGAAAACCGGGTGAACACACTGGCCACTGAGGTCGACAGCGCCCTTGCCACGCAATCTCCGCAGGAGCTGTCACGCTGGCTGACGCGCCTGATGCCGGTGATCAACGCCGAGCAGATTGAACTGCGTAACGGTGACAAAACCGTTTTTCAGCTGTCACGCCATGAAAACCCCATGCTGGAAGATGAACCCAACCGGTTCATTCAGTTCGATTTACCGCTGGCGCATTCGCCCGATCTGCAGCTGCGGGTTGTGGTGCTGGATCCGGCAAAAACCTGGTTTCGCTCTTTCACCGGGGCGTACACCTTGATTGTGCTGCTCACGGTGGTGGCAATCATGTCATCGCTGCTGCTGATGACGCACCGCTGGCTGAACCGGCGCTGGCAGAATATGGAGCGGCTGGAGGCGCGGGCACAGCGTATTCTGGCGGGTGACCGCACACCGCGCAGCGACAACCATGCCGAGTGGCCGCCGAAAGCCAGCCGCGCCATGGACGCGCTGCTCAATGATCTGCAGGAAGCCGGAGAGCAGCGGCTGCGCATTGACACCCTGATCCGCACCTTCGCGGCACAGGATTCCCGCACCGGCCTCAACAACCGTCTTTTCTTTGATAATCAGCTGGCCACGCTGCTGGAAGAGCAGGAAGACGTGGGCACGCATGGCGTCGTGATGATGGTACGCCTGCCCGACCTTGAAACGCTGCACGAAACCCTTGGCCCCACGCTGGTGGAAGAGTATCTGTTCGATTTGATCAACATGCTGTCGACCTTTGTGCTGCGCTATCCCGGCGCGCTGCTGGCGCGCTACTTCCGCAGCGATTTTGCCGTACTGCTGCCGCACCGCACGCTAAAGGAAGCCAACAGCATTGCGGACCAGCTGGTCAACGCAGTGGATTCGCTGCCGCCGATGCGCATGATTGACCGCGACGATCTGATTCACATCGGCATCAGCGCCTGGCGCAGCGGGCAAAGCGTGTCTCAGGTCATGGAAAACGTCGAACTGGCGACGCGTCGCGCGGCGCTGCAGGGCGGTAATAACTGGTCAGTCGGAGAGGGCAACACGCTGGATATGGGGCGCGGCAGCGTGCGCTGGCGTACGCTGCTGGAAAATACCCTGAACCGCGGCGGCCCGCGCCTCTATCAGAAACCGGCGGTACTGATGGATGGCAAAGTGCATCATCGTGAGTTGCTGGCGCGTATTTTTGACGGCGATAAAGAGGTGGTGGCCGGCGAATTTATGCCGCTGGTACTGCAACTGGGCCTGGCTGACAGCTGGGATCGCCAGCTGGTGATGCGCATTGCCGCGCTGTCTGAGGTGTGGCCGGACGAAACGCTGGCGCTGCCGGTTAATATCGATTCCCTGCTGCAGCGGCCGTTCCAGCGCTGGCTGCAGAAACTGCTGCTGCAGTGCCATAAGAGCCAGAGAAAACGCTTTTTATTTGAACTTGCAGAGGCAGATGTGTGTCAACACCTCAACCGGCTGGTTCCGGTCTTTCGCATGCTGACGGCCTTTGGCTGCCGTATTGCGGTAGATCAGGCCGGATTAACGGTGGTCAGCAGCGCCTATATCAGGCAGTTTCCGATTGAGGTGATCAAGCTTGATCCGGGCCTGGTGCGCAATATCGATCGTCGCACCGAAAATCAGCTGTTTGTACAGAGTCTGCTGGAAGTGTGTAAGTCGGCGCGTACTCAGGTGTTTGCCGCCGGGGTGCGTACCCGTGCGGAGTGGCAGACGCTGGCCGGGCTGGGCGTGGCAGGCGGACAGGGCGACTTCTTTGCGCCGTCGCTGCCGGTAAACAGTAATGTGAAAAAACATTCACAACGCTACCGGATTTAACGCTTCAGCAGCGAGACCGCCGTCAGGCGACTGTTTTTCACTGTCAGGGCGGGTGCAGCAGGCGCGTCCTGCGGCCGGAAATGTTAGATTTTATGTCGAAATGCCCCGGCGATTGCCGGGTGAATTTGCGTTTAACATGGCCTGTTAGCGCCCGTTAAGGGCGATGCGTGCGGGTAGTGCCGTTCGCAAAAATTATTCAGCATATTTTTTCACCGAAGCGGAACGTTTTTGCGCCTTGTAGCGGCTTCGCGTGGTTGGTAAAGTAGGCGGATTTTATTTTCCGCCCCCAGCTTGCAGGATTATCCCTTAGTATGTTTAAAAAATTTCGTGGCATGTTTTCCAATGACTTGTCCATTGACCTGGGTACCGCGAATACCCTGATTTACGTAAAAGGACAAGGCATCGTGCTGAACGAGCCTTCCGTGGTTGCCATCCGCCAGGATCGTGCCGGCTCACCCAAGAGCGTAGCGGCGGTTGGCCATGATGCAAAGCAGATGCTTGGCCGTACGCCGGGTAATATTGCGGCTATCCGTCCGATGAAAGATGGCGTTATCGCCGACTTCTTCGTCACTGAAAAGATGCTGCAGCACTTCATCAAGCAGGTGCACAGCAACAGCTTTATGCGTCCCAGCCCGCGCGTGCTGGTGTGCGTGCCAGTCGGTGCCACTCAGGTTGAGCGTCGTGCCATTCGTGAATCGGCTCAGGGGGCAGGTGCCCGTGAAGTGTTCCTGATTGAAGAGCCAATGGCCGCGGCAATCGGTGCCGGCCTGCCGGTGTCGGAAGCGACCGGTTCCATGGTGGTGGATATCGGTGGTGGTACGACCGAAGTGGCCGTGATCTCCCTGAATGGCGTGGTCTACTCTTCTTCTGTACGCATCGGTGGCGATCGCTTCGACGAAGCTATCATTAACTACGTGCGTCGTAATTACGGTTCCCTGATTGGTGAAGCCACGGCAGAACGTATCAAACATGAGATCGGTTCTGCTTATCCGGGCGATGAAGTGCGTGAAATCGAAGTCCGCGGCCGTAACCTGGCAGAGGGCGTTCCGCGTGGCTTTACGCTGAACTCTAACGAAATTCTGGAAGCGCTGCAGGAACCACTGACCGGTATCGTCAGCGCCGTGATGGTTGCCCTGGAGCAGTGCCCGCCAGAGCTGGCTTCGGACATCTCCGAGCGCGGCATGGTGCTGACCGGCGGTGGTGCGCTGCTGCGTAATCTTGATCGTCTGCTGATGGAAGAGACCGGCATTCCGGTGGTCGTGGCAGAAGATCCGCTGACCTGCGTAGCGCGCGGTGGCGGTAAAGCGTTGGAAATGATCGACATGCATGGCGGCGATTTGTTCAGCGAGGAGTAATTCCTCACCGGCTGCGACCGTGGTCACAATGCGCAGGGAATCGCGCTTTAGGCGACGCTGCGCACGACGGCGAACAGCGTCCAGCCCTGGAAGCGTTAGTCACGGGACTAGCGCTTCTTCCCTGATGTCGAGGAACACGCAGAATTTATGAAGCCGATTTTTAGCAGGGGGCCTTCCCTGCAGTTGCGCCTCTTTCTGGCAGTCATCGTGGCGATTGCGATTATCATCGCCGACAGCCGCGTGAGCACGTTCTCCCAGATCCGCAACTACCTGGACACGTCGGTAAGTCCATTTTACTTTCTGGCTAACGGGCCACGACAGCTTCTTGACGGCGTCTCTGAAACGCTGGCGTCACGCCAGCAGCTGGAGCTGGAAAATAAAGCGCTGCGCCGTGAGCTCTTCCTGAAAAACAGTGACCTGCTGATGCTGGGGCAATACAAGCAGGAAAACGCGCGTCTGCGCGAGCTGCTGGGCTCGCCGCTGCGTCAGGATGAGCACAAGATGGTGACGCAGGTGATCTCCACCGGCACCGATCCGTACACCGATCAGGTGGTGATCGATAAAGGCAGCGTGAACGGCGTTTACGAAGGCCAGCCGGTGATTAGCGATAAAGGCGTGGTCGGTCAGGTGGTGGCCGTCGGTCAGGTCACCAGTCGCGTGCTGCTGATCTGCGATGCATCGCATGCTCTGCCGATTCAGGTGCTGCGTAACGACATTCGCGTGATTGCCGCCGGTAACGGCTGCAGCGAGGATCTGCAACTGGAGCACCTGCCGGGCAACACCGATATTCGCGTCGGGGATGTGCTGGTCACTTCCGGTCTCGGCGGACGCTTCCCGGAAGGCTATCCGGTGGGCGTGGTCTCGTCAGTGAAAGTGGATACTCAGCGGGCTTACACCGTGATTCAGGCGCGTCCGACTGCCGGACTGCAGCGCCTGCGCTATCTGCTGCTGCTGTGGGGCGCGGATAAAAACGGTGATATGCCGATGGCACCGGATGAAGTACACCGCGTGGCAAACGAGCGGCTGATGCAGATGATGCCTCAGGTGCTGCCGCCAGCCGGCGAGATGGGGCCACCGGCACCGGCTTCGACACAGCAGAGCCCGCAGATGGGGCCGCCGGCGTCCTCCGCCAGTGGCCGTTCGCCGGGAAGTAACCCGGCGAGTACCCGCGGAGGCCAGCCTTGAGTCGCTATCGCAGCCAGGGGCGTTGGGTTATCTGGCTGTCCTTCCTGATTGCGCTTATCCTGCAAATCATGCCCTGGCCGGAACAGATCTACATGTTCCGGCCATCGTGGCTTCTGCTGATCCTGATCTACTGGGTGCTGGCGCTGCCGCATCGCGTCAACGTCGGCACTGGCTTTGTGCTCGGTGCACTGATGGATCTGATCGCCGGTTCCACGCTGGGCGTCCGCGCGCTGGCGTTCAGCATCATTGCCTATCTGGTGGCCTTTAAATTTCAGCTATTCCGCAATCTGGCGTTGTGGCAGCAGGCATTAATGGTTATGGTGCTGTCGCTGGCAGTGGATGTGATTGTTTTCTGGGCTGAATTCCTGGTAATCGACATCTCCTTCCGCCCGGAAATCTTCTGGAGTAGCGTGGTCGACGGCATTCTGTGGCCCTGGCTATTCTTATTAATGAGAAAGATTCGTCGTCAGTTTGCCGTTCAGTAAGGAAGACAATGATTACCCTGTACCTCGCTTCGGGCTCACCGCGGCGGCGTGAGCTGTTAACGCAGCTTGGCCTGCGTTTTGAGCGCCTGATCACCGACGTAGAAGAGCAGCGCCAGCCAGATGAAGCGGCGGAGGCTTACGTGCGCCGGCTGGCGCGCGACAAAGCGCGCGCGGGCGCAGCGATAGCGCCACAGGATCTGCCGGTGCTGGGTGCCGATACCATTGTGGTGCTGAATGGCGAGGTACTGGAAAAGCCGCGCGATGCTGAGCACGCGGCCTGCATGCTGCGCAAGCTCTCCGGTCACACCCATCAGGTGATGACCGCCGTGGCGCTGGCCGATGCGCAGAGCGAGCTGGATTGCCTTGTCACCACTGATGTGACCTTCCGCAACATCCGGGATGAGGAAATTGCGCACTATATCGCCAGTGGCGAGCCGATGGATAAAGCCGGCGCGTACGGAATACAGGGCCTTGGCGGCAATTTTGTCCGCAGGATCAATGGAAGTTATCACGCCGTAGTGGGACTGCCGCTGGTGGAAACCAGCGAACTGCTGAGTCATTTTCAGTCGCTGCGTGCGTTAAGGGGACAAGATGACGGCTGAACTGCTGGTAAACGTGACACCTTCGGAAACCCGTGTTGCCTATATTGATGGCGGCATCCTGCAGGAAATCCACATCGAGCGCGAGGCGCGACGCGGCATTGTGGGCAACATTTATAAAGGCCGCGTCAGCCGGGTATTGCCGGGTATGCAGGCGGCGTTTGTCGATATCGGCCTGGAAAAAGCGGCGTTTCTGCACGCGTCTGACATCATGCCGCACACCGAATGCGTGGCGGGTGACGAAAAGAAAAACTTCATTGTACGCGACATCGCCGAGCTGGTACGCCAGGGGCAGGATCTGATGGTGCAGGTGGTAAAAGACCCGCTGGGTACCAAAGGGGCGCGTCTCACCACCGATATCACCCTGCCGTCGCGTTACCTGGTATTTATGCCGGGCGCTTCGCACGTCGGGGTGTCGCAGCGGATAGAGAGCGAAGCCGAGCGCGAGCGACTGAAAGCGGTGGTGGCCGCCTACTGTGACGATCTGGGCGGCTTTATCATCCGCACCGCAGCGGAAGGCATTGGTGAAGAGGAGCTGGCGCAGGATGCTGCGTTCCTCAAGCGCCTGTGGACCAAAGTCAGCGAGCGTAAAAAGCGCAACCAGACGCGCTGCCTGCTGTATGGCGAGCTGGCGCTGGCGCAGCGCATACTGCGTGATTTTGCCGGTGCGGCGCTGGATCGTATCCGGGTCGATTCCCGCCTGACCTGCGATCTGCTGATGGAGTTTACCCGCGAGTACATCCCGGAGATGGCCAGCAAGCTGGAGTTGTACAGCGGCAAGCAGCCTATCTTTGATCTGTTCGACGTCGAGAATGAAATCCAGCGCTCGCTGGAGCGCAAGGTCGAGCTGAAATCCGGCGGCTACCTGATTATCGATCAGACCGAAGCCATGACCACGGTGGATATCAACACCGGCGCTTTTGTCGGTCACCGTAATCTGGATGAAACCATTTTCAATACCAATATTGAAGCCACCCAGGCCATCGCGCGTCAGCTGCGGCTGCGTAATCTGGGCGGGATCATCATCATCGATTTTATCGACATGAGTAATGACGATCACCGCCGTCGCGTGCTGCATTCGCTGGAGAGCGCCCTGAGCAAAGATCGGGTAAAAACCGGCATCAACGGTTTCTCCGCGCTGGGCCTGGTAGAGATGACGCGCAAGCGCACGCGAGAGAGCATTGAACACGTGCTGTGTGCCGACTGCCCGGTCTGCAAGGGACGCGGCACGCTGAAAACCGTCGAAACGGTCTGCTATGAAATCATGCGGGAGATAGTGCGCGTGCATCACGCCTACGATTCTGACCGCTTCCTGGTGTATGTTTCTCCGGCGGTCGGCGAAGCGCTGAAAAGCGAAGAGTCGCATGCGCTGGCCGAAGTGGAAATTTTTGTCGGCAAACAGGTCAAAGTGCAGGTTGAACCGCTCTACACTCAGGAGCAGTTTGACGTCGTCATGATGTAAATCATGCGGCTCAACGCCGTAACCCAACGGACAGCAAGGAGAGGTGTGTGAGGCGGTTGCCGGGGATTTTATTACTGCTGCTCGCCGCAATCATTGTCATTGTGGCGCTGCTGGTCAGCGGGCTGCGCCTCGTGATGCCGCATCTCAACAGCTATCGCAGTGAGATCCTGCAGACCATTTCCCGCGCAGGCGGCGTGCCGGTGGATGCCGGTGAACTGCAGGGAAAATGGGAAAACTTTGGCCCCACCTTGCAGGTGCGCGATCTCCACATCAGCCTGCAGGATGAGGGTGACCTGCGCATCGGTCGCGTTACCCTCGCGCTGAATGTCTGGCAGTCGCTGCTGCACTGGCGCTGGCAATTCCGCGATCTCATCTTCTGGCAGCTGCGGCTGGAAACGAACCGGCCGCTGCTCACCAGCGATGAGCAGAAAAACAGCTTTAAACCGGCGCAGATCAACGATCTGTTCCTGCGTCAGTTTGACCACTTCGATTTGCGTGACAGCAGTCTTCGCTTTCTTACGCCGTCCGGCCAGCATGCCGAACTGGCTATCCCGCGCCTCACCTGGCTGAATGAAAAAAATCGTCACCGCGCCGAAGGGGAAGTCAGCCTGTCGAGCTTTACCGGGCAGCACGGCGTGGTGCAGGTGCGGCTTGATCTTAACGACAGCAACGGCCTGCTGAACGATGGCCGTATCTGGATGCAGGCAGATGACGTAGATGTGCGACCGTGGATCGGCCGCTGGCTGCGCGACAACACCAGCCTGGAGAGTGCCCGTTTCAGTCTGGCGGCCTGGGTCAATCTGCGCGATGGCGACGTGTATGCCGGCGATTTGCTGCTGCGCAAAGGCGGCGCGCGCTGGCGCGGCGAGCAGGGGACTCATCAGCTGCAGGTCGATGGCCTGACGGCCCACGTTGCCCGCTTCCGCAATGGCTGGAGCCTGGCGGTGCCGCAAACCCGCATCAGCTCAGACGGCGTCGCGTGGGATGCCGGGCATTTTTCGCTGCTGTGGAAACCGGAAGATAAACAGATGGCGGGCGTTGACAGCGAGGCGGAGATTCGCGTGCGCGCAACCCGGCTTGATCTGCAGCGGCTCGCTCCGCTGGTGCCGCTGTTTAATCCGCTCTCACCGACATTACTGGACACCTGGCAGGCGCTGCAGCCGCACGGGTATATTGACGCGCTGGCGCTGGATATTCCGCTGGATCAGCCAGCGCAGACGCGCCTGCAGGCGCGGTGGCACAATCTGGCGTGGCAGCACTGGAAGCTGCTGCCGGGTATCAGCAACCTGAGCGGCAGCGCAAGCGGCAGTGCCAGCAATGGCCTGTTGCAGGTGGCAATGGGCCAGGCCGAGGTGCCGTATGGTGATATGTTCCAGGCACCGCTGCAAATCCAGCGGCTTACCGGTAACCTGAACTGGCAGCAGAACGATCAGGGTCTGACGCTGGATGGGCATCAGCTGGATGTGCAGGCTCGCTCCCTGTGGGCTCGCGGCGATTTCCGCTATCAGCAAAACCGGGGGAAAGCCCCGCGGCTGGATATTCTGGCCGGCATTCGCGTGACGGATGCGGGCGATGCGTGGCGCTACTTCCCGACGCCGCTGATGGGCCACAATCTGACGCGTTATCTGAGCGAGTCAATTCAGGGCGGGCAGGTGGATAACGCCACGCTGCTGTTCGCCGGCGATCCGCGCCTGTTCCCGTTTAAGCATCACGACGGCCTGTTCGAAGTCAGCGTGCCGCTGCGTAACGGCACCTTCCGCTTCCAGCCTGGCTGGCCGGCGCTGCAAAACCTGGATATCGATCTCGATTTTGTGAACGACGGCCTGTGGATGAAAGCCGACCAGGCACGGCTGGGCAACGTGGAGGCGCGCAACGTCAGCGCGGTGATCCCGGACTATCTGAAAGAGAAGCTGCTGATTGACGCCGATTTGCGTGGTGAAGGGCAGGACATCGCCGCCTATTTCGCGCAGACGCCGCTGAAGCCGACGCTGGGCGCAGCGCTGCAGCAGTTGCAGATTGGCGGCAACGTGCGCGGCACGCTTGGTCTGGAAATTCCGCTGGACGGTGAACAGGTGCACGCCAGCGGCAATGTGCTGCTGGACCATAACACATTGCATATCAAGCCGCTGAACACCACGCTCAGCGATCTGACCGGGCGCTTCCGTTATAACAACGGCAATCTGGAGAGTGAAGAGCTGCAGGCCAGCTGGTTCGGTCAGCCCACCGGCATCCGCTTTACCACCCAGGAAAATCCGGACGATTTCGGCATTAACGTTAACCTGCTGGGCGACTGGCAGCTGGCCAGGCTCAGCGTACTGCCGGAAGCGCTGAGCCGCCGGCTGGGCGGCAGTGTGCCGTGGCAGGGCGATGTGGCTGTTACGCTGCCGCATAAAGGCGGGGCACGCTACAAGGTCGATCTGCAGGGTGAGGGAAAATCAGTAAGCAGTCACTTACCTTCTCCGCTTGATAAAGCGGCGGGGGAGCCGATGCCGCTTAGCCTGCATGCCAGTGGCGATCTCAGCGGATTCGACCTGAGCGGAAGCGTTCACGCGCGGCATCGCTTTAACAGCCGCTGGAAACTGGAGCCGCAGCTGCACGTAGAGCGCGGTATCTGGCTGAACGACGCGGGCAGCACGCCGCCGCTGCCGGAAACCCGCGGCATGGTGCTGAATCTGCCACCGCTGGATGGTGAAGCCTGGCTCGGACTGCTGGCCGGTGCTGGCAACCCGGCTGGCGTAACGGGAGAAACCGCACCCGGCGGGGCGCTGTTGCCGGGCGATGTTATTCTGCGTACCCCGGCGCTGACGCTGGGCGGCCAGCAGTGGCATGACCTGACGGCCACCCTTACGCAGGGCGCGGCGGGCAGTGCGCAGGTTCAGCTGGAGAGCCGTGAACTGCGCGGCAGCCTGAAAACCGCCCGGCACGCGCCGTGGCAAATCGACCTCGGTTATCTCTATTACAATCCGGAATGGGCGGAGAAAAGCAGTGCGGGCGGCGCCTCGCCGTTCAGCGGCGACAGCGGCATAGATTTCAGCCAGTGGCCGGCGCTGCAGATTCGCTGCGCGGAATGCTGGCTGCGCGGACAGAAATTCGGGCGCATGCAGGCCAGCCTGCAACCGCACGGCGATACGTTAGCACTTACTAACGGCAGCATTAATACCGGCAGCTCCACGCTGAAGGTCAGCGGCGAATGGGTGAATAAGCCCGGCGATCCGCGTACCTCGCTGAAAGGCAGCCTGAGCGGCACCAACATTAACGATGCCACCAACTGGTTCGGCATGAATACGCCGCTGCGCGATGCGCCGTTCAAAGTGGATTACGATCTGCACTGGCGCGCCGCGCCGTGGCAGCCTTCGGAAGCCACGCTAAGCGGGACGCTGAAAACCCATTTTGGCAAAGGTCAGATTGCCGATGTGAATACCGGCCGTGCCGGGCAGCTTCTGCGGCTGGTCAGCTTTGATGCCCTGCTGCGCAAGCTGCGTTTCGATTTCAGCGATACCTTCAGCGAAGGCTTTTATTTCGATTCGATTAACGGCACCGCCTGGATTGAAAATGGCGTGATGCGCACCGATAACCTGCTGGTAGACGGCCTTGAGGCTGATATCGCCATGCAGGGCAAAATCGACCTGGTGAAACGTCAGATTGATATGGAAGCCGTGGTGGCACCGGAGATTTCCGCCTCTGTTGGCGTGGCGACGGCCTTTGTGATTAACCCGGTGGTGGGCGCGGCGGTATTTGCCGCCAGTAAAGTGCTGGGGCCGCTGTGGAATAAGATTTCGCTGCTGCGTTACCACATCAGCGGACCGCTGGATAAGCCGGAAATCAATGAAGTGCTGCGCAAACCGCGCGATGCTGACAAGAAGTGAATTTGACGCCGCCGGGGAATTGCCGCAGGCTATGACTATCCGAGCACATAATGAGTGAGAAACGATGACTCTGAATCTGGTAAGTGAGCAGTTACTAGCTGCGAACAGCATTAATCAGCAGGACCTTTTTTCCCTGTTAGGGCAGCTTTCAGAACGTCGTCTGGATTATGCCGATCTCTACTTCCAGTCCAGCTTCCATGAATCCTGGGTGCTGGAAGATAAAATCATTAAAGATGGCTCTTATCATATCGATCAGGGCGTTGGCGTGCGTGCGATAAGCGGTGAAAAAACCGGTTTCGCCTACGCCGATCAGATCACCCTGAATGCCCTGCGTCAGTCTTCGGAAGCGGCGCGCAGTATTGTGCGTGAGCAGGGTAACGGCACCGCGCACACGCTTTCAGCGGTAATGAACCGCGCACTCTACGCGCCGGTGAATCCGCTGGATAGCCTGTCGCGTGAAGACAAAATCGCGCTGTTACATCGGGTGGATCAGGTGGCGCGTGCCGCTGACCCGCGCGTGCAGGAGGTCAACGCCAGCCTCAGCGGCGTTTATGAGCAGGTGCTGGTCGCCGCCACCGACGGTACGCTGGCCGCGGATATCCGTCCGCTGGTGCGCCTCTCCATCAGCGTGCAGGTCGAGGATCAGGGCAAGCGCGAACGCGGCGCCAGTGGCGGCGGCGCACGTACCGGTTATGAATTTTTCCTTGCCGATGAAAGCGGCGAAGTGCGTGCGGATGCCTGGGCGCGGGAAGCCGTGCGTCTGGCACTGGTTAACCTGTCGGCGGTCGCGGCACCAGCCGGTACCCTGCCGGTGGTGCTGGGCGCAGGCTGGCCTGGCGTACTGCTGCATGAAGCGGTCGGTCACGGACTGGAAGGCGATTTCAACCGCCGCGAAACCTCGGTGTTCAGCGGCAAAATGGGCCAGCTGGTGGCATCAGAGCTGTGCACCGTGGTCGATGACGGCACCATCGAAGGGCTGCGCGGTTCGCTGGCGGTGGATGACGAAGGGGTGCCAGGACAGTACAACGTGCTGATTGAGAACGGCATTCTGAAAGGCTACATGCAGGATAAGCTTAACGCGCGGCTGATGGGCGTGCCGCCTACCGGTAACGGCCGGCGTGAATCCTATGCGCATCTGCCGATGCCGCGCATGACCAACACCTATATGCTGGCCGGTCAATCGACGCCGCAAGAGATCATTGAGAGCGTGGAATATGGCCTGTATGCGCCTAACTTTGGCGGCGGTCAGGTGGACATCACTTCCGGCAAGTTTGTGTTCTCCACCTCCGAAGCTTATCTGATCGAGAACGGCAAAGTGACCAGACCGGTGAAAGGCGCCACGCTGATCGGTTCCGGTATTGAAGCCATGCAGCAGATTTCGATGGTTGGTAACGACCTGGCGCTGGATAAAGGCGTGGGCGTGTGCGGTAAAGAAGGGCAGAGCGTGCCGGTCGGCGTGGGGCAGCCTACGCTGAAACTGGACAAAATTACCGTGGGCGGCACGGCTTAACCGGCTGTGATGCGCTAAGCGATCAAGGCTGCCTGCGGGCGGCCTTTTTTATGTGCGACCGCCCGCCGCCGTGAGGACCGTGCCGTCCCGGCGTCCTAACCCTTGCGGTGCTGTTGATACTGCTGCGCCACCTGGCGGAAATAGTCGGTCAGATAATCAATGCACACCTGTACTTTAAGCGGCAGCTTATCTTTCTCGGTATACACTGCATACACCGGGCGGGGTTCGGAGTGATACTGCGGAAACAGGATATCAATCTCACCGGCGGTAATCTCATCAATCACCCACATCAGCGGGACATAGGCGATGCCGCACCCGGCTTTCAGCCAGCGGATCAGCGTCTGTGAATCATTCGTGACAAAGCGGCCCTGCGGCGTCAGGCGCGTCACCAGCCCTTCCGGCGCCACCAGCTCAAAGGTGTTATCCGGGCGCACGCTGTACTCCAGCCAGGAGAAGTTATCGATTTCGCCTGGCTTGACGGGCGTGCCGTGCTGCGCCAGATAACTTTTCGCGGCGCACACCACCATCGGCATCGCCCCCAGCCGCCGTGAGAACAGACTGGAGTCCTGCAGCTCTCCGACGCGAATCACCACATCCAGCCCGTTGGCGATCAAATCCGGCGCCGGAATGCCGGTCATCAGGTTCACACTCAGGCCCGGATACTCCCGCAGCATCTCGCTGGTCATGGCAGAAAGCACATTCTGCGCCATGGTGGTGGAACAGCCGATGCGTAAAATGCCCACCGGCGTGTTGTTAAAGGCATACAGCTGCTCATGCACCTGGCTGGCCTCGGCCAGCATGCGGCGACAGCCCTGATAATAGATTTTGCCGGCTTCTGTCAGCCCCAGGCTGCGCGTGCTGCGATTCAGCAGCTTGACCTGCAGCTCATCTTCCAGTCTGGCGACAATCTGACTGACCGACGAGACGCTGAGTTGCAGCTGGCGCGCCGCCGCCGTAAATGAACCCAATTCAACCACTTTGGCGAAAATGGACATGCCTTTCAGTCGTTCCATTGTTTACTCTGACTAAAAAGTGATTTAGCTCACAATATGTAGAAAACGTATAGTCAAGCGCGTTACTATACGCGCGCTGGGTCTGTTCACCGCACCTTCACACGGCCGTGTTTACCTGATGATACGCTATGATTAGCTCAACGCGGCCTGAATGTTGCCATCAGTCTCTCTGTTATCCCCTGATCATTACCTCTCATACCAGCCGGTATGCGAGCGGGTATCGGTGCAATCCGGCAAGGTCGAACTAAGGATCAGAAATGAGTGTGCTTCCGGTATTTGTCGTATTCGGGCTGTCTTTTCCGCCCATCTTCATTGAATTACTGGTTTCGCTGGCGCTGTTCTGGCTGGTGAAACGCGTGCTGACCCCCAGCGGCATTTACGATCTGGTGTGGCATCCGGCACTGTTTAACACGGCGCTGTATTGCTGTGTGTTTTACCTTGTAACCCGTTTATTCGTCTGAGGTTTTTAAGTGAAAGCGCTAATAAGAAAAATCGCGCGTTACGCGATTACGCTCCTGCTGGTTATCATCGCCGTGGTGATCATCTTCCGCGCCTGGGTGTTCTACACCGAATCGCCGTGGACGCGTGACGCCCGATTTTCCGCTGACGTGGTGGCGATTTCGCCTGACGTCACCGGACTGATTACGGCCGTACCGGTGCACGACAACCAACTGGTGAAAAAAGGCGACACGCTGTTTGTAGTCGACCGTCCGCGCTACCAGAAAGCGCTGGATGAAGCACAGGCGGATGTCGAGTATTACCAGGCGCTGGTCAGCGAAAAACGCCGCGAAGCGGCGCGCCGCAACCAGCTGGGTACCAGTGCGATGTCGCGTGAAGCGATTGAGCAATCCAACAGCGACCTGCAGACCAGTGAGCATCAGCTGGCGAAAGCCGTGGCCACGCGTGACCTGGCGATAATCGATCTTGATCGTACCACCATCAAAGCGCCGTCTGACGGCTGGGTCACTAACCTGAACGTCTATGAAGGGGAGTTCATCACCCGCGGTTCCGTCGCCGTGGCGCTGGTACAGCAGCGTTCTTACTACGTGCTGGCTTATATGGAAGAGACCAAACTCAGCGGCGTGCGGCCGGGCTTCCGGGCGGAAATCACGCCGCTGGGCAGTAATGTTGTGCTGCGCGGCACCGTGGACAGCGTGGCGGCCGGTGTAACCAACAGCAGCAGCAGCGTCGACAGCAAAGGCATGGCAACCGTTGATTCCAATCTGGAGTGGGTGCGCCTGGCGCAGCGCGTGCCGGTGCGTATCCGGCTTGATCAGCAGCCCGGCAACCGCTTCCCGGCCGGGACCACCGCCACGGTGGTGATCACCGGTGAGCAGGATCGCCAGACCAAAGTGTCGCCGCTGGCGCAGTTCTTTAACCGCCTGCGCGAGTTTGGTTAAGCGAGGCCGGCATGATTGAGTTTTTGCGTTTCCCGGTCAAGCTGACCTTTGCGCTGGTCGCTGCGCTGATGATTGGCTTTCACTTCAATCTGGAAACGCCGCGCTGGGCGGTGATGACGGCGGGTATCGTAGCCGGCGGCACCGCTTTTGCCGCCGGGGGCGATCCCTATTCCGGGGCGCTGCGCTACCGCGGGGTGCTGCGCATCATCGGAACCTTTATTGGCTGTATCGCCGCGCTGACCATTATGATTGCCACGGTGCGGGCGCCGGTGGTCATGCTGCTGCTGTGCTGCCTGTGGGCCGGGCTGTGCGTCTGGCTCTCTTCGCTGATCAAAGTGGAAAACTCCTATGCGCTGGGTCTGGCCGGGTATACCGCGCTGATTATCGTGGTAACCGCCGACGCCAGCGGTGGCTTAACCCTCGCGCCGCAGTTCGCCGTTGAGCGCTGCAGTGAAATTGTCCTCGGCATCCTGTGCGCCATTCTGGCCGATATGCTGTTCTCACCGCGTTCAATTAAGAAAGTGATCGATGCCGAAATTGATGCGCTGCTGGTGGCGCACTACAGGCTGCTGCAGCTGTGCGTGGCACATGAAGATAAAGAGGAAGTGGATAAAGCCTGGAGCGCCCTGGTGCGCCGCACCACGGCCCTGAACGGCATGCGCAGCCAGCTGATGATGGAGTCGTCGCGCTGGCAGAACACCAGCCGTCGCCTGCAGATGCTCAACACCCTTTCCCTGACGCTGATTACGCAGGCCGCAGAAACGTTTCTGATCCAGAACTCCCGTCCGGATTACATTCCGCCGCAATACCGTCTGCTGCTGGAAAAAGAGGTCAGCAACGTCAGTGATGTGCATAAGCGGATGAAGGTGATGCGCCGCGTCATGGGCGTCAGCAGCAAAACCGCGCCGGAGACCATCGTCAGCTGGGTCGGGGCGGCAACGGAATACCTGCTGCTGATCAAGGGTGTAAAAAGCAACAGCCGCATTACCACGCTGGAAGAGAGCATCCTGCAGCGTGAAGTGATTATTCAGGCGCGTTCGGCGGAAACCCATCATGCGATGATCAACGGCGTGCGTACCTTTGTCGCTACCGCGCTGGGTTCCCTGTTCTGGCTGTATACCGGCTGGACATCCGGCAGCGGCTGCATGGTGATGCTGGCGGTGATTACCGCACTGGCCATGCGCATGCCGAACCCGCTGATGATGGCGAAAGACTTCTTTTATGGCATGGCGGTCGCGGTGCCGCTGGGTTTACTGTATTTCGCTTACATTTTGCCGGCAACGCAGCAAAGCGCGCTGCTGCTGTGCATCGCGATTGGCGTGCTGGGCTTTGTCGGGGGGATTTTCGTGCAGCGGCGGCAGATTGGCACCCTGGGGGCGCTGATCGGCACCATTAACGTGCTGGTGCTGGATAACCCGATGAAGTTTCAGCTTAACGTGTTTCTGGATAACGCGCTTGGCCAGTGGATCGGCAGCTTTGTCGCAATGATGGTGATTCTGCTGATTCGCGATAAATCCAAAGCGCGTACCGGACGCAAGCTGCTGAACCGCTTTATGTATGCCGCCGTGGCAGCCCTGACCACCAATCAGGCGCGACGCCGTGAAAACCATCTGCCGGCGCTGTACCAGCAGCTGTTTTTACTGCTGAATCTGTTCCCGGGGGATATCGATAAATACCGCATCGCGCTGACGTTGATCATTGGTCACCAGCGGCTGCGTCACGCAGAAGTGCCGGTGAATGCGGATTTATCCGCCTGGCACCGCAAGCTGCGTTACACCGCTGACCAGGTGATTTCGGCCAGCAGCGATGACAAACGCCGGCAGTATTTTGAGCAGCTGCTGCAGGAGCTGACGGTTTATCAGGACAAACTGCAGCAGTATGCGGCACCCGCCAGCGTCACCGAACCGGTCAGACGGCTGGCACTGATGCTGGACAAATATCAGAACACCCTCATCCAAATCTGAAACTGGCCGCTGCGCCCTGCAGCGGCCGGTTTGCTGCCGCGCCGGCAACCATTGCGTCAACTTTGCCATCTATACTTTCCTGACAGGATGTTTACCGACAGGAGAAGAATGATGTCCACCTCTCTGCAACACCACGAACTGTTCAAAACCGGTTATTTCGCAGACGGCCAGTGGCACCAGACCAGCGAAACCTTTGACGTCACCAATCCCGCCACCGGTGAAGTGCTGGCGCAGGTCGCTAAAGCGGGCCAGCGTGAAACAGAGCAGGCTATCAATGCGGCGCAGCGCGCGTTTCCGGCCTGGCGTGACAAAACGGCGAAACAGCGTTCGGAAATACTGCAGCGCTGGTATCAGCTGATCATTGAGCACAAAAGCTGGCTGGGCCAGCTGATGACCGCGGAGCAGGGCAAGCCACTGAAAGAAGCGGAAGGTGAAGTGGAATACGCCGCCAGCTTTATTCAGTGGTTTGCCGAGCAGGCGAAGCGCGCAAACGGCGAAATCATCCCGCCGGCAAAACCGGGCTCGCGCATTCTGGCAACCCGTGAACCGGTCGGCGTGGTGGCAGCGATTACGCCGTGGAATTTCCCGATGGCGATGCTGACGCGCAAGCTCGGGCCGGCGCTGGCCGCTGGCTGTACCGGCATTATTAAACCCGCCAACAACACCCCGCTAAGTGCCTTTGCACTGGTGGCGCTGGCACAAAAAGCCGGCGTGCCGGAGGGAGTGCTGAATGCTGTCGCCGGCGATACGCACGCTATCAGCGATGCGATTATGGCGTCACACGCCGTGCGTAAGATTTCCTTTACCGGCTCAACGGCGGTGGGCAAAACGCTGATGCGCAACGCAGCGGAGACGATGAAAAAGGTGTCAATGGAGCTGGGCGGCAATGCACCTTACATCGTGTTCGACGATGCCGATATCGAGGCGGCGGTGCAGGGCGCGGTCGCCAACAAATTCCGCAATGCCGGGCAGGTGTGCGTCAGCGTAAACCGTTTCTATGTGCACAATGCTATCTATGACCGCTTTGTGGATCAGCTGGCCGACGCGGTCAGCAAGCTCAAAGTGGGTAACGGCATGGAAGAGGGCGTGATCGTCGGGCCGCTGATTGACGCGCAGGCGCTGAAAAAGGTGGAGGAGCACGTGCAGGACGCAGTAAGCAAAGGGGGGCGGATTGTCACCGGCGGCGAGCGTCACGCGCTGGGCGGAAATTTCTGGCAGCCAACGGTGATTGCCGATGCCCATGAAGGCATGAAGCTGGCGCAGGAAGAGACCTTTGGCCCGGTGGCGGCCTGTTTCCGTTTTGACGAGGAAGCGGATGCGATTGCGCGTGCCAATAACACCGAATATGGCCTGGCGGCCTATTTTTATACGCAGAATCTGCAGCGTGTGTTCCGCGTTTCTGCCGCGCTGGAAGCCGGGATGATCGGCATTAACGAATGTGCGGTTTCCACAGAGCTGGCCCCGTTTGGCGGCATAAAAGCGTCCGGTCTGGGACGCGAAGGGTCGGTGCTTGGCCTGGAAGAGTATCTGGAAGTCAAAGCGCTGCATCTCGGCGGGCTGGCATAGAAAAAAGGGGCGTCACCATGAGAACCGAGCGTTTTGACTTTGATGAGATTGTCGATCAGGCCCATTTTTACCGGCAGTTCAGTGAGCGCTTTGCCCTGACTGATCATGTCATTCACGATCTGGACGATTTGTGGGATGTCATGACGGGCGAGCAGTTGCCGCTGCCGCTGGAAATTGAGTTCGTTAATCTGGGGAAAGGGCAGAAACGCCGTTATGGTGCGCTGATCCTGCTGTTTGATGAGGCAGAAGAGGAGCTGGAGGGCCAGCTCCGCTTTAATGTTCAGTAAGCACAGCCAAAAAGGGCCCCGTCAGACGGGGCCAAAGGGTTCGTCAGAATTGACGAGGAATTACTTATACAGCTCTGCCGTAATGTGGTAGCTGTCACCGGTACGTGCTTCCACAACTTTGTAAGCACTGGCACCCTGCTCATCCGCTTTCTGCGACAGCTGGGCGCGGTAATCCATAGGCGAACCGCCGGTTCCGCTTACGGTGATGGTCTGGCCGGTAGGCTGCAGATTCTGCGCGGTATCTTCTGTTACCAGCTGGGCCGCCGAAGCGCCGAAAGCAAACAGAGAAAGCAGGCTGGCAGTAGCGATGGTTGTTTTGATGTTCATTTGTCGTCTCCTCATTAGAATCAACAACCTGCGGCACAAATATCAGGGTAAGCGGGTCGTCGATCTTTGCCCGGCGACTGCATTAACGCCGGTCAGATAGGTGAAAATTATTTGTACAGTTCAGCCGTCACGTGGAAGGTGTTGTCCTGATTGTTTTCAATGATGCGGTAGTGGCTCGCGCCCTGCGCATCCGCTTTCTGTGACAGCACCTGACGAATATTGGTCTGGTCACCGTCCACGCCGCTCACGCTAATGGTCTGGTTCAGTGGCTGCAGATTTTGCGCCTGGGTATTGGTCACCAGGGTCGCCGCGCTGGCACCAAAGGACAGAACGGACGCCAGGCTCAGTACAGCAATCGTTAATTTGGTTTTCATGATTCACTCTCCTGAAATAGGGTGGGCAACCTGAGAGGCAAACGCCTCTCAAACGGGTCGCCGTTCACACTGCATCTTACGGACTGGCTTATTTATACAGCTCAGCGGTTGCGTGGTAGCTATTGTCGTTATACGCCTCGATCACGCGGTACGCTTTAGCGCCTTGCTGTTCCGCTTTTGCGTTCAGCTGCTGGTGGATTTCCATCGGTGAACCCCCGATGCCGCTGACGCTGATGGTGCCCGCTGGCTGCAGATTAGCTGCCTGTTCGGCATTAATAGATTCTGCTGCAAAAGCACCAAATGACAGGGCAGATAGAACACTCAGGGTGGCGATAGTAGTTTTTACGTTCATGATATTTTTCCTCGTCTTCTGTTTTTCTCTTTTTGATTGTTGTGATTTGCATCACGAAAAGAAGTATAGATCTAATCACTCATGAAATTAATATCCCGCTAATAATGTTTCGTTGTAATTCTTTATCCTTATGGCACTTTTTTAGAACGCAAAGTTATTAAAACCGCCTGGAGAGTAAGCAATGCGTGGATTTTTTATGCAAAAACAATGATCTGCGTCAAATTATCTTTTCGTGCGAAATGGCGTGGTTGATCAGACTGGTTGATTTGCCAGAGCCAGATAAAAGCACTGATCGTTAAATGTAAAGCAGGGTAAAATAGCGCAGAAGGTTAAGCAGGAGAAAAGGTCGTACCAATATCTGCAGATGCTGAGCACCGCAGGCTATAAGCGTTATGCCTGGATAAACAGCGGGTTAAGCGGTACCGGGAGGGAGTGAGGAGGTGACCGGCAGCCTGAGCGCCGATCACTGAAGGGAATTACAGCTCTTGCTCGAACAGCATCAGCACAGCGTCATACAGCTGCTTTACGCTGAACGCACGGGCTGGTGTGATGAAAATAGTGTCGTCACCGGCAATCGTGCCCAGAATCCCTTCCGCTTTGCCCAGCGAATCCAGCAGGCGGGCAATCAGCTGGGCTGCACCAGGACTGGTGTGGATCACCACCAGCGCGTCGTTGTAATCGATATCCAGCACCAGGTTTTTCAGCGGGCTGGTGGTGGTCGGTACGCCAAGTTCGGCGGGCAGGCAGTACACCATTTCCATTTTGGCGTTGCGCGTCCGCACGGCACCAAACTTGGTCAGCATCCGGGACACCTTGGATTGATTGATGTTCTCGAAGCCGTCTTCCTGCAGCGCCTGTACGATTTCGCCCTGGGAGCTGAATTTTTCTTCTTTCAATAAAGCCTTAAAAGCCTTAATCAGGTCGTCTTGTTTTGATGGGTTTCGCATAAGCTACCAATAAAAGAGGGATGCAGCGGGCAACAGGCCAGCGGCAGATAAATTATTATGCATTTAGATGAATTTTTATGCAATAAGCAGGGTGCGTAAGTCACCGCTTTGTACTGCGGGGGCGGGCATCATAACAGAGTTTTACCCTGCACCAAAATCGCGCGCTGGCGCGCAAAGCGAAGGTTGCAAAGTTGTTATATTATTGAAGTGGTAACAACAAGATCGATGATCATTGCCGTCCATAGTCTTCTGGCTGCGATTGTATCATTCAGGCGACTTCTGAAGTGGAGATGTCTCGGGAGCCGATTGCGGCGTCATGTTATTGCGCGACAGGTGTGTCGCTCTCGCCTGAGAAGTTGATTAAACTCGTAACCTGATGGATTTTCGGCATATCTCTGCCCCACCTTAATAAGGAGTTCAGGATGAAAGTTGCCGTACTTGGTGCCGCTGGCGGTATTGGCCAGGCACTCGCTCTGCTGCTAAAGACGCAGTTACCTGCAGGTTCCGCCCTCTCACTTTACGATATCGCGCCAGTGACGCCCGGCGTGGCGGTTGACCTCAGCCATATCCCGACCGACGTCAAGGTAGAGGGTTTCAGCGGCGAAGACGCGACCCCGGCGCTGCACGGCGCAGACATTGTGCTGATTTCAGCCGGCGTGGCGCGTAAACCCGGCATGGACCGCGCGGACCTGTTTAACGTTAATGCGGGTATCGTTCGTAACCTGATTGAGCAGGTGGCCGCCACAGCGCCAAAAGCGCTGATTGGCGTCATCACGAACCCGGTGAACACCACGGTGGCGATCGCTGCAGAAGTGCTGAAAAAAGCCGGCGTGTACGATAAGAACCGCCTGTTTGGCGTTTCGACGCTGGACGTCATTCGCGCCAATACCTTTGTGGCCGCGCTGAAGGGCAAACAGCCTGATGCCATCGAAGTTCCGGTGGTGGGCGGCCATTCCGGCGTAACCATTCTGCCGCTGCTGTCGCAGGTGAAAGGCATCACCTTCAGCGAACAGGAAGTCGCGGACCTGACCAAACGCATTCAGAATGCCGGCACGGAAGTGGTGGAAGCCAAAGCCGGTGGCGGATCGGCGACGCTGTCGATGGGCCAGGCGGCGGCGCGATTCGGCCTGTCGCTGGTGCGGGCGCTGCAGGGTGAAGCCAACGTGGTGGAGTGTGCGTATGTGGAAGGCGATGGCGAGTATGCGCGCTTTTTCTCTCAGCCGCTGCTGCTGGGTAAAAACGGCATTGCCGAACGCCGTCCGCTTGGGCCGCTAAGCCCCTTTGAACAGCAGGCGCTGGATGGCATGCTGGAAACGCTGAAGAAAGATATCCGCCAGGGCGAAGAGTTTGTGAAATAACGCCCTGCATCAAAAACAGCAACGCCCGGTCTGACCGGGCGTTTTTTATTTACAGTCCGCCAGATTTAAACGTCTGGCTGGCGGGCGATCCATTGCTGGCCGGCGTTTTGCGTCCCAGCGTCTCCATCCGCACCTGGAAGGGCGGGAACGGCATCTCAATGCCGTGCTCGGCAAAGCCGCGCAGAATCAGCTGATGCAGCTCATGACGCAGCGGCATCCGGTGCCCCATCTCTGCGGCATGCACGCGCAGCTCAAACAGCTGAATGCCCTGCTGCAGATCCACCAGAAACACATCCGGAGCCGGCATATCCAGCACATAGGTACAGCGCTCCGCCGCCTGCCGCAGGATCGTGGTCACTTCGTCGCTGTTGACGCGCGCCGGGGCGGGGATGGTCAGCACCACGCGGGTCACGGAATCCGACAGCGACCAGTTCACAAACTGCTCGGTAATAAACGCTTTGTTCGGCACGATAATCTCTTTGCGATCCCAGTCGGTGATGGTGGTCGCACGCGTGTTGATGCGCGTAATGCTGCCGGTGAGATCGCGAATGGTCACGGTGTCGCCGATACGGATCGGCTTCTCAAACAGAATGATCAGGCCGGAGATGAAGTTGGCAAAAATTTCCTGCATCCCGAATCCCAGCCCCAGGCCTAACGCCGCCACCAGCCACTGCAGCTTCGACCACTCCACGCCGATGATGGAGAACCCAATCAGCCCGCCCACCAGCATCAGCGCATATTTGGTCAGCGTGGTAATGGCGTAACCGGTGCCAGGCGACAGACTGAGATGCTGCAGCAGCGCCAGCTCCAGTACCGCAGGCATGTTACGCACCAGCTGCGTGGTGATGATAAACACCAGAATGGCGATCAGCACGGCGCCCAGCGTAATCGGCTGCACACTTTCCACGCCCTGCACCGTGGTGCTGGCATCCCAGAGCGGAATGTTATCAAGGAAGCTAAAGGCAGAATGAATTTCTGACCACAGCACAATCACCGACACCAGCGCAATCAGCGTCAGAATGGAGCGCACCAGCCGCAGCGACTGCGCGCTGATGGCATCCAGATCGATCACCGGCTCGTCAATCTCCACCGTCTCGCCGCTGGCGCTGGACTGCTGCTCTTTTTCTTCTTCGCTGCGGGCGCGGTTGGCCAGCATATCGGCGCGCCGCTGGCGCGCGCGGTCAAAGGCAATACGGCGGCGCTGGATCAGCATCCAGCGGCGAATAATATGGTAAATCACCAGCAGGAAGAACCAGATGCCCACGGAGGTTTCCAGCCTGGCCAGCAGCGCCTGGGCTGTCGCCAGATAGCCGATGCAGGAGGCCAGCGCCGCCACCAGCGGGATAGCAATCATCAGGTTCCACAGAATGCGGTTAACGAAGTTATCGCCGTTGCCCTCTTTATCAAGGTAGAGCGGAATACCGGCGCGTTTCAGGCTGACGGTGACAATGCTTAATGCGCCGCAAATCAGGATAAAGCACAGGCGGCCGAGCGTGGCAGAGAAGGGCGGATCGTCAAGGTTGGCAAAGGCGATCAGCAGCATAATCAGCGGCACAATCAGGCCGACCGTCAGCGAGTAGTAACGCATGGCGCGCGCCACGCGCGTCTGTGGCCAGCGGAAATGCACCACAAACAGCCCGTCCTGGCGGGCAAAGGCGGCACTGATCATAAAGGCCCAGAGCAGCGGCAGCGTGGCGGTAATGCCATCACCAATCGCGACCGCAAACGGGTAGGGCCAGGCGTGCTGCAGACCAAAACCGAGCGCGGCCCACAACACCGGCAGCGGGACCGCCACCAGAATAGACCAGAACACCGTGCGCAGGGTCAGGCTGAAACGGTCCTGCGTCACTTTCCCGACACGGCTGGCGGCACGTGCCATAAAGGCATTGTAGTGACGACGCGAACTGATGCTGAAGCCCACCAGCAGTATGGCTGCGATGACCGGCAGCAGCGTCTCTTTATTGGTAAACATCATCGCCAGCGCTTTACCCATCTGGCCCAGCGTATCCAGCGACAACAGGCGCGACAGATCGCTGGCGACCTCAAGCGGATACTTATAGCTAATCGGGCTGACGTCAGCGGTCCAGAACAGGTAGCGGTGGGTGGCTTCTTTCACTTCCACCAGCGCATCCTGCAGCTGCGTGTTAGAGACTTTCAGCTTGGTGATTTCCAGGATCAGCGTATCGCAGCCGGAAATCAGCGAGTTCAGCAGCTCGCGCTGGGTTCTCAGCTGCGCTTCCAGAATCCGCGTCTGTTCACTGGTATAAGGTGTGCCGTCCGGTTGTTTTTCATGACGCAGCGTTTGCTGGCGCTCCAGCAGGCTCTCATAATGCAGGCGCTGAACGCGCAGCTGCCCCATTTCACTGTCGATCTGCTGTGATTTCGGCATCTCCGGCAGACGGGCCACCTGCGCCCGCAGCGCTTCGCCCAGCAGATTGGAGACCCCCAGCCACTGTGACTGTTCGCGCAGCGTGCTCAGCGCCTGGCGCACCTGCAGCGTCTGATTGGTAGCCAGCCGCTGCTGTGATGCCACCAGGTCCATGCGCTGCGCCTGCTGATTAAGATCGGCAGAAAGTTCGCGGTTAACGCGGAACTGATCGCTGATAGAAGCGGGCAGATCGCCGCTGTTTTCCGCCAGCTGTTCGGTGCGCTCCAGCGCCAGTTCAGCTTCGCGCTGGCGCTGATTATTCAGCTGGTTGCGCAGCGCCTGCAGATAGTTATCCAGCTGCGTCACTTTGCGCTGATGGACATCGGCGCGCATACGCGCCAGCTCCTGGCGATTATTGGCGGAGAGCTGCGCCAGTTCCAGTTCATCAACCCGCGCTTTACTGGCGGCGCTTTCCGCCTGACGCGCGTAAATCTGTGACTGAACCAGCGGTGTGGCGGCGGCCGACGCCCCCTGCGCCCGGCGGTCGCTCTCGGCCATGGCGCGACGCGCCTCGGTCAGCTGTTGTGGCAGCTGTGACAGCGAATCACTGATTTCACGCGCGCGATCCTGTTCCTGCTGGGCCTGCCGCCCCTCCTCCAGCAGCTGACTGCTGACCTGGACGATCTCCTGATCCAGCTCGGCGTTGCTCATGCTGCTGCGCACCGGCTTGCTGGTCTCGGTCAGCGTGGCGATCTGCTGGCGCAGCTCGCGCGCCAGACGCGGAAAATCGTCAATCACCTGCTGATATTGCTTTGCGCGCTCCAGCGATTCATCACGTTCAGCAAGGAAGTTAATGGCGGCTTCCAGCGCCTGAACCTGTTCGTTCTGGGTCGGGCTATTTTTAGCGGATTTGGCCTCGTCGAGTTCCTGTTTCAACTGGCTGGCTGGCGGAACGGAGGCGGCAAGGGCAGTACTGCTGAGCACCAGGCTCAGCAGTAGGAGAAGAAAAGCACGCACGGCAGGGGTTCTCGGGTTAGTCGGCGAGCGGGGCGCTGTCGCCAGGTTGCGGCAGGGCGATGGCCAGCGGCTGACCCAGACGGGTTTTGCTTTCCGCTTCCAGGCTTTCAGCCAGTTTTACGCGGCCAGGCGCGAACAGGTTGATCACCGTTGAGCCCAGTTTAAAGCGGCCCATCTCCTGGCCTTTCAGCAGCACAATCGCGCCGTCATGCTCGGCGGAGGGATAACGCCAGCGTTTGATCACGCCTTCACGCGGTGGCGTGATGGTGCCGGCCCATACGGTTTCGATACTGCCGACAATGGTCGCACCAACCAGAATCTGTACCATCGGGCCGTGATCGGTATCAAAGACGCAGATCACGCGTTCATTGCGCGCAAACAGGTTAGGGATATTGCGCGCCGTGAGCGGATTCACCGAGTAAAGATCGCCTGGCACGTAGATCATTTCACGCAAAATGCCGTTACAGGGCATGTGCACACGGTGATAGTCGCGCGGTGCGAGGTAAGTGGTCACAAACTCACCGTCGACAAATTTCTCAGCCAGATCGTCATTGCCAGCCAGCAGCGCCTGCAGCGTGTAGTAGTGACCTTTGGCCTGGAAGATCTGATCGCCGGCGATGTGGCCCAGCTGGCTGATGGCACCGTCAGCGGGCAGCGCCAGCAGTGAGGCATCCGGATCAATCGGGCGCGCGCCCTCTTTCAGCGGACGCACAAAGAAGTCGTTGAAGGTGCGGTAGCTGCCGGTATGCGGTTTGCTGGCTTCCGCCATATCGACTTTGTAGAACCAGACAAAAATGTCGATGACCGCTTTGGTCAGCCAGCCACCACGGCGACTGGCACCCCAGCCGGCGAGTTCGGTCAGCGCCTTTTTAGGCAGAATATGATTCAGGCCGAGTTTTAAACGATCGAACACCGTTGCCTCCTGGCGAATAACATGTGGTTTAGACAAAAAGGGGGCGGATTGTAACAGCGCCCCGGTCGGTTGGCGAATGTGCCGTTGTACGCGTTAATCTTCGCTGGCGGAAAAGTTTTTACGCGTTTTTACCTGCGCCATGCTCTCCAGAATGCGGTGGTAGTTATCGAAGCGCGAAATGGCAATCAGGTCATTCTCTACGGCTTCGCGGATGGCACAGCCGGGATCGGTATCATGCTTACAGTCGCGGAACCGGCAAGCCCCGAGAAATTCACGAAATTCGACAAATCCGCGCGTGATTTGTTCCGGCTCCAGATGCCACAAGCCGAACTCGCGCACGCCCGGTGAATCGATCACGTCGCCGCCGTGCGGGAAGTGATACAGACGCGAGGCGGTGGTGGTGTGCTGGCCGAGGCCGGAGACGTCCGACACATCATTCGTAAGAATCTCTTCCCCGGCCACATCCAGACCCAGCAGCGTATTCAGCAGACTGGATTTGCCGACGCCCGATTGTCCGGCAAAGATGCTGACGCGGCCGGTCAGCGCCGCTTCCAGATCGCGCAGGCCATCTTTGGCATGGCTTGATACCATCAGCACGCGATAGCCGATATGGCGATAGATATCCATCTGCTCGTCAACAAAGGCACGGCCTTCCTCATCCAGCAGATCCGTTTTATTCAGCACCAGCAGCGGTTCGACGCCCAGCGTTTCGCTGGCAACCAGATAGCGATCGATAATGTTCAGCGACAGCTCCGGCAGGATCGCCGAGACGATAATGATCTGATCGATGTTGGCGGCGATCGGTTTCACGCCGTCGTAAAAATCCGGGCGCGTCAGCACCGTCTGCCGCTCATGCACCGCCTCAACGATGCCTTTTCCGCCGCTTTCGCCGGCCGGACGCCACACCACGCGGTCACCGGTGACCAGCGAGCGGATAGTGCGGCGGATATTGCAGCGATGCACCGCGCCTGCGCTGTCTTCAACATCGGCATGCATGCCAAAGCGGCTGATCACCACGCCTTCAGCGGCTTCACCAAACAGGCTGTCATCCGGCTCCGGCTTTTCGTTCCGCTGCTGCAGACGGCGCTGATGATTAGCGCTGACGCGACGTTGTTGACCCTTCGACAGTTTATTTTTGCTCACGCATCCTCTCAGGCTTTCGCCAGGCTTCGCCCCGCTGGGCAAAACGTCTATGATACACCTTAAATTAGGCTAATGACGACTTTGGCAACGGGCGGAACATGCATGACAGCTGGAAATGAAAACAATCTGATTTGGATCGACCTGGAAATGACCGGGCTCGATCCGGAGCGCGATCGCATTATTGAGATCGCCACCCTCGTCACCGACGCCAACCTGAACATTCTGGCGGAAGGGCCGGTGCTGGCCGTGCATCAATCTGATGCCCAGCTGGCGCTGATGGACGACTGGAACGTGCGGACCCATACCGGCAGTGGGCTGGTGGATCGCGTTAAGGCCAGCCCGTTTGACGATCGCGCCGCGGAACTGGCCACGCTCGATTTTCTGAAGCAGTGGGTGCCGGCGAACGCTTCGCCTATTTGTGGCAACAGCATCGGCCAGGACCGCCGTTTTCTGTTTAAGTACATGCCTGAGCTGGAAGCCTATTTCCACTATCGCTATCTGGACGTCAGTACGCTGAAAGAGCTGGCGCGCCGCTGGAAGCCGCAAATTCTGCCGGGCTTTAAAAAAGCCGGTACGCATCAGGCACTGGACGATATCCGGGAGTCCGTCGCCGAGCTGGCCTACTACCGCGAGCACTTTTTGCAGCTTTAATCTGCAGCGGGTGCGCAGGAAATCATCAGGTTGCTGATTAAAGCAGCAATCGCGCAGAAAGCGCAAAATTTTGCTTTTGAACGCTTGCGGCGGAAAGGATTTCTCGTATAATGCGCACCCCGTACCGATGAAGAATTTGCAACGGTACGGACGCAGTAACAGCAACATGTTGCGGGAATAGCTCAGTTGGTAGAGCACGACCTTGCCAAGGTCGGGGTCGCGAGTTCGAGTCTCGTTTCCCGCTCCAGATTGCACAGCAGTACCAGAATCAATGTGCCAGTGTGCAGCATGCGCAACAGCCGTTAACCCGGCATGAGCCCAGGCAGCCAGCATACTGAGTTCAGTGATGATGCGGGAATAGCTCAGTTGGTAGAGCACGACCTTGCCAAGGTCGGGGTCGCGAGTTCGAGTCTCGTTTCCCGCTCCAGATTTTACAGTACACCATCCAAATCACGGATTGCGTCACCGGCAGTATCGGTTAAGACTCAAAGCCGAAGATTATGCGGGAATAGCTCAGTTGGTAGAGCACGACCTTGCCAAGGTCGGGGTCGCGAGTTCGAGTCTCGTTTCCCGCTCCAGATTTTCATATTCACTATTGTTATTTGCTCACGGGCACCTTCAGACATAAAACAGCTGCACGCTTTGCTTCGTTTAGCGGTTGGTTTATCTGGAATGTTTGCACACCGCGTTCGCCTGAGCCGGTCGGTAACCTTATGCCGTTATCAGCCAGGTTATCCACAGCGCGCACGTAACGTGTCCACGGTGTTTTACCCTATCTGCAAAACCGTTTTGAACAGAGTTATCCACAGGCTCTGGACTGACCCCTGCGCGCTATTCCACACATATTTATTTACAGCTATTGCCTAACCTGCTGTATTTAATATCTTTTAAGCTGTTTCAGCTTATTAGCGAAGCGCGTAGACGAAATAATGATCCTCGTCATTGATCGGTGACATAATTTTATTCACAGCATGTGGAAAAGGATAATATCCTGCTTCGCTGTACAATCACGCATCACGGGGCAGGCCTTTTTCGACGGCGCGCACCAGCCGCTGTTTCTGTGCAGGCTGCACCTCAATCGCCTGCGCGGCACGCTTCTGTAACTGCTGCGCAATCGCCCAGTCGATGTGCTCGTCCAGCAGCGGATGCTCGCCACGCCGCAGCGTAAGTGCCGCTACGTTATCCTCTGACCACGGTGCGTTGCCCAGCGCGACGGCCACATTGCGCAGCCAGCGCAGGTGACCAATTCGCCGGATAGCAGAGCCTTCCGTCACCCGCAAAAACTTCGCCTCGTCCCACTGAAACAGATCGATCAGCTGCGGCGCATGCAGCACGGCGCGCGGTGAAAAATCCGGCTCATCCGTCAACTGCCCATAGCGGTTCCACGGACAAATTAGCTGACAATCGTCACAGCCGTAGATGCGGTTGCCAATCAGCGGACGCAGCGCTTCGGGGATGGCGCCTTCCAGTTCGATGGTGAGGTACGAAATACAGCGCCGCGCATCCACCACGTACGGCTCCACGATGGCGCCTGTCGGGCAAATGGTCATGCAGGCCACGCAGCGCCCGCACTGCTCCTGCTGCGGCAGGTCCACCGGCAGCGGCAGATCGATCAGCAGTTCGCCGAGGAAAAACCAGGAGCCGGCTTCGCGATTCAGAATCAGCGAATGCTTGCCTGTCCAGCCCAGGCCGGCTTTCGCGGCGAGCGGGCGTTCCAGCACCGGTGCGGAGTCAACGAACGGACGAAAATTCAGTTCGCCGCAGTGCGCCTGAATCATTTCCCCGAGCTTTTTCAGTCGATTGCGCAATACTTTGTGGTAATCGCGACCCAGCGCATAGCGGCTGACATAACCCAGCTGTGGATTTTTCAGCGTGCTGGCAAACGCGGCTTTGGCTGGCAGATAGTTCATGCGAACGCTGATCACGCGCAGCGTACCGGGCAACAGTTCATGCGGACGCGCACGCATCATGCCGTGGCGCGCCATCCAGTCCATTTCGCCGTGATATTGCTTCTCCAGCCACGCCTGCAGCTTCGGCTCTTCGGCACGCAAATCTGTGTCGCAGATGCCGACCTGCTGAAAACCGAGGTCGCGCCCCCACTGTTTAATGTGTAGAGCGAGCTGTTCAAGATCGAGAGGGTATGACATGAGAAACCAGGCAATTGAAGCAAACGCGCGCAGTTTACCACACTCTGTCTGGCCTGCGCAGGCAATGGCGCAGCTGGAACGCGAGGCGGCGGATAGCCTGGGGCTGACCCTGTATGAACTGATGCAGCGGGCCGGACAGGCCAGTTATGAGCTGGCGCGGAGGCTGTGGCCGCAGGCGCAGCACTGGCTGATCCTGTGCGGACACGGCAACAACGGCGGAGACGGCTACGTGATTGCGCGCCTGGCGCAGGCCGCGGGTTTACAGGTAACGCTGCTGGCCTGCACAGGCAACAAGCCGCTGCCGGAAGAGGCGGCCCAGGCACGCGACAGCTGGCTGGCCGCCGGTGGCGTCGTTCATGCGGCGGATGCGGCGTGGCCGGAATCGGTCGACATCATTGTCGATGCCCTGCTGGGCACCGGTCTGAACCGTGCGCCCGCCGCTCCTTATGCCAGCCTGATTACCCAGGCAAATGCGCATGCCGCACCGGTGCTGGCGGTGGATATCCCCTCGGGTCTGGTTGCCGCCAGCGGCACGGCACCTGGCGCTGCCATCGTGGCCGACCACACCCTGAGCATGATCGCCCTTAAGCCCGGTCAGCTAACCGGCAAAGCGCGTGCCCATGTCGGGCAGTTACACTGCCATGCGCTGGGCCTGGAGCGTTTTCTGGCCGGAGAAACCGCCCCGATCAGACGTGTTGATGCCACCAATCTGGCCGGCTGGCTGCCGGTGCGTAATGCCACAGCTCATAAAGGCGACTTCGGCAAACTGCTGGTCATCGGGGGTGACAGCGGCACCGCCGGTGCCATTCGCATGACGGGCGAGGCGGCGCTGCGCACCGGTGCCGGACTTGTGCGCGTGCTGACGCATGAAGATAATATTGGCCCGATACTCACTGCGCGACCGGAGCTGATGGTGGATGCGCTGCACGCCGATCGGCTGGACCAGGCGCTGGAGTGGGCGGATGTGATTGCTATCGGGCCGGGCCTCGGCCAGCGTGACTGGGCGCAGAATGCGCTGAAAAAAGTCGCCGCCAGTAAAAAGCCGATGCTTTGGGATGCGGATGCGCTGAACCTGCTGGCAATCAATGCGGATAACCGTCAGAATCGCATCATTACGCCGCATCCTGGCGAGGCTGCGCGCCTGCTGGGCGTTAACATCCATGAGGTGGAAAGTGACCGCTTACAGGCGGCACAGACGCTGGCGAAGCGCTACGGTGGCGTGGTGGTACTCAAAGGTGCGGGCACGGTGATTGCCAGTGCGGCGGGCGAGATGGCCATTACCGATGCAGGTAATGCGGGCATGGCCACCGGCGGCATGGGCGATGTGCTGAGCGGCATTATTGCGGCCCTGCTGGGCCAGAAGTTATCACTGTTTGACGCAGCCTGCGCCGGCTGCGTGGCGCACGGGGCAACGGCAGATGCGCTGGCGCGACAGCGCGGCACGCGCGGCATGTTAGCCACTGATTTGTTCGAACTGCTGTGGCAGTTTGTTAATCCAGAGATGATCCAACAATAAAGCATGAAGACCTGTGTTATCCCTTTGCCCGATGAGGCGGCAACCCTGAATCTGGGTGCACAATTAGCCCGCGTTTGCAGCAGCGCGATGGTGATCTACCTGTATGGCGATCTGGGGGCGGGAAAAACCACCTTCAGCCGCGGTTTTCTGCAGGCGCTGGGCCACCAGGGCAACGTAAAAAGCCCGACCTATACGCTGGTGGAACCGTACGAACTGGGTGCGCGCACGCTGTATCATTTTGACCTCTACCGGCTTGCCGATCCGGAGGAGCTGGAGTTCATGGGGATCCGTGACTACTTCAGCGGCGATGCGCTTTGTCTGGTTGAGTGGCCACAGCAGGGCGCAGGCATCCTGCCAGAGCCGGATCTGGCGCTGAGCCTGCGCTATGCCGGCACGGCGCGGGAAGCGGAAGTGTCAGCGCTTTCCGCCCGGGGTGAACAGGTGCTGCAGCAGTTCACACAGGGCAGGGATGCGGTATGACGGCACGGATAAAAGGCCTGCTGCTGGCCGCGCTGTGCCTGTTTTCTGCCTCATCCCTGGCCGCTACGCTGCGCGATATCAAGGTAGAGAACGGCGACAGCCAGGCCACTGTGACGCTGAGCTTTAACGGCCAGCCGGTTTATGGCTTCTTTCCGCTGCACAACCCGAATCGTGTCGTGCTGGATATCCGGCAGAGCGGGGCTATTCAGGGCCTGCCGCTTAACTTCAGCGGGCAAAACATTGTCCAGCGCATTCGTAACAGCCAGCCGAAAGATAAGCAGAGTATCCGCCTGGTGTTTGAGCTGACTCAGGCAGCAAAAACCCGCGCCACAACGCAGCGCGATGGCGATCAGTACCGCGTGGTGTTTACCCTGCGTGGCACTCAGCCGGCAGGGCGTAGCACAGCTGCGGCCCCGGTCTCCAGCGCGCGGCAGAGTGACAGCGCGGTGAGCAGCCAGGGCAATCCGTTTAATGCCAGCCCGGTCACCGCCGTCACCAGCAGCAACACCACGGTGCGGCCGGGTAGTGCAGTGGCGCGCAATGACGCGATCATTGTGGCGATTGACGCCGGGCACGGTGGTCAGGACCCTGGCGCGACCGGGCAGCGCGGCCTGCATGAAAAAAATGTCACTATCGCCATTGCGCGCAAGCTGAAAGCGCTGATGGAGCAGGACCCGATGTTCAGACCGGTGCTGACGCGTAACGGTGATTACTTTATTTCGGTGATGGGGCGTTCAGACGTTGCGCGCAAAGAAAATGCTAATCTGCTGGTCTCTATTCACGCCGATGCCGCCCCCAATCACTCTGCCACTGGCGCATCCGTCTGGGTGCTGTCGAACCGCCGGGCCAACAACGAAATGGCTAACTGGCTGGAGCAGAAAGAGAAGCAGTCAGAACTGCTGGGCGGGGCGGGCGATCTGCTGGCCAACAGTCAGGCCGATCCTTACCTGAGCCAGGCGGTGCTTGACCTGCAGTTTGGTCATTCTCAGCGCGTGGGCTATGACGTGGCAGTAAAAGTGCTGCAGCAGCTGCGTGGCATTACGCCGCTGCACAAACGGCTACCGGAACATGCCAGCCTGGGCGTGCTGCGTTCGCCGGATATTCCTTCTTTACTGGTTGAGACCGGGTTTATCAGTAACCTGGCGGAGGAGCGGCTGCTGGGCAGCAGCGCGTATCAGGAAAAAATTGCGCAGTCGATTTATAAAGGCCTGCGCAACTATTTCCTTGCGCATCCGTTGCAGTCGGTCCCAAAGGAGGAAAACCGGCCGCTGGACAGCGCACCAGCGGTTAGCGTGGCCAGCAACCCGGCCAGCGGTACCGTACACTATACCGGCGCAACGCTGCGCCATACGGTGACCCGCGGTGAAACGCTCTCCGGTATCGCGGCGAGCTATGGCGTCAGCATGGCGACCCTGCGCGACCTCAATAACCTGAAGCGGGACGTGGTCTGGGTAGGGCAGCGGCTGAAAGTGCCGGCCCGCTCCGGCGTCAGCAGTACCGCCAGTGCCAGCCGGCCAACGCGTCATAAAGTGGTGCGCGGTGATTCACTGACGGCGATTGCGGCGCACTATGGCGTCAGCCCGAAAGCCATCATGCAGGCGAACAATATGAAGTCGAGCAATGTGATGCTGGGGCAAAATTTAAAGATTCCGCAGTCCTGATGATGGGCTGCCTGCAGCCCATACGTTACGAGGAACCGCCATGCCAATACAGATTTTACCGCCGCAGCTGGCGAATCAGATTGCCGCAGGCGAAGTGGTGGAGCGTCCGGCCTCGGTCGTCAAAGAGCTGGTGGAGAACAGCCTCGATGCCGGTGCGACCCGCATTGACATTGATATTGAAAAGGGCGGCGCAAAGCTGATCCGTATCCGCGACAACGGCTGCGGCATTGCCCGCGATGAGCTGGCTATGGCGCTGGCGCGTCACGCCACCAGTAAAATCGCCTCTCTGGACGATCTGGAAGCCATCGTCAGCCTGGGGTTCCGCGGCGAAGCGCTGGCCAGTATCAGCTCCGTGTCGCGGCTGACCCTCACCTCACGCACCGCCGAACAGCAGGAAGCCTGGCAGGCCTATGCGGAAGGGCGCGATATGGCGGTCACGGTGAAACCGGCGGCGCACCCGGTGGGGACATCGCTGGAAGTGCTCGATCTGTTTTACAACACGCCCGCCCGCCGTAAATTCATGCGCACCGAAAAAACCGAATTCACCCATATTGACGAAGTAGTACGGCGTATCGCACTGGCCCGCTTTGACGTGGCGATTTCACTGACGCACAACGGCAAGCTGGTGCGGCAGTATCGTGGCGTCAGTCAGGAGGCACAGCGCGAGCGGCGGCTGGGGGCGATCTGCGGCACCGCCTTTATGCAGCATGCGCTGCGCATTGACTGGCAACATGACGATCTCGCCCTGCGCGGCTGGGTGGCGGACCCTGCCGGTTCGCGGCTGGTAAGCGACCTGCAGTACTGCTACGTGAATGGCCGCATGATGCGCGACAAGCTCATCAACCACGCGATTCGCCAGGCGTATCAGACCCAGCTGGGAGACGACCAGCAGCCCGCGTATGTTCTTTATCTGGAGATCGATCCGCATCAGGTTGATGTCAATGTGCATCCGGCAAAACACGAGGTGCGTTTTCATCAGTCGCGGCTGGTGCATGACTTTATCTGGCAGGGCGTGATGAGCGCGCTGCAGAGTTGCGCGCCCGCAGAGCGGCCGCTGGCGCGGGCCGAAGAACCGGCTGCGCAGTGGCAGCCGGAGAACCGCCAGGCGGCCGGCGGCAACCATTTTGCTCAGCCGCCCGGCACGTCGCGCAGCAGCGCTGGCGACACCAGCACCAGCGGCGGTCACCGCAGCGGCAGCAGCGCGGCCTGGCAGCATAAGGAACCGGGCTACCGCGCCCGGGAAGGTGCCGCTTATCAGCAGCTGCTGCAAACGCCTGCCGCAGAGGTGCCGCGCGCCGCTGCGCCGCAGCCTGCCCCCGCGGCGGTGCCTCAGCCGGCACCGCGCGATGTTCCGCTGGCCGCGCACGCGCAAAGCTTTGGCCGCGTCCTGAGTGTGATTCAGGAGCGCTATGCCCTGCTGGAACGGGGCAGCAGTGTGCAGCTGCTGTCGCTGGCCGTGGCGGCACGCTGGCTGAAACAGGCCCAGCTGCAGCCGGGCGAAGCGGGGCTGAAACCGCAGCCGCTGCTGATTCCGGTGCGGCTGAAAATCGCCCAGGAAGAGCTGCGCGTGATAGACACCCGGCACGCGTTGCTGAGCCAGATGGGCATTGATTTACAACGGGAAGGTCAGCATGTGACCCTGCGCGCCGTGCCTTTACCGTTACGAACACAAAATTTACAAATCTTGATTCCAGACCTGTTAGGCTATCTCGCCCGGCACCAAGAGGTTTCTGCTGTTGCGCTGGCTCAGTGGCTGGCGCGGCGTGAAGAAGCAGAAGAACCTCACTGGAATCACTCGCAGGCGATTGCGTTGCTGGCAGAGCTGGAACGGCTCTGTCCGCATCTGCTGAAGTCGCCGCCTTCTGGTCTGATACAGACCCTGGATATTGAGAGCGCGATTACCGCGTTGAAGCATGAGTGAACAAAACCAGGCTAGCCGGCCAAAGGCAATTTTTTTGATGGGGCCAACCGCCTCCGGCAAGACGGCATTAGCGATTTCGCTGCGTCAGCAACTGCCGGTGGAACTTATCAGCGTAGACTCTGCCTTAATCTATCGCGGGATGGATATTGGTACGGCGAAGCCGTCAGCAGCAGAGTTAGCGCAGGCGCCCCATCGTTTGCTGGACATCCGCGATCCGTCAGAGGCGTATTCTGCCGCTGAGTTTCGTCGTGATGCGCTGGCTGAAATGGCGGAAATTACCCGAAACGGTAAGATTCCGTTGCTTGTTGGTGGAACCATGCTCTACTTCAAAGCGTTGCTTGAAGGATTGTCGCCGCTGCCCCCGGCCGATCCGGAGGTGCGTCAGCAGATAGAGCAAAGGGCGGCGGAAAAAGGGTGGGAAGCCCTGCACCGCCAGCTGTGTGAAATCGATCCGGTCGCCGGTAGTCGTATTCATCCGAATGATCCGCAGAGACTTTCGCGAGCACTGGAAGTTTTTTTTATTTCGGGTAAAACTTTAACGGAACTGACAAAAACGTCCGGTGAAGCGTTACCCTACGAGGTGTACCAGTTTGCCATCGCTCCGGCGACGCGCGAACTGCTACATCAACGCATTGCGATGCGTTACGACCAGATGTTAGCGTCAGGCTTTGAAGCGGAGGCTCGTGCCCTGTTTGCACGAGGTGATTTGCATACGGATATGCCTTCCATTCGTTGTGTGGGTTATCGTCAGATGTGGTCTTATCTGGCTGGCGAAATCGATTACGACGAAATGGTTTATCGGGGAATTTGCGCCACCCGGCAGCTCGCAAAACGCCAGATGACCTGGTTACGCGGCTGGCATGACGTCCACTGGTTAGACAGTGACGCGCCAGCGTCAGCGCGTGATGCGGTGCTTCAGGTAGTTAGTGCGCAGCAGGGATGATTGTGTACAATTGGTCCGTTATCGTGCGCAAATTTTTACGCAGTTTTTCTGAACCACGGTTCTTAAAGTAATAAACAACAAGCATATAAGGAAAAGATAGAATGGCTAAGGGGCAATCATTACAAGACCCGTTTTTGAACGCACTGCGTCGTGAACGTGTACCGGTTTCGATTTATCTGGTCAATGGCATTAAGCTGCAGGGACAGATTGAATCCTTCGATCAGTTCGTCATTCTGCTGAAAAATACGGTAAGTCAGATGGTGTATAAGCACGCCATCTCAACAGTGGTTCCTTCTCGTCCGGTTTCGCACCACAGCAATAACGCGGGCGGCAGCGGTGGCAGCAACTACCACCACGGCGGAAGCAATCAGAGCGCTCAGTCGCAGCCACAACAGGACGGCGATAACGCAGAATAATTTTGCGTTGCCGTAAAGCCAGGGCTGGGGAGCGATAAACGTTTTCCCGTCCTGGTTATTTTATTTTAGCGAGGTTATAGCTTGTTTGACCGTTATGATGCCGGTGAGCAGGCCGTACTGGTACACATCTGGTTCTCCCAAGACAAAGAGCTGGAGGATTTGCAGGAGTTTGAAACTCTTGTCTCTTCTGCGGGCGTCGACGCGCTGCAAGTGATTACCGGCAGCCGTAAAGCGCCACATCCCAAATATTTTGTCGGTGAAGGAAAGGCAGTTGAAATTGCCGATGCGGTAAAAGCGAGTGGAGCATCGGTCGTTTTATTCGATCATGCCTTATCGCCTGCTCAGGAACGCAACCTTGAACGTCTGTGCGAATGTCGCGTTATCGACCGCACCGGCTTAATTCTCGATATTTTCGCCCAGCGCGCCCGCACCCATGAAGGGAAACTGCAGGTCGAGCTGGCACAGTTACGCCATCTGGCCACCCGCCTGGTACGCGGCTGGACCCACCTTGAGCGCCAGAAAGGCGGTATCGGCCTGCGCGGTCCGGGTGAAACTCAGCTGGAAACCGACCGTCGTTTACTGCGTGGCCGAATCAGTCAGATTCTTTCCCGCCTTGAGCGCGTGGAAAAACAGCGCGAACAGGGACGCCAGGCGCGCGCCAAAGCGGACGTGCCAACGGTCTCGCTGGTGGGTTACACCAACGCCGGCAAATCCACCCTGTTTAATGCGATCACGTCAGCCAATGTGTACGCCGCCGATCAGCTTTTCGCAACGCTCGATCCTACGCTGCGTCGCCTGAATGTGGCAGACGTCGGAGAAGTGGTATTGGCCGATACCGTCGGCTTTATTCGTCATCTGCCGCACGATCTGGTGGCGGCGTTCAAAGCCACGCTGCAGGAAACCCGCCAGGCTACGCTGCTGCTGCATGTGATTGATGCCGCTGATATCCGCGTCAATGACAACATTGACGCAGTCAACGAGGTGCTGGCCGAGATTGAGGCCGATGAAATTCCGGCGCTGCTGGTGATGAACAAAATCGATATGCTGGACGGATTTGAACCGCGTATCGACCGCAATGAAGAAAACCTGCCGGTCCGCGTCTGGCTCTCGGCGCAGAACGGTATTGGCCTGGAGCTGCTCTGGCAGGCGCTGTCTGAGCGGCTGGCCGGAGAAGTGGCGCAGTATGATTTACGTCTGCCGCCTGAAGCGGGCCGCCTGCGCAGCCGCTTTTATCAGCTGCAGGCGATTGAAAAAGAATGGAATGAAGAAGATGGCAGTGTGGGTTTGCATGTGCGTTTGCCGATCGTTGACTGGCGCCGTCTGTGTAAGCAGGAGCCGTCGCTAACCAGTTATATTGTTTGACCGTTGCCCACTCATTTACCCGAAAACGTGCCCGGCACGCGGTAGGGTAAACTTATATAAAATAAATGGAGTAGAGACATGGCGTGGAATCAGCCCGGAAATAACGGACAGGACCGCGACCCGTGGGGAAGCAGCAATAACCAAGGCGGCAACTCTGGGGGAAATAAAGGAGGTCGCGATCAGGGGCCTCCTGATCTGGATGATATCTTCCGTAAGCTGAGCAAGAAGCTCGGCGGACTGGGCGGTGGCAAACAGAGCGACAATGGTCAGCGCAGCGGCGGCAGCGGTGGCAAACTGGTTGGCATTGTAGCCGTTGCAGCGGTCGTCATCTGGGCGGCCAGCGGTTTCTACACCATCAAAGAAGCGGAACGCGGCGTCGTGACGCGTTTCGGCAAATTCAGTCATCTGGTTGAGCCTGGCCTCAACTGGAAACCAACCTTTATCGATCAGGTGCGTGCGGTAAACGTGGAAGCAGTGCGTGAACTGGCGGCCTCGGGCGTGATGCTGACTTCAGACGAAAACGTCGTGCGCGTGGAAATGAACGTGCAGTATCGCGTCACCGATCCCGAGCGCTATCTGTACGCCGTGACCAGTGCCGATGACAGCCTGCGTCAGGCCACTGACAGCGCGCTGCGCGGCGTGATTGGCCGTTCCACCATGGATCGCATTCTGACTGAAGGCCGTACCGTGGTGCGCAGCGATACCCAGCGCGAAATCGATGAGACGATTCGCCCGTACAACATGGGCATCACGCTGCTGGACGTCAACTTCCAGGCGGCGCGTCCGCCGGAAGAGGTCAAGGCGGCGTTTGACGACGCGATTGCTGCCCGTGAAAACCGCGAGCAGTACGTGCGTGAAGCCGAAGCCTACGCCAATGAAGTGCAGCCGCGGGCGAATGGTCAGGCACAGCGTATCCTCGAAGAGGCGCGTGCGTATAAAGAGCGCACCGTACTGGAAGCGCAGGGTGAAGTGGCGCGTTTTGCCCGTCTGCTGCCGGAATACAAAGCGGCACCGCAAATCACCAAAGAGCGTCTCTATATCGAAAGCATGGAGCGCGTGCTTAGTCATACCCGTAAAGTGCTGGTAAATGATCGCAGCAACAGCCTGATGGTGCTGCCGCTCGATCAGCTGCTGCGCGGCGGCCAGAGCGGCAATGCCCGCGGCCAGAACAACACCAATCTGATGAAATTACCGTCTTCGCCGGGCAGCAGTGCCAGCCGTAATGACGCTTCATCTTACAGTCCGGACAGCATCATGGATCAGCGTCGCGCGAATGCGCTGCGCAACGATACCCAGCGCGAAGGGAGGGAGTAATCGATGCGTAAGCCAATCATCGCCGTAATTATTGTAGTGCTGGTGGTGCTGTACGCGTCACTGTTCGTGGTGCAGGAAGGCCAGCGTGGCATCGTGCTGCGCTTTGGTAAGGTTCTGCGTGACAGCGAGAACAAACCGCAGGTGTACGCGCCGGGTCTGCACTTTAAGATCCCGTTTATTGAAACCGTCAAGTCGCTGGATGCCCGTATCCAGACCATGGATAACCAGGCCGATCGCTTCGTCACCAAAGAGAAGAAAGACCTGATTGTGGATTCCTACATTAAGTGGCGCATCAGCGATTTCAGCCGTTACTACCTGGCGACCGGCGGTGGCGATGTTTCACAGGCAGAAGTGCTGCTGAAACGTAAGTTCAGCGACCGTCTGCGTTCTGAAATGGGGCGGCTGGATGTGAAAGACATCGTCACCGATTCCCGTGGCCGTCTGACCACCGACGTGCGTGATGCCCTGAACACCGGCAGCGCGGGCAACGATGATGAAGTGCAGACACCGGCGGCTGACGATGCGATCGCCAGTGCGGCGGCGCGCGTAGAGCGCGAAACCAACAGCAATGAACCGGCGCCAAACCCGAACAGCATGGCGGCACTGGGTATTCAGGTAGTTGATGTGCGCATTAAGCAGATCAACCTGCCAACCGAAGTTTCTGATGCCATTTACAACCGCATGCGCGCAGAGCGTGAAGCAGTAGCGCGCAGCCAGCGTTCACAGGGTCAGGAAGAGGCAGAAAAACTGCGCGCCCAGGCGGATTATCAGGTGACGCGTACGCTGGCAGAAGCCCAGCGTCAGGCACTGATTACCCGCGGTGAGGGGGACGGTGAAGCGGCCAAACTGTTTGCAGATGCATTCAGTCAGGATCCCGATTTCTATGCCTTTATCCGCAGCCTGCGCGCCTATGAAAGCAGCTTTGCTGATAATCAGGACGTCATGGTGCTGAGCCCGGACAGCGATTTCTTCCGCTATATGAAAGCGCCGACTAACGCCGCGCGCTAAGACCTGTTATAACCTTGAGGCCGACACTGTTGTCGGCCTTTTTTTTGGGAAAATGCAATGAACACAACCATCTGGATGGCGCTGGCGCTGGTATTAGTGCTGGAGGGATTAGGCCCGATGTTACTGCCGCGTCTCTGGCGCCGTATGATCCTATCGATGGCGCAGTTGCCCGACCGTATTTTGCACCGTTTTGGTGGCGGGCTGGTGGTGGCCGGCGTGGTGATCTACTACATGCTGAGCACGCATGCCGGCAGCTGACCGCAAAATATCTGGCTGGTGCCGGCTAAATTGTGTCTCGCTTCGCCGGGGATACCAACATATTGTGAGCTGCGCAAAACCCAGGCAAAAAACAGCGCAATCGTGTGCTAAAAGTGCTGAAAGTGTGAAAATCCGATGGTAGAATCCATTTTTAAGCAATCGGTGATTTTAGAAAATGGGTAAGAACGTCGTCGTACTGGGCACCCAATGGGGTGACGAAGGTAAAGGTAAGATCGTAGACCTTCTGACTGAACGCGCGAAATATGTTGTGCGTTACCAGGGTGGCCACAATGCAGGCCATACACTTGTCATCAACGGTGAAAAAACCGTCCTCCACTTAATTCCCTCTGGCATCCTGCGTGAAAACGTCACCAGCATCATTGGTAATGGTGTTGTGCTGTCGCCTGAAGCACTGATGAAAGAGATGAACGGTCTGGAAGCGCGCGGTGTGCCGGTACGTGAACGTCTGCTGATCTCTGAAGCCTGTCCGCTGATTCTGCAATACCATGTGGCAATGGACCTGGCGCGTGAAAAAGCGCGCGGTGCCAAAGCGATTGGCACCACCGGTCGCGGTATCGGTCCGGCCTACGAAGACAAAGTTGCCCGTCGCGGTCTGCGCGTCAGCGACCTGTTTAACAAAGAAACCTTTGCGGTGAAGCTGAAAGAGATCGTTGATTTCTACAACTTCCAGCTGGTGAACTATTACAAAGAAGATGCGGTTGACTACGAAAAAGTGCTGAACGATGTGCTGGCAGTGGCCGACATCCTCACCGGCATGGTGGTTGACGTATCTGAACTGCTGGACGGCGCGCGTAAGCGTGGCGATCTGATCATGTTCGAAGGTGCACAGGGCACGCTGCTGGACATCGACCACGGAACTTATCCGTATGTGACCTCCTCTAATACCACAGCAGGTGGCGTGGCAACGGGTTCCGGTATCGGTCCGCGCTATGTCGATTACGTGCTGGGTATCGTGAAGGCTTACTCTACCCGTGTGGGTGCGGGTCCGTTCCCGACCGAACTGTTCGACGAGACCGGCGAGTTCCTGTGTAAAAAAGGCAATGAGTTCGGTGCCACGACCGGACGTCGCCGCCGCACCGGCTGGCTGGATGCCGTTGCCGTGCGCCGTGCCGTGCAGATCAACTCCCTCTCTGGCTTCTGCATGACCAAACTGGACGTGCTGGACGGCCTGAAAGAAGTGAAAATCTGTGTGGGCTACCGCATGCCGGATGGCCGCGAAGTCACCAGCACGCCGCTGGCGGCAGAAGGCTGGGAAGGCATCGAGCCGATTTATGAAACCCTGCCGGGCTGGAGTGAAAACACCTTTGGTGTTAAAACACTGGAAGGCCTGCCGCAGGCAGCGCGTGACTATATCAAACGTGTTGAAGAAGTGACCGGTGTGCCGATTGATATTATTTCTACCGGCCCGGACCGTAGTGAGACTATGATTCTGCGCGATCCGTTCGACGCATAATAACGCTCCTCAGGCCGGACACTGTCCGGCCTCTGTTTATCTGCTCTTTGATTCCGCTCACTCTATTTTTTCCGGCAGAAATGGTTCGCTGCGGAAAAAAGCGCTCCGGGTTCTCCACACTGGTTTATCATCTTGTTAATCGAAGCGTGCTAACACAGCGCAATAACAACAAAATCGATGATTCACTGAGGTAGATGTGCAGCTAACGAGTTTTACCGATTATGGTCTGCGCGCGCTGATTTACATGGCGACGTTGCCAGCAGGCATGCAGACAAACATTACCGAAGTCACCGATACCTACGGGGTATCGCGTAACCATATGGTTAAAATCATCAACCAACTTAGCCGGGCTGGCTTTGTCGCCGCGACACGCGGTAAAAACGGCGGAATTCGTTTAGGCATGGACCCGGAACACATCGTGATTGGCGACGTGGTGCGAAAAATGGAACCTTTACAGCTGGTAAACTGTGAAGAGTGTGCCATCACACCGGCCTGTCGTCTGCGCAGCGTATTGAATAATGCCGTACAGTTATTCCTGAAAGAGCTGGATAACTATACGCTGGCCGATCTGGTGCAAAACAACGATTCGCTATACCACATTTTATTGTCCGAACCGCCGGTGGCAATCCAAAATAAATGACATCGGAGGAACCGTAATGTCAAAAGATCCTTTTCAGGATAGAGAAGCTGAAAAATACGAAAACCCTATTCCCAGCCGCGAGTTCATTCTGGCGCTGTTAGAAAAACGTGAGAAACCGGCGAGCCGCGAAGAGATCGCCGAGGCGCTGAATATCACCAGCGAAGATCAGCTGGAGGCGCTGCGCCGTCGCCTGCGCGCGATGGAGCGCGACGGGCAGCTGGTGTTCACCCGTCGTCAGTGTTATGCCCTGCCGGAGCGGCTGGATCTGCTGCGCGGTAAAGTCATTGGCCATCGTGATGGCTACGGCTTCCTGCGCGTGGAAGGGCAGAAAGACGATTTCTACCTGTCAGCCGAGCAGATGAAGTTCTGCCTGCACGGCGACGTAATTCTGGCGCAGCCGGGCGGGGCCGATCGCAAAGGCCGGCGCGAGGCGCGCGTCGTGCGCGTGCTGGAGCCGCGCAACAGCCAGATTGTGGGCCGCTACTTTACGGATGCCGGTACCGGTTTTGTCGTCCCGGACGACAGCCGCCTGAGCTTTGACATCCTGATCCCCCAGGATGACACGCTGAATGCGCGTATGGGCTCGGTGGTGGTGGTTGAGATTATGCAGCGCGCCACGCGCCGCACCAAAGCCATCGGTAAAATCACGGAAATTCTCGGTGATAACATGGGCACCGGTCTGGCCGTGGATATGGCGCTGCGCACCCATGAAATTCCGCACGCCTGGCCGGAAGACGTTGAGAAAGAGATTTCGAAGCTGAAAGAGCAGGTCCCGGAAGCGGCGAAGAAAGGACGCGTCGATCTGCGTCAGCTGCCGCTGGTTACCATTGATGGCGAAGACGCCCGTGATTTCGATGATGCCGTGTACTGCGAGAAAAAACGCGGCGGCGGCTGGCGTTTGTGGGTCGCTATCGCGGATGTCAGCTACTACGTGCGTCCGGGCACCGCGCTGGATACCGAAGCGCATCAGCGTGGCACCTCGGTCTATTTCCCGTCGCAGGTTGTGCCAATGCTGCCGGAAATTCTGTCCAATGGTCTGTGCTCGCTGAATCCGCAGGTGGATCGCCTCTGCATGGTGTGTGAGATGACCATCTCCGCCAGCGGCAAGCTCACCGGCTACAAGCACTACGAAGCGGTGATGAACTCCCATGCGCGCCTGACGTACACCAAAGTGTGGAACATTCTGCAGGGCAACCCGGAGCTGCGCGAGCAGTACGCTGCGCAGGTTAAACATCTGGAAGAGCTGCACCGTATGTATCAGGTGCTGGAGACAGCGCGCGAGCAGCGTGGCGGTATCTCATTTGAAACCGAAGAAGCGAAGTTTATCTTCAACGCAGAGCGCCGTATTGATCGCGTTGAGCGCACAGTGCGTAACGATGCGCACAAACTGATTGAAGAGTGCATGATCCTCGCCAACATCGCCTCTGCGCGCTTTGTGGAGAAGAATCAGGAGCCGGCGCTGTTCCGCGATCACGATCGTCCCAGCGAAGACAGCATCACCAGTTTCCGCACGGTGCTGGGCGAGCTGGGTCTGAGCCTGCCGGGCGGCAGCAAACCGCAGCCGATCGATTACGCTGACCTGCTGAAGCAGATCGCCGATCGTCCCGATGCGGAAATGCTGCAAACCATGCTGCTGCGCTCCATGAAGCAGGCGGTATATGACCCGGAAAACCGCGGCCACTTTGGTCTGGCGCTGGCCTCGTATGCCCACTTTACGTCGCCGATTCGCCGCTATCCGGATCTGCTGCTGCACCGCGCCATCAAGTATCTGCTGGCAAAAGAGCAGGGAACGCTGAAAGGCAACACCACGCCGACCGGTGGCTACCATTATGATATGCAGCAGATGCTGCAGCTCGGACAGCACTGCTCCATGACTGAACGCCGCGCCGATGAAGCAACGCGTGATGTCGCTGACTGGCTGAAGTGCGATTTCATGCAGGATCAGGTCGGGAACATCTTCAACGGTGTGATCTCCAGCGTTACTGGCTTCGGCTTCTTTGTCCGCCTTAACGATCTGTTTATTGATGGCCTGGTGCACGTCTCCACGCTGGACAATGACTACTATCGTTTCGATGCGGTGGGGCAGCGGCTGATTGGTGAATCCGGCGGTCGCACCTACCGGCTGGGCGATGCCGTGGAAGTGCGTGTGGATGCCGTGCATATGGATGAGCGCAAAATCGACTTTGCGCTGATCTCCAGCAAGCGCGTGCCGCGTGGCGAAGGTAAGACCGCGCGTGAACGGGAAAAACGCGGCGGTAAACCGGCAGGCAAGCGTCGTCGTGATGCCGGACGAAAAGGCAACTTTGAGCCGGATGCCGCTTTCCGCAGCGAGAAAAAGAAACCCGCTGCGGAGAAAACCGAGAAAAAAAGCAAAAAAGTCTCGGAAAAAACCCGTAAAATCGCCGCCGCCACCAAAGCTAAGCGGGCCGCGAAGAAAAAAGCCAGCGAGGCGTGATCGCCGACCTCAGCACGCGGCACCGCTGCGGCTGAGTGCCGCAATTTGCAGGGGGCGCATGCGTGCGCCCTCTGACATCGGTTGCAGAATTCATTGATAGTTATCCAACCTTGAGCAAAGTAATGAGCGAAATAATTTTTGGCATTCATGCCGTGCAGGCGCTGCTGGAGCGCGATCCCCAGCGTTTCCAGGAAGTGTTTATTCTCAAAGGCCGCGACGATCGACGCCTGCAGCCCCTGATCGCGGCACTGGAAGCTCAGGGCGTGGTCATCCAGCTGGCGAATCGCCAGTGGCTGGATAGTCAGGTGGAAGGCGGCGTGCATCAGGGGATCGTGGCGCGCGTGAAGCCGGGTAAACATTATCAGGAAGGCGACCTGCCGGATCTGCTGCAATCGCTGGAAAAACCGTTTTTGCTGATCCTTGATGGCGTGACCGATCCACACAACCTCGGTGCCTGCCTGCGCAGCGCGGATGCTGCTGGCGTGCACGCGGTTATCGTGCCGAAAGATCGCGCTGCCCCGCTCAACGCCACGGCGAAAAAAGTGGCCAGCGGCGCGGCAGAGAACGTCCCGCTGATTCGCGTCACCAACCTGGCGCGCACCATGCGTCTGCTGCAGGAGTACAATGTCTGGATCGTCGGCACGGCCGGTGAAGCGGACCACACGCTGTATCAGAGCAAGATGACCGGCCCGATGGCGCTGGTGATGGGGGCGGAAGGAGAAGGGATGCGGCGTCTGACGCGTGAACACTGCGACGAGCTGATCAGCATTCCGATGGCCGGTAGCGTCTCTTCCCTTAACGTTTCCGTGGCAACCGGCGTGTGCCTGTTCGAAGCGGTACGCCAGCGCCTGGCGTGATCCGCGCCGCAAAACGTTTGCCGTACCAGGCATAACAATACAGCCGCTCCATACTTATACCCTGATAATTCAGACTGCAAAGGTTGTTCTGCAGTCTGAAGAATGACGGGAGAGGAGCGTTTATGACCTGGTCCACGCACAATGTTGTTAATCAGCCACATCCACTCAGCAACAGCAATCTGTTCACCCGTGACGTCGCCCTGTGCGAGGCCGTAGCCCGTGAAGGCGCGGGCTGGGATCGCGAATGGCTGGCTTCTGTTGGCCTGCAGCTGGGCAGTGCTGAATCCCTCGAACTGGGCCGCCTGGCCAACGCACAGCCGCCGGAACTGCTGCGCTACGACGCGCGCGGCGAACGCCTTGACGAAGTGCGTTTTCATCCGGCCTGGCATCTGCTGATGCAGGGCGTGTGCGCCAGCCGTCTGCACAATCTCAGCTGGCAGCCCGACGTGCCGCCCTGCGCCATGGTCGCGCGCGCGGCGCGTTTTATTCTGCATGCGCAGGTCGAAGCCGGCTCGCTCTGTCCGGTTACCATGACGCACGCCGCGATTCCTCTGTTACAAACGCATCTGCCGCCGCCGTATGCCGGCTGGCGCGACAGCCTGCTCAGCGATCGCTATGACGCCCATCATGTGCCCGGCTCGCAAAAACGCGGTTTGCTGATTGGCATGGGAATGACAGAGAAACAGGGCGGGACGGATGTGTTGAGCAACACCACGCGCGCTGAGCCGCTTGGTGCGCGTGGCCCCGGCGAGGCGTACCGCATTACCGGGCATAAATGGTTTTTCTCGGTGCCGCAGAGCGATGCCCATGTGATCCTGGCGCAGACGCCGCAGGGCATAAGCTGCTTCTTTCTGCCCCGCCTGCTGCCGGATGGTACGCGCAACGCCATCCGCCTTGAACGGCTGAAAGACAAACTCGGAAACCGCGCCAACGCCAGCGCGGAAGCCGAGTTTCAGGACGCGATTGGCTGGCTGATGGGCGAAGAGGGAGAAGGCGTAAGGCTGATCCTGAAAATGGGTAGCATGACGCGTTTTGACTGCGCGCTGGGCAGTCATGGCCTGATGCGCCGCGCGCTGGCGATTGCATTACATCATGCCCGACAGCGGCAGGTCAGCGGCAGAAGTCTCAGCGATCTGCCGCTGATGCGTGCCGTGCTGGCGCAGCATGCGCTGCAGCTTGAAGGGCAGACCGCACTGCTGCTGCGGCTGGCGCGTGCCTGGTCTGCGCCGGCCAGCGAGCATGAGCGGCTTTACGCCCGCCTGTTTACGCCAGCGGCGAAGTACGGACTGTGCAAGGCGGGCATCCCCTTTGTCGCCGAAGCAATGGAAGTGCTGGGCGGCATCGGTTACTGCGAAGAGAGTGAGCTGCCGCGGCTGTATCGCGAAATGCCGGTCAACAGCATCTGGGAAGGGTCGGGCAATGTCATGTGCCTTGATGTACTGCGCGTGCTGAAGCGTCAGCCCGGCGTGCTCACCATGCTGCATGACGAATTCGATGCGGTGAAAGGCTGTAACCGTCATTTCGATCGCCGCTGGCGGCAGCTGCGCCTGCAGCTGGCGCGTCCGCAGGAAGCGATGGCGCGCGATCTGACGCAGGATCTGCTACGGCTGGCTGAAGCCGCTGTACTGCTGAAAGTGGCGGAACCGCCGCTGGCAGACAGTGGATGTGCCCGGCTGCTGGATGCGCGCGGGCAGCGTGTGCTGAGCGAGGATCTCTGCAGCCGTTTACTGCTGCGTGCCAGCGCGGCCTAAAGGGGCGCCATACAGAATGGCAGTGGCGTACCACTGGCCCGGCAGCGTGGTATCGTCCAGCATCACAATCTGGTAATAGACTGCACCCGCCTGACTGGCGCGCGCGGCGATGGCGCGCTGGACATCGTCCGGGGAACCGCGTGAGGTGGCGGTAACATTGCCCAGTTTTGGCAGGCCAGCGCTTTGCGCCCGGGTGATCTCCTGCGCCTGCTGCGCGGGCGGCGGAGGCGGTTGCGGCGTGGTGTGCAGTGCGGCACAGCCGCTCAGCAGCAGGCTCAGGATCAGCAGAAGAGAACGCATGGCAGCTCCGGAAAAAGGAAGATGACTTAAGTGTAAGCCATCTTCCGATCCGCATTAGTCGTTAAGACGGAAAATGCTGACCAGCTGGGTCAGGTGATGGCCTTTCTGACTCAAATGGTGGGCCGTGCTCTCGGACTGGCTGATCATATCGCTGCTCTGATGCGTGGCCTGGCTGATGTGGTTCATCGCCAGGTTAACCTGACCAATGCCCGCCGCCTGCTCCTGCGCGGCAATGTTGATTTCACCCATCAGGGTTTTCACCTGCTCAATATGGCTGACAATGTGGTTCATGGCATCGCGCGTTTGCTCCGACAGCGCATGGCCGGCCGCGACTTTATCGATGGAGCTGGCGATCAGCCCGTCGATCTCTTTTGCCGCATTGGCGCTGCGCTGTGCCAGCGCCCGTACTTCCGCTGCCACCACCGCAAAGCCTTTACCGTGCTCGCCGGCACGCGCCGCTTCGACGGCAGCGTTCAGCGCCAGAATATTGGTCTGGAAGGCAATCGACTCAATGACTTGGGTGATATCCGCAATGCTTTGCGACGCGACGCGGATCTCAGACATGGTCTCTACCGAGCGGGCAACGGTAGTGCCGCCGTGGCTGACGGTGCTTGCTGCCTCGCTGACCAGCGCCATTGCCTGGCGCACGTTGGCTGCCGTCTGCGCGACGGTGGCACCAAACTGCTCCATACTGGCCGACGTCTCCTCAACGCTGCTGGCCTGTCGCCCAATCTGTTCACTGATGCTGGAACTGCCGGCGGCAATGCTGTCGGTGCCGCTGCTGATATCGCGGGCCGCCACGCGTACCTGGCTGACCACTTTTTCCAGACCGTCACCGATGCCGTTGATCGCGCCGACCAGCTGACCAATCTCATCATGACGGCGTGAATCGAGGTGCGCCTGCAGATTACCCGCCGCGTACTGCTCCGCCAGGTGAATAACCTGCTGCAGCGGACGGGTAATGGCGCGGCGGCTGTACAGCACAAAGCCCACGGCGAACAGCAGCACCAGCACCAGGCCGGTGACCATAAACAGGTTACGACTATGGTTGATTGGCGCCAGCAGGCTGGCGCGGCTTACCTCACCCGCGATGATCCAGTTCCAGCCCGGCAGTTGCTGCCAGGCCAGCAGACGCGTTTCGCCCTCGTGCGTAATCTCCAGCAGGCCGGCCGGCTGCGTCAGTAACTGCTGCTGCACCTGCGCATCCCAGTCCGGCAGCTTGCCCTCATTGTGCTTATCAAACAGGTATTTGCCCTGACTGCTGCCCGGAGTGCCGTTCAGGACAAAGAAGCTGCCGCTGTCGCCCAGACGGCGCGCCAGCACTTTGTCGCGCATCAGCGCATACTGATTGTCGATTTGCACGCCGACAAACAGAATGGCAATCACATTGCCGCCGTCATCTTTTACCGGCTGATACTGCGTGATATAGCGGTGCCCGAACAGCGTGGCGAGGCCGCGGTAGGTTTCGCCCTTGCTGACGCTGCGCCAGGGCGCGCCGCTGGCGTCAAGCTTTGTGCCGATCGCACGGCTGCCATCCTCTTTTTTCAGCGAGGTGGCGATGCGGATAAAGTCTTCGCCATCCCGGACGAAAATCGTGGTGACCGCGCCAGTACGATCAAAAAAATCATCCACGGCCACCTGGTCGAGGTTCAGTGTTTTCAACCCGGCGCGCAGCGTAGGCGTGCTGAAGTCACCCACCTGAATACGCGCACTCTCGTCACGGCTAAAGCGTTTGGGTAAAAAGCTCTGGAACAGCCGGGTGTAATTTGCCACTTCTTCAGACAGGGTGGCGTTGAACATGGTGGCCATTTCATTAATGCCCAGCACCTGGTTTTGCATATCGTCAATGGCCAGCTGTTCCAGCTGACGTGCTGCGTTATGGCTCAGGGTTAACGTCAGGGCAAACAGCACAATTGCCACGCTAAGAGACGTCAATACAGACAGCTTAATTCCGAGACCCATGGCGCTGAGAGAAAGACGCTTCATAAAGTACCTTTTAATAAAATTGGAGGGATACCGGATCAACGGCAGAAAACGGCAAAGGTTTAGTCCGGCGTTTCGCAGGATGGCAGGGGGAAGCCGCTCGCATTTTCAGGTGCAGTACGTACACTGAGAACAGTGATAATGATTCTCAACGGAGACGGTATGATTGAACTGGCAACGGAGCGTCTGGCGGGCATTGAATGTATTCATGCGGCGCCGGCCGGACAGCGACAGGCACGCTTACCCACGCTGCTGTTTTACCACGGCTTTACCTCTTCGAAAGAGGTCTACAGCTATTTTGCGGTGGCGCTGGCGCAGGCCGGTTTTCGGGTCATTATGCCGGATGCCGATATGCACGGCGCGCGCTACAACGGCGACAGCGACCAGCGCATGACGCACTTCTGGGAGATCCTGCAGCGCAATATCGACGAAGTGCCACAGCTGGAAGCTGTTCTGCATGAAAAAGAGTGGGTGGCCGAAGGACGTTTTGCCGTGGCGGGTGCATCAATGGGCGGCATGACGGCGCTGGGCGCTATGGCGCGCTATCCGCAGATTCAGAGTGTTGCCTGCCTGATGGGTTCGGGCTCGTTTATGACGCTCAGCCAGACGCTGTTCCCGCCGCTGGTGGCGCACACGCCCGCGCAGCAACAGGCGCTGGCGAACCGGCTGGCACCGCTGGCCGCTTATGATCCCAGCCAGCAGCTGCCGCAGCTGGCGAACCGGCCGCTGCTGCTGTGGCACGGTGAAGCGGATGAAGTGGTGCCCTTCGCCGAAACGGAGCGGCTGGTGCGTATGCTGCGGGAGGCGCAACTGGACAGCAGGCTGACATTTTTGTCAGAAAAGCAGACTGGCCACAAAATTACGCCGTCAGCGCTTAACGCGCTGGTCAGTTTCTTTAAGCATCATCTGTAACCCTAAAACGGGCTGGCGCATAAACACCACCAGCCCGTGACGTCAGGCCCGATCACAGCTGTGATGACAAGCGATCGGCGGCGTTGAGGGGCGTGCTGACGGGGTGACTGCTGTCAGGCGCATCCAGCCGGTTAACATAGACATAGCCTGAAGCCGCTTTGCTGCTGTTACTTCTCATCTGCTGCGCATAGTCAGCGGTGCTGGCAAGAGCGGGGGTAGACAGGAAGAGACCCAGTAAAGTGGCGATAATGACCGTTTTCATAATCGACTCCTCACTCCAGGGATAACACTCTCCGGCACAGCCGGTCACAGGGATCGTTGTGCCTGAGGTTATTTTAGTTGTTTACCCGCGCGCTGCCAGCGCGTCCGCCTGAACACCCTCTTCAGTGATTTTGAACAACCTGTCGCTAACGCCCTGAATCGGAAGGCGTAGCACGAAATGCACCCTGTGCTGGCACGGCCGCCGCGATTTAACGCAATGTGCGCTTGAGTTTCCTGGCGGACGCCAGTATGATTACGCGTCAATTTTTCAGCTGCATTCAGAGGTGCGTGATCACTGTGTGATTCACCGCCTTCAACGTTCCTTGCTTCCGTGGGCCGCAGCTGACCCTGACAGGAGGCTGAATAATCCGTAAGGAGCTATCGATGCGTCATTACGAAATCGTATTTATGGTCCATCCTGACCAGAGCGAACAGGTTCCGGGCATGATCGAGCGTTACACTGGTGCTATCACTGGTGCTCAGGGCACGATCCACCGTCTGGAAGACTGGGGCCGCCGTCAGCTGGCTTACCCAATCAACAAACTGCACAAAGCACACTACGTTCTGATGAACGTAGAAGCGCCGCAGGAAGTGATTGACGAGCTGGAAACTAACTTCCGCTTCAACGACGCCGTTATCCGCAGCATGGTTATGCGCGTTAAGCACGCGGTAACTGAAGCTTCTCCGATGGTTAAAGCGAAAGACGAGCGTCGTGAGCGCCGCGAAGACTTCGCTAACGAATCGGCAGAAGACTCAGATGCTGGGGATTCTGAAGAGTAATCCACGATGACGGCAAATCGGCTGCGCCTGTCGGGCACTGTGTGCAAGACGCCAGTTCGAAAAATCAGTCCGTCAGGGATTCCACACTGCCAGTTCATGCTTGAGCATCGTTCTGTGCAGGAGGAGGCCGGTTTTCACCGGCAAGCCTGGTGTCAGATGCCGGTGATTATCAGCGGCAGCGTTCATCAGGCGATTACTCAACATATAACGGTCGGCATGCAACTCACGCTCGAAGGTTTTATCAGCTGCCATCAGGCACGCAATGGCCAGAGCAAACTTGTGTTACATGCCGAGCAGATTGAATTGATAGATTCTGGAGACTAGCCAAATGGCACGTTATTTCCGTCGTCGCAAGTTCTGCCGTTTCACCGCGGAAGGCGTTCAAGAGATCGATTATAAAGATATCGCAACGCTGAAAAACTACATCACTGAAAGCGGCAAGATTGTTCCAAGCCGTATCACTGGTACTCGCGCTAAATACCAGCGTCAGCTGGCTCGTGCTATCAAGCGCGCGCGTTACCTGTCTCTGCTGCCATACACTGATCGTCATCAGTAATTGGCAACTGTCCACACACGACTTTAAGAGGATAAGGTAATGCAAGTTATTCTGCTTGATAAAGTAGCAAACCTGGGCAGCCTGGGTGATCAGGTTAACGTTAAAGCGGGCTACGCTCGTAACTTCCTGGTTCCACAGGGCAAAGCTGTTCCTGCTACCAAGAAAAACGTTGAATTCTTCGAAGCGCGTCGCGCTGAACTGGAAGCCAAACTGGCTGACGTTCTGGCTGCTGCTAACGCACGTGCCGAGAAAATCAACGCACTGGGCACCGTTACTCTCGTTTCCAAAGCTGGCGACGAAGGTAAACTGTTCGGTTCCATCGGTACCCGCGACATCGCTGACGCCGTAACGGCTGCTGGCGTTGACGTAGCGAAGAGCGAAGTTCGTCTGCCGAACGGCGTTCTGCGCACCACCGGTGAGCACGAAGTTGACTTCCAGGTTCACAGCGAAGTCTTCGCTAAACTGGTTGTGAATGTAGTTGCCGGGTAATTCCGTTACCGGGTAATGCGAAAACGCCGGCCTTGTGCCGGCGTTTTTGTTTCCGGCGTTTACTGCGCGCGGATAAAGCTGCCGTCTGGCTGGCGGGTGAACAGCACGGGTCCATTACTGCCATCCACCGTTAAGCCTGTTACCACACCCTGCGCATTCTGCCGGATCTTCACCTGCTGACCACTCTGCAATGCACTCAGCGGCTGTCCGTCGCCTTCCACGCGCGCCATCGCAAACACATCATTCACCGGCAGGTTATTATCGCGAAACAGCTGCGCCAGCGTCTGGCCGGTGGCAACGGTATAGCTGTGCCAGGTTCCCTGCGCATCGCTTTTTGGCTGCGCGCTGTTTTGCGCTGACGATGCGTTATCGTAAATCTCAGCCTGCATGGGCACCGATTTGCCGGCGTTGTCAGCCGGACGCTCTACCGGATACTGCGGCGTGCTGGCTGGCCAGAGAAAGGCCAGCAGCATCACCAGCAGGGCGATCACAATACCGCGGCGATGAAGCGGCGGCAGCGGGTCCATCCAGCGCACGTCATCCAGCAGATGCCAGACGCGCTGCAGAGGGCCGGGCAGGCGCGATGGGGTCTCAGAAGCCATTGATGAATCCTCCTCGTGAGCAGCCGGCGGGGGTGTCGCGGGCAACCAGCGTTGTAACCTTGATAAAAGCGTACGCGGTGTGCGCGTCCTGCGGCGGCGTGGGGCAATCTGGCCCATGTTTTCTCTCTTGTTTTACAGTATGGGCAATGCGCAAAGGAAGTGCCTGCCAGCATTGAAAAATTTGACCGGGGTATTGTTTCTGTTTCGCCGGGAAATGTCATCCGTAGCGCGTGAGATTTTACGCCAGCCGCCTGCGCTGTTATGCTGCCGTTTCAATTTTTCTCCGGGATTAAGGAATCAAGATGACGACCCCTTCATTTGACAGCGTCGAATCACAAGCAAGTTACGGTATCGGTTTACAGGTTGGTCAGCAGCTGCAAGAGTCTGGACTGCAGGGTCTGCAGCCAGAAGCACTGCTGGCGGGCCTGCGCGACGCGCTGGAAGGGAACTCACCGGCGGTTCCGGTTGATGTGGTGCACCGTGCGCTGCGCGAAGTGCATGAGCGCGCTGAAGGCGTGCGCCGTGAGCGCGTGGAAGCGATGGCGGCAGAAGGGCAGAAATTCCTGGAGCAGAATGCCCAGCGCGAAGGCGTAAGCAGCACCGAATCCGGCCTGCAGTTCAGCGTGATCACCCAGGGCGAAGGCCCGATTCCATCGCGTCAGGATCGTGTGCGCGTGCACTACACCGGTAAGCTGATTGATGGCACCGTGTTTGACAGCTCCGTTGCCCGCGGCGAACCGGCTGAGTTTCCGGTCAGCGGCGTGATCGCCGGCTGGATTGAAGCGCTGACCCTGATGCCGGTAGGCTCAAAGTGGGAGCTGGCGATTCCGCACAACCTCGCCTACGGTGAGCGTGGCGCAGGCGCGTCCATTCCGCCGTTCAGCACCCTGATCTTTGAAGTGGAGCTGCTGGAAATTCTGTAAGCCTGTCGGGCGGCGCAAGCCGCCCTGTTCTTCACTTCGGCTGTAAATCCACCTGCCAGAGCGCAAAACCTGCCTCATCGCTGCCGACCGCCTTCATCGGATAATCCGCGTGCTGCGCAATAAACTGCGACGCTTTGCTGCCGGGCGCCGTCTCAAAACGAATATCCAGCGGTGTCTCGCTGTGAATCGGCGCCAGACGCCAGTTATGATCGGCCTGCGGCCTGACTTCGCCGTGCGCCTTGGTTTCGCTGCTGATATACGCGGCCACCACCGCGCGGTTCTCATCCGGGGAAGCAAAGGCCACGTAGCGATCGCCGGTGCCGGCAAATTTGCCCCCGTAAGCGCGGTAATTGTTGGTGGCGACAAGGAAAGTCGCCTGCGGGTCAACCGGTTTGCCCTGCCATAACAGCGCCGTGATGCGCGATGCCTGCGGGTTGATCAGCTTGCACTCCGCATCGTAGCGCGCGGGCTGCGTGACGTCGATCTGGTACTGCACACCATCAATCACATCAAAGTTGTAAGTGCGGAAATCCCAGTTGATCAGCGACTGTGGCCGGGTGGCGTGAGGATCAATCTGATTAAACTGCGCGGCCGAGCACTCCAGCCACTCTTTCACCTGCGCACCAGTGATCTTCATCACCACCAGCGTATTCGGGTAGAGATAAAGATCGGCGGCATTGCGGAAGGTCAGCTGACCTTTTTCCACTTCGGTATAGCTGGCGGGATCGTTATGGCGTCCGCCGGCTTTAAACGGCGCAGCAGCAGAGAGCACCGGCAGGCGGCTGAGGTCCGGATCGCCCTGAATAAAGTGCTCAACGTAAGCGCGCTGGGCATTGTTGACGATCTGCACCGTAGGGTCGTCCTGCACCAGCGACAAATAGCTGTACATCACATCGGCGGAGCGTCCGATGGGTTTTGCCACAAACGCCCGGGTGGCGCGATGATCCTGCGCCAGCACTTTTATCAGGCTGGCATCTTCCGCGGCCAGCGACTTTTTCGCCACGCTGTCATAGACAGGGCGCGCTTCGGCTTTCCCCTGCGTGACCTGCCATTGGCCGCCGGCGTTGCTCAGCACCAGATCGACCACCCCGAGGTGATCGCCCCACATGCCGGGCATCACCGCCGGGATGCCGTTCAGCGTACCCTGCGCGATATCCGCGCCCGGGATTGCAGCGAAATCTTTGCCGGGAAACACGGCGTGCGCATGGCCAAACATAATGGCATTGATGCCGGGCACCTGGCTCAGGTAGTAAACCGAGTTCTCGGCCATGGCGTGATAGGGCTCACTGCTTAAACCGGAGTGCGGTATAGCGATGATTATTTCAGCACCTTTTGCGCGCATTTCCGGCACATAGCGCTTCGCTGTTTCCGTTATGTCATCAACGTGCACTTTTCCCTGCAGATTATTGCGATCCCACACCATAATCTGCGGCGGAACGAAGCCAATATAGCCAATTTTTACCTTGTGCGTCTGGCCGTCGCGATCGATCACGGCGGTTTCCCGGATCAGATAGGGCGTAAACAGCGGTTTTCCGCGCTTTTCATCGATAATATTGGCGTTGATATAGGGGAAGTGCGCGCCGGCCAGCGCTTTTTGCAAATAGGGCAGGCCATAGTTAAATTCATGATTGCCGAGGTTGCCCACGGTGTAATCCAGCGTATTCAGCGCCTTGTAGACCGGATGCACCTCACCGTTTTTCAGCCCTTTCGCCGCACTGTAATCGCCCAGCGGGCTGCCCTGAATAATGTCGCCATTGTCCACCAGCACGCTGTTTTTGGCTTCCGCCCGCGCCTGCTGAATCAGCGTGGCGGTGCGTACCAGGCCGAATTTTTCAGTCGGCGTGTCTTTGTAATAGTCGAAGTCCATCATATTGCTGTGCAGATCGGTGGTTTCCAGAATACGTAAATCCACCGTGGCGGCCTGGGCAGAGGCAGCGCTGATGCACAGCGCCAGTAACGGGATGCGGGCTTTGAACATGGCCTGTTCCTTGTTCGTTCAATGGGCCTCTCAAAATAATGTAAAACCGTGACAAATTATCACTTCAATATGTGATGGCATTCGCGGTTTTACCTCTTTCTGCTGCCCGGTGCGGATTCAGCATCGCGCCATAGCCGCCTGCAGCAATCTATGGTATTGATAATAAAACAAATTGCCGGCGCAGCGGCCACAGCAGCAGGCGGGCTTAGCACAACTGCTAAAATGTCTGAAGATGAGCTGCAGGTGTCTGACCGGCAGAATCAGCGGAAAGGAGGTGAAGTATGCTAGATAACATTTGCCAGCTGGCGCGTGAGGCAGGCGACGCCATTATGCAGGTTTACGCGGGCGCAGCGCCCATGGACGTGACGCGGAAGTCGGACGATTCACCGGTCACGGCTGCCGACCTCGCGGCGCATAAAATCATCGTACAGGGACTGCAGGCGCTGTCGCCGGATGTGCCAGTGCTGTCGGAAGAGGATCCGCCGGGCTGGGAAGTACGTCAGCACTGGCAGAAATACTGGCTGGTCGATCCGCTGGACGGCACCAAAGAGTTCATCAAGCGTAACGGTGAATTCACGGTGAACATCGCCCTGATTGAAAACGGCAAACCGACGCTGGGCGTAGTCTATGCGCCGGCGCTGGGCGTCATGTATTCCGCGGCAGACGGCAAGGCGTGGAAAGAAGAGGGCGGCCATAAAATCCAGATTCAGGTGCGTGAAGCCCGTCCGCCGCTGGTGGTTGTCAGCCGTTCGCATGCGGATAAAGATGAAGAGCTGAAAGAGTATCTTTCCCAGCTGGGCGAGCATCAGACAACGGCAATTGGCTCATCGCTGAAATTCTGCCTGGTGGCGGAAGGAAAAGCGCAGCTTTATCCGCGCTTCGGGCCCACCAATATCTGGGATACCGGTGCCGGCCATGCGGTGGCCGTCGCGGCCGGAGCACACGTGCATGACTGGCAGGGCCGCACGCTGGATTATGCGCCGCGCGAATCGTTCCTCAACCCGGGCTTCCGCGTGTCGCTGTTTTAAACCGCGGTTGCGGTATGACGCGCAGCGGCCGGACAGCATCGCCGCTGCGCATTGTACGTGACTGGCGCCTTAGTTTTTCAGCAACGTCTGCAGCAGCGTCATGGCCTGCTGCACCTCTTCCTGCGTCAGCGCACCGTCTTTGGCAAAGCGGACGTGGGCCGTTTTATCCAGTACAACGATCGCTGACCCGCCTTTTTCCAGCTGCCAGGCTTTGCGCGCGCTGCCGTTGCTGTCGATGATGAACTGCGACCACGGATACTGCTTCTTATTGCTCTCAATACTGCTGCGCACAAACATGCCGGTGCCTGGAATCGCATCATCTGTATTCACCACGGTCGTGGTCTGATAGCGGTCATGCGGCAACTTTGCGGCTTTGATGGCTTCAATCAGCGCGGCATTCTGCTCTTTAGCCGAGGAGCGTCCGGCAATATGTAAAATCACCCGCACTTTGCCGCTGAGCTGCGCGCTGTTCCACGGCTGATAGCTGAATTTATCCTGCTGCCAGAGCAGCTCACCTTTATCATTAATGCCTACTGCCGGCACGCGTTCACCGGTTTTAAACGCATGCGCAGAGGCAAGCGTGGGAATGACGAATGCCAGGGCTAACAAAGAGCGTGCCAGACGCATGTGATTCTCCTTAGTGATCCGACCAGTTATTCATGATTCTGCAATATTAAGCGCGGATGATGCGCCTGTCGCGGTGAGAGAGCAGCTTTGCTATCCATGCCACAATTCTGTAACCCATGAAGGTTTATACTGGATTATGTGGCCGTCATGACAGACTTATCTGTAATGATGTGTCAATTCAGTAAAAAATCCATGATTCCGGCACGCAGGCACCGATTCATGTTCTATATTTATGCCTCATTTGCGCTTCATGAGTTCGTACCCCTTTTGGCAACGGCGAAGCGTATTACATCTGTTCAGGAGTTAAACAGTATGAAGATCTTCCAGCGCTATAATCCGCTGCAAATTGCGAAATATGTAAAGACGCTATTTAAAGGAAGGTTGTACATCAAGGACGTTGGCGCGTTTGAGTTCGATAAAGGCAAAGTTATGTTGCCGCGCGTCAAGGATAAACAGCATCTCAGCGTGATGTCAGAAATCAATCGCCAGGTGCTGCGGCTGCAGGCCGAGTACAACTAAGCAGTAACAGAAAGGGCGCCAGCAGGCGCCCTCAATGTTTGCGCAGCACGTCAATCGCACCGCTTACCGCTCTGGCTGAATTAAGACGCCGGATTCTCCTGATCTTCTGTCGCGCTCCGGGTCATATTCAGCACCGGGGGACGATCGTCAATGCGCGTCACCAGCAGCTGATCGATGCGATAGCTGTCGATGTCCACCACTTCAAATTTGTACCCGGAGAACTTCACGAAATCGGTACGTTTGGGGATCTTACGCAGCATATACATCATGAAGCCGCCAATGGTCTCGTAGTTGCCGGACTGCGGGAACTCGTCGATATCCAGCACGCGCATCACGTCATCAATCGGCGTACCGCCTTCTACCAGCCATGAATTCTCGTCGCGCGCGACAATCTGCTCTTCCAGCCCCTGGCCGACCAGATCGCCCATCAGCGTGGTCATCACGTCATTCAGCGTGATAATGCCCACCACCAGCGCGTATTCGTTCATGATCACCGCGAAATCTTCACCGGCGGTTTTAAAGCTCTCCAGCGCTTCCGACAGCGTCAGCGTGTCCGGCACAATCAGCGCGGAGCGAATCTGTACGCCGCTGTTCAGCGTCATGCTCTGGTTGCCCAGCACGCGCAGCAGCAGCTCTTTTGAATCCACGTAGCCGACAATGTGGTCGATATCGCCATCGCAGACCAGAAATTTCGAGTGCGGATGCCGGGCGATTTTGGTTTTCAGGCTGGTTTCATCTTCATGCAGATCAAACCAGACAATGTTTTCGCGCGAGGTCATCGACGACGGTACGGTACGCGATTCCAGCTCAAACACGTTTTCAATCAGTTCATGTTCCTGCTTGCGCAGCACACCAGCCAGCGCGCCGGCTTCCACCACCGCATAGATATCATCAGAGGTGATGTCATCTTTACGCACCATCGGCAGTTTAAAGATGCGAAAGAAGACGTTTGCCAGGCCGTTGAACAGCCACACCAGCGGGCGGAAAACCAGCAGGCAGAAGCGCATCGGATTGATGATGCGCAGGGCGATCGCTTCCGGTGCAATCATGCCCACGCGCTTTGGCGTGAGATCGGCGAACAGAATGAACAGACTGGTGACAATCGTAAAGGAGCAGATAAAGCTAAGCTGGTCGGCCAGTTCGGGTGCCATGAAGCGATTAAACAGGCCACTGAAAGCCGGTGAAAAAGCGGCATCGCCGACGATACCGCCGAGGATGGCCACCGCATTCAGGCCAATCTGCACCACGGTGAAGAACATGCCGGGCTGTTCCTGCATCTTCAGCACGCGCTGTGCATTGATGTTGCCTTCATCGGCCAGCAGTTTCAGTTTGATCTTGCGGGCGGCCGCCAGCGAGATCTCCGAAAGCGAAAAAAATGAACTGATCACAATCAGTAAAAGAATGACAAGCAGACTATCGAGCATAAAAGATCCGTTGGGTTAATAACTTGTCATTTTTGGCCTGGGCAGCGCGAAGAGGGCGTACTTCCGGTACTCACCAGTCAAACAGGGCTATCCGTGCCAAAAATGTCTGCGCCAATTCGACAAGGTTACGTTAACGTCGGGGCAGAAATGAATGCAGGCGAAGCCTGCTGGTCGCTGATTATAGCAGCAGCGCTTATCCTGCCGCCAGAGGCGCGATGTTCCGGCCAGGATTAATCCGAGTGGGCAAGCGGCGCCAGCAGAAGCGCAGCGTCGCGGTTGTATCGTTCCGCCTATTTGCCGACAATGGTGGCCGATTTGGCTTAGTGTCAGTTTTACGCAGCCGCTCGCAGAAAAGAGCGGCTATGCTGATGGGTACGCACGTCGTGGTGATACCCTTTACACCAGATTTTATGCCCCTGCGGAATGGGGGCAGGCATTATGAACAGGAGTACGCGTGCCGCGATTTCATGCTTATTGTCTGGCCAGCCTGCTGCTTGCTGCACCTGCCGTTGAGGCGGCAAAAGTGCGCCTGCAACTTGAGGGCCTTACCGGGGATTTACAGAAAAACGTCCGCGCGCGCTTGTCGACAATTGGCAGCGACGAGGTGTCAAACGATGGCCGCTTCCAGGCACGCGTTGCCGAAGCGATCAAAGAAGGCCTGCGCGCGCTGGGTTACTACGAACCACAGATCGACTTTGAATCGCGTCCGGCACCGCCCCAGGGCGGCCGCCCGGTACTGATTGCCCATGTCAGCGCGGGTGAGCCGGTGAAAATTGGCGGCAGCAGTATCGTGGTGGAAGGCGCTGCGAAAGACGATCCCGACTATAAAGCCTGGGTGAAACAGGGCACGCCGAAAGTGGGCTCCCAGCTTAATCACGGCGCTTACGATAAATTCAAAAGTGGTTTTTCCAACCTCGCGCTGCGTAACGGCTATTTTGATGGCGAATTTAAGCAGAGCCAGCTGGGCGTCTCGGTTGAGCGGCGCGAAGCGTTCTGGGATATCGATTACGACAGCGGCCCGCGTTACCGTTTCGGTGACGTCAGTTTTGTTGGCTCCCAAATCAACGAAGCCTATCTGCGTAATCTTGTGCCGTTTAAACAGGGCGATCCTTACAGCTCACGCGATCTGGCTGAACTGAACCGCCGCCTGTCGGCTACCGGCTGGTTTAACTCCGTGGTCGTGGCGCCGGAGTTTGATAAAGGCCGCGCCACCAAAGTTCTGCCGCTTAGCGCGGCAGTGTCACCGCGGGTGGAAAACACCATCGAAACCGGTATTGGTTACTCCACCGATGTCGGCCCGCGCCTGAAAGGCACCTGGAAAAAGCCGTGGATTAACGACAGCGGCCACAGCCTGACCTCCAGCGCCTATATTTCTGCGCCGGAACAGCAGCTGGACTTCGGTTATAAAATCCCGCTGCTGAAAAATCCCCTGGAGCAGTACTACACCTTCTCCGGTGGCCTGAAGCGCACCGATCTCAACGACACCAAATCCGATACCACCACGCTGGGCGTGGCGCGTAACTGGGACAGCAGCTCCGGCTGGCAGCGTGCCGTTAACCTCAAGTGGAGCCTCGATCACTTTACTCAGGGCAGCGTAACCAATACCACCATGCTGCTCTATCCGGGCGTCAGCCTGAACCGCACCCGTTCCCGCGGCGGTCTGATGCCAACATGGGGCGATTCGCAGCGCTATTCAGTGGATGTCTCTGACACCACCTGGGGTTCCGACGTCGATTTCCTGATCCTGCAGGCGCAGAACGTCTGGATCCGCACGCTGGCCGATAAACACCGCTTTGTGGCCCGCGGTACGCTGGGCTGGATCGAAACCAACAACTTCGAAAAAGTGCCGCCGGACCTGCGTTTCTTCGCCGGGGGCGACCGCAGTATTCGCGGCTACAAATATAAAGATGTGTCGCCACGCGACGAAGACGGCAAGCTGACCGGCGCGTCCAAAATGGCGACCGGCTCGCTGGAGTATCAGTACAACGTCACCGGCAAATGGTGGGGCGCGGTGTTTGTAGATTCCGGCGAAGCGGTAAATGACATCAAACAAAGTAATTTTAAAACCGGCGCGGGTGTAGGCGTGCGCTGGGCTTCACCGGTCGGACCCATCAAGTTCGATATCGCGCGGCCGATTGGCGATGACAAGGAGCACGGGTTGCAATTTTATGTCGGACTGGGGCCTGAACTATGAAGTTGTGGAAAAAGGTCCTTACAGGTGTCGTGATTTTTCTGGTGCTGCTGATCGGCAGCGTGGCGTTTCTGATTGGCACAACGCCAGGCCTGCATCTGCTGCTGAAGGGGGCCGATCGCTGGGTGCCCGGCCTGGCCATCGGCAAGGTTGAAGGGGGCTGGCGCGATCTCACCCTGAGCGGAGTGAAATATGAAATGCCGGGCGTCAGCGTGGATGCCGGGCGCTTCCATCTGGCGCTGAACCTCAACTGCCTGCTGCACTCGGCGGTCTGCGTGAACGACCTGGCGCTGCAGGATGTCAGCGTGGTGGTGGACAGCAAAAAAATGACGCCGTCCACGCCGCCGCCGGAAGAGGAGAGCGGCAGCACGAATCTCAGCACGCCCTATCCCATTACCCTGCGCCATGTCGGACTGCATAACATTAGCGTGAAGGTCGATGATACGGCAATCGCGCTGGGCGATTTTACCAGCGGTCTGCAGTGGCAGGATCGCGCGCTGACGCTGACGCCCACGCATATCCAGAGCCTGCTGATCGCGCTGCCGAAAGCGGCCAAAGTGGCAGAAGAGCAGGTGGTGCAGCCGAAAGTGCAGCAACCGCAGCCGGAAGAGAAGCCGCTGGGTGAAACGCTGCAGGCGATGTTTGCCCAGCCGCTGCTGCCGGCGCTGCCGGATTTCCGTCTGCCGCTGGATATCACCGTGCAGGATCTGCTGGGCGAACAGCTGCGTGTGACCGGCGATACCGATATTACGCTGACGCGCCTGCAGGTGAAGGCGCAAACCACCGATCGCCATCTGCAGCTGCAAACCTTTGACGTGGATTCGCCGCAGGGACAGCTGAATGCCAGCGGTGAAGCGCAGCTGGCCGACAACTGGCCGGTGAGCATGGTGCTGAACGGCACGCTTAACGTGGAGCCGATCAAAGGCGAGAAGATCAAACTTAACCTCAGCGGCGCGATGCGCGATACGCTGAAGCTGGATCTGAATCTCTCCGGCCCGGTACGTGCCCGGCTGGCGGCGGCAGCGCAGCCTGCGGTGGCCGGTCTGCCGCTGTCGCTGGCGCTGACCAGCCCACAGCTGCGCTGGCCACTGGCCGGCCCGGTGCAGTATCAGGCTGACGATCTGGATTATCAGTTCAAAGGCAAAGCGACGGACTACGTGATGACGCTGCGCACGGCGGTGAAAGGCGAGTCCGTACCGCCTGCCACCCTGACGCTGGACGGCAAAGGAAATGTGCAGCAGTTCAGCCTTGATAAGCTGCGCATAGCGGCCTTGCAGGGGCACGCCGATCTCACCGCGCTGGTGGACTGGAGTAAAGCCATCAGCTGGCGCAGTGAGCTGACGCTGGCGGGCATCAACACCGCGAAGCAATACCCGGACTGGCCGGCGAAGCTGGACGGCAAAATAGCTACGCGCGGCAGCCTGTATGGCGGCAGCTGGCAGCTCAGCGTGCCGCAGCTGGAACTGAAAGGCAACGTGAAGCAGAACGCCGTCAGCGCACACGGCTCCCTGACCGGCAACAGCTATAACCAGTGGCATATTCCCGGTATCAACCTCGCGCTGGGCCGCAACCAGATTGACGTCAAAGGTGACCTGGGCGATGCGCTTAATCTGGATGCCAGCATTGATGCGCCGCATCTGGACAATGCGCTGCCCGGTCTGGGCGGCGTGGCAAAAGGGACGCTCAAAGCGCGCGGCACGCTGCAGGCACCGCAGCTGCTGGCCGATCTTACCGCCAGCGGTCTGCGCTGGCAGCAGCTGCAAATCCGCCGCGTTATGCTGCAGAGCGACGTGAAATCCAGCGATCAGGTGGCCGGTAAGCTGCAGCTGCGCGTGGAACAACTGCAGCAGGATGCGCTGAAAGTCAGCCTGCTGACGCTCAACGCTGACGGCAACGAGAAACAGCATCAGCTGAAACTGAACGTGCAGGGCGATCCGGTCTCCGGTCAGCTGGCGCTCAGCGGCAGTTTTGATCGCCAGACGCAGCGCTGGCAGGGCACGCTGAATAATACGCGCTTCGATACGCCGGCAGGTGAATGGCGCCTGACGCGCGCCATGGCGATTGATTACCTCAATAGCCGGCAGACGGCCACCCTTGGTCCGCACTGCTGGCAGAACCCGAACGCGCAGCTGTGTGTCCCGGAGCCGATTGAAGCGGGCCCATCCGGTCATGCGCATGTGGTGCTCAACCGCTTTGATCTGGCGATGGTGAAACCGTTCCTCCCCGATGCCACCCGGCTCAGCGGCGTATTCAGCGGCGATGCGCGCGTCAGCTGGAAGGCGGATGGCGGCCTGCCGGAAGGCGCCGTGTCGCTCAAGGGTAACGGTGTAAAAGTGCAGCAGAACGTACAGGGCAATACGCTGCCGGTTGCGTTTGACACGCTGAATCTGAACGCGGCGCTGCGCAACGGGCGCGCCCAGCTCGACTGGCTGATTCACATCGTCAATAACGGCCAGCTGAGCGGCAACGTACAGATTGCTGACCCGCAGAACCGCCGCCAGCTGTCGGGCACCATCGGGATCCGCGATATCTCTCTGGCGATGCTCAACCCGGCGCTGTCGCAGGGCGAGAAGGTGCAGGGCCGTCTGAACAGTAACCTGCGTCTGGGCGGTTCGCTGCAGCAGCCGCAGGTGTTTGGTCAGCTGGGGCTGAGCGAGGTGAATGCGCAGGCAAGCTTTATGCCGGTGACGCTGACCTCCGCTAACCTCAACCTGGTGTTCAATGGGATGAGCTCGACACTGAATGGCCTGATTCAGACGCAGCAGGGCAATCTCAACCTTGGCGGCAACGCTGACTGGAGCCAGCTGAACAACTGGCGCGCGCGCGTCACCGCTCAGGGCAGCCGCATCCGCGTCACGGTGCCGCCGATGGTGCGCATGGATGTATCACCGGATCTGGTCTTCGAAGCGACCCCGGCCGCCTTCAATCTCGACGGCAAAGTGGATATTCCGTGGGCGCGTATCACCGTGCAGGAAGTGCCGGAAAGCGCGACGGGCGTCTCCTCTGACGAAGTGATGCTGGACGAAAATCTGAAGCCGATTAAGCCGAAGACCGCTGCCGTCCCGATCAACAGCAACCTGATCATCCACGTCGGCAACGATGTACGGCTCTCTGCCTTTGGCCTGAAAGCGCGCCTGAATGGCGATCTCAAACTGGTGCAGGACAAAACCGGTCTGGGATTAAACGGACAAATCAATATTCCCTCCGGCCGCTTCCATGCGTATGGTCAGGATCTGATTGTGCGTAAGGGCGAGCTGCAATTCGCCGGTCCGCCGGACCAGCCGTACGTTAACCTGGAAGCGATCCGTAATCCGGACGCCACCGAGGATGGCGTCACGGCCGGGCTGCGCGTTACCGGGCTGGCTGACGAAACCAAAGCGGAGGTGTTCTCCGATCCGGCGATGTCCCAGCAGGAAGCGTTATCGTACCTGTTACGCGGTCAGGGACTCAGCAGCGACGGAGACAGCAACGCGTTAACGTCGGCGCTGGTGGGTCTGGGGGTTGCACAAAGTGGTCAGGTTATGGGTAAAATCGGCGAGACGTTTGGCGTCAGTAACCTTGCGCTTGATACCACGGGTGTGGGCGACAGTCAGCAGGTGCAGGTGAGTGGTTATGTACTGCCGGGTCTGCAGGTGAAATACGGTGTTGGCATATTTGATTCACTGGCGACGCTCACCCTGCGTTATCGCCTGATGCCCAAGCTCTATTTGGAAGCCGTGTCAGGTCTCGATCAGGCACTGGATTTGCTCTATCAGTTTGAGTTTTAGCAATGCGAATAATTGTCTACGGCAGTTTACGGCGCAAACAGGGAAATAGTCATTGGATGACCAATGCGCAATGGCTCGGCGACCATCAGATTGAGGGGTTTGAACTCTACAATCTGGGTCACTATCCGGGCGTTATCGAAGGTGAAGGCACCGTCTACTGCGAGGTTTATCGCATTGATGCCAGCACCCTCGGCGAGCTGGATGCTTTGCGCAGCAAGAACGGCGAATATAAGCGACAGCTTATCCAGACGCCTTACGGCAGCGCGTGGCTGTATGTTTATCAGCGTTCCGTTGCCGGACGCACCCGCATCGCCAGCGGCGACTGGCTGATGCGCGATAACGAAACAGAAACATAAATAAAAACACCGCCCAAAAGGCGGTGTTTTTTTATCAGCCTGTCACCCCGGCATACGCAGCCCGACAGGATCGCCAGGCCGCCGCCGGAAAGCGGCTTATTTCTTCTGAGCGCGCTCGAAGGAGGAGATGATTTCAGCTTTGGCCGCTTCTGCGTTATCCCAGCCGTCAACCTTCACCCATTTGCCTTTTTCCAGATCTTTGTAGTGCTCGAAGAAGTGGGTGATCTGCGCTTTCAGCAGTTCTGGCAGGTCGTTCACATCTTTGATGTGATCGTACTCTTTGCTCAGCTTGGTGTGCGGAACGGCAACCAGCTTGGCATCTTCACCAGACTCGTCAGTCATTTTCAGCACGCCAACCGGACGGCAGCGAATCACTGAGCCTGGCTGCAGCGGATACGGGGTCGGGACCAGAACGTCAACCGGGTCACCGTCCAGCGACAGGGTGTGGTTGATGTAACCGTAGTTGCACGGGTAGAACATGGCGGTAGACATGAAACGGTCTACAAACAGGGCACCAGACTCTTTGTCCACTTCATATTTGATCGGATCGGCGTTGGCCGGAATCTCGATCACGACATAGATATCTTCTGGCAGTTCTTTACCTGCAGGCACCTGGTTCAAACTCATCTGGCTTTCCTTCATTAGTCATAAGTTGAGTGACGGCTATTATAGCCAACTGACTCCGAAAGTATGCCCCCTTTTTGGCGTTTCGGAATGCTCCAGATGGCTACTTAGCCGTGACAAACAGCGAGACGATCCCGGCGGCAATCAGCGGTCCGACCGGTACCCCGCGAAAGAAGGCAACGCCAATCACCGTACCAATCAGCAGGCCGCCAATTACCGAAGGCTGTACGCTCATAAAACTGACGCCGCGCCCACCCAGCCAGGCGACAAACACCCCAACCACAATGGCCACGATGGACTGCCAGTTAGCGAAGGACTTCAGCAGGGACGAGGCCGGCAGCGTGCCGCTGGCCAGCGGGGCCATCACCGCAACGGTAAGAATAATAATGCCAATCTGAATCCCCTGTTTTTCCACGTACGGGAAGAACTGCGCCAGCGGGGTCAGCTTAATTGCCAGCAGGATCAGAATGGAAATGGTTACCGCGCTGTTATGGACGAAGTAGCTGAGGAGGGCGAGGCAGACCAGAATCAGGGTTGAGGCATAAGCAGCCATGGTTTCTCCGTTAATTATGAGCGCGCTGATGATGATCAGCGCGAAGCGTTTTTCACGCCCTCATTTATCAACAATCATCCGGATTGGTGCAACCGCCTTTGCGCAGAGATTGCAACGTCAGCGCCTGATTACGTACCAGGCTGACCTGCCCGGCGCCAATATTCAGTGCCGCCACGCTGCCCTGCGTACGGCTAAAATAGCTGACGCTGGCATCGCGCCAGCTGTCGCGATAAGTCAGCCAGGCGCGCTGGGCCTGCCGCAGTTTGTCTTTGGGTTCACCGGTTAACGTTTTCATTAGCCCGGTGTACTGCGCGTTCATCTCTTTATCCCAGGCTTGCGTGGCGGTGCTGTAACACTGCGACATGCCCGCCGTGCTGGATTCTCTGTCCAGGCACTGCTGCAGCTGTTGATCGATAGGGTGTTGCTGCGCCAGCGCCAGTGAGCTGGCGAACAGGGCGGCAACCGGCAGCCATTTTTTCATCCTCTGATTCCTTTTATTCCGTTAGCGTAAACATGCATCGCGCTGAAGCGTACGCGATTGTCAACGCATTGACCATCAACGTCAGGTAAAGTTTCCCTCTGTCACTGCCGATAATCTCACCGTTTCAGGGTTACAGGATTCTCCCTTTTTTAAAGCACACGGGAATTATCATGATCAAACAGTTATCGGTACGGAATGGGATACGCGCTTTACTGACTTTTATGACGCTGCTGCTGTTGCTGGTCAGCGGTATGGGCATTTATGCCATTAACGCCGGCAATCAGTCGCTGGATACCATTAACCGCATTCAGGGCATTGAGCTGAACAAGCTGTATCAGAGTCGCTCAGAGATGATGCGTGCACGCGCCAACGCCGCACTGGCGGTGCGGAAAATTGAAATTGGCCTGCTGGACGAAGGCGCGGCGATCACGCAGCAAGCGCAGGCCGCGGTCGAGAACTCGCACCAGCTGTTTAAGGCGTTTATTGCGGCGGGCACCGTGACCACTCGCGGTAAAACGCTGGCGGACGCGATCGCAACCTCCTATGCCGCCTATGACAAACAGGGCATTGGCCCGATGATCACCGCGCTGCAGCGTCAGTACACCGACGAATATTACCAGGTGCTGGAAGGCAACCAGTCAAAACTGGCGTCGGACTATTCCAAAGCGGTAGACGATTTCAGTCAGTATGCCGATCAGGTTTCCGCCGCACGTCTGGCCGAAGCGGCGCACAATGAAACGCTGATGAAAATTCTGATTGGCGTGGCGATGACGCTGACCGTGCTGCTGATTGTGCTGTCCTGGCAGCTGCTGCGCCGCCTGCTGATTGCGCCGCTGAACGAGGCGGTCAGACATCTGGAGCAGATTGCGGCAGGGGATCTGTCACAGCCGCTGCCAGAGCCGGGCCGCAATGAAATTGGTCGCCTTAACCAGGCGCTGGCAGATATGCAGATTGCGCTGCGCCACTCGGTGAGCCAGGTGCGCGAAGCCAGCCTGCAGATTGATGTGGGCAGCCGCGAGCTGGCCGCGGGCACGGTGCATCTTTCGCAGCGCACCGAGGAATCGGCCGCTTCGCTGGAGCAGACGGCGGCCAGCATGGAACAGCTCACCGCCACGGTGCGTCTCAATGCCACCAATGCGCAGCAGGCTAATCAGCTGGCCAGCAGCGTGTCGGATACCGCCGATCGCGGTGCCGAAGTGGTGAGCTATGTCATGGAAAAAATGCAGGAGATTACGCAAAGCGCCCATCGTATTGCCGACATTCTTGGCGTGATTGATGGCATTGCTTTCCAGACCAATATCCTGGCGCTGAACGCCTCCGTTGAAGCTGCCCGCGCCGGTGAGCAGGGCCGCGGCTTCGCCGTGGTGGCAAACGAAGTCCGTACGCTGGCCGGACGCAGCGCCACGGCCGCTAAAGAGATCCGTGCGCTCATCAGCGAATCGCAGACGCGGGTGCAGGAGGGCAGCGATATGGCAACGCGCGCCGGCGAAACCATGGATGAGATCTCCGGTGAAGTGATGCGCGTTACCGCCCTGATGAAAGAGATTTCTATCGCATCGGAAGAGCAGAGCCGCGGCATTGAGCAGGTTAACCAGGCGGTAACGCAGATGGATGAAGCCGCCCAGCAGAACGCGGCACTGGTGGAGCAGGCCAGCGCCGCCACGCAGTCGCTGGAAGCGCAGTCACAGCAGCTGCAGGCCTCTATGGCGCAGTTCCGCGTCGCGGCGGGCTAAACGGCGGCGGCGTGAGGAAAAAACCGGGCATCCGGCAGCGGCGGCCCGGCAACGCACGCGGTCTTTCAGACAGCCGGGCGCGGAAACGCCAGGATCATGGCGGCCAGCTGGTCATCTTCGGCGAGGAAATAGGCGGCGGGCACATCCAGCACCTGCGCCAGCAGCTGCAGCGTCAGCAGATCGGGCTTATGCACGCCCAGTTCATAGCGATTGATGCGGGCACTGGCAGAAAACTCTTCAATACCGGCGGCAATACCCAATGCTTTCTGCGACAAACCCTTTGCCAGACGCGCTTGTTTCAGGCGTCGGCAGAACGTGTGCTGCAGCGAGGAGGTCGGTTTCATGGCGACGAGAATCGTAGATTTACCGCTTGTCAGATACTACGAGTAACGTAGTATCGTTACTGGAATGGATAAGCGGACAAAGGAGAGTGCGCGTGGATAATGCAAAAAAAGACTGGCATCCTGCGGATATTATTGCCGCGCTGCGCAAGAAGGGCACAACGATGGCAGCAGTGTCGCGTCAGTCAGGATTATGTTCCACCACGTTAGCGAATGCGCTGGCGCGCCCGTGGCCAAAAGGAGAAATGCTGATCGCCGCGGCGATTGGAATTCCCCCGGAGGAGATCTGGCCCAGCCGCTATTTTGCGGAAAATGGCGAGCGGATTAACCGCCAGGTACGCATCCGCAACCAGATAACAAAAAGCCCGCACTGAGGCGGGCTGAAGGCAGAAGCGCAGGCGTTACGCCTGATGATCTTCCGGATACTCACGAATAAAGCGCTCAACGTCATCGACCATCGACTCGTTACCGCAGAAGAACGGGCAGCGCTGATGCAGCGTTTCCGGCTGAATATCGAGGATACGGTTTTTACCGTCGCTGGCCTTACCGCCGGCCTGCTCAGCAAGGAATGCCATCGGATTGCACTCGTACAGCAGACGCAGCTTGCCTTTTGGATGGCTGGCGGTGCTTGGGTAGAGATAGATGCCGCCTTTCAGCAGGTTACGGTGGAAATCTGCCACCAGTGAACCGATGTAGCGGGAGGTATAAGGACGTTTGGTTGACGCATCCTCTTCCTGACAGAACTTCAGGTATTTTTTCACGCCCTGCGGGAAGCGGATGTAGTTTCCTTCGTTGATGGAGTAGGTATAGCCCTTCTCCGGGAAGGTCATGCGTTCATGGCTGAGGCAGAACACGCCCAGCGACGGATCGTAAGTAAAGGCATGCACGCCCACGCCGGTGGTGTACACCATCATGGTAGAGGAACCGTATACCACGTAACCGGCCGCCACCTGTTTGTGACCCGGCTGCATGAAATCCGCTTCAGTAATGGGCGTACCTGGCTCGCTGATACGGTGGTAGATCGAGAAGATGGTACCGACGGAAACGTTAACGTCGATGTTTGAAGAACCGTCCAGGGGATCCATTAAAACGACGTATTTGCCATTCTCCGATCCTTCAAAGATGACGAATTCATCTTCTTCTTCTGAAGCAATACCGGCAACCACACCGCGCGCTTTCAGGGCGGCTTTCAGTTTCTCGTTAGCGAAGAGGTCCAGCTTCATCTGCTGCTCACCCTGGACGTTTTCCACGCCGCTGGCACCCAGAATATCCACCAGACCCGCTTTGTTAATATCGCGGTGGATGATTTTCGCGCCCAGCTTGATGGAAGAAATCAGCGCCGTCAGTTCACCTGTGGCGTGAGGAAAGTCGTGTTGCTTCTCGACGATGAATTCGCCTAACGTTTTCATAACACATTCCCTGAATCTACGATGGAGTGGCAGCAGCTGTAACAAACTGCCAACGTATGCGTACGCAGTTTAGCCGATTGAACTTCAAAAACCATAGTCCTAATCCGTTTCTTCCCTTCTGACTCGGCGTTACACTGTGCGCCGAACTTTTGAGTAATGGATCTCTTTATGCGTATTCACATCCTTGGGATTTGCGGCACTTTCATGGGCGGACTGGCAATGCTGGCGCGCTCGCTGGGACACGAAGTGACCGGTTCAGATGCCAACGTTTACCCGCCGATGAGCACGCTGCTGGAGCAGCAAGGCATTGAATTAACAGAAGGTTATGATGCCGCCCAGCTGGACCCGCAGCCGGATCTGGTGATTATCGGTAACGCCATGACGCGCGGCAATCCCTGTGTGGAAGCGGTCCTGGAACGCAACATTCCTTACCTGTCTGGCCCGCAATGGCTGCACGATTTCGTGCTGCGCGATCGCTGGGTGCTGGCGGTGGCCGGCACCCACGGTAAAACCACCACAGCCGGCATGGCAGCGTGGATTCTTGAGGCCTGCGGCCTTGAACCGGGCTTCATTATTGGTGGGGTACCGGGAAACTTCGACGTTTCGGCAAAATTAGGAAAAAGTCCATTCTTCGTGATTGAAGCGGATGAGTATGACTGTGCGTTTTTCGACAAGCGTTCCAAGTTCGTGCACTACTGCCCGCGTACGCTGATCCTCAACAACCTTGAGTTCGATCACGCCGATATCTTTGACGATCTGCGCGCCATTCAGAAGCAGTTCCATCACCTGATCCGCATTGTGCCGGGCCAGGGCCGCATCCTGCTGCCGGAGCACGATCACAATCTCAAACAGGTGATGGCGATGGGCTGCTGGAGCGAGCAGGAGACCGCCGGCGATAACGGCCGCTGGCAGGCGAAAAAGCTGACGCCGGATGCCTCACGCTGGGAGATCTGGCTGGATGGCGAAAAAGCGGGTGAGGTGAACTGGTCGCTGGTCGGTGAACACAACATGCACAACGGCCTGATGGCGGTGGCTGCCGCCCGGCATGTTGGCGTGCGCCCGGCCGATGCCGGCGACGCGCTCAGCAGCTTTATCAACGCACGGCGTCGTCTGGAGCTGCGCGGGGAAGTCAATGGCATAAAAGTTTACGACGACTTCGCTCACCATCCGACGGCGATCCACGCCACGCTGGCAGCGCTGCGCAGTAAAGTCGGCGGTCGGGCGCGCATCCTAGCGGTGCTGGAGCCGCGCTCAAACACCATGAAAATGGGCGTCAGCAAAAACGATCTCGCGCCGTCGCTGGGACGCGCCGATGAAGTGTTCCTGTTCCAGCCGCATCACATTCCGTGGCAGGTGTCTGACGTGGCCGAGGCCTGCATTCAGCCTGCCCACTGGACGGCAGATATTGATACGCTGGTGGAGATGGTGGCGAAAGCTGCGCAGCCCGGTGATTCGATTCTGGTGATGAGTAACGGCGGCTTCGGTGGTATTCACCAGAAGCTGCTGGATCGGTTAGCGTAATAAAGGAAGGGCCGCGCTGGCCCTCATCCCGTCTCGCGCGCCTGCGGGAGACGCTCGGGGTGAGGGCAGTCGCGGGCGGCGGCGTTACGCCTCGGCCAGCTCGCGCAGATACTGGAAGATCTGCCGGGCAGATTTCGGTGGCTTGCTGGCCGCTTTCTCTTTCTGCGCGTTGCGGATCATACTGCGCAGCTGCTGACGGTCGGCGTGCGGATAGAGGTTCAGCACTTCCGCCACCGCATCATCGCCTTTTTCTATCAGACGATCGCGCAGTTGCTCCAGCTTGTGGAACAGCGCAACCTGCTGGTTGTGACGGTTTTTCAGCTTATCCAGCGCCTGGCGGATCGGCTCTTCATCACGCTGACGCAGCATCTTGCCGATCAGCTGCAGCTGGCGACGACGGCCTTCCATCTTAATGCGCTGTGCCAGTTCAATGGCGGCACGCAGATCCTCGTCGAGTGGGATCTTATCCAGGGAGTTTTTCCCCAGCTCTACTAACTCGGCACCAAGGCGTTTCAGCTCTTCAGCGTCGCGTTTAATTTCGCTCTTGCTGACCCAGATAATCTCTTCATCTTCTTCCTGATTATCGGGCACATCGTCGAGCCAGTCTTCGGGTTGCCTGGTCATATCTTGGCTCCTAAAAAAAAGAGGCTAATCCTACCAGTTTATCGGACGACTGCGAAATTGTTCTCTGAGTCTGATAGACTCACTACATTCATACTTAAGATTAGACGGCAGGTCGATGAACGTATCTACTCAGGTTGCAGAACAACGTAAAGTGTTAGAACAGGCTGTCGCGCAGGCGCTGGAACTGGCGAAAGCCAGCACCGATGGAGCAGAAGTGGCGGTCACGAAAACCACCGGCATCGGTGTCAGTACCCGCTACGGCGAAGTGGAAAACGTCGAATTCAACAGCGATGGTGCGCTCGGTATCACCGTCTATCATCAGAACCGCAAAGGCAGTGCTTCCTCTACCGATCTCAGTCCGGATGCCATTAAGCGCACCGTGCAGGCGGCGATCGATATCGCGCGTTACACCTCTCCCGATCCTTACGCCGCGCCGGCGGACCGCGATCTGCTGGCCTTTGAAGCGCCGGATCTGGATCTCTACCATCCGTGGGAGATCGACGCCGATCGCGCCATTGAGCTGGCGGCTCAGGCTGAGCAGGCCGCGCTGCAGGCGGACGCGCGCATTACCAATACTGAGGGCGGCAGCTTCAACAGCCACGTCGGCATTAAAGTCTTCGGCAACAGCCACGGTATGCTGCAGAGCTACTGCTCCAGCCGCCATTCGCTGTCGGCTTCGGTCATTGCTGAACAGAACGGGGATATGGAGCGCGATTACGCTTACACCATTGGTCGTTCCATTGCGGATCTGCAGAGCGCCGGCTGGGTGGGCGCGGAGTGTGCCCGCCGCGTGCTGGCGCGTCTGTCGCCGCGTAAGCTGCCGACCATGAAAGCGCCGGTGCTGTTCGCGCCGGAAGTGGCCACCGGCCTGTTTGGCCATTTGGTGGGCATGATTGCCGGCAGCAGCGTTTATCGCAAATCCACTTTCCTGCTGGATGCGCTGGGCAAACAGATTTTCCCGTCGTGGCTGAGCATTGAAGAGAAGCCGCATCTGCTGAAAGGCCTGGCCTCTACGCCGTTCGACAGCGAAGGCGTGCGCACTGAAGCGCGTGACATCATTAAAGACGGCGTGCTGCAGAACTGGCTGCTGACCAGCTATTCGGCGCGCAAGCTGGGACTGAAAAGTACCGGCCATGCCGGCGGGATTCATAACTGGCGTATCGCGGGTCAGGGCCACAGCTTTGACGATCTGGTAAAGCAGATGGGACGCGGTCTGATCGTGACAGAGCTGATGGGTTCCAGCGTCAGCGCCATGACCGGTGACTACTCGCGCGGTGCCGCCGGTTTCTGGGTGGAAAACGGCGAGATTCAATATCCTGTGAGCGAGATCACAATTGCCGGTAACCTTAACGATATGTGGCGCAATATGGTAACGGTGGGTAACGACATTGAAACACGCAGCAATATACAATGCGGTTCGGTGCTGCTCCCGGAGATGAAGATCGCCGGACAATAAGTCATCGTCTGATGAAAGCAGCCCGGGAGGCTGCTTTTTTTTCGCCCGATAATAATTAAAAGGAACACGTTATGCGTAAGCATCTGATTGCCATGTTGTCTCTGTCGTTACTGTTCTCCTCTGCCAGCGTCTTTGCGGCCGATCTGGAGCAGGATATGGATACGCTGAAAGACGGGCTGAGCGTGGTGAAGAAGACCACCAATGCTCAGGAAATGCAGACTGCCCTCGGTAAGATGCGCGCCGCGGCTCAGGATGCCAAAAAATCCACGCCGGACCGTCTGGAAGGCAAAGCGGCCGACAGCGCCGAAATCAAAGATTACCATGCCGGTCTTGATTCGCTGATCGCGCAGATTGATGTGGTCGATCAGCTGGCGAAAGCCAACAAGCTGGATCAGGCCAAAACCGAAGCGAAAAAACTGGAAGAGATTCGCAACGTCAACCATAAGAAATTCCGCTGATTTCTGAGGCCAGCCGCCGGGCTGGCCTGCCTGCTGCGCTGTCCGGCGCACACTTCGCCGTTCTCCTGCGATAAAACCTCTGCTTTGCCCGCCTGAACGCCTGTGATTGCACGCATCGTGCATCCTGCGATCTGGCGCACCCGTGCCCGCGTGATTTCCACTTTCAGGTGGAAAAGTTGCGTCTCCAAACCCGTTAGCGGAAAGCGTAATTTCTTTTCAACGCGAATTATCTGTAATTGTCCGCTGTAACAGGAGTAACGAGGTGAGGAGTGATGCTGTCCCCCTGAAACCAGGCGCACCGGAAGCGATTCAGGCGCTGGCAGATAACGTGCTGTCCCGGATTGCGGCGATCTATGCCGCCCACCATATCGAAGCCAACGCCGTGCAGCAGCAGATGCTGGCTGCGCACGTGCGGGCAATGGCGGCACGCTCTCTGACCGGCGAAGCGCTACCGGACGTCGACGCCGACCTGTTTGAGGACATCCCGCCCGCCACGCTGGCGCTGGCGCAGGAGGTGGTCGATCTGTTTGGCAATCTGCCGGTGGAAGAAGCCTGGCTGCTTTCGGTACATATCGAAGTGGCGAAATCAAACGAAGCATGATCACAGAGGAGTGGCACATGGTAACGGTAGTGATTGGCGATCGCCTGGGTAAAGGCCAGAAAGTGGCCGCAGGCATTGAGAAAGCGGGTGGCCGGGCAGTGGTGGTGCCGGGCGTGGCGGCGGATATGAAACTGGGGGATGTGATGAAAGCGGAAAACGCAGACTTCGGCATCTCCTTCTGCGGCAGCGGCGGCGCTGGGGCGATCACCGCGCAGAACAAATATGGCTATAAAGCGAAACACGGCATGCGCTCGGTGGACGAGGGCGTAACCGCGATCAACGAAGGCGCCACCGTACTCGGCTTTGGTTTTATGGATAAAGAGGAACTGGGTGAGCGCCTGGTGCAGGCCTGGAACAAGAAGCACGGCAGTTGAGTATGAAACAGCAATATCAGACGCAGGTCACCGTGCAGGGCAGCGGCGACAGTAAAGCCAAAGCCTTCGCTGATGCGCTCAGCAAGGTGCAGCAGCAGGTGCTGCGGACCAGCCAGAAGATCCTGCTGCGCATCGAACCGCTGGATGTGCGGGTGCTGCGCGCGCAGGAGCGGGTGCGCACGGAGAAATTTCTGTTTTTCTTCCTCGCGCGTGAACGGCGGCACTACAGCGTCGAACTGGACATCACTGTCAGCGTCACCGTGATCGACACCGAAGAGGTGGCTTTCACGGCGGCACCCTGAATGACGACGGCCGGCACGCTGCACCGGCTGCGGGCGAACCGACCGGCTGCCGGCGGCAACGGCCCGCGATACCCGCACCGCGCGCCTGCAGCCTGCCGCGTCAGGCCAACCATAACGACAACAAGGGTCACAGCATGTTTCTAATCATTTTGTTTAAGTCGTTGATCATCGGCGGACTGGTCGGCGTGGGCGTCGGTGCCGGTGCCGCCCGCATGTTCCACGCGCCAGTCACCCAGGGCATGGGCGCGTTTCGTACGCTGGGTGAGCTCAACGCCTGCGAGGGCGATCCGGCTTCGCATTTCTCCTTTGGGCTGGGCTTTTTCTTCAACGCCTGGGCTTCTTCAGTGGCGGCCGGTTCCTTCACGCAGGACGTTGACCACCGCATCCTGCCGAACTGGGGCGCAGCCGCGCTGATGGTGAAAAACCGTAACGTCGCGGAAACGCTGCACAACCCTAAGCGCATGGCGATTGCCTGCGGGATCATCGGCATGATCGTGGTGGCCTTTTTGAACAGTACTGCATCGGCGGTACCGGCCGCGCTGCAGGTGACGGCGGTAAAAGTGCTGGTGCCGGCTGCCAACCTGCTGGTGAACACCGTCATGCCGGTGATTTTCTGGCTGGCCGCGATTGATGCCGGCAAAAAATCCGGCTTCTGGGCCACCATCTTCGGCGGCCTGGCGCAGCTGATCATGGGCAACGCCGTGCCGGGCCTGGTGCTGGGCATTCTGATAGGCAAAGGCGTGGAAGAGAGCGGCTGGAACCGGGTTACGCGCGTGATGATGTTTGCCATTGTGCTGCTGTTTGTGCTGAGCGGCTTCTTCCGCGGCTTTGACATGAAGCTGCTGCAATCCTTCCAGCTCGGCATCCCTGGCTGGCTCGATATGATCCACAACAGCCTGAGCGGCAAATAAGGAGGCAGGCAGATGAACGAAAGCGAAAACAAAGGGTTCTGGTACGCCGACTGGTCATTTCCGATCTTTGTTGGCCTGCTGTCAGCCGGGGTCTTTGCCGGAACGCACATGTATTACCTGTATGGCATTGGCGCGTTTAACGAAGTGGCGTTTGTCTCCATGCTGCGATCCGGTATGGAAACCGGCGTCTATGGCGCGGTGGCGGCGTTTGGGGCCAGCTTCCTGTTCGCACGCATCATTGAGGGCTCGCTGGTGGGCATCCTGGATATCGGCGGGGCCATTCAGACCGGGGTTGGCCTTGGCGTGCCGGCGCTGCTGCTGGGGGCGGGCATTGTGTTTCCGGTGGCTAACTTTGCTGCCTCCCTGGCAACCGGGCTGGTCATCGGGGTGGCGATTGGCTACGTCATTATCCTTGCGCGGAAGTTCACCATTAACCAGAGCGACTCCACCTACGGAGCTGACGTCATGATGGGGGCCGGGAATGCCTCGGGCCGTTTTCTCGGGCCGCTGATTATCCTCTCAGCGATAACGGCATCGATTCCGATCGGACTGGGATCGCTGCTCGGGGCACTCCTGTTTTACCTGTGGAATAAACCGATTACCGGTGGCGCGATTCTGGGGGCCATGGTACTGGGCGCTTTCTTCCCGGTTTCGCTGTAAGCGACAGGGCGGGTGATGCATGCCCACAATGGAGGCTTTTATGTTTGACCTGATTTTGCGCCGTGCGCGGTTATGCGATGAACAGCTGGCTGACATCGCCCTCCGGCACGGCAAAATCGTGGCGGTTGGTGACGTGCAGGGGACCGCGCAGCAGGAGCGCGACCTTGGCGGGCGTTACTATGTCAGCGCCGGCTGGATCGACAGCCATGTGCACTGCTATCCGCATTCACCGATTTATCACGACGAAGCCGATGCCATCGGTGTGGCCCAGGGAGTGAGCACGGTCGTGGATGCGGGCAGCACCGGCGCTGACCATATCGACGATTTCTGGCAGCTCACCCGATCCGCCATCACCGATGTGCGCGCGCTGATCAATATCTCACGCACCGGCATCGTGACGCAGAATGAGCTGGCCGACATGGCAAAAATCGACGGTGAGGCCGTGGTGCAGGCGGTGCAGCGCCGGCCGGAATTTATCATCGGCCTGAAGGCGCGGATGAGCAGCAGCGTGGTGGGCGAAAACGGCCTTCAGCCGCTGGTGCGCGCCAAAGCCATTCAGCAGGCGGCAGGCCATCTGCCGCTGATGGTACACATTGGCAATAACCCGCCGGTGCTGGAAGAGATCGCCGCGCTGCTGACGTCAGGCGACATTATTACCCACTGCTTCAACGGCAAGCCAAACCGCATTTTATCGCCGCAGGGCACCCTGAAGGCGGCGGTCAAACAGGCGATTGCGCGCGGCGTGAAGCTGGATATCGGTCATGGCAGCGCCAGTTTCAGCTTTGCGGTGGCGCGGCAGGCGATTGCGCAGGGCCTGCTGCCCGACACCATCAGCTCGGACATTTACTGCCGCAACCGTCTGCACGGGCCGGTGCACAGCCTGGCTCACGTCATGTCGAAATTTCTCAGCCTTGGCATGACGCTGCCGCAGGTCATTGCCTGCGTGACTGACCACGCCGCGGCGAACCTGCGCCTGCACAGCAAAGGGCGGCTGGCTGAAGGGTACGACGCCGACCTGACCATTTTTACCGTCAAAGAGGAAGCCCGGCCGTTCACGGATGCAGAGGGTGAGCGGATCACGGGTGCGCAACAGCTGCTGCCGCTGGCCGTCGTTATCGCGGGCCAGTGGCATCTTACCGATGAAGGGAAAGCCAATCATGTCTTCGATTTATGAAAAATATGGTCTGAAACAGGTGATCAACGCCTCGGGGCGCATGACCATCCTCGGCGTCTCCACACCGTCTGACGATGTGGCAGAGACCGTGCGTTACGGCCTGAGCCACTATTTTGAGATGCAGGATCTGGTGGATAAAACCGGAGCTTACATCGCCAGGCTGCTGGAGGTGGAGAGCGCGGTGGTGGTGTCATGTGCCTCGGCCGGCCTTGCACAAAGCGTGGCGGCGGTGATTGTCAAAGAGGATGACTGGCTGCGGGATAACCTGCACGCTGCACCGCTTAGCGTGCCGCACGACATCGTGATGCCAAAAGGCCACAACGTGAATTACGGCGCGCCGGTTGGCACCATGGTGGCGCTGGGCGGCGGACGTCTGGTGGAAGCCGGTTACAGCAATGAGTGTTCACCGCAGCAGCTGGCGGCAGCCATTACACCGAATACCGCCGCGCTGCTCTACGTGAAATCACATCACTGCGTGCAGAAAAGCCACCTTAGCGTTGAGCAGGCAGCGGCGGTGGCGCACCAGCACGGCGTACCGCTGATTGTGGATGCAGCCGCAGAAGAGGATCTGCAGTGTTACTACCGCATGGGCGCGGATCTGGTGATTTACAGCGGAGCCAAGGCGATTGAGGGGCCGGGCAGCGGTCTGGTGATTGGCCGCAGCCAGCAGGTTGCCTGGGTCAAACGCCAGAGCAACGGCATCGGCCGCGCCATGAAAGTGGCCAAAGAGGCCATTCTGGGCCTGACGCAGGCGATTGAAAATTATCAGCTCAAAAGCAAAACCGGCGGTGCGGAGATGGTCACGCACATGACACCATTTATCGATAACCTCAATACGCTGCCAGGCGTGACCGCGCGCGTGGTGTGGGATAGCGCCGGGCGCGATATCGCCCGGGCTGAAATCGCTTTTGATGAAGCGCTGACCGGCTGGCCGACCGGCGAACTGGTGCAGGCGCTGAAAAGCGGCGACATCGCTATCTACTTCCGCGGTTACAAGGCCAACGAAGGCATTATTGAGGCGGATGTGCGCAGCGTCAGCGCCGCACAGCTGCATACCATTTTCAGCCGCATTCAGGCGCTGCTGAATGAAGGAGGCCGGGCATGAATCTTTTCCCGAATTTTTATCAGGGCCGGCTGTGCCTCAACGTGCTGGCGGGTTCAAAACAGAATGCCAGGGACATCTGGCTGGCAGCCGAAGGGCACGTGCTGGTGGGCGTATTGTCAAAGCACTACACCACCACCGAGGCGGCGATTGCCGATATGCGCGACTACGCTGCGCTGACGGATAATGCGCTGTCGATCGGGCTGGGTGCCGGCGATCCGGCACAGTCCGCGATGGTCAGTGAAATTGCCGCGGCGCTGCAGCCGCAGCACGTTAATCAGGTGTTCACCGGCGTCGCGACCAGCCGGGCGTTACTGGGCCAACCGCACACTCTCGTTAATGGTCTGGTATCACCCACCGGCACGCCGGGACAGGTAAAAATCTCGACCGGGCCGCGCAGCGCGCAGGCGGCGGATGCCATCGTGCCGGTGGATACCGCCATCGCCATGCTGCAGGACATGGGCGGCAGCGCGCTGAAGTACTTCCCGATGGGCGGCCTGCAGGCGGTTGCAGAGTATCGCGCGGTGGCGGAAGCCTGTGCGCGACGCGATTTCTGGCTGGAACCTACCGGCGGTATCGATCTCACGAACTTTGCCGCGATCGTACGGATTGCGCTGGAGGCCGGCGTGAGCAAAGTGATCCCCCACGTTTACAGTGCGATCATTGACCGCGCCAGCGGCGAGACGCGCGTTGACGACGTGCGTCAGCTTCTGGCAACGTGCAGGGAACTGCTGTAATCACTCAGCCACAGGTGAGGTTCCGTGAGATTTCCTAATCAGCGCCTGGCGCAACTTTTTGCTGCGCTGCAAAACGAAACGCTGCCGCAGGATGAACTGGCGCGGCGCTTTTCGGTGTCAACGCGCACGGTGCGCACCGACATGACCGCACTGAATGCGCTGCTGGCGCAGCATGGCGCCCGGTTTGTGCTGGCGCGTGGCGCAGGTTATCAGCTGAAGATTGATGACGCATCGCGTTTCGGCCAGCTGCAGGCTGAGCGCGCCGCCCCGCTGCGGGTGCCGCGCACGGCGCAGGATCGCGTACGCTATCTGCTGTGCCGTTTTCTTACCGCCACCTATTCGCTCAAGCTGGAAGATCTCTCTGAAGAGTGGTTTGTCAGTCGCGCCACGCTGCAGGGCGATATGGCCGATGTACGCGAGTGGCTGGGACGCTACCTGCTGACAATTGAAACCCGGCCGCGCTATGGCATGAAGCTGTTCGGCAGCGAGGCGGCGATCCGCACCTGCCTGACCGACCTGCTGTGGCAAATTGATCAGGACACCCCGGACAGCCCGCTGCTGACCGTCGAAGCGCTTGACGCTGGCCTGCTGGCGCAGCTGCAGCCGCTGCTGCAGCGCTGCTTTACCGGCCATGCCATCCGCCTGAGCGATGAGGGTGAGCGCTATCTGCTGATTTACTGTGCCGTGGCGGTGCGCCGCATCAGCGAAGGCTTCCCGCTTAATGACCCCGGCGCGGAAGAGGTGGGGGCAGAGGTCCGCGCCGCAGCGCACCATCTGGTCACTCTGCTGCGTCCGCTGGTGGGCAAACCGGTCTCGCAGGCTGAGGAGAACTGGCTGCGGGTCAACATTGCCGCGCGGCAGATCCAGGCGCAGGCCCCCAGCACCATCAACGCCGATGACGCGGATGCGCTGGTTGATTACCTGCTGAGCTATATCAATACCCATTACAACTACCGGCTGCAGCAGGACGAACAGCTGCGCGCCGATCTGCTTACCCATATCAAAACCATGATTACCCGGGTGCGCTATCAGATTCACATTCCGAACCCGCTGCTCAGCAACATCAAGCAGCACTATCCAATGGCTTATGATGTGACGCTGGCTGCCGTGACCAGCTGGGGTAAATACACGCCCTATACCATCAGTGAAAACGAAATTGGCTTCCTGGTGCTGCATATCGGCGTCGGGCTGGAGCGCCATTACGATGTCGGCTATCAGCGGCATCCGCAGGTGCTGCTGGTGTGCGACAGCGGCAACTCCACGCTGCGCATGATTGAAGCGCTGCTGTTGCGTAAATATCCGCAGCTGGTGGTGACGGCGCGCCTGTCGCAGCGCGACTACGAGAGGCGTGACCAGGTGGAAGAGGATTTTGTGATTTCCACCGTGCGCCTGAGTGAGAAAAACAAGCCGGTGGTGGTCATGGCCCCGTTCCCCACGGAATTTCAGCTGGAACAGCTGGGTAAACTGGTGCTGGTGGATCGCACCCGACCTTATATGCTGGAGAAATACTTTGATGCGCAGCACTTTATGGTGCTGGACCAGCCGGTCGATCAGTCAGCGCTGTTTCAGCAGCTGTGCGCACAGCTGGAGGCGGAAGGGTATGTGGATAGCGATTTCTGCCCCTCGGTGGTGGAGCGTGAAGCGATTGTCAGCACGCTGCTCGGAGAGGGCATTGCGCTGCCGCACGCGCTGGGGCTGCTGGCAAAAAAAAGCGTGGTCTATACCGTGCTGGCCCCGCACGGTGTCAGCTGGGGTGATGAGACCGCCACGGTGATTTTTCTGCTGGCAATCAGCAAACGCGAATATGAAGAGGCAATGGCGATTTACGATCTGTTCGTCACCTTTCTGCGCGAACGCGCCACATCGCGTCTGCGCAACTGCCGGGATTTCGCCAGTTTCAAGGCCGTGGCGATGGATTGCCTCAGCCGGCTGTAAGCCGCGTCGCGGGGCCGGCGGCTTATCCGCGCTTCGTCAGCAGCCGCGGAATTTCGCGCAGGCACCAGGCTTTGGCCTCGCCCATGCTGTCCCGGCGCCATGCCATGATGATATCCACTTCGCGGGTATATTCGGCGCTCACCACGCGCAGGCGACCTTCAGCGATATCTTTCTCCACCAGCGGATAGGGCATGGTGGCCACGCCCAGTCCGGCCAGCAGCGCACGGCGTTTGTCATCCATACTGCTGACCGTCAGGCGCTGCTGTTTATCCAGCAGCTGTACCGTCAGCACCGGGCGCTCGCGCGCGGTGTCCGCCACGGCAATGCCGCGGTACTTGACGCGCGTGACTTCTGAAAGCGGCTCCGCTTCCTGATGAATCGGGTGATCGGGGCTGGCGACATACACGCTCATGATGCTGTACAGCTTGCGTGTGTTGATCTCGGTTGAGGCGCGGAAGTGCATATCCGGCGCAATCACAATATCTGCGCGTCCCTGTTCCAGCCGCTCCCAGGCGCCGGCCAGCACTTCGGTGATCAGGGAAATCTGCGTATTGGCTTTTTCGGACAGCTTCTCCACCAGCGGGAACAGCAGTTCAGTGGGAATCAGCGCTTCGGCAACGATGGTCAGGTGCGTTTCCCAGCCGCGAGCCAGCGCTTCGGCATCGGTGGTGAGTTTATCGGCCGCTTCCAGCAGCACGCGACCGCGCTCCAGCAGCATGCGTCCAACGTTGGTAAATTTCGTGCGGTGGCCGGAGCGGTCAAACAGCACCACGTCCAGCTCCTCTTCCAGCTTCTGCATGGTGTAGCTGAGGGCGGAGGGAACGCGGCCCAGTTCATCAGCCGCGGCGGCAAAGCTGCCGCGCCGGTCAATAGCATCCATCACACGTAAAGCTTCTAACGTTAGCGCGCGCTCTTTAGCCATACCGATTCTCTGTCAGTAAATTTGAATATGCCAGGCAGATTAACTGGCTAACAATCCGGCGTCCAGCCTTTTACCATTGACCCATAAAGCCTGTGGTCGATTCTGACCACGGTGCGTCGGAGGTAAATCATGATGACAACCCGCTGCGCGTCCGCATGTGGCCAGGCCGATTTCGGTTGGTTGCAGGCGCGTTACAGCTTTTCGTTTGGCCACTATTTTGACCCGCAGCTGATGGGATACGCCTCGCTGCGCGTCCTGAATCAGGAAGTGCTGGCGCCCGGCGCGGCATTTCAGCCGCGCACCTATCCGCAGGTGGATGTGCTGAATCTGGTCCTGCAGGGCGAAGCCGAATACCGTGACAGCGAAGGCAACCACCTGATCGCCCGCGCCGGTGAAGCGATGCTGCTGTCCACCCGTCCCGGCGTGACCTACAGCGAAATCAACATCAGTAAAGATCGCCCGCTGACGCGGATGCAGCTGTGGCTCGCTGCCTGTCCGGAGCGGGAAAACCCGCTGCTGCAGAAAATGACGCTGCCGGCGCAGACGCACCTGCTGCTGGCGTCGCCGGAGGGCGCGGAGGGAAGTTTGCAGCTGCGCCAGCAGGTGTGGGTGCATCAGATCACGCTGCAGCCGGGCGTCAGCCGTACGGTGCCGCTGCACGGTCCGCGCGCCTATCTGCAATCGATTCACGGCGCCATGAATGTTCAGGCTGGCAGCGCCAGCGAGGCGCAGCTCGGCTGCGGCGATGGCGCTTTTGTCAGTGATGAGCCGCAGATTACCCTGCAGGCCAGCACGCCGCTGCGCGCGCTGGTGATTGATATTCCGGTATAAAAAAGGCGGCCCGCAGGCCGCCGTCGCTGTTTTGCTGCAGTTTACTTCAGAATCGTAAACGCCGTGGTCACATGTTTGACGCCGCTCACCCGGCTGGCAATATCTGCCGCCGCGGTCGCTTCTTCCTGAGTCACCAGGCCCAGCAGGAATACCTCGCCATTCTCGGTGGTCACTTTGACGTTTGAGGATTTCACCTGATCGCTGCCCAGCAACTGCGAACGGATTTTGGTGGTGATCCAGGTATCCGATGACGAGGTGCCGAGGCTCACTTTCTGCCCGATACGAATCTCGTTGTACACTTCGGTCGCGCCATCCACGCCCATGGCGATCTGCTTCGCACGGCTGGCCAGGTCAGCCGACGGCGCTTGTCCGGTCAGCAGCACTTTGCCCTGATAGGCGGTCACGACCACGCGCGCCTGGTTTTTAATCTGGTCATCTTTTGCCAGCGCGTTGGAGACACGCAGCTCCAGCGTACCATCATCCACCTGCGTACCGACGGTACGGGGATCGGTGGCGGTCTTGGTGGCGACTGCCGCGCCGCCAGCCACCACCGCAACGCAGCCCTGCAGCAGCAGGGCCGTTAGCAGAATGGCGATAGCGTTCAATGCTTTCATTTGAGCTCCTTCAGTCATTCCTGGTGTGGGAACAAAGTGTTATCAATCAAATCGCACAGGCAGTTCAGCGTCAGCATATGCATTTCCTGAATGCGCGCGCTGCGATGTGACGGAATGCGAATTTCCACATCGTGCGGGCCAAGCAGGCCCGCCAGCTCACCGCCATCATGGCCGGTCAGCGCAACAATGGTCATATCGCGGGTAACCGCAGCTTCCACCGCTTTGACGATGTCACGGGTGTTGCCACGGGTGGAGATAGCCAGCAGCACATCGCCAGCCTGACCAAGCGCACGAACCTGCTTGGCATAAATTTCATCGTGCAGACGATCGTTACCAATCGCCGTCAGCATCACGTTATCTGCGCTCAGCGCCAGTGCGGGCAGGCTGGGGCGCTCGGTTTCAAACCGGTTAATCATGCTGGCGGCAAAGTGCTGCGCGTTGGCTGCGGAAGCACCGTTGCCGCAGCTGAGAATTTTGTTACCGTTCAGCAGCGACTGCACCAGCGTCATCGCGGCGCGGGAAATGGCATCGGGCAGCGCTTCGGCTGCGGCGATTTGCGTCTGAATACTTTCGGTAAAACACGCTTTAATTCTGTCCTGCACAAGACCACCTGGTTCTATCCATCGGCATTAAAGGCATCGGGCAGCCACTCCAGCTCGCACCCGGTAATGGCAATGATGTCAAAACGGCAATTCACCGTATCAAAACTGCCGCCGCGCGCCAGCAACCACAGGGCGGCCGCGCGCAGCAGCTTGTGTTGTTTCTGGCGCGTCACGCTGGCTGCCGCGCCGCCATAGCGCGCATTGCGGCGGTAGCGCACTTCAACAAATACCCAGCAATCAGCATCACGCATGATGAGGTCAATTTCACCACTGCGGCTGCGCACGTTACTGGCAATCCACTGCAGGCCAGCGCGCTCAAGATAGCCGCGCGCCAGCTGCTCCTGCTCAGCGCCAATGCGCTGGCGGTTTACTGCACCGGAACGATTTGTCCCTGACGGTACTGGTTCCATGCCAGCTTCCTGTTGATCACACAATCCGTGTCGGCGCTCAGCTTACCGGTATTGCCATCAATGGCGAAGCCAGGCACCTGACGCATCTGATTAAACTGATTCGCCAGCGTCCAGGCATCAATGCCCATCGCATAGAGGCGCACCAGCGAATAATCGTTATTAAAGCTGCGCGCCGCCTGCTGCATCAGCCCCGGATTAGCGCCGGACAGCAGCGGAATGTCGCTGAACTGCAGGCCGTCCATCTCCAGACGGAAGTCCGGGCCGGCACCGGCCTGCGCGCTGCGCGAGCTGGCGTACAGGGCGATGTTATTGCGGCTGCTGGTGCGCATAGCAATCATCGGTTTAATCAGCTGCAGCTCATCCTGGCTGGCAACGATGTACACCGCGTCCGGGCTGCCGCTGCTGGCGTCCGCCGCCGGCGTGCTGGTCTGCGGTGCCGGTATGTTCAGGCCTGCCGCCGCCACACTCTGCGCGGCGTCCGGCTGCACCGTCAGCGGGGTGCCGCTCAGCGTAATGCCCGCACCGCTGTTGATACCCTGTTTCAGCTCGGCAACGCCACCAAAGCGCTGCTGCAGCACGGTACCGCCGCCCAGCTTCTGCCACTCCTGCGCAAAGGCTTTACCGATACGGTCACCGTAGTTGCTGCGCGGAATCAGCAGCAGCGGCTGGCTTTTGCCCTGTTCATGGATATGGTGCGCGGCATCGCGCGCCTCGTCTTCAGGAGAAAGCGCAAAATAGCAAATATTCGGATGGTTCTGGATCTGCTCCGGCTCATTCAGCGCCAGCACGTTCAGCGTTGTCTGGCTGTTCGCCACCGCTTCCACGTTGCTTTTCAGCAGCGGGCCGACGACCAGCGTCGCGCCGTCCTGCTGCGCCTGCTGCATCACCCGAGCGATGGGCTGGTTGCTGGTGTCGTAGACCTTGACCTGTGCACTGCTGCTGGCTTGGGCGGTGGCCGGCGGCGTTGCTGAAGCAGGCTGCGCGGTTTGTGTCGGCTGCGCCGGCTGGGCTGGCGTCGTCGTGCTGGCAGCCGGGCTGGCCGCAGTGCCGGAGGCGGTCGCCGGCGTCTGCGCGGCTGCGGTGTCGGCGGCAGGCGCGGCAGGCTGCGCTGCCGGGGCGTTCAGCACACCGTTTTTCGCGTCGTTGAAGCCTTTCTGAATGGCGCTGGCAAACACCTGGGCCTGACCGTTCAGCGGCAGCAGCAGGGCGATAGTGCTGGTTGACGCGGCCGTGAAATTCTTCACCTGACTGAGCTGGGTAGGCAGCGTTTTCGCGCCCGGGTTTTGCGGATAGCGCGTCTGCCAGTCGGCAATCGCCGCTTTCAGCATTTGCGGATCCTGACTATTGGCGTGCCAGGTATTGAGCAGATCGAGCCAGCCCTGCAGCGTATTTTCGTCGGCGTTAATCACCAGGCTGTTGAGCTGATCCTGCGTCAGCTGCGTCAGCGCCTGCCAGGTGGCGTCGATATTGCTCTGGTGATCGGTGCCCTGCAGCAGCGGCTCCTGAGCAATATAGGCGCGCAGCAGCGCCAGCGAAGGACGATTTTGCGCGGCGGCGATCTGCAGGGCATAGAAGCGCACCTGCTGATCCTGCGACAGCGCAGCCGGTTTCACCTGGGTAAGCTGCTGCTGCGCGCCGCTGAAATCCTGCAGGGCAATCTGCATCTGCGCGCGCAGTAACAGCAGCTCCTGCTGTTGCGTATCAGACAACTGCTGCGGCAGCTGGCTCAGTTGCGTCTGCGCCTGAGGATACTTTCCTTCCTTCAGCAGGGCACGGATGGCAAGTAATTGCCAGTCGGTCTTGCTATCATCGCTGCTTTGCTGCGCCTGTTGCAGATAATAGTCAGACTGGCCAGTAGCAGGGCCCTGAATATTGACGTTTGACGTTTGCTGCGGTCCCTGACCACTACAGGCGGCTAAAATCAGTCCAGCGAGAAGAACAGGTACAAAGCGTCCTGCTTTATGACGTACGACTTTTGAAGGAAGCATACTGTATCCAGTGATGTTTTTTTCAAGATGCTCAATATTAAATCGGCAATTCGGATGAAACAATGAAACAACTCGATCGGGCAGAGATTTCTGCCAGCACGCTCTATATCGTTCCTACCCCGATCGGTAACCTGGGTGATATCACGCAGCGTGCGCTGACGGTGCTTGCCAGCGTCGATCTGGTCGCAGCGGAAGATACACGTCATACCGGGCTGTTGCTACAACATTTCGCCATCAATGCGCGACTGTTCGCACTTCACGACCATAACGAACAGCAGAAAGCCGAGGTGCTGTTAGCGAAGCTGCAGGAGGGCCAGAGCATTGCGCTGGTCTCAGATGCGGGCACGCCGTTAATCAACGATCCGGGCTATCATCTGGTGCGTCGCTGCCGTGAAGCAGGGGTGCGCGTCGTGCCGTTGCCAGGGGCCTGCGCGGCCATCACAGCATTAAGCGCGGCGGGGTTACCGTCCGATCGTTTCTGTTACGAAGGGTTTCTGCCGGCGAAAAGCAAAGGGCGCTGCGATACGCTGCGCGCGCTGGGCGAAGAGCCGCGCACGCTGATTTTCTATGAATCCACCCACCGCGTGCTGGACACGCTGCAGGATATGGTCAGCGTCTGGGGCGCCGAACGCTACGTGGTGCTGGCCCGCGAGCTGACCAAAACCTGGGAATCGCTACACGGTGCGCCGGTGGCAGATTTGCTGGCGTGGGTGCAGGAAGATGAAAATCGCCGTAAAGGCGAGATGGTGCTGATTGTGGAGGGCCATAAAGCGAATGAAGAAACGCTGCCAGCGGATGCGCTGCGCACGCTGGCGCTGCTGCAGAGCGAACTGCCGCTGAAAAAGGCGGCGGCGCTGACGGCAGAAATTCATGGGGTTAAGAAAAACGCCCTGTACAAGTATGCGCTGGAGCAGCAAGAGGCGTGACAAATGGCGGCGAATCGCCTATTATCCCGCGCCGAAGCTGACCAGACAGTCGCCGCTTTGTCGTCGTCCCTTTCGGGGGAGACGGGCAGAGGGGAGGAAAGTCCGGGCTCCATAGGGCAGGGTGCCAGGTAACGCCTGGGGGGCGCAAGCCTACGACCAGTGCAACAGAGAGCAAACCGCCGATGGCCCAGTAATGGGATCAGGTAAGGGTGAAAGGGTGCGGTAAGAGCGCACCGCGCGGCTGGCAACAGACCGTGGCACGGTAAACTCCACCCGGAGCAAGGCCAAATAGGGGTTCACATGGTACGGCCCGTACTGAACCCGGGTAGGCTGCTTGAGCCAGTGAGCGATTGCTGGCCTAGATGAATGACTGTCCACGACAGAACCCGGCTTATCGGTCAGTTTCGACTTTTTAAAAGACGCCCGCAGGTGAAGATCTGCGGGCGTTTTACGTTCTGCGCCAGGGCGACTGTCCACGACGCTTTTTATAAAAGAACGCGGCTTACCGGTCAGCGTCGACGCCTTAAAAGACGCCCGCAGGTGAAGATCTGCGGGCGTTTTACGTTCTGCGCCAGGAGCGACTGTCCACGACGCTCTTTATAAAAGAACGCGGCTTACCGGTCAGCGTCGACGCCTTAAAAGACGCCCGCCGGTGAAGATCTGCGGGCGTTTTACGTTCTGCGCCAGGGGCGACTGTCCACGACGCTCTTTATAAAAGAACGCAGCTTATCGGTCAGTTTCGACTTTTTAAAAGACGCCCGCAGGTGAAGATCTGCGGGCGTTTTACGTTCTGCGCTAGGGCGACTGTCCACGACGCTCTTTATAAAAGAACGCGGCTTACCGGTCAGCGTCGACGCCTTAAAAGACGCCCGCAGGTGAAGATCGGCGGGCGTTTTACGTTCTGCGCCAGGGCGACTGTCCACGACGCTTTTTATAAAAGAACGCGGCTTACCGGTCAGCGTCGACGCCTTAAAAGATGCCCGCAGGTGAAGATCTGTGGGCGTTTTACGTTCTGCGCCAGGGGCGACTGTCCACGACGCTCTTTATAAAAGAACGCGGCTTATCGGTCAGTTTCGACTCATTAAAAGACGCCCGCAGGTGAAGATCTGCGGGCGTTTTACGTTGTGCGGCAGAAAAGAGTTGTCGGCCCGGCAGTTCACCTCGCTTATTCACCGTCTGCGCCTGTTGTCTGTTTCATTCGAAAATGTGTCACAGCTGAACATGTTGTGACGGCGAAAGACTATTTATCCTGCCTCACGGTTATTACCCAACAGGAGAAAACGAGAATGCGTGATTTTTTAACAATACAGCCGCACAGAGCGACTTTTTCGACCGGGATGGAGGGTGAACAGCCGCCTGCAATGGCGTGCCATCAGGTGCAGGGGGTTACAATTGATTTGCTGGCGATGGATACCCCTGACGCTGCGCCAATCGGGTGCCGCAGTGGAGGGTTATTTTACCTGCACAGCGCGACTATCTCGTTAAACACTTCTTTGGCCGTCAGGTTTTCCCGCAGCGGCAGCCCATTACCCGCGCCGTTCAGGTTGCAGCATGAATCTGCTTAATGCGCGTCTTTCACCGGCGCAGCCCGGAAAAAACCATCCCGGCGTACTGGCCGTGGTGGTTGCCCTGTTTCTCGCTGCGGTGGACAGCACCATCGTCAGTACGGTGCTGCCGACCATCAGCCAGCAGCTGGGCCATCCGGCGCTCTGGCCCTGGGTCATGTCCGCCTTTTTACTGCCGGTCGCGCTGGTGGCACCGCTGGCCGGTGCGTGCGGTGACCGGTTTGGCGTCTCCGCCATGCTGAAAGCATGCCTGCTGATTTTTCTTGCGGCTTCGGTGCTGGCGGCGGTCAGCGCCACCATGCCGATGCTAATTCTGGCGCGGGCGTTACAGGGCATCGGTGCCGGCGGGATTATTGTGCTTTCCTATTCGCTGCTGGCAGAGCTGTTCGACGCTGAGCGGCGCGGCAGGATGCAGGGAATGCTCAGCGGCGTCTGGGGGCTCTCTGCCATCGCGGGCCCGCTGCTCGGCAGCGCGCTGTCAGCGGCGTTCGGCTGGCGGGCGATCTTCTGGCTGAATATTCCGACGGGCCTGCTGGCCATGGCGCTGCTGTTTGTCGCCCCGGCGGTCAGCAAACGGTCGGGTAAGGCGCGTCTGGACGTGCCGGGGCAGGGGGCGCTGATCGTGGCCGCCTGCTGCCTGCTGCTGCTGACCGCGCTGCCGGAAAGGGGCCCCGGCCCGATCGGCATACTGACAACGGGCCTGTTGCTGGGACTGCTGGTGCTGATCGCCCGCGTGCGGCGTCAGCCGGAAAGCAGCCCGATCCCGCTGCCGCTTTTTCAGCAGCGCAGGCTGTTTCCGATTCTTGTGCTGGTGCTGCTTTCCAGCGCCGGGCTGTATGCTGCCGTCACGCTGCTGCCACTGGCGCTGAGCCAGCAGACGATCGGCGTCCCGACCGGGCTGCTGGTGATGCTGGCGGCGCTGGGCTGGGTGGCGGGCGCGGCAGTCTGCGGTGCGAAGCTGGCGGCGGCGGGTTACCGACGCATGGCCGCCGGTGGCATGCTGCAACTGGCCGCGGGTGGCCTGCTGATGGCCTGGGCCATCGCGCAGCAGCAGCCGTGGCTGATGGCGACAGCGCTGCTGCTGATCGGTCTGGGTATGGGCTTTACCGCGACCACGACGCTGGTGCTGGCGCAGAACGCCGCGCCGCCAGAGCGCCTCGGCGCCTGGACCGCGACGGTGCAGTTTTTACGTAACCTCGGCGCGGCGCTGGGCGTCAATATTCTGGCGACGGTGCAGCTGCATCTGAGCGGCATCCGCGCTTTCCCAATCTGTTTTATTATTCTGGGCGTCAGTATGCTGGCAGGATTGATCTTTACCCTGTCGCTGCCCCGCGCTTACCCGGCGAAAAAGCCAGAAAACCGAACAGATGGATACCGTGACGTTAAACAATGATGCGCTGATTATTGAGCGTGTGCTGGAGCAAATCGCGACGAGGGAGAATGCCCCTCATCGCCATCCCCTGGGCCAGTTTGTGCTGGTTAAACATGGCGTACTGCATGGCCATACGCCAGAGCAGCACTGGCTGATGAAGCCGGGGATGGCGGTGTGGATCCCGCCTGACACCGTTCACTGGGGCAAAGCCTATAGCCGTGTCGATCTGACGGTACTCTATATCGCCCCGACGCTCTGCCACGGCTTAACTTCCCGGGTGAAGCTGATTGATACGTCATTTTTGATTTCTGCGCTGTGCGAGCGGCTGGCCGATACCCGCGCTCCGCTGTCGGACACGCGCCGCAACACGATGCTGCAGCTGCTGTTTGAAGAGATCGAAGAGAAGCCCGCCAGCAACCTTACCCTGCTGCTGCCGCAGGATGGGCGGTTGAAAAAAGTCACCGACAGCCTGATTGCCGATCCGGCACAGCGCCTGAGCCTGGCGGAGTGGGGACATCGCGTGGGGGCCACCGAGCGCACTCTGGCGCGCCTGTTCCGCAAAGAAACCGGGCTGCGTTTCACCGAATGGCATAACCGCCTGCTGCTGGCAGTCGCCTGGCAGGGACTGGCAGAGGGCGCTTCCAACGAGCAGCTGTCGATGATGCTGGGCTTCTCTTCCGGCGACTCATTCGGACACTGGTTCCGGCGCGTGGCGGATAGCAGGCCTGGCCAGATACGCAGGTATCTGCAGGACCAGCGGGCGAGTACCCTGACGTAACCGGACACACTTGTCCGTCTGGTTCGATAAGATGTGTTTTGTGAACATTTTTAGCGTCCTTCACCTCCGGTAAAGTAACTTCTGTACCTGAAATAACCGGAGAAAAGTGCAGTGAGTTACGACGTTATTAAACTGTTTCACGCCCTGGCAGCAGTCGCCGCGACCGGCCCGCTGCTCTTTGCACCCTGGCTTTCGGCGCGGCTTAAGCGCTGTCAGCCGGAGGGGGCCGCGCTGCTGCTGCAGGGGCTGGCGGTCACAGACCGCTATTACAACATCGCTGGCTGGGCATTGATGCTGAGCGGCATCGCCATGTTCTGGCTGTACGACTGGCACCGTCTTTTTCAGATCTGGTTTCTGCTGAGCGTGGCGATTTTCGTGATCGATTCGCTGGCAGAGAAGCGACTGCGTGACCCGGCCAGTGCCGCACTTGCCACGCTGCGCCCTGGCGATGCGGACTGGCGTACACAGGTGGCGCGCCTGCATAAAGCTGTGGTGGCGCAGATGATCTGCACCGCGGCCATTCTGCTGGTCATGCTGCTGCACAGTCAGCTGGCGATTAACCTGCTGACCCTCGTGCCTTTCCAGCGGGGAGTCGCCTGACCCGCTGACGGGCTGCGCATTATCGCGCGTTTCACCTCAGATGACGGATGCCGAAGCCACACCGCGTCGGCAGCCGGCCGGTAAAAAAGCCGGGCCCGTCCGTCGCCTGGCCGAAAGCGTGCGCCGGCGTCAGCCACCGTTAAAAGCGCGTTTTTGTGCGGGCACGACGCTGAGGCCGCTGTGCTGTGAAGCGGGCAAGCGTCGTGTCACGGATTATGACGGGCTCAGGCTTAATGCTTATTTGCGTTGCTGCGGCTGGCGATAAGAATAATGCCTTTCTGAAATCAGGAGGGTTAAATTAAAAAGCACAAAGCGTGCTGAAAGGCTTTTTGCCAGATGTTTTTTTACGCAGGCAGGATGTAATAAAGATGCGGGCATCCGTGTGCGTAAAGAAATGAAAATTCCGGAAAAACATGCTTTCATTATGCCAGAATATGCGCGTGTTTAACTACCGGAGACAATTTTTCATCCACAACGGGAAAAGCAACAACGTGGATAAGTTGTAAATGTATGGATAAAAAATTCGCCAGGGTGCGTCTTCCAGTTCCTTCTTTCTTCAGCCTTTCTTTCTGCCTGACCAGCGATCAGCACTGGCGCTTCGCGCTGTAGTCTCTTTCTCTCCTTTTTTATTTTTTATTTCCTGATGATTTACATGCCGTAAACCGGCGTGGATGGCTTTTATTTCTCATAAAGGAGAGAACGAATGCGGTACTGGATTTTACTGGCGCTGGCAATTGTGGCGGAAATAACCGGCACGCTATCGATGAAATGGGCCAGCGTAACCGGGGGCAGCGCCGGTTATTTACTGATGCTGTTTATGATTGCGCTGTCTTATATTTTTCTGTCGTTTGCCGTTAAACGTATTGCGCTGGGCGTGGCCTATGCGATGTGGGAAGGCGTGGGCATTTTGTTTATTACGCTGTTCAGCGTGATGTTATTTGGTGAGTCTCTGTCGCCGCTGAAAATTGCCGGTTTAATCACGCTGATTACCGGTATTGTGCTGATTAAAACCGGCACCCGCAGCCGTTGTGAGGTGAAGCATGGCAACCTTTAACTGGTTACACCTGGGCTGGCTGCTGCTGGCCGTGGTGCTGGAGATTGTGGCGAACATCTTTCTTAAATATGCGAACGGCTTCCGCCGGCCCCTGTACGGCCTGTTGTCGCTGGCCGGGGTACTGGCGGCGTTTAGTGCGCTGGCGCAGGCGGTAAAAGGCATCGACCTTGCGGTTGCCTATGCGCTGTGGGGCGGTTTCGGTTTAGTCGCAACGGTCGCGGCAGGGTGGATTCTGTTTGATCAGCGGCTGAGCCGCCGGGGATGGTGCGGCGTGGCGATGCTGTTAGCCGGCATGGTGCTGATTAAATTTGCCTGATGCGCACGGCACTGGCCCTCTTGCCGTAAGCAGGAAGAGGGCCAGGCAGCGGTATTATCCGCGGCCGTGCGGTTCATCCCAGTCAAAGGCCGGGCCAAGCGAGATAACGCCATTCGGATTGATGGTTTTGTGGCTGCCGTAATAGTGGTGGCGAATGTGCGGCAGATTCACCGTTTCAGCAATACCCGGCATCTGATAGATGTCGCGCAGGAAACCGCTGAGATTGCGGTAATCACTGATGCGGTGGCGGTCACACTTAAAGTGCGTCACGTATACCGGATCAAAGCGTACCAGCGTTGTCCACAGCCGTAAATCCGCTTCTGTCAGCTGGTCGCCGGTCAGATAGCGATGCTGGCCAAGAATCTGCTCCAGCCGCGCCAGCGAATGGAACAGTGCGGTGACCGCTTCATCGTAGGCCGCCTGCGACGTCGCAAATCCGCTTTTATACACGCCGTTATTCACGGTGTCGTAAATCCAGCCGTTCAGCTCGTCGATTTGCGCCCGCAGTGCCACCGGATAGTAATCACCGGCCCGCGCGCCCTGAGCATCAAACGCGCTGTTAAACATGCGAATGATATCGGCCGACTCATTGCTGACAATGGTGTGCTGCGCTTTGTCCCACAGCACCGGCACCGTTACGCGTCCGGTGTAGTGTGGATCGGCATGCAGGTACAACTGGTATAAAAATGCATTCTGATACAGCGTATCTCCGGTCGCAGCCGGAAACGTGTCATCAAAGGTCCAGCCGTTCTCCAGCATCAGCGGATGCACCACGGAGACGGAAATCATCTCCTCCAGTCCTTTCAGCTTGCGCATCAGCAGCGTGCGGTGTGCCCACGGGCAGGCCAGTGACACATAAAGATGATAGCGATCGCGTTCTGCGGCAAACCCGGCTTTACCGTCAGGGCCGGCGCTGCCATCCGGCGTCACCCAGTTACGCCAGACGGCTTCACTACGCCTGAAGCGGCCACCGGTTGACTTCGTATCATACCAGGTGTCATGCCAGACACCGTCAATCAGCTGTCCCATAAGCCCTCCATAAAAAAACAGGGCGAGGAAAATCCCCGCCCCTGATTCAGTATATGTGCTGTGGCAACGCGTGTATGCTTAGCGTGCGGTTGCCGGCATGGCGCGCTGACGAATCAGGCGATCAATGCTGTAGGCACCCGGACCTACCAGACCCAGCACCAGGAAGCCCCCGGCAATAGAGAGGTTCTTCATGAACATCAGCTGGTTAACACCTTCCGCAAAGTTGCTGTGGAACAGGAATGCTGTCAGCAGCGTGAAGCCTGCGGTAAACAGGGCGGTAAAGCGCGTCAGGAAACCGAACAGAATCGCCAGGCCGCCACCCAGTTCCAGCAGAATGACCAGCGGCAGCAGAAAGCCCGGTACGCCCATGGATTGCATGTACTGCGCGGTGCCCGCATAGCCGGTCAGTTTGCCCCAGCCGGCCGTAATAAACAGGATGGTCATCAGTACGCGTGCCAGCAGCAGGCCTGAGTCTTCGAATTTTTTCATCATTTACTCCAACAGGATTTTTGATGCAGGCTGTTGGCCCGCGGTTTTATGTCCGGCGGTACCGCGATGTGCGGTTAACCGGGCTGATGGAGAAAGATAATAAGCGGGGCGTCGCCAGGTTGTAAGCGAGATAAACTGTCGATGTTATTCAGGAATACTGAAGGAACGAAACCGGATGGATAAGATCCGGTTTGAATAAGAGATTAGCGGGTCGCCAGGGTAGATTTGATCATGCGCCAGGTGCTCCACAGGCCAAAGCCTCGCTTGGCCCAGCGCAAAATGCGATTAGGGCTGCGCACTGACCAGATAGCCAGCGCACTGCTGCCAATCGCCAGATAGCGCCGCATACTCAGCAGCGTCAGCCAGCCACGATCGTAATGCGCCGTCCCGGCCAGCCAGTCACGCCGCGCTGCACTGAGATCGAGCCGCTGCTGCTGTACCTGGTTAAGCAGCTCGTGGATACGGGCCTCACGTTCGTGACGACTCATGAACGATGCTCCTCCAGCAATTTACGATCGGTATCCAGCTCTTTGCGCGTATGGCGCAGCAGCGTCGACTGACGGGATTTGCGTAGCGTCCACAGGCCGAAGATCAGCGCCAGCGCAAACAGCACGCCGGTGGTGACGGCGATCGCCATCAGCCGGTACTGCGCGTCTACTGCCCAGATGATCAGCACCATCAGGCTCATTAAGCCGAACGCGGTAAACAGCATGGTCAGACCCACCATGATCAGCATCTGAATCAGGTTGGCTTTTTCCTCTTCCAGCTCTGCAACCGCCAGCCGGACCCGGGTTTCGACCATACTGACCAGCGTGGTGACGACGCGCTGTCCAATGTTGAAGACCCCTTTGCCTGGGCCGTGGCTCTGACCGTCGCTCATATTAACGACGTGAAATCAGAATGCCGATCAACACGCCCACGGCTGCACCGATACCGACGCCGTGCCACGGGTTTTCACGAACATAATCGTCCGCTTTTTCCGCCGCTTCACGCGTGGTCTGCGCAAGGCGTTCGCCGGATTCGCCCAGACGTTCACGGGAACTTTCCAGTGCGCCGCGCGCTTTATGACGCAGCTTGTCCAGCTCCGATTTTGATTTGTCGGCTGAGCTGCTTAATACTTCTTCCAGGGTGTCAGCAAGGTTTTTCAGTTCTGCGCGCAGATGCTCAGAGGTGGTGTCTTTAGCCATGAAGTTCTCCATTACAGCAAGTTATTACGTCCGATTAGTAAGGCTCAGCCTGCAGCTTTTTCAGCGTGTGCTGCGCCTCTTCCAGCTTACGTTTGCGCTTGTCGATCTTGTCTTTGTCATCGCCGTCCTGGCGCTCTTCCTGCAGCTCGCGCTCGCGCTCGGCAACTTTGTGCTTTTGCGATTCGATGCGCTCAGCGTGGGCTGATTTCAGCTTCTTATCGGTGCAGCCCGCGCGAACCTCGGTTAACGCACGTTCCAGACCGGTGACCCGGCGCTGGTTATTGTGCTGTTTCGCCATCTCAATTTCGCGCTGGATGTCATGCTCTTTCTGCTGGCACAGGGACTCTGCTGCCAGCAGTGAACCGGAGAGAGAGAACAGCACCGCACTCAGCAGTAATTGATGTTTCATCAGGTATTTACCTTCCATTGTTGATGACCTGTCGCAAACCGGACAGGAGGGGCATCCCAGCTCGCGCTACCTTTAAGGATAGACAGCCGTCGAAAAAATTCAAAGAACACGCGGAGATAGCGGAGAATATCGGCCGTCTGGCGGGTGGCCAGACGGCGGGGATTAGCTGTAAGTGGGGCGGTTAGGATCAATCACCTGCTGTGAAGCCTGCGGGCCCGCTGCGACCACCAGCCCCTGCGGCAGCAGACGGCGCAGCACCTTCTGCGCGGCCAGGCTTTGCTCTTCATTTTCAAAATGAATAACCAGCGCGTCGCCTGCGGTTGTGATGCTCTTAATGTGCACCCCCTTCGCCGAAAGCTGCTGGTAGAGATAAAAGCCGTCCGGCAGGTTGGTGCCGCTCTGCGCCACGCGAATTTTTACCACCGTTTCATGCTGCATGACGCGAGGAACAAGGCAGACTGCCAGCAGCAGCAGCACGCCACCGCCCAGCCAGGGAAGAAATCGCCTGGGGAAACCACGAAAACGCCTCATTACTGTGATTTCCCATCCTGACCGGCCTGGCGCTTGCGCCACAATACCACCAGCGAACCCACCAGTCCTACCACCAGCAGCACCAGCGGCAACAGCATCAGGCAGAACATCAGCTCATCTTCATAGCGGCGGAAAAGCGGTGTTTTCCCCAGCGCGAAGCCGATGGTAGTCAGAATCACTACCCAGAGAAAGCCGCTGATCCAGTTAAAAAACTGAAAGCGCGCATTATTGAGGCCGGAAAGTCCGGCGATGGTAGGCAGCAGGGTACGCACGAAAGCGATAAAACGGCCAATCAGCAGCGCAGAGAGGCCGTGGCGATGAAACAGGCTGTGGGCGCGCTGGTGATACTGCGCCGGCAAGTGTGACAGCCACTTTTGCACTGTCGGCGTATTACCCAGCCAGCGGCCCTGAATGTAGCTTACCCAGCAGCCAAGGCTGGCACCGGTGGTCAGGATAAACAGGGTCATCGGGAAACTCAGGGTGCCTTTGGCGATCAGTACGCCAACCAGAATCAGCAGGCTGTCACCCGGCAGGAAGGCGGCCGGCAGCAGGCCATTTTCAAGGAACAGAATCATGAACAGCATGCCGTAAATGGCCCACACCAGGGTGGGGTCGGAGAGCATTTCGTAATCCTGCTGCCACAGGGCGTGCAGCAATGCTTTCAAAATATCCATCAATCATTCCCGAACATCATTGTTAAACGTGCCCAACAGGGCGCAGGCGCAGGCGAGGAAGAGTTATACATTTTAAGGTTTGCCGCCTGAGCAGGATTTCCCGGTTCCGTCCGGAAGTGAACGTTAAATCTGCAACTTTTTAATACCCTGTCGCAAAGGGTAAGAAAAGGGCGCTAACTGTAACAAAAATCATGGGGTACAGACAGTGTAAAGTCACTGCCGCACAGGAGTTTTACCTTTTGACGCCAGTGGTCCAAAGAGGCTTTACATGAGCTGACACTATTGCAGATTAACTGACTTTTGGCGCGGCTGGTGCCGCAGGGTTGCCGCAAACCGCCGTCGGCTCACGGCAGAATGACCGGATTTTCCGCAAACATGTAACGGTCGACGTTGAATTCAAAGTCATCGGCGGTGGCGTCAAACAGCATCTGTTTAGTATTTTCAAGATGCTGCCACATTGCCAGCTTGCTGGCGGCGGGATCTTTGCGCATCAGCGCACGGAGAATCTGGTCGTGATCGTCACACCAGCTGGTGATATGACGGGCGTCTATGTGCTCATGCAGCTTCAGCCAGTAAGGGTTATGCAGGCGGTGACGCCACATTTTTTCCACGATTTCGGCCAGCACGCTGTTGCGCGTGGATTGCGCAATGCGCACGTGAAACTCCATATCCCAGGCGGAATCGCGGGCATGGTCATCCGCACGGGCTTTTTCCTGAATGGCCAGCAGCGCCATAATATCCTGGGCGCTGACCTGCGTAGCGGCAAATTCGGCAACGTTACTCTCAATCAGCTGGCGCGCCTGTAAAAGTTCAAACGGGCCGTAGGCAGCAAATTCCAGCTGCGCCGGTGCCGCCGCCGGATGCTGCGGTTGGGCGCTGATCACATGAATACCGGATCCTTTGCGCACTTCTACATAGCCCTCGACCTCCAGCATGATAATCGCTTCACGCACCACCGTGCGGCTCACTTCGCGCTCTTCGGCGATCAGGCGTTCGGCGGGCAGTTTATCGCCCACGCGATAGGTCCCCGCCTCAATGCGGCGCTTAAGCTCGCTGGCGAGTTGTTGATAGAGACGTCGGGATTCGGTGAGATCCATTGCGCGCTCCGCAGTCGTGGTGAAAGTTGAGTTGTTATACCACTTCAGCGGGACGGAAGATACGGGCTGAGCTGAGCCAGCCCGGTGAGCTTAACTGCCAGCCGCAGCGGGTTCGGCCACCGCAGCCCGGTCCGGTTCGGATCGTATACCGGCTGATTCTTCAGCCGTGCCCGGATGATGCAGGCACCCGGCAGATTACCTGCCACCAGCACAGTAAACGGCGGAGTGATGCCTGTCCGCCAGTGCGGTGAGCTTAACTGCCAGCCGCAGCGGGTTCGGCCACCGCAGCCCGGTCCAGCTCGGATACCGGCTGATTTTTCAGCCGTGTCCGGATGATACAGGCGCCCGGCAGATTACTTGCTACCAGCACAGCAAACGACGGAGTGATGCCTGTCCGCCAGTGCGGTGAGCTCAGCTGCCAGCCGCAGCGGGTTTGGCCACCGCAGCCCGGTCCGGTTCGGATACCGACTGATTCTTCAGCAGTGTCCGGATGACACAGGCGCCCGGCAGATTACCTGCCACCAGCACAGTAAACGGCGGACCGCCAGTGCGGGGAGCTTAGCTGCCAGCCGCAGCGGGTTCGGCCACCGCAGCCCGGTCCAGCTCGGATACCGGCTGATTTTTCAGCACCGTCCAGATGACACAGGCGCCCAGCAGATCAAATACCGCCAGCGCAGCAAACAGCGGACTAAAGCCAAGCGTGTCCGCCAGCGCGCCTACCACCAGGGCAAACAGGGTGCTGGCAGTCCAGGCGGCCATGCCGGTTAAGCCGTTGGCGGTGGCCACTTCATTACGGCCAAACACATCGGAAGAGAGGGTAATCAGCGCGCCGGACAGCGCCTGATGGGCAAACCCGCCAATGCACAGCAGCCCAATCGCCACATACGGGCTGGTGAACAGGCCAATGGTGCCCGGGCCGATCATCAGGACAGCACCCAGGGTGACCACCATTTTACGCGAAACGATCAGATTGACGCCAAACCAGCGCTGAAACAGCGGAGGCAGATAGCCGCCCACAATACAGCCCAGATCGGCGAACAGCATGGGCATCCAGGCAAACAGCGCAATCTCTTTCAGGTTGAAGCCATACACCTTAAACATAAACAGCGGGATCCAGGCGTTAAAGGTGCCCCACGCGGGTTCGGCAAGGAAGCGCGGCAGCGCAATGCCCCAGAACTGGCGATTACGCAAAATCTGACGCGCAGACAGCTTGCTGTGGTTACCGGTCTGATGCTGCACCTCCTGGCCTGAAATAATGTAGTGACGCTCCTCGTCGCTGAGTTTGCTTTGCTGTTTCGGATGCTTATAGAACACCAGCCAGCACAGCGCCCACACCAGGCTGAGCACGCCGCTGATAATAAAGGCCATCTGCCAGCTGTGCGCCACAATCGCCCACACCACCAGCGGCGGAGCCAGCATCGCGCCAATGGAGGAGCCGACGTTGAAGTACCCCACGGCGACAGAACGCTCTTTCGCCGGGAACCACTCACTGCTGGCTTTCAAACCGGCGGGGATCATCGCGGCTTCTGCCGCACCGACGGCACCACGCGCCAGGGCAAAGCCGCCCCAGCTGCCGGCCATGGCCGTCGCGGCACAGAACAGCGCCCACAGCACGGCGAAAACGGCGTAGCCAATCTTGGTGCCAAGCATATCCAGCACGTAGCCGGCCACCGGCTGCATCACGGTGTAACACGCCGAATAGGCGGCCACGATATAGGAGTATTGCTGGGTGGTAATACCCAGCTGGGTTTCCAGCGTGGGTGCGGCTACGGCAATGGTGTTACGCGTTAGGTAACCCAGCACCGTACCGATTGTCACCAGCGCAATCATGTACCAGCGTAGCCCTTTAATCTTACGCATCATTAACCTCTTCCAGTTTGTCGTCCTGCTTGCCAGTTAATTAGTGGGTGCACCGGGGTGTCCCCATGAGCGGGCGGAGTGTCTCTTTAAGAGGTCGGCCAGCCGCGTGTTGTTATTAGCTGTGCCATTACCGCTGGCAACAATGAGGCGAGAGGTTAACTTGTTATACAACTTTATAATTTGAATGCCATCACAAAACCCCTGCATCGCCTGTGCGCTTGCTTTTAAAGCGGATAAAACAGCAGGTTAATGCAGGTTTACAGGAAAAGTCGTCCATATAGCCGCTGTAAAGCTGTCATTAATGTGAGCTGTATCGCAAACAATTTTGCCGTTTTTAAAAATTGGTATGATAACTTTCAGGTCAGAAGCCCACAGGCACCTAACATAAGGATGCAGGTATGTTACGTTTTATGAGTGAGGATTTTTTACTCGACACGGAGTTCGCCCGCCGTCTGTTCCACGATTACGCCAAAGACCAGCCCATTTTTGATTACCACTGTCATCTGCCTCCGCAGCAAATCGCTGAAAATTATCGTTTTGCGAATCTGTATGACATCTGGCTGAAGGGCGATCACTATAAGTGGCGCGCAATGCGTGCCAACGGCGTGCCGGAAGCGCTCTGCACCGGTAATGCCAGCGATCGTGAAAAATTTGACGCCTGGGCACGCACGGTGCCGCACACCATCGGCAATCCGCTTTACCACTGGACGCATCTGGAACTGCGTCGTCCGTTTGGCATTCAGGATGTGCTGCTGGATGAACGCAGCGCCGATCGTATCTGGCAGCAGTGCAATGCCCTGCTGGCGCAGGATGACTTCACGGCGCGCGGCATTTTGCAGCAGATGCGGGTGAAGATGGTCGGCACCACCGACGATCCGCTGGACGATCTGCAGTATCACCGTCAGTTAGCCAGCGATCCCGGCTTTACTGTCAGGGTGTTGCCAAGTTGGCGGCCGGATAAAGCCTTCAATATTGAACTGGACACCTTTGTGCCGTGGATTCAGCGGCTGGAACAGATCACGGATATCAGCGTGCAGCGCTTTGACGATCTGCGCCGCGGGCTGATGCAGCGCCTCGATCACTTCGCGGCACACGGCTGCAAAATCGCCGATCACGCACTGGACGTGGTGCTGTTTGCCGAAGCGGATGAGGCCACGCTGGACGGTATCCTGGCGCGACGTCTGCAGGGAAGGGCACCCTCGCCTGAAGAAACCGCGCAGTTCAAAACGGCGGTGCTGGTGTGGCTGGGCAGTGAATACGCCCGGCGCGGCTGGGCGCAGCAATACCATATTGGCGCATTGCGCAATGCCAACCGCCGCCAGTTTGAACGGCTGGGTCCCGACGTCGGCTTTGACTCGATCAATGATGCGCCGCTGGCGATACCGCTGGCACGGTTGCTGGATGCGCAAAACCGGGATAACGCGTTACCCAAAACCATTCTTTACTGCCTGAACCCGCGCGATAACGAAGTGCTTGCCACGATGGCTGGCAATTTTCAGGGAGAAGGGGAACCGGGCAAAATGCAGTTTGGCTCAGCCTGGTGGTTCAACGATCAGCTGGATGGCATGCAGCGCCAGATGACGCAGCTGGCGCAGATCGGCCTGCTGAGCCGCTTTATCGGCATGCTGACCGACAGCCGCAGCTTCCTCTCCTATACCCGCCACGAATATTTCCGCCGCCTGCTTTGCCAGATGATCGGTAACTGGGTGGCGCGCGGCGAAGCGCCGGCAGACGAAGCGTTGCTGGGACAAATGGTAGAAAACATCTGTTTCAACAATGCGCGCGATTACTTCGCTATCGCATCAGGAGTGTGAGGATGCAGCGGCTAAACCGGCACAACTTCCCGGGCGCGCACTACAGCGAACGGGTCATTCAGTTTGGTGAGGGGAATTTCCTGCGCGCCTTTGTTGACTGGCAGCTTGACTGGCTCAATGCCCATTGCGGCACCGATGCCGGTGTGGTGGTGGTACGGCCGCGTAATCGTGCGGTGGCAACCTCACTGAATCAGCAGGACGGTTTATACACCACCCTGATTCGCGGCCTCAACGAAAAAGGCGAGCAGGTCAGCGAAACCCGGCTGATTCGCAGTCTGAATCGTGAAATCCAGCCGGCACAGCAGTTTGAGGCATTCCTGGCGCTGGCACGCGCCCCGCAGATGCGCTTTGTGTTTTCCAATACCACCGAAGCCGGCATTACCTTTGCCGCGCAGGATCGGCTGACTGACCAGGCCGCTTCCACTTTTCCCGGCAAGCTGACGCAGCTGCTGTGGGCGCGCTTTGAACACTTTGCCGGGGCGGCCGATAAAGGCTGGCTGATCGTGCCATGCGAGCTCATCGATCATAACGGTGATGCGCTGCGCGCTGCGGTGCTGCGCTACATCAGCCACTGGCAACTGCCGCCGGCGTTTGCTGCCTGGGTTGACGATTGCTGTGTGTTTTATAACACGCTGGTGGATCGCATTGTCACGGGCTATCCCGGGGACGCCGAAGCAATCACTGCCCGGCTCGGCTATGAAGATCGCTACCTGGTTGCCGCTGAAGTGTATTCACAATTTGTGATTCAGGGGCCGGAAGATCTGGCACGTGAGCTGCAGCTGGATCGGCTGGCGCCCGCCGTGAAGCGGGTGAAAGACATCACGCCTTATAAAGCGCAGAAAGTGGCGATCCTCAATGGTGCGCATACGGCGATGGTGCCGGTCGCCTTTCTGGCCGGGCTGGACAGCGTGGGCGAGGCGATGGATGACCCGGCGATCGCCGGATTTATCGCGGCGCTGCTGCGGGATGAAGTGATTCCTGTGCTCAACCTGCCACGCGAGGAGCTGATCGCCTTTGCGCAGGCGGTGGAGCGGCGTTTCCGTAATCCCTTTATTCATCATGCGCTGCTGGCGATTGCGCTCAATGGCATGACGAAATTCCGCACCCGTCTGCTACCGCAGCTGCTGTTAGCGCAGCAGCAAACCGGCGAGTGGCCCGTGCGCCTGACGTTTGCCTTCGCGGCGCTGCTCGCTTTTTATCAGGGCGAACAGGGCGATCGGCACTGGCCCCTGCAGGATGATGAACAGTGGCTGCACTACTTTGCGCAGCAGTGGCCCGCCGTCAGGCAGAACCCGAACACCCTGGAACAGCTGGTGCACGGGGTACTGAGCAACAGCCAGCACTGGGGCGAAGATCTGACGCAGCGGCCCGGACTGGTAGCCGCCATCAGCCAGCACCTGCACACCATCACCGTCCACGGCATGCGGGCGGCGGTGACTCAACTGAGATAACGCTATGCAAGATGCAATAAAAATTCATTCACGCGATAACGTCGCCGTGGCGTTGCGCGATCTGCCTGCGCACGCCCGGGTTGAGATTGATCATCAGCTTATTACGCTGCAGCAGGCGGTGGCACGCGGGCATAAGTTTGCGCTGCAGCCGCTGGCCACCGATGCGCTGGTGATCAAATACGGCTTACCGATTGCGCACGCCACGCAGCCGGTTGCAGTGGGTGAATGCCTTCACTCCAGCAACGCGCGCACCAATCTGAGCGACGTCGACGACTACGACTATCAGCCGGCCTTCACCGAACTCCCGCCGCAGGCGGCCGATCGGGCGGTACAGATTTACCGCCGCGCCAGCGGTGAAGTAGGCATTCGTAATGAGCTGTGGGTGCTGCCCACCGTGGGATGCGTCAACGGGATTGCCCGCCAGATTGTGGCGCGCTTTCTGCAGGAGAGCGGCAACGCAGAGGGCATTGATGGCGTGCACCTGTTCAGCCACCCGTTTGGTTGTTCCCAGCTGGGGCAGGACCATGAAAACACCCGCACGATACTGCAAAATATGGTGCGTCATCCCAACGCCGGCGCCGTGCTGGTGATTGGTCTGGGCTGTGAGAACAATCAGGTCGATCAGTTTCGCGCCACGCTGGGCCAGGTTGACAGCCAGCGCGTGCACTTTATGGAGTGCCAGAAACAGGATGATGAGGTGGAAGCGGGGGTGGTGCACCTGCATGCGCTGTACCAGGCGATGCGCGCGGATCGGCGCGAGGCCGGCCGGCTCAGCGAGCTGAAATTTGGTCTGGAGTGCGGCGGTTCGGATGGCTTGTCGGGCATCACCGCCAACCCGCTGCTGGGCTGTTTCTCCGATCAGATGATCGCCAACGGCGGCACCACGGTGCTGACCGAAGTGCCTGAAATGTTTGGCGCTGAGCGCATCCTGATGAGCCGCTGTCGCGATGTCACCACCTTCGATAAAACCGTGGCGATGATCAACGACTTCAAGCGTTACTTTATCGATCACCAGCAGCCGATTTATGAGAATCCTTCACCGGGCAATAAAGCCGGCGGCATCACCACGCTGGAGGAGAAGTCGCTGGGCTGCACGCAGAAAGCGGGGCAGAGCCAGGTGGTGGACGTGCTGAAGTATGGCGAACGGCTGACTACCCCGGGGCTGAATCTGCTGAGTGCGCCGGGCAATGATGCGGTTGCAACCAGCGCGCTGGCCGCCGCCGGCTGCCATATGGTGCTGTTTACTACCGGACGCGGGACGCCCTACGGCGGCTTTGTGCCCACGGTAAAGATCGCCACCAATACACCGCTGGCAGAAAAGAAACCGCACTGGATCGATTTTAATGCCGGGCGTTTGCTGGAAGGAACCGACATGGCGGCGCTGCTGGTCGATTTTGTCGATCTGATCGTGGCAATTGCAAACGGTGAGCCCGCGCGCAATGAGGTCAATGATTTCCGTGAGCTGGCGATCTTCAAGAGTGGCGTCACGCTGTAATCGGCGTGACACGCAGCGGCGCATGGTGCGCGCCGCTGCGGCAGGTTATACGGCGGTACGCGGTGCGCGTTCCGCTTCCGCCTGGCAGACCGCGGCGGTAAACAGAATGTCGGTGGAGGAGTTCAGCGCCGTTTCTGCAGAGTCCTGCAGAACCCCGATGATAAAGCCGACCGCGACCACCTGCATCGCCAGATCGTTCGGAATGCCGAACATGTTGCAGGCGACCGGAATCAGCAGCAGGGAGCCGCCCGCCACGCCGGAAGCACCACAGGCGCACAGCGAGGCCACCAGGCTCAGCAGGATCGCCGTCGGCACATCCACCGCAATACCCAGCGTATGCACCGCCGCCAGCGTCAGCACGGTAATGGTGATCGATGCGCCGGCCATACTGATGGTCGCGCCCAGCGGAATGGAGACGGAATAGGTGTCCTCATCCAGATTCAGCCGTTTCGCCAGCGCCATATTCACCGGAATGTTAGCCGCGGAGCTGCGGGTGAAGAAGGCGGTAACGCCGCTTTCCCGCAGGCAGGTGAACACCAGCGGATAGGGATTGCGGCGGATCTTCTGCCACACCAGCATCGGGTTAATCACCAGCGCCATTACCAGCATACAGCCCAGCAGCAGCGCCAGCAGGCTGGCATATTCCCACAGCGCATCGAAACCGGTGGAGGCAAGAATGGATGCCACCAGACCAAAGATCCCCAGCGGCGCACAGCGAATCACACAGCGCACCACCCAGGTGACGGCATGGGAGGCATCGTTGAGAAAGGCCTTGCTGCCGGGGCTGGCGTGCCGGAATGCCAGGCCCAGGCCCAGCGCCCACACCAGAATGCCGATGTAATTCGCGTTCATCAAAGCATCAATCGGATTCGCCACCATGCTCATCAGCAGTCCGTGCAGCACTTCGGTGATGCCGGAAGGGGGCGTGATCTGCGTGGTGCCGGCATTCAGGGAGAGCGCCTGCGGGAATAAGTGGCTGAAGATTACCGCGACCACGGCGGCAAAGAAGGTACTGAGCAGATACAGCATAATGATAGGGCGAATATTGGTCTTCTGCCCCTGCTGATGGTTGGCAATCGAGGCGATCACCAGCACCAGCACCAGCAGCGGTGCGACCGCTTTCAGCGCCCGCACGAACAGCTCGCCCAGCAGGCCTACGGCTAACGCGGTATCGCGCGAAAACCACGCCAGCGCCACGCCAGCCACCAGGCCAATCATGATTTGTTTTACCAGGCTGCCTGCAAGCAGAGAACCCAGACGTCGGGAAAGGTTGTTTTGCATAGTACGGTCTTTTTATGGCGGTAATGAGTGTGGTGCGCGGATACAGCGCGCCTGACGGTTTGCCCGGCGGAGTATAAGGAAAAGTGTTAGCGAGAAAAGAGATAATTCTGTGCGTGGGCGTGGGATCGGTTTTTTGATCTGCTGATGATGGGAAGTGTGACAGACATATGAAAGGTGAAGATTGCAACTGGCAAAACAAAGCAGGGGCGATTAGCGCCCCTGCAGAAGATTATTGTGAGATGCCTTTCTGGTCATTCCTGCGGTTAACCCAGGCATTAATCAGCAGCGTACTGCCCAGAATAACGCCGACCACCGTTAGCGAAACGGCAACCGGAATGTGGTAGAACTCCACAATCAGCATCTTAATCCCGATAAACACCAGCACTATCGCCAGGCCATATTTCAGCATGGAGAAGCGCTCGGCAACGTTCGCCAGCAGGAAGTACATGGCGCGCAGGCCGAGGATCGCGAACAGATTCGACGTCAGGACGATAAAGGGATCGGTGGTGACAGCGAAAATCGCCGGAATACTGTCGACGGCGAAAATCACATCGCTCAGTTCCACCATAATCAGCACCAGCAGAAGCGGTGTGGCAAACAGGACACCGTTCTGGCGGGTAAAGAATTTTTCACCGTCGAGGTTATCGGTCATGCGCAGGTGCTTACGCAGCCAGCGCACCACCGGTTTATCACCGACCGCGCCGTCGTCCTCTTTGGCCAGTGCCATCTTAATGCCGGTGAACAGCAGAAAAGCCCCGAAGATATAGAGGATCCAGCTGAACTGCGTCACCAGCCAGCTGCCTGCAAAAATCATGATGGTGCGCAGCACAATGGCGCCCAGCACGCCGTAGATTAGGACCCGGCGCTGTAGCGTGGACGGGATGGCAAAATAGCTGAACAGCATCAGCCAGACAAAGACGTTATCCACCGCCAGCGCTTTCTCCAGCACGTAGCCGGTCAGGAACGCCAGCGTTTGTGTCGTGGCGACTTCACGGCCGGACGTACTGTCGAGATACCACCAGAAAGCGGCCGCAAACAGTAAAGAAACGGAGACCCAAATCAGCGACCAGACGGCGGCCTGACGGAAAGACATGGTTTGTGCGCCGCGACGCCCCTGTAGCAGGAGATCGATCGCCAGCATGATGAGCACGACAACCGCGAAGCTGACCCAGAGTAACGGTGTGCCTACAGTGTGCATAGTCGTATCCTGTGCAAAATAAAAAACGGCTAAGTCAGAAGACGTTAGCCGCTTTTTAACGCTGCAAGCAGATCTCGCCTTCCGGCAAGGTCTCACTTACAACACAGAATAGATCCGGGTTGCCTGATGACCGGATGCGTTAAGCATCGTAGTGACGATCAATCAGCGTAGAAGTTACTCCCCTTTGCAGCGGTCAACATACGTTCAATCGCCAGCGGATTCAATCGGACCGCCGAAATATTTTGCAATATTTACACTTCCTGCGCATCCGCCGGGAAGATCACGCCGGTCTGGCGACGAATCTCTGTCAGCAGCTGCGCGGTCACCCGTGAGATCGCCAGGGCCGGATGATCGACCGCGCGCGCGGCAACCAGCCGGGCAAAGGTTTCTGCTTCATACCGCATGGTGTTGCTGTGGTGCGGCCGGGTCAGATCCTCCGGTTCGCCATTGCGCGGTATCCATCGCAGCTGCTGGCATTCTGCGATTTTCTCAATAACCAGCGAGCCGGCTTCGCCCTGAATTTCACTGGGGATGGCCGAATCACTGACCTTGGAGTGCAGTAGCGTCACGTCAAAATCGCCATAGTTCAGCACCACCGTGCCGTGCGCGTCCACGCCGCTCGCCAGCAGAGCGGCGCTGGCACTGACCTGCTGCGGTGCGCCCCACAGCGTGACGGCGGCCGCCAGGCAGTAAAAGCCGATATCCATCACGGAGCCGTTAGACCAGCGCGGATTAAATGTATTGGGATTTTCCCCGTCCAGATAGCGCTGGTAGCGCGACGAGTACTGGCAGTAGCTGAACACGGCCTTGCGCAGTTTACCCACCTGCGGCAGCGCTTGTTGCAGCTGCAGAAAGGTCGGCAGCGAGGCCGTCTTAAAGGCTTCAAACAGGACAACCTGATGCGCCCGGGCGCAGGCGATCATCGCTTCGGCTTCCTTCAGGTTAGATGCCATCGGCTTTTCACATATCACATGCTTGCCGTGCGACATAAACAGCATTGCCTGTTCCGCATGCAGGGCATTCGGGCTGGCAAGGTAAACCGCCTCAATGTCGGGGCTGGCGGCCAGCGCCTCCAGTGAGGTAAAGGTGGCATCACAGGGGTAGTCAGCGGTGAAGGCATCCGCCTGCGCCTGGCTGCGGGAGTAAACGGCGCTGAGTTTCATTTTGCCGCTCTCGTGGGCGGCATCAATAAACTGACGGGTAATCCAGTTGGTTCCCACAATGGCAAAACGTATCACGGCCTGCTCTCCTGTTATCACAAAGCGGCAGAGTAGCATGCCCCTCCGGCGGTGCGGCAGCGGAGATTTGATCCTGCGATCCCCATTCCAATATGATGATGCGGCACAGAAGATTAACCAACGAGCGGGGACGCCGGGTGAGCGCAAGCAAACACGCACTGAACTGGACTACATTGCTGATCGCCATCCCCGTCGGGCTGGTGGCTTCGCTGGTCACGCTGGCATTTCGCGGCGTCATTGACCTGATCAACCATTTATTGTTTGGCAGCGATGGCGAAATTACCGTTGCCATGCACGTCTGGCCATGGGTTTTCTGGCCGCTGCTGGTAGGGGCCGGCGGATTGCTGGCCGGTACATTTTTACGCTATGCGGTAGCCATCGAGAAACAGGAGACCGTCCAGACGGACTACCTTGAAGTGATCAACGCCCGGCTGGATGCCGTACCGACCAAAACCTCGCTGTTCCGCGCGCTCTCGTCCATCGCCAGCATCGGCAGCGGCGCATCCATCGGGAAAGAGGGGCCCATGGTGCAGCTTTCCGCCCTGAGCGGCAGCCTGCTGGGGCGCTGGTTACCGAACGCCCTTAACCTGCGTAACAGCGATATCGTGGCGATGGCTGCCGCGGCGGGCCTGTCGTCGGTCTATCATGCACCGCTGGCCTCGGCGATTTTCGTGGCCGAAATTGCCTTTGGCATTTCGGCGTTACAGCGGCTGATTCCGCTGATCGTGGCGTCTGCGGTGGCCGTGATGACGATGTGGTCGCTGGGTTTCCGCAGTGCGCTTTATCCCCTTTCCGACGCGCTTTTCCGCATGGATGTCAGCAGCCTGTTGATGACCGTGATCATCGGCTTTGCCGCCGGCATGGCAGGATGGCTGCTGATCACGCTTATCGCCCGCAGTAAAGCGCTGTTCAGCAAGGTGCGCTCGCTGCCGCTGCGGCTGGGCGCGGGCGGATTCGCCGTGGGCTTACTGGCGCTGATCTCTACTGATATTCTGGGAAATGGCTATGAAGTGATTGTCAGGATTATTGGCGGACACTATCTGCTGGCCGGGCTGCTGGGACTGCTGGTGCTGAAGATGCTGGCCACCACACTGTCGGTGGGCTCGAATGCGGTTGGCGGTCTGTTTACCCCGTCCCTGTTAATTGGCGCGCTGCTGGGCGCGGCGCTGGCGCACATCGCGGGCGCGCTGCAGTTGCCGGTGGGCAATCCGCTACTCTATGCCGCCGTTGGCATGGCCGCTGTGCTGGCGGCGGTGAGCCAGGCCCCGCTGATGGCGATGCTGATGGTGCTGGAAATGACGCTCAACAGCAGCCTGCTGTTTCCGCTGATGATCGCCTCCGTACTGGCCTCAATGCTGGTGTATCGCCTGCAATCAGCCAGTACTTATCCGGTGGTCGGCAGCCACTTCAGCCGTTCAGAAGCCAAATATGATTTCGATAACATGCGGGTTGATCAGCTGATCATCCCCGGTGCAGCGCTGCAGCCGGATGAGTCGGTGGGCCAGGCGCTGGCGGTCAGCTCGCTCAAGCGCGAACGCTACGTGTATGTGATTAATCAGGCGGGGCAGTTCCTGGGTGTGGTCTCGATACACGAGATCGCGCGCAAGGTGCTGGCGCAGGAGATCACGCTGGATTCACCGGTGAGCAGCGTTATGGATGACAACTTTCCGTGCATTTTCCAGAACCAGAGCATGCGCGAAGGCTGGGAAGCCTTTGCCCGCGTCACGCTGGAGCGTCTGCCGGTGCTGAATAATCCGCAGGAGCGGCGCTTTCTTGGCGCGCTGACCAAAACCAGTCTGATTCAGAAAGCGCAGGAGTTTCTTTAAGCCGCGTTGCCGCGCAGCGCCTGGTCGGTCATCCACAGCCGGGCGTCAAACTCCAGCTGGTGATAATCGGGCTCCATGTGGCAGCACAGCTGGTAAAACGCTTTGCTGTGATCTTTCTCTTTCAGGTGCGCCAGTTCATGCACCACAATCATGCGCAGAAACGGTTCCGGCGCCGCCCGAAAGAAAGTGGAAATACGAATTTCCGCTTTGGCTTTCAGGTTGCCGCCCTGTACCCGGGAGATGGCGGTGTGCAGGCCAAGCGCATGTTTCATCACTTTGATTTTATTATCCCAGATCACTTTACTCACCGGCGGCGCGCTGCGCATAAAGCGATTTTTCAGCGCCTGCGTGTAGTCGTAAAGCGCCCGGTCGCTGACCACCGCGTGGCTATCGGGATAGCGCTGCTGCAGAAAGGCACCTAATCGCTGCTGATCGATCAGCACTTGTACCTGTTCGAGGAGGTTTTCAGGATAACCCTGCAGATAGATTAATGACATTGGGATTCCCGGCGAAAGACAGTATACTGCGCCCCCTTTTCAGGGCGAAAATCGCGCAAAGTGTACCACGCCGGAGATTCCATGAGCCAACTTGAACTGACCGATCGCACGCTGACGCTGCACCGTTTCCCGCCGATGCGCGAAGAGAGTCCGCTACAGGCGTGGGATGCCGCCGACGAATATCTGCTGCAGCAGGCACTGCCTGAAGGGCCGGTGCTGATTTTTAATGACAGCTTTGGCGCGCTGACCTGCGGGCTTAACGATCGTGAAATCTGGCACGTCAGCGACTCCTGGCTGAGCCAGCAGGCGGCGAAGCAGAATCTGCGCCTGAACGGCTTTGACGCAGATCGGGTACATTTCCTCGATAGCCTGGCGGCACTGCCGGCCGCACCGGCCGCTGTACTGATTAAACTGCCCAAAGCGCTGGCGCTGCTGGAACATCAGCTGCGCGCGCTGCGCAAGGTGGCAACGCCGGAGACGCTGATTCTGGCGGCGGGCAAAGCCAAAGACATTCACAGCTCCACGCTGCAACTGTTTGAGCGCATTCTGGGCAGCAGCAAAACCTCGCTCGCGTGGAAAAAAGCGCGTCTGATCTACAGTAGCTACAGCGCGCCTGCGCTGCCTGATGCGCCGGAAACCACCGTCTGGCCGCTGGACGATGCGCCGTACCAGATCCATAACCACGCCAACGTCTTTTCCCGCACTTCGCTGGATATCGGCGCACGATTATTTATGCAGCATTTACCGCATGATATTGACGGCGAAATTCTCGATCTTGGCTGCGGCAATGGGGTGATTGGCCTGCTGGCACTCGAACAGAACCCGCATGCGGACGTCCTGTTCTATGACGAGTCTTACATGGCGGTCGCTTCCAGCCAGCTGAACGTGACGGTCAACCGTCCGCAGGATCTGGCGCGCTGCCAGTTTCGCGTCAATAACGTATTGAGTGGATTCCCGTCCGATCGCCTGCATGCGGTGCTGTGCAACCCGCCGTTTCATCAGCAGCACGCGGTGACCGATCATCTTGCCTGGCAGATGCTGCGCGATGCGAAACGCTGCCTGCAGTATGGTGGCGAGCTGCGTATTGTCGGCAACCGCCATCTGGGGTATCACCAGAAAATGAAAAAGCTGTTTGGCAACTGCGAGCTGATTGCCTCCAACGCCAAGTTCGTGGTTCTGCGTTCGGTCAAGCTGCGCTGATTCAGATGCGCAGCGCCAGTTCGGTGGCCTGCGCAATGGCGCGGCGGGCATCCAGCTCCTGCGCCACATCGGCTCCGCCAATCAGCCGTACCGCTTTACCGCGGGCGGCCAGCTCATCCGCCAGCGTGCGCAGCGGTTCCTGCCCGGCACAAACCACAATGTTATCCACGGCAAGCGTCAGCGCTTCGCCCTGATGACGCAGATGCAGGCCGGCATCATCAATCTGCACATACTCCACATCGCCCCACATCTGCACGCCGTGCGCCTGCAAACTGGCGCGGTGAATCCAGCCGGTGGTTTTCGCCAGGCCTGCGCCGGGCTTGCCGGATTTACGCTGCAGCAGCCAGATCTGGCGGTCAGCGGGCTGCGGTTGCGGGCGAACCAGCCCACCGCGTGTCTGCAGACTGCGGTCAATGCCCCAGCGCTGATAGAAATCTTCAGGCTGGCCCGGCTGGTGCAGCAGATACTCAGCGGTATCAAAGCCGATGCCGCCGGCACCAATAATGGCCACGCGTTTGCCCACCGGCTTTTTCTCACGCAGCACATCAAGGTAGCTGAGGACGCTGGGATGATCGATACCGGGTATCGTTAACTGACGCGGCGCGATGCCGGTGGCGATAATCACGTCGGTCGCCGCGTCCAGCTCACCGGCAGTAACGCGGTGGTTGAGGTGAATCGTCACGCCCGCAGCGGCCAGCTGATGGCGGAAATAGCGCAGCGTTTCGCTGAACTCCTCTTTGCCGGGGATCTGGCGGGCGATATTGAACTGGCCGCCGATCTGCGCATCCGCCTCATAAAGCGTCACCTGATGACCGCGCTGCGCCGCCTGCAGGGCAAACGCCATGCCTGCCGGTCCGGCACCAATGACCGCCAGCGCTTTCGGCATCGCGCTGCGCGTTACCGGCATCTGCGTTTCATGACAGGCGCGGGGATTCACCAGGCAGGACGTCACCTTGCCGGCAAAAATCTGATCGAGACAGGCCTGATTACAGGCGATACAGGTGTTGATGGCCTCCGCCTGACCCGCCTGCGCTTTGCTGACAAACGCCGCGTCGGCAAGAAACGGACGCGCCATAGAGACCATATCCGCCACGCCGTCACGCAGCAGCGTCTCTGCCACCTGCGGATGGTTGATGCGGTTAGTGGCGATCACCGGGATGTTCACCCGCGCGCGCAGGCGCTGCGTTACCCAGGCGAAGGCGGCACGCGGCACGCGGGTAGCGATGGTGGGAACGCGGGATTCATGCCAGCCAATGCCGCTGTTAAACAGCGTCACGCCATCCTGCTCCAGCGCCGTCGCCAGCGCCAGCGTCTCATCCAGCGTGCTGCCGTTGTTGATCAGATCGATCATCGACAGCCGGAAAATCACAATAAAGTCGTCGCCTGCCGCGGCCCTTACCGCCTGCGTAACTTCACGCGCAAAGCGCTGCCGGCGGACCACATCGCCGCCCCAGCCATCGTCGCGCTGATTGGTGTGCGCCACCAGGAACTGGTTAATCAGGTAGCCTTCCGACCCCATAATTTCAACGCCATCGTAGCCCGCCTGTCGGGCGAGGCTGGCGCAGCGGGCAAAATCGGCGATGGTTTGCCGGATGGCGCTTTCGCTCAGGGCCTGAGGCGTGTAGGGGTTAATGGGCGCCTGCAGGGCAGACGGTGCCACCAGATCGCGCTGAAAGCTGTAGCGTCCGGCATGCAGAATCTGCAGGGCAATTTTGCCGCCCTGCGCGTGTACGGCCTCCGTCACTTCCCGGTGCCAGCGGCACTGACTTTCCGCTGTCAGCATGGCTCCGCCCTGTGCCACCACGCCCTGCGCGTTTGGGGAGACCCCGCCGGTGACAATCAGCGCAACGCCTTCCCGCGCCCGCTCAGCGTAAAAGGCGGCCAGCCTGGCCGCGCCGTCAGGGTGTTCCTCCAGGCCGGTGTGCATGGAACCCATCAAAAAGCGGTTTTTCAGTTGCGTGAACCCCAGATCCAGCGGGGCAAACAGGTGAGGGTAGTGATCGGTCATGATCGCTTCCTGGTAAGTGGTCGGATGAGTGAACTCTAGCGGGAAAAAAGCGGGATGGAAATGGCAGGCGTTCAGCCTGTGAGAAGCATCAAAAAAAGCAGGGCGGCAAGTCGCAGACGAAAGCATCGGACCGCTTTCGCCAGGCACGGGAAGAAACCTGCGCGCCCTGTAATGGCATGAAGATTCGGGCTAATACGTTAGCTCTGTAGTTGTTAATTCCTGTAAAACTCAATCCTGAGTTACTGTCCCGGGTAAGGACGCGAGTGATAATGCCACCGTACTCTTTTCATCCTCCGCAAGACTGGTCTTAATTTTCAGCAGGCGCCGTTGCGGCGTGCCAGCTCGATGATATCCACGAGGTTTTTCGATTCGAGCTTCTGAAAAATTTTCGTTTTATACGTGCTGATGGTTTTATTATTTAAGCCGAGTTCACCGGCAATGATTTTATTTGATTTTCCCTGCGCCAGCTGACGCAGAATTAATGTTTCACGTTCCGTTAAGCGTGACAGCATATCCTGCTCAGTGACATAACGCTGGCGGCGATCCAGAATATCGCCCGGCAGATAATTGACGTTATTGAATACGCAACCAATCGCGGCGATCAGCGTCTGGATAGGATCGTTCTTAGAGACAAATCCATTCGCGCCCTGGCTCAGTGACTGAATAAGCAGTGGGTTATTGCTGCTCTGACTGAGCAGAATGATCTTCATCCAGGTTTTCGATTTAACGATATCACGTAAAAAGGCAATGCCATTTTTCTCTTTGAAATCAGGGTCTAATATCAGGATGTCGATGTGATGGTGAATAACATCGTCAATGGCATCATTAATGGTGTTTGCCGTGCTGACATTATTAAAGCCATTCATTAATAATAAAGCCTGCACCCCGGCAGCAACCAGTCGATGCTCATCAACGATGAGAATTTTTGCATTAAACATATCTCTCCCTTTTACGACACCGCAATGAGGGTGCTGGCGGACATTATGTCCGGCAGGGCCGGGCAGCGAACCGAGAAATGTCTTGATAAGATTGTGTTTTTATTACAGCGGCGGAATATTAAGCCGGTTCTGTGCGAATAATATAAGTGTTCTGTTTAGTTGATTTATTTCTTCTTTAATTGCGGTAATTAACTCGCCGGGATCGCAGGGATCCTGACGATGCAGCTCCAGCCTGCGGCCCAGCGTGACAAGCTGCGTAGCGTTGAGCATGGCCGCGCCGCCTTTGATTTTATGGCCCAGCTGTGCAAGCGTTTCCGCATCGGTGGTGTGTTCCAGTGCGGCGAGCAACTGCTCATGACTTTCGCGGATGCTGTCGAGCAAAACGCGGCAGCTGGCGGGATCGTGTTGTGCCAGCTGCATCAGCAGCGGAGAAAATACCGGTAGTGCGCTGTCGGGCACCGGCCGCTCTGTTGCCGCTTCTGACGCCGCCGCCGATGCCGCTTCTGCGCTGCGTCGCGGACAATAGGTGATCTGCGCCAGCAGCGTATCAAGATTCAGCGGCTTAAACAGGCAGTCATCCATGCCGGCCTGCAGACAGCGCTGCATAATGTGCTGCTCGGCTGATGCCGTCAGGCCGTACAGTCTGACGGGCGGCAGCTGATGCTCGCGCTCATAGCGCCTGAGCGCTTCGGCGAACTGAAAACCGTTCATGCCCGGCATGTTGCAATCGGTGATGATCAAATCAAAGCGCAGCGGATCCTGCTGCCACAGTGAAAGCGCTTCTGCTGCACTTTCGGTGACCACCACCTGATGCCCCGCCAGCTCCAGCTGTTTACCCAGCAGCAGCCGATTCGGCGCATGATCGTCAATCACCAGCACCGCCAGCTTATCATTCAGCGGTGGCTGAGAAAGATGCGGCTGGGTCTGATCGCGCGGCTCGCCCGGCGGCGCGCGGAAATAGAACGAGAAGACGGAGCCTTCGCCCGGCGTGCTCTCCACGATCAGCTCGCCATCCAGCAACTGCGCCAGATTGCGGCAAATGCTCAGGCCAAGGCCGGTGCCGATCTGTTGCTGATGCCGCTCACCGACCTGTACAAAGGGTTCAAAGATGGCCTGCTGCTGCTCTTCGCTCATGCCGCAGCCTTCATCACTGACTTCAATGACAAATTCGCATCCCTCTTCGTCCTGCGCAATACCCTGCATCAGCACCACCGTGACGGTGCCGCGATCGGTAAATTTAATGGCATTGCTCAGCAGGTTAGAAAGGATCTGATTGATCATCAGCGGATCGGTTCTCACCCAGTAAGCGGCAATGTCCATCTCGACGCGTAGCGCAAGGCCCTTGCTCTCTGTCTTATTGCGAAACAGCGTGACGGCCTGATCGATCACATCCGGCAGATAGACATTCTCCGGCGTGGGCTGATACAACCCGGATTCGATCTTCGACAAATCCAGGATGTCGCCAATCAGCGATAACAGCGCGCGCGCTGAACTGTACGCAACGCGAATGTTCTCGGATAACGTCTCCTCCGGCTGCGAACGCGTTTCCAGTTCCAGCAGACCAATAATGGCGTGCAGCGGCGTGCGAATTTCATGGCTCATGCTGGCAAGGAACTCGCTTTTCGAGCGGCTGGCCTTATCGGCGGTATCTTTGGCCAGCTGCAGCTCCTCCAGCAGCGCGTTGCGTTCGGTAACGTCCAGCCAGCCTCCGATCACACCGGCTACGTCGCCCAGCCGGTCGCGAAAGGGCAGCGTCCAGTGGTAAAGGTGATAGGAGCGCTGACCAAACTCCAACTGGATATCGCGCATCACCGCTTCACCATTGAGCAGCGTTTGCTGATAGCCATCCTCAATACTGTGCACGCTGTCATTGTTGTCGGCAAACACATCCGACAAACGTTTGCCGATCACCGCTTCACGCGTAAAGTGCATAAATCGCAGATAGGCATTATTGCAATCCACCAGCCGGGTCTGCTTATCGCGAATGTACATCGCAACAGGTGAGTCATTGAACAGCGTGTGGGTGAAATTAAGCTGGTTTTTCAGCGCGTTCTCCGCCTGAATGCGCTGCTGAATCACTTTTCGCAGATGGTAATTCCACAGCAGCGTCAGCAGAATCAGCCCGGCGGAGACAATCACGATCAGCAGAATGGTTTGTTTATAGTTCTGCCATGAGGCACGTAAAAAAGGGCCTTCGGCCTGACGCCACTGCGCCTGAAGTTTGAACAGCGTTTCCGGCGGGATAGCCAGCAGGGCTTTATCCAGAATATCGATCAGCGTTTCATTACCCGGCGTGGTGCGCATCACAAAACGTGCCGGTTCCGCCCCCAGCGTTCCCTCTATGACCAGTCCTTCACTCCATGGATCGCGCAGGTGGTAGTCGGCGAAAATTTTAGGCAGCACCACCGCATCGGTTTTATGCGCCCGCAGCTGGCGCAGCGCATCCAGCGGACTTTGGCTTTCGCTCACCGACAGGTGCGGATAGTGCTGCTGCAGCCAGCTTTTCATCCGCGGACTTTTCATCATGATGGCGGAGCCAAAAGGAAAGGTATCACGGGCAATAAGCGTCTGCGGTGGCCGGTTGCGTATGATGACCCAGTGCGAAACCAGCCAGGGGCGCGTGACCTGCTGCGGCTGTGCTTCATCCGCCTGCTCCAGCATCGCCAGCGGCGACAAATGCGGCAGGGCTTCGCTGTCGGGCGCATCCGGCTCTTTCGGGGGTCGGTGGGTAATAAAGTGCAGCCCGGTCTGGCTGGCGATCAGCTCCAGCACATCCTGGGCCATACCGCGCTGTTCACCAGAGGGGGTGCGGCTGCTCAGCGGAGCCTGAGCCAGCGGAAGCTGCGTTGCAATACGGGTATGTGACTGCAGCCACAGCTCTTCATCAGCGGTCAGCGCCAGCGGGTTACGCTGCAGGACATGACGGGGATCGAGCTGCCAGCGTTTAGCAATCTGCAAACGCACGGACAGCGGAACCTGTGTCAGGGCCTGATTCACCGCATCAGTAAGGCGCGGATAACGCGGGCTGATGCCAAAGCTCACGTTCAGCGGAATTGAATGCTGATCCGGCCTGAGCGTCAGCGCACTGGCAAAAACATAGCGATTGAGATAATTAAGCGTTGTTGCGCTGCCCCACACACGGCTGGCCTGACCAAACACCGTGGCCGCCACGGCGTCATAGGCGGAAGGGAAGCGCATCAGCTGGGCGTTTTCATAGGTTTCTTCCAGATGCGGGCGCAGTGACGGCGGCCCGGCCCAGGCCATACGCGGCGGTAACTCCGCTGACAGGAAAACATTACGCGGATTTTTATCGCCGACCACGCTGTAGTCCAGCATCCAGGGGTCGCTGGCCAGCAGCAGCGCCGGTCGCACTGACGGCGCAGGGACAAAGATAGCCAGCATATGCATTTCACCGCGCAGCACCGCCTGCTGTGCCAGCTGATAGCTGGGAAAATGATACACCTCAACGGTCGATTCCAGCATGCTCTGCAGCAGAGAGAGATAATCCGCACTCAAACCCTCAAAGCGTCGCTTGTCAGTATCCATATACAGCGGCGGCTGCGGTTTGCCGCCGACAGCGACTTTAATGACTTTATGACGAAAGTCTGAGGCAACAGGCTCCGCTAACTGCAGCGTGGGTTGTGCAGTATCGTAACGCGCCAGCAGCTGTAATGGTTTCGGCGTGGCGGCTACGCCTGCCGAAAATAACAGGAAAATAAGGAATCCTGCAATTTGGGAAAACAGAACAGGATTAAACACAATATTTTTCCGAAACGTTAAAGGTATTAGTCGGCATAACGGAAGGTGAGTATATGACGATTTACTTTGTGCGCTTGATCTATTTAATCCCTGCTGTTATTTTGCGACCATTCTCAAGTTATTAGCGCATTATGGACTGTTTTTGCGCCATTTCTTACCGAAAATTGTCTATCTCTTTGTTTTTATTCATTGACCTGCCTTTAAGGTTGCCTTTCAAGACGATTCTTATGTGGTCACTTCATCAAGTTACGTCAGAATTTTCTCAGTTTTCTGGAGCGAACAGGATGAATTTAATGATGTCCTGAATAAAAAGAGAAGCGGAAAACAGCACGGCAATTAAGTAAATATTTTACGTATTTTTTAAATTTTAAGGCACTGCGCGGCTTTCGATATCACTGCCGGTTACCGAAGAATGTCATCAGGTCTTTTTAACTGGTGTGGTTATCAGTACTGGACAACATTAAGATTGCAATAAGGGAATGTTTTAAATGATCTATGCACATAATAAACAGGTGCGTGTCGCTGTCCTTGATGATCACCCGATGGTTCGTACCGTCTTTGAATTGTGTCTGAAACACGAGCCCGATATTCATCTGGTGGGAACCTGGTCTTCAAGCAATGAATTATTCAATCAGCTACGTAACACCACTGTGGATGTGCTGGTGCTGGATTTTCTGCTGGGCGAGCGGGAGCTCGACGGACTGGCGCTGGTCAAGCAGTTGCGTAACCACTATCCGCAGCAAAAGATTTTGATCTCCTCATCCATGGAGAGTCCGGCGATTGTCAAAATGGTACTGAGCGCGGGCGTAAAAGGCTTTATTGGTAAAAGCCATAATATGCAGGAAATTGTGCATGCCATTCGTCAGGTGGCGCAGGGGCGTCTGTTCCTGTCGCAGGAAGTGGCCTATGAAGTGGAAAATCTCTATGTCATGAGCGAAGACGCCATTACGGAGAATCTGGATTTCAGCAGCAAAGGCAATATGTATGAAAAGGTGAAAACCCTGAGCCCGCGTGAAGTGGAAGTGGTGCGCTGTTTCCTTGATGGGCTGAGCGTGTCACAAATTGCCGTCAAATTTAAACGCAGCCGCAAAACAGTCAGCGGACAAAAACAGTCAGCGCTGAAAAAACTCGGTCTGCGTTCTGATTCTGAATTGTTTAAATACAGCCATGATTTAATGTCGGGCAATTGAAACACGGCGTAAGGCCATATCCGGTCTTACGCGGGTTTGTTCGCTGGCGTCCTGCATAAGGCTGGCGACAGCGCAGTACCTCTCCGGCTTCACGTTCCCCGTAACAGCCTTTTCGTAACACGCTTTAGAGTGATGTTCATCACAGTTTTACCGCCGCAATCCCGCTGTGATAGCCCCCATCGCAACCGTACTGAATGGGGACGTTATGAATATCGAAACGCAATCCTGCGTTATCACGGGCAAACAACAGGTCAGCGTCACGCAGCAGCAGGTGGAGTGGGACGGCAAAGGCACGCTGGTGCGCATTACGCGCGGCGGCATCTGCGGCTCCGATCTGCACTATTACCAGGAGGGCAAAGTCGGCAATTTCGCCGTCAAAATGCCGATGATCCTCGGTCATGAAGTGATTGGCTATGTGGCTGAAAGCGATCATCCCGATCTCAAACCGGGCCAGAAAGTGGCCGTTAATCCGTCAAAACCGTGCGGCAGCTGCAAATATTGCCAGCGCAACCAGCAGAACCAGTGCACCAGCATGCGCTTTTTTGGCAGTGCAATGTACCTGCCGCATGTTGACGGCGGCTTTACGCAATACAAAGTGGTCGACAGCGCGCAGTGCGTGCCCTTTCCTCAGGAGGCGGATGAAAAGGTCATGGTGTTTGCGGAACCGCTGGCTGTCTGCATTCATGCCACGCATCAGGCGGGCGATCTGCACGGTAAACACGTTTTCATTTCCGGCGTGGGGCCGATTGGCTGTCTGATTGCTGCTGCCGCCAAAGCACGCGGCGCCGCATCGGTTGTCTGCAGTGACATCAGCGAACGTTCGCTGCGTATGGCGCAGCAGATGGGCGCGACAGCAACCCTTCATGCCGCCGACGGCGATTTCGCCCCTTATCTGGCGGACAAAGGTTACTTTGACGTTGCCTTTGAAGCCGCCGGTCATCCCGCCTCACTGCAGCGCTGCCTGGACGTCGTCTGCGCCCGCGGCACGCTGGTTCAGGTGGGCATGGGCGGGGCCATCCCGGATTTTCCCATCATGGCGCTGATTGCCAAAGAGATAAACCTTGTGGGGTCTTTCCGTTTTACGCACGAATTCAATACCGCCGTTGAGTGGCTGGCCGGTGGCGTGGTCAATCCGCTGCCGCTGTTCAGTGGCGAATACGATCTGCGTGAGATTGATGCCGCACTGCAGTTTGCCAGTGACAAAACCCGCGCGGCGAAGGTTCAGTTAACGTTTTAAGGAGCAGTGATGAGTCAGTTATTTTCTCTGACCGGGAAGCGGGTTCTGCTAACCGGTTCGGCACGCGGCATCGGCTTTCTGCTGGCGCGCGGGCTGGGTGAAGCCGGGGCGGAGGTGATTATCAATGCCACCACGCAGGAGGGGGCGGCGCAAAGCGCCGAAAAACTGCGCGCGCAGGGAATCAACGCGCGCGCAAAAGCGTTTGATGTCACGCAATCGCAGCAGGTACAGCAGGCCGTTGAGGAGATTGAAGCCGAATGGGGGCCGATTGATATTCTGGTGAACAACGCCGGCATTCAGCGCCGCCGCCCGTTTCTCGAGTTCCCGGAACAGGACTGGCATGACGTGATTGCCGTAAACCAGACGGCGGTGTTCCTGGTGTCGCAGACCGTGGCGCGCAACATGGTGACGCGTCAGCGCGGCAAAATTATCAACATCGGCTCCATGCAAAGCGAGCTGGGTCGCGACACCATCACGCCTTATGCGGCATCCAAAGGGGCGGTCACCATGCTGACGCGCGGCATGTGCGTGGAGCTGGCGCGGCACAATATCCAGGTGAACGCCATTGCACCTGGTTATTTCGTTACCGAGATGACGCAGGCGCTGGCAGACGATGCGGCCTTCACCAGCTGGCTGACCAAACGCACCCCCGCAGCGCGCTGGGGTAAACCGGAAGAGCTGATTGGCGCGGCGGTGTTCCTTGCTTCGGGCGCATCCGATTTCGTGAATGGTCATCTGCTGTTTGTCGATGGCGGCATGCGCGTCGCCGTGTAACGCTGGCGTGGCTGGCGTAAAACGTCGGCCGCGCCTACACCTTAATCACCCCTCTGTCTTCCTAAGGATAATAAAAATGCCAATAACCATCATTGTGCTGGGCGTGATACTGCTGCTGGTCCTGATGATTGTGTTCAAGGTTAACGGCTTCATCGCCCTGGTGTTTGTCTCGGCGGTGGTCGGTATTGCCGAAGGCATGACACCGCTGAACGTCATGGCTTCGATTCAGAAAGGTATCGGCGCGACGCTGGGCAGTTTAGCGATGATTCTCGGCTTTGGCGCCATGCTCGGGCGGCTGGTATCCGATACCGGCGCCGCGCAGCGCGTAGCGACCACGCTGATCGCCGCCTTTGGCAAACAGCGTCTGCAGTGGGCGCTGGTGGTGACCGGGCTGGTCGTAGGCCTGGCGATGTTCTACGAAGTGGGCTTTGTGCTGCTGCTGCCGCTGGTGTTTACCATCGTGGCTGCCGCCGGTCTGCCGCTGCTGTATGTCGGCGTACCCATGGTCGCGGCGCTTTCGGTAACGCACTGCTTTCTGCCACCGCATCCCGGTCCGACCGCCATTGCCACCATTTTTGGCGCGAACCTGGGCACCACGCTGCTGTACGGCATGATCATTACCGTTCCGGTGGTTATCGTTGCCGGGCCGCTGTTTTCCCGATTCCTTAAAAGCTTTGAAAAGACGCCGCCGGAAGGGCTCTACAACCCTAAAATCTTCTCCGACGCGGAGATGCCCGGCTTTGGCCTCAGCATTTTTGCAGCGGTGATTCCGGTGGTGCTGATGGCGATTGCGGCGGTATTCGAACTCACCACGCCCAAAGAGAATCCGCTGCGTCAGTTTTTCGAATTTATTGGCAATCCGGCGGTGGCGCTGTTCATTGCGGTGGTGATTGCGGTGTTCACGCTTGGCCTGCGCAACGGACGTAAAATGGAAGAGGTGATGGAGATGTGCGGCGAATCGATTGCCGCGATCGCCATGATTATCTTCATCATTGCCGGTGGCGGTGCATTCAAACAGGTGCTGGTTGATAGCGGCGTGGGCAATTACATCGCGGATATGATGAAGGGCTCGTCGTTGTCACCGCTGCTGATGTGCTGGACGGTAGCTGCAATGTTGCGTATTGCGCTGGGGTCAGCCACTGTGGCGGCAATCACCACCGCCGGGATCGTCACGCCGATCATCGCCGCCACGCATGCCGATCCGGCACTGATGGTGCTTGCAGTAGGCGCTGGCAGCGTCATCGCCTCACACGTTAACGATCCGGGCTTCTGGCTGTTCAAGGGCTATTTCAACCTCAGCGTGACGGAAACCCTGAAAACCTGGACGGTGATGGAAACACTGATCTCGATCCTCGGTCTCGGCGGTGTGCTGATCCTCAACGCAATCATTCATTGAGGGCGCAGGCTTCACAGGGAAGTGAAGCCAGTGTCATGCCCGGCGGCGAATCCATGAAAACCGCGACTGATAGCCGCTGGCAAAATGGGTGTTGTAGCGATAGCTCGATCCCGCCTCCGCCATACAATAGGTACAGACATTCAGCACCTCGATCTGCCGGTCCGGGATCCCGCACTGTAACAGTAATGACCGCGCCAGATGCGCTAAATCAAACCACACGCCCTGATGATGCGCCTGCGCCTGCGGCCGGACCGCCAGGGGGTTGTGCGGCTGTTCCGCTGACCAGCGCAGCGGCGGCAAATCCGCACGCGCTGCCATCTGCTGCACCCGGTCATGGCCCAGCTCATAGCAGCACGGGCCAATAGCCGGACCGATTGCCACAAAAAGTCCGTCAGCCCGGGCACCGCGCGTCAGCAGACCTTCGGTTGCGCTGTTCAGCACCCCGGCCAGCGTGCCCTGCAGTCCCGCATGCACTGCCGCGACCTGCCGGGTCAGCGGATCGGCAAACAGCACCGGCAGGCAGTCAGCGGTGTAGACCGCAACCGGCTGAGTATCATCAGCGATCACGCCGTCAGACTCACAGCTCTTGGGTGGCCGGTTTTGCCGCGCCGGCACCACGCGGGCGCTGTGGCGCTGCTGGCCGTACGCCGTCTCCGCAGGGGCGGGTTGTCCGGCAGGCTGAAACGCATAATCCAGCCATGTCAGCGTATCCAGCAGTGCTGAGCGCGGCCCGCGTGGCAGATAAGTGTCCATAAGTCTCTCCTGTGAACGGAAGGGCGCCTGGTGCTGCCCACAGCTTACGTTAACTGCTACATTTTTAAAGCTTTACAAAAACTGACGCTAACCCTTGAGGATAACAGGATGAAAAACACCACCTGGCTGGCCGCCTCTGGCCTGATTGCGCTGACACTTACTGGCTGTGCCCGGACACCGCACCCGCAGGCGCAGCAGCAGCTTAGCCAGCAATCGGTACTGGCACTGAACTGGTTTCAGCAATCCGGTGAGTATCAGGCGCTGAGCTGGCAGGCTTTCAACACCGCGCGTATGGCATTCGATCAGGCGCCTTCGTTAACCGGCAAACCCAAAGCGGTGATTGTCGATCTGGATGAAACCATGATCGATAACAGTGCCTACAGCGCCTGGCAGGCAAAACACAACCAGCCTTTTTCTGCGAAAACCTGGTCAGCGTGGACGCAGGCACGTCAGGCCACTGCCGTGCCGGGCGCGGTGGAGTTTGCCCGCTACGTCAACAGCCACGGCGGTACCCTGTTTTATGTCTCCAACCGTGACCAGAAAGATTACGCCGCAACGGTGGATAATCTCAACCAGCTGGGTTTCACCGGCGTCAGTGAGAAAACCGTACGCCTCAGCACCGGCAATTCCAATAAACAGGCGCGTTTCGATGCCATTAAAAACGCCGGTTATAACGTGGTGCTGTATGTCGGCGATAATCTGAATGATTTTGGCGGCGCGACCTGGCATCAGGGCAACGCGCAGCGCCAGCAGTTTGTCAGCCTTAACCATCAGCGTTTTGGCACGCAGTTCATCGTTCTGCCTAATCCGCTCTATGGTGACTGGGAGAGCGGCATGGCGGAAAATTACAATAAACTGACGCCGGAGCAACAGCTGCAGGTGCGGGAAGCGCATATTAAAGCGTGGAACGGTAAATAATTCGTCAAGCGAAATAGCGCCTGCGCTGGCCGGCGCTATTTTTTCTACTTCAGGTCCAGCGATATTTACGTTTCTGCGTAACTATTACTCTCCTTATTAATTTCCTGATCTCTCACTTAATAGCAGGCAGACTTTTAGCGGAATATCGCGTAACTGGCCGATACAGCCAGTGAATAACGCTATTCATAAATATTATAATTAAGATTATTCTCACCGTTAAGCCAGGGGTATATTTCATAATGCCCCGAAATTTTATCAATGAAACGTAGAGTTATCTTTTTAAGACAAGTGTGAGAAGCAAAGTTACATATTTAATTTATTGATTTTAATTATTAAATTATGAATTATCTTTTATTTCCCGACTGACATAACCTTGCATTTTATTGACATTATCTGAAGTTAATTTTACACAACAAGCCTGTTTCAACCCGCCGGAATATTTCAGGTGCATCCGCAAGCTTAAGTGTCTATAAACAATTTCTGTGAGGAAGCTCTGCTTTCCCCGCCTCTGACAGGTTCGCAGCCATTTTCACCCGGCGGCAACCCGCCCGCCTGCAGGAATTACGGATACAGAGAGAAGAGTATTGTGACGACCCTTAAACCCTTATTAGCGAAAAATCGCAGCTGGGCCTTACAGCGCCGCGCGCGTAATCCGGATTACTTTGCCCGCTATCTGCATCAGCAAAAACCGCATTCATTGTGGATCGGCTGTTCAGACAGCCGTGTCCCGGCGGAAGTGCTGACCGGTTCTCACCCGGGCGAGCTGTTTGTGCATCGCAATATCGCCAACATGGTGGTGCCGGATGACGACAACCTGATGAGCGTGCTGCAGTACGCCATTTTTTACCTCAATGTGCAGCGCGTTGTGCTGTGCGGTCACTATGGCTGCGGTGGCGTGCAGGCGGCGCTGGGGTTACCCGCCAGCCCGCTGGCGCGGGAAGAGTCTGCGCTCGCCAGACGCATCGCCGCGCTGCGCAGCGCGCTGCATCCGGCTCTGACCGCCAGCCAAAACGCGCAGGAAGATGAGAGCAGTCGCCTTAATCGCCTCGTGGAAGCGAACGTTATCGCGCAATTTGCCGGGCTGGTGGCCAGTGAACCAGTGCGCCAGGCGTGGCAGGCCGGGCAGGGACTGGATGTCTTCGGCTGCGTGTATGATCTGCAGTCAGGCCATCTGAAAGAGTTAATTCAGCAATCAGCAGAGGAAGTAAAGCCATGAATCTGAATACGCTGCGCCAGGATATTCCGGCGGGTCTGGTGGTTTTTCTGGTGGCGCTGCCGCTGTGTCTGGGTATTGCTCAGGCCAGCGGGCTGCCACCTTTTGCCGGTCTGCTTACCGGCGTGATTGGTGGCCTGCTGGTCACGTCACTGAGCCCGTCGCGGTTTGCGGTCAGCGGCCCGGCGGCGGGCCTGGTGACGATTGTCGTGGCATCCATTCAGACGCTCGGCAGTTTTTCTGCTTTTCTGACCGCGCTGGTTCTGGCGGGGCTGCTGCAGTGCCTGCTCGGACTGCTGCGCGCCGGACGCTTTATCTCACTGGTTCCGGGCAGTGTGATCAAAGGCATGCTGGCGGCCATCGGACTGCTGCTGATTATGCAGCAGATCCCGGTAGCACTGGGCACGACAGGCGATACGCCCTGGAGCGCGCTGATAAACGGGGCGTTCCGCTTCTCGGCCAGCGCCATGCTGGTTGCCGTCAGCGGCCTGCTGATTTTGTGGCTGTGGACCACGCCAAAGGTGAAAGCGATGAAAGGGCTGGGCTGGATCCCCGGCCCGCTGGTGGCGGTGCTGTTTGGCTGTGCAGCCACGCTCTGGGGCGATCGCCTGCTGCCGGGCGGAGAGCTGCCGCGTATTACGCTGCCGGCATTTGACAGCCTGTCGGCCCTGGTCGCCGGGCTGGAGACGCCGGACTGGCTGGCATGGCAAAACCCGTCCGTCTGGGTGGTAGCCATAACGCTGGCGCTGGTGGCCAGTCTGGAAACGCTGCTCAGTCAGGAGGCGCTGAAAAAACTGCGGCCGCAGCACCCGGCACCGTCACCCGATAAAGAGATGTTTGCACAGGGCATTGGCAATCTCACTGCCGGCTTTCTGGGCGCGATGCCAATTACGGCGGTCATCGTGCGCAGTTCGGTGAATGTCAGCACCGGGGCGCAAACCAAACTGTCGATTCTGATCCACGGCGTGCTGCTGCTGATCTGCGGGCTGTGGTTCAGTGCGCTGCTGAACACCATCCCGCTGGCCAGCCTGGCGGCGGTGCTGCTGTACACCGGTTATAAGCTGGCGACGCCACGTCTGTTTGTGGAACAGTTTCGCATGGGCGCACAACAGTTTATTCCGTTTCTGGCCACCATCGGCGGCATCATCGTGTTCGGGATGCTGGCGGGCATTGGTATCGGCATCGCCACGCAGATTGCGTGCAGCCTGTATAAGAGCCATCGCAATGCGCTGCAGCTGACGCGTTACGACGATCACTACGTTCTGCGGTTTCAGCAAAACCTGACGTTTATGCATAACCCGGCACTGCAGGGTCTGCTGGCTGAGATCCCGGAAAACAGCGTGGTAATCGTTGACCACGATAATGCGGAATACCTCGACCCCGATATCAAAGCGGTGCTGCAGGATTTTGGCGAAAGCGCGCCGGAACGCGGCATTCGCCTCAGTCAGTGGCCGGTGGCCGTGAAATAACCCCGCCGCGTTACCGCTGCTGCTCAAAAATCGGATATCCCGGATATCCGATTTTTTTATTTGCAGGGCATAATCACGGTGATGCTTTTCTGCCAGACGCTGCGCTGGCGACCGCTCGCACCGTTCAGGCGCAGAACAGAATAAAGAACGGATGCTTAATTACCGAATCATGGCACGGTTATTTCAGGTTTAATGGTTGCTGATGCCCGGAGCGGATGGCAGCGATTTCAGGTACAGGGTTCAGACGTATGCGCGTTAAGCTGTTCGAAGAGCAGAGTCTCAAAAAAAATACTCTTTCGCTGTTCCTCATCACGTTATTTTTCTGCTTTATGGGCAGCCACCTGCGCTTTCCGGAAGAATTGTCGCTGTTCTGGCCGGTAAATGCGCTGATCGCCGGGTTAATGGTACGCAATCCCTGGCTGCATAAAGCCTCCAGCTATCTGGTGTGCTTTGCCGCGATGGTGTTCAACGACACGGTCTTTTCCGGCTGGGCACTGCCTGCGGTCACCCTCAACGTGGCCAATATCCTGTTTACGCTGGTGGCGGTCAGTATGCTGATCAAGCCGCTGCAGTCCCCCTCTGCCAACAGTCAGGTATTTAACGCCATGCGCATTTTTCCAGCCTGTCTGCTGGGGGCGGCCACCTGCGCCACCTGGGGTGCCTGGGCGCAGGACATCGATTTCAACGCCCGTTTCGTGGTGGCGTGGGCTGACTGGTTCAGCGAGCAGTTTTCAACCGCGCTGATGCTGTTGCCGGTAATGCTGACGCGCCCGCTGCGCAGCGTGCCGCTGCGGACGCTGCTGCGAGCCGGCCAGTTACTGCCGCTGCTGGCTGTGCTGCTTTCGCTGCTGGGGGGCGCGCTGATCGGCGGGGCAGGCAGCCTGACATTCCCGGTGCCGGCGCTGATCTGGTGCGCCATCGTGCTGCCCATGCCGGTGACCAGTCTGATGATCCTGCTGACCGGCATTACCGAGATCGTGCTGGTTTCGCACGGCGTAATGAATATTCAGGGTGACGATTCGCTGTTGCCGATTGGCCACCTGACATCGGCGCGGCTGGGCGTGGCGACGGTGGCGCTCAGCCCGCTGCTGGTGGCTGTCAGCATGGACGCCATTCGCCAGCTCAATCATCGTCTGGCGTTACGCGCCAACTTCGATTTTCTGACCCAGCTGCTGTCGCGCTCCGGGTTATATGAACACCTGAGGCAAACGCCCTTTTCGCTGCAGCGCGAAGCCGGCGTGATGATGCTGGATGTCGACTACTTTAAAGCTATTAATGACAATTTTGGCCATGATGCCGGTGACGGCGTGCTGGAGGAGATTGCGCGTCGCATCCGCCAGGTGGTGCAGTCGCGCGGCCTGGTGTGTCGCTTTGGCGGAGAAGAGTTTGTGGTGGTGGTTTTCGACTGTGACCCGGCGTCGCTGTATCAGCTGGCAGAGTCGATTCGTCAGGCGATGGTGAAAGAGAAATTCTGGATTCAGGGCAACACTGTAACGGTCACCGCCAGTCTCGGGCTGGCGCGCGGCAGCCCCGCGGCGCATGAGCGCGAATGGCCGGCGGTGATTAACCGGCTGGTGTCAGCCGCCGACAAACATCTGTATGCTGCCAAACGCAATGGCCGTAATCAGACCGCCCCGGCGCTGGAGGCGCGCAGCACGCTGACGGACGTGGCCTGAACCCCTCCGCGCGCCGGTTATACGCTGCTTTTCAGCTGACGATTTTGCTGGTGACGCTGCTGTGCCAGCTCAATCAGTCGGGTGATTAACGCACTGTAGCTGAGACCGGCGGCCTGCCACAGCTTGGGATACATGCTGATGTTGGTAAAGCCCGGCAGCGTGTTGACTTCATTAACAATAATCTCGCCGTTTTCAGTGAGAAACACATCAACACGCGCCATGCCAAAGCACTCCAGCGCCTTGAATGCCTTAATGGCCACGGCGCGAATCGCCTCGCTGGCCTGGGCGTCGATTGCTGCCGGCACCACCACCTCCGCACCGCTTTCGCTGATGTATTTGGTGTCATACGAGTAGAAGGCATCGTGCACCACAACTTCACCGCACGGACTGGCTTCCGGTTCATCATTGCCCAATACCGCGCACTCGATTTCACGGCCTTTAATGCCCTGCTCAATCAGTACTTTGCGGTCAAAGGTAAAGGCCAGATCGAGCGCGGCCTCCAGGTCTGCCAGCTTGTCCACCTTGCTCACGCCCACTGAAGAACCCTGATTAGCCGGTTTAACAAACAGCGGCAGACCGAAGCGCGTCACCAGCGCCTGCGCATCCAGGCTGGCACGCTGCGCCTGTGTAATGCTCAGCCACGGTGCCACCTTCAGGCCGGCATCGCGCAGCAGGCGCTTGGTCACATCTTTATCCATGCTGACGGCCGAGCCCAGCACATCGGAACCGACAAACGGCAGGTTCGCCATGCGCAGCAGCCCCTGCAGCGAGCCATCTTCGCCCAGCGTACCGTGCACTATCGGGAAAATGACATCCAGCTGCGACAGCGGCTGAGCCTGCTGGCGGCTGATCAGCTGCTGTGATGCGCTGCCCGGCACCAGCGCCACGTTTTCACCAGAGCGGTTCAGGGCAATCATTGCCGGGTTTTCCGCATTGAGCAGAAAACCGGAGGCATCATTCAGATGCCATTCACCCTGTTTATCAATCCCCAGCAGCGTGACCTCGTATTTGGTCCGATCGATGGCTTCAAGGATGTTTTTTGCTGACTGTAACGACACTTCGTGCTCGGCTGATTTGCCACCAAACACAATTCCTACACGCTGTTTTGCCATTGCTTATTATCCGGTTGCAGTAAAGCGAACAGGTAAGATATCACGCGCCGTACGGCCCCGACAGCCTCGCTTTTCGCTCAGGCTGAACCGGCTGGCAGCGCCCGTTCTGACGCCTTTTGTCATGATTATTCATAAATAATCGTCAGCGTTTGAGACAAGTCTTGAACGGCCTCAATCCCGGCTTCTGTCAGAATTTTCCCAATTCTAAAAGTCTGCGGTGGGCGATGAGCCCGCCGCTTTTTGTCAGGTGTACAGGAGTCGGGAAATGGTCGACCAGAAGCAGAATGCAGTGGAGCAGGATGCGCGTTCTGTTGCTCGTATTGAAACTACGGTAGATGACACGCTGCTGAAAAGCGTGGCATGGATCTGCAAACACTATAAACGTGAAAAAAGCGAAGAAGCGCTGGTGGCCGGATTGCCAAAAGCCACGCTGCTTTCGCCATCGCAGGCCATGACAGCCCTGGAAAATGCGGGCATCACCGGCGGGATGGTAGAGCGCCGACTGCAGGATCTGCCGCAGCAGCTGATGCCAATGATCCTGCTGCGTAACGAAGGCGGTGGCTGCATTGTGCTGTCACGCCGCATCCATACAAACGAAGAGAATCAGCGCGAGCTGCGCTTCCAGCTGATTATGCCGGAAGTCAGCGAGGCACCGGTTGAGATGAGCCTTACCGATCTCAACGCCATTTACGCCGGTTTCGCCGTGATGGCCAAACCCACCGCCGTGGTGGATGAGCGCGCCAGTGAAATGCTGCCGGAAGTGAACGGCCACTGGCTGTTTACCACGCTGTGGCGCTATCGCCGCTACTACCGCAGCGCGGCGATTGCCGCCGTGCTGATCAACATCCTGGCGCTCTCCAGCATCTTTTTTACCATGAACGTGTACGACCGCGTCGTGCCAAATCAGGCGTTTGTGACGCTCTGGTCGCTGGCGATTGGCGTCACCATCGCCATGATTTTTGAAGCGGTGACGCGCTTTGTGCGGGCGCACCTGCTGGATATGGCCGGTAAAAAAGCCGATCTGGTGCTGGGCAGCCTGCTGTTTCGCCAGGCGCTGTCGATCCAGATGGAGCATAAGCCTGCTTCCTCCGGCACCTTCGCCAACCAGATCCGCGAATATGAATCGGTACGTGATTTTGTTGCCTCCGCCACGCTGGCTGCCATTTCCGATCTGCCTTTTATTCTGATGTTTGTTGGCGTGATCTTTTTCATCAGCGGCCCGCTGGCGATCATTCCGTTAATGATGATCCCGCTAATCATCATCGTCAGTGCAGTGATCCAGTGGCCGCTGGCCCGCATCATGAAGGAAAACCTGCGCGACGCCTCGCTGAAGCAGGGCGTGCTGATTGAATCCGTTGAGGGCATGGAAACGCTCAAAGCGGTCGGCGGCGAAGCGCATATGCAGCGGCGCTGGGAAAACTTCAGCGCCCTGCAGTCAGCCAACTCGATGAAATCGAAGCGCTATTCAACGCTGGCAACCGGGGTGGTCACCTTTCTGCAGCAGTTCCAGACGGTCATGCTGGTGGTAGCAGGCGTGTACCTGATCAACGAAGGCACGTTCACCATGGGGGCCATGATCGCCACCGTGATGCTGGCCAGCCGGGCAACCGGCCCGCTGGGGCAGGTGATTGGCCTGGCGGTGCGCTACCAGCAGGCGAAAGCCGCGCTGACCTCCCTGAATAAACTGATGGAGATGCCGGTCGATCGCGACAGCAGCAAAACCTATCTCACCGATCCGCCGCTTAACGGTGAAATTTCGCTGAGCAACGTCAGCTTCTCCTATCCGGCGCCGCCGATGAAGCCAAACCCGGAGATCCTCAAAGACATTTCCCTGACCATCAAAGCGGGCGAGCGCGTGGCGATCCTCGGCCGTATCGGCAGTGGAAAATCCACGCTGTTACGGGTGATGGCTCGCTTGTATCAGCCAGTGAAAGGGCAGCTTGCTGCGGACGGACTGGACGTAAACCAGATCGACCCGGCGGACTGGCGTAAAGCGGTTGGCTTTGTCGGCCAGGATGCGCGCCTGTTCTATGGCACGCTGCGTGAAAACGTGATGATTGGCCGCCCGGACGCCACCGCGAAGGAGCTGCTGCGCGTACTGAACCTGACCGGGCTTGATCATGTCGCCGCCCGCCATCCCAGCGGCATCAACCTGATGGTAGGCGAAGGCGGGGAAGGCCTGTCAGGCGGTCAGCGTCAGCTGGTTTCGCTGGCCCGAACCCTGCTGACGCGGCCGAAGGTGCTGCTGATGGATGAGCCGACCAGCGCCATGGACAGCATGACGGAAAACCAGTTCCTGGCGCACCTGAAGCGCGCCAGCGAAGGGCACACGCTGGTGGTGGTTACCCATCGTCCCTCCATTCTGGCGCTGGTGGACCGCATCATCGTGGTGGAAGAGGGCAAGATCGTTGCTGACGGCCCGAAAGAGCAGGTGCTGGCCGCGCTGGAAGGAAAAAATAAAGCCCGGGCGCAACCGCGTCAGGTAGCGGAGCAGGCAGCACAGGCCCCTGCGCCAGCAAACGATGCATCAGCCACGCCGGTGCAGCCGCAGGCGGATGCTGAGCCAGCGCAAGTCGCGGCAGAGGAGGCCGCAGTATGAGCAAATTAATGCCATGGCGTAATCGCGCCAGAACCCTTTCTGCGGCCGACGCAGAGTTTATGAATGACGTACAGGCCTCCCTGCTGGCCCAAACCACGCCGGGATCAAAGCTGGTGATGTGGATCATCATCGCCGTGCTGGGCGTTGGCCTGACGTGGGCGAACTATGCCCGGGTGGAAGAGATCACCAAAGGCGATGGCAAAGTGATTTCCCGCAGTCGCGAGCAGGTGATCCAGAGCCTGGAGGGCGGCATTCTCGCTGAGATGAACGTGCGTGAAGGTACGGTGGTGAATCGTGGTGATGTCCTGCTGAAAATTGACCCGACGCGTGCCCAGTCCAGCTATCGCGAAGCCCTGAGTAAAGTGATCGGTCTGAAAGGCAGCATTGCGCGTCTGCGCGCCGAGGCGTATGCCCAGCCGCTGGAGTTTGATGAGCAGGTCAGAAGCGATCCCGCCGTGGTGGCGCAGGAAACCAAAGCGTATGAATCACGCAAACGTGCGCTGGATGACAGCATCACTTCGCTGCAGCGCAGCTATGCCTTATCCATGCGTGAAATCCGCCTGGCGGAACCGCTGGCGGCCAAAGGATTACTGTCTGAAGTCGAGCTGCTGCGCATGCAGCGGCAGGCGAATGATATTCAGGCCCAGATTGTTGAGCGGCGTAACCGCTATCAGTCGGACGCTAACACGGAGCTGGCGCGCCTGGAGCTGGAGCTGAGCCAGGTCAGCGAGAACCTGATTGGCCGTGCAGACGTAGTGGAACGTACCACCATTACCGCACCCGTGCGGGGGACGGTAAAGAACGTGCGCGTCAACACCATCGGCGGCGTGATTCAGCCGGGCGAGCACATTCTGGAGATCGTTCCGCTGGAGGAGCAGCTGCTGGTCGAGGGCAAAATCCGCCCGTCTGATGTGGCCTTCCTGCGGCCGGGCTTACCGGCCAAAGTGAAAATCACAGCCTATGACTTTGCCATTTACGGTGGTCTGGATGGGCACGTGGAATATATCAGCCCGGATACGCTGAAGGACGATCAGAAGGCCGCTTCCGGACGTCCGGATGACACCTACTATCGCGTGTTGATCCTGACGGATAAAAGCACGCTGCATGCGGGTAATAAAGACCTGCCGATTATCCCGGGCATGATCGCTACGGTGGAAATCCGTACCGGCGAGAAAACCATTCTCGACTACCTGCTGAAACCGGTTCTCAAGGCTAAAGAAGCATTCCGCGAGCGTTAATTATCATGAAAAATAATAATCAGCTGCGCCGTACACCGGCGCGGCGTCTCTCTTTGCTTGCCGTTTGCATCACGATGGTGATGACACCTGCGATGCAGGTCATAGCGGATTCCACCAGTGAACTGATGATGTTTGCCGAAATGAGCGGCCATCGTCCGGCGACCCCTGCGGTTCCGGTGCAGCGCGCACCGACTGTTCGCGCGCCGGTGCAGACTTACGCACCGCCTGCCGTGCCGGTTGCGCCATCGCAGCCGCTATTCACGTCGCCGCCTTCTGCCGTGCCGGCGGCGGTACCTGCCGCGCCAGCGCGCGCGGTTGTCCAGCCGGTGCCGGAGCAGCCCGCGCCGGTATCCGCTGCGCCGGCTCATGCTTTTGTGCAGCCTGTACCGGAGCAATCCGCGTCAGTCCCTGCCGCGCAGTCGCACACGTTTGTGCAGGCTGCACCGGTGCCGTCCGCTACGCCCGGGCAACAGACGCAGCAGGGCGGTCGCTTCCTGACCGAAGCGCAGCGACAGCCAGCCCCGCCGCGCAGTGAACCGGTACTGCAGGCGGTACAGGCATTTACGCCGCCGCCCGCTACGCCGCGTCCGGTAAGTGACAACCGCGCCAGCACAACAGCCGGTTTTCGCTATGTCAGCCCGCCGCCAGCGGCGGCAGCCAGCACGACGATTGCGCAGTCGCCGGTCAGCCTGAGCGGGGGCAGCCGTGAAACCGTGGCAGAGAGCGAGTTACGCCAGAAGCTGCTCTCTGCCGTCCGGATTGCCTGGCGTATCAGCCCGGTGCTGAAATCCTATGTCGCGCAGACGGATGCCGCGCTGGCCAGCATTGATGAAGCCAAAGGGCAGCGCTGGCCGCAGCTGGATGTCGGTGCCAGTTCGCCCACCAAAGAGTTTGGCAGTGGCGTGAAAAGCCATGAAAAACAAAGCAATATCCCTTCACTCAGCGTCTCGGTGGCGACGAACCTGATCGACTTCGGTCAGACCAGCCGCACCATCGAGAGCCGTGAGCAGCGGGCCATTTCCGCGCAGCAGGCTGTTCAGGCACAGCGTGAAGATCTGGCGATGCAGGTCACCAATGCGCTTATTGAATGGAATAAACAGCAGCACGTCATCACCATCAGCCAGCAATTTGTGGCGCGCATGAAAGAGCTGACCACCATGCTAAGCGGCATTGTGCAGTCTGACGCCGGCCGCCGCAGCGAGCTGACGCAGGCGAAAGGGCGCCTGCTGCAGGCGCAGAGCTACCTGGAAAATGCCCAGTCACGCGCACGTGACGTAGAGATTACGCTGCAGCGCCTGATCGGCGATAACCGCATAACGCTGCCTGCCAGCCACCGCTGGGCGATGAATTTTGGCGATCTGCATCACCAGCTGGCCAGTCTGGACCGTCATCCACTGATCCTCCGGGCGAAAGCCGAAGAGCAGGCCGCGTTTAAAGAAGCTCAGGCGATTAAAGCCTCCGGCCTGCCTAAGCTGAACTGGACGGTGAATAAAAGTACGCGTGAAGACCAGCTGGGCCGGCAGCAGGCATGGCAGACCGGACTGAACGTCAGCTGGGGACTGTTCCGCGGCGGCTCGGTGACGGCGCAGGAAATTGCCGCCATCAAGCGCGCGGAAGCCAGCCGTCAGCAGGTGCAGGAGCAGCGGCGCGATCTGGAAAACCGCGTGCGTGCGGCAAATCAGGATGCGCATGCCACGGCAGAACGCGCAGAGCTGTATAAGAATCTGATTGCGGAGTCCGATCGCATTCGTAAAGACTTCTTTGATCAGTGGTATCACCTTGGTCGCCGAACGCTGCTGGACGTGCTGAGTGCGGAAAGCGATCTGTATAACAACCAGGTGAATGAGGTGAGTAACCGCTTCGACAGCTATGCCGCGATTCTGCGTGGCTACTCCAGCGCAGGCACGCTCAGTCGCTGGCTGACAACCGGACGCTGATAACCAACCCGCTGCGGCGGGTTCTCTTTTGCGGGCGGGCAGGACGTGCGGAGCAGCCCGCCTCTCCGTGGGGCGCCGCGCCAGCAGACAGGAAAATAGCGCACGTCTTCTGTTTGCTGGCGCGATCTGGCGAATGGATTGAAACCTTTTTACAGGATGAAATCCTGATATTTTTCGCGGTTCTCCACCAGGTAGCGGGGAAATTTCTCCACGCACAGTTCCTGTTTAATCAGCTTCCGGTCACGGTTCCACAGGTCTTTTGCGCTGGTGAGCGCGGCAACAATATGCGCTTTATTGTTCAGGTGCGGCAAATCGTATTCTGTGTGGGAAATGGAAGACATTTTTTCTGAAATACGCTCAGGGGTCATGATCCAGGAGAAATGCCAGCCTGCATTTTTAATCACCGAGCTGCGCAATTTAAACCAGTTGCGGCTGATAAAATGGTTATAGATGCCCGATTTTTTTATATTACGAAAAATCTCAGGCTGGCCACCAAAATACTGACGTAAATTGCGCATCCGGGTAGCGCGGGGCAGCCGGCACTGCCGTGCAGAGCCATCAGGATTAAACACCTGCAGATTAAACTGATAGTTATAAAATGGCATATGCAAAATCGTGCACAGCCGGCCGGGGTTGATGGTGTTAATGACATCCGGATTAAAGATTTCGTCAACGTCCGAAATCAGCACCAGATCGTTATCCTGCGCCTGTTCCAGCCCGCGCATTATCGCGTTTCGGGTCGCCGCCTCGTTGGCCCAGGCATCGCATTGTCCGTCTTTAAGCAGCGGCGGTTCATCGAAGATGACATAGATAATTTTGTCTTTGAACTCTGCATACTTATCTGCATCAAAATTCAAATTTTTAGGCTTACCGGTAAAGGTATGTGTTGATTCAACAATGACAAAACGATCGACCGCTGCGTTTAAGGTGTGCAGCCGGATATCCAGCAGCATGTCTTCGTCATAATATAAAAAACAGTCGTAAATCAACGTGCGTTCCTTTCGCTTTGATCATAATGAGGCTGGGTTGCCTGAACGTGGCATTATCATTCATTTCATGCCCGAATACCCGGGCGCGTTTAACATTGTGATATTGTCATCAAAAAAATTGCTGAGTAAAGCGGCGTAATGCATGGTTAAAAATCACTGATTCTGATGGCCCCGGTTGGGTTGAACCCGCGATCGGGCGATTATGAGTCCCATTTCTATGCGAGGGAAATAAGCAAATTACTGATTTTTAAGCTTTCTCTGGGCCGAATAGTAATGAAAAGTGGCACATAGCGTTGAGATCTGCTGCCACTTTGCTGCTATTGCTACACAAAAATTTATCTGGCTAAAATTCCCATACAGTCACAGTTGTGCAACTTCCTGTAGAGGGGGGCGAGACGCTCTTTAACATGCAAAATGAGTTCGTTTTCACTCATCTCAGAGGCTCTTGAATAAAATATTTGTATTGCTACGTCAACCAGTTCCCAATAGAAACTGGAGAGTATATTCGTTGATCTGGCGAAAGCTCCTGGCGGAAAATCTAAGCCTTTCCTGGTTGATGGCAGCTCAGCCTGTAATTTTTCAGTTATCGGCACCGCAAGGTTTTTCTTGCCTTTAGTTTTCACGTCGATGATTTGACTGGCGCGGATTTGTTTTCATCTTTCTGAGGTATATCCTCAATTTTTTTGTCAACTGTGGTCCTGAAAACGGGCCTGTAGTGAAGGTCTGAGATCTTCTTTCTGTCTTTTACGGGCTTTTTCTCTCGCCGCTCTCCCGATATCAAAGGCCAGTTAGAAAGTAGCTCTGAAAATATTTCCAGAAAATGATGCATTTACCTCTTCCTCCCTTTCGCTGATGCTGTGAATGGTAAGTTTTTTGATGGATTTTATCGTCCAATGTGTTGAATTAAAAATATAATACTCATGGTCAATAGGATAGGCAGCATAATGAAAATCGGGTCATTACCGCACTGCTCAGCGGCGATTTTCTTACAGCGATTTTTTTGAAACCGCCCGCCATTTCTGCATCATAGCGCCAGGCCTGTCGTTGGTAAACTGGTATAGCTATCGATTGATCAGATATCAGGATTGTAGAAATTTTACGATATGGAAACAATGTTGTTCGGCTTTAATAAACATTATTAGCTTTCTCATAGATTGACCAGAACTGCATAATTTTTTCTGCAAGCTAGTGCTCTGAAATTCTCGCAATCTTACATTTAAGCGCGACAGTTTTACTGTTAAATTTTAAGGGTATTCACCTATTCTTCAATGGCTAGTTCTGCCGCCATATACTAAGACATCGCAACCATATACAGGGCATCTTCCGATTGTGCATTCCCCGGCGACTGATAAATAATTTTTATTGTGGCTATTAATTCATTACAAAATTACTTCATCATCTTATATTATTAATATAGGTCTATTGGTGTATTTTTTAATGCGGAAATCATTTAAGGTAACCATTGCATTCTAAAAATCGGAAAATTAAAATTCCTCAGAATGCAGTCAAACAACTTTCGGCAAGATTACGCCCGCTTCATTTGAAAGCTAGTTATGAAAGATATCAGATTTTCATTAATACCATTTGTTATATTTTATATATATAAATGAAACGACAGTGATCCATAATAAGCTAAGAATTCCTGCATGGCTCGGGACGAATCGTATAAATACATATACGCCTGCCCCAATGATTGCGGCTGGTATCAAATAAAAAAAAGACTGGAGTAACCATACAATTGCACGTTTCATTTGCTTAAAATCTCATACAAAGCGTTTGCGATTTTTTCTTCGTTATTGTCTCCAGAATTTACCTGGTAAATTATTTCAGACATTTTAGGTTCAATAAGAAAGTAAAGCATTTCAATATTTTCCTTAGATAGAGCCTGGTAATATGAAGGATCCTGAAATTTAAGTCTGTTTGCGGCTGATGCGGCTACTTGTGCTTTTGCATAAAGTGTGGTCGCGTTTATGAACCACGTTGAGAAGGAGTTAACAAGCTGGATATGTTTTTTTTTGAAATCGGCGCTACTAAGCACCAGATTAGCCATTGTAAAAGAAAGAGCCAGTTTGCTGGTTTTCGTTGATGCATGCTCTGCTGCTTTACCTAACAATTTTTGAACGTGAGATATAAGATTATTGCTTTTTTCGTCTCCAAGCCTTGTTAAGGTTTTACGGAAGTAAATTTCAACCATATCCAGAGCTATATCCTTCCTTCTATATATCTCACCCAAAGAAAGGACTAATCTTTTATCCTCTCTCCAGGTATCACGACATGAACTACGATAATAATCATTTGGGACAAGACATGAGCCGTAATTGATAAGCCGCTGCCCACCAAGTTTTATTTTCTCAATAGTGGATATATGATCTGCATGGATGTCATTAAGTGAATTCGTTAATGCAACAGCTAATTTCTTGTTAGCCTGCATTTTTAATTGTAAATAGGGTTGTGACATAACTTCATTCCTTGTTGTATCATTTATCCAATTTTTGATCATGTTCGCCAGCGAGGGCAAGAAAGAAGATGGGCAAAACCAAAAAAACAATAATTTATGTTCCGGTGGTTATTATTTTCTTTCTAATTATACCGGAAGTGGTTCTTCGTATATTGACGCCTGAACAGCTAGCGAGGATGAGTGATTTTACGAGCTTAGGAGGACTCTTAAACCCTTTGCTCTCGCTAATAATTTTTCTCGGCATTTTCTCTATTTTTCTGGCTGTTCTCACTGTCTCCGCTGTGCGTAAAATCTATCACTTAAACTCCCGTTCTGAGAGTAAATGAAGCCAGTAACTACCTGTATAAGCCTCTTCAAAGCCATGCATTGAGTACATTCTGTTTCATGCGTTTTGCTCTCTCATTTTTTATGTCCTTGCCTGTTCTGGTGCGGTTTTGGTGATTGGATGCAGCTGCACGTTTATCGAGGCACAAACCAGTAAGTGGCGGGGATAGCATTGCGCGTTATAAAAAAGATGATGGCTGGCTGGCGGCATATGATGATTGGGAAAAACGCGCAAAATCATACTGGTCAATTATAAGGTAAAAACTGAGGGGACAAAAAGGGGACATCAAAAGAAGTAGATGGAAAAAGCAGATTCTAATTTCGAGTTTAATTATTTGATTTATAAGATTAAATTTGGTGGCCCCTGCTGGGTTTGAACCAGCGACCAAGCGATTATGAGTCGCCTGCTCTAACCACTGAGCTAAGGGGCCAGCGGAGCGGGGATTATAAAGTATCTCGGATGGGTGATCCAGCCTTCAGTATCCGGTTGGTGAAAATTAACGCAATCGCTGACCCATTGATCTCACAGCAAAAAATGCCGACCACCCGGTTTAAGTAGGCTGTTCCGGTACGCTTCCAGACGCTTTTGAGACCAGGCTTAGTCTGCGGCAAGTGGGCTAGACCTGCGTGACCGACAACGTGATTCAGGGCGGTGCGAAATTAATAAATATCCCTGTTGCACCGGGATATAGGGTGTTAACACCTGCAGAGCAGAGCAGAGCAGAGCAGAGCAGAGCAGAGCAGAGCAGAGCAGAGCAGAGCAGAGCAGAGCAGAGCAGAGCAGAGCAGAGCAGAGCAGAGCAGAGCAGAGCAGAGCAGAGCAGAGCAGAGCAGAGCAGAGTAAAGAGCAGGGCAGATCCAAAGCAGGGCAACTGTCCATGCGACCGATGAACAGCACTGTTATTTACCTGCCGCGGTGCATTGCATGAAAGCCGCTATAGTAAGGGGGCGTACCAGCATCAGGCTGCACGCCACTATCAGGGTCAGTAAACAGGGAGCAGGCTGAGAAAGGCATGAGCGATCACGATATTCGCGACATTATCGCGCCGGATTTACAGGTGCTGTTCTGCGGCATCAATCCCGGCAAATCATCGGCGCACACCGGGTTCCATTTTGCACATCCCGGTAACCGTTTCTGGAAGGTTATTCATCAGGCCGGCTTCACGCGCGAACAGCTGAAACCGGAGCAGGAGCAGCGGCTGCTGGAGACCGGTTGCGGTATTACTATGCTGGTCGAGCGGCCTACGGTACAGGCCAGCGAGCTGGCCGGCAATGAACTGCGGGACGGCGGTGAACGGCTGCAGCAGAAAATATTGCGCTATCAGCCGCAGGCGCTGGCGGTGTTGGGTAAAGATGCCTTTCAGAAGGCGTTCCGGCAGCGTAAGGTGGCGTGGGGCCAGCAGCCGCAAACGCTGGGCGAGACGCAGATTTGGGTCTTACCCAATCCCAGCGGGCTGAACCGAGCCTCGCTGGAGGAGATGGTAGCCGCCTACCGTCAGCTGTATGAGCAGCTGTCACACATAGCCTGAGGTAGAAGTGGCGGCATGCCGTCAGCGGTATGAGCGGCTGTCATACATAGCCGGAAAAGTGGGTGGCGGCATACCGTCAGCGGTATGAGCGGCTGTCACACATAGCCGGAAAAGTGGGTGGCGGCATACCGTCAGCGGTATGAGTGGCTGTCACACATAGGCGGAGGAGAGGGTAGCGGCATATCGCTAGCGGTATGAGTGGCTGTCACACATAGCCTGAGGTGGAGGTGGCGGCATGCCGTCAGCGGTATGAGCGGCTGTCACACATAGCCTGAGGGCCAGGATGTTCTGCGAGACATAAAAAAACCCCGGCAGGCCGGGGTTTTTTAACGGGATGACGCGGATTAATCGTCGAGGAAGCTACGCAGCACTTCGGAGCGGCTTGGGTGACGCAGCTTGCGCAGCGCTTTGGCTTCAATCTGACGAATACGTTCACGCGTAACGTCAAACTGTTTGCCCACCTCTTCCAGCGTGTGGTCGGTATTCATATCGATACCGAAACGCATACGCAGGACTTTCGCTTCACGCGCGGTCAGCCCAGCCAGCACGTCATGCGTGGCAGAACGCAGGCTCTCTGAGGTAGCGGAATCCAGCGGCAGCTCCAGCGTGGTGTCTTCGATAAAATCGCCCAGATGTGAATCTTCATCATCACCAATGGGCGTCTCCATTGAGATCGGCTCTTTGGCAATTTTCAGCACTTTGCGGATTTTATCTTCCGGCATCAGCATACGCTCTGCCAGCTCTTCCGGCGTCGGCTCGCGGCCCATCTCCTGCAGCATCTGGCGCGAAATACGGTTGAGTTTGTTGATAGTCTCAATCATATGCACCGGAATACGGATGGTACGCGCCTGGTCGGCGATAGAGCGGGTGATCGCCTGACGAATCCACCAGGTAGCATAGGTAGAGAACTTATAACCACGGCGGTATTCAAACTTGTCTACCGCTTTCATCAGGCCGATGTTGCCTTCCTGAATCAGATCGAGGAACTGCAGACCGCGGTTGGTGTATTTCTTGGCGATAGAAATTACCAGACGCAGGTTCGCTTCAACCATCTCTTTCTTCGCACGACGCGCTTTGGCTTCGCCGATCGACATACGACGGTTGATGTCTTTAACCTGTTCGATGGTCAGGCCGGTTTCTTCTTCAATCTGCAGCAGTTTCTGCAGCGAGCGCATCACATCTTCTTCGACGTCGCGCAGCTTCTCTGACCACGGCTTATTCATCGCCAGCGCCGCTTTGAACCAGCTCTCACTGGTTTCATTGCCGGTGAACAGGGTGATGAAGTTTTTCTTCGGCATTTTGCACAGTTCAACGCACAGCTTCATGATCAGGCGCTCTTGCGTACGCACGCGCTCCATCATTTCACGCATGTTGTTGACCAGGTAATCGAACTGCTTCGGTACCAGGCGGAACTGCTTGAACACTTCAGAAAGATTGTTGATCTCGGCTACGGCGTCAGCGTGGCTGCGGCCTTTGGCTTTGATAACGGTGCGCGTGACTTCGTACTGCGTACGCAGTTCAAGGAATTTCTCGCGCGCCAGTTCCGGATCGATAGAGTTATCGTCGTCTGAACTGTCGTCATCGCTCTCTTCGTCTTCATCTTCGTCGTCGTCGCGGTCTTCTTCAGAGAGCTCAGAACCTACGTGCGTTGCGGTAGGCGCGAGATCTTCTTCCGCGTTCGGATCGACGAAACCGGTGATCAGGTCAGACAGGCGCGACTCGCCGGCTTCTACGCGATCGTACTGATCGAGCAGGTAGGTGATCGCTTCCGGGTATTCGGCAACGGAGCACTGAACCTGGTTGATACCGTCTTCAATGCGCTTGGCGATGTCAATTTCGCCTTCGCGCGTCAGCAGTTCAACAGTACCCATTTCGCGCATGTACATGCGCACCGGATCGGTGGTACGGCCAATTTCAGATTCAACGCTGGATAATACCTGAGCGGCGGCTTCCGCGGCATCTTCGTCAGTATCGGCGCTGTTCTCATTCAGCATCAGATCATCGGCATCCGGGGCTTCTTCTACCACCTGGATACCCATATCGTTGATCATTTGGATGATGTCTTCGATCTGATCGGAGTCGACGATATCTTCCGGCAGATGGTCATTGACCTCAGCATAGGTCAGATAGCCCTGCTCCTTACCACGGGTGACAAGCAGCTTCAGCTGTGACTGCGGGTTTTGCTCCATAAGACGGTATCCACACTTCTGTTAATTAGATTGGTGTCGGTCGGCAGCGAGCCAACTATAACAGTGAAGGCGTTGTGTTTTTGCCGCTGCCTTCAACGCGGCCAGGGTTGCGACCCTTCATATATCGGCACTTAAGCCGCTTGAATGCGTTACGGGCCAGACGTAATCACCCTTGTATAACTGGCCGTGTCTGCACACGGGCGGCAATAAAACGGGCGGCAACGCCGGATGCCCTGATATCGGTACATTTCTCCGGCTTCGCTAAAAAACCGGGTACTGACAGGCCAGAAGGGCGGTGTAACATGCTCGTCCCTGCTGGCGGTTAAAATCTTATTTCTTTGCTAATGCCTGGCTTAAGGCCCAGAATTCGCGGCGTTCGGCGGCGCTGAGGCCCTCGGTGCGATCGCGTGCAATTAAGGCTTCGAGACGCTGTTCCAGCGCCGTGTCATAAATGCTGGCCAGAGAGTCCTGAAACACGGCTTCGGCCTCTTCATCCACTATCATGTGGTTCCAGGTAGCCAGTGTTTCAAGGGGCTGGCTAAATTCTGTCCCGCGATATAACTCTAGTAGCTGTCCCGTCGTCAGGCCAGGATTCCCGGTACAACGACTGACCAGCTCCATAAACAGCGGCAGGCCCGCCAGTTTTGACCCCTGCAGCCCGTCCAGCGTTGGCACCATAGCCGCGAACTGCGGATTCTGCACCAGCAGGGCGATCAGTACGCGCATGGTGGTGCGTTTTAACGGCGGTGCCGCAGGTGCCGCCGTGCTTTCCGCCTGTTTCGGCATCAGCTTGTCTAACTGGTTATCGTCCAGAATGCCAAGTTTATTACCCAGCGTCTGGCGCATATAAATGCGCAGCGTTTCGCCCGGTATCTGGCTGATCAGCGGCAGCGCCAGCGTCGCCAGTTTCGTCCGGCCATCCCGCGTGCTCAGATCGACCTGCGGCATCAGGCTGTCGAACAGAAACGTGGAGAGCGGCATTGCCTGCTCCATCCGCGCTTCAAACGCCGTTTTGCCCTCTTTGCGCACCAGCGTGTCCGGATCTTCGCCGTCGGGCAAAAACATAAAGCGTAGCTGACGCCCGTCATTCATGTAGGGCAGCGCGGTTTCCAGCGCACGCCAGGCCGCCTCACGTCCGGCACGGTCGCCATCGTAGCAGCAGATAACCGTGTCGGTGGAACGAAACAGCAGCTGGATATGTTCGGCAGTGGTAGAGGTACCCAGTGAGGCTACCGCATAATCAATCCCGAACTGCGCCAGCGCCACCACGTCCATATAGCCTTCCACCACCAGCAGACGTGCAGGCTGGGGATGATTTTTTTGCGCTTCATACAGGCCGTAGAGCTGGCGGCCTTTATGGAATATCGGTGTTTCCGGGGAGTTCAGATACTTGGGCGTGTCGTTGCCCAGCACCCGTCCGCCAAAACCAATTACGCGGCCCCGCTTGTCGCGAATCGGGAACATCACGCGATCGCGGAAGCGATCGTAGGTGCGGCCAGCGTCATTGCTGACCAGCATGCCCGCTTCCATCAGCGATTCGCGATCGTCCTTCTGCTGGCCAAAGCGTTTCAGCACGTTATCCCAGCCCGCCGGGGCATAGCCGATCGCAAAGTGATCAATCACCTGCTGGCTCAGCCCGCGCGTAGCGAGATACTGTTGGGCGGCTTTAGCCTGCGGATTACGCAGGCTCTGCTGATAGAAATCATCAAGGCCTTCCAGCAGCTGGTAGAGACTCTGGCGCTGATGGCGCTCCATCGGGCTGGGGCCATTACCGGCTTCGTATGGCACTTCCAGACCATGCTGCGTCGCCAGTTCTTCCACCGTCTCCACGAAATCCAGACGATCGTGATTCATCAGGAAATCAATGGCGTTGCCTTTGGCACCACAGCCGAAGCAGTAATAGAACTGCTTCTCACCGCTTACGGTAAAAGAGGGGGTTTTCTCGTTATGGAAAGGACAGCACGCGTGATAGTTCTTACCCTGCTTCTTCAGCTTTACGCGGGCATCGATAAGATCCACGATGTCCGTGCGGGCAAGTAAATCATTGATAAAAACGCGTGGGATTCGTCCAGCCATAAGCCCCGATTTTTCAGCTCATAAACGGCAACAAGCCGCGCTTCCTTTCGGAAAGCACGGCCTCTTACTTGACTCTGTCTGCGTTTAACACGCGGCGGAAGCGAACTTCCGAAAGAAATTAGTACAGACGAGTGCGGCGTGCGTTTTCGCGAGCCAGTTTCTTGGCATGACGCTTAACAGCAGACGCTTTAGCGCGCTTACGCTCGGTCGTTGGTTTTTCATAAAACTCACGACGACGAACTTCAGCCAGAACGCCTGCTTTTTCGCAGGAACGCTTGAAGCGACGCAGTGCTACGTCGAACGGCTCGTTTTCACGTACTTTAATTACCGGCATGTAACTCTCACCTCGATAAAATTCGGTTTTGCTGCTGACTGCGGCGTCAGCACATTTCAAAATGGTGCAGCATTTTACTCCAGGCGCGGCTGGCTTGTAAAGCACCATGGACAATTTAGAACCAACAGGAGCGTTTGCCTGTGCGGCTGCCGGTTTTTTCAGGCCCGGGAGTATAGCGCACTCTTTGTGCGACACAAAAACACTTTTTCGCGGGCAAAGTTGCGCTGGCGGTGATTCGCCTGTGCTACACTGCGCGCCGCAAGAAGAGGGTATGAAAGCTATGCGAGTTCTGGGTATTGAAACGTCCTGCGATGAAACCGGCATCGCGATTTATGACGATGCGTCCGGTCTGCTGGCGAATCAACTGTATAGCCAGGTCAAACTGCACGCTGATTACGGTGGTGTGGTGCCGGAGCTGGCATCGCGCGACCACGTGCGTAAAACCGTTCCGCTGATTCAGGCCGCAATGAAACAGGCGGGCCTGCAGGCAAACCAGATCGATGCGGTGGCCTATACAGCCGGTCCGGGTCTGGTAGGCGCATTGCTGGTCGGCGCTACTATCGGACGGGCGCTGGCCTTTGCGTGGAACGTCCCGGCGGTACCGGTGCATCATATGGAAGGCCACCTGCTGGCACCGATGCTTGAAGAGAATCCGCCCGCGTTTCCGTTTGTGGCGCTGCTGGTTTCCGGCGGTCACACGCAGCTGATTAGCGTGACCGGCATCGGTGAGTACACGCTGCTGGGTGAATCCATTGATGATGCCGCCGGCGAAGCCTTCGATAAAACGGCCAAACTGCTGGGGCTGGATTATCCGGGCGGCCCGATGCTGTCGCGGATGGCGCAGCAGGGCACGCCGGACCGCTTCCGTTTTCCGCGTCCGATGACCGATCGTCCGGGGCTGGATTTCAGCTTCTCCGGCCTGAAAACCTTCGCCGCGAATACCATCCGTGAACATGAAGGCGACGCGCAGGCGCGTGCCGATATTGCCCGCGCCTTTGAAGATGCGGTAGTGGATACGTTAATGATCAAATGCCGGCGCGCGCTGGAGCAAACTGGCTTTAAACGGCTGGTGATTGCCGGCGGCGTCAGTGCGAACCGCACGCTGCGGGAACGCATGGCGGAGATGATGACGGCCCGCGGCGGCGAAGTGTTCTATGCCCGTCCTGAGTTCTGTACCGACAACGGTGCGATGATCGCCTATGCCGGCATGGTGCGGCTTAAAGGCGGCACGCGCGGCGAACTGGGCGTGACCGTGCGGCCACGCTGGCCGCTGGCCGAATTACCGGCCATCTGAAAAGCAAAAACCGGCTTCGCGCCGGTTTTTTTATTTCTGCTTTTTCTTCCGCTTCCACACGCGGTTTTCCTGACCACGCCACAGGCGCTGAATATTGTCATGATGCCGCAGCAGTATCAGGCAGCTCAGCATGGAAACCGGGAAAGTAAACTGGGGCTTAAACCACCAGACATAAAACGGTGCTATCAGCGCGCTGACAATGGCACCGAGGGAAGAGTAGCCGCTCAGCAATACCGTCAGCAGCCAGGTGCCGGTCATCAGGCCGGTCAGGTCCCAGCCTATTGGCGCAATGGCCCCAAACGCGGTAGCAACGCCTTTCCCGCCGCGAAAACGAAAAAACACCGGATAAATATGACCCAGACAGGCCGCAATGGCCGTCAGGCCCAGATACATCGGCGTAACATGCAGTAGCCAGGCAATCCACACCGGCAGCATGCCTTTCGCCACGTCAAAAATCAGTACCGCCGCCGCCGCCGCTTTGCCGCCGATCCGCAACACATTCGTGGCCCCGGGATTACCTGAACCGGCGGTACGGGGATCGGGCAGACCCGCGAGTTTACAAACCAGGATCGCACTGGAAATCGAGCCGCAAAGATACGCGAAAATAATCATACCAAGCGCGATAGCACTCATAGCGTCGTACCGTTCCTTTTGGGTCGTTTTGTTCTCGATAAGCGTGGATAATACGCATAATCCGCCGGAAGTGGTATCCGGCTAAGCCAAAAACAGAGACTGTCATCATGGATATCGTATTTATAGAACAACTCACTGTGTTCACCACCATTGGCGTTTACGACTGGGAACAGGGCATGCAGCAGAAGCTGGTGCTCGATGTCGAAATGGCGTGGGATAACCGGCGGGCCGCGGTCAGCGATAATGTGGATGACTGTCTGAGCTATGCCGAGGTCACGGAGGCGATCCTGGCCCATCTGCAGGGGCAGCGTTTTGCGCTGGTTGAGCGCGTGGCGGAAGAAATCGCCGATCTGTTGATGAATCGTTTCAAAACGCCCGGTGTACGCATCAGAGTAGGAAAACCGGGGGCTGTAGCGCAGGCGGCGACGGTTGGCGTACGGATTGAGCGCGGGACTATTCCTAAATAAATTCTGCGTGATTGCCATCACAATGAAACCAAACCAAATTATGGTGTGTCTCAGCTGAGGCCGTTGCGTTAACGGGCAAGAAGTTACCGAAAATCCTAAGGTTTCCTTCAGCCACACGCAGGCATAATTTCAGGCGGTAGCACTTTGCGACCGCCTTTTTACTGTTTAAAACGGATAGAGGAAAAAATTTGATGGCAGACATTCATCAGCTATGGGTAGCTGCAATCCTGGGGATTGTGGAAGGCCTTACGGAGTTCCTGCCGGTCTCTTCCACAGGCCACATGATTATTGTTGGCCATCTGCTGGGGTTTGAAGGGGATAAAGCGGAAACCTTTGAAGTGGTGATCCAGCTGGGTTCTATTCTGGCCGTGGTGGTGATGTTCTGGCGCCGGTTGTTTGGTTTGATCGGCATCCATTTTGGTCAGGAACGTCACGAAGGCGTGGGCACCGGTAAACTGACGCTGATTCATATCCTGCTGGGTATGGTGCCGGCGGTGGTGATTGGTCTGGTATTGCATGACCAGATTAAAACCCTGTTTAATCCTATCAACGTGATGTATGCATTAGTGGTGGGCGGCCTGCTGCTGCTGGCAGCGGAATTCCTGAAGCCAAAGCAGCCGAAAGCCGTCGGCATTGACGATATCACCTATCGTCAGGCATTTATGATTGGTTGCTTCCAGTGTCTGGCGCTGTGGCCGGGCTTCTCGCGCTCGGGTGCCACCATCTCCGGCGGTATGCTGATGGGCGTGAGCCGCTATGCTGCTTCTGAGTTCTCCTTCATTCTGGCCGTACCCATGATGATTGGCGCGACCGGTCTGGATCTCTACAAGAGCATGGGCTTCCTGACAATGCAGGATTTGCCGATGTTTGCCGTCGGCTTTGTCACCGCATTCATTGTGGCACTGCTGGCAATTAAAGTGTTCCTTGAATTGATCAAGCGCATTTCGTTTGTGTCGTTCGCTATCTACCGCTTTATCGTCGCGGCAGCGGTTTACGCACTCTTCATGTAATGCCTGAGGCGCGGCCGGTTACGCTGGCCGCGCGTCAATCACCCCTTCCTGGACCGCCTGCACGCGACGTCGCGTCAGCTCTTCCCGCACTTCCAGCCCGGTGAAACCGGCAGCCACCACCTCTTTTGCTGAAACCGCCTGCGCCAGCGCAAATGCCCGTCGCAGATAATCGCCCTGTGGATACGCCATGGATTCAAGCGTTGCCCGTCCGCGTGCGTCAGCCTCGCTGGTCAGCGCCATTTTTTCTACGCGATCCGGTTTGCGCCAGGCATCAATGCGATCAAACAGCGCAACCAGCGCAGAAGCAGACTGCCGCTCAATGGTGTGTACGATGTCATGGAACTCGGTGACAACCAGCGCCAGATCGCGCACCGGATTCGGCACGCGCAGCCGCTGACACAGCGCCGCGACGATCGGCACGCCCGCCATACCATGCCCGTGATGGCTGGGCCACTTCTCCGGCGGCGTAAGCGCTTTACCCACGTCGTGAAATAGCGTGGCAAAACGCACATCAAGCTGGTCTGAGAGGGCAGCGGCCATGGTCAGCGTCATCAGCGCATGCACGCCGGTATCGATCTCCGGGTGCCATTTAGCGGGGGCCGGAATGCCATAAAGGTTATCGATTTCCGGAAACAGCACCTGCAGCGCACCGCAGTCGCGCAGTACCTGGAAATAGACCTGCGGATTGCGCGTCAGTAGCGCGTTTTCTGTCTCTTTCCAGACGCGCTCGGCGGTCAGCGCGCTCAGCTCACCGCTTTCCGCCATCTGGCGCATCAGCGCCTGCGTCTCCTCAGCGATGCGAAAATTAAGGTGAGCGAAGCGTGCGGCAAAACGCGCCACGCGGAGGACGCGGAGCGGATCTTCATTAAACGCTGCAGAAACATGGCGCAGGGTGCGCGCCGCCAGATCCTGCTGCCCGTGGTAAGGATCAATCAGCGTGCCGTCATCCGCCTGCGCGATGGCATTGATGGTGAGATCGCGGCGCTGCAGATCCTGTTCCAGCGTCACGTCAGGCGCGAACTGAGTCAGAAAGCCGGTGTAACCCTGGCCGTTTTTGCGCTCGGTACGCGCGAGGGCGAACTCTTCTTTAGTGTGCGGATGCAAAAAAACCGGAAAATCGCGGCCGACCTGCTGATAACCCTGCGCCAGCATGGCGTCCGGCGTGGCGCCAACCACCACCCAGTCTCTATCTTTTACCGGCAGGTGCAGTAAGGCATCACGCACTGCACCCCCGACCAGAAACGTCTTCACTCAACCACTCCAGAGGACTTTATTATTGCGCAGACAACGCGCCTGTTACGTCAATGTTACATGCTATCGCTAAATAGCGGACATGCCAAAAGGGGCATCTTACGATCCCCTTAAAGATAAACCTAAAACCGCGTGCTGGCTTAGTTCATCCAGCGATCGTTTTTTTTGCGGCGCGGCACCATGTGTGGCAACAGCAGACCCAGCAGCAGGCCCACACCCAGTACGCCACCGCCATACATGAACCACTGCATGATGATGGTGCGCTGTTTATCATCCAGCTGAACATTGGCCGCGCTGACCTTTTTCTGCGCAACAATCAGCTCATTTTTCAGCTTCTGATTTTCATCTTTCAGGCCGTTAATGGTGCTGTCACTGCTGGCCACTTTGTTCTGCATCTCAGCGGTGCGCTGATTCCAGCTGTTGTCGATGTTGGCCAGTTTGTCGGTGAGATCTTTCACCTGCTGCTCAAGCTGCGGCACGCGGGTGCGCAGGCTCGGGCTGGCGCTCAGCTGAGACAGCGGAATCCAGTTAGTTTTGCCTTCGGCATCGCGAATCTGCGCATACTGGGAATCACTGTTGGTTTGCAGCAGCGTGACTTCTTCACCAGCATTCAGCTTGCCTACCAGGCGATACTGATCGCCGGGGCCGCTGCGCACCCAGGTGGATAATTCGTCGGAGATGTAACGCTTTTCATCAGCCGCGTGGGCTGGCGCGATGGCGCTGAAAGCCAGCAAAGAGAGGGCGGCAAGGGTGATTTTTTTCATTCGATGTCGTTATGTCTAAATGGGCGTAAATTTACCGGCACAGTCTGGAGTCGCTTCGCATAAATCTGAATGAGAACTATCCTGGTCTCAATCCGGTGCGAAATGGGTCGTAAAAGCACAAGAAAGCAGAGACAGCGGGCTTGCGGTGCATTACTCTTCGCCAGATTAAACTCGTAAGTGCCAGCAGCGTATTGAATAAAAAATTATGACCATCGAAATCGAATTAAAGTTCATTGCCACTCCGCAAGCCGCCGAAAAACTGGCGGAAACCCTTGCCGCCTGGCCACATCAGCACAACGCCGCGCGCGAGCTGAGCAACACCTACTATGAAACAGACGATAACCAGCTGCGCCGCTGGGATATGGGGCTGCGCATTCGCGGTGTGGACGGGCGTTATGAGATGACGCTGAAAGCCGCAGGAAAAACGGTCGGTGGCCTGCATCAGCGCCCGGAATACAATGTTGATCTGGACGCCCCGCAGCTGGATATCGCCCGCCTGCCGGCAGATATCTGGCCCCAGGGCACCGACATTGCCGCACTGCAGCAGCGTCTGCAACCGCTGTTCAGTACCCACTTCCGTCGCGAAACCTGGCGGGTGACGTTCCGCGAGAGCGAGATCGAAGTGGCATTTGATTGCGGCGCAGTCGCGGCCGGTGAGCTGAGTGAGCCGCTGTATGAAGTCGAGCTGGAGCTGAAAAGCGGCCAGCGTGCTGACCTGCTGCAGTTTGCCGAAGCGCTGATCGCGATGGGTGGCCTGCGCCTGGGAAGCCTGAGTAAGGCAGCACGTGGGTATCAGCTGGCGCAGGGAAATCCAGCGCGTCCGGTGCGGCCGCTGCCGCTGCAGAACATTGCCGCCAAAGCCACGGTTGAGCAGGGCATGGTGCAGGCGTTCAGCGCTGCGCTGGCGCACTGGCAGTATCACGAAGAGGTCTGGCTGCGCGGCAATCCCGATGCAAAAGCGGGTGTGCTGGAGGCCCTGGAGACGCTGCGTCAGGCGTTCTCTTTATTTGGCGCGCTGGTGCCGCGCAAAGCAAACAGCGAACTGCGCCAGAAGCTTACCCGGCTGGAAGAGCTGCTGGCAGACAGCGGGATTGAAGCCGATACCGCCTGTTTCTCGTCAGTCTCAGTTGAAGCGCAGTTAGCGCTTACTCACTGGCTGGCAGAGTCGCTGTGGCAGCCCTGGCTGGATGAGAAAAGCAAAACCAAGCTGCAGGGCTCTTTCAAACGTTTTTGCGACATCATGCTGGGCCGCATCGGTGCGGATTTGAAAGAAACGTTTGCCGACGTACAGCTGTTTAATGAATTCCAGGACAAGGCGACGCGGCTCAACCGTCAGCTGCTGGCGGTGCACCTGCTGGCCGGCGCGTATCCGGCGGAAGAGGTGCATAGCTGGCTGGCAGGCTGGCAGGAGCTGCAGCACGCCATCCGCGAACAGCAGGAGCGGGGCCTGATCCCGCTGGCCAACATGGCCATACGCCAGCCGCCTTTCTGGCTGAGCAGCGGCGCAAAACGCTAAGCTGTTTCAATTCATCAGGGAGAGAAGATGATGTTACCGTTACCGGCGCTGATGCAGGCGCAGCTGGCCAGCGTGGCAGAACGACTCGCTCTGCCGCTGTCAGCGATAACGCCTGAGCAGGCGGGCGCGCTGACCTTCAGCGACTTTATCGTCGATAACCTGCAGCAGTATCCGCAGTGGTGGCAACAGTTACAGCAGCAGCCGCCGCAGCCGGAAGAGTGGCAGCAGTATGCGGCGTGGCTGGCTGATGTGCTGCAGACGGCCGACAGCGAAGCCTCCCTGATGCGCGAACTGCGCCTGTTCCGCCGGCATATGCTGGTGCGCATCGCCTGGATGCAGACGCTGGCACAGGCCAGCACGGAACAGAGCCTGACCCAGCTGAGCACGCTGGCCGAAGTGCTGATTGCCGCCGCGCGTGACTGGGTGTGGCAGGCGTGCTGCCGCGATTTTGGCACGCCCTGTAACGCCGCCGGCGAAGCCCAGCCGATGCTGATTCTGGGCATGGGCAAGCTGGGTGGCGGTGAGCTCAACTTCTCTTCTGACATCGATCTGATCTTTGCCTGGCCGGAAAATGGCGTTACCCGGGGCGGACGGCGCGAGCTGGACAATGCCCAGTTCTTTACCCGCATGGGACAGCGGCTGATCAAAGTGCTGGACCAGCCGACGGTCGATGGCTTTGTGTATCGCGTGGATATGCGGCTGCGCCCGTTTGGCGACAGTGGCCCGCTGGTGCTGAGCTTTGCCGCGCTGGAAGATTATTACCAGGAGCAGGGGCGCGACTGGGAACGCTATGCGATGGTGAAAGCGCGCCTGATGGGGGACGATCACGGTCACTGGAGTCAGGAACTGCAGCAGATGCTGCGGCCTTTTGTCTACCGGCGCTACATTGATTTCAGCGTGATCCAGTCGCTGCGTAATATGAAAGGCATGATTGCGCGGGAAGTGCGTCGGCGCGGCCTGCATGACAACATCAAACTCGGCGCGGGTGGCATTCGTGAAACCGAGTTTATCGTGCAGGTGTTTCAGCTGATTCGCGGCGGACGTGAGCGCTCACTACAGCTGCGATCCCTGCTGCCAACGCTACAGGCCATCGGCGACCTGGCGTTGCTGAATGAACGGCAGGTCACACATCTGCACGACGCTTACCTGTTTTTGCGTCGGCTGGAAAACCTGCTGCAAAGCATCAATGATGAGCAGACCCAAACGCTGCCCGCTGATGAGCGCGATCGGCAGCGTCTGGCCTGGGCAATGGGGTGCGCCAGCTGGTCCCTCCTGACCACACAGCTGGAACAGCACATGGCCGGCGTGCGTGCCATTTTTGACGAGCTTATCGGAGACGATGCGCCGGATGTGGACGATCAGCCCCAGCTGGCGGAGTTTGCCGGGCTATGGCAGGACGCGCTGGAAGAGCGTGACCTGATTCCGCTGGTTCCTCAGCTGAGCGACACGCAGCGACACGCGCTGTATCACGCACTGAACGATTTCCGCCAGGATGTCAGTCGCCGCACTATCGGCCCGCGCGGGCGGCTGGCGTTGGATCAGCTGATGCCGCGTCTGCTGAGCGAGGTGTGTCCGCGCCCGGACGCCGACGTGCTGCTGCAGCGTCTGACTCCGTTACTGCTGGGCGTCCTGACGCGTAGTACCTATCTGGAACTGCTGACAGAGTACCATGGCGCCCTGCGGCACCTGATTCGCCTGTGCGCAGCTTCGCCGATGGTCGCCAGCCAGCTGGCGCGCTATCCGCTGCTGCTGGATGAGCTGCTCGATCCCGCTACCCTCTATCAGCCGACAGCGACCGATGCCTATCGGGATGAGCTGCGTCAGTATCTGCTGCGTATCCCCACGGATGATGAAGAGCAGCAGCTGGAGGCGCTGCGCCAGTTTAAACAGGCGCAGCTGTTGCGCATTGCGGCAGCCGATATCGCTGAAACGCTGCCGGTCATGAAAGTGAGCGATCACTTAACATGGCTGGCAGAAGCGATTATCGAATCAGTGGTGCAGCAGGCATGGCAGATGATGGTGCAGCGCTATGGCCGCCCTTCGCACCTTACCAGTGACAGCGAGCGCGGTTTTGCCGTCATCGGTTATGGCAAGCTGGGCGGCTGGGAGCTGGGATACAGCTCTGATTTGGATCTGGTGTTTTTGCATGATTGTCCGGAAGGCGCTGAAACCGACGGTGAGCGGGTGATTGATGGCCGCCAGTTCTATCTGCGTCTGGCACAGCGCATCATGCATCTGTTCAGCACCCGCACTTCATCCGGCATATTGTATGAAGTCGATGCGCGGCTGCGTCCTTCCGGCGCGGCGGGCATGCTGGTCAGTACCTTTGCCGCTTTTGATGATTATCAGCGTAATGAAGCCTGGACCTGGGAGCATCAGGCGCTGGTCCGCGCGCGCATCGTGTTTGGTGAGCCGGCGCTGGGTGAACGGTTTAATGCCATCCGGCGCGGTATTCTCCGCCTGCCGCGAGAAGTGCATCGGCTGAAAACCGAGGTACGTGAAATGCGTGAAAAGATGCGTGCGCATCTCAGCAATAAACATAAAGGCCGCTGGGATATTAAAACCGACGAAGGCGGTATCACCGATATCGAATTCATCGCGCAGTATCTGGTTTTGAAGTCTGCCGCCAGCCAGCCGGCGCTGACGCGCTGGTCGGATAATGTGCGTATTTTTGAGCTGATGGCCCGTTACGGCATGATGCAGGAAGAGGAAGCCCAGGCGCTGACCCACGCCTATGTCACCCTGCGTGATGCGCTGCATCATCTGGCGCTGCAGGCGCTGCCGGGCCATGTGGAACCTGATGCTTTCGCCAGTGAGCGTGCCGTGGTGCATGCCAGCTGGCAGCGCTGGCTGGCAGCGGAAGACGCTGGCAGCGCAGAGTAAAGAACGCGCCGGGGCAGCGAAGCACCCGGCACGGCTATGCCCGCGGCGTTCTGCTGCGCTGGCCTGCGCCTGCAACTCGAAGTATGACGGCGGTATGGTATTATCCGCGCAATATTTTTGACTTTAGTCTGGAGTTCCTGGAATGAAAGTAACACTGCCTGCGTTTGGCAAGGCCGCTGTGCTGGTGGTCGGTGACGTCATGTTAGACCGCTACTGGTATGGCCCCACCAGCCGTATTTCACCTGAAGCGCCGGTGCCGGTGGTGAAGGTCGATACGATCGAAGAACGTCCCGGCGGTGCGGCTAACGTCGCCATGAACATTGCGGCACTCGGCGCTGAATCGCGTCTGATTGGATTAACCGGTGAAGATGACGCGGCGCGCGTGCTGAGTGAAACGCTGGCACAGGTAAAAGTCAGCTGCGATTTTGTTGCCGTTAAAAGCCATCCGACCATTACCAAGCTGCGCGTGCTTTCACGCAATCAGCAGCTGATCCGCCTCGATTTCGAAGAGGGATTCGAGCAGGTTGATCCGCAGCCAATTCACGATCGCATGCGTCAGTCGCTGAAGCAGGCCGGTGCGCTGGTGCTGTCGGATTATGCCAAAGGCGCGCTGGCCAGCGTGCAGACCATGATTCAGCTGGCGCGTGAAGCCGGCGTGCCGGTGCTGATCGATCCAAAAGGCACAGATTTTGAGCGTTACCGCGGTGCTACCCTGCTGACGCCAAATTTGTCAGAGTTTGAAGCGGTGGCAGGCAAATGCAAAACCGAAGAGGACATTGTCAGCCGCGGTATGCAGCTGATCGCGGATTATGAGCTTTCCGCACTGCTGGTTACCCGCTCTGAAAATGGCATGACGCTGCTGCAGCCGGGCAAAGCGCCGGTGCATCTGCCGACGCAGGCGCAGGAAGTCTATGACGTGACCGGTGCCGGCGATACCGTGATCGGCGTGCTGGCCGCCGTGCTCGCCGCGGGCGAAAGTCTGGAAGACGCCTGTTTCCTTGCCAATGCAGCGGCAGGCGTGGTGGTTGGCAAGCTGGGCACCTCTACTGTCAGCATCGTCGAGCTGGAAAATGCGATTCATGCGCGCCCGGAACGCGGATTTGGCGTAATGAGTGAAGCCGAACTGAAAGCGGCTGTCGAACTGGCGCGTCAGCGGGGGGAAAAAGTCGTCATGACCAATGGCGTGTTCGACATCCTGCACGCCGGGCACGTCTCTTACCTTGCCAATGCGCGCAAGCTGGGCGACCGGCTGATTGTGGCGGTAAACAGTGATGCCTCCACCAAACGGCTGAAAGGTGAAACCCGGCCGGTGAATCCGCAGGAAAACCGCATGATCGTGCTAAGCGCGCTGGAAGCGGTGGACTGGGTAGTGCTGTTTGAAGAGGACACGCCACAGCGTCTGATTGCTGAGGTGTTACCGGATTTGCTGGTCAAAGGCGGCGACTATAAGCCGGAAGATATCGCAGGCAGTAAAGAAGTCTGGGCTAACGGCGGCGACGTGCGCGTGCTCAACTTTGAAGACGGTATCTCCACCACCAACATCATCAAAACCATTCGCAGTCACTGAGAACAGGCAGCGGGAGGCGCTTACCTCCCGCCGTATCGGGCGACTTACTGTGGGGTGTCGATCTTGCCTGCCGGATCGGGCGTGATAATAGCCGGGGCGGGTGCGGCCGGGCTTTCACTCTCCAGCTTCGCCAGACGCTGCTCCAGCGCGGCCAGCTTCTCGCGCGTGCGCAGCAGTACCTGCGTCTGCACATCAAACTCTTCACGATTAACCAGATCCATGCGGGTTAACTGCGCCTGCAACACCTGACGAATTTTCTTTTCCACATCGTCGCCAAAGTCACGAATGCCTTTTGGCATCGCTTCATGGACCTGGCGTGCCAGTTGTTCAATTTTTTTCGTGTCGATCATGGTTATTTCCTGGTTACGGTGGCTGATAACAGCGCGTGTTCCGACTCAACAAGCATTAAGTGTAATGCCAGAAACGAAAAGGTTAAACCTGAAATCGGCGCCGCATGAAGTGCAAATGCATTTGCACTTTTGTTGATTGCCCGACCAGATGATTGGCGCTATAGTGATTTTGCTTATTCTCAGGGCGGGGCGAAATTCCCCACCGGCGGTAAATCAGCATCAGCTGAAAGCCCGCGAGCGCTTTCACCGCAAGGTGGAAGGTCAGCAGATCCGGTGTAATTCCGGGGCCGACGGTTAAAGTCCGGATGGGAGAGGGTAACGACATCAGCCGGGCGACTGCGCCCGCGTCACGTTATTGCCATGTGTATCTTCACGCACTCCTAAGCTCGCCCTGGTTCTGGTAACTCATATTTTTATAAGGTTTTTTACCATGAATCAGACGCTTCTTTCTGAATTTGGCACGCCGGAACAGCGTGTGGAACGTGCCCTTGAGGCGCTGCGCAACGGCCAGGGTGTTATGGTGCTGGATGACGAAAATCGTGAAAATGAAGGCGATATGATTTTCGCCGCCGAAACCATGACCGTTGAGCAGATGGCGCTGACGATTCGCCACGGCAGCGGGATTGTCTGTCTGTGCATCACTGAAGAGCGCCGTCAGCAGCTGGACTTACCGATGATGGTGGAGAACAACACCAGTTCATACGGCACGGGTTTTACCGTGACCATTGAAGCGGCAAAAGGCGTGACAACCGGCGTATCCGCGGCGGATCGTATTACTACCATCCGTGCCGCGATTGCCGACGATGCCCAACCCGCCGATCTGCACCGCCCCGGACACGTTTTTCCTCTGCGCGCACGCGAAGGTGGCGTTCTGACGCGCGGCGGTCATACCGAAGCCACGCTTGATCTGGTGACGCTGGCGGGTTTCAAACCTGCAGGCGTGCTGTGTGAGCTGACCAACGATGACGGCAGCATGGCTCGCGCGCCAGAGGCGATTGCCTTTGCGAAGCAGCATGCCATGCCCGTGGTGACCATTGAAGATCTGGTGGCTTACCGTCGTCAGCGTGAAACGCGCCAGGCCAGCTAACGCCGCACCAGCCGGGTTTGCAGTGGCAAAAAAGGCCGGATGCCAGAGCATCCGGCCTTTTTGTTTATCGCGTGGCATAGAACACGTGATTACCAATGGTGACCGTACGCTGAAAGGCATGGCGCCACGCGGGCTTTACGTTATGCGCGTGAAAATAGGTTGCGCCTTTCGTCACGTCTTTCAGCTCACCCTCCACGATACGCCAGGCCAGTGCTTTTGCCCGCTGCCAGCTGCGATCGTCGTGCGGTGGATAACGGTGAGGATGCTGCTTCAGAGACGTCCACGAGAACTGTTTTGGCGCATACACCACCGGACAGATCGCGTTAACATCCCAGTTGGCGCGATTCATGGTGACAGTGCCTACAGCAATTTGCCCCTTCACCGGTTCGCCGCGCGCTTCATGGTAAATGTTCATCGCCAGGCATAGAACGGCGCTTTGAATTAACATAACACTCCACGGCTTATAAGAATCGCGTGGAGTGTAGGCAGTCACCGTTTGCAGGTTAACAAGACCGGTCTCAAGTCAGATTTAAACGTTTCCTTTCCCTTATTTATCAGGCATTAACCCCTTTTTCAGACCTGTCGTCTCCTTAACCCGCACCGCTGGTTTGCAGCAGCGTCAGGCTCAGCCCCATGACGGTCATTCCGCACAAAACGCCATAGCTGGGGTTGTTGTGAGGATCGATCTCGCGCGCCAGCGGCATCAGTTCATCAACGGAAAGTGCCACCATGATACCGGCAACGGCCGCCATGATCGCCGCGATGGTTACCGGTGAGACAGCCGGCCCGAGCAGCGCGTACGCAAGCAGGCCACCCAGAATCTCAGCCATCCCGGAAAGACACGCCCAGAACAGCGCGCGGGCTTTCGATCCGGTCGCTGCATACATCGGACCCGCTACCGCCAGCCCTTCCGGCAGGTTGTGGATCGCGACGGCGAGCGCAATGCCCAGCCCCAGCTCCATATCGCTGCTGGCCGTCACAAAGGTGGCAATACCTTCCGGAAAATTATGCAGGCTGATGCCCAGCGTCAGCAGTATGGCCGTGCGTCGCAGGCTGGCAGGACGACGGTTAACGGCCATCAGATCCTGCGGATGCTGATGCGGCAGCAAGCGATCCATCGCAAAATAGCCCAGCAGTCCCAGCATAAACATGCCATAGCCCATGACCGGTAACATGCCGGCGGTATGCAGCGCAGCGGGCAGCATCTCCATCAGCGAAATCAGCAGCATAATGCCGGCGGCAAACCCGAGCGCAAACGCCAGCACGCGGTTGGAAGGCTTCTGGCCCAGTACGCCAAACAGCGCGCCAGCAAAGGTAGCCCCGCCAGCCAGCAGGGTTAACAATAAGGGAACCGACATCGCCATCTCCTTAATGATAATGATTCCCAGTTAACATATAGTTAACCCCATAAAATATCGAGTTATTTAGCGTAAAGTTGTGTCGGGGGAATCTTATTCAGTTTCCCTGACAGAGATCATCATGGTTATCCGCGTTTACGCTGCAGGGAAAGGGGGTATTGTGAGTGCAGATACGTCGCCTTATCTGAGGATGCACCATGAGCTCTGTTCGTATGCCAGCCCTGTTCCTGGGTCACGGCAGCCCGATGAATGTACTGGAAGATAACCGTTATACCCATGCATGGGAGCAGCTGGGAAAAAACCTGCCGCGACCACGTGCTATCCTGGCGATCTCGGCACACTGGTATACGCGCGGCACCGCGGTGACAGCGATGCAGAACCCGCGCACGATTCACGATTTTGGCGGCTTCCCGCAGGCGTTGTTCGATGTGCGTTATCCGGCGCCAGGTTCGCCGGCACTGGCGCAGCGCATTATCGATTTGCTGGCACCTCTCCCGGTACAGGCGGATCAAACATGGGGCTTTGACCATGGCGCGTGGGGCGTGCTGGCCCGGATCTACCCGGAGGCGGATATTCCGCTGGTGCAGCTGAGTATTGACGGCTCGCAGCCTGCTGCATGGCACTTTGAACAAGGCCGCCAGCTGGCCGCGCTGCGGGATGAAGGGGTGATGATTATCGCCAGCGGAAACGTAGTGCACAATTTGCGTATGCTGCGCTGGCAGGGCGCGGACAGCGTCTACCCGTGGGCAGAAAGCTTCAATCAATTTGTACGAGACAACCTGGACTTTTATGGCACTGCGGCGCAGCATCCGCTGGTGAATTATCAGCAGCATGAAGCAGCACTGCTGGCGAATCCGACGCCGGAACACTATCTGCCATTGCTCTACATTCTGGGGGCCCGCAGGGAAGAAGACGCCGTGACCATTCCGGTTGAAGGCATGGAGATGGGCGCAATCAGTATGCTGTCAGTTCAGGCAGGGTAAACGGCTAAGGCTACGCCGGAAGAAAAGGCTGTTGCCGGCAGGGAACGCTGGCGAGCCGGGGAACAGCCGATCGCCAGCGTAAGGGCACTATTCAATAAAGGTGTGCGGATAAAAACGTGACAGATCCTGAGTGATCAGCGCACGATCTTCACGCAGGCCGATACCGGCAGGCTGATCGTCAATCAGCCAGCTGCCAATCAGGGTATAGCTGTCACCAAATTTCGGCAGCGCGCAGAACTGCTGTACGATCATGCCCTCTTCGCCATAAGGGCCGTCTGCCCGCGCGATTTCCCTGCCATTTTCGATGATGGTAATGTTGGCTCCTTCACGGGAAAACAGCGGCTTAACCACATATTTTTCCAGCTGCGGTGCTGATGCATCATCGGCAAACCAGGCCGCCAGCAGGTTCGGATGATCAGGAAACATTTCCCACAGCAGCGGTAGCAGCGCCTTATTAGACAAAATGCTTTTCCATGCCGGCTCCAGCCAGCGCACGCCTGCATCTGCCAGCTTGGTGGAGAACACCTCACGCAGCATAAATTCCCACGGATAGAGCTTGAACAGGTTGCTGATGATCTGATCGTGCTGATCGGTAAACTGGCCTTTTTCGCCCAGACCGATCTCATCGATATACAGAAACTCGCCGGGCAGGCCGGCTTCTGTCGCGCAATCCTGTAAATACTGCACCGTGGCACGATCTTCTTCCGTGTCGCGGCAGCAGGCGAAATGCAGCCAGTTGAACCCGTGCTGCTGATGCAGGTCGGCAAAGCGCGCGATCAGTTTCTCCTGCAGGCTGTTGAATTGATCGCTGCCCGGCGGCAGTTTGCCGGCATTCAGCTGATCCTCCAGCCAGATCCACTGGAAAAAGGCCGCTTCGTACAGGGAGGTTGGCGTGTCGGCATTGTTCTCCAGCAGTTTGATCGCGCCCTGGCCGTCCCACGCCAGATCCAGGCGTGAATACAGCGAAGGCTGACGCTGCTTCCATGCGTCACGCACAAAATCCCAGGTGTGCTTTGGAATGCAGAACCGCGTCAGCAGCGCTTCGCTGTTAACCACTTTCTCCACCGCCTGCAAACACATCTGATGCAGTTCAGCCGTGACCGATTCCAGCTGCTCAATTTGTGCCAGCGTGAACTGATAATAGGCATCTTCACACCAGTAAGGTTCGCCATACATGGTGTGAAACTGGAAACCATATTCGGTGGCTTTTTCACGCCAGTCCGGACGTTCGCTGATAGCAATACGTTGCATGTGACGGTTTAACCTCCCAGCGAACGGCTGCCACTGCTGGTGGCGCTGCTGCGCTGCATGGTATTCTGCTTCGCCACGGTTTCACCAAAGCCACCGCGGGTGATAGTGGAGGTGGTAGCAGGTTTCGGCGCCATCGCGGTTTTCGGCACGTTCATGGTGCGGCCGGACGTGGCCGCGCCATAGTTTTTACCCGAAGCATCTACAAACTGCCCGTTTGCCGGACTGTTAGGCGTTTTCGGTGAGAACAACGGCTGCTGGGCAAAGCCCGCACCGCCGCCCATCAGCCGGCCCATCATGTAGCCCGCCATCAGCGGCATCCAGAAGCTGCCGCTCTGTTGCGCTTCCGCATTATGTGCCGTGGTGCCTGCACCGGCCTGTGCCGGCGTCTGCTGACACTGGTTCTCGCCAAATTCCGCGACGCAGTCTTCGCGTGTGGCGTATTTCGGCGCCGTGCGCTCCGCTTCTTTCAGCGCATTGTTATAGGCCGTTTTACACTGTGCGCTCTGGTCCGGATTGGCCTTCGCACAGTCATCAGCATTCTGATAAAGCGCGACTGTTTCATCGCTTTGTTCGCAGCCTGCCAGCATAAATACCGCAGTGACCGCCAGGGCGACTGGCGTTAAATGGCGTGCCTGCCAGCTTTTACGAAAAGCGGCATGGCGAATATTTTTAGTCCGTTTCATTATGTTCATCCTGTGCCCAAAGGTGGGGCTTAGGATAGGTGATGAGGGGTTGAAATTGAAGCGTGGAGCCGGAAGGGAGAAGGATCTTTACGTAGCTATACGTTGAAGTGCGAAAGGGGCTGCAGCCAGCCCCTGACGGAATTAATTCGCGAACGGATTTTTGCTGCTGCGTGCTGCCGCCGGACGCGGCTGCGCGGCTGCAGGTGCAGAGGCCATCGCCGGGCCATTATCCACGCGTGCCGCCTGCTGGCTGTTTTCCGGCGCCACGGTTTCCGGCGAAGTCGGGATCTCTTTGCCCAGCGTGCTGTTCAGCTGCTGCAGATCCTGCTCATTCAGCGTACCCAGCGCATATTTGATGTTCAGCTGGTTGATCAGGTAGCTGTAACGGGCGTTAGAAAGCTGCTGCTTCGCGTTATACAGGGTGGTGGTGGCATCCAGCACGTCCACGATAGTACGCGTACCAACCTGATAACCTGCTTCAGAGGCATCCAGTGAGCTTTGCGCTGAAATCACCGACTGCTTATAAGCTTCAATGCTGCTGATAGACGCATTCACGTTATTGAATGAAGAGCGCACTGTCTGCACCGCGCTGCGGTGCGCGCCTTCCAGCTGTTCGCTGGCGGCGACAAAGTTGTACTGCGCCTGTTTCACCTGTGAGGTCACGGATCCGCCGCTGTAGAGCGGCAGCGAGAAGCTCAGCCCCACCTGATTTGAACCGGTAATGGAATCGGTGGTGCCTGCGCTCTGGTTCGCGCGGCTGCCGCCGTATTTGCTGTTAGACAGGCCGGTTGACGCCGTCAGGTCCAGCGTCGGCAGGTGGCCGGATTCCGCAGAGCGAATCTGCTCACGGGCCAGGTCCTGGTTCAGACGCGCGGATAACAGGTTCAGGTTACGGCTTTCTGCCTGCTTCAGCAGGGAAGAAACCGCTTCCGGGCGGGCCGTTTTAAAGCGATCAATATTCAGCGAAGCGAGTGACAGATAATCCATGCCGGTGATCTGACGCAGGGACTCCACCGCGTTATCCAGATCGTTACGGGCCGTGACTTCGTTCGCCAGCACGGTGTCGTACTGCGCGCGGGCGTTCTGGACGTCAGTGATCGCCACCAGACCGACGTTAAAGCGCTGGGTGGTTTGATCCAGTTCGCGATAGATCGACTGTTTTTGTGCTTCTGCGTAAGAAAGCGTATCAATCGCCTTCAGCACATTAAAATAGGCGGTTGCGGTATTCAGGATCAGATCCTGCTGGGCAACCTGATAGGTGACATCCTGAATGCCGGCGGTTTTTTCCTGTAACGTCAGCGCGCGCCATTTCGACATATCGAAAATAGTCTGGGTCAATTGCAGTGAGGCGCTGGTCGTGTTGGAATGGAGGCCGCTGTTATCGCGGTAACCGCTGTTGTAAGTGTAATCTGCGCCCAGACCTAGCTGTGGCAATAACGGGCTGCGCGCTTCGTTAATTTTCTCAAAGGCAGCATCACGGTCAGCGGCGGAAGCACGCAGATCCGGGTTGCTCAGGCGCGCCTGCTGGTAGACCTGCAACAGGTTTTCTGCCTGGCTGGCAAGGCTGAATCCGCCCAGGCTCAGTCCAATAAAAAGTGGGAGCAGTTTTTTCATTTGCATTCCTTTTGATGCAGCCAAATGCATGTGTTGTGCTGCAGGTAAGCCCAAAAATAATCGCCGATTCTACAGAGGCGGCGTCAGAGATAAGTTGGCTGAACGTGCCTTCTTCCCCTAATTTACGTAAATAATTCAGAAAGAACCACTCGGACGGAGCACAAGGGTTGGCTTTTCTACGCTCCATCCCAATCTGCATAAGGAACCAGATGATGGCGGGCAAAAAAAATTCCCCTGTGACTTTCACAAAAAACGATGTAGAAATTATTGCACGCGATACCCGCTACGATGGTTTTTTTTCCATCGTCAGCTACCGCTTCCGCCATCGCCGTTTTAATGGCGAAATGAGCGGTGAAGTGGTACGCGAAGTTTTTGAGCGCGGACACGCTGCCGTGCTGCTACCCTATGATCCCCTGCGCGACGAAGTGGTGCTGATCGAACAGATTCGCATCCCGGCTTTTGATTCCAGCCCCACGCCCTGGCTGCTGGAAATGGTGGCTGGCATTATCGAACCCGGCGAAACGCCGGAGGCGGTGGTGCGTCGCGAGGCGATGGAAGAGGCCGGCCTCACCGTGGGCCGCGTCAAACCCGTTGTAAATTATTTAGCCAGCCCCGGCGGAACGTCTGAACGTTTGTCGGTGCTGGTGGGCGAAGTGGATGCCAGCCTGGCAGAGGGAAATCACGGGCTGGAGGAAGAGAATGAGGATATTCTTGTCCATGTGGTAAGCCGGGAACAGGCTTACCGCTGGGTGGAAGAGGGGATAATTGATAACGCGGCATCTGTCATCGCCCTGCAATGGCTGGCGTTGCACCATGAGAAACTACGAGAAGAGTGGAAGCTAAAATGAAACAGCGCTATATCCCTGACTTTCCCGAAATGATGCGGCTGTGCGAAACCAATTTCGCCCAGCTGCGTCGCCTGCTGCCGCGAAGCGATGAGGCAGGCGCGTCGGTGACATATCAGGTGAACGGCGCCAGTTACCGGCTGACGATTGAAGAGTCGACGCGCTACACCACGCTGGTGGAGATCCGCCAGGTTGCCCCCGCAGTCAGCTACTGGAGCCTGCCCTCCATGTCGGTCCGGCTCTACCACGATGCGATGGTGGCTGAAGTGTGTTCCACACAGCAGATCTATCGCTTTAAAGCGCGCTATGATTATCCTAATAAAAAACTGCATCAGCGCGATGAAAAACATCAGATTAACCAGTTCCTTGCTGACTGGCTGCGCTATTGTCTGGCGCACGGAGCCGTGGCGCTGCCGGTCTGCTGATAGCATATAATGCGATAACGGCGTGGAGATGAAGGAAACGCTTTGGATAGCCTGCTAACTCTTCCTGCGGCAAATGGGTCCGCTATCAGGATTTTGCAAATTACGGATACCCATTTATTCGCGGGAAAACATCAGTCGCTGCTGGGGGTCAACACCTGGTCGAGCTTTGATGCTGTACTGGACGCCATTGCGGCGCAGCAGCGGGAGTTCGATCTGATTATCGCCACGGGCGATCTTGCCCAGGACCACAGCGTCGAAGCGTATCAGCATTTTGTAGCGGGCATCGCGCGCCTGCCAAAGCCGTGCGTCTGGCTACCAGGCAACCATGATTTCCAGCCGGCCATGGTTGATACCCTGGCACAGGCCGGTATTGCCGCCGATAAACACGTTTTGCTGGGTGAGCACTGGCAGCTGGTGCTGCTGGACAGCCAGGTCTCTGGAGTGCCACACGGTATGCTGAGTGACTATCAGCTGGAGTGGCTGGAGAGAACGCTGCGTCAGTTTCCACAGCGCCACACGCTGGTGCTGTTGCATCATCATCCGCTAGCCTCCGGCTGCACCTGGCTGGATCAGCACAGTCTGCGCAATCCGCATCAGCTGGCTGCGGTGCTGCAGCACTTTCCGCTGGCGCGCCATCTGGTGTGCGGCCACATTCATCAGGAACTGGATCTCGACTGGCAGGGGCGTCGCGTGCTGGCGTCACCTTCCACCTGCGTTCAGTTCAAACCGCACTGCACAAATTTCACCATTGATACCGTTGCGCCGGGCTGGCGCTGGCTGACCCTGCAGGCCGATGGCGCACTGGAGACCGAAGTCAACCGGCTGCAGAGTGAGATGTTCCGGCCGGATCTGGACGCTGAGGGTTACTGAAGCATGGCGGCGCTGATCTACCTGCATGGCTTTAACAGCTCGCCGCAATCGGCGAAAGCAAGCCAGCTTCAGCAGTGGTGCCAGCAAAACCATCCGCACATTCATGTGATGGTTCCGCAGCTACCCGCTTTTCCCGCCGAAGCCGCCAGCATGCTGGAGGATCTGGTGATGGATCATGCCGGGGAGCCGCTCGGACTGGTGGGCTCTTCGCTGGGCGGTTATTTTGCTACCTGGTTGTCCCAGTGCTTTATGCTGCCTGCCGTGGTGGTCAATCCGGCGGTGCGGCCCTTTGAACTGCTGACGGATTACCTTGGCGAGAACCGGAATCCCTACACCGGCCAGCAATATGTGTTAGAGTCTCGCCACATTTACGATCTGAAAGTCATGCAGATTGACCCGCTGGAAGCGCCCGATTTGCTGTGGCTGCTGCAGCAGACCGGCGATGAAGTCCTCGACTACCGCCAGGCGCTGGATTACTACCGCGCGTGCCGCCAGACGGTCGAAGAAGGCGGCAATCATGCCTATATCGGATTCGAACGCCATTTTACGCAGATCATTGATTTTCTGGGATTAAACCCACTCTGATGCTGCGCAGTGGACTCCTTTTCCTATTGCTAATCAGACAGTTACGATGAGCCAATCAAGCTATAATGCCGATGCCATTGAGGTCTTAACCGGCCTTGAACCGGTGCGTCGTCGTCCGGGGATGTACACCGATACCACGCGCCCTAACCATCTGGGCCAGGAAGTGATCGATAACAGCGTCGATGAGGCGCTGGCGGGTCATGCAAAACGTGTGGAAGTCATTCTGCATGCCGATCAGTCGCTGGAAGTGATCGACGACGGTCGCGGTATGCCGGTGGATATTCACCCGGAAGAGGGTGTGCCGGCGGTTGAGCTAATCCTGTGCCGGTTGCACGCGGGGGGTAAGTTCTCCAGCAAAAACTATCAGTTCTCCGGGGGGCTGCACGGCGTTGGTATTTCCGTGGTCAACGCCCTGTCAAAACGCGTTGAAGTGACCGTGCGCCGCAACGGTGAAATCTATCAAATTGCCTTTGAAAATGGGGACAAAGTGCAGGATCTGGCGGTTATCGGCAGCGTGGGTAAACGCAACACCGGTACAAGCGTGCACTTCTGGCCAGACGAGCATTTCTTCGACAGCCCGCGCTTTTCGGTTTCACGTCTCAAGCACCTGCTGAAAGCCAAGGCCGTGCTCTGTCCGGGTGTGGAAATTGTCTTTAAAGACAAGGTTAATAACACCGAACAGACCTGGATGTATGAAGATGGCCTGACCGATTACCTGAGTGAAGCGGTGAATGGCCTGCCGGTATTACCGGAAAAACCCTTTGTCGGCAGCTTTGCCGGTGATGTGGAAGCGGTAGACTGGGCGCTGCTCTGGCTGCCGGAAGGCGGTGAACTCCTGACGGAAAGTTACGTCAACCTGATTCCTACCATGCAGGGCGGCACCCACGTTAACGGTCTGCGTCAGGGGCTGCTGGATGCGATGCGCGAGTTCTGCGAATACCGCAATATTCTGCCGCGCGGCGTGAAGCTGTCGGCGGAGGATATCTGGGATCGCTGTGCGTATGTACTGTCGGTCAAAATGCAGGATCCGCAGTTTGCCGGTCAGACCAAAGAGCGTCTCTCGTCACGCCAGTGTGCCGCTTTTGTCTCTGCGGTGGTAAAAGATGCCTTTAGCCTGTGGCTGAACCAGAACGTGCAGGCGGCAGAAATGCTGGCGGAACTGGCGATTGCCAGCGCGCAGCGTCGCATGCGCGCCGCGAAAAAAGTGGTGCGGAAAAAGCTGACCAGCGGGCCGGCACTGCCGGGCAAACTGGCCGACTGCACCGCGCAGGACCTGAACAAAACCGAACTGTTTCTGGTGGAAGGGGATTCTGCAGGCGGTTCGGCAAAACAGGCGCGCGATCGTGAATATCAGGCGATCATGCCGCTGAAAGGAAAGATCCTCAACACCTGGGAAGTCTCTTCGGATGAAGTGCTGGCCTCGCAGGAAGTGCACGACATTTCGGTGGCGATCGGCATCGATCCTGACAGCGAAGATCTGAGCCAGCTGCGTTATGGCAAGATCTGTATCCTCGCGGATGCGGATTCCGACGGACTGCACATTGCCACTCTGCTGTGCGCGCTGTTTGTGAAGCATTTCCGCTCGCTGGTGCAGCAGGGCCATGTCTACGTTGCGATGCCGCCGCTGTACCGCATCGACCTCGGCAAAGAAGTCTATTACGCGCTGGATGAGGATGAAAAAGAGGGTGTGCTGGAGCAGCTGAAGCGTAAAAAAGGCAAACCCAACGTACAGCGTTTCAAAGGTCTGGGCGAGATGAACCCGCTGCAGCTGCGCGAAACCACGCTTGATCCGAACACCCGCCGTCTGGTGCAGCTGACGGTGGAAGATGAAGATGTGGAGCAGACGCTGCGCGTGATGGATATGCTGCTGGCGAAAAAACGTTCTGAAGACCGCCGCAACTGGCTGCAGGAGAAGGGCGATCTGGCCGATCTGGAAGTCTGATATCGTTTAAGGGGCGCTGCAGCGCCCTTTTTTATCCGTCTGAATCTTCTCTGATGTACTTACCCCCGTTTACAGCGGCTGCAGGCGGTAAATCTGCGCATACTTCAGCGATTATGCAGGCAACCGGCGTGAAAACAGCGCGCAACAGAGGATACGTGAAAATTACCCTGGAAGAATTACGTGCCTGGGTTGCGGTCGTGGATACCGGCTCCATCACCGCAGCGGCAGAACAGCTGGAACAGACCAGTTCGGGCATCAGTCGTGCCCTGAGCCGGCTGGAAAGCAAACTGCAAACCACCCTGCTGCACCGGACGACGCGCCGCCTGGCGCTGACCGAAGAGGGGCTGGTTTTTCTGGATCATGCCCGGCAAATTCTCGCTTCCGTTGAGCAGGCCGAAGAGCATATTGCGCAGCGCCGTGATACCCCTGCTGGCCGGTTACGCGTTAATGCCAACACGCCCTTTATGCTGCACGTTATTGTGCCGCTGGTGGCGGAGTTTCGGCAGCGCTACCCCCATATTCAGCTGTCGCTTAATACCGATGACATCGTTATCGATTTACTGGAGCAGCAGACCGATATTGCCATTCGGATTGGCGAGTTGCGCGATTCCACGCTGCGCGCGCGCGTGCTGGGCAGCAGCGCCATCCGCCTGCTGGCCAGTCCGGCTTATCTGCAACAGGCCGGAATGCCGCAGTGCACCGAAGATCTGGCCGGTCATCAGCTGCTGGGATTCAGCCAGCTGGACGCGCACAATGTCTGGCCGGTGCGGCAGCCCGACGGCGAATTTTTACGCATCCAACCCGGATTATGTGCTTCCAGCGGAGAAACGCTGCGTCAGCTGGCATTAGCCGGGCAGGGCATCGTGCGCCTTTCTGATTTTGTCAGCCGTGAAGATCGCGCCAGCGGGCGTCTGGTGCAGGTGCTGGCAGCGGAAACGCGTGACATGCAGCTGCCTGTTCACGCCGTCTATTATCGTAACCAGTCTCTCAGCGCACGTATTACCTGTTTTCTGGATTTTTTACGCGAAAAAATTCAGGAAAATCAGCTGTTATAAGCCTATTTCAGCTAAATAAAACGCCTTTTTTCGCCACCCCCTCTCTGCTATTCCTTCTGTAATTCAAACAGTTAATTGAACCGTTAATTTACCGGTAATCCCGTAAATTATTTTTTTCTTACGGGACATTTCTTATGTCTCAGATTTCGCTGTTTTTGGAATATGTCGCCACTTTAGGCCTGCCTTCGCGGGCCAAATCAGGGAGATTGCCGTAATGCCTTACGGTTACGCGATCAAAAAACAGTGAATGAAAAGGGAATAACAATGAACGTTTCGCCCGTAAGTGTTGCAGTTATCGATAAAAAAACGATAACCAAAGCTGAAGTGCTGCGCGCCGGTAAAGAGGGTAAGGCGGTGAAAGTACAGGCCATTGCAAATGGCAAATATTTACTGAGTCAGGGTAATGATGGCATGGCACCGGAAAACATTACCGTCCGGCGTTCAGGCAAAAACCTGCTGGTGATGCTGGAGGGCCGTGAAGGCAGCGAGCCGGACCTTATTATTGAGGACTTTTTTGATAAATCCGGCACCCTGATTGGCAAAGCAGAAGACGGAAATATGCACGCTTACGTGTCTACTGACGGCGATGCTGAACATGAAGCGGCGGCGCTGGAAGACGGTGAAACCGCAGCGCTGGCGCTGAGCGAAGGCGTTGCAGACAGCGACAGCGGCTATGTACTGGCCAGCGGTTTTGAGTGGTCACCTGCCCTGATCGCGCTGGGCGGCCTGGCGGCGATTGCCGCAGCGGCAGGTCTGGGGTATCTGGCAGCAAAAGAACAGTATCAGGACGATCATCACAGCAATAGCAGCGGTAGCGAAGGTGGCGCGGGCGGTGGTTCGGGTGGCGAAGGCGGCGATGCTGGCGGCGATGCTGGCGGCGGAGAAGGCAGCGGTGGCGCTGGCGGTGGCGATGTAAAAAAACCCACCATCAGCGGTATGACGGATAACGTCGGGGATGTTACCGGCCCGGTGACCAACGGTGGCAGAACCGATGACACCACGCCGACTTTCGCCGGAACCGGCACGCCAGGCAACACCATTGAGGTGTGGGATGGCGAATCTAAAATCGGCGAGGCAAAAGTCAACGCTGACGGCAGCTGGAGCTTTACCCCGCAGAAAGCCCTGACTTCCGGCAAACACAGCATTGTGACTAAAGAACGCAATGACAGCGGTATAGTCAGCGAACCCAGCGAAAAATGGGAATTTACTGTCGATCTGACCGCACCAGCCCGCGGTACCATTGGCAGCATGGTAGACGATTCCGTCAGCCCGGCTCTGCCGATTGAGAAGAATGGTATCACCAAAGACAACACGCCAACGCTGGCGGGCAAAGCGGAAGCCAACTCCACTGTTCAGGTATGGGATAATGGCAACCTGCTGGGGACGGCGAAAACCGACAAAGACGGCAACTGGCGTTTTACACCGACAAAGCTGGAGGACGGTAAACACGATATCAGCGTCATTGTCGTGGATGAAGTCGGTAATAAATCCCTGCCTTCAGAGGCTTTCATTGTAGAGGTTGATACGGTCGCGCCTGAAAACAGCGGGATTGGTAAAATCACCGACAGCAACGGCGACCCGATTGATGACGGTTCAACCACGCAGGAGCCGCGCCCGACACTGGAAGGCACCGGTGAAGACGGCGAAACAGTGCTGATCATCGACAACGGTCAAATCATCGGTTCGGTAGTGGTTGAAGGCGGTACCTGGACCTATACGCCAGAGAGAGATCTGAGCAGCGGGCGCCATGAGCTGGAAACCGTAGTGCGCGATCAGGCCGGCAATGAATCTGCGCCCTCCGATAAAATTGTGATTGATCTGGATACCGGTGTTAATCCGGTAGACCCGGGCGAAGAGTTGCCGGATCCTGCCGTACCGGTTGCAGGCACTATCGGCACTATTTTCAAAGACAACAACCCTGGCGGCATTCCCGTACCGGTAGATAATAACGCCTCAAATGATGAAAGCATCCTTATCACCGGTACCGGTGTGCCAGGCGATGTCATCTTCCTGTATATGGTAGGTGTAAGTCATTCCTATGTATTCAGCACCACGGTAGGGGAGGATGGAAAGTGGGAGTACAGTACGCCGGATCTGCCGGATGACGTTTATGATATGCGCGGCGTATTTCAACGCGATGGTGAAATAATCGGTAAAACTGACGTATCCGTTATCGAAATTGATACCATTCCGCCGGAAATCCCGGATGTCGGTATCAGCAGCATCATTGAAGAGCTGTCTGTTATCGATCTTTTAGCGATTGAGGAAAACACGCTTTTTGCTGAAGAAAAAGGCGCAGAGGAAAATAGCGAAATCGACCAGGCGCGCCTGAGCGATATGGTCTTTGAGGAAGTGACGCCTGCGCTTTCAGCGAACGGTGTGGCGGTTCACGAAAATATCAGTGAAGCAGATTTATCGCTGCACTACACCACGCAGGATATTTAACGGATTAACTTAATAACATAAAGGGACATACAGGCGCACTGCGCGCCTGTGAATATATTATGAAAAAAATCTCTGCTTTTATTTTCGCGGCGGTAACTGGTGTATCCGCCGGTGCCACGCTGCACGCCCAGGCGGCAAATAATTTTGGCCAGACCTGGCATTCGATGTCCGCTTCCGCAGCCGATCAGGTGCGCATTGTGTATTATCGTCCGGTTGAAGCCATGGGCAGCCAGCCGGCCCATATTTATGTTGATGGCGAATTCCAGACGGCGTTGCTTGCTGGCGGCTATACCGTCTTTTGCCTGGCGCCAGGCGTGCATTCTCTGGGCAGTTTCGTCAACGATGCTCCAGCGTATGCGGGGAAACAAAAACAGCCGTGGCGGGACAGTCTGGCCGCTGGCAAAACCTACTATATTCGCGCCAGCCTGGATAACTCCGGCCGTCCGCTGGTGATTCCGGCAGAACAGGCACAGCAGGAGCTGGCGGGGACACGCCAGCAGACCCATCTGAAATCGCGCGCTTCTGCAGTAATAGCCTGTAAAGCAGGAACCATGCAATCTTATGACAACTATGCGTTTTCATCGGATCTGCTGTTCCGCTTCGGCAGCGCCAGCAGTGCAGACATTTCCCGTGAAGGGCGTGAGGCTATTGCACAACTGGCCAGCAGCCTGAAGACACCTTCAGCGGCACAGCGCCGTATCGTTGTCACCGGCTTTACCGATCCGATTGGCACGGAAGAAAGCAATATGCGCCTCGGGCAATTACGTGCTGATGCGATTAAACAATTATTAATTAATTATGGTATTTCAGCAGAGCTGATTACTGCCCAAAGTATGGGGGCAAGCCAGGTCAATAAACAGTGCGACGGGCCCCGGAAGAAACAAATCAGCTGCTATGCCAGCGAGCGTCGCGTCATTATCAGTGTTGAGAAATAAACACCTCGAAAGTGATTCCTGAAAACTAACGCAATGCCTCCATATTTTACCTGGAGGCATCTTTACGCCTGCTGTTTAGCGTTAGTGATAAAAGTAAATGGATGATTTAAGACGGGTCTCGTGTGCGATAAATCTCCGGTCTCAACATAATGAACGGGCTCAGAAGGATAGATCTGAGCGAATTAACCCAACATTAAAGGAATGAAAAATGGCGAATGAAATCGGTGACGTAATAGTTCTGAATTCTGGAAATAGCAGTGCTGCTATCAAGGGTACAGATGCAAAAAACCCGAATAGTCTGGTCCGCATTTATTTAGATGGCGTAGCGTACTCTGTGGTGACAGATGCAACAGGCGCCTGGTCTTTCACACCGGCGGGTGGCTGGGATGAGGGCCGTCATGTTGTCTCAATTGAAATTGTTGACCGTGCTGGTAACGTAGGCACACCGAAGTTCGAAATCGTTAATATCGATCTCACTGACCCGGCTAAACCGGAAATTTTCCGCGTTATTGCTGGTAATGATTACCTGACGCCGGGAGAGGCTACAGGTGAAAAAATGCCGGAAATTTCTGGCGTAGCGGATCCGAACGGTATCGTATACCTGTACGGTGGCGCGAATGGTGACACGCTGATTGGCTCGACCAAAGCCAACGCAATGGGCGCATGGACCATCACCCCCAACCTTACAGACGGCAAGCATACGCTGAATGTTAAAGTAAAAGACGCCGCTAACCGCGAAAGTGAAAGCTCAGACAGCTTCGTGGTGGATATCGCCAACGGGGTAGTAACGCACGCAGTAAAACACGTGACAGAAACCGCAGAAATCGCAGAAACCGCCACGCAGGCAGCAGAAATACAGGCTGGCGAGATCGGTACCAGCTCACTCCTCCAGCCAAGGCCTGTCTATAAAGACAGCATCGCCATTAACGCGCAGACAACCGCAGGCAACCTGGTTCAGGTGCTGTTTAACAATGCGGTCTACACCATCATCGCTGACGCAGAAGGGAAGTGGTCTTATAAAGCCGAAGATCTGAGCGAAGGCACCTATATTGCGCAGTTCCGTTATCAGGATCGTGCAGGTAACTGGGGCCCTGTTCAACAGCTGCTGTTTGAAGTGATGCCGCAGGAACCGGAAGCGCCACAAATCATGCGTGTAGTGGACGATGAAGGCGGGCTGGATTATCTCACGCCTTACAACTACACCAATGATAAAACGCCAACCCTGTCAGGCGTCGCGATGCCGGGCAGCACCGTGCACATTTTCGATAATAATATCGAGGTTGGCACCGTTGTGGCCGGTCCGGATGGGCGCTGGACCATGACGGTTTCGTTGAATGAAAACCTCATTACTCACAACCTGACGGCAAATTACGTTGATGTACACGGGAAAACCAGTAAGACGTCAGAAATCTTCAACCTGTCGCTGGATCTGACTACCCCAACGAAACCGGAAATCAGCGAAGTGCTGGATGACGAAGGCCGCGTTACCGGTCCGCTGAACTCTGGCGATACCACCGATGACACCACGCCTACTTTCAAAGGCATCGCGGATGCCGGTACCCTGGTGCGCATCTGGAATGGCACTGAGCTGCTGGGTAGCGCAGTCGCGGATTCGCGCGGTAAGTGGGAGATCGAACTCCAGCTGACGGATGGCGAAACCTACAACCTGGTGGTCGATTCCGTGGCAAAAGGCGGCAATGTTTCAGAACAGACCGATCCCTTTACGTTGAAAATTGACGCCAGCGTCCTGCCGCCAGCGGAAATTGGTGGAGTTTATAACAACAATGATTCCCAGCTGGTCGAGATCACCAATGGCGCTCAGACCAATGATAAAACGCCGCTGCTGAAAGGCACCGGGAATGATGGCGATATCGTACGTCTTTTTGTGGACGACAAGCTTGTTGGAACTGTCATTGTCGTAGATGGCAAATGGGAAATTGAAACGGATGAGCTGTCAGAAGATACTCACGAGCTGAAAGTGGAGATTGAGACGCCGGACGGCAAAGTTTCTCCGCCTTCTGATCCGTATATCGTCGTGGTAGATGTTACAGCGCCGGATAAACCGGAAAAGCCAGAAAAAATCATTGATGACGAAGGCGATGTGCAGGGTGAAATTGCCGAAGGCAAACCCACCGATGACAAAACCCCGACCATCGGTGGTTCCGGTGCCGAGCCGGGTGATACCGTTGAGCTGGTCATCATTGATGAAAACGGCAATGCGGGCCCGGCTATTGGTACCGCAATCGTTGACGAGAATGGCAACTGGACTGTCACGCCAGGCCAGGAGCTGGATAACGGCGAATATGACCTGGGCGTCGTGATTACCGATCCGGCGGGCAACAAGTCTGAACCGTCTGATCCGATCAAAGTCATCATTGATGATACCAAACCGGCCGATCTGACAAACTTTGATCTGTATGACGACGTGGGACCTGAACAGGGGATTATCACTGCGGGCGGCATCACAGACGATAAAAACCCAACGCTGAAGGGCACCGCCGCTCCGGGAACGTCGGTGGAGATTATCCTCAACGGTAACGTGATAGGTACAGCCACCACAGGCAGCGATGGCAAATGGAACTATGAGTTTACTAACCTGAGCGATGCCAGCTACACATTCGCGTTACGCCCGATCAGCGAAGCGGGTGTGAAAGGCGATATGACGGCACCGATTTCGTTTATTGTCGATACCACACCGCCGACCGCCGGTACCTTTGATGGTGTTTTTGAGAACAATAAAGGGAGCGAACAGCTTGTACCAGTAGTCGGAGGTGAGCGACTGACCAACGACGGTGACCTGATCCTGAAAGGAACCGGCGTTGCAGGCGATATCGTCATCATCTACAGCGACGCTGCGAAAACGCAGGAAATTGGCCGCACCACTGTCGACGCCCAGGGTAACTGGCGCTTTGAAACGTCTGAGCTGGTGCAGGACGGTGAGGATAAAACCATCCACCTGAGCGTTGCGATTCGTGATGCTGCCGGTAACCAGCTGGATATTCCAACCAGCTACGATATTCATATCGACCGTGAAGCACCAGAGATCCCGGACGTTGGTATCAGCTCTTTCGGCGAAGTGGAAGATCTGCAGGATCTGGCGTTCAGCGATGTGATGGCGCTGAACAGCGAAGGCCTGTTTATCGACAACGGCAAAACTCAGCTGGTAATCACCGGCAACGAAGGTGACGAAGTGAAACTGGAAGATATTCTGCCGGAAGGTGAGGATATCGCTAACTGGAGCCAGGCAAACGGCACGGTGACCGTGGCGGGCGTAGAGTATAACGTCTACCAGAACACCGCAGGTGACGCAGAAGTGCTGGTACAGAACAACCTGCAGGTTGAGCAGCACTGATCCCTGATTAAGCAGTAATAAAAAGCCCCGGTGTCACAACCGGGGCTTTTCTGTTAAAGCAATAAATTACTTCGCGGGTTCCAGCACCAGAATTTTGACGTCAACTACGTCATCTTTGATCACCGCACGGTGTGCATCCATATGCGGCATCTGCTGATGCTGCTCCAGATGACGCAGCGAGGACCACTGCTCCAGCATAAAGATCGAATCCGGAGAGTTCTGCTTCCACGGCACCTGCGCCTGATGGTCAACCAGCGCATCGTACTGATGGCAGCCATCCTCTTCGAGCACGACAGGAATCAGCTTGTTGATCGCTTCCAGCACGGCCTGACGACGGCCCGGTTTGACGCAAATTTCTGCAACCACAGTTAACATCATGCTTCCTTCTGTTTTTCCCGTTGTGCTTATAGTTAAGCAAAGATCGCGTTCAGATGCGTCCGATAACGCGCAATATCGCGCGGCACGTCCGGCAGTTTGATCACGTCGTTGCAGATAAAGGTCGGCAGACTTTCCATGCCAAGGAACTGGTTAGCCTTGTGGAAGTGCAGATAAAGGCCATCCACGCCCACGCCTTCAAAGAACTGCTGCGGATCGGTAAAGGCTTCCAGCGGCGCGTTCCAGGTCAGAGAAAGCATGTACTTTTTACCCTGAATTAATCCGCCTGAACCGTACTTTTTGCTGGCGTCACTGCGGGTGCGGCCATCGCTGGCATACAGGGCGCCGTGGCCTTCTGTGAACACTTCATCAATGTATTTTTTTACGGTCCATGGCTCGCCCATCCACCAGCCCGGCATCTGATAAATGATCACGTCGCTGTCGAGATATTTCTGCACTTCGTCTGCGACGTTATAGTCGCTATCCGCAACGGTGACCTGCACATCATGGCCAAGGTCGCGCAGCTGGCTGACGGCCACTTCGGTCAGCGTGTGGTTAAGTTCACCTTTAGAGTGCGCGAAGGTCTTACCGCCGTCGATAATCAAAATCTTACTCATAAAACGTTTTGCTCCATTCTTCGTTAATGGCCGGTACTGTACGCGCGTACGCGAGCGGGAAAAACGTGTGATTGATCACAAGACTTTTGCTTTTAACGCAATAATGGCGCGGTATATGAAACACTCTGTGCTCTAAACAACTCCGGCATAAGACACCATCCATGATGAAAACCCTGATTCTGAGTGTATTACTTCTGACAGCGGGCGCAGCGCAGGCGCAGTCCCGCCTTGATGACGTGCGGACCAGCAAGGCGCTGAAAGTCTGCACCACCGGCGACTACAAGCCTTACAGTTTTCTGCGCAGTGACGGGCACTACGAAGGGCTGGACATCAGCATGGCGCAGTCGCTGGCCGACAGCCTGGACGCGAAAGTCGAGTGGGTGCCAACAACATGGAAAACCCTGAGTGAAGATTTCGTGGCAAAACGCTGTGATATCGCGCTGGGAGGCGTCTCGGTCACGTTGAAACGTCAGCAGATTGCCTGGTTTGCGCAGCCGCTGGGCGTCGATGGTAAAATCCCGCTGGTGCGCTGTGCGGATAAAGATCGGTATCAGACGCTGGCGCACATTAACCGGCCATCGGTACGCGTGATTGAACCGGCAGGCGGCACCAATGAGGCCTTTGTCCACGCGCATCTGCCGCAGGCCACGCTGCAGCTGGCAGAAAATACCGGTATCTTTCAGCAACTGGTGGATAAGAAAGCGGATGTGATGATAACCGATGCTTCGGAAGCGCTGTTTCAGCAGCAGCACTACCCGACGCTGTGTGCCATCAATCCGGACAAACCGCTGCAGTACGGCGAGAAAGCGTACATGATCCCGCGTGATGACATGAGCTGGAAGCTATACGTAGATCAGTGGCTGCATCTGAGCACCGCCACCGGCGAATACGCGCAGATTGCCGCGCAGTGGCTGGGCGCGAAAAAATAGTTTCCGCGTGCTTAATCATGCCGCTGCGTGGTGTGCCGCCCTTCGCAGCGGCGCAGTATATTGCGCCATAAACCCTATTCCGCCCCCGCACCGCACGTGCCTGAGAAGCCCTGCTGCGGTATGGCGAATGACCGCGCGCTCATGCTGTTTTCTGCCACTGGCTGCAGGCGCGTGATGTCACGCCAGAGGATTCGCAACGCGCGCCGCGCGCCCTGTGACTAAATCGCACGGATAAGGTACTATCCTCGCCAAATGAGCGCCGGATGACCCGCCGTTGCGGGCCACGAAGTGAGGATGCAAGCTTAATGAGCGAATTGACGCAGGATGGTGCAGAGCGTCTTGCCCTGCACAAGTTTACTGAAAAGGCGTACCTGGATTACTCTATGTACGTCATCATGGACCGCGCACTGCCGTACATCGGTGACGGTCTCAAGCCCGTGCAGCGTCGCATTATTTATGCGATGTCAGAGCTTGGCCTGAACGCCAGCGCAAAATTCAAAAAGTCCGCGCGCACCGTGGGTGACGTGCTGGGTAAATACCATCCGCACGGCGACAGCGCCTGCTATGAAGCGATGGTGCTGATGGCGCAGCCCTTCTCTTATCGCTATCCGCTGGTTGACGGGCAGGGCAACTGGGGCGCACCGGACGATCCGAAATCCTTCGCCGCGATGCGCTACACCGAATCGCGCCTGTCAAAATATGCTGAAGTGCTGCTCGGCGAACTGGGCCAGGGCACGGTAGATTACATCCCGAATTTCGACGGCACGCTGCAGGAACCTAAAATGCTGCCGGCGCGTCTGCCCAATATCCTGCTGAACGGCACCACCGGGATTGCGGTGGGTATGGCCACGGACATTCCGCCGCATAACCTGCGCGAAGTCGCCGAAGCCGCCGTGCGCCTGATTGAAAAGCCGAAAACCACGCTGGATGAACTGCTGGATATCGTGCAGGGACCGGATTTCCCGACCGAAGCGGAGATCATTACGCCGCGTGAGGAGATCCGCAAAATCTACCAGAACGGCCGTGGCTCAATCCGCCAGCGTGCCGTATGGAAGAAAGAAGAGGGTGAGGTGGTGATCACCGCGCTGCCGCATCAGGTTTCCGGTGCGCGCGTGCTGGAGCAGATTGCCGCGCAGATGCGCAATAAAAAGCTGCCGATGGTGGAAGATTTGCGCGATGAGTCGGATCACGAAAACCCGACGCGGCTGGTGATTGTGCCGCGATCCAATCGTGTGGATCTCGATCAGGTGATGAACCACCTGTTTGCCACCACCGATCTGGAAAAAAGCTACCGCGTTAACCTGAATATGATCGGACTGGATAACCGTCCGCGGGTGAAAAACCTGCTGGAGATCCTGTCGGAATGGCTGGTCTACCGCCGTGATACCGTGACGCGCCGTCTGAATTATCGTCTGGAGCGCGTGCTGCGCCGCCTGCATATCCTCGAAGGTCTGCTGGTGGCGTTCCTCAATATTGATGAGGTCATCCATATCATCCGCAGCGAGGATGAGCCGAAGCCGGTACTGATGTCGCGCTTTGGCATCAGCGAAACGCAGGCGGAAGCGATTCTGGAGCTGAAACTACGCCATCTTGCCCGGCTGGAAGAGATGAAAATTCGCGGTGAGCAGGCTGAGCTGGAGAAAGAACGCGACCAGATCCAGGCGACGCTGGCGTCTGAACGGAAGATGAATAACCTGCTGAAGAAAGAGCTGCAGGCAGACAGCCAGACCTATGGCGACGATCGTCGTTCACCGCTGCACGAGCGCGAAGAGGCCAAAGCGCTGAGCGAAAATGAACTGGTGAGCGCTGAGCCGGTCACTATCGTGCTGTCGCAGATGGGCTGGGTGCGCAGCGCCAAAGGCCACGATATCGATCCGGCTGGCCTGAGCTACAAAGCGGGCGACAGCTATCGCGCGGCGGCACGCGGCAAGAGCAATCAGCCGGTGGCCTTTATCGACTCAACCGGGCGCAGCTATACGCTGGATCCGACCTCGCTGCCGTCGGCGCGCGGCCAGGGCGAGCCGCTCACCGGTAAGCTGACGCCACCACCGGGTGCGGTGATTGAACAGGTGCTGATGGAAGCCGACGATCAGAAGCTGCTGATGGCCTCTGATGCCGGCTACGGCTTTATCTGTACGTTTGCCGATCTGGTGTCGCGTAACCGCGCCGGTAAAGCACTGCTGACGCTGCCGGAGAATGCCAGAGTAATGACGCCGCTGGCGGTGCACTCCGGTGATGACATGTTGCTGGCGATTACGCAGGCCGGGCGCATGCTGATGTTCCCGGTGGCGGATCTGCCGCAGATGTCAAAAGGCAAAGGCAACAAAATCATCTCCATACCGCCAGCGGATGCCGCGAGCGGTAAGGATAAACTGCAGTGGCTGCTGATTCTGCCGCCGGGCAGTTCCATTACGCTGTATGTTGGCAAGCGCAAACTGATTATGCGTGATGACGATCTGCAGAAAGTGCGCGCCGATCGCGGCCGCCGCGGCAGCGTGTCGCGCGGGCTGCAACGTATTGACAGCGTGGAAGTGAACGCGCCCGCGCGGCCGAAAGCGGATGCCAGTGAAGAATAACGCCATTACAGGCGAAGGAATGCCTTATCTGAGGAAGCTATGTTATTAATTATACGGTCGATTATTGTCATCATTTATTCGATTCTGGTGTGTGTGTTTGGCAGCATCTGGTGTCTGTTTTCGCCGCGTAACCCGCGGCATGTTGCGACATTTGGCCATCTGTTTGGCCGCCTCTCTACCGTGTTTGGCGTAAAAGTCGAGCTGCGGAAACCGGCAGATGCCGCCAGCTACGGCAATGCGATTTATATCGCTAACCATCAGAACAATTACGACATGATCACGGCGGCCAATATCGTGCAGCCGACCACGGTGACGGTCGGGAAGAAAAGCCTGCTGTGGATCCCGTTCTTTGGTCAGCTCTACTGGCTGACCGGAAACCTGCTGATTGATCGCGATAACCGCGCCAAAGCACACGGCACCATTGGCGAGCTGGTGGCGCAATTCAAAAAGAAAAAGATCTCTTTCTGGATGTTCCCGGAAGGCACGCGCAGCCGCGGCCGTGGCCTGCTGCCGTTTAAAACCGGCGCATTTCACGCCGCCGTGGCCGCCGGTGTGCCGATCATTCCGATCGTGGTCTCTAACACCCACGACAAAATCAAACTGAACCGCTGGAAAAACGGCCTGGTGATCGTCGAGATGCTGCCGCCAGTGGACACCAGCCAGTTTGAAACCACTTCCGTGCGGAAACTGGCCACCCACTGCCGGGAAATAATGTCTGCTAAGCTGGAAGAATTAAACGCCGAAGTCGCCGAACGCGAAAAAAACGGTAAAATCTGACCGGCAAACCTGCGCAAGCTGCCGGGTGCACCTCAGGCTGCATCCGGCCGTTTTGCCTGCTCTGTTTGCGGGCGCAGATTCCAGTGCCGCCGTTGCGCCATTGACCGGCGGATACGGTGGTTTGCCCGCGCAGGTGCAGCTTTAATGCGCCCGCGGCCGTGACCCGACACGCAGCAATCCGCTTCGGGCGCCAGATACGATTAAAAAGAACAACATGGACACGGCGCTGTCGCGCCACGCTCAAAAGGTCTGAAGTTTTATGTCTTGCAGCAGACGTCAGTTTATTCAGCTTTCTGCCGGTGTTGCACTGGCGACCAGTGCTATGCCTTATGCCGCCCGCGCCGCCGCGCCGCCGGGTGATGTTCCTCTGCCGGTACCGCCCTTAATCGAATCGCGCCGCGGTCAGCCGCTGTTTCTGACGCTGCAGCGCAGCCACTGGTCGTTCAGCGGCAACAGCAATAAAGTGCCGGTATGGGGCATCAATGGCCTCTATCTGGGGCCGACCGTGCGCGTTTACAGCGGCGATGACGTTAAGCTGATCTACAGCAACCGGCTCAATGAGCCAGTGGCAATGACGGTCAGCGGACTGCAGGTGCCGGGCGCGCTGATGGGTGGCGCTCCGCGCATGATGTCGGCAGGCGTGGACTGGGCGCCGGTGCTGCCGATTCGCCAGAGTGCCGCCACGCTGTGGTATCACGCCAATACGCCAAACCGCATGGCACCGCATGTCTACAACGGCCTGGCCGGCATGTGGCTGGTGGAAGATGACATCAGCAAAACGCTGCCGCTGCCGAAGCATTACGGTGTCGATGACTTCCCGCTGATTATTCAGGATAAGCGGCTCGATAACTTTGCAACGCCGGTCTACAACCCGCCTGCGGACGGCGGTTTCCTCGGCGATACGCTGCTGGTCAACGGTGTGCAGAACCCGTATGTCGATGTGTCGCGCGGCTGGGTGCGGTTGCGCCTGCTGAATGCGTCAAACGCACGCCGTTTCGATCTCAGCTTCTCTGACAACCGGCCGTTTACGGTGATCGCCAGCGATCAGGGCTTCCTGCCCGCGCCGGTCGCGGTGCAGACGCTGTCACTGGCACCGGGCGAGCGCCGGGAAGTGCTGGTCGATATGTCGCAGGGCGATGAGGTGTCGATCACCGCCGGGACGGCCGCGGGCATTATGGATCGCCTGCGCGGACTGTTTGAGCCTTCCTCTATCCTCACCAATACCCTGGTGCTGACGCTGCGTCCCACCGGCCTGCTGCCGCTGGTGACCGATAATCTGCCGATGCGCCTGCTGGCAGACCAGATCCTTGACGGCGTAGCGGTACGCACGCGCGAATTCCGTCTGGGCGATAACGTGCCCGGCATCAACGGCGTACTGTGGGATATGAATCGCATTGATACCACTGTGCAGCAGGGCACGTTTGAGCGCTGGATCATTCACGCCGATCGTCCGCAGTCGCTGCACATTCAGGGCGTCATGTTCCTGATTAAGAGCGTTAACGGGGCGCAGTCGATGGGCGAAGATCGCGGCTGGAAAGATACCGTGTGGGTCGATGGCGATGTGGAACTGCTGGTGAGCTTCCCGCAGAGTGCGTCCGACCATTTCCCGTTTGTTTATTACAGCCAGACGCTGGAGCTGGCGGACCGCGGTACCGCCGGACAGATGGTCGTCAATCCGGTCGGCTGACGCAAACCCGCCCCGCAGCCGCAGAGGCAGGTAGAGGGGCGGGGTACACCGACGCTTATCCGTTAAACTCTTCCGGATTCGGACCCAGGCGCTTGCCCTGATCCAGCTTCGCAATCTCACTCACTTCGGCTTTATCCAGACGGAAATCAAACACCTGGAAGTTTTCGTGAATGCGTGAAGGCGTGACCGATTTCGGGATCACCACCAGGCCGCTATCCAGATGCCAGCGAATCACAATCTGCGCCGGCGTCTTGCTGTACTTCTTCGCCAGCTGTTTGATGATCTCCTGATCGAACACCCCTTCGCCGCCCTGTGCCAGCGGGCTCCAGGATTCGGTCTGAATCTGATGCAGGGCGTTCCATGCATGCAGCGTGCGCTGCTGCAGCATCGGGTGCAGCTCAATCTGGTTCACGACCGGGGTCACGCCGGTCTCGTCGATCAGGCGCTTCAGATGCACTTCGTGGAAGTTACACACGCCGATACTTTTGGCTAAGCCCTGCTGCTGCAGCTCAATCATCTTTTTCCAGGCCTCGACGTAGGTGTCTTTTTCCGGGCATGGCCAGTGCATCAGGTATAAATCCACCTGATCCAGCTGCAGTTTTTTCAGGCTGGTTTCCAGCGCCTGCTGGCCATTCTGCTGGTCATCATTCCACAGTTTGGTGGTAATGAAGATCTCCTCACGCGCCACATCGGTCTCCTGCAGCGCCTGGCCAACCGCCTCCTCGTTCTTGTAGATGGCGGCGGTATCAATGGAGCGGTAGCCAACTTTCAGTGCCTCAACAATGGCGTTACGCGCATCATCAATACTCGCCTGCCATACGCCAAGGCCCAGCTGCGGCATCATGTTGCCGTCGTGCAATTTAATAATCGGTTGATCTGCCATGGTTGCTCCTTATCTGTTGCAGTGACTTACCGTAGAAACGATGTGCTTAAGTCTAGACAACAAACTTAACCCGCGGATCATTGTGGCAGGGGCGGCGCACTTTCGCCCGGTGCATTTCTGCCGGAATCTTGCCTGATTCTCCAGCCAGGTGGAGATTTTTGCAGCGATACGGCACACTGCAGGCTTTGCCGTCAGGGAGAAAAACCATGCCGCACGACGCCCTTTGCCGCCAGCTGGCGCAGCGCGTAATTGCGCTGATGAGTCAGCCCCATAAGCCGCCGTGTGCGGTGGAACATGTCAGGCTGATTTACGCCTGCGATCCGCTGCCGCGCACGCCAATGATGTATCAGCCGGGGATTGTCATTCTGTTCCAGGGGCAGAAAACCGGCTATCTCGGCAGCACGGTGTTTCATTATGACGCCACCAAATACCTGATGATTACCGTGCCGCTGCCGGTGGAGTGTGAAACCAACGCCACGCCGCAGACCCCGCTGGCCGGAATGTGCCTTAACGTTGACACCGCCAGCCTGCAGGATCTGCTGATGAGCATGGGCGACGACGACCAGTTTCAGCCACAGCCGCAGACCTCCGGCATTCATTCCGCCTTTCTCAGTGAAGAGATGCTGTGCGCCGCTGAGCGTCTGCTGGATGTGATGGAGAAACCGCGCGATGCGCGCGTGCTCGGGCCGCAGCTGGTGCGGGAGATGCTCTACTACGTACTGACCGGGCCGATTGGCGGGGCGCTGCTGGCACTGGTCAGCCGTCAGACGCAGTTCAGTCAGATTGCCCGCGCGCTGCGCCGCATCGAAAATCAGTTTGCCGAAAGCCTGAGCGTAGAGATGCTGGCCGCCGAGGTGAACATGAGCGTGTCAGCGTTTCATCACAACTTCAAAGCGGTGACGCAGACCTCTCCGCTGCAGTATCTGAAGCGCTATCGCCTGCATCAGGCGCGGCTGCTGATGCTGCAGGATGGGCTGAAAGCCAGCGCGGCAGCGGTGCGCGTCGGCTACGAAAGCCCTTCGCAGTTTTCGCGGGAGTTTAAACGCTATTTTGGCGTGACGCCGGGGGAGGAGATCAGCCGGGCGCGTCAGGCATTGCCGTCCGCGCCGGTTGATGCGGCATAAGGCAGGCGAGCGGTGCCGCACCGCCTGAAGGGGATCAGGACGCCTTCTGACGCCGTTTCTTCCAGATCACCACAATGCTGCCCGCCAGGCCAATAAACAGCAGCGCAATCGGCAGCACCATCAGAAACGCCATCACCTGGTCTTCGTGCCGTTTGATAAACGGCACCTGGCTGATGCCATAACCCATCGCTACCACAATGCCGACCCACAGCACGCCGCTCAGCCAGTTGAACAGCTGAAAGCGGCCATTCTGCAGGCCGGAAATGCCCGCCATGGTCGGCAGCAGCGTGCGGACAAAGGCAAGGAAACGGCCCACCAGCAGCGCCATCAGGCCGTGACGGTTAAACAGATGCCAGGCCCGCTGGTGATACTGCGCGGGCAGATGCATCAGCCAGCTTTTGACCAGCTTCGTATTGCCCAGCCAGCGCCCCTGCAGGTAGCTCAGCCAGCAGCCCAGGCTGGCGGCGGTGGTGAGGATGACCATCGTGGGGACAAAATCCATCACGCCTTTTGCAATCATGGCCCCGGCCAGCAGCAGCAGACTGTCGCCCGGTAAAAATGAGGCGGGCAGTAAACCATTTTCCAGGAACAGCGTCAGAAACATCACGCCGTAAACAATCCATACGACTTCCGGATTGGCCAGCGCAGCAAAATCCTGATGCCACAGCGCCTGGACAATCTCATGTAAAACACCCATCAGCTATCCCATCGAGTCACAAGGCTTCTATGTTAACCCTCTGGCGCGGCGTATTCGTTGATCGCGAACCCGTCGTGCCGGATGGTTTATGTTTTGTTTATTATTTTACGCTTTCAGGCGCGCAAAGCCGGCTTTCAGGTCGTCCAGCAGATCGGTCACATGCTCTAATCCGATATGCAGCCGCACCAGCGTGCCGTCGAAATCAACGCCACCGGCCGGGCGAATCGCCGCCAGCTCTTCCGGCTGATTCGCCAGAATCAACGATTCATATCCTCCCCACGAATAAGCCATGCTGAAATGGTGGAAGTGATCGAGATAATTTGCCAGTTGTTCACGGCTAAGTTTTTCCTGCAGGACAAAAGAGAACAGCCCGCTGCTACCGCTGAAATCGCGCTGCCAGAAAGCGTGCCCCTTGCTGTGTTCCAGCGCCGGATGGTTAACGCGCGCCACTTCCGGCTGTGCGGCCAGCCAGTGCGCGACCTCCAGGGCGCTCTCTTCATGCTGACGCAGTCGCGTGCCCAGCGTGCGCAGGCCGCGGCTGGCCATATACGCCGTATCGGCATCCACCATCTGCCCCATCAGATAGGAGTTTTCACGCAGCTGCGGCCAGCAGCGTGCGTTCGCCACCGCGGTGCCGATCATGGCGTCGCTGTGACCGATGATGTATTTGGTGCCGGCCTGAATCGAGATATCAATATCGTATGCCAGCGCGTTAAACAGCACGCCGGCCGCCCAGGTATTATCGATCATGATGATGGCGTCCGGCGCTTTGGCGCGGACGGCAGCGACGATCGCCGGGATGTCCTGCACTTCCATCGTGATCGAGGCCGGAGACTCCAGGAACACCACGCGGGTATTGGGCTGCACTAATGCGCCAATTTCGCTGCCGATGCAGTGATCGAACCAGGTCGTGGTGACGTTGAGTTTGTGAAGAATTTTGCTGCAGAAATCCTGCGTGGGTTCGTAGACGGCACCGCTCATCAGAATGTGGTCGCCGGCTTCCACAAAGGCGAGGATGGCATTGGCGACGGCGGCAGCGCCGCACGGGTAGAGCACACAGCCTGCACCGCCTTCCAGCTCGGTCATCGCATCCTGCAGCGAGAAGTGGGTCAGGGTGCCGCGCCGGCCATAAAACAGTTCGCCGCTGGCGCGTCCGGCGGTGGCGCGTTTTTTATCCGCAACGGTATCAAACACCAGCGACGATGCGCGCTGGATGACGCTGTTCACCGCGCCCTGGGTGTAACGTTTGCTGCGTCCCGCACTGACCAGCGTGGTATCAATTTTTTTCGTTGCCATCACTGCCTTTCCTGACACGTCTTACAAAACATCCAACTTACCACGAATCGCCGTGCGGGGTTGAGCCTGTTTGCCGAATATCAGAGTGACGCCAGTCCGCAGGCCGGGCGGCACCGATCGCCACGCGCCATCAGCGCAGCCAGCCAGCTCACCGGCACGCTTACCCGCACCGCAGACAACCTTGCGCTGCGTCAATCCGGCGGCAACGGGTTTGTAAATAGTAATGAGAACCACTATCACTTCGCTGGTTTTCTTTGCTATGATCGGTGATTCAATCGTGAACTGTGCAACAGAAGTTGGAGACGCAGCGTGGTAGCCAGTGATTTGATGCAAACAGACCTGTCTGTCTGGGGCATGTATCAGCATGCCGATATCGTGGTGAAGATCGTGATGATTGGCCTGTTACTGGCCTCGGTCGTGACCTGGGCGATTTTCTTCGGCAAATACGCGGAGCTCAGCGCAGCCAGACGCCGTCTGAAACGTGAACAGCAGGCGCTGGGCGAAGTCCGCTCGCTGACTGAGGCGTACCGCGCGGCGGAAAACTTCAACAGCAACAGCCACAGCGCGGTTCTGCTGCGCGATGCGCAAAACGAGTGCGAACTCTCCGCCGGCAGCGAAGATCCTGACGGCATCAAAGAGCGCACCAGCTTCCGCCTTGAGCGCCGCGTGGCGGCCTTCAGCCGTCATGCTGGTCGCGGCAACGGTTTCCTTGCCACCATCGGTTCCGTTGCGCCCTTTGTCGGCCTGTTCGGCACCGTGTGGGGCATCATGAACAGCTTTATCGGCATTGCCAAAACCCAGACCACCAACCTCGCCGTGGTTGCGCCCGGCATCGCCGAAGCCCTGCTGGCAACCGCCATCGGGCTGGTCGCCGCCATTCCGGCGGTGGTGATCTACAACGTCTTTGCCCGCATGATCGCCAGCTATAAAGCGTCGCTGGGCGATGTGGCGGCACAGGTGATGCTGCTGCAGAGCCGCGATCTGGATCTCGGCCGGCTCGATACCGCGAAAGACGTGAACCGTCCGGCGGCGGCACAGAAGCTGCGTGCAGGGTAACCATTATGGCGATGCGTTTAAACGACGATACCGCGGGCGACGGTGAAATGCATGAAATCAACGTGACGCCGTTTATCGACGTCATGCTGGTGTTGCTGATCATCTTTATGGTGGCGGCCCCGTTAGCGACGGTGGACGTGCGCGTCAATCTGCCGGCCTCTACCAGCACGCCACAGCCGCGTCCGGAAAAACCAGTGTATCTGTCAATCAAAGCGGATAAGCAGATCTACATCGGCAATGATGCGGTAAGCAAAGAGACGCTGGTCAATGCGCTGAGCGCACAAACCGGCGGCAACAAAGAGACCACCATCTTCTTCCAGGCGGATAAGTCCGTGGACTATGCAACGCTGATGGCGGTGATGGATGAGCTGCGTGCCGCTGGCTACCTGAAGATTGGATTGATGGGAATGGAAACCGTGAAGCGCTGAGTGCGCACTGCGTATGCCTGACAGGCCGCTGAGACAGCGGCTTTTTTTATGGCGGTGACAGCCTGCCCGCCACACCCTTCCTGCGAACCCCTCTCCGCGCAATGTTAATGTCTTGTTACTTTTTGTCTTATGTTTGTAAACTGCAATGGTGAGCGCGATCACATCTATTCCTGGCGGAGCAGGCTACAACTGCCTGAAAAACCAGGAAGGATACTATGAGCGCGCAAACCTCTTTACAAAAGCCACCCCGCAGCGGGGCCAGAACCATCTTCAGCGTTACCAGCGGTAACTTTCTTGAGATGTATGATTTTATGGTGTTTGGCTATTACGCCACCGCCATCGCGAAAACCTTTTTCCCCGGTGACGATCCCTTTGCCTCACTGATGCTGACATTGATGACCTTCGGCGCGGGCTTCCTGATGCGCCCGCTTGGTGCCATCGTGCTGGGGGCGTATATCGACCACCACGGACGCCGCAAAGGGCTGCTGCTGACGCTGGGCCTGATGGCCCTTGGCACGCTGACCATCGCGCTGGTGCCAGGTTATGCCACGCTTGGTGCTGCCGCCCCGATCCTGATTCTGCTGGGCCGCCTGCTGCAGGGCTTTTCTGCCGGGGTAGAGCTGGGCGGCGTGTCGGTTTATCTGTCAGAAGTGGCGCCAAAAGGGCGCAAAGGGTTTTACGTCAGCTGGCAGTCCGGCAGCCAGCAGGTTGCGGTCATCTTTGCCGCACTGCTCGGTCTGGGCCTGAACCACCTGCTGGCGAAAGACGCCGTCACCGAGTGGGGCTGGCGTATTCCGTTTGTGGTGGGCTGTCTGATTGTGCCGTTCCTGTTCTGGATCCGCCGCATGCTGGAAGAGACCGAAGCCTTCAGCCAGCGTAAAACCCATCCATCCATGGGGCAGATTGTGCGCTCGGTGGGCCAGAACTGGGCGCTGGTGCTGGCGGGCATGCTGATGGTGGTGACCACCACGGTCATGTTTTACATGATCACCGCCTTTACCCCGACGTTCGGCAAAACCGTGCTGATGATGAGCGACAAGCAGAGCTTCCTCGTCACGCTGTTTGTCGGCATCTCTAATCTGTTCTGGCTGCCGGTCATGGGGGCGCTGTCAGACCGCGTGGGCCGTCGCCCGCTGCTGATCACCTTTACCGTCCTGATGATCCTCACCACCTGGCCGGTGCTGCACGGCCTGGTCGGGTCGCCCACTTTTGCGCATCTGGTGGAAGCCGAACTGTGGCTGTCGTTTCTGTATGCCAGCTATAACGGCGCGATGGTGGTGTATCTGGCGGAGATCATGCCGGCGGAAGTGCGTGCCTGCGGCTTCTCACTGGCGTACAGCCTGGCCACCGCGCTGTTTGGTGGCTTTACCCCGGCGGTGTCCAGCTACCTGATTCATGCCACCGGCGACAAAGCGATGCCGGGGGCGTGGCTGTCGTTTGCCGCCGTATGCGGATTAATCGGTACCCTGCTGATTGGCCGCATGGTGAAGCAGTATCAGGCCCGCCATCGCGCCGCGCCGGTCAGCGCTTCTCTGTAATTCCGCCGGTGGTTGCAGCGGTGCGCGTGACGGCGCGCCCTGCAACCCCAGGCCGCCCGCCTGCATAACTGCCACGCCTGTCCCCGGCTAAAACGCCACATCCACCACCACGCTGTCGCTGTAACTGCCCGCCGCCGGCGTGGCCTGCGTGGTAAGAATCTGCGCGGTATAGGTGAAGTTACGCGTCACGGTATCAGTGTTGAGCGAGGTAGACGCGCTACTGCTCCAGCGATCGGTGCCGGTGGGGCCCCAGCGCGCGGTGGTGGTGGTGCCCTTATAGATATCGTACGCCAGCCGGTTCGTGCCGCTCGCCATCTGGCGCGTCGTGCCGCTGTAGTAGCTGCCGTTGCTCAGCCCGACGGTATAACTGCTGCCTTTCGAGCACACCACATTAATCGTCTGCTGTACGGTAGCGAAACTGCCCACCAGCGGTGCGCTGCCGAAGCTGACGTTAGGCGCCGTGATGGTGGTGCAGTCATTAGTGACAACCATGTTAACGGTGATCGGCAGCGCCGTGCCGCTGCTGCTCTGTACGGTGCCAATACATGCTCCGGCCACGTTTGCCCCGGCGCAGACGTTATAGCTCACCGTCAGCGTCAGCGTCGTGGTGTAGCTGCCGGCGGCGATCACCTGTCCCGGCACGGTGCGGTAATAGAGCGGAATAGTGAAGTTCTGCGTGGTGCCCAGTCCCAGCAGCGCGGCCGAGTTGTAGGTATGCGCACTGCCCTGGCGCAGCTCAGTGGCGCAGCTGCTGTCGATGCACAGCTGAATCGGCACGTTATCGGTACCGCCCGCTGTCGCTTTCAGGGTGGCGCGGGTACCGCTCAGGTTGCTGGCAGTGGTGAAGGCGTAGGTCACGAAATCGCTGCCCAGCAGGCTCAGGGTGCCGGAGCCGCAGTTAACGTTCGTGTTGCCGGAGGTCGGCACCGCGGTCGACTGAATGTAGAAGGTGGTCTGCGTCCCGAAGCTCACCGCCGGTGCGGCGAGCGAACAGAGCGCATAGCTGCTGCCAGGCAGCAGAAACAGCAGTAACAACAGCAGTTGTCTCATGGTGTGATCCCTGACTGAGAAGAGGTGGCCGCACCTGCCGGCGCTGGCGGCAGCGCACAGGTCAGCGGGCCGTAGGTGTGCAGTGCTTTGGGCTGGCCGTCGGCAATGCGCAGCGTAGTGGTGCAGCGGCGGCCATCCGGCGTCACGACGCGCAGCGGGTTGCTGGCGCGCAGGTTCTCCATCCAGACAATGCCGTCCCAGCCGACATACTCCGTGGCCTGGCCGTCGCGCAGCACCTGGCTGGAGAGCGGCAGCGGCCGATCGTTGCTGTCGTGCAGCACCACGCTGGCGGCGCGCAGTCGCTCAACCGGAAAATCGAGCAGATAGCCGCTTTTGCGCTTCACGGCAAAACGCTGCTCCACCTGCGGCGCGGTCATGTCAGCGGGCAGATCGAGCGTATCAATGGTGTATTTCGCGCCATAGTAGCTGCTGATGGAGGGCACCAGCAGATATCCCGCCCGATCGGTGCGGCCCATGGTCTGGTTTTCATAGCGCACCGTGACATCCGGGTAGCGGGTTTTTACCACCACAAACGCGTCGGTGATGTCGTTGGCGACAAACAGCCGGTTATCCATCAGCACCAGCGCGCCGCTGAAGTCGGCCCACTGCGTGCTGTTGTCGCGGTCGCCGTAAAAGCCGGCGGAGGTGTCAATGCGGCTGTTGCGATAGCGCAGGCTGCCCTGACGATAGTCGCCGCTGTCGCCGCCCTGATGCGCCCATGAGGCGTCATAGGCGAGGCCACCGTCAGTGGGCATGGCACGCGACAGATAAACCCGCTGACTGTCGCGTCCCTGCTGGTCGCGCTCCACGCTGACCGACGCGCTGCTTTGCTCGCCAAATGGGATCACCAGCGCAAGCGCGCCGCTCCATTCACCCTGCTGCTGGTCGCGACTGGCGGAGAGGTACAGGCTGCTGTTGCCCCACAGATTTTTACTCCACGACACATTCCACAGCCGGGTGTGATTGCCAGGCCCCCCGGCGATATCCAGATACGCCAGTCCGACGCTGCCATACTCACTCAGCGAGACGCTGGCGGTATACTGGGCGCTGCGGCGCGCCAGTGAATAACCGGTGTTCGCGCTGTCACCCCGGCTGTCTGCCAGCGCGAGATTGCCAAAATCAGCGCTGCGCAGCGTGTGCTGCGTGCCCAGGCTGAACCAGCTGGTGTTGTACTGATAGCCCCAGCTGTATTGCATCCCTGCATGACCGTCCATCTGGCTGCGCGCCAGCGCACCGTTAATCACGCCCAGACTGCCTGCCTTCAGCAGCCCACCGGCACCGCCCATGGCGACGGCGCGGCTGCCTTCCGCATGGGATTCCAGCGTCAGCCAGTCGTTCACGCCATAGCGGTAGGAGCCACTCGCCGCGGCCGCGCCATAATCGGCATTTTTCACGCCGTAATTTTCGCGTACCGCACCCGCCGAAAAGGCGTAATCCGACAGGCCGGGTTTCAGCAGGCTGCTGGAGACATAAAACGGCAGCGTGGTGGTCACCTGCCGTCCCACCGCATCGGTCGTGGTGATTACTGCGTCCCCGGCACCGTTAACAAAGGGCACATTGGTCAGCGACCACGGGCCAGGCTGCACGTCGGCACGGGCGCTGCGGTAGCCATTGATAAACAGATCGACGGCGGACGGCACTGCCGCCTGGCCGTTAAAAGCGGGCAGGGGATAGGTCACCAGATCGGGCCGTACGCTAAAATCACGCGCAATCTGCAGCCCGCCGAGGCGTACGCTGTTGCTCCAGCTCAGCGCGTCGGTAATCACGTCGCCGACGCGCCAGCTCAGGGCGGCATGCTCATTTTCATTACTGAACCAGGTATCGTAGCGGATATATCCCTGCTGCTGGCCGCGCACGCCGCCCGCCAGCGGCTGGGTGTAAACGCCATTGGTCGAGAACTGCCCGTCCGGGCCAAACAGGCGCAGCTCATTCCAGCTGGAGAGGCGCGAACCGGCGTTATCTGTTCGCGTGGCGTAAAAATCGTAGTTGAGCAGTGCGCCATTGCTGGCGCGCCCCGGATAGCGCGGGCCCTGCTGCGCCTCACCCAGGGTTTGCACCGGCAGCCACGCCGGCGGCACCGTCAGCAACAGCCGCTGGCGTGGTTCATCGTATTCCACCCGCACGCCGGGCAGCTGGTTAACATCAATCTGCTGCCCCTGCAGCTTCTCCGCCGGAAGACCGGCGCGCTGTAAATCGCCGCTGCGCAGCCAGAATTCACCGTTGCGGCGTTCAGCCGGCACGATGTTGCCGTTTGCACGCTGGTTCACTATCAGTTCCAGCATATATTGCTGACCACTGGCGCTGCGCTGCAGCGCAGGCGGGGGCGGCAGCTCGGAGAAGGTTTCCGCGCTGCTGTTGAGGGCGATCAGCGACAGCGCGCTGGTGACCGCCAGCGCGCACCGGTGCGGCTTACGCTTCATCAGCGCGCGGCAGCGCTGCGCCAGGGACGTTTATTCACTTCGGCCGCCAGCTCGCCCTGCAGGTTGCTGGTCAGCGGCCAGCGATTGCTGCTGTTGGCCAGCACGTAGCCGAACAGGCCGTTGCCGAGCGCGCGTCCGCCAAGGGTGACATTACTCAGGCGCGCATGGCCGTTGCCGCGGTTGGTCAGCTCCAGCCAGCGTTTGCCGCCGCTGCTGACCGTGTGCCAGCGCAGATCGGCGCGGGCGCTGTCGCGGGTCAGGCCGTCGCCGTAGACAAACAGCGGCACGGAGTAGCGCATCTGAAAGTTGAGCCCGGCCTGGTTTTCACCCGGCGTGCGGGGCGTCGGGATCTCGTCCAGCACCACGCGGTACGCTTTTTCCTGTCCCGCCGCCGGCGGCGTCTGTTTGATCAGGCGCACCAGCTGTTTCTGTCCCGGCTCCAGGCGCACCATGGGTGGGCTGGCCACCACCTGCTGCTGTGTCTGATACTGATCTTTCCCGCTGACCTGCTGCCAGTCAAAGATGCGCACCTGCATGATGGTGGAGGCATTACCGCGATTCTCCAGCCACAGTTCGCTGGCTTTGTCGTCCGGATTGATTGCCGGATCGATCGGCCAGATCATCAGCGAGTTAGCGGCGAATACCGCGGGCGTCAGTACCAGACAAAACACCGTAAACAGGGCGCGCAGGCTCATCATCATTCATCCTTTTTGTGTGCTGCGGTCACCAGCTCAGCGTGACGGTCAGCGTATCGGTGTAGGTCCCGGCGCGCGTCGGGCCGGGCAGGGTTAACAGGCCGTAAATCGGCAAAACTATGTTGTTCGCATTGCTGTAGCTCAGCGCCACCGGGGTATTAACCGGAATCGGCACTGTGTGCGCCGCGTTGGTGTACAGGCTGTAAGCCACGGTGTTGGTATTGCTGGTGTGTTTGAGGTTGCGCGTGCTGGTGTAATTGCTGCCGCCGTTGATGCTCATGCTCAGCGCGGTGCCCGGCGTGCAGGCCAGGGTGAGGGTAGTGCTTTGCGCCAGCGCGGCGCTCGCGCTGCTGCTCGCCACGCCGGACTGCGTGCCGAAATTCAGCGTGCCAAAGACCCCGGTGTTGGTCCCGGAGACAACGCAGCCTGCCACCACTGATGCAGAGACCTGAAAGGTTGCCGTGGGCAAACCCCAGGCAGAGACGCTCCCTATCAGCAGGGCAAGGCCGCAGGCTGTGTGCATTCCGCGCTGCACGGCGGCCATCCTGATTAACGCAACGCCGGTGTCAGTAATTCACCGCCACGCTGATGGTATCGGTGTAGGTGCCCGCCGGGATCAGCGGGTTAAAGCCGCCGCCGACCACCCGACCGTAAATGGCGTAGTTGGTGCCCAGCGTCGGGTCCGTGGTGCCGCTGGGGGCGATATTGGTGTTATTGGCAATCGCGGTGGTGAACGCCGCATCGCTGTACAGCGTATAAGCAATGCCCTGCGTATTATTTGATCCGAGGATCAGATAGCGCGGCTGGCCGCTGACCGTACCGTAAATGGTGGCCGGTGCCGGGCTGCTGCTGGTGACCTGCACGTTAAAGGTCTGGCCGGTGGTACAGCGCACAAAGATCCCGTTACCGGACGCGCCCACCAGCGTGGCATTTAAAGTGTCAAAGGTGGCGGCGCTGCTACCAAAGTTCAGGGTACCGAAGTTGACCCCGCTGGTGGCGGACTGACCGTTCACCAGACAGCCGGTGGTGAGGTTTAAGGTGGCATTGATGGTTCCCGTTGTGGTGGCGGCAAAAGCAGCAACCGGGGTGAGCGCGGCGCTCAGGCTGGTAGCCAAAAGAAAAAGCTTGCGTTTCATAATCATTCCTTACTGATTATCAGGGACAAGTGCTTTTTCACCTGGTGGTCCATTTATGAAACGAACCCGGAAGTAATAAGACGCCGCGATCGGCAAACAGAGGCAAAGTCCGATCTTCTAAGAAAATTCTGAGAGGTCGGTTAAATGATTTATATCAGTTTTCTTTACTATAGAACACCCTTTTGCCGCTTGTCGCGGGCGCGACAGATTTTCACCTAATCAATTCCCCGTTTTTGCCGATAATGCAGTCATGACAAGGGCTGCAGGCCGGTTAAAAAAAACAAATAGCAGAAAGGGAAAGCCTCTGTCGCGATTACCGGTTCAGTGATATGTTCATGCATTAATCAGATATCATTAATTTTCCGGCGGCGACCGACAGCGGATAAAGACCAGAAATCGTGCGCAGGGACCAGATTTGTCTGGTCCTGATTCTGTCGTGCGGCCAGCGGCCCGCGCCGCCGTTAACGGATGTTTGCCTGTTTCATTTTGACGACACCGCCCCCGCGCCGCAGCGGGTTGAGCTGAGGAACACACATGTTGCTGGTTACCTGGGATAGCGGGCTGATTGCCGTCTCGCTGATCGTGGCGTTTATTGCGGCCTTTACCGCGCTGGACACCGCCGGGCGGGTCGCCGTTTCCCGTGGCATGCTGGCAAAACTGTGGCTGACAGCGGGCGGCATGGCAATGGGCATCGGGATCTGGGCGATGCACTTTATCGGCATGCTGGCGATGATGATGCCGATGACCATGCGTTACGATACCCGGCTGACGGTTATTTCACTGCTGGTGGCGATTGTCGCCAGCATCTTTGCGTTTGCGCAGGTGGTGCAGGGCAGCCAGCTCACGCGGCGGCGGCTGAGCAGCGGCACGCTGATTCTCGGCAGCGGCATCGTGGCCATGCACTATCTGGGTATGAACGCGCTGCTGATTGAGCCCGCCATCCGCTGGAATATGTTGCTGGTGGCGATCTCGGTGCTGATTGCCTGTGCTGCTTCCGGGGTCGCGCTGTGGCTGGCTTTTCATCTGCGGCAGGGCGAAAGTCTGCTGCTGCTGCGTCTCTGTGCGGCGCTGGTCATGGGCATGGCCATCGCCGGAATGCACTATACCGGCATGGCGGCCGCGCAATATGGCATGCCCGGCGGTATGGCACAGCACCGGGGCATCAGTGAAGATGGCCTGGCAGTGTGGGTGACCATCATTACGCTGAGCATTCTCGGCCTGACGCTGCTTATCTCGATGCTGGATGCCCAGCTGCGCGCCGCCCGGCTCGCCGCCCGACTGAAACATGCCAACAGTGAACTGCGCCAGCTGGCGCTGCATGACAACCTCACCGCACTGCCCAATCGCGTGCTGCTGGAGCAGCAGCTGCAGGCGCAGATCAAACATGCCACGCTGCACAATGAAAACTTCGCGCTGATGTTTATGGACCTCGACGGCTTTAAAGCGGTTAACGACAGCTGGGGCCATCACGTTGGCGATCGGCTGTTGATCGCCGTAGCCGGGCGGCTGCGCAGCCCGCTGGCGCCGACGATTCTGCTGGCGCGACTCGGCGGTGATGAGTTTGTGATGCTGTGCCCGCAATACGGTGTGCTGCAGGCCGAAGCGCTGGCGCAGCGTCTGGTGGACAGCATCAACACCCCGTTTGAGCTGGATCGCTACTCGCTGCGCGTGTCGCTCAGCATTGGCATTGTCATCTTTCCGTATCACGGCCGCGGCCAGCAGGAGATGATGTTTAATGCGGATTCCGCCATGTATCACACCAAACACAGCGGCCGTAACGGCTGGAGCCTGTTCGAACCGGTGATGAGCGCCGTGGCGCAGCATCAGCTGGCGCTGGCAAACGATCTGTGGAACGCGCTGGAACATCATGAGATGCGTCTCTACTACCAGCCCAAGTTTCGCGCTGGCGGCACCCTGCTGATGGGCTTTGAAGCGCTGCTGCGCTGGCAGCATCCGCGCCGCGGCCTGCTGATGCCGGATATGTTTCTGCCGCGCGCTGAAAAAACCGGACAGATTGTGGCGCTGGGCAACTGGGTGATCCACGAAGCCTGCCGCCAGCTGCGGCAGTGGCACGATGCAGGGCATGGCGACTGGAGTGTCTCTGTGAATCTCTCCGCCCTGCAGTTTCATCAGCGCGATCTGCCTGACAGCCTGCGTGACGCGCTGCAGCAGTATCAGCTGCCGGAAGGCGCGCTGATGCTGGAGATCACCGAAAACATCGCCATGCGCGATCCGCAATTCAGCCAGCAGCGCATCGCAGAGCTGCACCGGCTGGGCGTGCGCGTAGCGATTGATAAATTCGGCATTGGCTATGCCAACCTGCTGCACCTTAAGCATCTGGAAGCCAGCGAGCTGAAGATCGATCGCGTATTCATTAACAGCCTGCGCGCGGACAGCGAAGACGCCACGGTGGTGAGCGCCATGCTGACGCTGGCGCAGAGCCTGAACCTGCGCATGGTGGCAGAAGGGGTGGAAACCGAAGAGCAGCAGCGCCTGCTGACCCGTCTCGGCTTTGATACCCTGCAGGGTTACCTGCTGGGCAAACCGACGCCTGCCGATCGCATTGGTGAGTTTACCGCAGCGCCAGTGCGGCCCGGCGTGTTTAGCGACAGCGCGCTGCCGCTGACCGGTGCCTGAGCCGCGCGCTATCTCGCGTCGGAGACTTTCATCGAGCAGCGGCTCATCCCGGCGGCATTGCTGCCGATAATTTCAGTGAATAACCGTTTCCATTTTTTACCCAAGCTGTGTTAACCCAGCTTTTGCTATGGGCAATCACTATGTTAGTGACTTCATATGATGCGTTTATCGTCGTCGTTTCTGTTCTGGTGGCGATGCTGGCTTCCTATACCGCGCTGGACATGGCGGGACGGGTCGCCTCTTCCAGCGGGCGCGTAGCGCTGGCCTGGCTGTTTGGCGGCGGCTTCGCCATGGGCGTCGGAATCTGGGCCATGCACTTTATCGGCATGCTGTCGATAAACCTCGACATGATGATGAGCTACGACCCGCTGCTGACCGCCACCTCGATGGTGGTGGCGATTTTCGCGTCGATTTTTGCCCTGTGGCTGGTGTGCTCGGCGGTAGCGCTGCCGTGGCGACGGCTGGTGTGCGGCGCGCTGGTGCTTGGCTCCGGCGTGGTGGCGATGCACTACACCGGCATGGCGGCGCTGATGTTTGTGCCGGGCATTGTCTGGAACTGGGGCTGGGTGGGGGTGTCGGTGCTGATCGCGCTGGTGGCTTCCGGGGCCGCACTGTGGCTGGCGTTCAACCTGCGCGAAGGGCAGGGGCGCGTGGCGCTGCTGCGGCTGGGCGCGTCCGTGGTCATGGGCTGTGCGATCGCTGGTATGCACTACACCGGCATGGCGGCAGCCAGCTTCCCGATGCACAGCCACAGCACGCACCATGGCGTCAACAGCGACTGGCTGGCGATTCTGGTCACCGTGGTGACGCTGGCCATCCTCGGTATCACTTTGCTGGTCTCCATGCTGGATGCGCGCATGCAGGCGCGCACCTCGATCCTCGCCCGCTCGCTGGCGGAGGCCAACCGCGAACTGGCGCAGCTGGCGCTGCACGATAACTTAACCCGCCTGCCAAACCGCATTCTGCTGGAAGATCGCCTGGAGCAGGCGCTGAACAAAGCCGACCGGGAACACTCACAGTTTGCGCTGATGTTTATGGATCTTGACGGTTTCAAGGCGGTAAACGACGCCTTTGGCCACCATGTGGGCGATAACCTGCTGGTGGCGGTGACCGAGCGCATGACTCACCAGATGAAAGGGCACTACACGCTGGCGCGGCTGGGTGGCGATGAGTTCGTGCTGCTGATTGAGATAGACGAGCCCAACGATGCCGCTGCGGTGGCGGATGCGCTGGTGAAAGCGGTGGATCGTCCGTTCAGCGTCTCGCGTTACGAGTTGGTGGTCTCACTGAGTATCGGCATCGCGGTCTATCCCGGCGATGGCAAAGACGAACGCGAACTGATGTTCAACGCTGACGCCGCCATGTATCACACCAAAAACAACGGCCGCAACGGCTATAACTTCTTCCAGCCCTCCATGAACACGCTGGCGCAGTCGCAGCTGCAGCTGAATAACGACCTCTGGCAGGCGCTGGACAATAACGAACTGCAGCTGTTTTATCAGCCAAAATATTGCGCGCCGAGCGGGCCCATCATTGGCTTTGAAGCGCTGCTGCGCTGGCAGCATCCGACGCGCGGCCTGCTTTCGCCGGACACCTTTCTGCCGATTGCCGAGAAGACCGGCATGATCGTCAACATCGGTACCTGGGTGATCAACGAAGCCTGCCGTCAGCTGCACAGCTGGCATCAGCAGGGGCATCCGCACTGGTCGGTGGCGGTGAACCTCTCGCCGCTGCAGTTTGAGCAAAGCAACCTGGTGGAAACCGTCACCCGGGCGCTGGCACAGCATCATATTCCGGCGGAACTGCTGACGCTGGAAGTCACGGAAACCACCGCAATGCGCGATCCGGAAGAGAGCGTGCGTATTCTGACCGAGCTGACCAACATGGGCGTCCGCGCCTCGATTGACGACTTCGGCACCGGCTACTCCAGCCTGCTGTATCTCAAGCGTCTGCCGGCCAGCGAGCTGAAAATTGACCGCGCCTTTGTCAACGAGCTGCAGGCCCACTCGGAGGATGCCACCATTGTGTCTGCCATCGTGGCGCTGGCGCAGTCGCTGAATCTCAAGGTGGTGGCCGAAGGGGTGGAAACCCAGGATCAGCAGGCATTTCTGACCAGCCTGGGCTGCGATACGCTGCAGGGCTACCTGCTGGGCAAACCGCTGCCGCCGGAGAAAATCAGCGCCCTGCCAAACTTTGTGAAAAATCATGCCGCCGCGCTGGCCAGCACGGTGGAATAGCGCGGAAACGTGCGCAGCACAGGCGCGGTGCAGCCTCGCGTCACGCCGGGTGTGGATGAATGCGGAAAGGGGAAAGGGCAGGGAGAGCCGCGCAGCCGCGTAAACCCGCAGATCATCCTTGTGGCGCGGCGCTATCCGGCGGGTTTTGGCTTGTCACAGCAGTGCGTCGCTAACGCCGGGTCGGCACCACAAAATCATAGCTCCACACAATAAAAAAGCCGCAGCATAGCGGCTGCGGCCTGAAGTTAAATCAGTTTTTCTTTAAAAAGGAATCTTTCACTGGCAAAAAACGCAGGCTGCAGGCGGGCCGCTATTACGAGGTAAAAGCGCTGTTTTCCACGTGCAGTCAGTGCAAACGGCTTTTTATACCAGTTCAGTTTTCACGCCCTCCTGCACCAGCAGTTCGGCCTCGCCGTTGCTGTAGACGTTATAGGCCACACCCGCCACCGTCACGGTGCCCGCTTCCTGCGTCCAGCCGGAGAGTGCTTCACCCTCTGGCAGGATATCCGCCAGCTGCACCACGTCACCCTCGTTGCCGTTGACCATCAGCTGGGTTTTGCCGTCTTCGATGAACACGTCTTTCGCACCGTGCGCCAGCAGGCTTTCCGCATCGATGCGCAGTGTGTTATCGCCGCTGCCGGTGATATCGAAGATTTCCACCGACTTCACCTTATCGCCAGTCAGGCTCAGATCCAGCAGTTGGTTTGCGCCTTCAATATAAAGCGTGTCGACCATGTCCTCACGGCCTGCAACCGGCGATTGATCGAGATCTGCCACCTCTTTCACAATCAGCGCGGCAGATTCCTCTGTTGCACTGTGCTCGGTATAGCCATCAAAGATATAGGCATTGCCGGCGGCATTCTCCACCGGATGCACATACTCACCCCATTTGATGTCATCTATATAGAAACCAATATCGCTGTCGGTTGCTGTCGTCTCCTGTCCCAGCACCAGCTCGATATAGCCAATTTTTTTACCTGCGGGCGCAATAAACTGATAGAGATCCGGCACAATGTCATTGGCAATACTGCCCACCGTGGCGATATTGCCCCGATATAAAATCTCCCCTTCCGGCGAATAGGCAATGAACTGATGCGCATCCGCCGTGTGCACGGCGGAAAGCCGGAACTCCACTTTCTCCGTCGCACCAAAATCAAATTTATAGATGGTGTTGTCACCCAGTATTAACGATCTTTTTTTTCCATTCCCGTTATAGATGCGCGTCTGATCGGCATTTGAATCCGCGAGTTTCACCGCCGAAATTTTCAGCCCGCCGCTCAGGTCGGTGACCCGGTTGAGGTCAAATTTTTTACCTGCGTCGTAACTGTCAAAGGATTCCAGGCCAGAATGAATATTTACGCCCCAGGCGATATTATCGATCGTGAAACCAGCATCATTATACGTTGGGTTTTCTGGTGCCAATTCGTCCAGAACCTCTATTTCGATATAATCAATGAATTTTCCAGCCGGAGCGGTATAGCTGAATTTTTTACAGTTAATATCAGCTGAACTAAGCCGTATTATATCCAGAATATTACCCTCGGTATCATAAATCCTGACATTGTGGCCCCCATCAAGAAATACGTTATTATAATCAAACGTAACCGCCTCGGTTTTGCCGAATTTCAGCTCGTAGAGGGAATTGTTTCTGAGAAACAGTGCATTGTGCGCATTATAAGATTCGACGTTGTGAATCGTTGCCGCTGTCCCATCAAGGGTTGTAAATAAAATCCCCCCCGGCAGACGGGTTTGCGTGCCTTTACTGAAAGAGGTGCCACTAGTCAAAGTGTCCAGATTTTCATAGCCGTGTTCCTCAATTACGCCTGTAGGACGAAAGTCAGATTTGGTTAAAATATTATCAATGAAAAATTCTTCCAGATTGCTAACCAAATGAATTTTAGCATGGCTTATATGAATGTCTTTGGAGAAGAAACGTAGCACTTCTCGCGTGTTATTACGAATGTCTCTGGCATAGACCCGGCCGATTTCTTTGTCACTGGCGTCATAGAAGCTGATATAAGAGTTTGCCCCCTCCCAGTCCATCGCCGTCAGCTCGAAATAATTAATCTTATCATTGAATTTTATTAACATCTCAATCGGGTTGCTGATGTTGCCATTTTTAACCAAAAGAGATTTGCCAAAAATAGTGTGATCCACAATGGAATAGGCCACATTATTTTGGAATAGAGGCTCAAACGTCAGGCCTCGATAAATATATTGCGAAGTAAATGTCTGTGGGGCGAGATCTTCGAAATCATAACTGGTGAGAGTCACATACTCGGCGACCGTAATGGGATAGACATTGCCAAAATCCGCGCCGCTCCCGGCCTTCGCCTTAAATTGCCAGTCGCCAGATTCCAGCGGTTGTGCCGGCGTAAACGACCAGTTACCTTTTGTATCGGTCGTGGCAAAACCGGTTAGCCAGGTCTGACCATCCTGTGAGTACTGAATTTCTACCTGGCTATTGGCTTCCGCCTTACCGCGCAATTCAGGCTGGGTATCATTGGTTTTATCTCCCGGTTTGACGTTACCAATTATATTACCGACATCATCCCAGATGGTATGAATCTGCGGAAACAGCTCAGCCGGTGCGCCGATTTTAAGTGTAAAGCTTTCACCGCTGACAAGACTGCTGTCTGCTCTGTCGCTTGCCAGGAATTCAAACATTCCCGCTGGCAGCGGTGGCGGCTCTAGTGCCCACGTACCGTCAGGACCGGCGATGGCGCTGCCCAGCAGTGCCCAACTGCCTGACTGGCTGCGGTAATGCACATACACCAGGCTGTTGGCTTCAGCGCGACCGCGCAGTGATGGCGTGTGATCGTCAGTCAATGCGCCGTTATCCAGTTTCCCGGTATAGTCACCGAAATCATCCCAGGCATGTGTAATCTCCAGTTCGCTGCCCGGCGTCAGGTCAATATCCAGTTTGAATTCATCGGTCCAGCCCGCACCGGCGTTGGCACGGAACTCCCAGTGCCCTTCGCTCAGCGCCGGGTCCGGCGTCCAGCTCCAGTCCGTGCCGTTCAGCGTGGCCAGCCCGCCATCAGCCCACTGCCCGTCGCCGGTGCGGTACTGTATGCGCACGCTGCTGCCCGCCGGCGCGGTGCCGTACAGGGTTGGGGTGATGTCATCGGTCAGCGCGCCGCTGGTCAGGGTGCCCTGAAACGTTCCCGCATCGTCCTCCGCGTGAGTAATGAGAACCACGCGGGGAGCATCGGCGCCGATGGTCAGCGTAAAAGCGTCCGAGGCGGTGCTGACGTGGCCGCGGCCGTCGGTGCTGGTGACGGTAAAGGTATGCCCGCCCTCCGGCAGTTCCTGTACCGGCGTAATTTCCCAGCCGCCGGTGCTGTCGGCGATGGCGCTGCCAATCAGCGTTCCGCCATCATAAAGGTGCACTACTGAACCGGCTTCCGCGCGGCCGCTGAAGGCTGGTCTGGTATCATCGGTGCGTGCCCCCGGCGTCAGCCAGCCCTGCTGTGCGCCCTGGTCATCAATCACGCGCAGAATTTCCGGCTTGTCCGGTGCGGTGGTGTCGATATGCAGGATAACCTGTTTCGGGATGCCAACGTTCTGCGCCTGGTCAACGATATAAATTGAAAGTGAATACTCGCCGTCGTTCAGCTCAAACGGCGGCGTCCACTCGTAATAACCGTTCTCATCAATAGCGACAGTGTATTCCTGATCATTCAGGACAAACTTTACGGTGTTGCCTTTTTCCTGCGGACTGGAGCCGGAAAGCGTTGGCTGTTTCCTGGTGGTCCAGAAATGGGTGGTCGGATCAATAACGCTGTTCATAAAGGTATTCCTCTGGTTTTCAAACGGAAAGAGCGTCAAACGGTTTATCGCCGGACAGCTGGCTGGCGTTGATAGTAAGAGAACGGGTAAAAGAGCCTGAACAAGACCTGTCCTGAAGCAGGAAAAAACTGAGCCAGTAACCACCAATAAAAAAGCCGCAGTATTTCTGCTGCGGCTAAGCTGATGTAATTAAGTGATAAAATGACCATGCGTGCACAATTCACAATGGATGTTGAGATGAATTGCGACCAGAATTGTCCCGCTTATTATCGGCGGCTTACGCCAGTTCGTTTTTTACTGTTTCGGGTATTAGCAATTCAGTGTCACAGCCAGTCTGGCTGTAAACCTGATACTGCTGGCCTCCCACGGTCACGCTACCTGCCTGCTGCTCCCAGCAGCTGTCGGCTGCATTCAGCATCGCGTGCAGGGGAGCCAGATCCACTTCATCGCTGTTAAGCAGTAACTGCGTTTTGCCATTTTCAATAAACATGCCTTCGCTGGCGTCATGCAGTAACGCGTTGATGCCGGGATTCGGCACATCCGGACGCTGGGTATCGACGTTAAAGGCCCATGCCGGGGACTGCGCACTGCTGCCCTGGTGCGCCACGGTGATAACATGGTCGCCATCCGGTAATCCCGTGGCGGGAGTGAAGCGCCAGTCACCGCTGGCATCCACGCCCGCAGCGCCAATAGCGCTGCCATTATCAAAGATGATCACGGTTTCCCCGGCAATGCCGGTACCGGAAAAGGTTGGCATATTGTCATTGGTATGCCCGTCCTGACTGATGGCGCCAATGCCGGGTCCCACATCGTCCCAGATGTCGTTCAGCACCGGCGGGTTATCAATGCCTTCTGCGGGGGCATTGACAGTAAGCATAAAGGGATCGGATTTGTCACTGACGTGATTGACGCTGTCAATCGCTTCGGCGCGCAGTTCATGGGTGCCATTTTCCAGCTCTACCTCCAGCTGCCATAGCCCGTTGCGGTCTGCGGTGGTTTCACCCACCAGCTTGTCGCCGGCATAGATTTTCACCGTGCTGTTGGGCTCGGCGCTGCCTTTCAGCGTGGGCGTTTTGTCATCAGTGGTCTCACCCGGACGCAGGATACCGGTGCTGGCACCAAAATCATCGCTGGCTTGCAGAATCACCGGGGCATCCGGCGGCAGAGTATCAAGCGTCAGCAGATACTGTGACGAAGGCCCGACGTTCCCTGCGCGGTCAACGAGGAAAAAGCTGAATACATGATCGCCCTCGTCCAGCGCTGACTCTGTCTGCCATGACCATTTGCCGTCGACAACGGTGGTGGTGAAGGTCACACCGTCAGCGGTAATGTACACGGTGGCACCTTCATTGCGGGGGGCATTTCCCCTGATGGTGGGAAACGGATTGGTAATGGTCTGGCGTATCAATTTATTGATTGTCTGGGTCATGTTGACTTTCCATGTTTATATGGCGCGGGAGGCGCCTGTCGTTGTTAAGACTCATCACCGCTGCGCGGGGAGTGACCTGGTGCACTATGCTGGCTTCGCGCATGGTAGAGGATGCGTTAATCGCCGCTGTACAAGACCTGTCCCGAACCCGGTTGCGCCAGCCATACCCAGCCTGCGCCAATCCATGTAAACTGGCGCGCGACATTTCCGCATCGGAGGCGCAGTGGCGAAATATCAGCAATTGGTGGATCAGCTTCGTGAACAGATCGAAGCGCACATCTGGCCGACGGGTGAAAAGCTGCCCTCGCTGCGCCAGCAGGCGGAGCAGAGCGGCCTGAGCCTGATGACGGTGATGCACGCCTATGAAGTGCTGGAGAGTCAGGGCTGGATTGTGTCGAAGCCGCAGTCGGGCTATTACGTCGCGCCGCGCGCCGCCAGCAGCCGTGCGCGCCCGCCGGTGCAGGCCATCGCCAGAACCGATCAGGCCGATACCAACAGCTTTGTTTTTGACGTGCTGCAGGCCACGCGCGATCCGGCCATCATGCCGTTTGGTTCCGCCTTTCCCGATCCGGAGCTGTTCCCGCAGCGCCAGCTGATGCGCTCGCTGGTCAAGGTGTCGCACACCCTGCGGCCGGGCGATGCGCTGAACAACCTGCCGCCCGGCAACGAAGCGTTGCGCAAGATCCTCGCCCAGCGCTATGCGCAGCAGGGGATTACGCTGTCGCCGGACGATATCGTCATTACCAACGGTGCGATGGAAGCGCTGAATCTCAGCCTGCAGGCGGTCACCGAGCCGGGCGACTGGGTGGTGATTGAAAATCCCTCTTTCTACGGCGCGCTGCAGGCGATTGAGCGCCTGAAGCTGAACGCCATCGCCATCGCCAGCGATGTGCAACAGGGCATCGATCTGCAGGAGCTGGAGCAGGCCCTGCAGCGCTGGCCGGTAAAAGCCTGCTGGCTGATGACCAACCGGCAAAACCCGCTGGGATACACCCTGAGCGCAGAGCGCAAACAGCAGCTGGTGGCGCTGCTGGCGCGCTATGACGTGGCGATGATTGAGGACGATGTCTACAGCGATCTCTACAGCGGCCAGGATAAGCCGCTGCCGGCCAAAGCCTTTGATCGCGACGGCCGGGTGCTGCACTGCGGCAGCTTTTCCAAGAATCTGGTGGCGGGGTTTCGCGTCGGCTGGGTCGCAGCCGGGCGCTATGCGCAGCGGGTGCAGCGGATTCAGCTGATGAGCACGCTCTCAACCAGCGCGCCCATGCAGCTGGCGCTGGCCGATTTCCTCTCCACCCGCAGCTACGACACCCATCTGAAACGGCTGAGGCAAACCTTAGCAAAGCGCAAACAGCTGGCACAGCAGGCGCTGCGCCGCGTCCTGCCCGCCGATGCGCACGTCAGCGATACGCCGGGCGGCTATTTTTTGTGGATCGCATTGCCGGAGCACATCAACACCACCGCGCTGTACCATCTGGCCTTACAGGCCGGCATCAGCATTGCGCCGGGGCAGCTGTTTTCCAGCGGCGATCAGTTCAGCCACTGCTTTCGTTTTAATACGGCCTGGCCGTGGGACAGTCGTGCCGAAGCGGCAGTTGAAACGCTGGGTCAGCTGATTGCGCAGCTGGCAGGCGCGCGGCGCTGAGCGTTCGCGCGCTCAGCGCCAGCCTGCCATCGGGAAGGGGGCAAAAGCAGGGCGGGAATTATACCGTGGCAGCCTGCTGATGGCCCCAGGTCAGGTAGTAGACATCATAGAAGTCCACTTCGCCTTTCTGTTTCATCAGGCGATCAATGCCGCTGCGCACGCGTTCCGGCGTGCCGGGATTGGCCAGAATTTTATTCAGCGCCTGCTGTGACACCGGCTGCACGTAGTACCATTCGCCGTTGTAGCACACGCGTAAATCCAGCGTATCAATGTCTTCAAAGCGGTATTTCGGGTTGATGTCCATCAGCATCAGCACGCTCATGACCAGCACGAACACCGTGGCGAACCAGAAAGCAGGCCAGCCAAGCATTTCGGTGGAAAAAATCAGCGCGACGCACAGGCCATAGCACAGGTACATCACCGCCCACAGTCCCGGATGGGTTTTCAGGAAGTTAAAGCTAAAACGCGGCAAATTGTCGCGCCGCTCTTCGCGGTTGAGCGTGTCGATTTCATCGATCAGGATTTGTTTAATCGCGTCCATTATTCACCTCTGATTTTCACTGCCTGCCAGTAAACCACATCACAGTGAAGGAAATCAGAGACAGATAACCGCTGTTTTTTTATAACAGTTGCCGCAGTGTGGCGCCGCTTAGCCGCTCACCTGGCCGACAATCTGCAGATTGGCATCATCGGGCACCTCATTGTAGGACAGTACGTTCAGCCCTTTGGCAAACAGCCGCGCATAGCGGGCAATCAACGGACGCAGCTGCGGCGTCACCAGCAGCACCTGCGTCAGGTTTTGCGCTTTCAGCTGCTCGACAATCACCGGCAGCGTGCTCTGCAGCTGGGTCAGGATATTCGGATCAACCGGGAAACTGTCCAGCGCCACTTTGCCGCTCTGCTGTGCCTGGTTGAGGGCGGCCAGCAGCAGGTTTTCCAGCTCGTTATCCAGCGTATAGGCGGAGAGCGGCTTGTGATCCGGCGCGATCGCCGCCACCATAGCCCGGCGCAGGGCATAGCGCACATCGGCGGTCAGCAGGATCGGATCTTTGGTCACCGCTACGCTCTCCAGCAGCGTGGTGGCAATGGTGGTGATGTCCTTGAGCGAAACCTGATCGGTAAGCAGCAGCCGGTACACCCGCAGCTGCAGGCTGTAATTCACGGCGGCGTTGAGATCGTCAGAGAGCTTCGGCGCCACGCCCGCCAGGCGCTGATGCAGCGAGGTGATGTCGTCATAATTAAACAGTTCAGGCAGATGCTCGCGCACCACTTTATTCACATGGGTGGCGATCACGCTGGCGCAGTCCACCACCTGATAGCCCAGATTCAGCGCTTTGGCTTTCTGCTCCGGCAGGATCCAGGTCACCGCCATACCGTAGGCGGGATCGGTATCCAGCAGGCCGTCGATCTCGCCGTACTGATCCGGCCCGGGGATCGCCATCAGACGATCGGCATGCACCTCACCCACGGCGGTACGTACCCCATTGATCTTGATAGCGTACTGCGCGGGTTTGAGGTGAAAATCTTCGCGCAGGGCAATCTCCGGCAGCAGCACGCCGCTGGTTTCCGATACCACCTGCCGCACGCCGCGCATGCGCTGGGTCAGCGGGGCGCCTTTGCCTTTATCCACCAGCGTGACCAGCTTATAACCAAGGTTCAGGCCAATCGGTTCCACCAGCGGAATGTTTTCCCAGCCGATGGCGGGCTGCGCGTCCGGCTGCGCCAGTGCCTGCTGGATGGCTGCTATCTCCGCCTCATCCTGCACCGGTGCCTGCACCCGGCGGCTCTGCCGCCATGCCGCAAACAGCAGCAGGGCAGTAAAGGCCAGGAACACCAGGTGCGGCATGCCCGGCACCACGGCCAGCACAAACATCACGCCCGCCGCGGTATACAGCGTGGCGGGTTTGGCCAGCAGCTGTGCTTTTACCTCGGCACCCATATCGGCACCGTCGCTGATGCGCGTCACGATGATCGCCGCTGCGGTAGAGAGCAGCAGCGACGGGATCTGCGCCACCAGCCCGTCACCGATGGTCAGCAGCACGTACTGTTCGAACGCCTGGCCCGCCGGCAGGCCGTGACGGAATACGCCAATCAGAATGCCGCCCAGCACGTTGATCAGCAGGATCATGATGCCGGCGACGGCGTCGCCGCGCACAAATTTCGAGGCGCCGTCCATCGCGCCGTAGAAGTCCGCTTCGTTACTGACATCCTGCCGGCGGGCGCGCGCCTGCTCCTGGTTGATCAACCCGGCGTTGAGATCGGCGTCGATCGCCATCTGCTTGCCCGGCAGCGCATCCAGCGTAAAGCGCGCTGAGACCTCCGAAATACGCTCCGCGCCTTTGGTCACCACCACGAAGTTAATTGTCGGTGCGGTCAGCGAGGAGGAGCGGCGCGAGATTGTGGCGCAGCTGCACGGCACCTCGATCTTCAGCGGCTCCGGCTTTGATCCCTTTGACGTGGAGAATCGTCATGGCAGCGCCATTATCGGCGAGACGCTGGCCAACACGCCGCCGACGCAGAACGCCACGGTCAGCCCGCCGGCACCGGCGGACACACCGAGCCGTCCGCGTCGCGAGGGCGAGCCGCTGGAAGCGGTGCTGTCACGCGCGGATGCAGAGCTGGCGCAGCTGCAGGCACTGATCCAAAGCATCATTGATAACCATCATGCGCAAAATCATCTGACGCTGGTGACGCTGCCGCAGGGGCTGCGCATTCTGATTCAGGACGATCGCGAGCGCATGATGTTTCCCCGCGGCAGCGCCGTGCTGACGCCCTTTTTTCAGCGCCTGCTGACCGAGCTGGGGCCGGTGTTCAACCGCATTGATAACCGCATCATGATCAGCGGGCATACCGACGCGGCCCCTTACAGCGGCAGCGCCATCTACAACAACTGGAACCTCTCCGGCGACCGGGCGCTGGCGGCACGGCGCGCGCTGGAGCAGGGCGGGCTGGAGAGCACGCGCGTGCTGCAGGTGAATGCCATGGCCTCCCGCATGCCGCTGGATAAAGACCATCCGCGCAGCGCGCGCAACCGGCGTATCGAAATCATGGTGTTAACCGATGCGGCGGCAGAAACCCTGTATCAGTTTTATGGCCGCGATGGGGAGAATGTTGTGAAACCTATTGCTGAACGTCTGCGATAACCTGTCAGTGCCTTTGAATCAGTGATTGATTCAGCCGGTGGCGAACGCTACCGGTTTTTTTTTGCCTGCGCGCCGCACGAAAAGCAGGTGCCGATCGCCGGCAGTCTCAGGCTGGCAAACGCCGCGGCACAAAATGTTAAAGATGTTAACAACTAATTTGGCTTTAGAACGCTAAATCCTTCTTTTTTGGTAATTTTGCTGCGATGCGCACATTGCATTGGCGTGTGGCTTTGCCACAATAAAGCAACATCGCTTTCCGGAGAAAGAGTATGACTGTCCAATCATCCAGCCTGCTGTTACTGATGTCTTTCGCCGCAGGCACCTTTTCAGCAGGTGCATCCAGCAATCCGCAGCATCTGATGCTCTCGTTGCCGTCTGGCGGCGTGCCGAATAATCCGCTGCCGCTGATTATCTGGCCGCAGGTGGTGCCGGATGAAGAAGAGGACAGCGCGGCCTGGTTTGAACGCACCTTTACCGCCAGCGGCTGGCCCGCGGCGTGGCGTGCGCCGATCTTCCCTTATACGCACTACCACCCGAATACCCATGAAGTGCTGGGGGTTGGCGCAGGCTGGGCGGAAGTGCTGTTTGGCGGCGACAGCGGGCGCATGGTGACGCTGCGCGAAGGCGACGCGGTGCTGATTCCGGCGGGCGTCGGCCACAAACAGGTGTTTGCCTCTGACGACTTTTTTACCGTAGGCGCCTATCCGCAGGGCTTTGCGCCGGAAACGCTGCGCGATGAACCTGCTCACCTGCGTGAAGCAAAACTGCGTATTCAGCAGGTGCCGCTGCCGGCGCACGATCCCTTTACCGGTGGCGAAGGGGCGATGACGGAAATCTGGGGCCCGATTGCGCATCAGCTGCTGCCCTGACTGGGCCATGCCCCTGTTCCGGCTCGCTGCCGCAACAGGGGCGCGTCGCTCACACCAGCTCGTTTTCCCGGGCGGCGGTATTTATCCCGCTGACCCCTTTCAGGCCCAGCTTGCGCAGAATTTTTATTTTATAGGTGCTGACGGTTTTACTGCTTAGCTGCAGCTGTGAGGCGATCTGCTTATTGCTCATGCCGGAAGCTAATTTCACCAGCACCATTAATTCCCGCCGCGTCAGACTCATCAGTTTTTCACTGTCTATCAGCTCCTGCACATTGGCCGATGCCTGGGTTATCGGATAAAAGCGCTGGCCGCGCTCCACGGCTTTGATCGCTTTAAGCAGTGTATTCAGCTCGCCGCGTTTACAGACGTAGCCCTCCACGCCCAGCTGCAGGCAGCAGCGCTGATAAAACAGGCTTTCAGAGGCGGTAAAGACGATGATTTTCTGCTGCGGCAAAATGCGTTTGATATCGGCAATCAGCGGGATACCGGCGCGGCCCGGCATGGTGAGATCCAGCAGCAGGACGTCCGGCTGCCGCTGATGCAGTTGCGCGATCAGGAAATCGCCGGAATGGGCGATAGCCGCGACGGAATAATGGTAAGTCGTTAAAAGTGCCTCAATAGCGGTACAGATCAGGGGATGGTCATCAACAATAAATACCGAATGAATCATATATGTAGTCCGAAAATAAACAAAAAGAAGCCAAAAATAAAAACGGATGAAAATAATGAAGCAGAGGTGTGACCCGATTTATCCATGCGTCTTAGCGGGAAGATTTAAGGTCTGTCTGAAAATTCTGAGAGGGGGGCAATAAACTATTACCGGTATGGCTTTGTCATGAGGCGGGACTTTTTCTGCATCAGCGCGGCCCGATCATAAATCTGAAAACAAGCCGTTTTAACGTCGGAGCCATTCCTCGCTGCGCATAAAAAGGTGAATGATGTTTTCTGTTGATCAGCTTCTGACAACTTACTGGCCAGGACATCAGCCCGCCGGCTGGCAGAAAAGCCTGCTGAAATGGGCGGTACGCGAACAGGAGTTTCAGTGTTTCGCCGCGCGCTATCCGCATCTGAAAGGGGTGGATATGGTGGAGCAGGTGCTGGAGCACCTGAATGTGCGCTGTGAGCTGAGCGAGCGCGATCTGGAGCAGATCCCCACGCGCGGCCCGGTGGTCATCGTGGCCAACCATCCGCTGGGGGCGCTGGATGGCCTGGCGCTGCTGGCCGCGGTGTCGCAGGTGCGGCGCGACGTCAAAATTGTCGCCAACCGCATGCTGATGCTGCTGGAACCCCTCAATAACCTGATGCTGCCGGTGGACAATATGGGCAACCGCACCAGCCGCGAGCAGCTGACCCGCATGCAGCAGCATCTGGACAATCAGGGCGTGCTGATTGTGTTTCCGGCGGGCGAAGTGTCGCGGCTCTCCAGCCGCGGCGTGCGCGACAGCCAGTGGCATCACAGCTTTCTGCGCCTTGCCGCCCGCGCCCGCGCGCCGATCGTGCCGGTGCATGTGGCGGGCCGCAACAGCCTGGCGTTTTACGCCGCGGCAAACATTGCGGCACCGCTGGCGCTGCTGATGCTGGTACGCGAAATGTTTCGCCAGCGCGGGGCGCGCATCAAGCTGCACATTGGCGAACAGATCCCGTTTGCGCACTGGCACGACGGCCATACGCCGGGCAAAGCGCTGGCGAAGCGCCTGCGTAAACACCTTTACCGCATCGGCCAGGGACGACGCGGCCTGTTTCAGACCGAAGCCGCCATCGCCCGGCCGGAAGATCGTGCCGAACTGAAAAAGGCGCTGCTGGAGAGCGAGCGGCTCGGCACGCTGCCGGACGGCAAGCAGATCTACCTGTGGCGGCGCAACGGCGCCAGCTGGGTGCCGCTGCTGCGCGAGCTGGGCCGCCTGCGTGAGATTGCGTTTCGCGCGGTAGGGGAAGGCAGCGGACGCCGCCGCGATCTGGATAAATATGATGATGACTACTATCACCTGATTTTGTGGGACGACGAGGCGCTGGAGATTGTCGGAGCTTACCGCTTTATTCCCGGCGCGGAGCAGCTGGCACGGCGCGGGCTGGAGGGCATCTACAGCGACAGCCTGTTCCACTACGATGAACGCATGCTGCCGATTATCCATCAGGGGCTGGAGCTGGGACGCAGCTTTATTCAGCCTGCCTACTGGGGCAAGCGCGGGCTGGATTATCTGTGGATGGGCATTGGCGCATATATTGCGCGCTATCCGCAAACCCGCTATCTGTTTGGGCCGGTCTCTATCTCCGGCGGTATGCCGCTGGCGGCGCGGGATTTACTGGTGGCCTTTTACCGTCTCTACTTCCCGACCGAACTGCCGCTCGCCACGTCACGACGGCCGTATCCCGCCTCACTGCCTGAAGTACTGGCCCAGTTCACCGGGGATAACTATGCCGAGGATTTACGCCGGCTTAAGCACCTGCTGGCCAACCTCGGTACGGCCATTCCGACGCTGTATAAACAGTATTCCGAGGTCTGCGAGCCGGGCGGGGTGCAGTTTATCGATTTCGGCAGCGATCCGGATTTCAATCACTGCATCGACGGGCTGGTTTTAGTGGATCTGACGCGCATTAAGCCGTCGCGCTATGCGCGCTATATCGGGATGCATTTACCGCTGGATCAGGCTGGCTAAGCGCCGGGCCGGGCGGCGCACGCCCGGCTGGCCACCCTTTTGCAGCCACTCCTGCTGCTGAACCGCTCTCCTCTTAACACACCGTCACCGCACTAAGCTGCTGGCAGCGTCAATGCCGGTTCGCTGATTAACTTTTCAACTGAACGTTTTCTCGCCACAGCCGATAACCCTACTACCAACTTTTGTCTGCGGGCGATTTGCGCTTGTAAGCTATGCGCTTTTACGTTTAAGTCTGCAGTACAATTAAGAATATTCTGAAGTGCCGGGATCGGCCAGGCCAGAACAGGCGAATAAAAATGAATAATAACTCTGACGTGATGTACCGGTTACTGGTGCAGAGCGTGGTGGATTACGCCATTTATATGCTCCAACCGGATGGCACCGTGGCGAACTGGAATGCCGGGGCGCAGCGCGCCAAGGGCTATACGCCTGACGAAATCGTCGGGAAAAATTTTGCGCTCTTTTACAGCGAAGAAGATCGCAAAAATGGTGCGCCGCAGCGCGGGCTGTCGGTGGCAACGGCGGTGGGGCGCTATGAAACCGAAGGCTGGCGCTATCGCAAAGATGGCAGCGCCTTCTGGGCACACGTGGTGATCGATGCCATCCGCGATGAAAGCGGCCTGCTGCTTGGGTTTGCCAAAATCACCCGCGACTGTACGCAGCAGCAGGCGCTGCAGCGCAAACAGCGTGAACAGGAGCAGCGTTTCCGTTTATTGGTGGAAGGCGTAACGGACTACGCCATCTATATGCTCGATCTGGACGGCAACGTCGAAAACTGGAATGCCGGTGCGCAGCGTGCCAAAGGTTACGTGGCCGAAGAGATTGTAGGTCAGCATTTCTCACGCTTTTACAGCGCGCAGGATCGGCAGGCGCGCATTCCGGAGCGGAATCTGGACACCGCCTTCAAAACCGGCCGTTTTGAGGATGAAGGCTGGCGTTACCGCAAAGATGGCAGCGCGTTCTGGGCACATGTCATCATTGATGCTATTCGTGACGATGCGGGCAAACTGATTGGCTATGCCAAAATCACCCGTGACTGCACCGAACAGCAGGCGCTGCTGCGCCAGCAGCGCGAGCATGAAAAAACCTTCCGCCTGCTGGTGGAAGGGGTAACCGATTACGCCATCTACATGCTGGACGTGCAGGGCCGCGTGGTGAACTGGAACGCCGGAGCGCAGCGTGCCAAAGGCTATGTGGCGGAGGAGATTGTCGGCCAGCACTTTGCGGTGTTTTACGGCGCGCAGGATCGCCAGGCGCATACGCCGGATGCCAATCTGGGGATTGCGCTGAAAACCGGCCGTTTTGAAGATGAGGGCTGGCGCTATCGCAAAGACGGCTCCGCCTTCTGGGCGCACGTGGTGATTGATGCCATTCACGATGAAAACGGCAAACTGATTGGCTTCGCCAAAATCACCCGTGATGTCACCGAGCGCCGCGAGCAGGAACAGCAATTGTTACGCGCACGCGATCTGGCCCAGGCGCAAAGCGCGAAAATGTCCGAGCTCTCCAGCTTTCTGGAAACCATCATCAGCAATATTCCCTCCTGTGTCATTGTCGAAGACGCCATCAGCCGCGAAATTCTGATGGTGAACGACAAGGCGCAGCAGCTGTTTGGCGTCAGCAAATCCCTGCTGATGCACAAGCGGCCGCACGAGTGTATGTCGGCCGAGCTGAGCGACTACTTCAACAGCCTGGCGGATATTGCGCTGCGCAGTGAAGGCATTCATGCGCGGGAGCAGATGCTGCTGACGGCCAGCGGTGAGCGCATCCTGCATACCCGCGCCACCACCATCAGCGGCAAGGATATGCGGCAGAATTATGTGATGCTGATTGTGGAAGACGTCACCGACCAGCGCGAAGCCGACGCGCGTATTCACCATATGGCGCATCACGACAACCTGACCAGCCTGCCGAACCGTATTCTGTTCCGTCAGCGGCTGAGCGAAGCGCTGCGCGTGGATAACCAGCACCGCCAGATCAGCGCCACGCTGTGCCTCGACCTTGATAACTTTAAAAATGTGAACGATGCGCTGGGTCATCAGATTGGTGACGAGCTGCTGCGCGTGGTCGCGAAGCGCCTGCGTAACGTCCTGCGCGATCACGACACGCTGGCGCGCATCGGCGGCGACGAGTTCGCCATTGTGCTGCCAAACATCCGCATGGCCGATGAAGCCGCCATTGTGGCGCAGCGGCTGATAGAAGCGATCCGTCCTCCGATCAATGTCGAAGGACATAACCTCTCGGTGGGCCTGAGCGTGGGTATCGCGCTGACCTCGCAAACCACCAACACGCCGGAGCATATGCTGCGCTGCGCCGACATGGCGCTGTACGAAGCCAAGCGCAACGGCCGTAATCGCTACGAACATTTCACGCTGGAAATGGACGATCTGGCGCGCAGCCGGCGGGTGATTGAAAACGATCTGCGTGAAGCGATCACCGGACGCCAGCTGAAGCTCTATTACCAGCCTATCACCAGTGAAAACGGCATTATCGGCTATGAGGCTCTGATGCGCTGGCATCATCCGGTTAAGGGGTTAATCATGCCGAATGATTTTATTCCGATCGCCGAAGAGACCGGGCTGATCCATATGCTGGGTGCTTACGCCCTGTATGAAGCCTGTCGTGAAGCGCAAAGCTGGGAGACGGCGCAGTCGGTCTCGGTCAATCTCTCGCCGCTGCAGTTCAAGAACAGTTCGCTGGTGTCGGTGGTGGAGGGCGCGCTGCGCGAATCCGGCCTTGCGCCTCAGCGGCTGGAGGTGGAGATCACCGAGTCGGTACTGCTGGACGATACGCTGGGCAACATTCGTACGCTGCAAAGCCTGAAAACGCTGGGCGTGCAGATTGCACTGGATGATTTTGGCACCGGCTACTCTTCCCTCAGCTATCTGCGTTCGTTCCCGTTCGACAAGATCAAAATTGATAAGTCCTTTATTAACGACATGGCTGACAGCCGTGAGGCGCTGGCGATCATCCGGGCAATAACCGGCATGAGCCGCAGTCTGGATATTCAGATTACGGCGGAAGGGGTGGAAAACAGCGAGCAGTTTGCAAAGCTGCGTGAAGAGGGCTGTACCCTGTTCCAGGGCTATCTGTTTGGCCGCCCGCAGCCGTCCGAACTGCGGCTGAAGCAGCTGGAGTAAGGTTTCCCTGAGTACGGTGTGAGCGGAATCTTCTTTTCCGCTCCCTGTTTTAACGCATTGAAAATCAGCGATAAAATATCTGGCACGTGTTTTGCTCAAAAGGTTTTTTTCCTGAGAGCAAAAACGAATGGGCACTTTAAAACGTTTTAATATTAAACAGCTGGCGGATACCCACCAGGTGACGCACGTCATTGAAACCGGTTTTGGCCGCGGCGCTTCCAGCCGGTACAGTATCGATTGCGGTATGCAGGTGCTGTCATGCGAAATCTACACGCCGCTTTATGATGCGGCCCCGGACTGGCCGGCATTACAGCTGTTTAATCATGACAGCCTGACATTCCTCGGCCAGCAGGCCGTCAGAGAGGTGATTAACAGTACGCGCACGCTGATTTTTCTGGATGCGCATTTTCCTGGTGCCGACTTTCAATTCGAAGCCTACGACAGCGATAACTATGATGAAGAGACGCGTTTACCGCTGATCGGTGAAATGGCGCTGTTGCAGGATAACGCCGCGAATGCCCTGATTATTATTGATGATACGCGGGTTTATCTGCGTAATGCCTACCGCGCCTTATCAACTGATCTACTGGGGGAACCGCCTGCCGACCGGGAGCAAGCCTTTCTGCTGGCGCTGGGCCAGTTTCAGAAAACGCATAAAATTCAGTTCCTGCAGCAGGATACCGGCTATGCCATTCTCTGGCCGCGTCGCTGGGGCGAGTTTGCGCTGCCGAAAAACATTCTGGCGGGCGACCTGACGCAGAACTTTATCCTGCAAAGCGAAGTACCGGGAACCACCTGTATGTCCATAAATCGCCGTTTACTGGACGCCCGTTTCAGTCTGCGCTGACTGCGGGGCCGCGGACTTGATATTGGCGGTGGTCACGACAGTATTGGCGTTTACCAGTCGCTGTTTCCCCTGATAACCAGTGTCACCGTGTTCGATTTGCCACAGGGTGACGCGCAGGATCTGGCCTGCGTGCCGGATAACGAATTTGATTTCGTCTATTCGGCACATTGTCTGGAACATGTGCGCGATCCGTTTATCGCGTTGCCAAACTGGTTACGGGTGGTGAAACCGGGCGGTCATCTGGTGCTGACGGTGCCTGATGAAGATATGTATGAACAGGGCGTCTGGCCCTCCACATTCAATGACGATCACAAATCCACCTTTACGCCGTTTAAACACCGGAGCTGGTCACCGGTCTCGGTCAATGTGCTGACATTGCTGCAAACGCTGCCAGGCACATTCAGCATTGAAAAGATCGAACGGCTGACGCACAGCCATATGCCGCTGGCGGGTCGATTTGATCAAACCCGCACAGCTTTCGCAGAGAGCGGCATTGAGATCATTATCCGTAAAGAGGCGTAACGCGCGTCATAAAAAACGCCCGACAGGATCGGGCGTGATAGGTGTTGCGGTGTGTTTGCGGGCGTATTTTTACTGACCGTGGCCTTCGGCATTCATGCGGCCCAGATCTTTATCCACCAGGAACAGGCCTTCGCCTTTATTGCCCACCAGCGCCAGTTTATCCAGCACGGTTTTAAACAGTTTCTCTTCTTCATGCTGCTCGGCGACATACCACTGCAGGAAGTTAAAGGTTGAATAATCCTGTGAGGTCAGCGCGGCATGCACCAGCTCGTTGATTTTACGCGTGATCAGCTGCTCATGCTTCAGCGCTTCTTCCAGCACATCGTTCAGTGAGTTCCAGCTGATGGCTGGCGCGGCAATGCTGCCCAGCACCGGCAGGGAACCCGCATCGCTGACGTAATCAAACAGGCGCTGCATATGCTCCATCTCTTCACGCGAGTGCATTTTCAGGAATGAAGCGGCACCCTCGAACCCTTTATCGCTGCACCAGGCGCTCATTTGCAGATACAGGTTGGCAGAGAAAAATTCCAGGTTCAGCTGGTCGTTCAGGCGTGAGGTCATTTCAGCAGTTAACATGGCTGAGTCCTATCAGTTGAATGGGGTAAAGTGCGCAAAATTATGCCTCAGAGCGGACTTTTTTGTGAAGGCTTTTTCGCAAAAATGTGCAATTTATCTCATTGATTATAAATGGAATTATTCCATTTGTTGAATGCGAAGGATTCTCAGGTTTGACTGATTTTCATTCACGGCAGATTGCGCCGTGCGGCGTATCGGTGGATGCTGGAGAGACCTTTATCTGTCAGGAGCTTAGCGGTGCCGAACGTTCAGGAACACTACCATTTTCTGCATGACATCCCGGAGCTGGGATTTCAGGAGTTCAAAACCTCTGCGTATATCGCCAGCCAGTTGGCGCAGGCGGGCATCCCGCTGACGCAGGGCGTCAACAATACCACCGGCATCGTGGCGGAAATTGACAGCGGCGTGCCGGGGCCGGTGCTGGCGCTGCGCGCTGACATGGATGCGCTGGGGCATGTGATTGACGGCGTGGCCTGTGCGCGCCACACCTGCGGACACGATGCCCACTCTGCCGTGGTGCTCAGCGCCGCACAGCAGCTGATGCAGGAAGGCGCGATTAAAAAAGGGCGGCTGAAGCTGCTGTTTCAGCCAGCGGAAGAGCTGGGCACCGGAGCACTGGCGATGCTTGAAGGCGGCGCGCTGGCGGATGTGGAGATGATTTTAGGTTTTCATTTGCGGCCGCAGGAAGAGTGTCGCCTGGGACAGGCCACGCCGGCGGTGCTTTACTCGGCGTGCAGCACGCTGGAGGCCACCATCAAAGGGGTACCGGCGCACGCGGCGCGTCCGCATCAGGGCGTTAACGCGCTGGATGCGGCGGTGCAGGCAGTGCAGGCGGTCAACGCGCTGCATCTGGCACCAGGGCTGAGCTGGAGCGTCAAGGCCACGCGTTTTCTCTGCGATGCGGGCGTGACCAACTCTGTGCCGGACGAAGCGCGTGTGGTGTGGGATCTGCGTTCACAGGAAAATGCGCCGATGGCGACGCTGAAGCAGAAAGTGACGCAGGCGATTCAGCACAGCGTGGCGGCGCTGGGCGCGCACGCGGAAGTGGTGGTGCTGAAAGAGATGCCGGCCGCAGACATCCACGAGGACGCCACGGCGTTAATCCGCGCGGCCATTGTCGATGTGCTGGGCGAGGAGGGCCTGCTGTCCGCCCGCACCACGCCGGGCAGCGAGGATTTCTTTTTCTATCCGGTGCAGCTGCCGCAGCTAAAAGCGGGCTTCTGGGGGCTGGGCTGCGATCTGCTTCCCGGCCTGCACCATCCGGATATGCGCTTTGATCGGCGTGCGCTGGAGCAGGGCGTGCACATCTTCAAAGCCGCCGTGGTGCGTATGCTGGGCTAGCGCTGCGGCCTGCCGCAGGCCGTATGTGACGATTTCCCCGGTTGCTGAAATATTGTATGCTATGCCGCCTCAACGCTGACTGGATAACCGGACTGCCACCGATGTAGACGTACACACTCTGTTGTGCGCCGACGCTGTTGCGTCACGACGGGCGCCGTTATCCGCTGGCGATATGCCGGCACGATTTATCCGCAGCGCGCGGCCTGCGCGTTGCCCTGAAGAAGAATGCATACATGTCTATTGCTCCCTTTTTAGAAGAAGTGGCGCGCCGCCGTACCTTTGCGATCATCTCGCACCCGGACGCCGGTAAAACCACAATCACCGAAAAAGTCCTGCTGTTCGGACAGGCGATTCAGACCGCCGGTACCGTCAAGGGCCGCGGCTCCAGCCAGCACGCCAAATCTGACTGGATGGAGATGGAAAAGCAGCGTGGTATTTCTATTACCACCTCGGTGATGCAGTTCCCTTACCGTGACAGCCTGGTGAACCTGCTGGATACACCGGGGCACGAAGACTTCTCCGAAGATACCTACCGCACGCTGACGGCGGTGGACTGCTGCCTGATGGTCATCGATGCCGCCAAAGGTGTTGAAGATCGTACCCGTAAGCTGATGGAAGTGACGCGCCTGCGCGATACGCCGATCATCACCTTTATGAACAAACTCGACCGTGACATCCGCGATCCCATGGAGCTGCTGGATGAAGTGGAGAGCGAGCTGAAAATCGCCTGTGCGCCGATCACCTGGCCGATTGGCTGCGGCAAGCTGTTCAAAGGCGTTTATCACCTCTATAACGATGAGACGTACCTGTATCAGAGCGGCAAAGGCCACACCATCCAGGAAGTGCGCGTGGTGAAAGGCCTGAACAACCCGGATCTGGATGAGGCGGTAGGCGAAGAGCTGGCGCAGCAGCTGCGTGACGAGCTGGAGCTGGTGCAGGGTGCCTCGCATGAGTTCGATCAGGCACTGTTCCTCAGCGGCGAGATTACGCCGGTGTTCTTCGGAACCGCGCTGGGTAACTTTGGTGTGGATCATATGCTGGATGGCCTGGTTTCCTGGGCGCCGGCGCCGATGCCGCGCCAGAGCGATACCCGCACCGTTGAAGCCAGCGAAGAGAAGTTCAGCGGCTTTGTGTTTAAGATTCAGGCCAACATGGACCCGAAACACCGTGACCGCGTGGCCTTTATGCGTGTGGTTTCCGGTAAATATGAAAAGGGCATGAAGCTGCGCCAGGTTCGCACCGGTAAAGACGTGGTGATCTCGGACGCGCTGACCTTTATGGCGGGCGACCGTTCGCACGTTGAAGAGGCGTACCCGGGCGATATTATTGGTCTGCATAACCACGGTACCATTCAGATCGGCGATACCTTCACCCAGGGTGAAAACATGAAGTTCACTGGCATTCCGAACTTCGCCCCGGAACTGTTCCGCCGTATTCGCCTGCGCGATCCGCTTAAGCAGAAACAGCTGCTGAAAGGGCTGGTCCAGCTGTCTGAAGAGGGCGCGGTGCAGGTATTCCGTCCGGTGCACAACAACGACCTGATCGTCGGGGCCGTCGGTGTGCTGCAGTTTGACGTCGTTGTGGCGCGTCTAAAGAGCGAGTACAACGTTGAAGCGATTTATGAAGCGATCAACGTCTCGACGGCGCGCTGGGTCGAGTGCAGTGATGCGAAGAAGTTTGATGACTTCCAGCGTAAAAATGAGATCAACCTGGCGCTGGATGGCGGCGATAATCTTACCTATATCGCGCCGACCATGGTTAACCTCAATATCACCCAGGAACGCTATCCTGACGTGACCTTCCGTAAAACGCGCGAGCACTGATTTCGCCGCGCCAGCCGGGCCAGTGATAATCACTGGCCCTGTTTTTTCTGTTACAGACTCCTCCTAATTGCGCTGCCTTTATCGCTTTTTGGCGATATATCAACCACAAAAGCCAGCAAAACCTCTAATCCCTACTATGATTATTCTGTCGGACGAGAAAACAGCATGCGCTGATTACGTCCATTAAGGCAGCAACGCGGTTTGTTGCTGACGCATTCGCGGTTGCGGGTGAGTTAACTGATAGAAGGATGATATCGATGAATAAGACTAAGATTGCTAAGACCCTGATTGCTGCGCTGGCAGGTACGGCGTTACTGAGTGGTGCGGCGTTTGCAGCAGACACCAGCAGCACGGGTTCCAAAATCGATAGTTCTATGAAAAAAGTCGATGGTTTTATGGATGACAGCGGCATCACCGCCAAAGCCAAAGCGGCGCTGGTTGATGACGACGCGATTAAAAGCACGGATATCTCGGTGAAAACGCAGCAGGGCGTCGTGACGCTGAGTGGTTTTGTTACCTCTCAGGATCAGGCTGAAAAAGCCGTCGCGCTGGTGCAGAAAGTCGAAGGGGTAAAATCCGTCAGTGACAAACTACACGTACGAGACAGCAAACAGAGTTCGCTAAAAGGTTATGCCGGTGATGCAGCAACCACCAGTGAAATTAAAGCTAAACTTTTAGCAGATGACATTGTGCCATCGCGCAACGTGAAGGTGGAAACCACGGATGGCGTAGTACAGCTGTCAGGAGAAGTGGCGAATCAGGCGCAGTCCGATCGTGCAGAAAAGATCGCCAAAGCCATTGAAGGCGTGAAAAGCGTGAAGAATGACCTCAAGGTGAAATCTTAACGCGTCAGCAACGGCATCATCCGGTGCCGTTGCGCTTTAAAAACAATGATGTGAAAGAAATAAGCAGTTCGATTTTCACTATGGTAAAGGAGAGGCTTATGTTTCGTTGGGGTATTATCTTTCTGGTTATCGCGCTGATCGCTGCAGCACTGGGATTCGGCGGTCTGGCAGGTACGGCAGCATGGGCAGCTAAGATTGTCTTTATTGTTGGTATTATTCTGTTCCTCGTTAGCCTGTTCACCGGGCGCAAACGCCTCTGACCACGCGTTAAAACGGTAACCCGCGAGTCACGTAAAGCGGAGACCAGTCATATGCGGCACGCCGGATAGCCGCAGCGACGGCACCATGCGGTCGGTCAGGGAGTGACAATGACTGGTTCTCCGGGATGCAACTGTGACAGCTTCCCTCAGAGCAATAACATTCACTGAGGGATCACCATTGGGAACGCGTATTCCGATGTCGCTGGACACCTTTGAGCCACTGGCGCTCACGCCCTTTAAATCCAGGAAAATTGCCTTAGTCTGCGAAGGCGGCGGCCAGCGCGGCATTTTTACCGCCGGCGTGCTCGACGAGTTCCAGCGGGCAGGCTTTAATCCCTTTCATCTGCTGCTCGGCACCTCGGCCGGCGCACAAAATCTCTCGGCTTTTGTCTGCGGACAACCCGGCTATGCCCGCCGCGTGATTACCCGTTACACCACCAGCAAACTGTTTTTTGATCCCCTGCGCTTTGTGCGCGGCGGCCACCTGATTGATCTGGACTGGCTGGTGGAGATCACCCGACAGGAGTTTCCGCTGGCGCTGAGCAGTGCGCAGAAGCTGTTTGCCAATGGCAGTGAGTTTTACATGTGCGCCTGCCGCAGCGATGACTACAGCGCACACTACTTCAATCCCACCGATCTCACCTGGCATGACATCATCAAAGCCTCCAGCGCCATTCCCGGTTTTTACCGCAGCGGCGTGCTGATGGATGGCATCAGCTATCTGGATGGCGGCATCAGTGATGCGATCCCGGTTCGCGAAGCGGCGCGGCGCGGTGCCGATACCATCGTGGTGATCCGTACGGTGCCGTCGCAGATGTTCTACACGCCAAAATGGTTCAAACGCATGGAGCGCTGGCTGAGCGACGGCGCGCTGCAGCCGATGATTAACGTGCTGCATCATCATGAAGAGAGTTACCGCCAGATTCAGCAGTTTATTGAGCAGCCGCCGGATGACCTGCGCATCATCGAAATCTATCCGCCCAGGCCGCTGGCCAGCATGGCGCTGGGCAGCCGGATCGCCTCGCTCAATCAGGATTATCATCTGGGACGGCGCACCGGGCGTTATTTTCTCGCCACGCTCGGCCAGTGGCTGAGCGACGCCGAGCCGCTGCTGCGTCCGGCGCGGGTCACGCCACCCGCTGCAGTGGCAAACGAGCCGGATATCGTCCGCACCGTCAACACGCCACCGCTGGCGGACAATGACGCCGATCTGGATACCGGGTCGCTGGCATGAGGTTTATCGATACGCACTGCCACTTTGATTTCCCGCCGTTCGTCGACGACGCAGAGAACAGCATCGCGCGTGCGGCGCAGGCCGGGGTAGAAAAGATCATCGTACCCAGCGTCGATGCCAGCCGGTTTGCGCGCGTCAGCCAGCTGGCGCAGCAGCATGACGCGCTGTTTTCTGCGCTGGGCCTGCATCCGATCAACATTGCGCTGCATCAGGATGCGCACCTTGACCAGCTGGAACAGCGGTTACAGACGCCCGATGCGAAACGGGTCGCCATCGGCGAGATCGGACTGGATCTCTATATGGCGCAGGCCGATTTTCCGCGCCAGACTTATCTGCTGGACGCGCAGCTGAAGCTGGCGAAACGTTACGACCTGCCGGTCATTCTGCATTCGCGCCGCACGCACGATCAGCTGGCGCAGCATCTGCGCCGGCACGCGCTGCCCCGCTGCGGCGTGGTACACGGCTTTGCCGGCAGCCAGCAGCAGGCGGAGCGTTTTATCCAGCTGGGTTATGCGATTGGTGTAGGCGGCACCATCACCTATGAACGTGCCAGCAAAACCCGCCGCACTATTGCCAGCCTGCCGCTGACGGCGCTACTGCTGGAAACCGATGCGCCGGATATGCCGCTGCAGGGCTTTCAGGGCCAGCCTAACCGGCCTGAGCAGGCGCGCCGGGTGTTTGAGGTGCTGTGCCAGCTACGCCCTGAGCCGCCGGATGTGATTGCCGATGCGCTGTGGCAAAACACGCTGCGTCTGTTTGCCTTTCCCGCCTGATTCCGCGCCATGCGGTGCGGCTGCCTCACCGGCGTTGTAGCGCACAGCCATGGCGATTCGCGATACACTTTTTCGTCATCTTTTGTGATAATAATCACAACGCCCGTGCCGGCGCAGAACCGGCATGCTGGCGGTAATATGTGACCTTTATCACTAAATTACTGCACGATAGCAACGGGTTTTCTATTTCTGTGTGATATAGCGCGCAATTTCCTGCTGCAGGAATTGTTAGAATTATCACATTCCCCGGCGGCTGAACCTGCCGGACTGACTTCCGGAGACTGACATGACCGATCTGAACGCTGCTGCACAACGCGCCCTGCGCCTGATGGACCTGACCACCCTGAATGAAGACGATACCGATGAAAAGGTGATCGCCCTGTGTCATCAGGCAAAATCACCGGCGGGTAACACGGCCGCTATCTGCATCTATCCGCGCTTCATTCCGATTGCGCGCAAAACGCTGCGCGAGCAGGGCACGCCGGATATCCGGATTGCCACCGTGACTAACTTCCCGCACGGCAACGATGATATTGAGATCGCGCTGGCGGAAACCCGTGCCGCCATTGCCTACGGCGCGGACGAAGTGGACGTGGTATTCCCGTACCGTGCGCTGATTGCCGGTAACCGCGAGACCGGTTTTGCGCTGGTCAAAGCCTGTAAAGAAGCCTGTGCGGCGGCGGGCGTGCTGCTGAAAGTCATTATCGAAACCGGCGAGTTGAAAGAGGAAGCGCTGATTCGCGCTGCGTCGGAGATTGCCATTGATGCCGGCGCCGACTTCATCAAAACCTCTACCGGCAAGGTGCCGGTGAATGCCACGCCAGAAGTGGCGGCGATCATGATGCAGGTGATCCGCGAAAAGGGCGTACAGCAGCAGGTTGGCTTCAAACCGGCCGGCGGTGTGCGTAGCGCTGAAGATGCCGCCATCTATCTGCAGCTGGCGGACGACATCCTCGGCAGCGGCTGGGCCGATGCACGCCACTTCCGCTTCGGCGCATCCAGCCTGCTGGGCAGCCTGCTGAACACCCTCGGTCACGCCACCACCAGCAGTAAAGCGGGTTATTGATCCTGTCGCGGCCGCCCTGCAGGCGAGCCGCGGCGCGTGTTTCGTCATGGCGCACCCTGCGGCGCCGTGACGGTTACCGATACCCGTCATTCCATTCCTTTTTTAGCGGAGGCAACGGTGTTTCTGCCACAAGAAATCATTCGTAAAAAGCGCGACGGCCAGGCGCTGAGCGAAGCGGAGATTCGCTTTTTCATCAATGGCGTACGCGACAACAGCGTCACTGAAGGCCAGATCGCCGCGCTGGCCATGACCATCTGGTTCCATGATATGACCCTGCCCGAGCGCGTGGCGCTGACCATGGCTATGCGCGATTCCGGGACGGTACTCAACTGGCAATCGCTCAACCTTAACGGCCCCGTCGTTGATAAACACTCCACCGGCGGCGTCGGCGATGTGACGTCGCTGATGCTTGGCCCGATGGTGGCCGCCTGTGGCGGCTATGTGCCGATGATCTCCGGCCGCGGTCTTGGCCATACCGGCGGTACGCTGGATAAGCTGGAGGCGATTCCGGGCTTTGACATTTTTCCCAGTGATGACCGTTTCCGTCAGATTATCAAAGAGACCGGCGTGGCGATTATCGGGCAGACCAACTCGCTGGCCCCGGCGGATAAACGGTTTTACGCCACGCGCGACATTACCGCCACCGTCGATTCGATTCCGCTGATTACCGCCTCGATTCTGGCGAAAAAGCTGGCGGAAGGGCTGGATGCGCTGGTGATGGATGTGAAGGTGGGCTCCGGCGCGTTTATGCCGACGTATGCCGCCTCAGAGCAGCTGGCGCAGGCGATTACCGGCGTGGCAAACGGTGCCGGCTGTAAAACCACGGCGCTGCTCACCGACATGAATCAGGTACTGGCCTCCAGCGCCGGAAACGCGCTGGAAGTGCGGGAAGCGGTGCAGTTCCTTACCGGTGCGGCACGTAATCCGCGGCTGCTGGAAGTGACGCTGGCGCTGTGCGCAGAGATGCTGATCTCCGGTAAACTGGCGGCCAGCGAGCAGGAAGCGCGGCAGAAACTGCAGCAGGTGCTGGATAACGGCAAAGCGGCTGAGGTGTTCGCGCGGATGGTTGCCGCGCAGAAAGGGCCGGCTGATTTTATCGAGCGCATGGACAGTTATCTGCCTGCGCCGGTACTGAGCAAAGCGGTTTATGCCGATGCGCCAGGTATCGTCAGCGCGATGGATACGCGGGCGCTGGGCATGGCGGTGGTGTCACTGGGCGGTGGCCGCCAGCGCGCCAGCGATGCGATTGATTACAGCGTGGGCCTGAGCCAGATGATCACGCTCGGCAGCCACGCAGACGCGCAGCAGCCGCTGGCGATCATCCATGCGGCGTCCGAAGCGCAGTGGCAGCAGGCGGCGGAAGCGGTCAAAGCCGCCATCACCCTCAGCGATACGGCACCGGAAGCAACGCCGGTGGTCTATCGCCGCATCAGCGAATAGTGGCGTAACTTCGTGCCAGGCAGCGGCCGTTCGGGTATACTGATCTGATCGCTTTTTTTTGACTTGTCATCGCGCTGTGGCGCAGGAGACTTGCATGAAACGTGCTTTTATTATGGTTCTCGACTCTTTCGGTATCGGCTCCAGCAAAGACGCCGATAAATTTGGTGACGCAGGATCGGACACCCTCGGCCATATCGCCGAAGCGTGTTTTGAAGGCCGCGCCAATGAAGGGCGTGAAGGGCCGCTGCATCTGCCGAACATGAACGCGCTCGGCCTCGGCAAAGCGGCTGAACTCTCTACCGGCCGCGTGCCGCCCGGGCTGGACCCGAATGCGGAAATCATCGGCGCTTACGCCTGTGCCAGCGAACTCTCTTCCGGCAAAGATACGCCGTCCGGACACTGGGAAATCGCCGGCGTACCGGTGCTGTTTGACTGGGGCTACTTTACTGACAAAGAAAACAGCTTCCCGCAGGAGCTGCTGGATACGCTGGTCAGACGCGCCGATCTGCCGGGCTACCTCGGTAACTGCCACTCTTCCGGTACGGTGATCCTGGATCAGCTGGGTGAAGAGCATATGAAAACCGGCAAGCCGATTTTCTATACCTCGGCGGATTCGGTGTTCCAGATTGCCTGCCACGAAGAGACCTTTGGCCTTGATCGCCTGTACACACTGTGTGAAATCGCGCGTGAAGAGCTGACCAACGGCGGCTACAACATTGGCCGCGTGATCGCGCGTCCGTTCGTGGGCGATAAAGCCGGCAGCTTCCAGCGCACCGGTAACCGTCACGATCTGGCCGTGGAACCGCCTTCACCCACCATGCTGAAAAAGCTGGTGGATGAGAAGGGCGGCGAAGTGATCTCCGTCGGGAAAATCGCGGATATCTACGCCCACCAGGGCATCACGCAGAAGGTCAAAGCCACCGGGCTGGACGCGCTGTTTGATGCCACCATTGCGCAGATGAAGCAGGCCCCGGACAATGCCATTGTGTTCACGAACTTCGTGGATTTCGATTCCACCTGGGGACATCGTCGCGATATCGCCGGTTATGCAGGCGGACTGGAACTGTTTGACCGTCGTCTGCCGGAGCTGATGGCGCTGGTGAAAGAGGGCGATATTCTGATCCTCACCGCAGACCACGGCTGTGACCCAAGCTGGCGCGGAACGGAACATACGCGTGAGCACATTCCGATTCTGATCTACGGCCCGGGCGTGAAGCCAGGTTCGCTGGGGCATCGTGACACCTTTGCCGATATCGGTCAGACCATCGCGCACTATTTTGGCCTGTCCAGCATGGACTACGGCAAAAGCTTGCTGTAAAACAGCGACCACTTTTTTCATAAGGAAGAACAACCATGGCAACTCCTCATATTAATGCCGAAATGGGCGATTTCGCGGACGTCGTACTGATGCCAGGCGATCCTCTGCGTGCAAAACACATCGCGGAAACCTTCCTCGAAGACGTCGTGGAAGTGAATAACGTGCGTGGCATGCTGGGTTTCACCGGCACCTATAAAGGCCGCAAAATCTCCGTGATGGGCCACGGTATGGGTATTCCCTCATGCTCGATCTACACCAAAGAGCTGATTACCGATTTCGGCGTGAAAAAAATCATTCGCGTGGGTTCCTGCGGTGCGGTGCGTGCCGATGTGAAACTGCGCGACGTGGTGATTGGACTGGGTGCCTGCACCGATTCCAAAGTGAACCGTATGCGCTTTAAGGATCACGATTTCGCCGCCATTGCGGATTTCGACATGGTACGTAACGCGGTTGACGCAGCGAAAGCGCTGGGCGTTGACGCACGCGTGGGTAACATCTTCTCGGCTGACCTGTTCTACACGCCAGACCCGCAGATGTTCGACGTCATGGAGAAGTACGGCATTCTCGGCGTGGAGATGGAAGCGGCCGGTATCTACGGCGTGGCCGCTGAGTTCGGGGCGAAAGCGCTGACCATCTGTACCGTGTCGGATCATATCCGCACTCACGAGCAGACCACCGCCGCTGAGCGTCAGACCACGTTCAACGATATGATCAAAATCGCACTGGAATCGGTGCTGCTGGGCGACTAAGCGCCCGGCGCGGCGGGCTCACCTGCCGTCACCGCACGAGCGACTGCGCGGGCGTTAATCGCCGCGCAGTTCGCGCTCCCCGCCGTTCTGCCTGCCGTAAACATCTGACACACTTTTGCCCAGGCTTGTGCATCTTCCTGCTGGCTATGATGCGTTCTCTGCTTATCATTAGCGTGATAACGAAGAGACTAAACGCCCCTGATGAATTTCCGAAATTTCGAAGCCGAAGAGAAACTGTTTGTCCGCCGCGCGCTTGTCGCTTTTGCCCTGGTTGTCATCTGCTTCACGATTCTTGGCATTAACCTGTATCGCTTACAGGTCGATCAACACAGCTATTACCAGACGCGTTCCAACGAGAACGACATCAAAATGATCCCGATCGCGCCGACGCGCGGGCTGATCTTCGATCGCAACGGGATTCCGCTGGTACGCAACGTCACCTGGTACGACATTCTCGTCACGCCGTACAAAATCAGCGATATGCAGGCCACGCTAAACGCGCTGAAGCCGATTGTGGATCTCACGCCCGACGACATCGACAATTTTCAGCACGCACTCAAACAGAGCAGCCGTTATAAGCCGGTTGAGCTGAAGGCCGAATTGACCGATGAGGAAGTCGCGCGCTTTTCAGTCAATCAGTTCCGCTTCACCGGCGTCACCATCGACACTTATCAGGATCGCGAATACCCCTATGGGGCCGATCTGGCGCATGTGGTGGGCTATGTCTCGAAGATCAACGACAGCGACTTTAAGCGCCTGAACGCCGAGGGCGTCGGGGAAAACTACGCCGCAGACCATAACATTGGCAAGCAGGGTATCGAAGGCTATTACGAATCGCTGCTGCACGGTAAAACCGGCTATCAGGAAGTCGAAGTGGATAACCACGGCCGGATTGTGCGCGTGCTGAAAGAGGTGCCGCCGGTGGCCGGTAAAAACCTCTACCTGACGCTTGATCTGCACCTGCAGCAGTATGTGGAAAGCCAGCTGGCCGGACAGCGTGCGGCGGCGCTGATTGAAGATCCGCACGACGGCAGCGTGCTGGCGATGGTCTCGGCGCCCAGCTACGATCCCAATCCGTTCGTCAAAGGCATCAGCTATAAAGCCTATAAGGCGCTGCTGCAGGACAAAAACCTGCCGCTGATCAACCGTGTCACCCAGGGGCTGTATCCGCCGGCCTCCACGGTTAAACCTTATATGGCGATGTCGGCGCTGCTGACCCACGTGATCACACCCGGCACCACCTTCTTTGGCGCACCGACCTGGACGCTGCCCGGCACCGACCGTAAATACCGCGACTGGAAGAAATCCGGGCACGGCATGCTGGATGTCACCAAAGCGATTGAAGAGTCAGCCGATACCTTCTTCTACCAGGTGGCGTTTATGATGGGCATCGACCGCATTCACACCATGCTCAGCCAGTTTGGCTATGGCAAACCCACCGGTATCGATCTTAACGAAGAGTACAGCGGCCTGCTGCCGAGCCGCGAATGGAAGCAGAAGGTGCATAAGCACAGCTGGTATCAAGGCGATACGGTGTCCGTTGGCATCGGGCAGGGATACTGGATCGCCACGCCGATTCAGATGGTGAAAGCGATGGTGGCGCTGATTAACAATGGCCGCGTCATCAGCCCGCACCTGCTGGAGAAAGCGCAGCGCGGCAACTGGCAGCAGCCATACCAGCCAACGCTGCCGCAGCCGCAGATTGGCGATGCCAAATCCCCCTACTGGTCACTGGTGCGGCATGCAATGTTTGGCATGGCCAACGCGCCAAACGGCACCGGCTATAAATATTTTCACACCGCGCCTTACGGTATCGCGGCAAAATCCGGGACTTCTCAGGTATTCAGCCTGAAACAGAACCAGACCTACAACGCGAAGATGATTCCGGTGCGGCTGCGCGACCACATCTTTTATACCGCTTTCGCGCCGTTCAGCGATCCGAAAGTGGCGGTGGCGCTGATTCTGGAAAACGGCGGCAACGAAGGGGTGACGGCTGCGCCGGTGATGCGCAACATTCTGGACCATATCTTCCTGCCGCCGGCCACCACGCCGCCGCTGGAGACGGCGCAGAAGGGCACAACCGGTCCGTCAACCTGACGCGCGCCCGGTCAGCGGAAAAACACCCGGTTGCGGCCGTGGTTTTTAGCATCGTAGAGCGCGGCATCGGCGTTGCTGTACAGCGCGTCAAAACCGGAACCCGGCTTACCATAGCTGACGCCCAGGCTGGCGGTGACCAGCTGTCCGGGCAGCACCGCCAGCGGAGCGGCGTTGAGCGAGGCGTGAATCGCGCCCGCCACAATCACCGCATCTGCCAGGCGATAGTGCGGCAGCAGTACTGTGAACTCCTCGCCGCCGATGCGGCCAATGCTGGCGGCCTCCGGGCAGTGCGCCTGAATGCGTGCCACCAGCGCGCAAATCACCCGATCGCCCATGGGATGGCCATGCTCATCGTTGATCTTCTTGAAGTGATCGATATCCAGAATGATCAGCGCCGCCGCGCCGTGCTGCAGGGTCTGGCTGATGCGCTGAATAATGGCGCCACGGTTCCAGACCGCGGTAAGCGGATCGTGGCTGGCTTTATATTCCAGCGCCTGCGCCAGCTGTTGCAGCTGCTCATTGGCCCGGTTCAGCTCGCGTTCGGCGCGATCGCTGCGGGAAATCATGCGGTAGGTTTCGCGCATCAGGCGCTGATAATCCCGGCTCAGCAGCAGCAGCGCGTCACGGTAATCCCCGGCGCTGAGGGTGCTCTGTGCTGCCACAGCCTGGGAGCGGGTGAGCACCTCGCTCTCTTCGCGAAACAGCTCAGGCAGGCTCATCATAAAGTCAGCTCAGCCTGCAGCCTGACCTGCAGCGCGGTGAAGTCCAGCGCCAGCTCGTGACCAAACTCTTCCGACACATCATCTTCGGCATCATAAAACCAGTTCAGCGTCACCTGCTGGCCGTTTTGCGCCAGCTGATCAAACAGTGCAAACAGGCTGAACAGCATCTTGGTGCTGGAGCTGTTGAAGTAGCGCAGCGCAATGTTCACGTCCAGCGCGCGTGGCTGCAGCGGCTGCCACTGCTCCAGGGCGGACAGCAGCGGACGATAAAAGGCCGCCGCATTTTCCGGCCAGGATTCGCCGCGCAGGGCGAAGCGGCAGGCAGCAAAATCAAAACTGACTTCCGGGGTACTGTCGGTCGCGGCAATAACAAGGTTTTGCATAACAGCATCATTCCTGGTGAAGGGTGGCTTTCAGCCAAAAGGTGGCGTAACCGCGGGTCGCCAGCGGACGCAGTTCATACTCCAGCGGCTCGCTGACATCCCGCGCCAGCGTCAGTAAACCAATACTGGCCCCTTTGCTGGTGGCGGGGCTCTCGGCGCGCAGGCCGGCGCGATACGCCTGGCGGATCTCTTCCTGACTCATGCTGCGCAGCGATTCCAGCCAGTCACGCAGCTGCTCACAGGCGGCTTCTTCCACCTGGTTGCTGCTCTCCAGCACCCAGCTGTCGCTGCTGACGCGCAGCGTGACGGTGCCGAAACGAAAATCCTGCTCAGGGTGCAGCACAACGCGGCAATCCTGTGAATAGCGCAGAATGTTCTGCACCATCTCCACAAAACTGGAAAACAGGCGCCGCCGCAGCCTGAGCGGCGCCTGCTGATTTTCCAGCAGGGCTTTGATCACTTCACCCATGGCCGTGATGTTCTGCGGCGAAAAAAAGCCGGTATAGTGCAGCGCCACATCGTCGGCGGGCAGCGGACGGCAGCCGGAAGCTGAATGCATAACGTGCTCGTTAATAACGGAAGCCAAACCAGGTGACGTCGTCGCGTCTCGGCTGGTTGCCTTGCCAGTGGAGTAATTCCTGCGCGAAGGCAGCAGACAGCGCGGGCATCGGCAGGGCGGAAAAGTGGCTGATCAGCGCCTGGATGCGCTTTTTGCCAAACATAATCTGACGCGCGCCGCCGGGTTGATCGGTAACGCCGTCAGTCATCACCAGCAGCATGTCGCCGCGCTGCAGCGTCAGCTGTTGCTGCGGCCACGCATAATCCTGCGGCGTCCCGGTGTAGCCCACGCCGGTGCGATCGCTGCTGAGTGTGTGCTGTGTGCCATCCGCGCGCTGCAGCAGGGCGTGCATGCGCGCGCTGGCCCAGCTCAACTGGTGAGTGGCACGCTCCAGCCGCAGCGCAATGGCATCACAGCCATCATTGGACAGGGAAGTCTGCTGTGACGCATTCAGCTGGCCGAGGGTTTGTTTGATGTGGTGATTCAGCGACTGCAGCAGCGCCGCCGGCTCATGACACTGCTGCTGCAGCGCTTTTTCCAGCGCGGATTGCAGAATCACCGTCATAAAGGCGCCGGGAATGCCATGGCCGGTGCAATCGGCAATCAGCGCCAGCCAGCCGTGTTCGTCGCGGTGAAAGGCATAATAGTCGCCGCCCACGCCATCGCGCGGCTGCCAGTGCAGGCACCAGTCGCTGAACTGCTGCGCCATTTGCTGTTTTGAGCGGTCCAGCATCGCATCCTGGATCACGCGGGCGTAATCAATGCTCTGCAATATCTGCTGATGCTGCTGCGCCTGCAGATCGGACACGGTGCGGATCAGATCGATGCCCAGTCCGATACCGATATAGCGCCCCTGTTCCGTGATAATAAAGCCATCGGTCACGGACTTATCCCCGCTGGCCACCACCTGCTGCGCCACCTGATCCAGCCCGGTTTCGGCGTCGATCACCAGCGGTGCCTTATCCATAAAAGCAATGCAGCTTTTGCGGTCATACAGCTCGCGGAAGAACGGGCGTGTCATCTGTGACAAAAAGATATGCCGGTTGATCATGCCAAACGGCGTGCCGTTTTCGACCACCGGCAGGCCAATCAGATCTTTATGCTCGCTGAACAGCGCCATCACCGCGGTGTTATCCATGGCGGGGCTGACAAAGGGCACGGCAATGCACAGTGAACGCGCACGGGCACGGCTCGACAGGGCGGGAAGCCCTGCGTGCAAATCAGGCAGTTGCATAAGGTGGCTCGGGATAAACCAGGAATATTCTTAGCGTACTGCGCGGCTGTGACACTTTTATGTCACTACGGGGTGGGCAGCAGAGGGCCCGGGGCCCTCTGCCTCAGGCACAGCTAGTTCTTTTCCAGGGTTTCCGTGACGTGACTGATGGCGCGTACCACTTCACGGGAGCTGCCGCGAATCTCCGCCATCATACCGCCGGCTTCCTGTGCCAGAATGACGCCCTGATCGGCGCGTTTCAGGTTAGATTCAATGCCCTTCAGCGCTTTTTCTGCCAGCGTGTGGTTATGCTCCATGCGTTTTTCAATCTCGGTGGTGGCGCGGTTGATGTTTGCCGCCAGCGCGCGCACCTCATTGGCGACCACGGCAAAGCTACGGCCGTGCTGACCGGCACGCGCCGCTTCAATCGCCGCATTCAGCGCCAGCAGGTTGGTCTGCTCGGCAATCTGCCGGATGCTGGCCACAATAGCACCAATCTGCTCGGAAGAGTCGCCGAGGTTGGTGATATCCCCGGAGATGCCGTGCAGCTCACCGGCCAGGGCATTGATGGTCTGCACGCTGTTCTCGATGACCGTCGCGCCAAGGCGCGTGCTTTCGCTGGTCTGCAGCGCCGTCTGGTAAGCCTGCTGTGCGGCCTCGCGCTCCTGCTGGCTCTTTTCCACCTGTGCGGTAACGTCGGTGGCGAATTTCACCACTTTGTACAGCTGGCCGGATTCACTGAACACCGGGTTGTAAGTGGCGCGCAGCCAGAAGGTGTTGCCCTGTTTATTGATGCGCTGGAACTGGCCGGAGATAAATTTTCCCTCATTCAGCTGCTGCCAGAACTGGCGATACGCGTCGCTCTCGCGGATTGCCGGCGGGCAAAACAGGCTGTGATGGCGGCCGAGGATCTCATCCGCGCGGTAGCCGGTGGTTTTCAGGAAATTGTCGTTCGCCATCAGCACTTCACCTTTGAGGTTAAAGGCAATGACCGCCATGGAGCGATCGATGGCGCTGGTCATGGCGCGCTGCTCCTGCGCATCGATGATGCGCGCGGTGATATCGCTTGCCAGCTTGACGATTTTCTTAACCCGCCCGTGGCGATCCTGCACCGGGACGTAGTTGGCTTCCAGCCAGATTGGATGGTTGTGCTTTGTCACGCGCAGAAACTTATCGCTGAAGCTCTCGCCGCGCTTTAGCCGCTGCCAGAAATCGCGATAGCGTTGTGACTGCACCGTATCCGGCGTGCAAAAGATACGGTGATGCTGGCCAACAATCTCCTCAAGGCGATAGCCCATGCGCTCAAGGAACAGATTGTTGGCGGTGAGGATATGGCCATCCGGCGTGAATTCCACCATGGCGATGGCCTTCTGCAGAGAACGGAGCGTGGCGGACCGGCTGCTGTGTGTCAGCCGGGTGAGACGGGAAAAAAGACCTGGTGTGGTGGTGCTGAACATGGGGAAACCTTTTTATTGGTATACGTTTTCACCACGGTTATCGGCACAAGCGTTTAAAAATTCAGCGCACACGCCGGGGCAAAGCGGCAATTTTTTCACCGTTCAGCGCGCGGTTGCTGCAAAAGGCATCAGTCAGCGGATTTTTGCCGAAAAGCGTTTGACGGCCCGGCCCGGGTAGGGTTTAATGCGCCCCGTTGCCCGGATAGCTCAGTCGGTAGAGCAGGGGATTGAAAATCCCCGTGTCCGTGGTTCGATTCCGCGTCCGGGCACCAACATTCCAAACCCTCGCTTTATGCGGGGGTTTTTGCTTTCTGCTCAATAACTTCTTGGTTTGTCAGTAGTTACCTCCTAATTTTCTCCATCGGCCTCGCTTCCCGGTGGTACAGAAAGGTGGTACAAAATGGGCATTATGATACAACCGACAAAGAACCGATTCGGCGTTTACCACGTTCGTAAAGCCGTACCCAAACACCTGATCGCTATCCTCGATAAACGTGAAATCAAGTTTACTCTTGATACGAAAGACGTTAATGAGGCCAGAACGCGTGCGCCCGCCAAAATCATCCAGATCGACATGATACTCCGACTGGCTGAAAAACAGCTTGAAGCAGAACAATCGTTAACCGATGCGGATATCGAGCTAATTGCTGGCGTATGGGCGTCAAAGACCATGCAGAGTGACGAACTAATCCGGGAGCGGTACGTTGTTGAAGAGCAGCACGATGATAAAATGGGGCTGACTCACTCGCCAGAAAATGTGCTGATTCACGACTGGCTGGAAGACCGCCAACGTAAGCCCAACTATAAGTCACAGACATGGCAGGAAGAACGTGACGTATCCATTGATAAACTGATGGCCGTCGAGCTTGAGGAAGCTCTCGAATACACGCCTACTGTCCTCACTCCAGTCTGGAGAAACCGTCTGGCCTGGCGTCTAGCTGAACGCCGTAGCGATCTGACGAATGCATATCTTATGAGCCTCCGCCCACGACTCTACGCTAAAAGCAAAGGGTTGGATTCATTGCCGGAAGAAAAGCCTCTAAGGCTCACCTTCGCAGACCTGTTCGCACGTTATAAAGAACACGTTCGGCGTCATGAGCCATTACGTGCAGAAAGTCGGATTATCGCCTATACGACATCGGTTAACCGTTTCATCGAGTTTATCGGCCAGAAGGCTGTCAAAGATATCACCGTTACAGACCTCGCAGACTTTCGTTCGCTGATTGAAAAGCTTCCATCCCGTCCATCGAAGGCTGTTCGCCTAATGCCACTGCAAAGCCAGGTTAATGCCAAAGGTGCGAAAATTAGCCCTACTCGCGTCGAGAACATTCTGAAGGAGTTATCTTCGATCTTTCGAGTTGCGGTTGAAGACGGCAAGCTCGCTGAGAATCCACTTAATAAGTTGAAGAAACGCAAGGTTGTTGCAGGCCCGGCAGTGGTCAGGTCTTTCAGCCCGGATGAAATCCGCCGCATCTTCTCATTGCCCGTATTTGACGGTGAAACGACGCCTCATGGTGCAATGGCTTACTGGATACCTGTAATTCTGTACTACTGCGGCGCTCGCGTTGAGGAAATAGCTCAGCTTCGTAAGAGCGACATTGTGGAAGTAGATGGAATCCCCTGCATTAGGCTGGCGATGGGTGAAGGCCAATCGATCAAGATGGGTAACACAAGGCAATTCCCAATACACAGCCACCTGATCGAGCTAGGTTTCCTTAATTTCGTCCAAGCTCAGACCTACCAATTGTTTGCCAAAAAGTCTGAAGTGAACCGGAAATATTCATACAACTACGCTCGGTGGTGGGGTAACTACATTCGTGAACACGGCCTGATTCGGGAAGGGATCAAACCGACCCACAGCTTCCGGCACACTCTCGTTACCCTGTTTCGCGACCTGAACATTCGTGAAGAAATCCAAGACAGCATTCTCGGACATAACGAAAATTCACCCGCTATGGCAAAGGCCAGTCACGGTTACGGAGAGAAGTCTGTCGAGGCCCAACGTAATGCCATTGAGCAAATCCCCAGATTGAACCTTGAGCGGCTGGAATCGCGTTTCCCTGCGGTATAAGGCAAATAATTCATCTGGAGATCATCAATATGCAAATTCCCGATTCTGCATTTCGCATCGTCGCTGGGACCCCGCAGGTTTCTGTCGCATTTTTGAGAGACAAAGTCCCTGCAACTAAACGTTTTAGCCAGTGGATGCAGCGTACTCATTCAAAGCTATGCCAGGCTCCGCCCGAAATCCTCAAGTGTTGTTCTGACGAGCTAATTTGTGGACGGTTCCCTGGTCCAACCGGATGGCTTGACGCGAGTGACGCTCTCGCTTTACTGACTTACAGCATATACAGCAGTCGAAACACACATCTTGTCGCAGCTATTAAGGAAAAAGCAGGGGTAACTTTACCCGTTGCCAATCATGAAAGCACTTTTGCAGGGCAGTTCTTCGATGCACTTAGCCCTCTTCTGGCGAGTTTCTGGAGGGATACAAGAAGGTACTATGAGATTCAGCGTGAGAAGGTTATTGGCCCTTACCGGGTTGATTCGCTCATCGTGGAGAAAAGCTCAAATACTGATGGTTCAACAATAATTCGTCATTATGTAATTGAATTTGATGAGAAAGCTCATAAATCAAAGAGGTATCGCTTTAATGATTTGAAGAGAGACCGCTGGTTTCGTAAAAACTGCCCTGAAATCAAGTTAATCAGAGTAAGGCATGAAGAGCAGGAGCTTTGGTTAGAAGCAATCAGTCAGCTAAGGATGCTGAAAAGTCTTGAAGATTGTTATGTTCATTGTCTGAGAACAGCGTGTGAACCTCTTCAATCCTCAGAGCTTTTGATAACCAGCCAATCGTCACAATCTGCCTATGAATCTGAACATAACATTTGCTGGTTCATGCTGAAACGTCCAAAACAGAGGCTGAGAGAGCTTAAGGAGCTTCTGGAGAGGCTTGGAATACCTTGCCAAGGCGGTAGAACGATCAGATTTAAACGAGCTTGTCTCCGCCGATACGGATTCTAAGTCGTTCCGTAGCAGAAACGTTCCAACAATATCAGCGTCGTAACAACGATAATGGCATTTTGGAACGTTTAAACGTCGAATACGCCCCCCAACACACCCTCTTATAGCCAATCCATACCCATACATACTTTAATACTCAAATTCATCTCTGAAATTACATGTTGATTTACAAGATGGTTTAGATGCTAGCTAATACTCAAAATCCCTTCATCCAGTAAAGTTGCACGAGAACTGTGTGCCTACCGCCAGAAATTCTTCATAAATCAACAAATTAAGCGCAATCGGTATAAGGAAGTTGAATTAATCACAATGGAGGTAAATATGCAGTGCAAGTCATTCCCTTTCCAATTTAAAAACATCGCTTACAGAGGCTCTGAGAACGTCCACGAGGCACTAGCTGAAGAGCCTTCAATACCTCACCGCTCTGGTTTGGGAGGTCGGAAGAAATGAACTATTGGAGAATGTTGAAAAAGGCTTTATTCACAGCACTCAGTGCTTTTCTGGCTGCAATCCTTGAGGAAATGGCATCCGCTTATCCAAAGACTGGGGCTGCTTAAGCTAAGCCTCTACTTCATCATCCACCTCAATTGCCCCCTGCCAACAACCATGCCCTAAAGATCTGCCACTGCCGTAACGGTAGAAAGCCTCATTCGGCCCTGCCACAGGGTGGTTTTGGGGTTTTGGCAGGCTTTTGCAGCATAGCATGGTCTATTGGCAGGGTAAGGAGTTCTCATGGCTACAGTCGGTTACGCTCGCGTCTCAACAAACGGGCAAAGTCTGGATACTCAACTCGAAGCACTATCCGGCTGCGAAAAGATATTCAGGGAGAAAATTAGTGGGGCTAAAGATGACCGCCCGGAACTACATGCACTGCTGGATTTTGTCAGGGAAGGTGATGTGGTGCAGGTCACCAAACTGGATCGCCTAGCACGTAACACACGCCATTTGCTTGAAGTGTCGGAATATCTGCAAGTGAAAGGTGTTGCCTTGAACATACTGAACATAGGAATAAATACTGCAACGCCGACAGGCAAGCTCATGTTGACTATGATTGGGGCAATCGCGACCTTTGAGCGAGAGATGATGCTTGAACGGCAAGCAGAGGGAATCGCACTGGCAAAACAGAAAGGGAAGTACACTGGACGAAAAGCTACAGCGAGGATAAAAACTAAAGAAATTATTGATTTGGTCGAAAAAGGTTTAAGTAAGGCAGAGATTTCACGGCAACTTGGAATCGGAATCACCAGCATCTACAGAGTCATTCGTGCTAACAGGCCGGATTTACTAGGAAATGGATTATGAGATTAATAAAAGGATTCGTATTAACTGCACTTTCATTCAGCACAGCCAGTGACCTGCCCCCAGGATTAGATACAACCTTCAGTTAGTAATGTCGGTTGGTTTTTCTTCATATTTCCCGTCTCGCCAGCCTGCTGCAAATTCAGCTGGCGTCTGGTAATCCAGAGATGAATGTGGTCGACACTCGTTATAATCCTGCCGCCAGTCATTAATGATTTCCCGGGCATGAAGAATATCGCTGAACCAGTGTTCATTCAGACATTCATCCCGGAAGCGGCCATTGAAGCTCTCAATAAATCCGTTCTGCGTTGGCTTGCCTGGCTGGATTAAGCGCAACTCAACACCATGTTCAAAGGCCCATTGATCCAGCGCACGGCAGGTAAACTCCGGACCCTGATCAGTTCTTATCGTTGCAGGATAGCCACGAAACAGCGCAATGCTGTCCAGAATGCGTGTCACCTGAACGCCTGTAATCCCGAATGCCGTGGTGATCGTCAGACACTCCTTCGTGAAATCATCCACGCAGGTCAGACACTTAACCCGGCGGCCGCTGGCAAGAGCATCCATGACAAAATCCATTGACCATGTCAGGTTCGGCGCATCCGGACGAAGAAGCGGAAGCCGCTCAGTCGCCAGCCCCTTGCGGCGTCGCCTGCGCTTTACACCCAGGCCGTTGAGATGATAGATGCGGTATACCCGCTTGTGGTTGACGTGAAGGCCTTCCCGGCGCAGTAACTGCCAGATGCGCCGGTAGCCAAAGCGGCGGCGTTCAAGTGCCAGCTCTGTAATGCGTAGGGACAGCAACGCGTCAGCAGCCGGACGCTGAGCCGAATAACGGCAGGTCGACAGGGGCAAGCCTGCCAGCCTGCAGGCACGACGTTGCGACAGACCTGCGGCCTCACACATGACTTCCACGGCTTCCCGCTTCTGGTCTGTCGTCAGAACTTTCGGCCCAGAGCCACCTGAAGCGCCTCCTTATCCAGCATGGCTTCAGCGAGCAGCTTCTTGAGGCGGGCATTCTCCTCTTCAAGCGACTTGAGCCGCTTCACTTCGGGGACTTCCATGCCGCCAAACTTCTTGCGCCAGGTGTAGAAGGTGGCGTCTGAAATAGCATGCTTGCGGCAGAGTTCCCGGGCCGAAACCCCGGCTTCTGCCTCGCGGAGAATACTGATGATCTGTTCGTCGGAAAATCGCTTCTTCATGGGGACGTCCTCATGTGACTTATGAAGACATTACTAACATCACGGTGTATTAATCAACGGGGAGCAGGTCACCAGCATTGCAGCCTCGCCAAATGATCTGTTTCTACAATGCACCAATGGCATACACGCAACACTTAAAAAAGATGTGCTTAATGTGGAAGGGTTATTCAATCTGCCGTTTACGCATATACAAAGTGATGATGAGGATAAGGTAGTGCTTGTCTTTGCAGACACAAAAACGGAGGCAAAGATAATGATGAGGTATTCCGATGCCAGATGGTTCCTTCAGAATACTGATGGGAACTGGATACCCTGTTCAGCCAGAAAAATCACACTTTAATTACCTGATAAATTCTAAGCAGGAGTAATAAATGACTACCGGGATTAAATTCCTAATAATGTCTATCATAATAAGCATCCTATCACTAACATATCCGTTGAATGTGACTAATCTCATTTGGATTAATGATCAGGGTTACAGCTTCCTTTTCCAAGTAGTCTTTCCCAGACTCGGGTTGGTATGTGGAGGCATTATTGGTGGTTATGCTGGTACAATGATAATTCTTCAAAATAAGAATCAAGAATTAAATAACATTGCCATACCCTCTTCATTGATAGCTGTTGCGTTGTTGATTCTAGCTCTATTCAAAGGAGGGAGTAATTATAGCGTTTTTGTGTACATGTATTCAGTGATTTGTCCCGTATTTATAGGCTTTGGCATAGCACGCTGTCTACATCTAAAAACCAAAGGGTTGATGTTAGCTATGATTATCGCACTGGGAATAGGAAGTTTAGCGCTACTTATAGTTGGTGCAACATCACGGGACTTCATAATAATCATAGACTTAATCACTAGCATGAGGGTTCTTCTGGCGGCATGCATCGGTGGGGCTATGTTCATCTACAGAAGGATCAACTAGTGAAGCGGGTACCTGTAACCAGGTGCCCACATCATCAAGTAAAACATAAGGTTATTTGTATAATCTTATCAAACCGCCAATATTCATCTCACCTGCTAAAAAGTTATGATATCTTAAGCAACCAACTAATAATAACTCGGGGTTGCAATAGGTTATGATCACTTTATCACTTTTTAATAACAAAGGTGGTGTGGGAAAAACCACACTGACATGGAATCTCAGTGTATCTTTAGCCGCTAAAGGCAAATCAGTTTTGCTGATAGATTTTGACCCGCAGTGCAACTTATCAATTGCGACCTTAAGTGACCAAAGGTTTGCTAATCTTTTAAGAACAAATGCTCAAATTCCTTTCGGGCAAACTATAAGAGCATTTGGCCAACCTTACATACAGCAGAATAAAACAGAAGTGATTATTAACACGCCTAAACATCCAATGCCTCAAGGGTCTGGACATTTGGATATAGTTGCTGGAGATTTTTGGCTTAATAACCTTTCAGATACTTTGAGTGTTGGTACCGACCTCATAGCAGGTACTAGCGTTTATCGTTTCCTTATGCCCTACTTGATTTCCAGTGCAGCAGAGCAAGCAACCGGAAAAGAGTATGATTATGTTCTGATTGACCTTCCCCCATCGTTCAATACACTTGTTCGCTCTGCACTATATTGCTCTGATTATTTCATCGTACCTTGTACAGCAGATATGTTCTCTGCCTATTGCATTGGCTTGATTGGTGAGATGCTTCCTAAGTTTGTTACTGACTGGGAACAAGGTGTTGCAAGATACTTGAGTGGAAATCCACACGATCCAGTTTTACCACTTAAAGGCAAACCAAAATTTGCAGGCTGGGTGTTCAACGGATTCGATATGAGAAAAAAACAAGGTGCTACTGTCGCCACCGAAGTTGGGGCGGACCTTGCTCACAGAAATGTGATTAGTAGTGCAGTACAGAATGCTTTGTTACCCAGTCTGCAATCTATAAATTCATACAACGCAGTGCCTGCCTTCGTTACTAATGCTCCAGTAGCTAAAGTGGAAGATATGAACGTTATGGCTCCAGACAGTATTATTCAAAGCGTACCTCTCAAATATCTTAAAACTGTACGTCCTACACAACATGTTTTAGTAAGAGGGCAATGGGCTAAAAACCAGCTTGATTTGATGGATAAAATGGATGCGGAGCACGACAAACTCGCAGATCATGTGATAGCAAATTGCATCTAAACTTATTTGCAGAATGGTACAGATTGATGGTACATTCGGAATCGAAGCGAATAACTAACTGTCTAACAATCATCAAGTTAGGAAGCTAGGAATCGTGTCCGTGGTTCGATTCCGCGTCCGGGCACCAACATTCTGAAAACCCAGCCTTTATGGCTGGGTTTTTGCTTTTCTGCCGTCAGGCTTTTTTCTGCGGATGCCGCGCGGACTTTTCCGGCTGCCGCAGGCGCCTCACGCCTCTCTGCACGCCGGTGGTGGCAAAGAGCCGCTGCCGTCCCGCACGTGCAGTGCTGTCCTCCTGCCGCTGGCCCATCCGCAATGCGCTTATCAGGCAGGCGCCGGCGGACGATCGCAGAGACATTGCTGCCGGTCCGTTTCAATTCGTTACTTTTTCCTGTCGTGACTTTTCGCGGTTTGTCACCCTAACTTATCCTCAGCGACTTGCATGAAAATCAATACATAACAGGAACTCCACGATGCGACTTAAATCGTTACAGGCGCTTTGTCTGGTGAGCTTTTTCCTTGCCGATGTCCGGGATGGACTGGGACCTTTTCTGGGCATTTTCCTGACGCAGCGCCACTGGCAGCCCAATGATATCGGCTTTGTCATGACCGCCGGCGGGCTGGCCGGATTGCTGGCAACGCTGCCGGCCGGCATCGTCACGGACGCCACGCGCCACAAACGCACCCTGCTATTGCTGGGCTGCGCGCTGATTACGGCCGCGACGCTGGGGCTATGGTTTTTCCAGCAAACGCTGATTGTTGGCATGACGCAGGTGGTGAGCGGCGTCGCCGCCGCCTTTATTGCGCCGGTGCTGGCCGGGATCACGCTGGGGCTGACCGGCCGGCAGGGATTTAACCGGCAGATGGGCCGCAATGAGGCATTTAACCATGCCGGTAATATGAGCGCGGCGGTGCTGGCGGGGGCCTGTACCTGGTACTGGGGCACCGGTTCGGTGTTTGTCCTGATGACGATGATGGCGGTGTTCACGGCAATTTTTGTGCTGGCGATACGCGGCAGCGATATCGACCACGACGCGGCACGCGGGCTGGAGAGCGCGGCGAATCAGGATATGCCGCGCCTGCCGGCGCTGCTGGGCAACCGCGCGCTGATGACCACCGGCATCACGCTGCTGCTGTTTCACCTCGCAAATGCGGCGCTGCTGCCGATGCTGAGTATGCGCGTGGCGGCACAGCCGGGCGGGCTGAATCCGGGTCTGTATGCAGCGGCAACGGTGGTTATCTCGCAGGCGGTGATGATCCCGGTGGCATTGTGGACCTCGGCCCGGGCAGAGAATAGCGGCTATGCACGCCTGATCCTGCTGGCGTTGCTGCTGCTGCCGGTGCGTGCCATGCTGGCGGCAAGCTTTACCGGCACGCTGGCGATGGTGCCGGTGCAGGTCATGGACGGTCTGGCGGCGGGCATTCTGGGCGTTGCGGTACCGGGTTATATTGTGACGCTGCTGCGCGGCACCGGGCACGTGAATGCCGGTCAGAGTGCGGTGATGCTGATGCAGGGCGTTGGCGCAGCGTTCAGCCCGGCCTTAACCGGTATGATCGCCAGCCGCTACTCCTGGGGTGTGGCGTTTACGGTGCTGAGTGTGATTGCGCTAATGGCGCTGGCGCTCTGGTGGCAGGCCAGCCGGCCTTTTGCTCCCCGTACGGCATAGCGAAAAAAAAGCCAGTCGTGCCCAGCGTGACACGGCTGGCTGACCATCAGGTCATCTTAAAGCTCTCGCAATATTGAACGTCTCCAGGGAAATCACCAGGCGTTGCGCGAAAACTTACTTCTTCGCTTCCACGCCTGGTGTGTCTGAACGAATCAGGAACTGTTCCGTCACGTCCGGCAGGTGGGCCAGTGTCCACTCCGCCATAGCAATCTCCTGCTCACGAATCCGGGTAAAGATCGCCACGCTTTCGCTGTCGTTCAGCTTCTGCGCAGCAGCAATCAGTGAGGTGTAGCTGGCAATTTCGAAGTTTTCGAATACGTTGCCGCTGATAGCGCCTTTTACCACTTCGTCTTACCACTTCGTCTTCGGTCATCATGCCGCCCATGGCCTGGCCAAACGCAGAAAGTTTGCCTGCGGTGTCTTTGATCACCGAACGGGAAGTGTCATAGCGATCAATGACGCTCTGTACCAGCGTTTGCTGTTCGCGGGTTTCTTCAATGTGCTGTTCAATGCGCTGCCGGAGATCCGGATAGTGTTCCAGTCGGGCGGCCATTTTTTCCAGCATGCTTTCGGCCTGCTTTTCCATGGCATGGGCATCTCTGACCCAGTCGAGAAAATGTTCCTGGCTGTTCATGATGTTCTCCTTCGTTGACAGAGGTTTAACGGTTACTGACTGGCAACTTTCGCTACCGTACGACGACTCTTTTTACCGCCTTTGCGGCCAGCTTCAATGGCCCGCTCCGGGTTATTACGAAAATTCCCGCCGCTGACTTGTCCGCCTTTTTTGCCCGCTTCGCGAGCGCGTTCAGGATTCATGGCGAAATTACCTGCACCACCACGTGGATTGCTCATCATTAACTCCTCAGAGGTTCAAGATAATAAGTATTTCGAGTGCATGTTAAGGCTAGCGGTAATTTGATAATTAACAAGCTGGCTATTCAGGATTATTCCTAAGCTGCGTTTTATTAATCGGTTTTGGTTTTCAAAAAAATATTAACGACTGGTTTTTACAATTAATTTTTATACAAGCTAAAAAATACTGTACAACTATTTTACGGTTTCGCTTATAGCATTTTTGCTTTTTAGTTGTATGATTTTTAACGTTTATTTTTAAGGGTGATAAACGTGATTCATTCTCACTCTATGCGTTTGTACAATTTTTATCAGGTATTATTCTTAATACAGAAATTTAATTTTATTTTTTTATGAGAGGTGATTAATGTCGCAGCGTAACTTTTTATATGGACTTTTCTTTGCTGCGTTTTTCGTCAGCGCTCAGGATAAAGGCGGATTTAATCCGCATGGCACGCCGCCCGCACCGCAAGACCAGAAAAGTGGCTATCGCGCAATCACGGATGGTCAGCAGCAAATTATGAGTGGCACGCTGGCAAAAATACCCGATAACACATCGGTTTCCATGAAAGGAAATATTATTAAGCAAAGCGGCAAACAGCACTACCTGCTGCGCGATGAACAGGGCACGGTAATGTTACATATTGCGGATGCGCTGTGGAAAGGGCAGGAAGTGAAGCCGGACGATCTGGTGGCGGTGCACGGAACGCTGCAGCGCTCGGCAGGACGTATGCTGGTTCAGGTCACAGCGATACAGCGTTTATAGCACCCGACGGGTATCGCTGGGCACGTAAAAGCGGCGGCTTTCCTTCTGCCGTCCGCTGCGCTGGCGGGCTGCACCGCGCCACCCGCCGGCAAGGGCGCAGGCCAGTGTCTCCGGCCCCGGGTTAGCGTTTAGTTAAGGCTTCCCACAGCCCCAGCAGATAGGTGGTGCCCAGCGCGCGGTCATACAAGCCGTAGCCTGGCCGGCCGGTTTCACCCCAGATAAAGCGGCCGTGATCGGAACGGATATACCCGGTAAAGCCATTGTCATACAGCGACTGCAGCACCTTATACATATCCAGCGATCCGTATTCCGTGGGGTGCGCGCACTCGTAGAAATCTTTGTCCTGAATGATTTTGATGTTGCGTACATGCGCAAACGGAATGCGTCCGCGCGCCGCAAATTCGGCCAGAATGGCATACACATCGTTTTGCGGATCTTCTGCGATTGAACCGGTGCACAGCGTAATACCGTTGGCCTCCGAGTCAACCGCACGACAGATCCAGTCCAGATCGTCGCGATTCTTTACGATGCGCGGCAGGCCAAAGATCGAATACGGCGGATCGTCCGGGTGGATGGCCATCTTCACGCCGACCTCCTCGCACACCGGGATCACTGCCTTAAGGAAATAGGCCAGATTGGCGCGTAGCTTCGCTTCATCCACCTCTTTATAGCGGGCAAACAGCGTCTGAACCTGCGCCAGACGTTCTGGTTCCCAGCCGGGCAGGGCAAAGCCGTTGGCGCTGCCCAGCACCTCCTGCACCACCTCATCAAGGCTTTTATCAATGCCTTTCTTTTCAAAGGCCATAGTGACAGAGCCGTCCGGCAGCACGTAGTGCATATCGGTCTTCATCCAGTCAAAAACCGGCATGAAGTTGTAGCAGATCACTTTAACGCCAGCGGCGGCCAGATTGCGGATCGTCTGCTGATAATTGTGGATGTAGCGATCGCGGCTCGGCAGGCCGATCTTGATGTCATCATGGATGTTGACGCTTTCAATCACTTCCACCGTCAGCCCGGCCGCCTGCACCTGATCCACCAGCGCGCGGATCTTCTCCGGCGGCCAGATCTCGCCAGGCGGCACATCGTACAGGGCGCCCACCACGCCGCGCACGCCCGGCACCTGCCGGATATATTCCAGTGAAATCTTGTCTTCTTTCGGACCAAACCAGCGCATTGTCAGCTGCATCGTGTTCTCCGCCGTTAAGCTGCGTATCGGGTAACTGCCAAACTACCATACTAGAATTCATGATGGCAGTCGGACACCGTCTTCCCGTGATGATCCCGATCACAGAACAGCGTTTCTGCGCCGCGCCATCGTCAGTGCGTGATCACCAGTTCGCTGAAATGCTGCTTGTAGTTGAACAGTTCCAGATCGGATCGCAGTCCCAGCTTGCGCAAAGCCGCCTGTTTCTGGCCGCTGATGGTTTTACGGCTGCGCGCATATTTACAGGCAATCTGTGTGATGCTCAGGCCATCGAGATAACAGCGGATCACCTCAATTTCACGCGGGCTCAATTCACGCAGCAGGGGCGTGATATCGTCACCGTTCTGGCGCGGCGTCAGGTAATCGTGCATCTCCCGATCGCTCTCGTTGAATTTTTCCAGCGCCAGCAGCATGTCCGCGGTCAGAAAACGCTTGCCGCGACAGATCTGATGAAGCGCCGCGACCAGCACTTCCTGCGGCTGGCTTTTGCCCACAAAGCCCTGCACGCCCTCTTTCAGCAGCAGTTGAACGATGGCCGGTTTCTCCACCGCCGAAGAGACCAGAATGCGCAGCTGCGGATAGCGCAGGCGCAACTGCCTGACCATCTGCAGACCATCCAGCTGGTCTTCTCCCAGCATATAATCCAGCACCAGCACATCGACCGGCTGCTGCTGCAGAAAGGTCATCAGCGGCTGACGCTGGGCAAAGGCGCCAGCCAGCACCAGCTGCGGCTCCTGCGCTAAAAGATACTGTATGGCTTTGCCAATCAGCGGGTGATCATCCAGCACGGCAATCTGCCAGACAGTGCAGTCCTTCATGATATTTCCTCTTCAGTTTGATGCGTGTTGAGCGCATGGTGAAACAGCGCTTCCAGCTGTGTCACGGCGGTTGTGACCTCAGGCAGGCACTGCCGCAGCTGCACGATCTGCTGCTGTGCGGCCGCCTGCTCAGCGGCGTGGCAGGCCTGTTGTAAGGCGTCGGCCCGCAGTAAGCGGGCGCTGCCCAGCAGCTGATGCGCGGCATGGCGGGCAGCGGCAAAATCCTGCTGCGCCACAGCCCGGGTCAGCTTTGCCAGATCCCAGGCGTTTTGCTGACCGGCGGTGACGATTAAATCGCGCCACGCCTGCGGGTTATTGGCGGCGAGATTGTCCAGCGTTAACAGCGCCTCATTGCGTGCCGGGCTGACCGGGGCGCCGGTGATGACCTGCAGCAGGTGGCTGCGCTCCAGCGGTTTAAACAGGCAGCCATTCATGCCCGCTTCCTGTGCCTGCAGGGCGATGCGCTCTTCCGCCATCGCTGTCAGGCCATACACCGGCACCGCACGGCGCACCAGCCTCTTCTCTTCGGCCCGCAGGCGGCGGGTGAATTCAAAGCCGTCCATCACCGGCATGTTGCAGTCGGTGATAATGCGGTCAGGCTGGTTTTCCCGCCACAGCGCCAGCGCCGCTTCGCCGCTGTCGGCCACCAGCACATGATGACCGGCATACTGCAGCTGCTGCGTCAGCAGCAGGCGATTGGTGGCGTTGTCATCAACAATCAGAATGCGCAGCGCCACGTTTTCCGGCGTCGGCGCTGCGCAGGGCGACTCCTGCAGCAGCAGCGCCGGCTCCGCGCGAAAGCGCAGCATGAATACGCTGCCTTCACCAGGGGCGCTCTCCACCTGCAGTTCGCTGCCGAGCATCACCGCCAGCCGGCGACAGATATTCAGGCCAAGGCCGGTGCCGCTGACGCGATTGCTGCCCTGATCCACCTGAATAAAGGGTTCAAAAATTGCCTGCTGCTGCTCCGGCGTCAGACCGCTGCCGCTGTCGCTGACTTCCAGCACATACACCGGCTCGTCGTCCGCCTGATACAGCGCAATCTCCACTTCACCGGCGTGGGTGAATTTAAGGGCATTGCTCACCAGGTTAGAGAGGATCTGCTTCAGGGCCACCGCATCAAAACAGACCTGATCCTGCTGCAGTTCCAGCCGGGTATGCAGCGCCAGCCCTTTGTTTTCTGCCACCTGACGGAACAGCGCTTCGCAGTCCCGCACCACTTCGCTCAGCGACATGGGCGCTAAGCGCACGCTGAAATGGCCGGACTCGATTTTGGCCAGATCCAGAATGTCCCCCACCAGCGACAGCAGCGAGCGCGACGAAGCCCAGGCCACATCAATGTTTTTCTGCCGCTGTTCCGGCGTGCTCTGACCGAGGTGCTCAATCTCCAGCAGCCCGATCAGCGCCGCCAGCGGCGTGCGGATCTCGTGACTCATGTGCGACAGAAACGTGCTTTTTGCCTCGCTGGCGCGCACCGCCACCTCATTGGCTTTGCGCAGATCAGCCATCAGCGATTCGATATGCCGCAGCTGCTGGCTGATCTCCTGCTCATGCTGACGCTGCTTAATCAGCGACGCTTTCAGCAGATGGTTACGCCACAGGAAAAACAGCAGCCCGAGTCCGGCCACCGCCACAATGCGCAGCAGATAGCGGTGATAGCTCTGCCAGGCGGTGGTGGTGGCCGGCGGCGTGTATTTAATCCAGCGATCCCTCAGCGACTGCAGGGTGGGCTGCGGAATATCGGACAGCGCTTTATTCAGGATCGACAGCAGTGGCCGATCCTGCGCATTAACCGCCATGGCCATGCGGAACATCGGCAGCGGCGCGACAAACGCCACTTTGAAGCTGTCACCCAAATGGTTATTCAGCAAAAACAGGGAGGACTCATACGGCACGATAAAACCGTCGATTTGCTTCTCCTGCAGCTGCGCAACCGAATCGGCCGCGACCCGGTTCTCCTGAAACGTCATCTGCGGCCAGCGCTGACGCAGGCTGTCGCGGTAATACGCACCTTCATAGATAGCGAGGCGTTTGCCTGCCATCTCGTCAAAGCTGCGCCACGCACTCTCTTTACGGGTAATAACCACCCACGGCGAGTAAAGGAAATTGCGGCTGTAGCGGAGTGTGTCGTCAGGAGCCGCTGCATCACTGACCGCAATCAGCGCGTCCCGCTGCTGCCTCAGCTGCGCTTTCAGCCGGGGCAGCCCGTGCTGCGCCTGATAGTGGAAACGGATGCCGGTGCGCTGCGCGATCAGCTTCAGCAGATCCACGCTCAGCCCGGTCACGCGCTGGCGGTCGTCGGTAAAGGTAAACGGCTGATGCGTCGGGTCGTATTTCACCGTAATGTCGCGGTGCGCTTCCAGCCAGCGGGCCTCCTCGTCGCTGAAATCCAGCGGATGGTTCTTAACCACCGACTGATAATCCAGGCTCCAGGCTTCGGCAATCTGCACCGCGTTGCGCAGCGGAATATTTTTCAGTATTTCATCAATCGCCTCGATCAGCGGCCGGTTGGCTTCGCGCGTGGCGAAACGGGCATCCACATCGTTGGTATAGGGCGTTTTATGCCCCTCAATCACGTTGTGTAAACCGCGCTGCGACAAAAAGCGCTGGGTGGCAGAATTACTCCAGAACAGGGTGTTGTCGCTGAAGGCGGTATCGGTGTAGGCCCACAGCGGCGGCGCGGCCGGGGCCAGCGTGGCGTGCGGATAGCGCCGCTGCAGCAGGGCGCGTAAGACCTCATCACCGTAATAGAGCAGGCGAAAGCGCCCCTGATTCAGCGCATTTTCGCTGAAGGCATTGCGTTTACTGATCAGCACGCTCTGCGCCAGCGAGTAGGGCAGGCTCAGCAGCAGGTGCGTATCCTGATTGGCGGCCAGCGTGTAGTAAGGGATCAGGTCGACTTCGCCTTTGCGCAGCGCCTCCGCCAGCGCCAGTCGGCTCGGATACTGCTTCATTTTCACCGGCAGTTTCAGTGCCTTCGCGACAATCGCCAGATAATCCGCTGACAGCCCTTCATAGACATTTTTCTCAAACGAGACCGAATAGGGTGGCAGCGCGTTTTGCCACACGCCCACCCGTAAGGTGCGGTGCTTTTTAAGCCACTGCTGGCTGCTTTCCGGCAGGGTCACCTCTGGTGCCACCAGGCCATAGCGCGGCTCAAACGTAAGCGAGCCGGCAAGTGCGCGGGTGCACAGGCTCAGCAGAAAAATCAGGCTCAGGATAGGGTTAGCCACGCGTTGTCTCTTAACCGGGAACATGAAGTGCAGTTTCACAGCGACACGTATCCCGGCCATCATTAAGCGCGGGTTAAGAAAGTTCTTAAAATTTGGTGAAAATCTGTACGACAGAGAGACGGCAACGCGGTCGCGCCCGCACATTGCCGTACGTGACCCTGGCCGCGTGCGCCGGGCCGGCAAGCGAAGTGCGCTGCGTTTGCCGCTTTGCTTCGCCGTTACTGCTGGCGCGCCGGCCTTTTTCCGTGGTAAATCGGCTTTTCATTTGTCTGGTTTACAGAAAATTATCGACAGGCAAAATAACCCTTATTTCTCATTCCTCTGTCGATATGTCCGAAGAAGCGCTGCGTCAGCAGATTCAGAACCTGAAAAAGCATAATGCGCGCCTGAAGCGTATCGCGTATGACGCGCGTAACAAGCTCAGCGCGGCGCTGGATGGCACCGGGCTGTGCCTGTGGCAACTGGATATTCCCAGCGGCAAGCTGGTAATTTTTAACCGCCGCTGGGGCGCGATGCTGGGTTTTCAGCCGAACGAGAGCGAAGCCCGGTTTGAAGAGTGGCGCGCGCACCTGCATCCGGAGGATGCCGATGACGTGCTGAGAGCGTTTTACGATCATATCGAAGGGCGTGCGCCCTATTACGAAGCACTGCACCGCATGCTGGGAAAAAATGGTCGCATCACCTGGGTGCTGGATCGCGGGCGCGTAACCGAATGGGATGCGCAGGGCAATCCGCTGAAAGTCACCGGCACCCATATCGACATGACCAAAGAGAAGAACTACGAAGCGCAGCTCGCCATGCTGGCGCTTCACGATCCGCTGACCGGGCTGGCAAACCGTCACGCGCTGCAAAGCCACTTCAGCCAGCTGCTGGCGCAGGGGCCGCTCTGCATGGCGTTTATCGATCTCGACAATTTCAAGCACGTCAATGATACCCTCGGCCACCGCAGCGGTGATGAAGTGCTGATTCAGCTCAGCCAGCGCATCACGGAAGTCGTGCCCGCCAGCGTGGTAGTGGGCCGGCTGGGCGGCGATGAGTTTGTCCTGCTGCTGCCGTTTCTGATCGACTACCCGAAGGTGCGCATTCTGGCGCAGGCGGTGCTGGACGCCGCGCTGACCCCGTTTAATCTGGATAATGGTCATGCGCAGATTGGCGCCTCCATTGGCATCGCGCCGGTGCAGCCCCGCGACAGCTTTAACGATGCCCTGAAGCGGGCGGATGAAGCGATGTATCAGATCAAGAAGAACGGCAAGCAGGGATTCCGGCTGGCCGGGTAGCGCCATGCGCTACCCGGCGTGCGGTTAAAATGCGAAGCAGGAGCAGCCCAGCGCGCCCCAGAAGGCGTGATTATCTGACACCGGCACCGCCGACTGACGTGCCACATCGTGCGCATGGCTGTGCACGCCGCACGGGCCGCTGCACTGGTGCACCTTCGGCATCATGGCGGCGCGTCCGCTGGCCTGCGGCGGGGCGCTGCGATAGTGACCCGGCACGGTTGTCACCGGCGACCACTCTGGCAGCACCGGTACCGGCGGCGGCGCCAGCGGCGTAAAGCTGCCTGCCGCATAGACAATCGTGCCATCCACCAGCGTCAGCACGGATTCAATACCCTTGATCTCCTCCTCCGGTACGCTGAAGAAATCTTTCGACAGCAGCACCAGATCGGCCAGCTGTCCCACTTTGATCTCGCCTTTGGCGCTCTGCTCGTTAGAGAACCAGGCGCTGCCTTTGGTCCACAGCATCAGCGCGGTTTCGCGGTCGAGACGGGCGTTATCGTCATACAGCTGCATGCCCCCCACCGTGCGGCCGGAAACCAGCCAGTACAGCGCGGTCCACGGATTATAGCTGGCAACGCGGGTGGCATCCGTGCCCAGACCTACTGGTACACCGGCATCGAGCATACGCGCCACCGGCGGCGTCTGTCGGGCTGCCTCTTTACCGTAGCGGTCGACAAAATATTCGCCCTGAAACGCCATGCGATGCTGCACGGCCAGACCGCCGCCGAGCGCTTTCACCCGCTCAATGTTGGCTTCGGTGATGGTTTCGGCGTGGTCAAAGAACCAGTGCAGGCCATTGAAAGGAATATCGCGGTTCACCTTTTCAAACACGTCCAGCATGCGGCTGATCGATTCGTTATAGGTGGCGTGCAGGCGGAAGGGCCAGCGGTGCTCGACCAGATGGCGCACCACGCGCTCCAGCTCATCCTCCATGCCGGGTGCCAGATCCGGCCGGGGCTCCAGGAAATCTTCGAAATCGGCGGCGGAGAACACCAGCATCTCACCGGCGCCGTTGTGGCGCAGAAAGTCGGTGCCCTGACCCGGTTTGAGCATATCGGTCCACTTCGCAAAATCCTCCAGTTCATGACCGGGACGCTGGGTGAAGAGGTTATAGGCGATACGCACCGTCAGCTGCTTTTTCGCGTGCAGCTCGGCAATCACTTCATAGTCATCCGGATAATTCTGGAAGCCGCCGCCGGCATCAATGGCGCTGGTCAGGCCAAGGCGGTTCAGCTCACGCATAAACTGGCGGGTGGAGTTGACCTGCTGCTCCAGCGGCAGCTTCGGCCCTTTCGCCAGCGTTGCGTACAGCAGCATGGCGTTAGGACGGGCAATCAGCATGCCGGTTGGATTGCCGTTGCTGTCGCGCTGAATTTCGCCGCCCGGCGGGTTGGGAGTCTCTTTGGTGTATCCCACTACGCGCAGTGCGGCGCGGTTCAGTAGCGCACGATCGTACAGATGCAGAATAAACACCGGCGTGTCCGGTGCCGCCGCGTTGATCTCATCCAGCGTCGGCATACGGCGCTCCGCAAACTGGAATTCGCTCCAGCCGCCTACCACGCGTACCCACTGTGGTGAAGGGGTGCGCAGCGCCTGCTCGCGCAGCATACGCAGCGCATCCGCCAGCGACGGCACGCCTTCCCAGCGCAGCTCAAGGTTGTAGTTAAGGCCGCCGCGAATCAGGTGCAGGTGAGAGTCATTCAGCCCCGGGATGCCGGTGTGACCTCTTGCATCAATAATCTGCGTTTCGCTGCCGGCAAAGCGCATCACCTCGGCTTCGCTGCCGACGGCGAGAAAGCGGCCATCTTTGATCGCCACCGCCGTCGCCAGCGGGTTTTCGCGATCCACCGTATGAAATCTGCCATTGGTAAAAATCAGTGAAGCCGTCGTCATTGTGTTTTCTCCGTCAGATTCAGCGTGGCGGCCCGTCAGCCACGGTGTGGGGATGCGTCAGTCAGAGCCATCACTGCCATCGTCTCTCTGCTGTCGCGGCTAAAAAGGCTTGCGTCGTTGAAGAAAAAAATACGAAATGAGAGCCGTTATTGCTAACGGATTGTTTTGGCGTTGTTGTTCAACTTTTTTTGCGGAGGGTGGGGGATGCGTTTAAACCTGGAAGCGCTGCTGATTCTGGATGCGCTGGATCGTCATGGCACGTTTGCCGCGGCGGCGGCGCGGCTGTTCAAAACGGCCTCTGCGCTGAGCTACACCGTGCAGAAAATGGAGAGCGATCTGAAAATCACGCTGCTGGATCGCTCCGGCCATCGGGCGACGTTTACCCCCACCGGGCGGCTGATGCTGGAAAAAGGGCGGGCGCTGCTGCGGGCGGTTAACGAACTGGAGCAGCAGGCGCGTTATGTGGAGAGCGGCTGGGAGAGCCAGCTCACCCTGAGCGTGGATGCGTCGCTGCCGTTCAGCATTCTGACGCCGCTTATCGAACAGTTTTATCAGGAGCATCCGCACACCCAGCTGCAGTTCCGTCAGGACGTGCTCGCCGGCTGCTGGGAAGCGCTGCACTATGGCGAAGCAGATATTGTCTTTGGTGCGGTGCAGGAACCTGCCACGCGCAAAGAGATTATCTGCCAGCCGCTGGGGTGGCTGGAGTACGTGTTTGCCGTGGCACCCGACCATCCGCTTGCCACCGCACCGGAGCCGCTGCTGCGCGAACAGATCCGCCAGTACCGGGCCGTGACGGTGCATGACTCGTCGCGTCACGGCGCGGGGGTGGATTTGCGCGTGCTGGATGAGCAGAAAACCCTGAGCGTGCATGATTTTCCGGCGAAGCTGCAGGCGCAGCTTGACGGGCTGGGCTGCGGTTATCTGCCGCTATACCTGGCGCGGCCGCATCTGGCGGACGGCACGCTGGTCGCGCGGCAGCTGGACAGCGAATGCCGCCGCGATATGGCTTATCTGGCGTGGAATGAGAGCGCCTGTGGCAACGCGGCAATTTGGTGGCGGGAACGGCTGCCGGCACTGGCCGGCCTGCAGGAAATCTACGCACCGGCATAATGGCCGGCAGCGCGGCGCCGGCCGCACTGCCGCAACCGGCGGGCTAAATAGCGATATGGTGACTAACCTGCGGCGGCGCGTCATCCTGATGGAACTGCAGCACCGCCTGCTGCAGCGCGGCATCCGCGCGCGACACGCGCTGGTGCTGACGTAAATGCTCCTGCCATGACTCCACCATGAACCACTCCAGCAGCGCCTCGGGATCGTCTGTCTGTTCCATTAATCCCCAGGCGTACGCGCCATCACGACGACGCGCCTGCGCCAGGGGGTGAATAGCCTGTTTAAACGCGGCGCGATCGGCCTGCGGTACGCGATAGCGGATCTGAATCAGCACCGGACCGTGTCGCGTATCCACGCGATCGCTGACCACCGGTTCGGCCCAGTGCTGCGCCGGTTGCAGGTCGGCCTCGCCCGCAGGCAGCACCAGACGTTTCAGCAGCAGTGCGCTGAGCGTCAGGCCCGCCGCCGCCAGCAGCAGCGTGGTGGTCAGCCCGACCTGCTGCGCAATCACACCCCAGCTGAGGCTGCCGCCGGCCAGCGTGCCGTTAAACACCATCAGATAGACCGCCAGACCGCGTCCGCGCACCCAGTCCGGCAGCACCGCCTGCGCCACGCCGTTCAGGGTCGTCAGCGCGACAATCCAGCCGGTGCCGAGGATCACCATCAGCAGCAGCGCCAGCCACTGCGGCGGGCTCAGCGCCAGCGCGCCCATCACACCCGCGCTCAGCAGGGCCGCCAGCAGCATCAGCCCATCGTGGCTGAGATGACGACGCAGGCGTGGCAGCAGCAGTGCACCGCCAATCGCACCGGCACCTACTGCTCCCAGCAGCAGGCCATAGAAGCCGGCGCTGCCGTGCAGCATGGTGCGCGCCACCAGCGGCAGCAGTGCCCAGATGGCGCTGGCAAAGGCAAAATAGAGCGCTGCACGCATCAGCACGCGATGCAGCTCACGGCTGGCTTTCACATAGCGCAGACCCGCGCGGAAGGCACCCAGGAAGTGCTCATTGAGTTCGGTTTTGGCTTTTACCGGCCGCTTCCAGTAAAGCAGGGCGGCGATAACAAAAAAATAGCTGGCTACATCGGCACCGTATGCCGCCATGGCCCCGAGTGCCGCCAGCAGCATGCCGCCGGTTGCCGGGCCGATGGCGCGCGCAATATTGATGCCGAGCGAGTTCAGCGCCACGGCGTTTTTCAGCTCATGGCGCGGCACCAGTTCCGGCACAATCGCCTGCCAGGCCGGCCCGAACAGTGCAGCGCCAATGCCGCCGACAAACGTCAGGCCGATCAGCCACTCCACCGTCAGCCAGTGATTGTGCGACAGCAGCAATAGCGTACCGCTGACGCTGGCCATCAGCAGCTGTACTACAATCAGCAGGCGGCGACGGTCAACGATATCTGACAGCACCCCGGCAGGCAGCGCCAGCAAAAACACCGGCAGCGTTGCGGCGGTCTGCATCAGCGCCACCGCCGTGGGATTGTCGGAAAGGCCGGTGATGAGCCACGCACTGGCCACATCGCGAATAAAGCTGCCGGTATTACCCAGGACGGAGGCGGTCCAGATCAGGGCAAACAGCCCATAGCTGAAGGGGGAAAACGCGCTGCTGCGCGCAGGTGCAGGGGTGTGCTGGCTCATCATAGTTTTCCTGTCAGTAGGCGATGAATGCACCTTACGGCGCCGTTGCCCCGGCTGATAGCGGAAAAATTCGGCCAACTTGTACAAGGTTTTTTGACGGTGAAGACAGGCAAAAATTTTTTCACAGGTTGTCAAAATTTCTGCTTTAGGTTTTCTCTGCAGCGCACGTTAGTTTGATTGCCAGACACATCATCCCTGACGAACGGAGAGCAACATGAGCACATTCAAAACCAAAGATGGCGTTAACCTCTATTACAAAGACTGGGGCAGCGGTCAGCCGGTGCTGTTCAGTCACGGCTGGCCGCTGGATGCGGACATGTGGGACAGCCAGCTGAATTTCCTTGCCGAACGCGGCTACCGCGTCATTGCATTCGACCGCCGCGGCTTTGGTCGCTCGGAGCAGCCGTGGGAAGGATACGATTACGACACCTTTGCGGAAGATATTCATGGCCTGATTGAGCATCTGCAACTCAGCGACGTCACGCTGGTGGGCTTCTCCATGGGCGGCGGCGACGTCTCGCGCTACATTGGCCGCTACGGCACCGCCAAAGTGAAAGGGCTGGTGCTGCTGGGGGCGGTGACGCCGGTGTTTGGTAAAAAAGACGATCATCCGCAGGGAGTGGAGAAGTCGGTGTTTGACGGTATCAAAGCGGGCTTACTGAAAGACCGCGCGCAGTTTATCAAAGAGTTCGCCGCGCCGTTTTATGGCACCAATGCCGGGCAGAGCGTCTCTGACGGCGTGCTGACGCAGACGCTGAATATCGCGCTGCTGGCGTCGCTGAAAGCCACGCTGGATTGCGTCACGGCGTTTTCCGAAACGGATTTCCGCGCCGACATCGCCCGCGTCGACGTGCCGACGCTGGTCATTCACGGCAGCAACGACCAGATTGTGCCCTTTGAAGCCACCGGTAAGCTGGTACACGAGATGATTGAAGGCTCTGAGCTGAAAGTGTACGACAACGGCCCGCACGGCTTTGCGGTTACGCATCAGGATCAGCTGAACGCCGATCTGCTGGCCTTTTTGCAGGCGCACTAAATCCGTCACGCAGGCGGCCCTCAGCGCTAAATCCTGAGAGTAGGGCGGCCACAGCGCTCTTTATTGCGCAAAAAGAACGGGGGACGCGGCCATTGGCCACGTCCCCCGGTTTATTAATCCGCATTGCGAATGCGTAACGCAGACGGACATCCGCGCTCTTTGCGCGCGTTTCAGTCTGCCAGCAGATGTCCGTACATCGCCAGCAGGCGGCGCGTCACGCCGTTGGTCCAGCCGAAGCCGTCCTGCAGCGGATATTCACCGCCGCCGCCCGGACGCGCCCGTTCTCCGCTGATGTCATACTTCTCAACCAGCTTGTGGTGCAGTGAATAGAAGTTTTTCACGGTGGTCAGCCAGTTAACGGCAATCTCGGTGGCCAGTGTCTCTTCGCCATAATGGTTCAGGCCGATCACGGCCATCCACTGCAGCGGTGCCCAGCCGTTGGGTTTATCCCACTGCTCGCCACTTTCCACCATCGAGGTCACCAGCCCCCCCTGCGTCAGCAGCAGCTGGCGCAGCGCTACCGCCTGCAGGTGCGCCTGCTCCGGCGAGGCGAGACCAAGGAACAGCGGCACCACGGCGGCGGCGGTGAAGGCACCGAAGCGCTGGTGACGCCAGTCGTAGTCGCGGTATACGCCTGCGGTGTTGTCCCACAGATAGCGGTTAATCGCACGTTTGCGCGCCTCGGCTTTTTTCTGCCAGGCCAGCGCCGTCAGCTCTTCGCCTTTGGCGTGCGACAGGGTCGAAATCATCAGCTCCAGTTTGTACAGGAACGCGTTGAGATCCACCGGAATAAACTGGGTGGTGCGGATGCTTGCCAGGCGCTGCGGATCGCGCAGCCAGCGGGACGAGTAATCCCAGCCCGATGCGGCACCCGCGCGCAGATCGCGATACACTTCGCTGGCCGGCCGGCTCGATTTGCTGGCGGTCTCAACATCTTCCATCCACGACTCATCGCGCGGCGTATCGCGGTCATCCCAGTAACGGTTAAGCAGTGAACCGTCCGGCATGCGCACCACGTGGCGATAGGCCTGATGCGGCATCAGTTCGCCCGCGCCATCCATCCAGAACTGATACTCTTTCATCAGCTGATCGAGATAGCGTTTGGCACCGCGAATGCCATCTTCTTCAAACAGCTCCACCATCAGTGCGAACACCGGCGGCTGCGAGCGGCTGAGGTAATAGGTGCGGTTGCCGTTCGGCACGTGACCGTAGTTGTCGATCAGCCAGGCGAAATTGTCCGCCATGTGACGCAGCAGATCGTCGCGGCCCGCCTCCGCCAGCCCCAGCATGCTGAAGTAAGAGTCCCAGTAATAGGTCTCACCAAATCGTCCGCCAGGCACCACATATGGCTTCGGCAGCGGCAGCAATGAAGAATGCGGTAAATGCTGCTGCGGCATTTTGGTTAATACCGGCCACAGGTCGTCGATATGCTCCGTCAGGGTTTTATCCGGATTGGAGACATAAAAACTCTCGTTCACCTGTGGCAAATAAAAATGCTCGTGAACGAATTGTTCAAGGTTGAATTCCGCTGAACGCTTGCGGCGGCGATAACGAATCAGAATATCCAGCGGATCGAACTTAGGCGCGCAGTCCGGGAACGTTTTGCTGTCGGCAAAAATGCGCGACATCTGGACGTGCTCGAACAGCTCCAGATAGCGATCGGCAGGCGTAAGCGCATCCGGCGCAGGCAGGCCCTCAATCAGCTCTGGCTCCGGCTCCGAATCCTCCATGCCTTCGCGGATTAATTCGTGAGGATCGTATTGATACCCCAGATCAGCATGGGCTTCGTGTTCTCCGAAAGCTTGTTGTTGCTGGTGGATAGTATTAATAGCGGCCTCCTGAAATTGCCTGGTTGCTCAAAAGAGAAATTATAGATCCCCACGATGGCGAGACAACAATGCGAAATATCTATGAACGTAATAAATCTTGTCGATTGATCGGGAAAAAGCGTGAATTATCAGTGATTACAACGGACTATATTTCAGGAAATGCAAGCAGCCGGGTAACGGCTGCCAGAAATAGGGCGACAGAATATTCTGTAAATAAGAAAAGCGCTAACGCCGGGCCCAAAAAGCGGCCGCGGCGTTGATCATTTAATGGCATAAAGCACAGGCACCGAGGCGGAATCCGGCCGCGCGACGGGGGATTATTTTGCCAGTGCTGCTTTTATCACTTCGGCAAACGGCGTCGTCGGGCGGCCAGTCAGCTGGCTGAGGCCACGGCTGTCGTCAAACAAGGCACCCTGCGCTGCGCCGGCGTCAGAGTCCGCCAGCAGCCCGGCAAAGGCTTCGGGCAGGCCGGCGGTCTTCAGGGCTTCCGCAAAGGCCGCAGGCGTCAGATTGACATATTCCACCGGCTGGCCGGACTGGCGGGCGATTTCCGCACTGAATTCGGCCAGCGTATAGCTGTCATCCCCGGCCAGTTCATAAATTTTCCCGGCCTGATCGTCACGGGTCATGACTTCGGCGGCCGCAGCGGCATAATCCTTACGCGCTGCCGAGGCAATCCTGCCTTCGCCTGCGGCACCGATAAACGCCTGATGGGCCAGTGCCGGCGCAATGCTGGCCGCATAGTTTTCCGTGTACCAGCCGTTACGCAGAATGGCATAAGGGATGCCGGAAGCGGTGATCAGCGCTTCGGTGGCGCGGTGCTCGTCGGCCAGCGCCAGCGGAGAGGTGTCTGCATGCAGCAGGCTGGTATAGGCGATAAACCTTACGCCTTCAGCTTTGGCGGCATCAATCACCGCCTGATGCTGCGCCACGCGCTGGCCCACTTCGCTGGATGAGATCAACAGCACTTTGTCTGCACCACGCAACGCGCTGCGCAGTGTTTCAGGCTGGCTGTAATCTGCCGTGCGCAGAGTCATGCCGCGCGCCTGCAGATCCTGCGCCTTCTCCGGGCTACGCACCGCAGCGATCAGCTCGCTGGCGGGGACTTTCTCTGCTAAGGCATCAATCACTAAACGGCCCAGCTGGCCGGTGGCACCGGTAATGACAATCATCCTGTTCTCCTTTATTCGGGCTGGTATGACATCAGCGTACGGAATAAACTAACTTTTAGTAAGTACTTACAGATTTGTTAGTTTGAAGGATGGGCGATAAATGGCTGAAAACCTGAGTGAAAAATTTGTACGTGGCGAGTTGCTGAACGTTAACTGTCCGTCACGCGAGGTGTTAAAGCGGATTACCAGTCGCTGGAGCGTGCTGGTGCTGCTGGCGCTGCGCGACAACACGCTGCGCTTTAGCACGCTGCGGCGGCGTATCGGCGGCGTCAGCGAACGCATGCTGGCCCAGACGCTGCGCTATATGGAAGAGGACGGATTTGTCGAGCGCATTGCTTATGACGTGGTGCCGCCGCATGTGGAATATCGCCTCACGGCGCTGGGGCGGGAAGTCGAAGGGCAGGTGATTGGGCTGGCAGACTGGCTGGAAAGTAATGTGCACCGCATTGTGAAACCGGCCGCGCGTACCTGACGCGCACTTCACGGGCGGCCGCGCCGGGAAAGCGCACGGCCGCCGGCGGGGTGTCATAACGCTGAAATAATGCGTCATGGCTCACAGATGTTACTTAAAAGCAGCAAAATAATGTCTTTTTAGTCTACAGAAATTATCTTTTAATTAACAAAGCCGAAGCGGCAGCGATTGTGCAGATTTTTTTACACCCTGCGTGACAGCACTGGCGACTGCCGTTTTGGTTGCTCCGTCAAATAATAACTAAATTAGCCAGTTACCGATTTCGCGCTATTTTCACGGCGCTGTGCTTAATAACAAAAATGTCACAATAAATTAGGCTGTTTAACCTTAACGTAGTGATTTTAAAGAATTAGTTTCTGGCAAAAACAATGATCGAAATCAAAAAATACTGTTATAGTTTTAGCCATTCCTTCTGTTTCTTTTTGTTCTCGCCGCAGCCCTTACAATTGGCGCGAATCTCTTCCGGCGTAGCTGAAAATATCTGTTCACGCCAGCTGTGTTAATTATAAGTAAAAATTCGGTGTAATCTTGTGGCAATGAGGTAAGCAATGTTTGGATTAGATGCCTTTCACCTGGCCAGGATTCAGTTCGCCTTTACTGTGTCCTTCCATATTATTTTCCCGGCCATCACCATCGGTCTCGCCAGTTTCCTGGCGGTGCTCGAAGGCATGTGGCTGAAATCACGTAACGAGACCTATCGCGATCTCTACCACTTCTGGTCCAAAGTCTTTGCCGTTAACTTCGGCATGGGCGTAGTGTCCGGACTGGTGATGGCGTACCAGTTCGGGACCAACTGGAGTGGGTTTTCGCAGTTTGCCGGCAGCGTGACCGGTCCGCTGCTCACCTATGAAGTGCTGACGGCCTTCTTCCTCGAAGCGGGCTTTCTGGGCGTTATGCTGTTTGGCTGGAACCGTGTCGGCCCGGGCCTGCACTTCTTTGCCACCTGCATGGTTGCGCTGGGTACGCTGATCTCCACCTTCTGGATTCTGGCGTCCAACAGCTGGATGCACACGCCACAGGGTTACATCATCGAAAATGGCATTGTGGTGCCGCAGGACTGGCTGAAGATTGTCTTTAACCCGTCGTTCCCGTACCGCCTGTTCCATATGTCGGTAGCCGCCTTCCTCGCCAGCGCCTTCTTTGTCGGCGCTTCCGGCGCCTGGCATCTGCTGCGCGGCAACGACAATCCGGCCATTCGTAAAATGTTCTCCATGGCGCTGTGGATGGCGCTGATCGTGGCGCCGATTCAGGCGATGATCGGGGATGCGCACGGCCTGAATACGCTGGAACATCAGCCGGCAAAAATTGCGGCAATTGAAGGCCACTGGGAAAACCCGCCGGGAGAAGCCACACCGCTGATCCTGTTTGGTATTCCCGATATGGATCAGGAGCGCACCAAATACGCCCTTGAAGTGCCGTACCTGGGCAGCCTGATTCTGACGCACAGCCTGGATAAGCAGGTGCCCGCGCTGAAGAGCTTCCCGAAAGAGGACCGTCCTAACTCGCTGGTCATCTTCTGGTCATTCCGCGTCATGGTGGCGATGGGGCTGCTGATGATTACGCTGGGTGTGCTGAGCCTGTGGCTGCGTTACAAACAGCGCCTGTATCAGTCTCGTCCGTTCCTGTGGTTTGCCCTGCTGATGGGCCCGTCCGGACTGATTGCGATCCTCGCCGGCTGGTTCACCACTGAAATTGGTCGTCAGCCGTGGGTGGTCTATGGCGTGCAGCGCACCATTGATGCGGTCTCAGCACATGGCGATCTGCACATGAGCATCAGCCTGCTGGCGTTCCTGCTGGTTTACTCCTCGGTGTTCGGTGTGGGGTATGTCTACATGATGCGCCTGATCAAGAAAGGTCCGCTGACCGGGGAAGGGAAAGATGTCCGTCACGGTGGTCCGGGTCAGGGCAAGACGCCAGCACGTCCGCTTTCTGCTGCGCATGAAAGCCTGAATGAGCCGCAGGAGGGTAAATAAATGATTGATTTCTCCATTATCTGGTTCGCGATTATTGTTTTCGCCACCCTGATGTACATCGTAATGGATGGCTTTGATCTGGGTATCGGCATCCTGTTCCCGTTCAACAAAGACGCCGTTGAGCGTGACATGATGGTGAACACAGTGGCACCGGTCTGGGACGGCAACGAAACCTGGCTGGTGCTGGGCGGCGCGGGCCTGTACGGGGCGTTCCCGCTGGCCTATTCCGTCATCGCCGATGCGCTGGCTATCCCGCTGACAGCGATGCTGATTGGCCTGATTTTCCGCGGCGTCGCCTTTGAGTTCCGCTTTAAAGCCACCGAAGAGCACCGGGCATTCTGGGATAAATCCTTCATCGCCGGCTCGCTGCTGGCGACCTTCAGCCAGGGCGTGGCGGTTGGCGCAATGATTGATGGTTTCCCGGTAAAAGGGCGTGCGTTTGCCGGTTCTGCGATGGACTGGCTGGCGCCGTTCCCGCTGTTCTGCGGCATTGGTCTGGTGATTGCCTACGCGCTGCTGGGCTGCACCTGGCTAATTATGAAAACCGAACACGACCTGCATCGTAAGATGTCAGCGCTGGCTACGCCGCTGATCGTGGCGCTGCTGGTGGTGATGGGCATTATCAGTCTGTGGACGCCGTTCACGCATGATGCGATTGCGCATCGCTGGTTCACCCGTCCAAACCTGTTCTGGTTCCTGCCGGTGCCGGTGCTGGTGCTGCTGTGCGCATGGGGTCTGGTGCGGGCGATTAAGCGCGAAGCGCACTACTCGCCGTTCCTGCTGACGCTGGCGCTGGTGTTCCTTGGCTTCTCCGGACTGGGCATTAGCGTCTGGCCGAACATTATCCCGCCGTCGGTCACCATCTGGGATGCGGCTTCACCACCACAAAGCCAGGCGTTTATGCTGGTGGGCAGCCTGCTGATTATTCCGATGATCCTGGGCTACACCTTCTGGAGCTACTACGTGTTCCGCGGAAAAATCAAAGCCGACGAGGGATACCACTGATATGCAAACTGAGGTCAGCAATATGAAAACCCATACTGAAACGAAAGCTCCCTGGTGGAAGCGCGTGCTGTGGCTGGTGATCATCTACGGCGCAAGCGTGCTGGCATTAGGTGTAGTGGCATCACTGTTTCGTATGATGATGACCGCAGCCGGGATGCGCTCGCACTGAGTGCGCACCGGACAGCGTGCACTAAACAGGCCGTCCTGCGGGGCGGCCTTTTTTATGCCAGCGTATTTAACGATTAGTTTCCTAAGCAATTAATGCGATCTCCGCCGGGGTTTCTTTACCGTTCCTTACGCTAATCATACGCTTTTGTTATATTTATGTGACGAATAACGCATAAAACCACCCCATTCCTGATTCATTCAATTAAAAATGCTTAGCCTGAATCTGAAACAACAGTACATCCACGATCTGGTGGACTGGATCGAAGCCAATCTGACCGACGAGCTCAATATCGATCTGATTACCCGGAAATCCGGCTATTCCAAATGGCACATGCAGCGCATGTTTAAAGAGATGACCGGGCAAACGCTGGCCTCTTATACGCGTAAGCGTCGCCTGACGCTTGCGGCCATGGCGCTGCGCCTGACCAGCATGCCGCTGATCGATATCGCCGTGCGCTTTGGTTTTGATAATCAGCAAAATTTTACCCGGGTATTTAAAAGTCACTTCTCCCTGACGCCGGGTGCTTATCGCCGCGTGCCGGACCTGCTGACCCGGGATTTTCACAGCCGTATTTCGGTACCGCGTAGCTGGGTGACGCCACGTCTGACCGAGCAACCGGCGCTGGCGCTATGCGGTGAGGTGGTGGAATGGGAGTGCCGCTTCGGCGAATACATTGATCAGCATCAGCATGTGGTCGCACAGCACGCGCGGGATTTCATTGCTTTTGCCGGTCAGCATGTGCGGCGCGGCTGGCTGGGCTTTCAGTATGGCCCGGGCGTGCACTCGGCCGACCAGCAGCACATCAGCCTGTTCCAGGCCCTGGAGAGTCAGTATGCCGATGTGCTGCCGCGCAACGTGCAAAACTGGACCGCGGAGCAGGGGCTGTATGCGGAAATTGACTGGCACGGCGCCCCGGAAGAGATCAACGCGTTTAATGCAGAGATTTACTACAACCTGCTGCCCTCGCTGGGCGTGGCGCGCCGTCCGGGCAAAGACCTGCTGCAGCTGGATTTGAAATACAGTACGCCCGATCTGCTGCAGGGCACGTTTTATATTCCGGTGAAGCGCTAAATATGCGTAAATCGTGCGGTGAAGTGTGACAAACCGCACGATTTTATAAAAGCCCGCGCCGGGGTGGCGTAAAATCCTCCACTGAATCCTGACCGGCCGCATCATTCACTCGCTGCCGTCCCTCAGGCTGGATCTTCATCTGCATTTCGGGTCCGTTCCGGACTACTAAACTGAAAAAAGACACTATCATGCGACTTTTACCGTTGTTTTTGTCGACAGCGCTTGTGGCGTTTTCTGCGCTGACACAGGCGCAAATGGCTGAGCCTTTCTCGCCGCCGGGTGGCTTACATCCGCATCAGTCACACTGTGCCCGACAGGAAATTTCTGGCGACAACCCGCTGCCGCAGCACAGTGCTGAAGACGGCAGCCCGTTTGCCTGCGCTCCTCATCAGGCCTGATCGCCCGCTGCCTGTACGCCGTGGACGGGCTGCGCGCCCCGCAATAGCCCGTCCGTCCCTGCTACCCGCCTGCTTTTCCCTGCTTACCTGACCAGACGATGACTGTGCCAGAGCATTTTTTGGCATTGCGCCGAAGATATATCATAGGTAGGGTTGTCGTGATTAATGAGAATCATTTTCGATAACTTACTGAGAGTGCAGTCAGGGATGCGCGCGGTTGCGCGTCCGGTGCTGCAGGGAGAGTGCCTTTGTCCGTGAAAACGCATCCGCGCGCGCCGCAGCGCGTGCGCAATGAACTGCGCTTCCGCCCGGTGACGGTGGCAAGCAAAACCTTAATTGCCGACAGCTTCTGGCGCATCGTCTTTAGCGGCAGCGAGCTGGCCGGCTTTACCTCGCCCTCGTTTGATGACCATATCAAAGTGTTTTTCCCGGCCAGTGCGGACCGGGCGCTGGTGCTGCCGCAGCTTACCGATGACGGCATCGTCTGGCCGGCGGGCGTGCGGCCTCCGGCGCGCGATTACACGCCGCTGGCGTTTAACGGTCAGGATTCGCTGACGCTGGATTTTTATCTGCATGAGGGTGGCGTTGCCAGCCGCTGGGCCGCCGCGGCACAGGCGGGGGATCAGATCGCTATTGGCGGCCCGCGCGGCTCCTGCATTGCGCCGGTGGATTACGCCTGCCAGATTTATGTCTGTGACGAAACCGGTTTACCGGCGATGAAACGCCGCCTGGTGGAGATTGACGCCCGCGAGGTTCACCTGCTGGCGTTCACCGATGAAGACACCGGGCGCGCCTACCTTGGCGATCTGCCTGGCGTGCAGGCCCACTGGTTTGGCAGCGGCAACATGCAGGCCGATCGGCTGGCGGCACCGATCGCGCAGCTGGATCGCCTGGCGCTGCCCGCAGAGGAGTATTTCATCTGGCTGACCGGGGAAGGGGAGACGGTAAAACAGCTGAGCGATTACTTCACGCAGCGTCGCGGGGCCGATGCCGATTTCATCCGTGCCGTGGCCTACTGGCATCAGAAATAACCTCAGCCGCGCCCGCCGGCGGGCGTGTTGAATTTTGCCAGGGGGCGGACTACTATCAACCTCCCTCAGTTCACCCCTGGAAAAGCCATGAAACAGCCGCAGGACGTTCCCGGCCACGCCGATGCCACACCGCCGTCTGGCTGTGGCGGGGCGCGAAAAAAACGCCGCGAACGGATGCTGGACGCCAGCGATATCCGGCTGCTGATGCTGCATTTTCTGCAGAGCGGGCCGGCGCATGGCTATGAGCTGATCAAATCCATCGAAGAGCTGTCAAAAGGGGAATACTCACCGAGCCCCGGCATTATCTATCCCAACCTGACGCTGCTGGAAGAAACCGACGCGATTCAGGTGGTGGATGTCGCAGCGTCACGCAAGGCTTATGCGCTGAACGCTGGCGGACGGGCGCTGCTGGCGGAGCAGCGCGACGCGGTGACGGCAATTATCACGCGCCTCGCCTCGCTGGCGATTCTGGTCAACAACCGCAGCATTCCGGCAATCGAACAGGCGATTGATACGCTGCGCTATACGCTGAATCACCGGCTGGCGCAGGAGCAGATTGCGCCGGAGACGGTCGCCACCGTGGTGGCGGCTTTGCGGGAAGCGGCAGCGAAGATCGCACAAAGCTGAGCGATGCCCGCCGCTGCCGCGCACGCGCCGCGTCAGGCGTCCGGCGTTTTTTTCCTGTCCACGTGCCCCAGCGGCCGATCCGGCCAGCACAGGTCGCGGACGCGCTGTTTCAGCGCGGCAGCATCCGGAAATCCGCCTTCCTGTTTCCGCTCCCAAATCACCTGACCGTCTACCGCGATCTCAAATACGCCGCCGGTGCCGGGTTGCAGCGTGACCGCGCCTAACTCATCGGCGAAGGTATGGAGCAGCTCCTGCGCCATCCACGCGGAGCGCAGCAGCCAGTTGCACTGCGTGCAGTAATGAATCGTCACTGCGGGTTTCTGCGACATGATTTTCTCTTCCGTTATCCGGTCAATGCGCTGCGCGCGACAGGCAGGGCCGCACGGCCCTGCAGTGCGATTAGGCGCGGCAATCCACGATCAGCCTTCCGCGCACCTGGCCTGCCAGCAGGCGTTCCGCACCGGCACGCGCCTCGCTGAGCGGGATCACCTGCGTCAGCTGCTGCAGCAGGACGCTGTCGACCTGCTGCGCCAGCCGCTGCCAGGCCTGCTGGCGCTGCGGCAGCGGACACATCACGCTGTCGACACCCGTCAGGGTCACGCCACGCAGAATGAAAGGCGCCACGCTGGCCGGCAGATCCAGCCCCTGCGCCATTCCGCAGGCGGCGACCACGCCATCACGCTGCACGCCGGCCAGCACGTTGGCCAGCGTGTGGCTGCCAACGCTGTCGATGGCGGCGGCCCAGCGCTCTTTGCCTAGGGGTTTGCCGGGCTGGCTCAGCGTCGCACGGTCAATCACCGACTTCGCCCCCAGCGTATGGATCAGGTACTCGCTGTCGCTGGCGCGCCCGCTGGAAGCGATAACCTCATAACCCAGCCGGGCCAGCAGGCTGACGCTGAAGCTGCCGACGCCGCCGCTGGCTCCGGTCACCAGCACCGGGCCGTGCTGCGGCGTCACGCCCTGTTTTTCCAGCGCCATAACGCACAGCATGGCGGTCAGGCCGGCGGTGCCGATGGCCATGGTCTGTAACGGACTGAGCGTCGGCGGCACAGCCACCAGCCAGTCACCCGGCACGCTGGCTTTTTGTGCCAGGCCGCCCCAGTGTTTTTCGCCCACGCCCCAGCCGGTCAGCACCGCTTCATTCCCCGGCTGCCAGGCGGCGTGACGGCTGCTGACCACCCGACCGGTAAAATCAATGCCCGGCACCATCGGAAACTGACGCACAATCGGCCCTTTATTGCAGATAGCCAGCGCATCTTTGTAATTCAGCGTGGAATAACTGACTTCGAGGGTCACTTCCTCATCAGGAAGCTGTGTTTCTGACAGATCCTGCAGGGATGTGCGATATCCCTGTTCATCATTTTCAATGACTAACGCCCTGAACATGCCGCCTCCGGCTGGTTGTAGAGAAAGGAATTCATAGTACGCCCGGCAGGCGAAGAGCGCCAGGCGGATCCCTGCTGCCTGGTTACATTCTGCATAACTTTGCATAAGTAGCGGATAGTTAAGCGTGTTTCAGTGCCGGTTTTTATTTAACATTATTAAAATCATAAAGTTATGTAAATGGCACATTGCATCATCCGGCGCGGCGCGGGTTGTCCGTGCGGGAAAAAGATGACATCATAACGCCCCGTTAATACATCGCTTTTCACCTGCTGAGGACGCTGCCATGACCGGAACAATGCACGCCTGCACTTGTTGCCGCACGCTGACCGCGCGGCGCGTCTCTGTCATGCTGTGTTCGCTTTTATCTCTCATTATGCGGTGAGGCCAGTCCGGGCTGTGCTATTGGCTAACAGTAAACCCAGAGGGACTCTGCGTTTACTGATGTCTATCGGCTACGGCCGTCGGATGTTATTCGCCGGGGCGTGTTCCCCATTGCTGTGCCACTGGCACTCACTCATCCTTCATTACGGGGATTTGTGTTATGAACCCATTAAAAATTGCTGCCAGCGCTGCGGTAGCGCCAGGCCTGAGCCTGAATACAGTGCGCGACGTGGTCACGCTGGACAATACCGATTTTACTGACGTCGCGGCGGTGGTCGTCTCGCTGGCGGATACCCGCAGCGGCATTCTGACGCTGCTGAAACAGACCGGCTTTAATCTGCCGGTGTTTATCGCCAACGCCTTTGATGAAGCCGTACTGGAACTGCCGGGCGTGACCGGCGAAATCAACGGTGCGGCGCACGAATGGGCGGCGCTGGAGCAGGCGGCGCAGGCCTACGAGGCGGAACTGCTGCCACCGTTTTTCGATACCCTGACGCGCTATGTCGATATGCAAAACAGCACCTTTGCCTGTCCGGGCCATCAGGGTGGCGCATTTTTCCGCCGCCATCCGGCTGGCCGCCAGTTCTATGAGTTCTATGGCGAGAATGTTTTTCGTTCCGACATGTGTAATGCCGATGTGAAGCTGGGCGATCTGCTGATTCACGAAGGTTCCGCCAAAGATGCGCAGAAGTACGCGGCAAAAGTGTTCAATGCTGACAAAACGTACTTTGTGCTCAACGGCACGTCCAGCGCCAACAAAGTGGTCGCTAACGCGCTGCTGACGCGCGGCGATCTGGTGCTGTTTGACCGTAATAACCATAAATCCAACCATCATGGCGCACTGATTCAGGCCGGTGCCACGCCGGTGTATCTGGAGGCTGCGCGCAACCCGTTCGGGTTCATTGGCGGTATTGATGCGCACTGCTTTGACGAGGCTTACCTGCGTGACGCGGTGCAGCGCGTTGCGCCACATCGCGCGCAGGATCAGCGTCCGTTCCGCCTGGCCATTATTCAGCTGGGCACCTACGACGGCACGGTCTATAACGCGCGGCAGGTGGTGGATCGGATCGGTCATCTGTGCGACTACATTCTGTTTGATTCGGCGTGGCTGGGCTACGAACAGTTCATTCCGCTGATGGCCGAGTGCTCGCCGCTGACGCTGACGCTGAATGAAAATGATCCGGGCATTTTTGTCACCCAGTCGGTGCATAAGCAGCTGGCCGGCTTCTCACAAACCTCGCAGATTCACAAAAAAGATAACCACATCCGCGGGCAGCAGCGCTTCTGCCCGCATAAGCGCCTGAATAACGCCTTTATGCTGCATGCGTCCACCAGCCCGTTTTACCCGCTGTTCGCCGCGCTGGATATCAATGCCCGCATGCACAAAGGGGAAGCGGGGCGCAGTATGTGGCACGACTGCGTTACCCTGGGTATTGACGCCCGCAAAGCGATCCTCGAACGCTGCACCCTGATTCAGCCCTTCCTGCCGGAACAGGTACATGGCCAGCCGTGGCAGGCGGCAGAGACCGCGGAGATCGCCGCCGATCCGGCGTACTTCAGCTTTGAACCGGGGGCAAAGTGGCACGGATTTGCCGGTTACGATCAGGATCAGTATCGCGTTGACCCGTGCAAACTGCTGCTCACCACGCCGGGCATTGATGCGGTCAGCGGTGAGTACACCGGCTTTGGCATCCCGGCGACCATTCTGGCGAACTATTTACGTGAAAACGGCATTGTGCCGGAGAAGTGCGATCTCAACTCGATCCTGTTCCTGCTGACCCCGGCAGAAACGCCGGAGAAGATGGCGCATCTGGTGGCAATGCTGGAGCAGTTCGAGCAGCACGTGCGCGAAGATGCGCTGCTGGCAGAAGTGCTGCCGGGCGTATACCGCAAAAACGTGGCGCGCTATCAGGGCTATACCCTGCGCCGTTTGTGCCAGGAGATGCACGATCTGTACGTCAGTCATAATGTCAAAGATTTGCAGCGCGAAATGTTCCGCGCAGCCTGTTTCCCGAAACCAGAAGTGAATCCGCAGGATGCCCATCAGGCCTACATTCGTGGCGAGGTAGAGCTGGTGCCGATTGCGCAGGCGCAGGGGCGCATTGCCGCCGAGGGCGCGCTGCCTTATCCGCCGGGCGTGCTGTGCGTGGTGCCGGGCGAAGTGTGGGGCGGCCCGGTACAGCGCTACTTTCTGGCGCTGGAAGAGGGCATTAACCAGCTACCGGGGTTCTCACCGGAGCTGCAGGGCGTCTATACGGAAGAGGATGCCAGCGGCCACAAGCGGTTAGTGGCGAATATGATGCTGTAAGGAAGCGGCGCCGCACTGCGCGCCGTTAGCTGGCCGCGTCTTCGTCCGCTGCCATGCTCTCTCCCGGACGGGAGAGAGCAGCGGGTGGGGCGCGGCCGGTTTCTCTTTGGCGCGGATCAATAGCGATGATAGCTGCGCTGAGCCTGGTTCACCTTATAGAGATAACGGCGTGACTCCGCAGATGGATGACTACTGGTCAGCGTCTGATACACCTGGCTGGGCGACATGCCGTTGATCAGCGAGAAGGCGCGATCTTTATCGCTGGAGAACACGCGCAGCACGCTGCCCGCCCCGCCGTTATAGGCGGTAATCACCGCGTAGCGCCGCGACAGCGGATCCTGAATGCCGCCCAGATAGTTCTTCTGCAACAGCGACAGATACGCGGTACCGGCATCAATGTTATTTGCCGGATCCAGCAGATAGCTGCGGCTCGGCTTGCCCCATTTGCCTTTCATACGGAACACATCAACGCCTGCGGTGTGCTGCACCACCTGCATCAGACCCAGCGCATCGGAGTTACTGACCGCATAGGGGTTGAAGCTGGATTCCGTCTGCATGATCGCCAGAATCAGCGAGGCATCCACGCCATACTCTTCGGCGGCTTTGCGCACCAGCGGCAGATATTTATGGGCTCGCTTATCCAGGTGGTTCGGCACCATCGGGATCGTGACCGACCAGATCACATGTAGGCCAGACGTGCGCTTCTGCAGTTTGTTCTGAATCAGGTAATCGGCAAAGTTACCGGCGCGCCCCTGCCAGCGAATGGGCTGGCCGGTGTTATCCAGCACCTGGCCGTAAAGCAGGGGCTCTTTGCTGATCTGAATGTCGTTGGCATCGGAGTAAAGATCAACATTGCCGGGATCGTCGCCGATCAAAAGCGTGGTGATGATCGCCTGACGCAGGCTGGCCATCGGATCGGTGCCGGAGATGGTCTCAATGGTGATGCTACCGCTGTCAAAGTTAATGTGACTGCGGGTGTAATAGTTGTCGCTGTATTTGACGTAATCTTTTGGCCCGGCGATCAGAACCTCATTGATTCCCCAGATATTCTCGATGTTGGCGGCAAACTGCCCCATCAGAATGTCAAAACCGTTGGTGTCCTTGACCCACTCCTCGTGGTACTGCGATTTTTTTTGTCCGGAGCAGGAAACCAGCAAAGGGGCGATCACCAGCAGGGCTATCAGTTTTTTATTCATTGTGAATGCGTGCCTGACTCGAAAAAGAGGGCCTCAAAGGGAGGCCCCGAACGTTTATTTTTCTGGCGGGGTGTAACCTTCGATATGCACATCTTTGCCTTCAAACAGGAAATTTACCATCTCCTGCTCCAGCACTTTGCGATCGGCCGGGTTCATCATGTTGAGCTTTTTCTCGTTGATCAGCATGGTCTGCTTGGACATCCACTGCTGCCAGGCTTCTTTAGAAATTTCGTTGTAGATGCGCTTACCCAGCTCACCAGGATAGAGCTGAAAGTCCTGGCCTTCAGCGTCGCGTTGCAGATAAGTACAAAAAATGGTGCGGCTCATTACTCTTCCTCTTTGGTCACACGGGTTCGCAGTTCAGGCTGCAGGGGGTGGCGCAATTCATGCAGTAAGCGCCCGACCGGCGCGGCCAGACCCACTGACGGTGGCTGGGCTAAGTTATACCAGAGACCGTGCGCTTCATCCATCAGCGACCCGGCGGAAGGCCATGCCAGCCACATCGGCACAATGTCCAGATGGAAATGGCTGAAGGTATGCCGGAAGGCGGTCAGCTGCACTGGCTGGCGGTGAATGCCGCGCGCGGCCAGCCAGTCGGTGAGCGCATCCTCGCTGCTAAACTGCGGAAAGCAGAACAGACCGCCCCATAACCCGACCGGCGGGCGCTGCTCCAGGTAGACCTCGTCGCCGTGCTGCAGCATCAGGAACCAGCCGTTGCGTACCGGCAGGGTCACTTTGGGTTTTTTACCCGGATAATCGGCCCAGTTGCCGCGGGCATAAGCCTCACAGCCGCCGTTGAGCGGGCAGATTTCACACTTAGGCCGTGAGCGGGTACAGACCAGCGCGCCCAAATCCATCATCGCCTGATTGAACTGGCTGACGCCGTCGGCAGGGGTGACTTCCTCGCTGATCTGCCACAGGCGCTTCTCGACCTCTTTTTTACCCGGCCAGCCGTCGACGGCATAGCAGCGTGCCAGCACGCGCTTGACGTTGCCGTCGAGGATAGGAAAGTGCAGCCCCAGCGAAAGCGAGAGCACGGCACCGGCAGTGGAACGGCCTACGCCCGGCAGTGCCGCCACCTCCCCGAAGGTGCGCGGGAATTCACCGCCGTGCTGCGCCACCACCTGCTTTGCCGCTTTATGCAGATTGCGCGCACGCGCGTAATAGCCCAGGCCGGTCCACAGGTGCAGCACTTCATCCAGCGGGGCGGCGGCCAGATCGGCTACCGTGGGAAAGCGCGCCATAAAGCGTTCAAAATAAGGGATAACGGTGGCAACCTGCGTCTGCTGCAGCATCACTTCGGAGAGCCAGACTTTATAAGGCGTTTTCTCCAGCTGCCACGGCAGGGTTTTACGACCGAAGCGTTGATACCACTCCAGTACCTGTTGCGCGAACTCTGGCGCCTGCATCATAAGAAGGAAATTTTCCGTGTTTACTCTACAATCAGGCAGGAATTCCAGCACAGAGACATCAGGGTGTAAACCGGAAGATTGCAAAGGCTTGCTTCTGCTATCTAACTTTGCATAATGCCCGTTTCCCTGAACAGGCTAACCAGCAGGCTTCAACATGATTAATGACGTCATCACCCCGGAATTTGATGAGAACGGGCGGCCTTTACGCCGTATCCGCAGTTTTGTGCGCCGCCAGGGGCGCTTAACGAAAGGACAGCAGCTCGCGCTCGATAATTACTGGCCGGAGATGGGCGTCGAGTACCAGGCACAGCCGCTGGATATGGTGGCGCTGTTCGGGCGCGAGGCACCGCTGGTGCTGGAGATCGGCTTCGGCATGGGGGCGTCGCTGGTCACCATGGCGCAGAACAATCCGCACCAGAACTTTCTCGGTATCGAAGTGCATGCCCCAGGCGTAGGCGCCTGTCTGGCTTCCGCGAAGGAAGCGGGCGTGACGAATCTGCGCGTGATGTGCCATGACGCCGTTGAAGTGCTGGAGAATATGATTCCGGATAACGCGCTGCGCATGGTACAGCTCTTCTTCCCCGACCCGTGGCACAAAGCGCGCCACAACAAGCGCCGCATCGTGCAGGTGCCCTTTGCGGAGCGGGTGCTGCGCAAGCTGAAGCCGGGCGGCGTGTTCCACATGGCAACCGACTGGGAAGATTATGCAACGCACATGCTGGAAGTGATGCGCAGCGTTGACGGCTTCCGTAACCAGTCAGCCACCAATGATTACGTGCCGCGTCCGGAGACGCGTCCGTTAACCAAATTTGAGCAGCGCGGGCAGCGACTGGGCCATGGCGTATGGGATCTGATGTTTGAGAGGGTGAAATAATGGCCGTACAGCGTAGCCGTCGTTTACGTAAAAAATTGCATATTGATGAGTTCCAGGAGCTGGGCTTCTCCGTTGCCTGGCGCTTTGCCGAAGGCACCTCCGAAGAGGAAGTCGACGCCACGCTGGATCAGTTCATCAGTGAGGTGATCGATCCTAACGGCCTGGCCTACGATGGCAGCGGCTATCTGGTGTGGGAAGGGCTGGTGTGCATGCAGCAAACCGGTAAATGCACCGATGAACACCGTGAGCTGGTGCGCCAGTGGCTGGAGAAGCGCCAGCTGGCAGATATTCAGGTGACGGAACTCTTTGACGTCTGGTGGGACTAAGTAGCATCACGCCGTGACGCGATACCGCGCGCCGCTGCAAAGGTGTATACCGCGCAGTGGCGCAGCATAATGCGTCACGCCGGACGCAGCCGCTTTGCTGCGTCTGTCAGACAATCCATTCCTGCAGGAGAATTCATGGTTCGTAAGGCACTTCTCGCCGCGCTATTGCTGACGGCAGCGCAGGCGCATGCTGATTACCAGTGCAGCGTTAATCCACAAGATGATGTGATCATCAAACCGCAGAGCGTGCAGGTGGTGGGCAGCAACGGCAACCTCGAAATTACCCCTCAGGGCGAGGTGACATTCAACGGGCAGAAAGCCACGGTGGACACGGCCACGCGACAGAAAGCGATTAACTATCAGAATGCGCTGCGCCGCGATCTGCCTTGGGTGGATAGCGGTGCCACCACGCGGCTGGAGCGCGGGCGCGTTGCGCTGGACAAAGTGATTGTGGAAAAGCTGGGTACGGACAGCAACGTGCGTAACCGCCTGACGACGCTGAACGGCCAGCTGAAACAGCAGATGAACCGCATCATTGAGCATCGTCCGGACGGACTGACGTTCCATCATCAGGCTATCGCGCAGGTGCGCGCGGACGGGCAGAAGCTGGTGCAGAGCACGCTGGGTGGTGTACTGCAGGACAGCCTGAACGAGATGGGCACAAAGCAGGCGGCCAGCGGCAGCAATCCGCTGCAGGCACTGATGGGCAATCTGGGCGGCTTACAGCAGTCGATTCAGACCGAATGGAATAATCAGGAGCAGGATTTCCAGAACTTCGGTCACGAAGTGTGTAACCGGGTAACGGATCTGGAAAGCCAGCGCAAAGCGCTGATGAAAAATATTGCCGGTTAATCCCCTGACGCGCTTGTGACAAAGCCAGCCCTGCGGCTGGCTTTGTGCTTTTCGCCGTGCGTCACCGATGTTGTCCTGGTTTCGGGACGAATCTGATAACGATAAAAAAGCCAGATTAATGAGTATTACGGCGGGCAAGAAGCCCGCTAAACCTATTCATTTTTAAGGAATTTTTATGTTATCTTTTGACGCCTCCGCTTCCGGAAATCATCCGTTATTGTTTCCTCCCTTCATCATCATGGCTGAACCCGGCTGGTACAACGATCCACAGAAACGCTGGGACGGTCGCGCAACGTCGCCCGACACCGTGGAGATTATTGTCAGCGTCAACGGCCAGCAAACGCAGCGCGTTCCGGTGGCCAACGGCACCTTTTCCTGGACGCCGGCGCGACCGCTGGCGGATGGCGAGTACCAGCTCAGCTTTGTTGCGGTGGATCAGGTGGGTAACCAGAGCGCGCCGCTGTATGTCAGTTACAACATCGACACCCAGCCGCCTGCCAGGCCGGTGATCGGTGCCATCGAAGATGATGTGGCAGGCGGCGTGGACAATGGCAATAGCATCAAGCGCAATGGCTATACCAACGACGACCAGCCAGTGGTGCGTGGCCAGGCAGAAGCGAACAGCCTCGTTTATCTCTATGATGGCACTACGCTGCTGGCTTCTGCCCGTACCGATGCCCGCGGCGAATGGCAGGTTCAGCTTGACCTGCCACAGGATGGCACTTACCAGCTCAGCGCCGTGGCGGAAGACCGCGCGGATAACCGCAGTACGCCGTCCGTGGTATGGACCTTTCACCTTGATACCGTCGCGCCGGCCACACCGGCCTTTCGTTACTACGCGGATGACCAGGGGCTGTATCAGGGGCAGTTTGACAACAGCCGCCCAACCGACGATCGCCGTCCGGTGCTGCACGGTGAAGCCGAAGCCGGCACTAGCGTGCGCATCCAGTACGCCGCACCAGGCGGTAAATGGATCGCTGGCGGCACGGCGAGCGTTGATGGCAACGGCCACTGGCAGTGGACGCCGCCGCAGGATCTGACGCCGGATGGCGAGTGGCGTTTCCGCACCCGCAGCAGCGATAAAGCGGGGAATGTCAGCCCGTGGAGTGACAGCTGGACGCTGAACATAGATACCCGTATCGACACCCCGCTGATCCTGCAGGCGCTTGACGACACCGGCAGCGTGCAGCCCGTGCTGCCGGGGCAGACCACCGACGATGCGCGCCTGGATTTTTCCGGGCAGTCGGAGCCATCAAGCCTGGTGACGCTGTATCAGAATGGCCTGGCGGTGGGCTCAGCCTATGCCGCCGCAGACGGCCGCTGGCGCATTACGCCGGATCGCGAGATGATGCCGGGTGCCAACAGCTTTAGCGTAAAAGCGGTGGATACGGCAGGCAACGTCAGTCCGCTTTCAGCGCCGTGGTCTGTGAACTACGCGCCGCCGCTCAGTAATACCATCGGCTGTGAGAACTGGGACTGCCGCAGCAGCCTCAACTGGCAGAGCGGCAGAACCTATCAGTATGGCGATCTGAAAGTCACCGAACTGAGCCACACCCGCAGCGTGGGCAGCTTTTACACCGGCGTAATGAATCGCCCGGATGGCTACCAAAGTCGCGCGGTGGAAATGCTGGATAACGCCGTGGTGAAGTTTGATTTTGGTGCCACTAACTACGTTGCGTTTAACTACGGACGCATCAATAACTGCGACAGTTACGTCAATATCTATTCGCCGGACGGCCAGCTGCTGGGGCGGGAATATCTGCGCCCCAGCAGCAGCAGTAACCGCGAGCAGGATTTTAACTGCTTCAGCTGGAACGCGCCGGCCGGCAAACAGATTGGCTATATCGAAGTCCACTCCGGGGAAGATCCGGACACCTACAAGCGCGTTTTTGGCTGCAGCATTCTGGTGCGGCGCGATGTCGGCTGGGTGCTGGATACCCTGCGCTGGGGCAAGCAGACCCCTGCCGCACGGCTGAAAGCGCTGCCGGAGCCGGAGGCTGAAGAGGCGGCGGGGCCCCAGCTGCATCTCACCGATGCGCAGCAGTGGCTGGCAAGTCAGGCGCAGCCGCTGGCCGGGTTCAGCTCCCTGATCCTCGCCGGTGAACAGTCACCGCTGGATTTCCAGCAGCTGACAGCGGCGCTGACGGATTTGCGACATATCGACCTCACCGGGCAGGGCGACAATCAGCTGGTGCTGGAGAGTGCGTCGCTGCTGCAGCAGGCACCGGAGGAGATGCTGACCACGCCGCAGCGCTGGACCATTGACGGCGACCGGGGCGATACGGTGCAGCTGACAGACAGCGCGCTGTTTTATCAGCAGTGGCAGCAGCAGGGAACGCAGAGCCGCGGCGGAAAACAGTGGCAGGTGTTTGAAAGCCACGATCGCAGCGCGCAGCTGTTGATCGGTGACGAGGTGGTGCTGGTGGCCTGATGGCCGGAAGGGGGCGCTGTCGGGTGCCTCCCGCCGCGATACGGCGGCCGCCCTGCGGGACGGCTGCCGTTTTCAGCGTGACTACATAAACAGCTCAAGCAGGGAGTTCAGGAACAGCTTGCCTTTTTCGGTGATCTGCCAGCTGTCCGCGCTTTCCAGTACGTAACCTGCGGCGATGGCCTGATCCATCTGCGGGCGAATGACGGATTCCTCCAGCCCGGTGTAGCGCCGGAAATCGGCGCGCGGGGCCGCTTCCAGCAGGCGGAACCGGTTCATAAAGAATTCAAACGGCTTATCTTCATCCGGAACCTCATGCTGCTTGTCCAGATAGTTACCTTTCATAAAGCCGCGCGGATGACGGGTTTTCACCGTGCGCACGATGCGTCCGTCAGGCTGGGTCAGCTTGCCGTGCGCACCGCAGCCAATGCCCAGATAGTCACCAAAGCGCCAGTAGTTCAGGTTGTGTTCGCAGCGATAGCCCGGCCGGGCGTAAGCGGAGGTTTCATACTGCTGATAACCGGCGGCGGTCAGCAGCTGGTGACCCTGCTCAAAGATATCCCACAGCGCATCATCATCCGGCAGCACCGGCGGACGTGAACCGAACAGGGTGTTGGGCTCAATGGTCAGCTGATACCACGACAGGTGCGGCGGGTTGAGCGCAATCGCCTGGCGTAAATCGTCCAGCGCCTCCTCCAGCGACTGATCCGGCAGGCCATGCATCAGGTCAAGGTTAAAGCTGCGCAGGCCCAGTCCGGCAGCCAGCCGGGCCGCGCGCACGGCCTCTTCCGGGCCATGAATGCGTCCCAGCCGCGTCAGCTTTTGCGGGCTGAAGCTCTGGACGCCAATTGAAATGCGGTTGATCCCGGCCCGCTGATAGCCGCTGAAGCGATCGGCTTCGACCGTACCAGGGTTGGCCTCCATGGTGATCTCTGCGTCAGCCGCCAGCGGCAGGCGCGCCCGTACGCCATCCATCAGCATCTGCATCGCCTCACTGCTGAGCAGGCTGGGCGTGCCGCCCCCGATGAAGAGGGTGCGCACTGTCCGTCCGGCGGTGAGCGGCAGATCCTGCTCCAGATCGCGCAGCAGATGCGCCACATAGTCGTTATGCGGCACCTCGCCTTTCAGCGCGTGCGAGTTGAAATCGCAGTAGGGGCATTTCTGCACACACCACGGAATATGAATATACAGGCTTAACGGTGGTAACTCAGGCATTGCGCATCGCTTCCAGCAGCAGCGTCAATGCTTTACCCCGATGAGAGACCGCGCGCTTCTCCTCTTTGCTCAGTCCGGCGGCGGTTTTGCCCAGTGCAGGCACGTAGAAAATCGGATCGTAACCGAAACCGCCTTCTCCGGCCGGGGCGCGGGTAATTTCCCCGTCCCAGCTGCCGTGGAACACCAGCGGCACCGGATCTGCAGCGTGACGTACATAGACCAGCACGCAGTGGAACTGCGCCTGGCGCTGACCGTCCGGCACATTCTCCATCGCCAGCAGCAGCTTTTCCAGATTCTGTTGATCGCTGGCTTCTGCACCGGCATAGCGCGCGGAGTAGATACCCGGCGCGCCGCCCAGCGCATCCACCGCCAGACCCGAATCATCGGCAATTGCCGGTAAGCCGGTGATCTGCGCCGCGTGGCGCGCTTTGAGAATGGCGTTTTCGATAAAGGTCAGGCCGGTCTCTTCTGCTGACGTCACGCCCAGTTCGGTTTGCGCCACGATATTGAGGCCAAAGGCCGCCAGCAGGTCGGCCAGTTCACGCACTTTGCCGGGATTACCGGTGGCGAGCACAACTTTTTGCATAATAGTTCCGGATTAATAAATTACAGCAGGTACCAGAGGCCCGGGAACAGATCCATCCCGAGGAAATTCAGGGCATACAGCACCAGAATCACAATCATGGCTGAGAAATCAATGCCGCCCATCGCCGGCAGAATGCGGCGGATCGGTGCCATCAGCGGTTCGGTCAGCTGAATCAGCACATAATCCATTGGACCGCGGCCCTGACTGATCCAGCTCATCAGCGAGCGGACAATGATCACCCAGAACACCAGATACCCGGCCGACTTCACCAGCGACAGCAGGCCAACCAGCAGGTTGGTCGGGTCAACCGAGAACACGCCCACCTGAATCAGCAGCAGGATCGGGTATTTCAGCGTCGTCAGCACAAAGGCCAGCAGCAGCGATGCCGTGTCTATCGGCCCCAGTGCCGGAATAATGCGGCGCAGCGGTTTCACCACGGGCTGGGTGATCTTCACCACAAACTGCGCCAGCGGATTGTAAAAGTCACAGCGCGACCACTGCATCCAGATGCGCAGCAGCAGCACCATCACGTACAGGTCGATCAGCGTTTTGACTAAAAACGTCAGTGTTAACATGAGGTTCCTCAATTATTGTTGTGAAGGTCGCGCATACTCCCGCGCGCCAAATATGGCGGTGCCAATGCGCACCATGGTGCTGCCTGCGGCGATAGCGGCATCCATATCGTCGCTCATGCCGAGCGAAAGCGTATCCACCGCCGGATAATCGCGCTGCAGCGCACGGAACGCGTCGGCCATCTGCTGACATACCGCCAGCTGTCGCGCGTAATCCTGCTCCGGTGCCGGTATCGCCATCAGGCCGCGCAACCGCAGGTGCGGCAGGGCGGCAATCTGCTGCGCCAGCTCGCCTGCTGCCTCCAGCATGATGCCAGATTTGCTGTGCTCGTCACTGATATTTACCTGAATTAACACGTTAAGCGGCGGCAGGTGCGCCGGACGCTGGTCGCTGAGGCGCTGGGCAATACGCAGGCGATCCACGGTATGACACCAGGCGAAATGCTCGGCCACCAGACGGCTTTTATTGGATTGCAGCGGGCCGATAAAGTGCCACTGCACATCGGGATGTGCGGCCAGCGCGGCCACCTTTTCAACCCCTTCCTGTACGTAATTTTCGCCAAACACCCGCTGTCCGGCTGCGATAGCTTCTGCGATCGCGCCCGCAGGTTTGGTTTTGCTCACTGCAACCAGGGTAATTTCTTCTGGCGCGCGGCCGCAACGCGCAGCCGCAGCGGCGATACGCTCGCGCACTTGCTGTAGGTTGTGCTCAATGGAAGTCATAGTCAGGAGAAGTTAAATGGAGTTGGATGAACTGGTGGCGCTTAGTGTAAAGCATAATGCGGCCGATCTGCACCTGTGCTGCGGACATTTGCCGCACTGGCGGCGGCAGGGCGTGCTGGAACCCGTTCCGCAGCAGGCGGTGGTGAATGAGCGCTGGCTGAGCGCCTTTAGCGCAGAGTGGCTTACGGCGGCGCAGCAGAGCGAGCTGCAGCAGAACGGGCATCTCGATTTTGCCCTGATGCTGCGCAGCGGCGTGCGGCTGCGGGCCAATCTGTTTTTGCAGCGGCACGGGCTTTCGCTGGCGCTGCGGGTGATCGCCAGTGAGATACCGGCGATCGCGGCGCTGGATCTGCCCGCCGTGGTGAACACGCTGCTGCAGCTTGAAGAGGGGCTGATCCTGATAACCGGTGCCACCGGCAGCGGCAAATCCACTACGCTGGCCGCGCTGGTCGATACGCTGAACCAGCAGCAGGCGCGCCATATTATCACGCTGGAAGATCCCATTGAGTTTGTGCACAGCAGCCGGCAGTCGCTGATTCAGCAGCGCGAAATCGGCACGCACTGCGCCTCTTTTCAGCACGGCCTGAAAGCGGCGCTGCGTGAAGATCCCGATGTCATTCTGCTGGGAGAGCTGCGCGACAGCGACACCATCCGGCTGGCGCTGACCGCCGCCGAAACCGGCCATCTGGTGCTGGCAACCCTGCATACGCGCGGGGCCACTCAGGCGGTGGATCGGCTGGTGGATGTGTTTCCGGCAGAGGAGAAGAACCTGGTGCGCACGCAGCTGGCGGGCAGCCTGAAAGCCGTACTGGCGCAGCGACTGGTGGCTGCCAAAGCCGGCGGCAGAATAGGCCTGTTTGAGGTGCTGGTGGCCACGCCCGCCGTCAGTAACCTGATTCGCGAGGGCAAGCTGCATCAGCTGCCCGGCGTTTTGCAGACCGGGGCGCAAACCGGCATGCAGACCTTTGCCCAGAGCGAAGCCGCAAGGCGGCAGGCCGGGCTGCTTTAAGTCTCGTATGCGCGCCCGGCAGGGGGCGCGGCAGGAAATGCCTGCGGCACAGCGCAGGCCGCAGAAAAAGAGGCGCAGGCTTAGTGCGTTTCGAACCAGTCCTGCAGAATAATCACCGCCGACTGCGAGTCAACCTGGCCTTTCTGCAACGCCCGGAAACCGCCACGGGCGAACAGGTCGGCGCGGGCTTCAACGGTGCTGAGACGCTCATCCTGCAGCTCCACGCGCACGCCAAAGCGGCCATGCAGGCGGTTAGCAAACTTACGTGCCCGCGCGGTCAGCGGCTGTTCGGTGCCGTCCATATTCAGCGGCAGGCCCACCACCACGTAATCCGGCTGCCACTCTTTCAGCAGTTTGCCAATCTGTTCCCAGTCTGGCGTGCCGTCCTGCGCCTTCAGCGCCGTCAGCGGACGTGCCGTACCGGTAAGCTGCTGGCCGATTGCCACGCCGATGCTTTTGGTGCCGAAATCAAAGCCGAGTAAAGTTTCACCGGCCATCATGCGTGTCCTGCATCGCTGGTCATATTGTGGATATCCACGCCCATGCTGCGCGCGGCTTCGCGCCAGCGTTCGGCAATCGGCGTGTGGAACAGAATATTGCTGTTGGCAGGCGTGGTCAGCCAGGCGTTTTCCAGCAGCTCATTCTCAAGCTGGTCTTTTTCCCAGGCGCAGTAACCCAGCGCCACCAGCACGTTATCCGGCTGCGCCGCTGTGCCAATCGCTTCCAGCACATCACGCGACGTGGTGATCACCGTATTATCGGAGATGCGAATGCTGGAAGAGTAGGTACGCTGCGCAGAGTGCAGAATGAATCCGCGGTCTTCTGCCAGCGGGCCGCCGGCAAACACCGGTTTATCCAGCTTGATGGCGGGGTCGCGCTCGGACGGGCTGATTTTCAGCTTTTTCAGAATGCCTTCGACCGTCAGGTTTTCCATTGGCTTGTTTACAATCAGGCCCATGGCGCCGTCTTCGTTATGCTCGCAGATGTACACCACCGAGCGTTTGAAAAACGGATCCTGCAGCGACGGCATCGCAATCAAAAAATGGTGCTGTAAATTCATTATCACTCGTTACCAAAAATAGCCGGCGCTGAAGCATCAGCGCCGGCCTGGGTGGTTCACGGAGCTTTCACTCCTGCGGCATCCTCAGCCCAGGCGTTTTTCAATCGCATCCATCAGCATGCCGGTAATCGACACCGGGAAGGCGGCTTCGATTTCACGCACGCAGGTTGGGCTGGTGACGTTAACTTCAGTCAGTTTATCACCGATGATATCAAGGCCGACAAAAATCAGCCCTTTGGCTTTCAGTACCGGGCCAACGCGACGGGCAATTTCCCAGTCGCTTTCGCTCAGCGGACGCGCTTCACCACGGCCACCGGCCGCCAGGTTGCCGCGGGTTTCACCGCCCTGCGGAATACGCGCCAGGCAATAAGGAATCGGCTCGCCGTCTACCACCAGCACGCGTTTGTCGCCTTCTTTGATCGCCGGCAGATAGTTCTGCGCCATGCAGTAGAACTGGCCATGCTGCGTCAGGGTTTCGGTGATCACGCCAAAGTTCGGGTCATCCTGTTTCACGCGGAAAATGGACGCGCCGCCCATGCCGTCAAGCGGCTTGAGGATCACATCGCCGTGCTCCTGCCAGAAGGCGCGCAGCTGCTCTTTGTTGCGCGTAACCAGCGTGTCCGGCGTCAGGTCGGCAAACCAGGCGGTGTAGAGCTTTTCATTACAGTCGCGCAGGCTTTGCGGTTTGTTCACAATCAGTGTGCCTTGCTCTTCCGCGCGCTCCAGCAGGTAGGTGGCGTAGATGAATTCCGTATCAAACGGCGGATCTTTACGCATCAGCACGACGTTCAGATCGGCCAGTGCAATGGTCTGCTCGCTGCCGAAGCGGTACCACTGTTCATAATTCTGTTCCACGCTCAGCAGGCGGGTGCGGGCATAGGTGACGCCGCCACGCAGGGAGAGATCGCCCATTTCCATGTAGTGAATTTCGTAGCCACGGCGCTGCGCCTCCAGCAACATGGCGAAGCTGGTGTCTTTTTTAATATTGATGGACGAAATCGGGTCCATAACAATGCCAAGCTTAATCATTATTCTCTCCTCAAAGGGGATTCAGCGACGCCATTCCATGCGAAAGCGTTGTGCTGGTCAGTTATCTGCGTGTGTCTTCGGGCCGGAATTATCCCTTAACCGAGATCGCCAAACCTCACCTGAAGTGCCGTGATCGCGGTGAGGGCGGTGGTCTCAGTGCGTAAAACGCGCGGCCCCAGCAGGATATCGGTGAATCCGTGCTGCGCCGTCATGGCAATTTCCGCGGCGGATAAACCGCCTTCCGGGCCAATCAGCAGTCGTATGCGTTCAGCCGGCTGTGGCAGCGTATTGATGCTGTGGCTGGCGCGCGGATGCAGATTGAGCTTCAGGCCCTCTTCGGCTTCTGCACACCAGGCCTCCAGCGTCATCGCTTCACGAATTTCCGGCACGCGATTGCGGCCGCACTGCTCGCAGGCGGCGATGGCAATCTTTTGCCACTGCTGAATTTTCTTTGCCAGCCGCTCAGCATCCAGCTTTACGCCGCAGCGTTCAGAAAACAAGGGCGTAATCACATTCACGCCAAGCTCGATCGATTTCTGAATGGTGAACTCCATTTTTTCCCCGCGCGACATCACCTGGCCGAGGTGCAAGTGTAGCGGGGATTCGCGATCGTCAGGCTGGCTGGCAAGAATCTTTACTTTTACACGCTTTTTGTCGGCCTGGGTGATTTCAGCCTGAAAAGTCAGATTACTGCCATCAAACAGCTCAAGCGCCTGTCCGGCGCTCATACGCAGCACGCGTCCGACGTGGTTAGCGGCATCCTCGTCAAGGTCAATTTCACTGTTAACGGTCAGCGTTTCGGGGTGATAAATGCGGGGTATGCGCATGCGGTTCCTGCCTGCGTTATGCCGCATCACCGGATGCGGCCCAATCGAAAAAAGCTAGTGTAGGGTAGCGCTTTCAGCGCTGGCAAGCCTGCTGAACGTAAGCGTTGTGATTTCCCTGCACCTGCGCAATCCGGTTATCGCGTTCGCACTCCCACGCGGTTACCGGATACTGTTTATCCCATACGCTAAACAGCTGGGTTTGCTGGCGGGAGAGGCGCAGATGATATTGATCGCGCATATAGAAATAAGTGCGGGCGATGGCGCCGCGTGCGCGCTCCGGCGGCTGGGCAAGCTTCTCTTTGAAATCCACTTTCATGCTGCACTGACCGTACGGCTGCTCACCGCCGTTCCACTGGCTGTACTGAAAGTTGTTGCGGTCACCGTTGACTTCACCGATGGCCGGCTGCAGGTTGTGCAGGTCGCTTTCAATACGGCGATAGTCGGCATCTTTGCTGCAGTTTTTCCGGCCGCCGTGCTGCCAGCACTGGCGCTGATGGCCGAACTCCCAGGCGGGCATCACGTGTTCCCATTCAATGCGCCCGGCACGGTTGGCGTTTTTCCGCACGCTGTAACCGCAGCTGCTGAGATCCGGCACGCCCTTTTTGCCCTGCCAGTGGATGCGACAGCCGCAGTAGAAATCCGGTGCACCGGCATTGATCTTTGCCGCCACCGCTTTGGCCTGCTGGAAGTTATTCTGCTGATAGTGGCTGACGCTGAGGCTGAAGGCGCTCAGGGGCGTAATAAGAAGAGAGAGTAATAACAGCGTTTTGCGAGACATATTCCAAATACTAACCCGGTACGAAAAAGGGCGGCAGGGTAGCAGAATGGTCCGGCGGGGGAAATCAGATTTGCGGACTAGCCAGGCATAAATTCGCCGGGTTGCAGCAGCGTACCGCAATTTACGCAGCGGTATTCGCTTTCGCCGCGCAGCACGCGGTTATGGCGCCGCACCGTTAGCTGGTGCTGCTGACAGCGGCAGCGATAGGGAAAAGTGTTGCTGCGCACCGAGGCGATTTCAAACTGATGTGTGCGTCGTGCAGGCACGCCGAGCACCTCTTCCATCATCCACTTCCACTCTTTGCCGTGCGGTGTCACACGGCCGAAGGTTTTCCACACCAGCAGATGCGCCAGCTCGTGCGGGACCACTTCATCAATGAAGGCCTGCTGATTTTCCTGCAGCAGCACCGGGTTGAGGCGGATTTCCCACTCGGCAAGCCAGGCGGTGCCTGCTGCCGTGCCGCGCTGCTGATAAACCAGCCGGGGCTCAGCGAAATCGCGTTCCAGCCGCTGGCTGGCCAGCGCCAGGAAGTGACGCAGCGAACGCATAACGGCTTGTTGCAGGGCAATGGGCAGGCGAGGTGTTTTCATGTCGGGCAGGATAAGGGCTTGTCCGGCGCGAATCAACCGGCGGGCTTCAGGTAAAAAAAAGGGCCGCCCTGCGGCAGCCCCTGCTACGTTTGTCGCCCTTACTGCTGGCCGATATCGCGCAGTTTTTTACCGGCCATCAGGTTACGCTCAATGTGCTCCAGTGAGACGTTTTTGGTCTCCGGAATCAGCGCAACGGTCAGCAGGATAAAGAACACGTTCAGCCCGGCGTAAACCCAGAAGGTTGGCGCGTTGCCCAGCGAATTAAGCATGGTGAGGAAGGTGGCGCCAACAATCATGTTGGCAATCCAGTTGGTCGCGGTCGAGACCGTGATACCGAAATCGCGCCCTTTCAGCGGCTGAATTTCTGAACACAGTACCCAGATCAGCGGACCCGCCGACATCGCGAAACCAATGATGAACATCAGCAGCATGGCGATGGCAAAGTACTGTGCGCCCTGCGAATGGATGCCCAGATGCAGCATGGTACCGAGTACGCCCATACCGGCAGCCATCACCAGGAAGCCAAGGATCAGCGTAGGCTTACGGCCCCAGCGGTCAACCAGACCAATCGCGATGAAGGTAGCCAGTACGTTAACCAGGCCGACGATCACGGTGCCCCACATCTGCTGCGTGGTATTCGCAAAGCCCGCAATCTCAAAGATTTTCGGCGCGTAATACATGATGACGTTCATGCCGGTGAACTGCTGCATCACCTGCAGCAGCACGCCGAGGAACACCGCGCGGCGGAAGTTGCTGTTGCTCTGGAACAGCTGCCAGCCTGACTGCTTGATCTTCAGGCTTTCACGGATTTCATCCAGCTCGCGTTTTGCCTGCTCACTGGTGTCACGCAGGCGATCCAGCACGCGCTGCGCATCGCGGAAATCCCCTTTGGCTGCCAGCCAGCGCGGGCTGTTTGGCAGGAACACAACGCCCACCAGCAGCAGAATCGCCGGAATGGTGATGATGCCCAGCATCCAGCGCCAGTCGCCGGAGGCGCTGAAGGCGGTGTCAGACAGGTAAGCGCCCAGAATCCCGATGGTGATCATCAGCTGATACAGCGAGATCATACTACCACGGATTTTTTCCGGCGCAATTTCAGACAGATAAAGCGGTGCAGTATAGGAGGCAACACCCACGGCCAGGCCCAGCACCACGCGCGCGGTGATCAGCATTTCCGGGTTCGGAGCCATGGCAGACCACAATGAACCGATCACGAACAGAATCGCACCGGCCATCAGGCTCTTTTTACGGCCCAGATGCGAAGACATCCAGCCGCTGCCGATGGCGCCCACTGCAGCACCGAACATCATGGAACTGACGATCCACTCCTGTTGATGTGCGGTCACGTTAAAATCTTTTGCGATGAAAGGTAAAGCACCGGCGATGACGCCGATATCCAGACCAAACAGCAGGCCAGCCAGTGCGGCCAGAAAGCAGACAAACAGGGTCATCGCCTTGTTTGAGGTTCTGCTTTTGTGAGTATTACCAGGCATAGTGCCTCCGAAGTTTATCCATCTTTGTTGTTATCAATGTTATGAAACCTGTCGGTGGAAAAAGTGAGTAAGATCACATGATTGTAATCGGTTACACATGCTGAAACCCTGCAATTCAGCATTTTCCACCCGAAATAGTTACGTAACCAGTAAGGTATAGCACCCTTTAAGTTTCTGACATCACTCTGAATACCGGCTATCAGACGACGCTGAAAATAACGCATTTTTACCGATGTGACTACGCTGAAAAATCTCTAAATTACAGATAGTAAAAGGCTTTCAAAATGTAATCGTTAACAAAATGTTGTCAGCGCAGTGCTATGAGTGTAGACAGGGTTAAAAATTGCGCTTGCGGCGTAAGAAACAAATCGTGTGATTGCCCGGCAAAGCGCGCGGGAGCGGGGAAAAAAGCGGAATAAATCAGACTCGCCTGAGCCTGACGGAGCGGAAGAGGGCGCACCTGTGCCGCACGATTTGCCGCACAGCGGGGGATATCGCGCACAGGGTTTTATGCCGCCTCTGGCCGGCACGCTGCCGCCGCGTACTCCCTGCGCTATCGTGCGTCAGCTATTGTGGCCTGATGCGCGTTGCGGCCAATGTTGCTGTGGCGGTTACGCACGGCGGGCGTAAAAAAGCCCGCGTTAAGCGGGCTGATTGTGCCTTCTCCCGGCGGGAGAAGGTGGCGCAGGGGCAGGACAGATTACAGGCCTGCTGCTTCACGCAGCTGGGCGGCTTTGTCGGTCTGCTCCCACGGGAAGTGCTCACGACCAAAGTGACCGTACGCCGCCGTCTCTTTATAGATAGGCTTCAGCAGGTCCATCATCTGAATCAGGCCGTAAGGGCGCAGGTCAAAGAATTCGCGCACCAGCAGCGTCAGCTGTTCGGTAGAGACTTTCTCAGTACCGAAGGTTTCCACCATGATAGAGGTGGGCTCTGCCACGCCGATCGCGTAAGAAACCTGAATTTCACAGCGGTCTGCCAGGCCTGCTGCGACGATGTTCTTGGCCACATAGCGCGCCGCGTAAGCCGCTGAACGGTCCACTTTAGAGGGATCTTTACCGGAGAACGCGCCGCCGCCGTGACGTGCCATACCGCCGTAGGTATCAACGATAATTTTACGGCCCGTCAGACCACAGTCGCCCATTGGTCCGCCAATCACGAAACGGCCGGTCGGGTTGATGTGGTATTTGGTGCTGGCATTGATCCACTCAACCGGCAGCACCGGCTTGATGATCTCTTCCATCACCGCTTCACGCAGGTCGGCCTGGGAAATCTCTTCCGCATGCTGGGTCGAGAGCACCACGGCATCGATACCGACGATTTTACCGCCGTCGTACTGGAAGGTGATCTGGCTCTTGGCATCCGGGCGCAGCCACGGCAGGGAGCCGTTTTTACGCACTTCCGCCTGACGCTGCACCAGACGGTGCGCGTAGGTCACTGGCGCTGGCATCAGCACGTCAGTTTCGTTGGTGGCATACCCGAACATCAGGCCCTGGTCACCGGCACCCTGTTCCAGCGGATCGGTACGGTCAACGCCCTGATTAATATCCGGCGACTGCTTACCGATGGCGCTCAGCACGGCGCAGGAGTTGGCATCAAAGCCCATATCGGAATGAACATAACCGATTTCACGCACGGTTTTACGGGTGATCTCTTCGATATCCACCCAGGCGCTGGTCGTGATTTCACCGCCCAGCAGCACCATACCGGTTTTCACGTACGTCTCGCAGGCCACGCGTGCTTTGGGATCCTGTTCGAGGATGGCATCCAGCACGGCATCGGAAATTTGGTCAGCGATTTTATCAGGATGTCCTTCTGATACGGACTCAGATGTAAAAAGGTGTTTAGCCATTCTGTTCTTTACCTTACAAATGGTTTGAATTCGACTGCATAGCGTTAGCAGGAGGTGGCCTGCCCGACGCCCCTTCAGGCAAAGCCGCGAGCAGTGGGTGATAGCGTAATAATACGGCGCTAACCCGGAAAACTTTATTAGTTTAGATGGAAAACCATCTGGACGGCCATTTTAGGGGAGACGCGCAGCGCTTTTCCAGTGCTTTTTCCGATTCCGCACTTTTCAGCAAGCGGCCGGCTGGAAGTTTTTCCTGACAGTGCGCGCAAAGCGCCGACAAAGATTTTGCATTTTTGCCAGCCAGACGGTATAAAACGCCGCTGCTGTCGCACGCTGACAGCCAAAGGATGACGCACCCGTGCGTCGCGCCGTCAGATACCGTTAATCTGGCTATCATCCACTCCGTTTTCGCATGCTCTTAGCAGGCGCTGGAGGTGATAAAACCAATGAACCACATTTTGCCACGCTTCGGTTCACAGCGCTTATCTGGCGCGCTGCCACTCCTTTCTGTTTCCGGTTCTGTTCTTTTCTCCTGTCTGCGTTTTGTGTGTTGCGGTAATTATCCCGACACGAGCGCCGGTTAACCTTTTTCACGTCTTTTCACCGTGCTGATATCGCGGCGGGTAAGCCTGCCTTTACGGTAATGGCGGACCGGTTTTCCCCGACTCCGGCACGGTGTTTTACACTTAACATCAGCAATGCGCAGGGCAACCTGATGAGGTGAGAGAAGCAGCATGAACACATTTCTACCCGGCGTAGCGTTAGCAAAACCTGGCAACAGTTTCATATTTCAACGGAAAATTGAGGTTCGTGATGTCTGACGACATGAAGAATATCAAGGGTTCGTCAGCCGGCGAACAGGGTGTACTCCGCTCAATGCAGGAGGTGGCTGTGAACGATCAGGACGCCAGCAGAATGCTGCGCACCTACAACATTGCCTGGTGGGGTAATAACTATTACGACGTCAACGAACTGGGCCACATCAGCGTGTGCCCGGATCCGGATCAGCCGGATGTGCGCGTTGACCTGGCGAAGCTGGTTAAAGAGCGCGAGGCGGACGGTCAGCGCCTGCCGGCGCTGTTCTGCTTCCCGCAAATCCTGCAGCACCGTCTGCGCTCCATCAACGCCGCCTTTAAACGCGCGCGCGAATCCTACGGTTACAAAGGCGATTACTTCCTGGTGTATCCCATCAAGGTGAACCAGCATAAGCGCGTAATTGAATCGCTGGTGAACTCCGGCGAACCGCTGGGTCTGGAAGCCGGTTCCAAAGCGGAACTGATGGCGGTACTGGCGCACGCCGGTAAGACCCGCACGGTGATTGTCTGCAACGGCTATAAAGACCGTGAATACATTCGTCTGGCGCTGATTGGCGAAAAGCTGGGGCATAAAGTCTATCTGGTTATCGAAAAGATGACCGAAGTGCGGCTGGTGCTGGAAGAGGCGGAGCGCCTCAACGTGATTCCGCGTCTCGGTATTCGTGCGCGTCTGGCTTCGCAGGGCTCCGGTAAATGGCAGTCCAGCGGCGGCGAAAAATCCAAATTCGGCCTGGCGGCATCGCAGGTGCTGCAACTGGTGGATATCATGCGCAACGCCGGCCGTCTCGACAGCCTGCAGCTGCTGCACTTCCACCTCGGTTCGCAGATGGCCAACATCCGCGATATCGCCACCGGCGTGCGTGAATCGGCGCGCTTTTACGTTGAGCTGGCGAAACTGGGCGTCAACATCAAGTGCTTTGACGTGGGCGGTGGCCTCGGCGTCGACTACGAAGGCACGCGTTCCCAATCGGACTGCTCGGTAAACTATGGCCTGAACGAATACGCCAACAACGTGATCTGGGCGATTGGCGATGCCTGTGAAGAGCACGGACTGGAGCACCCAACCGTCATTACCGAATCCGGCCGTGCCGTGACCGCGCATCACACCGTGCTGGTTTCCAACATCATCGGCGTAGAGCGTAACGAATTCAGCACGCCGGTGGCACCGGATGCGGACTCGCCGCGCCCGATTCAAAGCCTGTGGGATACGTGGCAGGAGATGCACGAACCCAGCGTGCGACGCTCGCTGCGTGAATGGCTGCACGACAGCCAGATGGATCTGTTCGATATCCATACCGGCTATTCGTCCGGTACTTACGATCTCGGCCAGCGCGCCTGGGCAGAGCAGCTCTATCTGAGCATCTGCCACTATATTCAGCAGCACCTGGACCCAAGCAACCGCGCGCACCGTCCGATTATCGATGAGCTGCAGGAGCGGATGGCAGATAAAATCTACGTCAACTTCTCCCTGTTCCAGTCGATGCCGGATGCATGGGGCATTGATCAGCTGTTCCCGGTTCTGCCGCTGGAAGGGCTGAATAAAACGCCGCAGCGCCGCGCGGTGCTGCTGGATATTACCTGTGATTCTGACGGCACCATCGATCACTACGTGGACGGTGACGGTATCGCCACCACGATGCCGATGCCGGAATATGACGTTGAGAACCCGCCGATGCTGGGCTTCTTTATGGTCGGGGCTTATCAGGAGATCCTGGGTAACATGCACAACCTGTTCGGTGACACCGAAGCGGTAGACGTGTTTGCTTTCCCGGATGGCAGCGTGGAAGTTCAGCTGTCAGACGAAGGCGATACCGTGGCGGATATGCTGCAATATGTCCAGCTGAACCCGAACGATCTGATGACCTTGTTCCGCGATCAGGTTAAACAGCAAAAAGACATCGACGAAGAGCTGCGGGCGCAGTTCCTTGAAGAGTTCGAAAGCGGCCTGTATGGCTATACCTATCTCGAAGACGAATAACGTCGTCTGTGATAAACGGGCCTCTGCGGGCCCGTTTTTTTATGCCCGCCGCTCACGCCCGCGCTTTTTATGCAAAACGTGAGAAAGATCACCTCGCTTATTTAGCCTGCTGCACCTGCTCCCGGAAATGAAACAAACGGAGCCGCGGCGGGTCAATTTCGTTTTTTTTAAATTTTCTCCCTGTTGAAATAAGCAATACTTTCCGGCACTTATTCATTGGGCTTAATGTGTTATCACCAGTTAAGCTTAATGATGCTTTTTGCATGCATAATAAAAAGTTAAACATTAAATATAAAATAATCACATTACGTGCATTTTATTTTCTGGCGCTTTTTGGAACCTTTTCACGCCTGCTGTGGCTGCGGTTTTTCCGGATGAAGGGCAGAGTACAAAAAACAGCACGATTAAAAATGATAAAAATCAATTAATTGAATTTTTACGGCAATGCTGCACTGCGCTTTACACCGTTTTACCCAGGATTTTTCTGATCATTATATGAAGTTTAAAGAAAAATAATCTTCTCATTGATAGCTTTAAACGATTAAAGTTTGACACGCGCTTAACTGAAATCTATTTTTCAAAATGTAAATTGTGCGTTAGGCTTCAGTTAAGGTGTTAAGTTTTATCAATGTTTACTTAGCACGTTACATGAGAAATCCTGACAGTTTTGAGGTTGTGTCGCTCCTGTAAGGATCGCCAATGGGCTATGAATGTGATTATCGCTTCTTACTGGAGCCAATTCATGGCAAATCCGGCGAGTTGCAGGCATGGGAACTGTTAACGCGTTATGTGAATGACGCCACTATTAATAACGATCGTCATCCGGAAAGAGATACCGGATTCTTCAGTCAGCTTCCTGCTGACCAGAAATGGCAGTTATTCCTCCACCAGGTCGAAAAGCTTATTCAGCTATACCAGACGGGATTCAGACAGGTTATTAGCGTAAATGTAGACAGAGATATTGTGGACGGTATTTTCAAAGATGCTGAAATACAAGAGAAACTGGCCACTCTGACGCTGATGCGTTTAGAACTTTCTGCCTTTTTTACCGCACGTTTTTCCAGTGCTGATCTGCTGACATTAAAAGGCGTGTCAAAAATCACGCCCGCTCCCTTATGGCTTGATCATTTTGGTCCGGGTTATTCCAGCCTGACCATGCTTGATAGCGGAATATTTGAAATCGTCAAGATTGACCAGCAATTTTTCTGGCAATTTGGCGAGGAGCGTACTTTCGACATTCTGCTCGACCACCTTAATCAATTATGTCGCGGCGTGATTATTGAGGGCGTTGAAAATCAATCCCAGGCTGACCTGCTGGCGCACAGAGCGATATTCGGCATGCAGGGTCATCTGTGGGAAAGCGTCTATCTGGATGATTTGGCTGCACAATCCTGATTACCTGCGTGAAAAAGCCGGATATTAACCAGGGGAAATAATGCACAGCGTGGCGGCACGTAATAATTGCAGCGCTGTTTATCCGCCGCGCGGAATACCTGCATCTTTCTGCGGAGAATATTCACCCACGTCTGGCAGGGTATAGCAGATTGGCAGCGTCACAAGACTCAGCGTGATTTCATTGTTTATTTACCGCAGTGGAATTAATTGGGAGGAGGAAGCGGATAATGCAGCGCGTTATCCGTGCTTAACACCGGTATCCGTGGATGCCGGGCATTTTTATGGATGCTGATAAGCAAATAACTGCACGGGATCTCAATAACATGAACAACATTTCTATTACGCCCAAAGGCGGCACAATTGCTTCTGAAATCAGCGGCGATCAGGTTAATTTGACTGCTCCCAGCGTGGTTAAGCTGCAGCTTAATCAGGCAGAAATTAAGTCTTTCACACGCAATGGTAATGATTTAGTCGTCACCACTAAATCAGGTGATGTTCTTGTTATTCATAACTTTTATAACCCGCAGGGTGACAGCGATCTGGTGCTGCAGGACGATCGCGGTGCCCTGTGGTGGGTAGAAGATCCCGGCACAGAAGGTTTTCAGTACGTTTCTATCGACAGCACCGAAGGGCTGCTGGCGGTGAATACCACGGATACCGGTACCATCACGGCGTTCGGTATCGCCGGCGCTGCGCTGGCGGGTATCGGCGCGCTGGTCGCCGGTAACCGTGGCGGAGGCGGCGGCGGTGATAACACCGGCGGCGATAACACAGGCGGTGGCAACACCGGTGGCGGCGAAACCGGCGGAGGTACCCCGGGCGGTGGCAATACCGGCGAAGGTGACGGCAGCGGCACCGGTAATGACACCACGCCACCGGCTGCAGTAGCGGACCTGGCGCTGACCGGCACCGGCAACCAGCCGGGCGCGATTGCCCAGGGAGGCACCACCTCCGATAACGCGCCTGTCCTCAGCGGCACGGCAGAAGCCGGATCGATTATCAGCGTTTATGATGGCAGCTCGCTGCTCGGCACCACGACCGCCGGGGCGGATGGCAGCTGGCTGTTTACCACGCCGGTGCTCGGTGATGGCCAGCACAGTTTAAGCGTGACGGTGACTGACGCCGCCGGCAATACCAGCGCCGCCAGCAACGCGATCAGTTTTACCGTGGACACCGTCGCGCCGGCGGCGGCCACCGATCTGGCCATGAGCGGCACGGATAACGGCAGCACGGCACCGTTGCCAAACGGCGCCGGCACCAGCGACACCACACCCACCCTGAGTGGTCTGGGTGAAGCGGGAACGGTGGTCAGCGTCTTTGACGGTCAGACTCTGCTGGGCAGCACGGTGGTGGCCAGTGACGGAACCTGGAGTTTTACCACGCCCGTATTGGGTAGCGGCAGCCACAGCCTGAGCGTGACGCTGACCGATGCCGCCGGCAACGTCAGCGCAGCGTCATCAGCCTATAACATCTTCATTCAATCCGCGCTGCCGCCTGCCAGCGGCAGCCTCGAAGTCTATGATGACAGCGGCACCACGGCGCAGCTGCTGAATAACGGAACCAGCACCGCAGATAACACGCCGGTGCTGACCGGGGTGGCAACCGCCGGTAACCTGATCACGCTGTATAACGGCACGGAGGTGCTGGGCAGCGTGGTGGCCGATGCCAATGGGCAATGGCGTTTTACGCCGGCTGCGCTGGCTGATGGCAGCTATGCCTTCTCCGCAGCGGTAACGGATGCAAACGGCAACGTCACGCAGACCCCGACGATCACCCTTAACATCGATACGCTGGCACCGGCCAGCGCAGGCGAACTCAATCTGAGCAATGACACCGGCGGCGGCAGCGTGCCGGTGAGCGCCGGTGGCGTGACCAATACCGCCACACCGACGCTCAGCGGTACCGCCGAGCCGGGCAGCACGGTCAGCGTGCGCGACGGTGACACCCTGCTGGGCACGGCCACCGCAGACGCCAGCGGCAACTGGCGTTTTACCACGCCCGCGCTGGATGAAGGCAGCCACAGTCTGACCACCACCGTCAGCGATGCCGCCGGCAACATCAGTCCCGCCTCCGATCCGCTGCCCTTTACCGTGGACGCCACGCCGCCTGCTGCTGCCAGCGACATAGTGCTGAACGGCACCAGCGGCAGCGTGCAGCAGCCGATTGCTGCTGACGGCGCCACCCGCGACATCACGCCACAGCTCAGCGGCAGCGCCGAGCCGGGCAGCGTCGTCACGGTGCTGGATAACAATGCGGTGCTGGGCAGCGTCACCGCCGGCAGTGATGGCAGCTGGACGTTTATCACGCCTGAGCTGAATGAAGGCGCGCACAGCCTGACCACCACCGTAACCGATGCGGCAGGCAACACCGGCCCGGCCTCTGCGGCGCTCGGTTTCACCGTGGATACCACGCCACCGGTCGCGGCCAGCAATCTGCTGCTGAGCAATGATGCCGGTGCGACGCCGGTTCCGGTTGCGCCTGGCACGACCACCGATGACAGCACGCCGGTTCTCAGCGGCCAGGCGGAGCCGGCAGCGATCGTCAACGTCTACGATGCCGGCACGCTGCTGGGCAGCGTTACCGCCGGCAGTGACGGTAGCTGGCAGTTCACCTCACCGGCGCTGGCAAACGGTGCGCACAGTTTCAGCGTCACGGTAACGGATGCGGCAGGCAATACCAGTGCATCCTCAGCGCCAGTTGACTTCTCGGTTGACGCCAGCCTGCCACCCGCGACACTGCCGCTGCAGGTTACTGATGACAGCAACGGCACGGTCGTCACGCTGGCGGATGGGGCCATCACCCAGGATGACACCCCGATTCTCAGCGGCGTGACCAGCGCCGGGGCGATTGTCACGCTCTATGACGGCAGCAACGTTCTGGGCAGCGTCACTGCAGACGGCAACGGCCAGTGGAGTTACGCGCCAGGTGCGCTGATTGACGGCACTTATGCCTTCCAGGCCAGCATTGATATTAACGGCAGCGTCACGCAGAGCGACGTGGTGACCATTACCATTGACACCGTAGCACCGGCGGTGCCAGGCGATCTGGCGCTGGTCAACGACGAGGGCGCGACGCCACTGCCGGTCGCGGCAAACGGCACCACCGGCGACATCACGCCTGTCCTGAGCGGCAGCGCCGAACCCGGCAGCATCGTGGTGATTCGTGACGGCGACACGGTGCTGGGTAGCGTCACGACGGACAACACAGGCCGCTGGAGCTTTACCACGCCGGCGCTGGCAGCAGGCGATCACAGCCTGACCGCCACCGCCACCGATGCGGCGGGCAACAGCAGCGCTGCGTCGGCACCTTACAGCTTCACCGTGGACACAGTACCGCCCGCGGCGGCCAGCGATCTGCTGCTGAGTAGCGATAACAGCGGTGCGCAGATTCCGCTGGCGACGGACGGCAGCACCAATGACACCACGCCGGTGCTGAGCGGCACCGCAGAAGCGGGCAGCGTGGTGACCATCAGTGATAACGGTCAGGTGCTGGGCAGCAGCACTGTCGGCAGCGATGGCACCTGGCGCTTTACCACGCCCGATCTGGCGGAGGGGGCGCACAGCCTGACCGCCACCGTGACCGATGCGGCGGGCAACAGCAGCGCGCCGTCGGCGCCGGTCTCGGTGACGATTGATACCACCGCCCCGGCGGCCGTCAGCGATCTGCTGGTCACGGACGCTGTCGGCAACCAGCAGGGGCCGCTCAGCAACGGCGACACCACCGATGACCGAACACCGGTACTGAGCGGCACCAGCGAGGCCAACGCGACGATCAGCGTGTATGACGGCTCACTGCTGCTGGGCATTACCACCGCTGATGCCGCCGGCAACTGGCGCTTCACGCCGCCGACGCTGAGCAACGGCAGCCATGCGTTCACCGTGACAGCGACGGACGCCGCAGGCAATGTCAGCGCGCCGACGCCGGTCTTTACGGTGATTGTGGCCGCCGATCTGCCTCCGGCCAGCGGCTCGCTGGAGGTCACGTCTGACAGCGGCACCACCACGGTAGTGCTGACCAACGGCAGCTATACCTCTGATGAAAATCCGGTGCTGACCGGGCTGGCCAGTGCCGGCAGCACCATACAAATCCTTGACGGGAATACGGTCGTCGGCAGCACCACCGCCGATGCGAACGGGCAGTGGACCTTTGCGCTGTTCAACCTGAGCCAGGGGCTACACACCCTGCACGGCGTGATCGCTGACGCCAGCGGCAACAGCATCAACACGGCCTTTATCACCATCACGGTTGACTCTGTCGCACCGGATACTGCCGGCAACCTGCTGCTGGCCAGCGACGCCGGCAGCACCCTCAGCGAGGTGGCGCCAGGCAGCAGCACCAGTGACAACACGCCGGTGCTGAGCGGCAATGCCGAAGCCGGCAGCCTCGTTACGGTGCTGGACGGCACGACGGTGCTGGGATCGGTTACCGCCGGCACCGATGGCAGCTGGCGCTTTACCTCACCGCTGCTGAGCGAAGGCGGACACAGTTTCACCACCACGGTGACGGATTTAGCCGGCAACGTCAGTCCGGCGTCAGCAGCGATCGATTTCACGGTCGATAGCGTGGCACCGGCAGCGGCCGGCGGCCTGGCGCTGAGCGATGCGAACGGCAGCGCGATTGGCGCCGGCACCACCACGACCGACAGTACGCCGGATCTGACCGGCAGCGCCGAGCCGGGAGCGGTAGTCCGGGTGTATGACGGCACGACATTGCTGGGTTCGGTGGCGGCCGATGAGGCGGGTAACTGGCGCTTCACGCCGGCAGCGCTGACTAACGGCGCGCACAGCTTCACCACCACGGTGACAGACGCAGCGGGCAACGTCAGCGCGGCGTCACCCGCCTATGGCTTCACGGTGGCGGCGGATGTGCCGCCGGCGATCGGTTCACTGGAGATCGTTGATGACAGCGGCAGCACGCAGGTGCCGCTCAGCGAAGGATCAAGCACCCGGGATAACACGCCGGTGTTCAGCGGCGTGGCGGGGGCCGGCGATCTGGTGATCCTTTATAACGGCACGGTGGCGCTTGGCAGCGTGGTGGCGGATGGCAACGGGCAGTGGAACCTGACCCCGGGCACGCTGGAAGATGGCCTGTATGCCTTCCACGCCACCGCCATCAGCGCGGACGGCGTGCAAACGGATTCCGGCGTCATTAACGTCACCATTGATACTGCCGTGCCGGATGCGCCGGCTGTGATTGACCTTACCGACGCCAGCGGTGCGCCGCTGGATGGCACCACGCCGACTAATACGACCGCCCCGATCCTGAGCGGCAGCGGTCTGGCCGCAGGCAATATCGTCACGGTGCTGGATGGCACTACCGTGCTGGGCAGCACCACGGTGGACAGTGACGGCAACTGGCGCTTTACGACGCCTGTTCTCAGCGATGGCGATCACAGCCTGACCACCACGGTCACGAATGCGGCCGGAAACACCGGGCCATCCTCAGCCCCGGTTACGCTGACGGTAGATACCTTACCGCCTGCTGCCGCGGCGAATGTGCAGCTCACGAATGCCGATGGCGATACGCTGCCGGCAAATGGCGTTACCAACAGCACCACGCCGACGCTTAGCGGCTCTGCGGAGCCGGGCAGCGTGATCACCGTCGCGGATAGCGGTACGGTGATTGGCAGTGCCAGCACTGACAGCGCCGGCAACTGGCGCTTTACGCCAGACACGCCGCTGAGCGATGGGGCGCACAGTATGACCACCGTGGTCACCGATGCGGCTGGCAACAGCGGCCCGGCATCGGCACCGCTGATTGTCACCGTCGATACCACACCGCCGGCCGCGGCCAGTGCACTGCAGCTCAGTGACGATCAGAGCGGCACGCCGGTTGTCATCAGTAATGGCGTGACCAACGACACCACGCCGGTGCTGAGTGGTCGCGCGGAACCGGGCAGTACCGTCACGGTCTCCGATAACGGGCAGGCCATTGGCACGGTGGTTACCGGCAATGACGGCAACTGGAGCTTCACCACGCCGGCGCTGAGCGCGGGCGACCACAGCCTGACCACCACCGTGACCGATGCGGCAGGCAACACCGGTCCGGCCTCTGATGCGCTGACTTTTACAGTCGATACCTCAGTGCCGCCAGCCCCTGGCGATGTGCTGCTGAGCAACAACAACGGTGAAACGCCGCTACCGGTAGCCAGCGGTGCCGCCACCAACGACAACACGCCAGAGCTGAGCGGCACAGCGCCGGCGGGCAGCCTTGTCACCGTGTATGACGGCGCGGATGCGCTGGGCTCGGTCGCGGCCGATGCCGATGGCAACTGGCGCTTTACGCCCGGTACGGCGCTGGCGGACGGGCCACATACCCTGACCGCCACCGTCACCAGTGCGGCGGGCAATACCAGTCAGCCTTCTGCGCCGATCGGCGTGGTGGTGGATACGGTGCCACCGGCGGCGGCGGACAACCTGCAGTTGAGTAATAACAACGGTCAGGCACCGGTCGCGATTGAGCCGGCCGGTGTGACCAGTGATACCACGCCGCTGTTCAGCGGGACGGCGGAAGCGGGCGGCGTGGTCACCATTCTGGATAACGGCAGTGCGATTGGCTCAGCCACGGCAGACGGCGAAGGCATCTGGCGTTTCACGCCGGACACCCCGCTGCAGGCCGGCGGCCACAGCCTGAGTACCATCGTGACCGATAGCGCCGGCAATGCGGGCAGCGAAAGCGGCGCGTTTCCGTTCACGGTCGATCTGACCGCGCCGCCTGCGGCAGGAAATCTGGTTCTGAGCGATGACCAGAGCGGCAGCAGCGTACCGGTAACCGGCGGGGCCACCAGCGACACCACGCCGGTGCTGAGCGGAACGGCGGCGGCAGGCAGTGTCATCACCATTCTGGACGGTGACACCGTGCTGGGTTCAGTGGCGGCAGGCGGTGACGGGACGTGGAGCTTCACCACGCCGGCCCTGACGCAGGGCGACCACAGCCTCACTACCACCGTGACCAGCGCGGCGGGGAACGTCAGCGCACCGTCACCGGCGATTAGCTTTGTGGTGGATACGCAGGCACCGGATGCCCCGGCCGGGCTGCAGCTGAACAGCGGCAGCGGCCCGATTGCCGACGGCGGCGCAACCAATGACCCGACGCCAGCGCTGAGCGGCACAGCCGAAGCGAGCAGCACCGTCACGCTGTATGAAGACGGCACGGTGCTGGGCACGGCCGTGACCGATAATGACGGTAACTGGAGCGTGACGCCGGATACGCCGCTGGCGGAAGGCAGCCATACGCTGACCACCACCGTGACCGATGCGGCCGGCAATGTCAGCGCGCCGTCTTCGGCCGTGGTGGTGATCGTGGATACCACCGCACCCGGGACACCCGCGAATCTGCAACTCAGCGGTGAGATCAATGGCGCAGCGGTGGCCATCGCCGAAGGCGGTGCCACCACAGATACCACGCCGCGGCTAACCGGCAGCGCAGAGCCCGGCAGCGTGGTACGCGTTTTTGATAATGGCGGTGAGCTTGGCTCAGCCAGCGTTGATGGCAATGGCAACTGGACGTTCACGCCGGCAGCACCGCTGGCGGAGGGACAGCACAGCTTTACCACCACGGTCACCGATCCGGCGGGCAATGCCGGCAGCGCCTCGCTGCCTTATGCCTTTACGGTAGATTTGACGGCGCCAGCGGCGATTGGCGATCTGACGGCCACCGACGATGCCAGCCAGCCGGTGACGGATGCCACCACCGACAGCACGCCGACGCTCTCAGGCAGCGCGGAACCCGGCAGCCTGGTCACCCTCTATGATGGCGACACGGCGATCGGTTCTGTGGTCGCCAGCGCGGGGGATGGCAGCTGGCGCTTTGTGCCGGCGACACCGCTGGCCGAGGGCGCGCACGCCCTGAGTGCTACCGCCACCGATGCCGCCGGCAATGTCAGCGCAGCGGGTAATGTGCTGGCCCTGACGGTGGATACCACCGCGCCGGTGCTGACGCCGTTTGTGGTCAGCAACAACAACGGCCCGGCCCCGGTGACGGTGCCGGATAATGGCTTCACCAATGACCCGACGCCGGCACTGAGCGGCACGGTGGAAGCGGGCAGTCTGGTCACGATTTACGACGGCGATACCGTGCTGGGCTCGGCGGTGGCCGATGCCAGCAGCGGCGCATGGAGCTTCACGCCCTCTGCGCTGGCGGAGAGCAGCCATGCTCTGAGCATCACCGTGGCCGATACGCTGGGGAATGTCAGTGCGCGCTCGGATGCGGTCACGATCACCGTGGATACCGTGCCGCCTGCCGCCGTCACGGCACTGACGGTCAACAGCAACGAGGATGGCACGCTGGTGCCGGTTGCCGCTGACGGCGCGACCCGCGATACTACCCCTGAACTGACCGGCCAGGCCGACGCGGGCAGCATCGTCACCATTCAGAATGGCGATGTGGTGCTGGGCAGCGTGGTAGCTGGCAGCAGCGGCGCATGGAGCTTTACCCCGGCGGCGCTGGATCAGGGCACCTATACCCTGACCGCCACCGCCCGCGATGCCGCCGGCAACGTCAGCGATGACCGCAGCGTCAGCTTTACGGTTGACACCGTGGCCCCGGGCACCGCAACCGGCCTTGAGCTGCGCAATGACAACGAAGGCGTTATCGCCCCGGGCAGCACCATCGCTGACAGCTCACCGCATCTGGTGGGCAGCGCCGAGGCAAACAGCATCATCACCATTTTTGACGGTATTACGCCGCTGGGCACCGTGCTGGCAGATGCCGACGGCAACTGGCGGTATGATCCCCTGCTCAATGACGGCACCTGGAACTTCAATGTCACCGTGACTGACGCCGCCGGCAATACCAGCGCCGCCAGCAGCGTGGTCAACGTTGTCATTGATACCGTGGTGCCGGCACCGGTGACCAACCTTGCGCTGCAGAACACCAGCAGCAACACACCGATTGCCGACGGCGCGCTGACCAACGACAGCACGCCAGCCGTCAGCGGGGCCGCCGAAGCCGGCACCACCGTGACGGTAACGGACGAAAGCGGCAACGTGCTGGGCAGCGTGCTGGTGGGCAGCAACGGACTGTGGAGCCTCACCAGCAATACGCTGAGCGATGGACAACATAGTCTGAGCGTGACCAGCGCCGACAGCGCAGGCAACGTGAGCGCACCGGTTACCATTGGCCTGGTGGTGGACAGCACGCCACCGGCCGTGGCGATCACCGCACTGACCAACGACAGCAATGGAGAGGAGATTAGCGCTGGCTCCCTTACCGGGGATGCGACCCCGGTGCTGAGCGGCACCGCGGAAGCCGGCAGTACGGTGTTTATCCGCAGTGACGGCAACGTCATCGGCTCGGTGGTGACCGGCGGTAACGGTCAGTGGAGCTTTAGCGTGCCCACGCTGAGCAGCGCCACCCATACGCTGAGCGTCACCGCCAGCGATGCGGCCGGTAACAGCGCGGCTGCGGCGACAGATATTACCTTCACGGTGGACGCTGTGCCGCCAGCGGTGGCGACTTTCGCGGTGTTTGATAACAGCGGCGCCAATGATACGGCGATCAATTTCAACGCCTTTACCCGGGATAACACGCCGCTAATCAGCGGTTCAGCGGAAGCCAACAGCACCGTCTCGGTCTACAACAATGGCGTGCTGCTGGGAACCGTGCAGGCGAACGCGGACGGTGCCTGGAGTCTTGTCTCTCCGCAGCTGAGCGATGGGCAGCATTCACTGACCGTGACCGTGACCGATGAAATCGGAAACGTCAGCGACGTCTCGGCCGCGTATGTGATTCAGGTTGACGCCACCGCGCCGGAGCCGGTTACGGCGCTGCTGGTGCAGAATGACAACGATCCGGATGCCCCGGTCACCCTGGGCAGCGGCAGTGTCACCAACGACCCCAGCCCGCTACTGAGCGGCCAGGCGGAGGCCGGCAGCATCGTGACCATTTACGATGGTGCCACTACGGGCACGCCGCTGGGATCCGTGCGTACTGACGCTGACGGCAACTGGAGCTTTACCACGCCGGCACTGAGTAACACGGCGCATACGCTGAACGTGACGGTGACGGATGAGGCGGGCAACATCAGCGCCACCACACCGTTTAACCTGACGGTGAACACGGTGAATCCCGATCCGGTGCTGAGCTTTGGCGTTTTCAGCAACGCCAATGCCACGGCGTATCAGGTCACTAATGGCTTCACAAATGACAGCACGCCCGTGCTGCGCGGCACCGGCGTGGCGGGCACCACCATTAACCTGATCCAGAATGGCGACATCGTCGCCACCACGACGGTCAATGAGGACGGCATCTGGCGTTATGAATCGGCCCAGCTGCCTGACGCCACCTATGCCTTCAGCGTGTCGGTAACGGATGCCGCCGGCAATGTCAGTACCGAAACCGGGCCGATCAGCGTCACCGTGGACACCGTGGCACCGGCGGGAATCGCGCTGAGCGGACTGCAGGTCAGCAACGATGACGGCGCGCTGGCAGCGGATGCCACGTCCGCGGATAACACCCTTACGCTGGCTGGCGCGGCGGTCACAGGCGAGCAGGTCGCGCTTTATGATGGCGGTACGCTGATTGCCACCACCACGGCTACCGCCAGCGGCTGGACCTTTACCACCCAGCCGCTGAGTAACGGTGGCCACAGCTTTACGGTGGTGGTGACCGATCTGGCGGGGAACGTCGGGGCGGCCAGCGATGCCTTTGCCGTGAATGTACAGGCTCCGCTGCCACCGACCACCAGTACACTGGAGGTGCTGGATGACAGCGGCAGCAGCCTGGTCACACTGGCTGACGGCGCGGTCACCCGCGACGCGACGCCGGTCGTGCGCGGCCAGGCAACGGCTGGTGAGCTGATTACCGTGCTGGCGAATGATGTTGCCGTTGGCTCTGCGGTCGTGGGCAGTGACGGGCAGTGGAGCGTCACCCCGGCTGGCCTGAGTGAAGGCGCGAACGTCATTACCTATACGGTGAACGGCGGGGCGGCTTCGGCACCCTTTACCCTGACGGTGGATACCACGGCACCGGCAGTGGTGCTGGATCTGGTGGCAAATAACAACAGTTCCGGCAGTAATGTGCCGATTGATCTGAACGGCATCACCAACGACAGCACGCCGGCGATAACCGGTACGGCAGAAGCGAATAGCCTGGTCACGGTTTACGAAGGCAACACCGTGCTGGGCAGCGTGACGGCCTCGGCCACCGGAGCCTGGAGCTTCCAGTCACCGGTGCTGAGTCAGGGCGCACACGCGCTGAGTGCGATCGTGACCGATGCCGCCGGCAACGTGAGTGCGCGCTCGGCGACCGTCACCTTTACCGTTGATACCGTGGCCCCGGCCGCCTCAACGCTGGTGGTCAGTAACGATCAGGGCACCCCGATCGTCAGCAACGGCGTCACCAGCGATAGCACGCCGCTCCTCACCGGCGCGTCGGAGCCTGGCAGTCTGATCACCCTGTTTGATGGCAGCGTGGCGATTGGCTCGGTCGTGGCCGATGCCAGCGGCAACTGGCGCTTCACGCCAGGCACGCCGCTGGATGAAGGCAACCACGTGCTGCGGGCGCAGGTGACGGATACTGCCGGTAACGCTGGCGCCTTCTCGTCCGCCAGCGTCATCACGGTCGACAGCGTGGCGCCGGCCCAGCCGGTTAACCTGGCTGCCACGAATAACAATGGCAACGTGGCGACGGCGATTGGTGCAGGCAGCACCACCAACGACAATACGCCAGTGATCAGCGGCAGCGGCGCGGAACCCGGCTCGCGCATCACCCTGAGCGAAAACGGTACGGTGCTGGGCTCGGTGACGGTGGGCAGCAGCGGTCAGTGGAGCATCACCAGTTCAGTGCTGGCAGACGGCGCACACACGCTGAGCGTGACCGCCACCGATGCCGCGGGCAATGTCAGCGCACCGGCCACGCTGGCGTTCAGCGTCGCCACGGCGGCACCGGCTCCGGTCACCGATCTGGCGATCAGCGATAACGTTTCGCCGGTCACAGGCAACCTGAGCGATAACGCCTTCACCAATGACACCACGCCAACCCTGAGCGGCACCGCCACGGCGGCGGGCTATATTGTCAGCGTGTACGATGGCAGCACGCTGCTGGGCTCGGTGGTCGCCGGTAGCGGCGGGGCGTGGGAATTTACCCCGGCTGCCCTCAGCAATGGCGCACATCCGCTTAGCGTCACCGTCACCGATACGTTCGGTAACGTCAGCGCTGCCACCACGCCGGTCACCCTGAATGTTGACACCGTTGCGCCTGCAGCCTCGACGCTGGCTATCACGAATGACATCACCGGCGCGCTGGTGCCGAACGGCGGCAGCACCAGCGACAACACGCCAACCCTGAGCGGCACGGCGGAAGCCGGCAGTCTGGTGACGGTCAGCGTGAATGGTGGCGCGGTCGCCAGCTTCACGGTTCAGCAGAGCGGTGCCTGGAGTTACACCAGTGCCGCGCTGAACGACGGCGTGCATCCGGTCAGCGTCACGGTGACCGATCCGGCCGGTAACGTCAGCGCCGCCAGCACGGCAACGGTGGTGGTGGACACGGCGGCTCCGGCGATTACGCTTGGCGCGTTCAACAACAATGGCCCGACACTGGTTGCCGTTGCCAATGGCGGCAGCACCAGCGACACCACGCCTGTCCTGCGCGGCACGGCGGAAGCCGGTAGCCTGGTGACGATCAGCCAGAACGGGACGGCGATCGGCTCGGTGGTGACCGGCAGCAGCGGCAACTGGAGCTACACCACCAGCGCGCTGGCTGAAGGCAGCTATAGCTTCAGCGTCACGGCACAGGATGCGGCAGGCAACATTAGCACGCCGCTCACCACGTCACTGATCGTGGATACCACGGCACCAGCCAGTGCGCCAAACCTGATCGTCACCAATGACGTGACCGGTGCGGTTGTACCGACTGGCGGCGCAACCAGTGACACCACGCCAACCCTGAGCGGCACCGGCGTGGAAGCCGGCGGCATTGTGACAGTGTATGACGGCAATACCGTACTGGGCACCGCGCTGGCCGGTGGCACCGGCGCGTGGAGCTTCGTTTCACCGGTGCTGGCCAACGGCACGCATGCACTGAGCGTGACGGTGACGGATGCCGCCGGCAACGTCAGCGCCCGTTCAGCCGCGGCGACCGTGGTGGTGGATACGGTGCCACCGGCGGCGTCCACCCTGGTGGTCACCAACGATGTCACGGGCACGGTGGTACCGAATGGCGGCACGACCAATGACACCACGCCTACCCTGAGCGGTACAGCGGAGGCAGGCAGCCTGGTCACCATCCGCGACAGCAACAGCGGCCAGGTGGCGAGCCTGACGGTCGGCGGCAGCGGTAACTGGACTTACACCACCGCCGCACTGCAGCCGGGCAGCCATCCGCTGAGCGTCACGGTGACCGATCCGGCGGGCAACGTCAGCGCGGCCACGACGGCCACGGTGATCATTGACACCACCCCACCGGCCATCACGCTGGCCGCTGCCAATAACAACGGCACCACACCGGTTCCGATTGCCGCAGGCGGCGTCACCAGCGACAGCACGCCGGCACTTTCGGGTGTAACCGAGGCCGGCAGCCTGGTCACCATCAGCGATGGCACGACGGTGCTGGGATCGGTGGTGGCGGGCAGCAACGGCGCGTGGAGCTACACCGTGCCTGCCCGGGCGGACGGCGCGCATACCTTTAACGTCACCGCCACCGATGCGGCAGGCAACACCAGTGCACCGGTCAGCCTGTCGCTGACGGTGGACACGACACCGCCAGCCACGCCAGCGATTGCCGTCACCGATAACGTGGGCAGCATTCAGGGGGCGCTGACCAGCGGCGCGGTGACCGATGACAACACGCCAACGCTGAGCGGCACAACGGAAGCGGGCGGCATCGTCACGGTGTACGACGGCAATGCCGCGCTGGGGTCAGTGGTCGCCGATGCCGGCGGCGCGTGGAGCTTCACCACGGCTGCGCTCAGCAACGGGCCACATACCCTGAGCGTGACGGTGCGTGACGCGGTCGGCAACGTCAGCGCGCCATCGCCGGCGGTGGCGATCACGGTGGATACGGTGGCCCCGGCGACCTCAACGCTGGTGATCACCAATGATGTCACCAGCACGGTGGTGCCGGCAGGCGGGGTAAGCAGTGACACCACGCCAACGCTGAGCGGCCTCGCCGAGGCGGGCAGCCGCATCACGGTGTATGACAACGGCACGCTGATTGGCAGCACGCTGGCGGCCGGCAACGGCACCTGGAGCTACACCACCGGGGTGCTGAGTCAGGGATCGCATCCGCTGAGCGTGACCGTCACCGATGTGGCCGGCAACGTCAGCGGCACCACCTCCGCCACCGTGGTTATTGACTCGGTGGCACCGGCGGCGGTGACCAACCTGCAGGCAGCAAACAACAACGGCAGCACGGCGGTCACCATCCCGAATAACGGGCTGACCAACGACACCACGCCGCTGCTGACCGGAAGCGGGGAAGTGGGCGCACGCGTCACCGTGAGTGAGAACGGCACGGTGCTGGGCACGGCGATTGTCGGCAGCAACGGTAACTGGAGCTTTATCACGCCGGTACTGGGTAACGGCAGTCACACCCTCAGCGTGACGCAAACCGACGCCGGCGGGAATACCAGCCCGGCGGTCAGCACCACGCTGCGCATTGATAATGTGGCACCGGCAGCCACGGCCTTCACCCTGACCGATGACAGCGGCACGACGCCGGTGACGGTGAGCAATGGCGGATTCACCCGCGATACCACGCCGACGCTGAGCGGTACCACCGAAGCCGGCGCGATTGTCACCATCTTTGATGGCAGCACCGCGCTGGGCACGGTTACCGCAGACAGCAACGGCGCCTGGAGCTTCACCACTGGCGTACTGGCAAACGGGGCGCATACGTTAAGCACCACCGTGACCGATGCGGCCGGTAACGTCAGCACCGGTAACAGCAGCGCCACCATCAACATTGATACCGTGGTACCAACCGCCGTCACCGGCCTGAGCATCAACAGCGCAGGTACGCTGGTGAGCGGCAGCGGCGAAGCCAACGCCACGGTGTCGGTGCGGGATGCCAGCGGGAACCTGCTGGGCAGTGCCACCGTGGGCAGCAGCGGTAGCTGGTCGGTGAATCTCAGCACCGCGCAGACCACCGGCGCAACCCTGACGGTGACGCAGGCGGATCGCGCCGGCAACGTATCGCCGGGTGCGTCGCTGACTGGCGCCATCCGCGTGGTGGCCACCAGCGATATCAGTGAGGTGGATTACAGCACGTCTCAGGCCACGGTCAGCAACGGCACGGTGAACTCCTCACACACGGCGCTGCTGACGGTGGGACTGGGAACCGTGCTGAACGCCAGCGTCATCAACAACGGCAACGCCTATCTGTTTACCGTCGGTCCTGACGATACGCGCACCGTGACGCTGAACGGCTCGGTGACCAGCGTGGGTGTGGCGGCGAACTATTCGCTCAACCTGTATGAGCAGCAGGCGAACGGTTCGTGGGTGCTGGTCAGTTCGCAGGCCAACTACATCAATGCGCTGCTGACCATCGGGACGCTGAAGGGCGCGAACGTAACCTACAGCGGGCTGGGCACCGGCACCTATGCGGTCGTGGTGGCGGCCAACACCAACATCAGCGTGCTGCCGACCACCACCGTCAGTACGGTGTCAGATTACACCACGCTGGCAGTGACCGTGGCGGCAACGGTCACCGGTAACCTGCTGACCAACGACACCAGTTCGGTGGCAGGCACCATTCCGGCCGGGACGTCGGTCACCGCCGTCGGCAGCAGCGCGGTGGCGGCCAGCGGCAATACGGTGATCAACACCACCTGGGGCACGCTGACCATTGATGCGAAGGGGGCGTATACCTATGCGCTGAAGGCTGGTCTGAATATCGACACGCTGCCGGCGGCGGATACCTTCACCTATTCGGTGCGGGATGCCAGCGGCGCCGTGACCTCGGCCACGCTCACCGTAAACCTGCATAACGGCCCGGCGGCAACGCTGTTTGCCGTCAGCAGCCTGGCGGTGGAAAGCAGCGATACCGCGCATGATGCCAGCGGCACCGTCTGGGCCGATGCGTCGGCCTCGCACAGTGGAACGTTAATCATCACTAATGAACTGGGGGATTCCACCACCGTCAGTAAACTGGGCACCACGGCGGTTGCCGGTGAGTTCGGTACCCTGCATGTCGCCGCGAACGGCAGCTACACCTATAACCTGAATGCGGATGTGAATGTGCAAAACATCACGCATAAAGAGGTGTTCAGCTACACGCTGGCGGGCAACGATGGCAGCCTGACGAGCCACAGCTTCACCATTGAGCTGCACCCGACGATCACGGGCACCAGCGGGGCTGACGCACTGACCAGCAGCGTCTACGACGACACCATTACCAGCGGTGCCGGCGCAGATACGCTGGTCTATCACCTGCTGAGCGCAGCAGACAGTACCGGGGGCAACGGGCATGACACCTGGACCGACTTTAACGTCGCTCAGGGGGACAAGATCGACATCAGCGATCTGCTCATCGGCTGGAATGATTCCACAAGTAATATTAATGATTTCGTGAAAGTGGACCATACTTCAGATGGCAATACCGTGCTCTCAATTGACCGTGACGGCAGCGGCACCGCCTGGAGCAGTACTCAGCTGATCACGCTGGAAGGCGTGAACGTTTCACTGGAGGAACTGCTGCAGCAACCGCACCAGAACCACACGGCATAGTGGTGCTGTGAAGCAGGGAAGCGTGACGGGCACAGGATGTGCCCCTTTCTCTATTTTGACTGGTGGACAATCGATGGATCTGATGCAATCAGGCGCACTCTCTCGCCGTACCTGTAAGCTCAGCGCACTCTGCGCGGGCCTCGTTTTTTTTCACACGACTTCGCTTTACGCCGCCAGTGACGCCCTGACGCGCGCCGGACGCATCACCTCACAGGAGCTGGCGCAACAGCAGCAGGATCTTCCCGCTTTAACCGGCCAGGTGGCGGAGCCCGCGCTGGTCACGCTGCCGGATACCTTAACCCTCAATCAGGCAGTGCAGCGGGCAGTGCAGTGGCATCCGGACATTGCGCAGGCCATCGGCCGGCTGCTGGAGCAGGCCAGTCAGGTGGATGTGGCAAAAGCCAAATACTATCCGCAGATCAGTGCCGGTATGAACAACGGCTACAGCAATACCTATCGGGAAAAAGGCTTCAGCCCGTCCTTTGTCTTATCGGTATCACAGATGCTGTACGATTTCGGCAAAGTCAGCAGTTCCGTGCGCTCAGCCGAAGCCGGCGTGGCGCAGGAGCAGGCCAATGTACTGGTGAGCATTGATACCGTGGCGCATGACACCGCCGCCGCGCTGGTGGAAGTGCAGGGTTATCAGCGGCTGGTGAAGATCGCGCAGGATCAGCTGGCGGCGCTGGGCAAAATCGGCGAGCTGGCACGGCAGCGTAATGAAGAAGGTGCCGCTTCGCTTTCTGATGCCACGCAGACCGATGCGCGCATTGAAGGCGCACGGACCACGCTGACGCAGTATCAGGCCAATCTGGATCGCTGGCGCGCCACGCTGGCAACCTACCTCGGCTGGCCGCAGATCAGGCAGGTCAGTGATGAATTTCCGGTGACGCTGACGCGCGCCTGCGCGGCGGGCCGCGCTGATGATAAAAACAATCCGGCGGTGCTGGCAGCCTGGGCGCAGGCCAGCCAGGCGCAGGCCAAACTGGACAACGCCAATGCGCAGAATCTGCCGACCATCTCCCTTGAACCGCAGGTGACGCACTACCTCAATAACCACTATTCCGGCAGTGACACGCTGGATCGCACGCAGTATCAGGCGTTTGTCAAAGTGGAGATGCCGCTCTATCAGGGCGGCGGCATTACCGCTGCGCGCGATGCCGCCGCCAGCGCACTGCAGGCGGCCAACGCGGCGGTGAACTCTGCCCGGCTGAAAGCACGCCAGCAGCTGAGTGAATCGCAGAATGAAGCGCTGAGCCTGTCGCAAAGCCTTGCCATCATGAGCCGCCAGCAGCAGCTGGGCGAGAAGACCCAGCAGCTCTATCAGGATCAGTATCTGCAGCTGGGCACCCGCCCGCTGCTTGACGTGCTGAACGCCGAGCAGGAAGTGTTCCAGACCCGCTTTACCCTGCAGCAAACCATCAGTCAGTTACGCTCACTGCAGCTTGATTGCTTATACAGCACCGGGCAGATGCGGTCGGCGTTTGCGCTGAATAATCAACGTATTCAGTCCGTGGAGATTCAGCCATGACGCAATTATCGCTTCCCGACGGGCCTGAGGGCCGCGCCGACAGCGCCAGCGGCGGCCAGATGCCGCTCAACGGCTGGGCCACGGCCATTATTCTCATCGCCACGCACTACCGCCTGCCCTGTTCGCCGGGCATGATCATGGCCGCCAGCGAGTGGCAGGGCAGGCAGACGCGCGATAAAGCGTTGCGCCATCTGGCACGTCAGGCCGGTCTGTCGCTGCAGTTTTACCAGGAGAACAATCAGGAAATCACCCGCTGGCGGCTGCCGCTGGCGGTGGAGCTGGCCGATGGACAGGTCGGCGTGATCACCAGTTTTGACGGAGAGGATGAAGTGCGTGTGCACTTCGCCGGCGAGGAGCAGCCGGCCCCGCTGGCGCTGGCGACGCTGCTGCCGGCGATTCGCTACACCGCCGCACTGCGCCCGGTTAGCGCCGCGCGCGACAGCCGGGTGGATCGCTATCTGAAACCGGTGAAAGCCGACTGGCTGCGCCGTCTGGTGCTGCACGATCTGCGCCCTTACGGCTATGTGATGCTCGGGGCGTTCCTGATCAACCTGCTGGCGCTGGTGGGCATTATCTTCTCTATGCAGGTGTATGACCGGGTGATTCCGGCGCAGTCTTATCCCACGCTTTATGTGCTCTATATCGGCGTGATCATCTCGGTGGTGTTTACCTATATTCTGCGCGTCGGGCGCGATCACGTCACCGATCTGCTGGGGAAACGCGCGGATATGCGCGTCTCGGACCGCGTATTCGGACACGCGCTGCGGCTGCGCAACAGCGTTATACCGCGCTCTACCGGCACCTTTATTTCCCAGCTGCGCGAGCTGGAAGCGATCCGCGAAATGGTGACCTCCACCACAGTGACGGCCATCGTGGATATGCCGTTTTTCCTGCTGTTTATGCTGGTCATGGCGATCATTGCGCCGCAGCTGGCGTGGATCGCGCCGGTGGCGGTCCTGCTGATGGTGCTGCCGGGGCTGCTGAGCCAGAAAAAACTGGCAAAGCTGGCGCAGCAGAACCTGAAAGAGTCCACGCTGCGTAATGCGGTTCTGGTGGAGAGCGTGCAGGGGCTGGAGGATATCAAGCTGATGCAGGCGGAAGACCGTTTTCTGCAGCAGTGGAACAGCTATATCCGCATTACCGCGCAGTCCGGCGTGGAGATGCGCAAGGTGATGCATTCCCTGATCAGCTGGGGCGTGACGGTGCAGGGCCTGGTATACGCTACCGTGATTGTGGTGGGTGCGCCGATGGTGATCGACGGTGATATCACCACCGGTGCCATTGTGGCGGCCTCGCTGCTCTCATCGCGCATGATTGCGCCCATGGCCACGCTGTGCGGTGTGCTGGCGCGCTGGCAGCAGGTGAAAGCGGCAAAAAGCAGCCTGGACGCGCTGATGGCGCTGCCGGTGGAAAACAGCCAGGAGGAGACGCGCATTCACTGTCCGGTACTGTTTGGGCACTATCAGTTTACCGACGCCATGTTCCGCTATTACACCGACTCCCTGACCGTGGCATTGCGCATCAAATCCCTGACCATTCAGCCCGGCGAACGGGTGGCGGTGCTCGGGCGCAACGGCTCCGGTAAATCCACACTGCTGCAGGCGATGGCGGGCGGTATGGATCTGGTGGGCGGCGAGCTGCGGCTGGATAACCTCAGCCTGCCGCAGATTGACGTGGCCGATGTGCGGCGCAATGTCGGGCTGCTGACGCAGAACGCCCGCCTGTTCCACGGCACGCTGCGGGAAAATCTGACCATGGGCGCGGCGCACGCCACCGATGACGCAATTTTTGCCGCGCTGACGGTCAGCGGCGGCGCTGACTTTATCCGCCGCCTGCCGCTGGGGCTGGATCACCCGGTGATGGAGGGCGGCGTCGGGCTCTCCGGCGGCCAGCGGCAGTCGCTGCTGCTGGCGCGCATGCTGCTGCGCGATCCCAACATTGTGCTGCTGGATGAGCCGACGGCATCACTCGACGATCACACCGAGAAAGAGTTCATTGAGCGGCTGGGTGCCTGGCTGAACGGCCGCACGCTGATCGTGGCCACACACCGCGCGGCGATCCTGTCCCTGGTGGATCGCGTGCTGGTGCTGAAGGAGGGGCAGCTGGTGATGGACAGTCCGAAGGAAAAGGCGCTGCCGGGCGCGCGCGCCAGTGAGAACCTGCCGGGAGCGCAATCATGATGAAACAACTGCCGGCAAAACTGCGGCTGGTGACGGCCGCCGAGGTGGATTCGTCAGACGATCTGCTGGGTGAACTGAAATCGGAGACCCACTACACCGGCGCGGTACGGCTGATTGTGATCAGTACCGCGCTGATCCTGGTGGCGCTGGTGTGGGCATGGTTTGGCGTGCTGGATGAGGTCTCGACCGGCACCGGCAAAGTGATCCCCAGCTCGCGCGATCAGGTGCTGCAGTCGCTGGAGGGCGGCATTCTCACCGAGCTTTACGTGCATGAGGGCGATCAGGTGCAGGCCGGGCAGATCGTGGCAAAGCTGGATGCCACGCGCTCGCAGTCCAGCGTGGGCGAGAGCGCGGCCCGCTACCGTGCGGCGCTGGCTGCGGCGGCGCGGCTGCGGGCCGAAGTCAATGACGATCCGCTGGTGTTCCCGGCGGAGCTGAAGGCCTATCCCGATCTCATCGCCTCAGAGACGCGGCTGTATAAAACCAAACGTGCGCAGCTCAACGACGCCACGCGGCAGTTTAACGCCTCGCTGGCGCTGGCGAACCGCGAGCTGGCCATTACGCAGCGGCTGGCGAAAACCGGTGCGGCCAGTAGCGTGGAGGTGCTGCGGCTGCAGCGGGATAAATCGGATCTGGAACTGAAACTCACCGACATGCGTTCGCAATACTATGTGCAGGCGCGCGAGGAGCTGGCCAAGGCCAGCGCCGAGGCCGACAGTCTGGCGCAGGTGATTAAAGGCCGCGAAGATACCGTGACGCGGCTGACCATCCGTTCGCCGATGCGCGGCGTGGTCAAAAACATCAAAGTCTCGACGGTGGGCGGGGTGATTCCACCTAACGGCGAGCTGATGAACATTGTGCCGATGAACGATCGCCTGCTGATTGAGGCCCGTCTGTCGCCGCGCGATATCGCCTTTATCCATCCGGGCCAGCGCGCGGTGGTGAAGATCTCGGCGTATGATTACGCCATCTACGGCGGCCTGAACGGCGTGGTGGAGAGCATTTCGCCGGATACCATTCAGGATGAGGTGAAGCCTGAGATCTACTACTACCGGGTGTTTATCCGCACCGATAACGACTATGTACAGAACAAGGCGGGCCGGCGCTTTTCAATCAGTCCGGGCATGGTCTCTACGGTGGACATTAAAACCGGCGAAAAAACCATTATGGATTATCTGATTAAGCCGTTTAACAAGGCGAAAGAGGCGATGCGCGAGCGCTAAGCGTCTGGAGATTGCAGGGCGCAAAAATCTCCGCGATAATCACCGCTATCTCATCCCTTCCTCGTCGGGCCTAACGACGCGGAGGGGATTTTTTTCATCTATACCTGAATATTCCGGGTTGGCAGCCTCAACCTGAGCACTTCAAGAGGACACGTTATGTACAACACTCTGGGTAACCAGTACGACAACTCTCTGGTCTCAAATGCATTTGGTTTTATGCGCTTCCCGCTTAACTTCCAGCCGTATGACAGCGACGCCGAATGGGTCATCACCGGCGTGCCGTTCGATGCCGCCACCTCCGGTCGTCCGGGCAGTCGTCTGGGGCCGGGGGCTATCCGTCAGATCTCCACCAATCTGGCGTGGGAAGGCTGCCGCTGGCCGTGGGATTTTGATCTGCGTCAGCGCCTGAAGGTCGTGGACTGCGGCGATCTGGTGTACGCCTTTGGCGACTCCCAGGATCTCTCAGACAAGCTGCAGGCACACGCAGAGAAACTGCTGGCTAACGGCAAGCGCATGCTGACGTTTGGCGGCGATCACTATGTCACCCTGCCGCTGCTGCGCGCGCACGCGAAACACTTTGGCAAAATGGCGCTGGTGCATTTTGATGCGCATACCGATACCTACTCCAACGGCCCAACGTTTGATCACGGCACCATGTTCTTTACCGCGCCGCAAGAGGGGCTGATCGATCCGCAGCACTCGGTGCAGATCGGGATTCGCACCGAGTTTGATAAGAGTCTGGGCTTTAAGGTGCTGGATGCGGCGCAGGTGAACGATCGCAGCGTTGATGACATTCTGGCTGAAGTGAAGCGCACGGTGGGCGATCTGCCGGTTTACCTGACCTTTGATATCGACTGCCTCGATCCGGCGCATGCGCCAGGCACCGGCACGCCGGTTATTGGCGGCCTGACCAGCGATAAAGCCACCAAGCTGATTCGCGGGCTGCAGGGCATGAACATTGTCGGGATGGATCTGGTAGAAGTGGCGCCAGGTTACGATCACGCCGATCTGACGTCACTGGCTGCGGCGACGCTGGCGCTGGATATGCTGCACGTGCAGGCTGCGAACAAAGGCTGACGGGCAGGGCGGGGGCACCATGGCCCCCGCGCTGTTATTTTTTCGCGTCAGCGGCAATACGCTCACGAATATGCTGCGCACGGGCCGCAGAATCCGGGTGCGAATCAAACATGGAGCTCTGATGTCCCTGATCCAGCTTCGCCAGCTTTTCAAAACTGGTGGCTAAACCGGTGGGATCGATGCCACGTTTTTTCAGCAGATCGTACGAGTAGTCATCCGCCTGTGACTCCTGTGTCTGAGAGAACTGGGCATTAACCAGTTTTTCGCCCATCTCGCCCAGCTGCGACTGCGACAGTGAACCAATCACGCCGCCAACGGAAGCGGCCGCATTACGCGCTGCGGTGGTCGCAAACGCGACCTGCATCGCTTTACGCGTATGGCCCAGCGCCACGTGGCCCATTTCATGGCCCAGCACGCCTTCTACTTCGTTATCCGACATCATGTCCATCAGGCCGCTGTAAACGCGGATACAGCCGTTTGCCATGGCCCACGCGTTCACATCTTTGGTCATATAGACTTTATAGTTCGCCGGGACACCGTTGATGTTATCGCCCAGCGCGGCGGCGATTTTGTTCAGCCGCTGCTGGTAGCTGCTGCTGGCGGGTGCCACCTGATTATCCTTATCCATCTGCGCACAGGATTGATCGCTCAACTGCTTCACCTGCGCATCGCTCAGCGTATAAGCCTGAAACGCCTGCGCGCCGGACTGCAGTAAACCGCTGTTATTCATCCCTTCGCAGCCGCTCAGCAGCGAAGCCATCCCCAGAGCCAGAATCGTGGCGCGTACTTTCATATCAGCATCCTTTACGTAACAAGTCGTTAAACAAACACCCGAAAACGGTTGCAGGTGTTTAAACGCTTTGGTTATAGCGTGCCACAGCGATTCTGGCTAGCAGACATGCGCGGAATTGCAACCTTCTGCCCGCAGATTTAGCACCCTGACACATGTACTTTTGCCCTTATTTTCATGTACATTGATGTGCGACTTTTTTCTCGCTTCGCCTTATAACTGATTAATTACAATAAGTTAAGCGTGGCGGAGCATTAATCCGACCTGGAGTAGAAGATGCCCTCTCGTAAAGAGCTTGCCAACGCCGTTCGCGCGTTAAGTATGGATGCAGTACAGAAAGCGAAATCGGGACATCCGGGTGCCCCGATGGGCATGGCGGACATCGCCGAAGTGCTGTGGCGTGATTTCCTCAACCACAATCCGACTAACCCGCTGTGGGCAGACCGCGACCGCTTTGTGCTGTCGAACGGTCACGGCTCCATGCTGATTTACAGCCTGCTGCACCTCACCGGTTACGATCTGCCGATGAGCGAGCTGCAGAACTTCCGTCAGCTGCATTCAAAAACTCCAGGCCACCCGGAATACGGCTACACCGCCGGCGTGGAAACCACCACCGGCCCGCTGGGGCAGGGCATCGCTAACGCGGTTGGCTTCGCCATTGCCGAGCGCACGCTGGCGGCGCAGTTTAACCGTCCGGGCCACGATATCGTTGACCACCATACCTATGTGTTCATGGGCGACGGCTGCATGATGGAAGGCATCTCGCATGAGGTGTGCTCTATCGCCGGTACCCTGAAACTGGGCAAGCTGGTGGCGTTCTACGACGACAACGGCATCTCAATTGATGGCCATATCGACGGCTGGTTCACCGACGACACCGCTGCCCGTTTTGAAGCCTACGGCTGGCACGTGGTGCGCGGCGTGGATGGCCACGACGCAGACGCCATCAAAAAAGCGGTGGAAGAAGCCAAAGCGGTGACCGATAAGCCTTCGCTGCTGATGTGCAAAACCGTTATCGGTTTTGGTTCACCAAACAAAGCCGGCACGCACGACTCCCACGGCGCGCCGCTGGGCGACGACGAAATCGCCCTGACCCGTAAGCAGCTGGGCTGGAACCACGCGCCATTTGAGATCCCGTCTGAGATCTACGCGCAGTGGGATGCGAAAGAGGCCGGTCAGGCCAAAGAGCGCGCCTGGAACGAGAAGTTTGCCGCTTACGCCAGCGCCTTCCCGGAGCTGGCTGACGAGTTCACCCGCCGTACCCGCAATGCGCTGCCGGCTAACTGGGAAAGCGAATCGCAGAAGTTCATTGAGCAGTTGCAGGCGAACCCGGCGAAAATTGCCAGCCGTAAAGCCTCGCAGAATGCCATCGAAGCGTTCGGTAAACTGCTGCCGGAATATCTGGGCGGCTCTGCTGACCTGGCACCGAGCAACCTCACCATGTGGTCTGGCTCAAAACCGATCAACGAAGATGCAGCCGGTAACTATATCCACTACGGCGTGCGTGAATTTGGCATGACCGCTATCGCGAACGGTATCGCGCTGCACGGCGGTTTCCTGCCGTACACCGCCACCTTCCTGATGTTCGTGGAATACGCCCGTAACGCTGCCCGCATGGCCGCGCTGATGAAAATCCGTCAGATTATGGTCTACACCCATGACTCAATCGGTCTGGGCGAAGATGGCCCGACCCACCAGCCGGTTGAGCAGATGGCCAGCCTGCGTACCACGCCGAACATGAGCCTGTGGCGTCCCTGTGACCAGGTTGAATCCGCTGTGGCCTGGAAGTACGCGATTGAGCGCGTGGATGGGCCTTCCGCACTGATCTTCTCCCGCCAGAACCTGGCGCAGCAGGAGCGTACTCCGGCGCAGCTGGCAAACGTGGCGCGCGGCGGTTACGTGCTGAAAGACTGTGAAGGCACGCCAGAGCTGATCCTGATCGCCACCGGTTCCGAAGTGGAACTGGCGGTAGCGGCTTACGCGCAGCTGACCGCTGAAGGTCGCAAAGTCCGCGTGGTTTCCATGCCGTCTACCGATGCCTTTGACAAGCAGGACGCGGCATACCGCGAATCCGTGCTGCCGAAAGCGGTCGCCGCGCGCGTGGCTATCGAAGCGGGCATCGCCGATTACTGGTTCAAGTACACCGGCCTGCACGGTGCGATTGTCGGCATGACCACATTTGGTGAGTCTGCCCCGGCAGAGCTGCTGTTCAAAGAGTTCGGCTTTACGGTTGAGAACGTTGTTAACACCGCGAAATCCATCCTGTAATTTCGCGTGATCCTCTGCGCCGCTGCGTTCTGCAGCGGCGCGTTTTAAGGTGAACGTTGCGCGTTAAACCGGGGCGATAATGTACGCCGCGACCGCGAAAGCCCTGCCGGCGGATTTGACCGCTCTGCACGATATCAGCCTTTTTATCCCTTCACCTGAAACGGTTCAATTATTCCTGCAGTAATAATGTCCTCCAGAAAAATTGTGACGCAGATCCAATAATCAGCAGCGCAGTTGATCGCAATCATTCCTGTTATTCCTCACATGCTTTATTGTAGCTGAACCGTTTCAGTTGCCGGTGAGCCGCCTGACGCGATCGCGCCGGAGCCGCCAGAATTTCCTGTACAAACCCGCGTGAAACGCTCAAGGTATCTGGCACGTTTTTTCAGGTGTGGTAGCAGGAAGTAAGATGACCATTCGTATTGCCATCAATGGGTTTGGCCGTATCGGCCGCAATGTATTGCGGGCACTGTATGAAACCGGTCGCCGCGCGGAAATCACCGTTGTGGCCATCAACGAACTGGCAGAGGCCGCCGGCATGGCGCATCTGCTGAAATACGATACCAGCCACGGCCGGTTCGCCTTTGATGTGCGGCAGGAACGGGACCAGCTGCTGGTTGGCGATGACACCATTCGCATTCTGCATCTGGCAGAGATTGCGGCTCTACCGTGGCGGGAGCTGAATGTGGATATCGTGCTGGATTGCACTGGCGTCTACGGCAGCCGGGCGGACGGCGAAGCGCATCTGCTGGCTGGCGCAAAGAAGGTGCTGTTCTCGCATCCGGGCGGCAACGATCTCGACGCCACCGTGGTGTTTGGCGTCAATGAACAGGCGCTGCAGCAAAGCGATCGCATTGTTTCTAACGCCTCCTGCACCACCAACTGCATTATCCCGGTGATCAAACTGCTGGATGACGCCTTTGGCATTGAATCCGGTACGGTTACGACGATTCACTCCGCGATGCACGATCAGCAGGTGATTGATGCCTATCACAGCGACCTGCGCCGCACGCGGGCAGCCAGTCAGTCCATTATTCCGGTGGATACGCGGCTGGCGGCAGGCATCACCCGTATTTTTCCGAAATTTAACGATCGCTTTGAAGCGATTGCAGTACGCGTGCCGACTATCAACGTGACAGCGATTGATTTAAGCGTCTCAGTACGTGAAGCCGTCAGGGCGTGCGAGGTCAACGCGCTGCTGCAAAACGCGTCAGAGGGGGCATTTCGTGGTATAGTTGACTATACGGAATTACCGTTAGTCTCAGTAGATTTTAACCACGATCCGCACAGTGCCATAGTGGACGGCACGCAGACGCGGGTCAGCGGTCATCACCTGATCAAAACCCTGGTCTGGTGTGACAACGAATGGGGCTTTGCTAACCGCATGATCGACACCACGTTAGCAATGGCCGCAAGCGGTTTCAGGTAAGACGCGGATTGCGTCTGGCAAAACTTATGAGAATCAACGAGAGGGTTCACCATGTCTGTAATTAAGATGACCGATCTGGATCTTGCTGGTAAACGCGTTCTGATCCGCGCCGATCTCAACGTACCAGTGAAAGAAGGGAAAGTGACGTCAGACGCACGTATTCGTGCTTCTCTGCCTACCATCGAAGCGGCGTTGAAACAGGGCGCGAAAGTGATGGTTACCTCACACCTTGGTCGTCCGACTGAAGGTGAATACAACGAAGAGTTCTCCCTGCTGCCAGTTGTTAACTACCTGAAAGATAAGCTGAACGGCACCCAGGTGACGCTGGCGAAAGAGTACCTGGATGGCGTGGAAGTCGGTGCCGGTGAGCTGGTGGTGCTGGAAAACGTCCGCTTCAACAAAGGCGAGAAAAAAGACGACGAAACCCTGGCGAAGAAATATGCCGCACTGTGCGACGTCTTTGTCATGGATGCGTTTGGTACTGCGCACCGCGCGCAGGCCTCTACCCACGGCGTGGGTAAGCACGCACCTATCGCCTGTGCCGGTCCGCTGCTGTCCGCTGAGCTGGAAGCACTGGGTAAAGTGATGAGCAACCCACAGCGTCCGCTGGTCGCGGTAGTGGGCGGTTCCAAAGTCTCGACCAAATTTGATGTGCTGCAGTCGCTGGTAAAAATCGCGGACACCGTGATTGTTGGCGGCGGTATCGCTAACACCTTCGTGGCGATCGACAACAACGTCGGTAAATCCCTGTACGAACCAGACTTCGTGGAAGCGGCCAAAGGCCTGCGCGATCAGTACGGTATCCCGGTTCCGGTTGACTCCCGCGTCGGCACGGAATTCTCTGAAACTGCACCGGCAACCGTGAAAAAGGTTTCCGAAGTGGCAGATAACGAAGAAATTATGGACTTCGGTGATGAAACCGCACAGGCGATGGCGAAGCTGCTGAAAGAAGCGAAAACCATCCTGTGGAACGGTCCGGTGGGCGTGTTTGAGTTCCCTAACTTCCGCAAAGGCACCGAGATTATCGCTAACGCGATCGCGGACAGTGATGCCTTCTCTGTGGCCGGCGGCGGTGACACCCTGGCGGCAATCGACCTGTTCGGTATCGAAGACAAGATCTCCTATATCTCTACCGGCGGCGGCGCTTTCCTGGAGTTCGTGGAAGGCAAAAAACTGCCTGCGGTTGCCATGCTTGAAGAGCGTGCGAAGCAGTAACTTTTGGGGGCGGCGCGGCTGCGCCGTCTGAAGGCTTGCCCATTCCGGGCAAAAAATCGACGTCCCTCTGCGGGATGAACGGTAACGAAACAGGACACAACCATGTCTAAAATTTTTGATTTCGTAAAACCCGGCGTTGTCACTGGTGATGACGTTCAGAAGATCTTCAAAGTAGCGAAAGAAAACAAATTCGCTCTGCCTGCAGTTAACTGCGTCGGCACGGATTCCATCAACGCGGTACTCGAAGCTGCGGCCAAAGTTAAAGCGCCGGTCATCGTTCAGTTCTCCAATGGCGGTGCCGCCTTCATCGCCGGTAAAGGCTTCAAAACTGACAAACCTCAGGGCGCCGCCATTTTTGGTGCCATTTCCGGTGCGCACCATGTGCATCTGATGGCCGAACAGTATGGCGTGCCGGTGATCCTGCACACTGACCACTGCGCGAAAAAACTGCTGCCGTGGATCGACGGCCTGCTGGATGCCGGCGAAGAGCACTTCAAAAAAACCGGTAAGCCTCTGTTCTCTTCACACATGATTGACCTGTCTGAAGAGTCTCTGGAAGAAAACATCGAAATCTGCAGCAAGTATCTGGCGCGCATGGACAAAATGGGCATGACGCTGGAGATCGAACTGGGTGTGACCGGTGGCGAAGAAGATGGCGTGGACAACAGCCACGTTGACGCCTCTGCACTGTACAGCCAGCCAGAAGATGTGGATTACGCTTACACCGAGCTGAGCAAAATCAGCCCGCGTTTCACCATTGCTGCATCCTTTGGTAACGTGCACGGCGTGTACAAGCCAGGCAACGTGAAGCTGACCCCAACCATCCTGCGCGATTCACAGAAATACGTTTGTGAAAAACACGGCCTGCCGCACAACGCGCTGGACTTCGTGTTCCACGGCGGCTCTGGTTCTTCTGCGGCAGAAATTGAAGAGTCGATCAGCTATGGCGTGATCAAAATGAACATCGATACCGATACCCAGTGGGCAACCTGGGACGGCATCCTGCAGTACTACAAAACCAACGAAGCCTTCCTGCAGGGGCAGCTGGGCAACCCGAACGGCCCGGACAGCCCGAACAAGAAATACTACGATCCACGCGTCTGGCTGCGCTCTGCACAATCTTCCATGGTTGTGCGTTTAGAGCAGGCTTTCAAAGAGCTGAACGCTGTCGACGTACTGTAATTTTTGCCTGCGGTACAAAAAAGGCCCGAAAGGGCCTTTTTTTATGCGTCCGGTCTGGAAAAGTGAATCCATTCAGCGCTTTTTTGGCGCTCTGTCCCATTTTTGTTTACCCTTGTTAGCGGGAGTGTCGGATTAAATCTGGCAGTTTTTGTACTTTCCTGCGGGAAACTCAACAACAGGGCTAACAAATGGAAGATTTAAATGTCGTTGATGGCATTCATAACGCCGGCGGCTGGCTGGTGCGTAATCAGGCGCTGATCCTGAGCTATGCGGTGAATATCGTTGCGGCGATCATCACCATCATCATCGGGATGTTCGTTGCCCGTATCATCTCTAACGCGGTCAATCGCGTGCTGCTGGCGCGCCACATTGACGCCACGGTGGCGGATTTCCTTTCCGCGCTGGTGCGTTACGGCATCATTGCCTTTACGCTGATAGCCGCGCTGGGGCGCGTAGGCGTGCAGACCGCTTCGGTGATCGCCGTACTGGGTGCGGCCGGTCTGGCGGTGGGGCTGGCGCTGCAGGGCTCGCTGTCTAATCTGGCGGCCGGCGTGCTGCTGGTCACCTTCCGTCCGTTCAAAACCGGTGAGTTTGTCGATCTCGGCGGCGTGATGGGGACGGTGCAGAATGTGCAGATCTTCTCCACAACGCTGAAAAGCGCAGATGGCAAAATTGTGGTGGTGCCAAACGGCAAAATCATCGCCGGCAATATCATTAACTTCTCACGCGAGCCGATTCGCCGTAACGAATTTATTATCGGCGTGGCCTACGATGCCGATGTGGATCAGGTTATCGGCCTGCTGCGTGACGTGGTGGAAGCGGATGAGCGCGTACTGAAAGAGATGGGTATCCAGATTGGCCTGAATGAACTGGCTGCCTCTTCACTGAACTTTGTGGTGCGCTGCTGGAGCAAAAGTGGCGATCTGCAGAACGTCTACTGGGATCTGATGAAGAACTTCAAACGTACGCTGGATGCGCACGGCATCGGTATTCCTTATCCGCAGATGGATGTGCACCTGCATCAGGTCAGCACGCAGCAGCCGCCGGCACGCAGCGAATAAGCCATGCTGGCAGAGCAGGGCGCAAACCCTGCCATTATGTACACAGGTCGCCGCAGGGCGGCCTTATTATTTCTGCTAATAGCCGATTAAATCTTTCCATTTCCGCTAATATCCGCGCCTCCTTATACTGCATCGCATCTCTCTGTTTCACAGGAAATCATTGTGCTATCTGTTTACTTACAAGGGCTTGCGCTGGGGGCGGCGCTGATCCTGCCGCTGGGGCCACAAAACGCATTCGTCATGAACCAGGGCATTAAACGCCACTATCATCTGATGACCGCGTCTCTGTGTACGCTGAGCGATATTGTGCTGATTTGTGGCGGCATTTTTGGCGGCAGCGCGTTACTGCATCAGTCACCGTTGCTGCTGCTGACGATCACCTGGGCCGGGGTGGCTTTTCTGCTGTGGTATGGCTGGGGCGCGCTGCGCAGCGCGTGGCAGGGCGATACGCTGCTGACCGGCGATGCGGCGCTGAAACAGGGCCGCTGGCGCATTATTGCCACGCTGCTGGCGGTCACCTGGCTCAATCCGCATGTGTATCTGGATACCTTTGTCGTGCTCGGCAGCCTGGGCAGCCAGTTACCCTCGGCGGACACCCGCCGCTGGTTTGCGCTGGGCACGGTGAGTGCTTCCGTGCTGTGGTTCTTTGGCCTGGCGCTGCTGGCGGCGTGGCTGTCACCGCGGCTGCGCACCGTGCGAGCGCAGCGCATCATTAACCTGCTGGTGGGCGGCGTCATGTGGTGCATTGCCTTCCAGCTGGCGCGTCAGGGGATAGCCGCGCTTTGATGCAGGTGCAGGGCGGGAAGGGCGCCGGCGCTGGCCGGCAACGCCAGCCGGAGGTGGCTGAAGCGGACACTGACCGGTATGGCGTGATGGCACAGCGAGTCATGTTTATCGCTGACCTCAGCCAGCAAACCGTTTTCCAGCCATAAGCGATAGTGCGTGATGCAATGGGGCGTGCCCGCCGCCACGTGGCCATCTGGACCGTCTCCATGGCGTAATCGCCGTTATTGATCTGGCGGGTACGCCGGGCAACGCGCCGGTTCAGGCTGTTAAACACCCTCATGATGCCGGGCAGACGCTGGCGGGAAAGCGCCATCTCCGCAGCGGGCTGCTCCGCAAAAGCGATAAACAGATAGCGGCCGCTGTCTGCCAGGTAATCAAACTGCAGGCGTCAGCGGCCCGGGGCGCTGAGCAGATGGTGTGCCACGGTTTATGGCCGAACTGTGCGCCGCGCTCCATCTTTCACTGAACACCGCCGGGGTTTCCGCCCCATACGATGCGCGAACCAGGCCAGAAAGCCGGGGACGCCATTGCCGCTGGCATCACTGAACCGGGCGGTGGCCAGCGCGGCGCAGATGCCCGCCAGTTCGCCGCCCGCCATCAATACATCGGTATGCACAGTCTGTTCGGGGAGGTGATGGCTACCCTGGGAAGAGAATGTTTGCATAGTGGCATGACTCCGGCGTTAACACTGCTAAGATGGGTTTTTTACCGTCAAAGGTGACCTATGTCTTCGCAACCCAATCAAAGCCTGATTGACGGGATTCGCTGCCTGCAATATCTGGTGTCGAGCGACAAAGCCATTGGCTGCCGCGAACTGGCGCGCCAGATGGGCATGAACAGCACGCGGGTTAACCGGCTGCTGATGACCATGGCTTCGGTCGGCCTGACCATGCAGGATGAGCACCGGCGCTATCTGCCGGGGCCGGGCATTCATGCGCTGGCGGCGCAGGCGATTCGCGGATCGTCGCTGTTTGCGCAGGCGCTGCCGCAGCTGGAAGCACACGCGCCGCGCGATATCGTGGTAGCACTGGGCGTGCTGTGGGAAGATCAGGTCATCTATATCTGGCACTCGGAACCGGGTGAACGCACCAGCCAGGCACTGGCGGGTTTCCGTATGCTGCCGGCGTGGCAATCGGTGATTGGCGTGGCGCTGCTGGCGGCAGAACCGGATGAACGGCTGCAGCCGCGCTTCAGTGAGGAACAGTGGATGCAGATAGCGCCGCTGCTGGCCCGCAAGCGCGAAGCGGAACACCTGATTTGGCACCGCGACGATGGCGAGATCAGCATGGCCCTGCCGATCAACAACAACCGGGCCGCGCTGGCATTTGCCAAAATCTGGCAGGCTGATGCCGGTCAGCTGGCGCAGCGTCAGGAGCAGCTGCAAACGCTGGCCCGGTGTATCTCACCTGGCCGGGCGGGCTGAGGGCTTGCCAGCAGCGCGCCGTTCGCCTGCAGCTAACGCAATTCGGCGGCGGAAACGCCGTTATGCTGCGCCGGCCCTCGGTAGAACACCGACCACACCCGCGCCCGGATCATGCCCGCTATCCCGGTTATCAGAAACAGGCCGCGCCAGCCCAGTGCCGCCTGCAGGTGAAACAGCAGCGGCGTCATACAGGCCAGTCCGACAAACAGTGCAGAGGAGTAAATCCCGATGGCGCTGGCACGCTCCTGCTCCGGGAACCCGCTGGCAATCACCCGGTTATTCGACGGCGTGACCGGTGGTTCAAAAGCGCCCACGCCCAGCCGCAGACCAGACAGCGCGCCGACGCTGCTGGCGAGGGCGGGCAACGCCGTCATCAGGGACCAGCTAAACCGCCCGCCGCCGCAGACCAGGCGGACTCCGGGGCGATCAATTAAAAAGCTGCCCGGCATCTGCAGTGCGGCAGAGATCCAGCCAAACGCAGAGAAGATCAGCCCCCTTTCCATCGGTGTGAAGCGCTATTCACCGGCAATGGCGGTGGCGGCAACTGACCGGTTGGTGCGATCCATCTGGTTGATGATGATAGTGATAAACACCAGGCCGGGCATCAGAAAGCGCGTGCGTCCCGCGCGGGCAGCGTGCGGGCCAGTGGGCTGTATGGTCATAAGGCAATGCTCCTGTCACAGCAAAATGTTTCTTTAATGGAAACGTGCGGTGCCGCATCCGGCACAGGCTGTGCCGGTAACTTTGCGATCGCGGCGAGGCTAAATCCGCCGTCTTAACGAACTTTTTGCTAATTTCATAATCAGACCATCACGCAGAGTAATGTGTTTTGGGTTTCGCCATAGTGGCGACCTGCAAATTGAACCTTTCAAGGAGGACTTTCGTGAAACTGAAAGCACTGGCGCTGGCCGCCGCAATGAGTACGGGCGCACTGTCCGGCCTGGTCCAGGCAGGTGAGGTACCCGAGGGGCCGCATGTCGTGACTTCCGGTCAGGCCAGCGTGGATGCCCGTCCGGATATGGCCACACTCTCCATCGTGGTAAATGTTTCGTCGAAAGACGCAGCGGATGCCAAGAAACAGGCGGACGATCGCGTTGCACAATACTTTGATTTCCTGCAGAAAAACGGTATCGAAAAGAAAGATATTGATGCAGCGAATCTGAGCACGCAGCCAGAGTACGACTACACCAAAGACGGCAAATCGGTACTGAAAGGATACCGTGCGGTCCGTCAGGTGCAGGTGACGCTGCGCCAGCTGGACAAGCTGAATGAGCTACTGGATGGCGCGCTGAAATCGGGCCTGAATGAGATCCGCAGCGTGGAGCTGGGCGTGGCCAATGCTGACAGCTACAAAGATCAGGCGCGTAAAGCGGCAATCGCCAATGCCACCCAGCAGGCAAATGCGCTGGCGGAGGGCTTCAACGCGAAGCTGGGCCCGGTGTTTAGTATCCGTTATCACGTCGCAAACTATCAGCCAATGCCAATGGCGCGCATGTACAAAGCCGCAGGCGCGGCGGCCGATACCACCGCACAGCAGACTTATGAGCAGCAAAGCATTCATTTCGACGATCAGGTCGACGTGGTGTTTGAAATCAAACCGAATGCTGCGCAGTAATCTAAAACTGTGAACACCAGCGGCGCAATAAAGCGCCGCTAAATACTTTCTGTACTGTTTATCTGCAGTTTGTCCGCGTTCCATGGAGAGTAACGTGCCTGAAATAGCCAGTGCGCAGCGCTGCAGTTTATTTTTGGGAGAGCTGGATAACGACGTAATCGGGATTCGCGGATGAGTATAATGACACCACGTTATCTGAATCCTCTTTTCGCCAGCACTCAGCAGAGGTATCGCATGTGGCCTGTGGCTTATAGCCTGCCAATTGCAGCCAGCTTTTAAGCTTTTCCGTCTCGGAGGTTCCATCAAATCTGATGCCATAAAGTCTTTTTCGGGCATCATGATTGCTGATGTACTGAAAGCTATAAGTGGAGGAAATACGCGGCATCATTTTAAATAATTCAGGAGTATAATATTCATATTCACGCTTGTCATTTTGGCTATAGTAAGCGCTACTGGCTAATTCCATTTCAAAATAGGGTCGCCATAAGAAAGCGAAAGTAATCACCAGGGCGATAATAAATAATAAAGCAGCTTTCATCTTCACAAACGCATCCTTCCATTGCCCGCACCTACAACAACAAAGGTTTTATCCCGCTGTGGAAGAATAACATTGCCGGATAAAAAGTCATTATAAGGCACAATAGTTAATATAAAGGGAGGAAGCATACCCTTTTGCGGCCGTGCATGAGGAAATTTATCCGGAGCAGGAAATAGCAAAGGCGTGAAGTCTTTAACTTTGAAAGAGCCTGTTTTTCCATAATGATCCCATCGCTTTAATGCCTCTTGTTTGCTGACGGGTTTTAACATGGGAAATGGATTTTGTACCGATACTACCCGATAAAAACCCAAAAGATCGGAAACCAAATCTTCGCCACTGTATCCGCTATCGGTGACCCGATTGACGGGAAAGCTATCCTGAAAAGCTTCAAAAGTTCGTGCCATCGTCATCATCATTGCCAGCGCAATAGATTTTTGCTCCCAGTCTGGACGGCCATGTTTAATCCGCCAGGTAATTACCTTACCCGCGCGAATTAAGCCATAAGGGGAAGACATGCCTTGTGAGTAGGTAACATCGTAATACTTATTCCCTGAAGATTCACCCTGACGAATACTGCGCATTACCGTGCGAATATCGTCGCCGCGGGCATGGCCCAGGTCAATCCAGCCCAATACTTCAGTATATACCAGGCCTCCACGGGCAAAGGCAGCTTCCCGTCCATCAATGATATCCTTTCTTTCACTCATATTTTATCTCGCTTTTTCATCATCGCTGCTGCTTACTCAAGGTGGCAGGAAAGTCTCAAATACAGGCAGAGCGGCGCAGGAGAATACGAGACATGTCTCGATTTAAATCGCAGACATTCATAAAGCTAATAAGGGCGGATTTCAGATAGTTTTCGCTGTATGTGGCACTGATAAAAAAAGAATCTGGCCGCAGAGATGGCAGAAAATATCGCTATCGGGTATGACGTGATGAGAGACGGGCGTAGTGCTGTACGCCCTGCTGGTACGATATGGAAACCTGAGCGGCTAAAGGTTTATACGGTCACCGCATCCTGGCGCAGCACGCGGTGCCCATGCGCAATCAGCGCATCGGTTACGCTGCGCATCAGGCGGCTTTCCGGCGCGAAGCGGTGCCAGTAAAGCATACGGCGCTGATACAGACCCGGCGTCAAATCCACCAGTTCACCCTGCGCCAGTTCGCGCTCAATCTGCAGGTGCGGAATCATGCAGCACACTGAACCCTGACGCGCCAGCTGCACAAAGGCTTCAGATGAATTGACGATGTGGCAGGGAACGCTGCCCGGCGACAAATCAAAATTCTGCTGCAAAAACGCCTGGTGCATATCGTCCAGATGATCAAACGCAACGGCGGGCGCTTTGAGCAGTGCCGAACGCGTTACGCCATTGGGAAAGTAGCGCGCCGCAAAATCCGGTGAGGCGCAGAACAGGTAATCCAGCGCACCCAGCTGATCCACCAGGCAGCTCGGCAGCGGCTGCGGCTGAATACTCACCGCGCCCACAACTTCACCACGGCGCAGGCGCTCCTGGGTGCGGGTTTCGTCTTCCACCTGCAGATTCAGGCGCACCGGGGAATCCGCCAGCACATCTTTCAGCGCAGGCAGCAGCCAGGTGGCCAGACTGTCGGCGTTAACGGCCAGCGACAGCAGCAGCGGCGTCGTGCCCCCGTTGTCATCACCCAGCCACTCCTCTTCCAGCAGTTCAACCTGGTGCAGCAGCGCCAGCAATTTTTGCCCCTGTTCGGTAGGGCGCGGCGGTACGGTGCGCACCAGCAGCGGCTGTCCAAACAAATTTTCCAGCTGCTTGATACGCTGCGAGACGGCAGACTGCGTAATACATAATTTCTGGGCGGCGCGCTCAAAACCGCGCTCGCGAATGACTGCATCCAGCGCCTGAAGCGTTCGATAATCCGGGCGTTTCATTGTTGTTCTCTCTCGTTCAGGGTGGAAAGTACTATGCCATAAAAGCGTCAGCCTGTGCGGTCAGCTCTTTTTTGCGGGCTGGCTTCCAAAGGCGAAAACCGGGGGCTAACAGTCGCGCATTTTCACGGCGCCTTGTTTTATACTACGCGCACTTCGATGTCGCACAGGTTTTAAACATACCATGACCCAGGATGAACTAAAAAAAGCGGTTGGTTGGGCAGCGCTGCAGTATGTGCAGCCGGGCACCCTTGTTGGCGTAGGCACCGGTTCAACGGCCGCGCATTTCATTGATGCGCTCGCGACCATCAAACATCAGATTGAAGGCGCGGTGTCCAGTTCAGAAGCCTCCACGGCGAAGCTGATCTCCCTGGGCATTCCGGTGTTTGACCTGAACAATGTGGATGCGCTGTCGGTCTACGTGGACGGTGCCGATGAAATCAACCCGCAGATGCAGATGATCAAAGGCGGTGGTGCTGCACTGACGCGGGAAAAAATTATCGCTGCGGTGGCAAAAACCTTTGTCTGCATTGCCGATGCCTCTAAAGAGGTGGATATCCTTGGGCGTTTTCCTCTGCCGGTAGAGGTGATTCCAATGGCGCGCTCCTACGTGGCGCGGGAACTGGTGAAGCTGGGCGGCCAGCCGGAGTATCGCCAGCATGTCGTAACGGACAACGGCAACATTATTCTCGACGTGCATAATCTGCGCATCCTTGACCCTGTTGCACTGGAAACACGCATTAACGCGCTGCCCGGCGTAGTGACTGTGGGTCTGTTCGCTTCGCGCGGGGCGGATGTGGCGCTGATTGGTACAGCGCAGGGGGTAAAAACCCTGACGCGCTAAGGGCACTGGCGCGACATTGCGCGCCAGTTATTTCCGGCTGCAAAACATCTTTTCTTGCGGTGATGAAATTTGGTGACTTATGTCACAAATAGGTCATCAACAGCAGGTTCGTACTTCGCGTCTCACGCATATCACGATTTTGTATGGATTTGTGCTGTCCCGGCGCGGGCGCATGCTGGCGCGCAGGCAATCGTTTGTATTGCCGCGCCTGAAAATTTTGATATTTTGACAGAAGGCTGGCTTATGACAGTCCTCGTTGAATTCTGAATAGGGTCGGGAAATGGCAAAGGTATCACTGGAAAAAGACAAGATTAAGTTCCTGCTGGTGGAAGGCGTTCACCAGAGTGCGCTGGATAACCTGCGCGCTGCAGGTTACACCAATATCGAATTCCACAAAGGCGCGCTGGATGCAGAATCCCTGAAATCCTCCATTCGCGATGCGCACTTTATTGGTATCCGTTCCCGTACCCAACTGACCGAAGAGATCTTCGCTGCGGCTGAAAAACTGGTCGCGGTCGGCTGCTTCTGTATCGGTACTAACCAGGTTGATCTCAACGCTGCGGCAAAGCGCGGCGTGCCGGTTTTCAACGCACCCTTCTCCAATACCCGTTCGGTTGCAGAACTGGTGATTGGCGAAATGCTGCTGATGCTGCGCGGTATTCCGGAAGCCAATGCCAAAGCGCACCGGGGTATCTGGAACAAAGTAGCCACCGGTTCTTATGAAGCGCGGGGTAAAAAGCTCGGTATCATCGGCTATGGCCACATCGGGATGCAGTTGGGCGTGCTGGCAGAAAGCCTGGGTATGCATGTGTTCTTCTATGACATTGAGAATAAACTGCCGCTGGGCAATGCCACGCAGGTGCGCCATCTCTCTGATTTGCTGAACATGAGCGATGTCGTCAGCCTGCACGTGCCGGAAACGGCGTCAACGCAGAATATGATTGGTGCGGAAGAGCTGGCGCTGATGAAGCCTGGCGCACTGCTGATTAACGCAGCACGCGGGACGGTGATTGATATTCCGGCGCTGTGCCATGCGCTCTCCAGCAAACATCTGGCCGGTGCCGCTATTGACGTGTTCCCGGTTGAACCGGCCACCAATAGCGATCCTTTCAACTCACCGCTGTGTGAATTTGATAACGTTATCCTGACGCCACATATTGGCGGCTCCACGCAGGAGGCACAGGAGAATATCGGTCTGGAAGTCTCCGGCAAGCTGGCAAAATACTCCGACAACGGTTCAACGCTGTCAGCGGTGAATTTCCCGGAAGTTTCGCTGCCCATGCACGCAGCCAGCGCCAGCCGCCTGCTGCACATTCATGAAAACCGTCCGGGGATCCTGACAGCGATCAACCAGATCTTTGCCGAGCAGGGCATTAACATCGCGGCGCAGTATCTGCAGACCTCGCCGATCATGGGCTACGTGGTGATCGATATTGATGCGGAAGAAGAGGTGGCGGAGAAAGCGCTGCAGCTGATGAAGGCCATTCCAGGCACCATCCGCGCCCGTCTGCTCTACTGATGATTCAGGGCGCTGCGGCGCCCTTTTTATTTGCCTGGCGTTTCCCACTGCCATAGCCCTGACGGCGTCAGAATCGCCGGCAGCGGCACATCCCACTCTGCCACTGGCAGCTTCTCCACGCGCTGACAATCATGTGCAATACCCACCGGCAGGCATCCGTGCTGTGACCAGTTTTGCAGCGTGCGATCGTAAAAGCCTCCGCCCATGCCCAGCCGTTGTCCGTCATCGTCAAACGCCACCAGCGGCACCAGCATCACATCCAGCGCATCCAGCGTGGCCATTTGGGTGATATCCAGCGGCGGCTCCGGGATGCGCAGACGGTTAGGGCGCAGTTCGGTTTCCGGCGTATAGCGCATAAACAGCAGATGGCCGGAAGCAAACGGATGTAGCACCGGCAGGTAGACCTGTTTTTTCTGCTGCCACAGTTTGGCAATCAGCGGGCGGGTATTGAGTTCGCCATCCACAGAGAGAAACAGCGCAATACGGCTGGCCTGTGAGACAGGGGCAAAATTCAGGGCATGTTCGGCCAGCAAATCGGCGGCCTGTTCCTGCTGCTGGGATGTCAGATTGCGGCGCAGATGACGCACGTGCTGACGAATATCCTGACGATCGAGAAGAGTAGGTGCTGACATGATGTCCCCGGCTGATAAGGCAGTGGTCTGCCACTTTATCACACCGGGAATAACAGAATGGAACTAAGAGGAGATCTCCGAGATGCCGCCGCAGGCTGTAACCCTTGAACCCTTGGTTCAAGGTGAGTATGCCGTCGTAACCATCAGGCTTCTCGGACGGACCGAGCATGCTCACAGGCTACAGAGCGTCACACTCTGTTGGTATGAAATATCGGCTCAGGGGACTGGCCCGCTTGCAAACATCTCAGAGAAAATTGACTTCACCGTCACTCTGACACGAGAACCATGAAGTATTATTCGAATTTAGGGCCCTGGCGTTCGGTTATGCGACCTTGCTCAACTAATGCCTGTTCAATGGTCTGCTGCAGCATACGGATACGTTGTTCCATGTTGGCTGCATAGTCGCGCGTCTTACCTTTTTCCTGCGCCAGCTCGTGGCAGATGTTTAACGCGGCGATGAACACCAGTTGCTCTGTATTTGTGACTCTAGTGCGAACTTTTAAATCTTGCAACCGTTGATTGAGATCCTCTGCGGCCAGATTCAGCGCATCTTGCTGTTCAGGCGGACAATTCACTCTCAATGAACGACCAAAAATCTGAATATCTACCGGTTGTGCAGACATGCCACCATCCTGACTGATTACTTCGTTCGCATCTCCCTTACCTGTCAATGGGTTGGGAGGTGCGCAACTATATAGACCCGCGTGATAAGTTACAACCCCTTTTCTGGAAACCCTGAGGCACCTGGTGGTAGCATAACACGAACTTATTCTGCCAACGACGACCAAAGCTTATGTCTTTACAGAACGCAACACCCACTTACAACGCGCTGGCCGCAGCACTTTCCCAGCAGGGCGTGGGAATGACGCCCGCCGAGATGCACGGACTGCTGTGTGGCATTCTGTGTGGCGGCAATCAGGATAGCAGCTGGAAAACCCTGGTTCACGATCTGACGAATGAAGGCGTAGCTTTTTCGCAGAGCCTGTCGCAGCCGCTGCAGGCGCTGCATGAAAACCTGAGCACCACACTGGACGAGGATGGCTTCCTGTTCCAGCTCATGCTGCCCGATGAAGATGACATTACCGTGTTTGATCGTGCCGATGCGCTGGCTGGCTGGGTCAATCACTTCCTGCTCGGGCTGGGAGTAACCCAGCCTAAGCTGGATAAAGTGACCGGTGAAACCGGTGAGGCGATTGACGACCTGCGCACCATCGCTCAGCTTGGCTACGATGAAGATGAAGATCAGGAAGAGCTGGAACAGTCGCTGGAAGAGGTGATCGAGTATGTGCGTGTGGCAGCGCTGCTGTGTCACGATACCTTTACCCGTCCGCGTTCGCCAGCCGCACCGGAAGTGCAGAAACCCACGCTACACTAAGCGCGTCAGCCGGGCAGGTTGCTGCCCGCTTCAACAGGGAGTGCAAACATGATTACACTGGAAACGTTCCGGCAACGTCGTCAGGCGCTGATTTCCCGCATGGTGCCGGGCAGCGCCGCTTTGATTTTTGCTGCACCTGAAGTGACGCGCAGCAACGACACCGAATATCCCTATCGTCAGAACAGCGACTTCTGGTACTTCACCGGCTTTAATGAGCCGCAGGCGCTGCTGGTGCTGATCAAAAGTGACGATAAACATAACCACAGCGTGCTGTTCAACCGGGTCCGCGATCTCAGCGCGGAGATCTGGTTCGGCCGCCGGCTTGGCCAGGAGGCAGCACCCGCCAGGCTGGGTGTGGATCGCGCGCTGCCGTGGGATGCGATTGGCGAGCAGCTGCACCAGCTGCTGAATGGTCTTGATGTGGTGTATCACGCGCAGGGCGCGTATGCCGAAGCCGACAAGCTGGTTTTCAGCGCGCTGGAAACGCTGCGTCGCGGCTTCCGGCAGAACCTCAGCGCGCCGGCTACCGTTACGGACTGGCGGCCGTGGGTGCATGAAATGCGCCTGTTCAAAAGTGAAGAAGAGATTGCGATTCTGCGGCGGGCAGGTGAAATCAGCGCGCTGGCGCATACCCGCGCAATGCAGTGCTGCCGTCCGGGCATGTTTGAGTATCAGCTGGAAGGCGAAATCCACCATGAATTTACCCGTCATGGCGCGCGTTTCCCTTCTTACAACACCATTGTCGGCTCCGGTGAAAACGGCTGCATTCTGCACTACACCGAAAATGAAAGCGAACTGCGCGACGGCGACCTGGTATTGATTGATGCGGGCTGTGAATTTCACGGTTACGCCGGCGATATCACCCGCACCTTCCCGGTCAATGGCCGCTTTACGCCGCCGCAGCGGGAGATTTACGACATTGTACTGGCCTCGCTGTACAAAGCGCTCTCCATGTTCCGTCCGGGTATCAGCATCCATGATGTGCAGGATGAAGTGGTGCGTATCATGATTACCGGCCTGGTGGATCTCGGTATTCTGGAAGGCAACATTGACACCCTGTTTGAAGAGCAGGCGCACCGTCCGTTCTTTATGCATGGGCTCAGCCACTGGCTGGGGCTGGATGTGCACGACGTAGGTCATTACGGCACGTCGGTGCGCGATCGCATTCTGGAGCCGGGCATGGTGCTGACCGTTGAGCCCGGACTGTATATTGCTCCGGATGCCAAAGTGCCGGCGCAGTACCGCGGCATCGGTATCCGCATAGAGGATGACATCGTGATTACCGCTGACGGCAACGAAAACCTCACCGACAGCGTGGTCAAAGACGCTGACGCCATTGAAGCCCTGATGGCCGCGGCACGCAGCGCATGACGATTCTGATTGCAGGCGGTGGCATGACCGGGGCAACGCTGGCGCTGGCGATTTCGCATCTCACCCAGGGCCAGCTGCCGGTCACACTGATCGAACGCAGCGAGCCGGAAAGCCGCGCGCATCCCGGCTATGACGGGCGGGCGATTGCGCTGGCGGCGGGTACCTGCCAGCAGCTGGCGGATATCGACCTCTGGCGCTCCCTGGCGGACTGCGCCACGCCCATTACCACGATTCACGTCTCCGATCGCGGCCACAGCGGATTTGTGCAGCTGAAAGCGGCGGATTACCAGCTACCGGCGCTGGGCAATGTGGTGGAGCTGTTTGATACCGGTCAGCGGTTATTTCGCCGCCTGAAAAGCGCGCCCGGTGTCACGCTGCGCTGTCCGGATAGTGTCGCCAGCGTAAGCCGCAGCGCGGAGTGCGTGCAGGTGACCCTGCACAGTGGTGAGCAACTTAGCGGTGCGCTGCTGGTGGCGGCGGATGGTTCACGCTCCGCACTGGCGGCCGCCTGCGGCATCCGCTGGCAGCGCGAGGATTATCAGCAGCTGGCCGTCATTGCCAACGTTTCCACGCAGCTGCCGCATCAGGGGCGCGCCTTCGAGCGTTTCACCGAACACGGCCCGCTGGCGCTGCTGCCGATGTCCGGCAACCGGCTGTCGCTGGTGTGGTGTCACCCGGCGGCAGCCGAAGCCACCGTGCGGCAGTGGGATGATGCAACCTTTCTGCGCGAACTGCAGCGCGCCTTTGGCTGGCGTCTGGGGCGCTTTACGCACACCGGCCAGCGCGAATGCTATCCGCTGGCGCTGCAGACCGCTGACCGGCAGGTGACTCACCGGCTGGCGCTGGTTGGCAACGCCGCACAGACGCTGCATCCGATCGCCGGGCAGGGGTTCAACCTCGGTTTGCGTGATGTGATGTCGCTGGCAGAAACGCTGGCAGCGGCGCACCGTCAGCAGCAGGATCCCGGCAGCTATGCGGTACTGCACCATTTTTCCGCGCGTCGTCAGCCGGATCGCAGCACCACCATCGGTGTGACCGATGGGCTGGTGCGCGTGTTTGCCAACCGCTATGCGCCGTTGGTGGCAGGACGAAATCTTGGGCTGGTGGCAATGGACCACCTGCCGTGGCTGCGAAACCCGCTTGCCGTGCGTACGCTCGGCTGGGTGAAGCGTTAAGCATGAATTAAGGGGCAGCGATGCAAACATTTGATGTGGCAATTGCCGGTGGCGGCATGGTGGGGCTGGCGGTTGCCTGCGGTCTGCAGGGCAGCGGCCTGCGCGTCGCCGTGCTGGAAAAAGCCGCCGCGCCACAATTTGATCCGGCGGCAGCGGCCTCCATTCGCGTGTCGGCGATTAATGCGGCCAGCGAGCGCCTGCTGCAAAAGCTGGATGTCTGGTCTGCCATCCTTGCGCTGCGCGCCAGCGCGTATCACGGCATGGAAGTCTGGGATCAGGACAGTTTTGGTTCCATCAGCTTTGACGATGAGCAGCAGGGCCTGTCGCACCTCGGGCATATTGTTGAAAATGACGTCATCCACAGTGCGCTGTGGCAGCGCGCCAGCCAGTGCAGCGATATCACGCTGCTGGCACCGGCCGCGCTGCAGCAGGTGGCATTTGGTGAAAATGAAGCCTTTGTGACCCTGCAGGATGGCGGCATGCTGACCGCCCGTCTGCTGGTTGCCGCCGATGGCGCGCACTCGTGGCTGCGTGATAAAGCCGATATCCCTGTGACGTTCTGGGATTACGAGCACCATGCGCTGGTGGCAAATGTCCGCACTGATATGCCGCACGACGCCATTGCGCGGCAGGTGTTTCACGGCGACGGCATTCTGGCGTTTCTGCCCATGCAGGACCCGCACCTGAGTTCGATTGTCTGGTCGCTGTCGCCGCAGGAAGCGTCGCGTATGCAGTCGATGCCGGAAACCTTATTTAATCAGCAGCTGTCAGTGGCGTTTGATATGCGGCTGGGGCTGTGTCAGGTGGAGAGCGAGCGTAAAACCTTCCCGCTGATGGCACGTTATGCGCGCAACTTCGCGGCGCATCGCCTGGCGCTGGTGGGGGATGCGGCGCACACCATCCATCCACTCGCCGGCCAGGGGGTGAATCTTGGCTTCATGGATGCCGCAGAGCTGATTGGGGAAATCCGGCGTTTGCATCTGGCTGGCAAAGATATCGGTCAGCATCTTTATCTGCGGCGTTACGAGCGCAGCCGTAAACACAGCGCGGCGATGATGCTGGCCGGGATGCAGGGCTTCCGCGAGCTGTTTGCCGGTACCCATCCGGCGAAAAAGCTGCTGCGGGATGTCGGGCTGAAACTGGCCGACACGCTGCCCGGTGTCAAACCGCGGATGCTGAAACAGGCGATGGGCCTGAATGATATGCCCGCCTGGATTCGCTAATCCTTTCGTACACGGCACCTTTGGGTGCCGTTTTTTTTACCCGGGGTGACCTGCCAGCGCGTCTTTTTCTCCCCACTGCTCATCGTCTCTCAGCCGCACTGCCTGCTGCGCACTTCTGTGGTGCAACATGGCTCTGTTGTTGACCTTCGTTTGATTTATTCTAATTTTACCTGCCGATTCGCATTAGTTTATCTCATGTAATAAAAATCTCTCTGCCGGAGTTTTTCAGCGGTGTGCTGTCGCCATTCCATTTATTTGCTGTGGTAAAGGTTGGTTGTTGTATTTTGTGCGTGGTTAATCACACAAATCCAGTGAATTATGCTGCATGCTGAAGGACGTCTCACTGTGGTGCAGCCTGCGTTCGCCCTCGTTTTACTCATGGTTAATTACGGCATTCGGTGATAACGTCAGGGCAAGGATAACGTTTGCGTCGGCGCTCAGCCGCGGCGCAGGCCGCCACATTCACTTGTTTTCACAGGATGGTTATGACTCAGCAAACGCCTCTCTATGAACAGCATCAGGCCTGCGGTGCACGCATGGTGGATTTCCACGGCTGGATGATGCCGCTGCATTATGGCTCGCAAATGGACGAGCACCACGCCGTGCGCCGGGATGCCGGCATGTTTGACGTTTCCCATATGACTATTCTCGATTTGCACGGTGCCCGCACCCGCGAATTCCTGCGCTACCTGCTGGCAAATGATGTCGCCAGGCTGACCCATCCCGGCAAAGCCCTGTATACCGCCATGCTTAACGCCTCAGCGGGCGTGATTGACGATCTGATTGTCTATTTCATGGCAGAGGATTTTTTCCGCCTGGTGGTGAATTCGGCCACGCGAGAAAAAGACCTGGCATGGATTACCCGGCATGCGCAGGCGTATAGCGTGAACGTCACTGAACGTGACGATCTGGCGCTGATTGCCGTACAGGGGCCGCACGCGCAGGAGAAAGCGCAGACGCTGTTCAGCGCCGCGCAGCGTGAGGCAGTGGCCGGCATGAAACCCTTCTTTGGCGTGCAGGCCGGTGAACTCTTTATCGCCACCACCGGCTATACCGGCGAAGCCGGTTACGAAATCGCGCTGCCGGCAGCGCAGGCGGCGGCATTCTGGCAGCAGTTGCTGGCCGCCGGGGTTAAACCTGCCGGACTGGGCGCACGCGATACGCTGCGGCTGGAAGCTGGCATGAATCTGTACGGTCAGGAGATGGATGAAGCGGTGTCGCCGCTGGCCGCCAACATGGGCTGGACCCTTTGCCTGGAGCCGGCAGATCGGGATTTTATCGGTCGCGAGGCGCTGGAAGCGCAGCGTGAAGAGGGCACTGAAAAGCTGGTCGGACTGATCATGACCGAAAAAGGGGTGTTGCGTAACGGTCTGCCGGTACGTTTCACCGATCAACAGGGTCAGCCGCAGCAGGGTATTATTACCAGTGGCTCCTTCTCACCGACGCTGGGTTACAGCATCGCGCTGGCGCGCGTGCCTGCGGGCATCGGCGAGCAGGCCATTGTGGAGATCCGTCATCGCGAGATGCCGGTCAAGGTTACCAAACCCGTTTTCGTTCGCGCCGGTAAGCCGGTCGCTCAGTAATTTTTCAGGAGAAATGGCGATGAGCAATGTGCCAAATGAATTGAAATACCGTGACAGCCACGAGTGGGTGCGTAAAGAAGCCGACGGCACTTACACCGTGGGCATTACCGAACACGCGCAGGAACTGCTGGGCGATATGGTATTTGTCGATCTGCCCGAAGTTGGTGCCAGCTTCGCCGCCGGAGATGACTGTGCGGTGGCGGAATCGGTCAAGGCCGCTTCTGACATCTACGCACCGCTGAGCGGCGAAATTGTCGCGGTGAATGACGCCCTGAGCGACGCGCCGGAGCAGGTCAACAGCGAGCCCTACGGTAACGGCTGGCTGTTTCGCCTTAAAGCCAGTGACGAATCAGAACTCGACACCCTGCTTGATGCCGATGCCTATAAAGCGTCAATCGACGAGTAACCGGTAGTCTGAAGGTGCTGCACTGCAGCGCCTTCTTTTTTCTCTGCCTGATTTAATGCCATTTTTGTAACCCAGCCCGATTCAGGATGTACTGCAAATGACTCAGACTCTCAGCCAGCTTGAACACAACGGTGCTTTTATTGAGCGCCACATCGGTCCCACCGCGCAGCAGCAGACCACCATGCTGGAAGCCATCGGCGCCAGCTCGCTGGCTTCGCTGATTAACGCTATCGTGCCTGCCGATATCCAGTTGCCTGGCCCGCCGGCCGTGGGCGAGGCGGCGACCGAACAGCAGGCGCTGGCGGAGCTGAAAGCCATGGCCAGTCAGAACCAGCGTTACAAATCCTGGATCGGCATGGGTTACAGCGCGGTGATTACTCCACCGGTGATCCTGCGCAACATGCTGGAAAATCCGGGCTGGTACACCGCTTACACGCCGTATCAGCCGGAAGTTTCGCAGGGCCGTCTGGAAGCGCTGCTGAATTTCCAGACCCTGACGCTGGACCTGACCGGACTGGATATTGCCTCGGCATCCCTGCTGGACGAAGCCACGGCGGCAGCGGAAGCCATGGCGATGGCAAAGCGCGTCAGCAAGCTGAAAAACGCCAATACCTTTTTTATTGCCGATGATATTCATCCGCAAACGCTGGACGTGGTGCGTACCCGCGCCGAAACCTTTGGTTTTGAATTGATCATTGATCGTGCCGATAAAGCGCTGGAGCACGACAACCTGTTTGGCGTGCTGCTGCAGCAGGTAGGCACCAGCGGTGAAGTGCACGACTACCGCGATCTGATCGCCGCCCTGAAAACCCGTCAGGTTGTCGTCAGCGTGGCCGCTGATTTCATGGCACTGGTGCAGCTGGAAGCGCCAGGTAAGCAGGGCGCAGATATCGTCTTCGGCTCCGCGCAGCGCTTCGGTGTACCGATGGGTTACGGCGGGCCGCACGCGGCTTTCTTTGCCAGCCGCGATGCGTACAAGCGTTCGATGCCGGGCCGTATTATCGGCGTTTCCCGCGATGCCGCCGGCAATACCGCGCTGCGCATGGCGATGCAGACGCGTGAACAGCATATCCGCCGTGAAAAGGCCAACTCCAATATCTGTACTTCACAGGTGCTGCTGGCAAACATTGCCGGTTTCTACGCGGTCTACCATGGCCCCGCTGGCCTGAAGCGTATCGCGTCGCGCATTCACCGTCTTACCAGCATTCTGGCCGCCGGGCTGCAGAAAGGCGGCCTGAAACTGCGTCACGCCAGCTGGTTCGATACGCTGACGGTAGACGTCGCCGATAAAGCCGCGGTGCTGAATCGCGCCCTGAGCTTTGGCGTTAACCTGCGCAGCGATCTGCTGAATGCCGTTGGCATCACGCTGGACGAAACTACCACGCGTGAAGATGTGCAGACGCTGTTTGCGATTCTGCTGGGCGATGCACACGGCCTGGATATCGACGCGCTGGACGCGGCAGTGGTGGCAGAGAATCCTGCCATTCCGGCCGGTCAGCTGCGGAGCAGTGAATTCCTGACGCATCCGGTCTTTAACCGCCATCACAGTGAAACCGAGATGATGCGTTACATGCACAGCCTGGAGAAAAAGGATCTGGCGCTGAATCAGGCGATGATTCCGCTGGGCTCGTGCACCATGAAGCTGAACGCCGCGGCGGAAATGATCCCGATCACCTGGCCGGAATTTGCCGAGCTGCATCCGTTCTGTCCGGCGGAGCAGGCGGGTGGCTATCTGCAGATGATCGGTCAGCTGTCCCGCTGGCTAGTGCAGCTGACCGGCTATGACGCGCTGTGCATGCAGCCGAACTCCGGTGCGCAGGGCGAATATGCCGGCCTGCTGGCGATTCGCCGCTACCACGAAAGCCGCAACGAAGGCGGCCGTACCCTCTGCCTGATTCCGGCGTCTGCCCACGGCACCAACCCGGCTTCGGCACAGATGGCGGGCATGTCCGTGGTCGTGGTGGCCTGTGATAAACAGGGCAACATCGATCTGGGCGATCTGCGGGAAAAAGCGGCGCAGGCGGGCGATGCGCTCTCCTGCATCATGGTGACCTATCCTTCCACGCACGGCGTCTATGAAGAGACCATTCGTGAAGTGTGCCAGATCGTGCATCAGTACGGCGGCCAGGTCTATCTTGACGGTGCCAACATGAACGCCCAGGTTGGCATTACCACGCCAGGCTATATCGGCGCGGATGTCTCGCACCTGAACCTGCATAAAACCTTCTGCATCCCGCACGGCGGCGGCGGACCGGGTATGGGACCGATTGGCGTGAAAGCGCATCTGGCCCCCTTTGTACCGGGCCACAGCGTGGTACAGATTGATGGCGTGCTGACGCAGCAGGGGGCCGTTTCTGCGGCGCCTTTCGGCAGCGCCTCCATTCTGCCTATCAGCTGGATGTACATCCGTATGATGGGGGCGGAAGGGCTGAAGCAGGCGAGTTCGGTTGCGATCCTGAATGCCAACTACGTCGCCAGCCGTCTGCAATCGGCCTATCCGATTCTCTATACCGGCCGCGATGGCCGCGTGGCGCACGAATGCATTCTGGATATTCGTCCGCTGAAAGAGAAAACCGGTATCAGCGAGCTGGATATCGCCAAGCGCCTTATCGACTACGGTTTCCACGCGCCGACGATGTCGTTCCCGGTGGCCGGTACGCTGATGGTTGAGCCGACGGAATCGGAGAGCAAAATCGAGCTGGATCGCTTTATTGATGCGATGCTGGCTATCCGCATGGAGATTGATCGCGTGGCTGCAGGCGAGTGGCCTGCTGATGATAACCCGCTGGTTAACGCGCCGCACACGCAGAAGGAACTGGTGGGCGAATGGACGCATCCGTACACGCGCGAACTGGCGGTCTTCCCGGCGGGCAGCGCTAACAAGTACTGGCCGACGGTTAAACGTCTGGACGATGTGTTCGGTGACCGTAACGTGTTCTGCGCCTGCGTGCCGATGAGCGAATATCAGTAACCGCTGCGTGGCGGAACGGTGCCGGCTTGCCGCCGCGCCGTGATTCAGGTTACAACAGAATAGCAAACAGAGACGAAGGGCCGGTCACGCGGCCCTTTTTTATTCAGGAGGCACCATGGAACTGGCACTGGTAACCGGCGGCAGCCGCGGAATCGGGCGGGCGACCGCGCATTTACTGGCGCAGGCGGGCTACCGCGTGGCGATTAACTATCGTCAGCGTGCAGCCGAGGCGCAGCAGGTAGTGGCAGAAATTGCCGCGCAGGGCGGCAGTGCTTTTGCCGTACAGGCAGATATTGCCGATGAAACCCAGGTCATCGCGCTGTTTAACCAGCTGGACCGCGAGGGAACGCTGCGCGTGCTGGTGAATAACGCCGGGATTTTGTTTACCCAGTGTCGGGTGGAAGACCTGACGGCAGAGCGTATTCAGCGCGTTTTTGCCACCAATGTCACCGGCACCTTTATCTGCTGCAGGGAAGCGGTAAAGCGCATGAGCACCCAACACGGCGGCCAGGGCGGTGCCATCATCAATGTCTCCTCCGCCGCAGCGCGCACCGGTTCACCCAATGAATATGTCGATTACGCCGCCTCTAAAGGGGCAATGGATACGCTGACAAGGGGGCTGGCGCTGGAAGTGGCCACTCAGGGTATTCGCGTGAATGGCGTGCGGCCCGGCCCGGTGTACACCGACATGCATGCCGACGGCGGTGAACCGCAGCGGGTCGATCGGGTCGCGGGCGCGATTCCGATGGGGCGCGGCGGTCAGCCGGAGGAGGTTGCGCAGGCGGTGCTGTGGCTGGCCAGCGAGGCGGCATCCTATGTCACCGGCACCCTGATCGATGTGACGGGCGGGCGATAATCCGCTGCTACGCTGCACGGCGGCGTCCTGCTCTGCTGCAGACAGGGCACCGCCGTCTCAGGCCTGGCTTATAAGATTTCGCCGTTGCTGGCGATCACCTGCTGATACCAGCCAAAGCTTTTCTTCTTCGAGCGGGCAAACGTGCCGCTGCCGTCATCATGCTTATCGACGTGAATAAACCCATAGCGCTTGTTGTACTGTCCGGTGGTAAAGGAGACACAGTCAATGCAGCCCCACGGCGTATAGCCCATCAGATCCACGCCATCCAGCGCCACGGCTTTTTTCATCTCTTCAATGTGCGCGCGCAGATAGTTGATGCGGTAATCATCTTCAATCACCCCGTCCGCGCCAGGCTGATCAATGGCACCAAAGCCGTTCTCCACGATAAACAGCGGCTTCTGATAGCGCTCGTACAACACATTCAGCACATAGCGCAGGCCGACCGGATCGATCTGCCAGCCCCAGTCAGAGGCCTTCACGTGCGGATTCGGTACCACGCCATCGAAACCGGTGATCGGATCCTCTACGCCGCTGGCGTTGGTGTCCACTGCGTTGCTCATGTAGTAGCTGAAGCCGACGTAATCACAGCAGCCCGCGCGCAGCGTCTCCGCGTCGTCCGGGTGCATCTCAATGTGATACCCCTTGCGCGCCCACTCTTTTAGCGCATAAGCCGGCCAGGCGCCGCGCATCTGCACATCACTGAACACATAGCGCTGATGCATGGCCTCCTGCGCGCGCATCACATCATCCGGATGGCAGGAGAAGGGGTACACCGGCACCATGGCAATCATGCAGCCAATGTTAAAAGCCGGGTTAATCTCATGGCCGCGCTGCACCACGCGGGCACTGGCCACGAACTGGTGATGCATCACCTGATACAGCGTCTGCTCGGGCTTTTCGTGTTCGGTAAAAATGACGCCGGAGCAGCAGTAGCCAAACAGCGGATACTGCCAGTTGCGCTGATTGTTGATCTCGTTGAACGTCATCCAGTATTTCACTTTGTGCTGATAGCGCGTCATCACAACCTCGCTAAAGCGCACAAAGAAATCGATCACTTTGCGGTTGGTCCAGCCGCCGTACGCTTTTACCAGGTGATAGGGCATTTCGAAGTGCGACAGCGTAATGACCGGCTCAATGCCATGCTTCAGCAACGTATCAAACAGGTCATCATAGAACTGCAGGCCGGCTTCATTCGGCTCTGCTTCGTCGCCGTTGGGGAAGATTCGCGTCCAGGCAATAGAAGTACGGAAGCATTTGAAGCCCATTTCGGCAAACAGCGCGATATCCTCGCGATAGTGCGAATAGAACTCCACCGCCTGATGGTTCGGGTAATGTTTGCCGGGCTGCACGCCGTCGGTGATAACGCGATCCACGCCATGTGCGCCGCCGGTCAGCACGTCTGCAATACTGACCCCTTTACCGCCCTGATCCCAGCCGCCCTCAACCTGATGCGCGGCCACCGCGCCGCCCCAGAGAAACCCTTTTGGTAACTGCAATCCGTCACTCATCGGCACACCTCATTATCCGTTTAATGAATATGAAACTGCCCGCAGTGTAACAAGCGATAAAACAAAGTCACGTTATAACACCGGCGCAAAAAGGTGATTCGTTACGTCAAAAAAACAGGCTGTTTTATCGGGTGGCCGCCTGGGAAATATAGCGCCCCAGCGTTTCCAGAATATACAGCACCGGCACCTGGGTAGTGATATCCAGTCGATCGCCCAGCTTCATCTGCGGCATATGGTAAGAAAGATTGAAATCGGCCATTTTTGCCAGCGAGCAGCGCTCATGGTTGGTTATCGAAATGATTTTACAGTGGTTAAGGCTGAACTGGCTGGCAAAGCGCAGGATCTCTTCTGTCTCACCGGAGACCGACAGAATAATGGCCAGCGCATTCTGATAGGCGCTCTGGCTTACCGGATAATAGGGATCATCAATATGATGGCTGAATTTCCCCACATTGGAGAAAAAGCGCGCGCCATATTTCCCGAGGCTGCCAGAGGTGCCCGCGCCAATAAAGAAAATATGATCGGCCTGCATAATCATCTGTGCGGCCTGAGCAATATGCTGATCAAATTCCGCATTATTAATGCTTTTAAAAAAACTCAGCATGTCACCGACACCGGAGGGCATGACCGGCGGCGCGGCCTGCTCCTGCGCCAGCCGGAAGCGAATACGAAATTCTGACCAGCCTTCGCAGTGCAGCTTGCGGCAAAAGCGCAGCACGGTGGTGGTTGAGACGCCCGCCCGGGTAGCCAGTTCGCGAATCGTCATATAACTGACACTTTCCCGGTGTTTGATGATGTAGTGATAAACCTGCATTTCCAGGTCATTCAGACGGGATAAATCGCTGTGTGCAAACATGCGGACGGCGCTCACGACGGAAAAGAAAGCGGCAGTGTATCAGATTGGCGCACGGCCGGGTTGTCACACCCTTTCACAGAATTATTTTAGCGTACATGTGTACACTGAAATTGTTCTTCGCTACTCTGGTGCACAGAAAAAGTACAGCGCTTCCCTTTCTGCTCAGGAATTTTACGCTATGGTACAACATCGTCTTATCGCGCAGGGCTACTCACTGGCTGAAGAGATTGCCAACAGTATCAGCCACGGCATTGGCTGCGTGTTTGGCATCGTGGGTCTGGTGCTGCTGTTGACTCAGGCCATTGATACGCAAGCCAATATCACCGCCATTACCAGCTACAGCCTCTACGGCGGCAGCATGATTCTGCTGTTTCTTGCCTCCACCCTTTACCACGCCATTCCGCATCAGCGCGCCAAATACTGGCTGAAGAAATTTGACCACTGCGCCATTTATCTGCTGATCGCTGGCACCTACACGCCTTTTCTGCTGGTGGGACTGCAGTCACCGCTGGCGCAGGGGCTGATGGTGGTGATCTGGAGCCTGGCGCTGGCAGGCATCATCTTTAAGCTGACGATTGCGCATCGCTTCAAAGTGCTGTCGCTGGTGACCTATCTCAGCATGGGCTGGCTGTCGCTGGTGGTGATCTATCAGCTGGCGATGAAGCTTTCTGCCGGAGGTGTCTGGCTGCTGGCTGCAGGCGGGATTGTCTACTCGCTGGGGGTGATTTTTTACGTTTCGCGCCGTATCCCTTACAACCATGCCATCTGGCACGGCTTTGTGCTGGGCGGCAGCGTGCTGCATTTCTGCGCCATTTACTTTTACGTGATGTAACGTGAAGCGCCCGGCGGCGTGCAGGCAGGTGCCGCCGGGTCGGCTATTTTACTCCTCCAGCGCGTAAGGCAGCGGCTGAATCGTCAGTCTGCCCCCTTCATCGCCTTCCACGCGCAGCACGCTCTCCGGCTCAAGATCGTTATTCATGACCACCTGCACCCATACGCTGCCGTCATCCAGCTGAACGCCGCTCAGCACCGTACCGGTACGCCGCCATTTGTCGCCCATCTGCAGCTCCAGTGAACTGCCTGCCGCCGGTACGCTGCTGGCGTTACCCGCCAGCCAGTACAGGGCGCGTTTGTTTGCGCCGCGGAATTTGGCGCGCGCCACCATCTCCTGGCCGGTATAACAGCCTTTTTTAAAGCTGATGGCGTCCAGCGCCTGCAGATTGGTGGCCTGCGGAATCAGCTGTGCACTGGTTGCGCTATCTATCACCGGGATGCCCGCCGCGATATCCAGCGCCAGCCACTGGGTGCTGTCATTAAGCTGCGCCTCGCCGGCCAGCTTCTCTTTCAGCGCGTTAGCCTGGTCCAGCGTGGTCACCAGCAGAAAGCGCTCGGCAGGCTCGCCGAACCACAGCAGCGTGCTCTCTGCCTGCTGCACCACCGGCGTAGCGGCGTCGGGCAGGGCAGGGAACAGGTCGGCCAGCGCAGCCCGCGCCTGGAATCCGGCCACGCCCAGCAGCACGGCATCGTCATCTGCGGCAATCGTCACTTTGGAAAACACCGCGTATTTTTTCAGCTCGGTAATTTGCTGGTCGCGCAGGTTGCGCCGTACCAGATAGGCATAACCTTCGCCGCGATGGAACAGGCGCAGGTTGGTCCACATTTTGCCTTTCGCATCACAATGCGCCGCCGGACGATGCTGCGCCGCATCCAGCGCCGCCACATCCAGCGTCAGCTGTCCCTGCAAATAAGAAGTGCTGTCTTTGCCCTGTACAGCAACCAGCGCCCATTCATCGAGCGACATCAGCGTTAAGGGCAGGCGCGCCGCAGCAGCAGGCTGGCGGGGAGGTAGGGTAAAAATCGGCATGTGTCCGTCCTGATTGATAAGGGTTGTCCCGGCATAATGCTTCCAATGTTAAAAGAGCAGGAGGGCTTTGCAACCTGTTTGCGGAATCTGGCGCACAAATCGCGTGACAGGTTGGTCACCGCAGCCATCACTTTGCGGCATCGTGCGCAGCGTCCCGCACAGCGCCTGCAGTCCGGCCAAAAAGCAGGTACACTGAGCCTCACTGTTTTCAGCTGTGGAAAAAGAGACATGGATATTCATGACAAAGCCCGCGTTCAGTGGGCGTGCCGGCGCGGCATGCTGGAGCTGGACGTCTCAATCATGCCGTTTTTTAAATATGAATATGACACCCTGAGCGACAGCGATAAGCGGGTGTTTGTTGCGCTGTTAAAAAGTGACGATCCGGACCTGTTTAACTGGATGATGAACCACGGCGAACCGGCCGATCCTGAACTGCGGCGCATGGTGAAACTGATCCAGCAGCGCAACCGTGAACGCGGTCCGGTGGCAATGTAATCTGCAGCCGTCGCGCAGCGCCCGGTGGCTGAACCTGGCGCTCACGCTGTTGTGCGTCCTGCTGCTGGTGAGTGCGCCCTGGCCAGACGTGTGGCGCTGGGGCCGCGCGCCGCTGATTTTGCTGCTGCTGCTCTCGGGCTGGCGCCATGAGCGCCGGCTGGTGCAGCGCACAGGCAGGCTGGCGCTGGATGAGAAGAGAAACTGGCACTGGCGTGGCAGGCGCTGGCGGTCACAGCACCAGGCGTGCTGGCTGCCGTGGGGCGTACTGCTGGTTTTGCGCCCGCCGCAGGGCCGCTGCTGGCGGCTGTGGCTGATGCAGGACAGCATGCCGCCGCAGGCGTGGCGTGCGTTACGCGCCCGCTGCATTATGCAGCAAAACGCGCCTTAAAGCAGCGCGGCGGTTTCTGTCAGAATCTGCTCGCACCACTGTTCAATCCGCGCTTCGCTCAGTTCGAACTGATTCACGTCATCCAGGGCAAGGCCGACAAACTGCGTGCCGTCTGCGGTCAGCGGCTTTTGGCTGCTAAAGGTGTAGCCGTCCAGCGGCCAGTAACCCACAAACTGCACGCCCATGGGCTGCAGCAGTTCATGCAACATGCCCAGTGCATCCAGGAACCATTCGCTGTATTCCACCTGGTCACCCATGCCATACAGCGCGACAATTTTACCCTGCAGATTCAGCGCGGGCAGCTGCTGCCACACCGCTTCCCAGTCCTCCTGCAGCTCACCGAAATCCCAGGTCGGGATACCGAGAATCAGTAAATCGTACTGCTCCATCAGGGAGGGATCGTCATCTTTCAGATTGTGCAGCGTGACCAGCTCTTCCCCGATAAAGTCGCGAATTTTCTCCGCGGTCATCTCGGTGTAACAGGTGCTGGAGCCGTAAAAAAGACCGATATTCATGCAGTTAATGCTCTGGCTGAAACTCACTTGGGCGCAATTGTACCAGAAGCCGGCCAGTTTCAGGCATAATGAGCACGATTTCACACCCGCGAGGAGACACCGTGCAGGACAGCGATCTGATCGAACAGTTTCTTGACGCACTCTGGATTGAACGCAATCTGGCGCAGAACACGCTGGCCTCCTACCGTCAGGATCTGCAAACGCTCACCGCCTGGCTGCAGCAGCATGCGCGCACGCTCCTGACGCTGGAAGCGGCCGATCTGCAACAGTTTCTCGCCGAACGCGTGGAAGGCGGCTACAAAGCCACCAGCTCGGCCCGCACCCTCAGCGCGATGCGCCGCCTGTTCCAGTACCTGTACCGCGAAAAGCTGCGCAGCGACGATCCCAGCGCGCTGCTGTCGGCGCCAAAACTGCCGCAGCGCCTGCCAAAAGATTTATCGGAAAATCAGGTTGAGCGTCTGCTGCAGGCGCCTGCCACCGATATCCCGCTGGAGCTGCGTGACAAGGCGATGCTGGAGCTGCTGTACGCCACCGGCCTGCGTGTGTCTGAGCTGGTGGGCCTGACCCTCAGCGATGTCAGTCTGCGTCAGGGCGTGGTGCGCGTCATCGGCAAAGGCAATAAAGAGCGGCTGGTGCCATTAGGTGAAGAAGCCATTTACTGGCTGGAGCAGTATATGGCACATGGCCGGCCGTGGCTGCTGAACGGGCAAACGCTGGATGTGCTGTTCCCCAGCAACCGCGCGCAGCAAATGACGCGTCAGACCTTCTGGCATCGCATCAAACACTATGCCACCCTTGCCGGTATCGACAGCGAAAAACTGTCACCGCACGTGCTGCGTCACGCATTTGCCACACATTTACTGAACCACGGCGCCGATTTGCGCGTCGTACAGATGTTGCTGGGCCACAGCGACCTCTCGACAACCCAAATTTATACGCACGTTGCCACTGAGCGCCTGCGTCAGTTACATCAACAGCATCATCCGCGCGCCTGAGCAGCGGCAACAAGGATTTGAGATGAAAAAACAGTTAACGATGCTGGCTCTGCTGGTCAGCGCTTTCACCGCCCTGGCCCACGCCGATGACAGCGCCATTCAGCAGTCACTGAAAAAACTGGGTATGTCCCAGGCAGAGATCCAGCCTTCACCGCTGCCGGGCATGAAAACCGTGCTGACCGAAAGCGGCGTTTTGTATGTCAGCGAAGACGGCAAACACATGATTCAGGGGCCGCTGTATGACGTCAGCGGCGCCCGTCCGGTTAACGTCACCAACCAGCTGCTGGATAAAAAAGTGGCGGCGCTGGAACCGGAAATGATCGTCTACAAAGCGCCAAAAGAGCAGCACGTCATCACCGTGTTTACCGATATCACCTGCGGCTACTGCCGCAAGCTGCATGAGCAGATGGCAGACTACAACGCGCTGGGCATTACCGTGCGCTATCTGGCGTTCCCGCGTGAGGGGCTGAACGGTCAGGTGGAGAAAGCCATGAAAGCGATCTGGTGCAGCGCCGATCGCAACAAAGCCTTTGACGCCGCGATGAAAGGCGACGCGCCGCAGATGGACGCGCCGGCAACCTGTAAGATCAATCTTGATCGGCACTACAAGCTCGGCATTCTGTTTGGCATTCAGGGCACGCCAGCGATTCTCACCGACAGCGGCATGATGATCCCGGGTTATCAGGGGCCGCAGGAGCTGAAGCAGGTGCTTGATGGCCAGAAACGGGGTGGTTAAGGCACAGTGATACATTCTGTTGAACTGCGTCGGCGCGAAGTGCCCGCTGACGCCAGCTTACCCGATACCCTGCCACCGCTGCTGCGTCGCCTCTATCTGCAGCGCGGCGTAAAGGACGCGGCGGAACTGGAACGCGGCGCGAAATTCCTGCTGCCCTGGCAGAGCCTCGGCGGGATTGAAGAGGCCGTCAGGCTGCTGCATGAGATGATGCAGCAGGGCAGGCGCATTGTGGTGGTCGGCGATTTTGACGCCGACGGCGCCACCAGCACCGCGCTGAGCGTACTGGCCCTGCGCAGCATGGGCGGCAACGTAGATTATCTGGTGCCAAACCGTTTTGACGACGGTTACGGTCTGAGTCCGGAAGTGGTGGAGCAGGCCCGCGCGCGCGGCGCGGAGATGATTCTCACGGTCGATAACGGTATTTCGTCCCATGCCGGCGTGGAAACGGCGCACCAGCACGGCATTCCGGTGCTGGTGACCGATCACCACCTGCCGGGGGAAACCCTGCCGGCCGCCGAAGCCATTGTGAACCCTAATCTCACCGACAGCGCGTTTCCTTCCCGATCGCTGGCGGGCGTGGGCGTGGCGTTTTATCTGATGCTGGCGCTGCGTGCGCATCTGCGTCAGCAGAACTGGTTCAGCGACGGCCGCAGCGAGCCCAACCTGGCCGAACTGCTGGATCTGGTGGCGCTCGGCACGGTCGCCGACGTGGTGCCGCTGGATGCCAATAACCGTATTCTGGTGTGGCAGGGGCTGAGCCGCATCCGGGCCGGAAAATGCCGCGCCGGTATCCGTGCGCTGCTGGAGATTGCCAACCGCGATGCCCGTCAGCTGGCCGCCAGCGATCTCGGCTTTGCGGTAGGGCCGCGCCTCAACGCCGCCGGGCGGCTGGATGATATGTCGGTAGGCGTGGCGCTGCTGCTGACCGAAGACATTGCGCAGGCGCGCATGCTGGCGAGTGAACTGGATGCGCTGAATCAGACGCGCAAAGAGATCGAGCAGGGCATGAAGAGTGAAGCGCTGGCGCTGTGCAATGAACTGGAGCGACAGCACACCGATCTGCCGCTTGGACTGGCGTTTTACCATCCGGACTGGCATCAGGGCGTGGTAGGCATCCTCGCGTCACGCCTGAAAGAGCGCTTTCACCGTCCGGTGATTGCCTTCGCGCCAGCCGGTGACGGCACGCTGAAAGGGTCAGGCCGCTCGGTGGCTGGCCTGCATCTGCGCGACGCGCTGGAGCGTCTGGATACGCTCTATCCGGGGATGATGATCAAGTTTGGCGGACACGCCATGGCGGCCGGTCTGTCGCTGGCGGCGGCAAATTACGAAACCTTCCGCGAGCGCTTTGCGGCGCTGATTGATGACTGGCTGGAGGGGGAAGCGCTGCAGGGCGTGATGTGGTCAGATGGCGAACTGCATGCGCAGGAGTTTACCCTGCACACCGCTGAGATGCTGCGTGAAGCCGGCCCGTGGGGGCAGGCCTTCCCCGAGCCGGTGTTTGATGGTCAGTTTACCCTGCTGCAGCAGCGGCTGGTGGGCGAGCGGCACCTGAAGGTCATGGTAGAGCCGCTCGGCGGCGGCCCGTTACTGGATGGCATTGCCTTCAACGTGGACACCACGCTGTGGCCAGACAGCAGCGTCCGTCAGGTGCAGCTGGCCTACAAACTGGATATCAACGAATATCGTGGCAACCGATCGGTACAGCTGATCATTGATCACCTCTGGCCGCGCTAATCGCCACTTAAAACCGCACGTCAACCCCGCCGCGCAGCACGTTCTCATCGCCGCGCGCGGTGAGGTGCCGGTCAGCACGCAGGAAGAGGCGCGCGCGGGCAGATTGCGCCACATCCACCCGGGCGCCGATCCACTGCGACTGGCGATCGAGCTGCATACCCGGCACGCTGAAGCGTGACTGATCGTCACCGAAGCCGCTCCAGCGGGCGCTGACGTCAAGCGCAGGATTGCTGAACGCATACTCATACTCGCCATACAGGCTCAGCATGCTCCACCAGCCCGCCGACCAGTCCTGGCGCGCACTGAGGCTCAGCCCGCTGTACCCCACGCTGCGGTGATAGCTGTCACCGCTGCCTTCCAGCCCAAACGCGCTACCCTGATCGCGGAAGCCGCCGGTCTGCAGGCCGGTTTCGCGCCAGCCGAGGTAAGGCTCCAGCCAGTAATTTTCCTGCCATTCCCAGCGGTAGCCACTCTGCAGCGCTGCCTGCCAGCTGTCGCTGCGCGTGGACGAGGAGAGCGGCGCGGCCTGATCCAGCAGCACCAGGCGCTGCAGTTTGTCGCGACCGTGCTGATAGCTGAGATTGCCCTGCCAGTACCACGCGGGGGTCACGTCATAGCGGCCATACAGCATCACGCCATCCAGGCTGTTCTGACTGTTACCGCCGCTACCGGCATAGCGTGCATTCAGTTGGTTGTGTGTCCAGGCAATGCCCGCACGCAGATCGGGGCGGTCAAAATCCGTGTCCACCCCCAGTGCCGTCAGCGTATTGCGGTAACTGTTGCTCAGATAACCCTGCTGATGCAGCGCGCCACGTAATTCTCCACTCTCCAGCCAGAAGCCGGTGCGACCCTGATCGTGCGCATCGTTGATGCGGTTATTCAGCAGGCGCGTCTGGTAATCCAGGGCATTAAACAGCACGGCATTGGCAGACGCATGCGCCTGGCCTGACAGCGAATCCAGCGCAGACCGGGCGCTGGCCGCATCCGGTAAGGTCTGAAACGCTGCCGCGCTCGCCAGCGCCGACTGGTTTGCGGCGCGGGTGGTGCCCTGCGTTTGCCAGCGGTCGGCTACGCTGAAAGCCTGTTCCAGATTGCTGGCAGTCTGTTGTGCGCTGCTGTCGCTGATGCCCGCTGCGGCCGCGGCCGCGGGCGTATTACGGCGCGTTAGCTGCCCGGTCACGTTATTGGTGCCGTAACTGACGCTCCCGGCAAGGAACGGACCGGTGTTAACGCTGCTGAACTGGCCGCTGCGCCCTGCGCCGCTGGTCAGCAGGGTTTCCTGCTGCTGCACCACATAGGTGGAGGAAGGTGGTGCCAGGTTGAGCGTGCCGTCGAGCGCCGCGTGACCTGCTACCTGCAGCGGATGCGACAGCGTGACGTTAAGCGTAGCGCCCGCGCCCTGCTGATAGTCTCCGCCCACCTGCAGGCCGCCGCTGACCGCGCCCTGGTTCACCAGCGTACCGCCAATGCGACCGCTGCCGCCCAGTTTGCCGCTGCCGTTCACCAGCGCATTACCGCTGATCGCCCCGTCAATCAGCAGATTATTGGCTGAAACCTGTGTCAGGCCGCTGTAGCTGTTGTTGCCGGTCAGCTGCAGCACACCGTTGTGCTCGCTACCATCCAGTACCAGACCGCGGTTGCCCTGAATCGCATTGCTGAACTGATACCGTCCGCCGTCGAGCGCGGCGTGGAAGTCATCTCCCTGGAATTGTCCCGGTCCATTTAAGGAGCGGGCGGCGTTCAGATCGCCCCAGCCAAAGGTGTCGTTATAGGGACGACCATTGGCGCTGTCTGCCACGGTGCCGTGCGCATCGCTGCGGTAAGTCGCGGTGGTTAACAGGGTTTGCTGCAGGTTGCTGGCGCTCATCCAGGGAAAATGCTGCAGCAGCTGTGCCGCCGCGGCAGTGACGCGCGGTGCGGAAAAGGAGGTGCCAAACGCGCGCGCATTGGCAACGGTGCCATCCGAATTATGAAACACGAAATCGGTATAACCGGGTGCCGTCAGGCACCAGGCTGCCGCGCCGCCGCAGGCGTCAAACGGCCCGGTCCCGGCAGCACGGCCGGCCTGATCGTAACTGGTGGTATTCAGCACGCCGGTGACGGCGATCAGATGACGCGCCAGCTGCGGATCGTTATACATCAGCGGCGTCAGCACATCCGGCGCGGGCGTTGCGGTGCCGCTGTTGCCGGTGCTGATTACCGCTAAGCCATCGGCGGTGGTGATCGCCTGTAAACCCTGATACAGCGGCTGATAGCGCGTGCGCGCATCGCTCAGCGCCTGCTGCGTGGTCAGACGCTCCAGCGAGCCGTAAGACATATTGATGACGCGCACACCCTGGTCCAGCAGACCGTACACGGCGCGGGTGCTGTTGGCATAGTTAAACTGATTGTTTTGCGATGCCTGGGCGGCATAAAGCTCGCTGGCCGGGGCAAGGCCAAGCAGGGTCATGGCCACCAGCGTGCCGTGACCGTTAATGCCCTGGTTGTCATTCGGCGTGGTGCTGCTGTTGAACACGCTGAAAAAGTGCACCTTGTCGTAGTTAATCTCGCTGCGATCCGGCGAGAGGCCGGAATCGATTACTCCGACCTTATAGCTGGCAGCCACGCCAGGCGCAGCGGGCTCTGGCGCGGTGACCGGCGTAACCGGATTCACCGGCGTAACGGGAGTATCCGGCGTAGCCGGCTGTGGCGTAACCGGCTGTGGTGCAACCGGCTGCGGCGCCGGTCCCAGCGTGGCGGGCGAACTGCTGCCACCGCCACCGCCACCACCACCGCAGGCGCTCAGCAGCAGCGGCATCAGCAGCGCCAGCAGGCGCGGGGAGGTACGCAACGTAACGTCAGGATAAAGCATGACGGCTCCTCATGCCTCTCAGGGCATGTTAAGTGGCCTTTCAGAGATTCAGGCCGGGATAAAGGTATTCCATGTGTGTAAAGCAGGTTCCAGAAAACGTGGCTGACAGACAGGCACAGCGGGCGCAAAGCGCGTAAGATGCCGGGTTAGCACAAAAATCATACGGCAGATCGGGTCATACTGATGGCCGGATCAACAAGGCATCTGCATCGCTTCTCGCGCCATTCATCCTTGTCTGAAGGAAATTTCTCAACTGGCATTCTTCATGGAATTTTTATAAATATCATCGACTTTACTCGCTCTTCCTGACGCGTACTGACGCAGTTTACTAAGAAAATTCTGAGGAGGGGCTCAGGCAGGCAACCGGCGCGGGCCGTGGGGCGCAAGCGCAGCGTGACGCCGGTTTCCAGAAAACAGCGGAATTTTTTTCACGGTGGCACGCGCGGATTCGTCCGGGACGTGCAAAGCTACAAAGTAAGCGCACTTTCGGGTAGACTAGCGCGTTACTTTTTATCTCCTCTCACCGAATCGCCAAAAAAGACTGAAAAGCCATGTTTGAAATTAATCCGGTCAAAAATCGTATCCAGGATCTCAGCGAGCGCAGCGGCGTTCTTAGGGGGTATCTTTGACTACGATGCGAAGAAAGAACGTCTTGAAGAAGTAAACGCCGAGCTGGAACAGCCGGACGTCTGGAATGAACCTGAGCGCGCTCAGGCGCTGGGTAAAGAACGTGCGTCGCTGGAAGCGGTGGTCGAAACCCTCGATCAGATGCATCAGGGGCTGGAAGATGTGCAAGGCCTGCTGGATCTGGCCGTAGAAGCAGAAGACGAAGAGACGTTCAACGAAGCGGTGGCGGAGCTGGACGCGCTGGAAGTGAAGCTGGGCGAACTGGAATTCCGTCGCATGTTCTCTGGCGAGTACGACAGCGCCGACTGCTACATGGATATTCAGGCCGGCTCCGGCGGTACGGAAGCGCAGGACTGGGCCAGCATGCTGCTGCGTATGTACCTGCGCTGGGCCGAAGCCAAAGGCTTTAAAACCGAAATTATCGAAGAGTCTGAAGGCGAAGTGGCGGGCACCAAATCCGCCACCATCAAGATCATTGGTGATTACGCCTACGGCTGGCTGCGCACGGAAACCGGCGTGCACCGTCTGGTGCGTAAAAGCCCGTTCGACTCCGGCGGCCGCCGTCATACCTCATTCAGTTCGGTGTTTATCTACCCGGAAGTGGATGACAACATCGATATCGAAATCAACCCGGCGGATCTGCGCATCGATGTGTATCGCGCGTCGGGTGCTGGCGGTCAGCACGTCAACAAAACCGAGTCTGCGGTGCGTATTACCCACCTGCCGACCAACATTGTGGTGCAGTGTCAGAACGACCGTTCGCAGCACAAGAACAAAGATCAGGCCTTTAAGCAGTTACGCGCCAAGCTGTATGAATATGAAATGCAGAAGAAAAACGCGGACAAGCAGGCTGCAGAAGAGAACAAGTCCGATATCGGCTGGGGCAGCCAGATCCGTTCATACGTGCTTGACGATTCGCGCATTAAAGATCTGCGCACCAGCGTCGAAACCCGCAACACTCAGGCGGTGCTGGATGGCGATCTCGACCGTTTTATTGAAGCAAGTTTAAAAGCAGGGCTATAAGGAACCGACATGTCTGAACAACAACCGCAGAGCGCTGATGCCGCCCTTGAGTTAAACAACGAACTGAAAGCGCGTCGCGAAAAACTCAGCGCGCTGCGTGAAAAGGGCGTGGCGTTTCCTAACGATTTCCGCCGTGATGCCACTTCTGATCAGCTGCATGCACGCTACGACGACAAGAGCAATGAAGAGCTGGAAGCGCTCGGCGTTGAGGTCAGCGTCGCGGGCCGTATGATGACCCGCCGCATCATGGGTAAAGCGTCGTTTGCCACCCTGCAGGACGTTGGCGGCCAGATTCAGATCTACGTTTCCCGTGACGATCTGCCTGAAGGCGTCTACAACGAGCAGTTTAAAAAGTGGGATCTGGGCGATATCCTCGGCGCACGCGGTAAGCTGTTCAAAACCAAAACCGGCGAGCTGTCGATCCATATCTCTGCGCTGCGTCTGCTGACCAAAGCCCTGCGCCCGCTGCCGGACAAATTCCACGGTCTGGCTGACCAGGAAACCCGCTATCGTCAGCGTTACCTTGATCTGATCTCCAACGACGAATCGCGTCACACTTTCAAAGTGCGCTCCCGCATCATGGCCGGCATTCGCCAGTTCATGGTCAGCCGCGACTTCATGGAAGTGGAAACGCCAATGATGCAGGTCATTCCGGGCGGGGCTTCGGCGCGTCCGTTCATTACCCATCACAATGCGCTGGATATCGATATGTATCTGCGTATCGCACCGGAGCTGTATCTGAAGCGTCTGGTGGTCGGCGGGTTTGATCGCGTGTTTGAGATCAACCGTAACTTCCGTAACGAAGGTATCTCGCCGCGCCACAATCCGGAGTTCACCATGATGGAACTCTATATGGCGTATGCGGATTACAAAGATCTGATCGAACTGACGGAGAGCCTGTTCCGCACCCTGGCGCAGGACGTTCTGGGCACCACCGAAGTGCCGTACGGTGAGCACACCTTCGATTTCGGCAAGCCGTTTGAGAAGCTCACCATGCGTGAAGCGATCAAAAAATACCGCCCGGAAACCGACCTCGCCGATCTGGACGATTTTGATAAAGCGGTGGCCATTGCGCAGGCACTGCACATCAAAGTGGAGAAGAGCTGGGGGCTGGGCCGCGTCGTGACCGAAATCTTCGAAGAGACGGCCGAAGCGCATCTGATTCAGCCGACCTTCATTACCGAATATCCGGCTGAAGTGTCGCCGCTGGCGCGTCGCAATGACGAAAACCCGGAAATCACCGACCGCTTTGAGTTCTTCATTGGCGGCCGCGAAATCGGTAACGGCTTCTCCGAGCTGAACGATGCGGAAGACCAGGCTGAGCGTTTCCTGCAGCAGGTTAACGCCAAAGACGCCGGCGATGACGAAGCCATGTTCTACGACGAAGATTATGTTACTGCGCTGGAGCACGGTCTGCCGCCGACCGCAGGTCTGGGCATCGGTATCGACCGCATGGTTATGCTGTTTACCAACAGCCACACCATCCGTGATGTGATCCTGTTCCCGGCACTGCGTCCGACCGCGAAATAACACGTCTCACCCCTGCTGCCCTTTCCGTCAGGCGAGGGCAGCAGCGTGCCCCCGCTGGCGCCCTGAGCGCTACGACTTCATGACCCCTTCCAGCCACGCCTGAAACCGTGCATAAGGCACATAGAGGGCAACATCCTTATACAGCGTCTTGCCGCTCTGGTTGTCGTCAATCCGGCTGCTGTACCCCACAATCACGCCGGCCAGCGTATCGTCGCTGGCGTTATACACGGCACCGCCTGACATCCCCTTTACCACCCCGGCGTTGGCGGCAACCACCACGCAGCTGGCTTTATTCCAGCTATTCGCCAGCGTCGTATTGATCAGGTTTTTACCGCTTGAGGCCACCGGCAGGGCGGAAATAAAGCTGTAACCATACAGATTCACGTTGTCGCCGATATGGCTGTTGCGAAACGGCGGCGGCAGCCCGACTTCCGGATTTTTGTGATACACCACGGCGATATCACACTCCGGGTGCCAGGCTTTCACCCGATACAGCGAATATTTCGCTACGTGTGCCGCCGTCAGACTGTAGTCCCGGGTCAGCGGAATCGTGGTGCCCAGCGCACCGACTCCCAGCACGGTCGGAATGCCGGTAACCGTCATATCGACACGTCTGGCCGCTTCCTGGCTGTACTCGTAATGCCCAACGGAACAGCCGCTCAGGCAGCCGAACGTCAGCACGATGATCCATCGCATACGTGTTTCCCCCTGTTTTCTGGCACCGTCTTACCGGGCAATCCATTGGGGTATCGGCACTGCGCGCCTATCCTTTACTGCCTGATTTGGCAGCAAAAGCCACGCTGCCGTGACGGCGGTCAAAACCTGTTATCAAGCGTAGCGTGTTATCAGCGCGCTGTCTCAGTGCTTCGCCAGAGACACTTTTTCGCCGGGCGATTATTGCCTGAGAAGCAAAATAGCCTTGCTCTGCACCGGGTGGTTGCAGGCGGGGAGCTGTGCTTTAATGGCACGTTGTGACGCAGTTCAAATTCTAACAAGCGTCCGTTTTACCGCATCGCGTTCGTGATGCGGTTCGCCTGCAAAATTATCTTGGGAGAGTGTGTTATGCCTGTTGCATTACTGGCGCTGGCGCTGAGTGCGTTCGCCATCGGCACCACGGAGTTCGTTATCATGGGATTGCTGCCGGACGTGGCGGGCGATCTGCAGGTAACCATTCCTTCAGCGGGATGGCTCATCAGCGGCTATGCGCTGGGTGTGGCTATCGGCGCGCCAATTATGGCGCTGCTGACGGCGAAGCTGCCACGCAAGCGGACCCTGATTCTGCTGATGATCATCTTTATCATCGGCAATGCGCTTTGTGCGCTGGCATACAGCTATAACCTGCTGATGCTGGCGCGCGTGGTCACCGCGCTGTGTCACGGTGCGTTCTTTGGTATCGGGGCGGTGGTGGCCGCAAGTCTGGTAGCGCCTGGCCGCCAGGCCTCAGCGGTTGCGCTGATGTTCACCGGCCTGACGCTGGCTAATGTGCTGGGCGTGCCGCTCGGTACCTGGTTCGGACAGCTGTTTGGCTGGCGCGCCACCTTCTGGGGCGTGGCGATAATCGGCATCCTTGCTTTTATCGCCCTGATCGTCAGCCTGCCCACCAACAAAGATGAAAAACCGGTGCATCTGGCCCGTGAAGTCAGCGCGCTGGCCAACGGCCGGCTGTGGCTGTCGCTGCTGATGACGGTGTGTTTTGCCGCGGCGATGTTTGCGCTGTTCAGCTATATCGCGCCGCTGCTGCTGCAGGTCACCGGCATCAGCAATCGCGGCGTCAGCTGGACGCTGTTCCTGATTGGCGCCGGCCTGACGGTGGGTAACATTCTGGGCGGCAAGCTGGCGGACTGGAAAGTGTCGTTCAGCCTGATCCTCAGCTTTACGCTGATCGCGGTCTTTTCTCTGCTGTTCAGCTGGACCAGTCATGCGCTGTGGCTGGCGGAAATCACGCTGTTCCTGTGGGCGATGGCGACATTTGCCACGGTGCCGGGCCTGCAAATCAACGTGGTGCGCCACGGTAAAGATGCGCCGAACCTGGTTTCCACGCTGAATATCTCGGCTTTCAACGTCGGTAACGCGCTGGGCGCATGGGTCGGCGGCGCGGTCATCGATAAAGGCTATGGCCTGACGTCGGTACCGGTCGCGGCGGCGGCGCTGGCCGCGGCAGGGCTGCTGGTGTGTCTGCTGACCTTCCGCAAAACCGGCGGGCAGGGCGAGACGGTACGCGCCTAAGCCAGCCGGGCGGCGATCTGCTGGGGAAAGGTGGCCACCTGCTGCTGCAGGTGGTCGCAGAAGTGATCCACCAGCGCTGAAGCCGGGCGGTGCTGCGGCCGTACCAGACTGACGGTAAACGGCACCGCCACGCTGAACTGACGCATCACCACGCCGCTCGCCGCGTAATCCAGTGCAGTAAGCGGATTAACGATAGAAATACCCACCCCGGCGCGCACCATCGCGCATACCGAAGCGGCGCTGTGCGTCTCCAGCACCAGGCGCCGCTCCACACCCTGCTCATGAAACAGCGCATCCAGCAACTGGCGATAGCTGTCGCTGCGCGACAGGCTGACATAGTTTTCACCGTGAAAATCCTGCGGGGTCAGCACCGTGCGTGCGCACAGCGGGTGCTGCGGCGGCAGGACGCACACTTCGTCGCAGGTCAGCAGCGGCACGCGCTGTGTCCCGGCCGGCGCGTGCTGGGTTTCGGTCAGCCCCAGATCGTAACGCTGTGCCGACAGCCACTCCTCCAGCAGCGGCGACTCCTGCGGGATAATATTCAGGCTCACCTGTGGATAGCGCTGTAAAAAGGGCTGCAGCAGTGGTGGCAGCAGCGACTGCGAGAACACCGGCAGGCAGGCGATGGAGAGTTCACCCTGCCTGAACTGGCGCAGCCCTTCAGCCGCATCCATGATGCGATCCAGCCCGTACCACGACCGCTGCACCTCCTCATACAGCCGCAGCCCCTGCACGGTGGGCTGCAGGCGGCCGCGCACCCGTTCAAACAGCTGCAGTCCCAGCTGCTGCTCCAGACGCGCCAGCTCGCGGCTGACGGTGGGCTGCGAGGTATGCAGCAGCGTTGCCGCCTGCGTCAGGTTACCGCTGGTCATCACCGCGTGAAAAATCTCTATGTGCCGCCAGTTAATTTTTGCCATCGCTTCCTCCGTGCACCCATATCATATTTGCATAGCTGCTGCCAAAACAGATATTTTTCTGCATCGCTGCCGTGTGGCTAAATGGCCTCATTGACTGAGGAGAATCACCATGCCACGTCCCCTGACGACCACTGAAACCGCGCTGAATGCCGCCAGCCTGCTGCCGCTGGCGCAGCGTTACTCCACGCCTTTCTGGGCCTACGATGCGGCAGTTATCCGTGAGCGGATTGCCCAGCTCAGCGCGTTTGATGTGGTGCGCTTTGCGCAGAAAGCCTGCTCGAACATCCATATTCTGCGCCTGATGCGCGCCGCGGGCGTCCGGGTTGATGCCGTGTCGCTGGGCGAAATTGAGCGGGCGCTGGCCGCCGGTTACCTGCCGGGCGGCGACGAGATTGTTTTCACCGCTGACGTGTTTGATGCGCCGACGCTTTCGCGTGTCGCCGCGCTGCACGTGCCGGTGAATGCCGGTTCAGTGGATATGCTGCATCAGCTCGGCGCGGTCTCGCCTGGTCACAAAGTGTGGCTGCGCATCAACCCCGGTTTTGGGCATGGTCACAGCCAGAAAACCAACACCGGCGGGGAAAACAGCAAACACGGCATCTGGCACAGCGATCTGCCGCTGGCGCTGGCCGCGATTCAGCAGCACGGGCTGCAGCTGGTTGGCCTGCATATGCACATTGGTTCCGGCGTGGATTACGGCCACCTGCAGCAGGTGTGTGACGCGATGGTGGCGCAGGTGATCGCCTTCGGCCAGGATCTGCAGGCGATTTCTGCCGGCGGCGGGTTATCGATTCCTTACCGCGTCGGTGAAGAGGCGATCGACACCCGGCACTATTTCGGTTTGTGGAATCAGGCGCGTGAACGCATCGCTGCGCATCTGGGCCACCCGGTGACGCTGGAAATTGAACCGGGGCGTTTCCTCGTCGCGGAAGCGGGCGTGCTGGTGTCGCAGGTGCGGGCGGTTAAACAGATGGGCAGCCGCCACTTTGTGCTGGTGGATGCCGGCTTCAGCGATCTGATGCGTCCGGCCATGTACGGCAGTTATCACCATATCTCCCTGCTGCCGGCGGATGGCCGCGCGCCTGGCGAGGCCACGATCGAGAGCGTGGTGGCAGGCCCGCTGTGCGAATCCGGGGATGTGTTTACCCAGCTGGAGGGCGGCAAAGTGGAAACGCGCGCGCTGCCGGCGGCGCAGCCAGGTGACTATCTGGTGTTCCATGATACCGGGGCTTACGGCGCCTCTATGTCATCCAACTACAACAGCCGGCCGCTGATTCCGGAAGTGCTGTTTGAAAACGGTCAGGCGCGCGAGATCCGCCGCGCGCAAACCATTCAGGAGCTGCTGGCGCTGGAGCTGAACTGATGCGTATCGTGCCGCTCAGCGCCGTGCCGCATCACGCCAGCCAGCTTACCGACTGGCTGTGGCAGGCCTTCGGGGCGGGTACCGCGCGGGAGTTTTACGACAGTATTATCCGCAGCAGCCTGCACGGGGCCGATTTTCCGGTGACCTTTGTCGCGCTGGATGCGGATGACACGCCGCTTGGCACGGTAGGGTTCTGGCGCTGCGATCTGATCAGCCGGCAGGATCTCTCGCCGTGGGTCGCTGCGCTTTACATCACCGAAGCCGCGCGTGGCAGCGGCCTGAGCGCCGCGCTGCAGCAGCACGTACTGGCGTATGCCCGCGAGCGCGGGCATGAACAGGTATGGCTATGGTCAACCTTTGGCGGCTACTACGAGCGCTTTGGCTGGGAGTATCAGTGTGAAGCGCTGGAGTTTCCGGACCTCCGCGTCAGGGTGTATGCGCAGCGCGTGTAGCAGAGGCGTGGCCGGCCGCGCGGGCATCAGGCGTGCCGGGTTACCCCGGACCGCTGACTGAATGACGGCGTACCAGCGTCGGACTGAACATATTGGTCACTTCCGGCAGCGGCGTGCCGTTTGCCAGCGCCAGCGCCAGCTGAGCGGCCTGCTGCGCCATGGTCACAATCGGATAGCGCACCGTGGTCAGCCGCGGCCGCACATAGCGTGACACCAGCACATCATCAAAACCGATCAGCGACATCGCTTCCGGAACGTTGACCCCGTTATCGCTCAGCACCGCCAGCGCACCGGCGGCCATGGAATCGTTGTAGCAGGCCACCGCGCTCAGCGGTTTCCCGCGGCCCAGCAGCTCCGTCATCGCCTGTTCGCCGCCCACTTCATCGGGCTCACCCCAGGCCACCAGCCGGTCGTTACTCGGCAGGCCGTGCTCTTTCAGCGCATCGTAATAGCCCTGCAGCCGCTCTTCAGCGTCAGAAATGGTGTGCGTAGAGCAGATAAAACCAATCTGCGTATGGCCCTGCTGGATCAGATGGCGCGTGGCCAGCCAGGCACCGTAGCGGTCATCCAGCGCAATGCAGCGCGCTTCAAACCCTTTCAGCAGACGATTCAGCAGTACCATGCCCGGCACCTGCTTCATCAGCACTTCCAGATCGTCATCCGGAACTTTTTTGGCATGGACCACCAGCGCCGCACAGCGGTGGCGCATCAGCTGCTCAATGGCCTGACGCTCTTTCTGCTCGTTATGGTAACCGTTACCAATCAGCAGAAAGTTGCCGGTCTGCCCGGCCACTTCATCCACGGCCTTAACCATGGCCCCGAAAAACGGATCGGAAACATCGCCCACCACCAGTCCCAGCGTCTCGGTGGATTGCTGCGCCAGCGCGCGTGCATTGGCGTTCGGGTGATACTGCAGCTGCTCCATGGCCTGGTTTACGGCGAGGCGGGAGCTCTCGCTGGCTTTGGGTGAGTGGTTGATGACGCGGGAAACGGTCGCGACCGAAACCCCGGCGAGGCGAGCAACATCCTTAATGGTAGCCATGCAATTACCGACATCCGGGAAAACGTTTACACATGCCACCAGTGTTACGGAAAAGCCCCGGGGCCGCAACCCGGCAGAATGCCAGCGCTGTCGCAAAAGCGGGGAAATTCAGCCATGTCGCCACACTTTAGTGCGCGCGACCGGGCATGCTATGCTGGCAGGCCTGTCTCTTGCTGCCTGCCGGATACCACCGCATGAAAAAACGTGTGCCACACCTTGCGCACTGGGGCGCCTTTACCGCCGTCACCGAAAACGGCCGTCTGATTGCCTGCGAACCTTTCTTTGCCGATCGCGATCCTTCCCCGATGATTCATACCGTGCCGCAGCTGGTGTACTCCGACAGGCGTATCCGCCAGCCGATGGTGCGCCGCTCGTGGCTGAAATCGCGCGAAAACAGCGACCGCACGCTGCGCGGCCGTGAAGATTTTGTCGCTGTAGACTGGGAAACCGCGCTGGATCTGGTGGCGGACGAGAACCGCCGCGTGCGTGAGCGCTACGGCGCCGCCGGCATTTTCAACGGCTCTTACGGCTGGTCCTCGGCCGGGCGCGTTAACCATGCCCGCACCCTGATCCGCCGCTTCTACTTTCAGGGCGGCGGTGGCGTCGATCAGCAGGGCAACTACAGCTGGGGGGCGGCGCAGTTCTTTCTGCCGTACGTCATCGGCAGCTGGATGCCGCTCACCGGCCGCGTGACTGACTGGCCGTCGGTGGTGGAGCATGCCGACATCTTTATCGCCTTTGGCGGTCTGGCGCTGAAAAACGCCCAGGTGGCGTCGGGCGGCGCCGGCGAACACAGCCTGCGCCCGGCGCTGGAGCAGCTGCGCGCCAGAGGCACGACGGTGATCAATATCAGCCCGATGCGGGACGACTGCCCGGACTTTGTCAACGCCGAATGGATCCCTATCCGGCCGAATACCGATGTCGCGCTGATGCTGGCGCTGGGCTACGAGATCGCCCGGCGCGATGCCGTGGATGAGGCGTTCCTTGCCAGCCACTGCACCGGCTGGCCGCAGCTGCGCCGCTACCTGCTGGGTGAAAGCGATGGCATCGCCAAAACGCCGGCGTGGGCCAGCGCGATTACCGGCATTCCGGCCGCGCGTATTGCCCAACTGGCCGGACAGCTGATCGGTAAACGCAGCTTTATCACCTGCGCCTATGCGGTGCAGCGCGCGCATCGCGGCGAGCAGCCCTACTGGATGATGATTGCGCTCTCAGCCATGCTCGGCCAGCCTGGGCTGCCGGGCGGCGGCTTCTCGTTTGGTCACGGCTCGATGAACAGCGTGGGCAACCCGCGGCAGGAAGGGCCGGCCCCGATGATGAGCACCGGGCCCAATCCGGCCGGGCTGGCTATTCCGGTGGCGCGCATCAGCGACATGCTGCTTAATCCGGGGCAACCCTACCGCTTCCAGGGCGAAACGCGACACTACCCGGATATCCATCTGGTGCACTGGGCGGGCGGTAATCCGTTCCATCACCATCAGCAGCTTAACCGGCTGGTCGCGGGCTGGCAGCGACCAGATACGGTGATTGTGCAGGACATTGTCTGGACGCCCGCCGCGCAGATGGCGGACATTGTCCTGCCCGCCACCACCACGCTGGAACGTAACGACATTGGCGGCTCCTCGCGCGACCGTTTCGTGCTGGCGATGCATCAGGCCGTGCGGCCGCAGCACCAGGCCCGCAACGATTTCGACATTTTTGCCGATATCGCTGACCGCCTCGGCTACCGGGATCGCTTCACCGAAGGGCGCAACGAGATGCAGTGGATCGCGCATCTGTATCAGCAGTGCGCGCATGCGCATGCGCAACGCGGCATTGAATTTCCGGCGTTTGACGAATTCTGGCAGCGCGGTTACGTGGAGATCCCGCCGGGCGGCAAGCCGTTTGTGGATATGGCGGCGTTCCGCGCCGATCCGGTCAGCCATCCCATTCAGACCGCCAGCGGCAAAATCGAGCTGTTCTGCCAGACCATCGCGGATTTCCAGCTGGCGGATTTTGCCGGGCATCCGGAGTGGCGCGAGCCGCAGGAGTGGCTGGGCGCGCCGCTCAGCCGCACCTATCCTCTGCATATGATTTCGGTGCAGCCTGCCGATCGCCTGCACAGCCAGCTGGACAGCACGCCGCAGGTTCAGGCTGGCAAAACCGCCGGCCATGAAACGCTCTATATGCACCCGCACGATGCTGCCGCACGCGGCATTAGTGACGGTGATGAAATTGAAGTCAGCAACGCGCGCGGGCGGATGCTGGCGGGCGTGCGCCTGACCGACGGCCTGACGCCGGGCGTGGTGATCGTGGCAACCGGTGCCTGGTTTGATCCTGGCTTTGGCGGCGCGTGGCTGCCGTGGGATCGCGCCGGTAACCCGAACGTGCTGACGCTCGACATCGGGACCTCCTCATTAACGCAGGGACCGAATGCCATGAGCTGCCTGGTGGAAATCAAAAAACACGTCAGTTGCACAATCGGCTAACAATCTCACCGCTGGTTACATTTTGCCGGTAACTGTTGCGTTTGAGTGATAGTTTCGCCCGGCAGCAGATTGCTACAGTCAGGGTCCCAGAGGTATTGATGGGTGAACATCAAAACGTTTCTTGATTACACCGACCTGCGCAGATGCGCAGGTTTTTTTTGCCTGCGGTGTCGATAACGAATCGAAACATTGTTTTCCTGTCATCCCTGCGCGCCTTTCTTTATAACTGCATGGATTGCGTTCCGGACTCACCTTTTATCGCAGCGGATTGCTATGCCCCCGATTAAAAAATTTCTGGGAAAAGACCAGATTAAAGCCCCGTTTAACCCGTTTCGTTTCCGTCTGATTTGCCTCGGCGTATTAGGCTGTATGGGCCTGCTGCTGGCGCGCGTCGGCGATTTGCAGTTGATCAACCATCCGATGCTGGAGCACGAGGCGGATCAGCGCTCGCTGCGCACCGTAACGCTGCCGACCAATCGCGGCACGCTGCTGGATCGCGATGGTCAGGCACTGGCGCTCAGCGTGCCGTCGCGCGATATCATTGCCGACCCGCTGCGCGTGCTGGAGGCTAACCCCGATTTCAGCAGCGCGAAATGGAACTACCTTGCCGCCGCGCTCAACCTGCGCCCGGAAGAGCTGCGCGCGCAGATCACCGCCAACCCGAAAAAGCGCTTTCTCTATCTCGGGCGCAAGATCGAGCTTGGCATCGCGAAAGATATTGCCGAACTGCATCTGAAAGGCATCAGCTCGGTCTATGACGACAGCCGCTTCTACCCGATGAGTGAAGCCGCGGCGCCGCTGATTGGTATCGTTGGTGCGGACAATAACGGCCTCAACGGGCTGGAAAAGGGCTTTGATCACGTGCTGCAGGGCGAGCCGGGCAAAGAGGTGTATCGTCAGGACGGTGACGGCAATATCATTGCCATGATCGATTACGAGCCGCCAAAGCAGCCGCCGACCGTGCAGCTCAGCATCGACAAGTTCGATCAGTTCACGCTCTACAGCAAACTGCGCGACGGCGTGTTGCTGAACAAAGCCGATTCCGGTGCAGCGGTGCTGGTGAAAATTGACACCGGCGAAATCCTGGCGATGGCCTCTTATCCCTCGTTTAACCCGAACAATTACGATAACGCCACGCCTGCGCAGATGCGCAATACCGCCATCAACGACAGCTATGAGCCCGGCTCAACGGTGAAGCCGCTGGTGGTGATGGAAGGGCTGCAGCGCCACCTGGTGCGCGCCGATTCGGTAATCGACACCACGCCTTACAGCGTTAACGGCCACCTGATCCGCGACGTCGGTCACTGGCCGCGTCTGACCATGACCGGCATTTTGCAGAAATCGAGCGACATCGGCGTTTCACACATTGCGCTGGCGATGCCGGCAGAAGCGCTGGTGAACACCTATCATGCGTTTGGTCTGGGTAAACCCACCGGGCTGGGACTGACCGGCGAGAGCGTCGGCTACTTCCCGCTGCATCGCGAGCGCTGGGCGGACATTGAACGCGCCACCTTCTCGTTTGGTTATGGACTGCGCGTGACGCCGCTGCAGATTGCGCGTGAATACGCCACGCTGGGCGCGTACGGCGTTTACCGCCCGCTGTCGATCACCAAAGTGACACCGCCGGTGCTGGGTAAACAGGTGGCCGATCCGCAAATCGTCCAGACGGTAGTGCACATGCTGGAAAGCGACGTACTGCCGGGCGGAACCGGGGTGAAAGCCGCCGTGCCGGGCTACCGTCTGGCCACCAAAACCGGTACCGCGGAAAAGATGGGCAGCAGCGGCAAGTATGATGGCGGCTACGTCAACTACACGGCCGGCATCGCGCCTGCCAGCCATCCGGAAGTGGCGCTGGTGGTGATGATCAACCATCCGACGGCCGGCGATCACTTTGGTGGATCGGTGGCGGCACCGGTGTTTGGCAACATTATGGGGCCGGTGCTGAAGCACATGAACATTGCGCCTGACGCCATTTACAGCAAGCCAGCTTCAGATAAATCTTAATAAAATCAGGATGTAAACAGACAGTCGCGCTTTTCACACCTCGTTGCATTTCGCCGAACTCCGTTGCGTTTTGCCCCTGTTATCGCCGCGGCCTTTGCGCGAGGATGAAGGTCCCAGAGGTATTAATTGGTGTGAAGATCGGCTGCTGCGGCAGCAATACCTGGCTTCAGGTATTCACCCTGTTCGGTTGCACCGACCCACGCGGATGCGTGGGTTTTTTTTTGCCTTTTTTCAGCGCCGCACCGGCTGGCTTGCGGCACCCGGCTCAGCCGGCCCGCGCGAATTATCTCAAGGTGTGAGCAGCTAAGCGCTGGCCTTACACTTCACTGCTGTCCGCCAGGCCGCGTTTCCCGCCGCACTGCGCCTGCCAGCGCGCTTCACCACCGCGCCAGCCAGCGGCGGACGCCTCCTTCCGGCTTAACATAACCCTTACGGTTTGCGTATAGAAAACCCGCAGGCAGAGCGCAGATAATGCGCCTCGTACACCGTTATCGTTGCACTAATCCCCTGTTTTTCCGGGGGTTCTCCTTTCTCCGCTGACCTGAAGACACTGATGACAACCCATACTCCCCGCTCTGGTTTTTCCCGCTGGCTGAAATGGCTGCTGCTGTTACTGGTAATCATACTGCTGGCGGGCGCGATCTGGCGCGTAGCCGGCGGCCAGCCACCGGATGGAAAACCCGATGGAGAGCCTGCCGGCGGACCGCCGGGCAGGGCGCATGCCGCCAGCACGGCAACGCTGGTGCACAGCGGCGTGGCCACCCGCGCCGACGTGCCGCAGTACCTGCAGGCACCCGGCACGGTGATCCCCGGTGCCAGCGTGACCGTGACCAGCCGCGTGGCCGGCCAGCTGGAAAAGGTCTTCTTCACGGAAGGACAAAAAGTGAGCGCAGGGCAGCTGCTGGCGCAGATTGATCCGCGCAGCTATCAGGCGACACTGGCGCAGTATCAGGGCGAGTTGCAGCAGAACCAGGCGCTGCTGAAGAGTGCCGAACTGACGCTGGCGCGTTATCAGAAACTGGCCGCGCAGGATTCCCTGTCGCGCCAGGATCTCGATACGCAAATCGCCACCGTGGGCCAGTACAAAGGCGCGGTAGCCGCCGATGAAGCCCAGATTGCCAGTGCGAAGCTGAATATTGACTATGCGCGTATCACCGCGCCGATCGGCGGACGCGTCGGGCTGCGGCTGGTGGATCCCGGCAACATGGTGCAAACCAGCGACACCACCGGCATTGTGGTGGTGACGCAGATGCAGCCAGCGGCGGTGACCTTCAGCGTGCCACAGAGCACGATTCCCCAGCTTACCCGGGCGCTGCGCAGCGGCCAGACGCTGCCAGCCGTGGCGCTGGATGAGGACAACCGCACGGTGCTGGCGCAGGGCGAGGTGAAGTATATCAGCAACCAGATTGACACCAGCACCGGCACGGTGACGCTGAAAGCCACCTTCGCCAACCAGGATGAGGCGCTGTTCGCGAATCAGTTTGTCAATCTGCGGGTGCAGGTTGCCACGCTGAAAAACGCCACGGTAATTCCGGCTCAGGCGCTGCAGCTCAGCAGCGACGGCAGCTTTGTGTTTGTGATCAACCCGGACAATACCGTCACCCGCAGAGCGGTCACTACCGGACCGGCCTTCGGTGACAGCGGGCAGGCGATTCTGCGCGGGGTGGTGCCGGGCGAACGGCTGGTGACCGAGGGAATCGATCGCCTCACCACCGGCAGCCATGTTCAGCTGGCTGAGACGGCGGCGAAATCATGAATCCGTCACGCCTGTTTATCCTGCGTCCGGTTGCCACGCTTCTGCTGATGGCGGGCGTGCTGATCGCCGGCCTCTTTGCCTGGCACTTTCTCTCCACCTCAGCGCTGCCGCAGGTAGATTACCCGACCATTCAGGTCACCACGCTCTATCCTGGCGCCAGTCCGGATGTGATGGCCTCCTCGGTAACCTCACCGCTGGAGCGTCAGCTTGGACAGATGGCCGGCCTGAGTCAGATGGTCTCCACCAGCGCCAGCGGTTCGTCAATCATTACCCTGACGTTTAGCCTCGATCTGGCGCTGGATGTCGCTGAGCAGGAGGTACAGGCGGCCATCAATGCAGCCAATAACCTGCTGCCGGACGATTTGCCTGCGCCACCGACCTATAAAAAGGTCAACCCGGCGGACAGCGCGGTGATCACGCTGGCCGCCAGCTCCACCACGCTGCCGCTGACCCAGGTGCAGGATCTGGTGAATACCCGCGTGGCGCTTAAACTGTCGCAGATTAACGGTGTCGGCATGGTGACGCTGGCGGGCGGCCACCAGCCCGCGATTCGCGTGCAGCTGGATCCACAGGCGCTGGCCGCACATGCGCTGTCGCTGGAAGACGTGAATACGCTCATCACCAACAGCAACGTGAACGGTGCCAAAGGCGGTTTTGATGGCAAATACCATTCGGTCACTATTGATACCAACGATCAGCTGCGTACCGCTGCAGAGTACGGCAACCTGATCCTTGCCTGGCACAACGGTGCGGCGCTGCGGCTGAAAGATATTGCCCACATTGAGCAGGCACCGGAAAACCGCTACCAGTCGGCGTGGGCCAATCACACACCGGCGATCGTCATCAGCGTGCAGCGCCAGCCGGGTGCCAACGTTATCCAGGTGGTGGATCACATCAAAGCGCAGCTGCCGGCGCTGCAGGCCGCGCTGCCCGACGGCGTGAAAATGACGGTGTTATCTGACCGCACGCAAACCATCCGCGCGTCCATCCACGACGTGCAGTTTGAACTGCTGCTTTCGGTAGCGCTGGTGGTGATGGTGACGTTCCTGTTTCTGCGCAGCGTGGCGGCCACGCTGATCCCCAGTCTGGCCGTGCCGCTGTCGCTGATCGGCACTTTCGGCGTGATGTATCTGGCAAATTTCAGCCTGAATAATCTGTCGCTGATGGCGCTGACCATCGCCACCGGCTTTGTGATTGACGATGCGATTGTGGTGGTGGAAAACATCGCACGGCGGCTGGAGCAGGGCGAAACGCCGATGCAGGCGGCGCTGAAAGGCGCGCAGCAGATTGGCTTTACCCTGATTTCGCTGACCTTTTCGCTGATTGCGGTGCTGATTCCGCTGCTGTTTATGGGCGATGTGGTCGGGCGTCTGTTCCGCGAATTTGCTGTCACGCTGGCGGTGGCGATTCTGGTGTCAATGGGCGTGTCGCTGACCCTGACGCCGATGCTGTGTGCTTACCTGCTGCAGCACATTCCGCCGGAGAAGCAGTCGCGCTTTGCCCGTCAGGGCGGTGTGCTGTTCGATAAGCTGGTGCGCGGCTACGATCGGCTGCTTACCCGGGTGCTGAACCACCAGGCGCTGACGCTGCTGGTGACGCTGGCCACCTTTGTGCTCACCGTGGTGCTTTATCTGGCGATCCCGAAAAGCTTTTTCCCGACGCAGGATACCGGGCTGATACAGGGCATCACCGTGGCGTCCCAGGATGTGTCGTTCAGCGTGATGGCGCAGCGCCAGCAGGCGCTGGTGCGTGCGGTGCTGCAGAATCCCGCAGTGGAAAGCGTGTCATCCACCATTGGCATTGACGGCAGCAACACCAGCCTGAACAGTGGCCGGTTGCAGATTAGCCTCAAACCCTTCGATCAGCGCAGCGTGAAAGCCGGGACGGTGATTGCGCAGCTGCGTCAGGCGGCGGCGCAGGTGGCGGGCATTCAGCTCTATCTGCAACCCGCGCAGGATCTGACCGTCAATGCGCAGGTGACGCCAGGCCAGTATCAGTTCACGCTCGACGATGCCGACAGCGAAAACCTGGTGCGCTGGGCGCCTGCGCTGGTCGCCGCGCTGCAGCAGCGCCCGGAATTTAACGGCGTCGTCAGCAACCTGCAGAATCAGGGGCAGGTAGCCTATGTGGTGCTGAACCGCGATAAAGCCGCGCGTTACGGGATCACCGCCGCGGACGTGGATACCGCGCTGTATAACAGCTTCGGCCAGCGGCTGGTTTCCACCATCTTTACCCAGTCCAGTCAGTATCGCGTGGTGCTGGAAGTGGCGCCGCAGTATCAGCAGTCACCCGCCGCGTTGGATGATGTCTATCTGCCGGTGAGCAGCAGCACGGCCAGCAGCGGTACCGGCACCTCCGGTTCCGGCAGCAGCGGCATGGTGAAACTGACCTCGATTGCCACGGTGCACTTGCGCAGCGGCGCGCTGATGCACATGCGGCTGAATCAGTCCCCGGCGGTGATGGTCTCTTTCAACCTTAACAGCGGCTATTCACTGCAGCAGGGGCAGCAGGCGATCGGCACGGTGATGCAGCAGCTCCATCTGCCTGCCAGCATGACGCTGCGCTACCAGGGCGAAACCTCGGCGTTTCAGCGCGCCACCGGCAATACGCTGTGGCTGATTCTGGCGGCGATTATCACGATGTATGTGGTGCTGGGCATTCTGTATGAGAGCTTTATTCATCCGGTGACCATTCTTTCGACGCTGCCATCGGCGGCCATGGGCGCACTGCTGACGCTGATGCTGGCTGGCAGCAGCTTCAGCCTGATTGCGCTGATTGGGGTGATCCTGCTGATCGGCATTGTGAAAAAGAACGCCATTATGATGATCGACTTTGCGCTGGCGGCGCAACAGCAGCAGCGTCTGTCGCCACGGGATGCGATTCATCAGGCCTGTCTGCTGCGTTTTCGGCCGATCCTGATGACCACCATGGCGGCGCTACTCGGTGCGCTGCCGCTGATGCTGGCGTCCGGTTCCGGGGCGGAGCTACGCCAGCCGCTTGGATTGGTGATTGTGGGCGGTCTGATTGTCAGTCAGGTGCTGACGCTGTACTCGACGCCGGTGATCTATCTGTGGTTTGCTGGCCTCGCGCAACGCGGCTCGCGCTTTATGCAACGTAAACAGCAGCAGGCGCGGGGTGAAGAATGAACCTGACCCGGCTGTTTATCTTCCGTCCGGTGGCCACGCTGCTGCTGACGCTGGCAATCGTGCTGGCCGGCGTGCTGGGCTACCGGCTGCTGCCGGTGGCGCCGCTGCCGCAGGTGGATTTTCCCACCATTATGGTCAGCGCCAGCCTGGCCGGTGCCAGCCCGGAGACCATGGCGGCCACTGTTGCGACGCCGCTTGAGCGCGCGCTCGGGCAGATTGCCGGCGTGACCGAAATGACCTCATCCAGCTCACAGGGCTCTACCAGTGTGATCCTGCAGTTCGATCTCGACCGCGACATCAACGGCGCGGCGCGCGATGTGCAGGCGGCGATTAACGCAGCGCGCAGCCTGCTGCCGGACGCGATGACTTCGCTGCCCACTTACCGCAAAGCCAACCCTTCGGATGCGCCGATTGTGATGCTGGCGTTAACCTCTGCCACGCGCACGCCGGGTGAACTGTACGATCTGGCCGAAAGCAAAATTGAACAGGCGATGGGGCAGGTGCAGGGCGTCGGGGAAGTCTCGCTGATGGGCAGCGCCCTGCCGGCGGTGCGTATCGATCTGCAGCCGCAAAAACTCACGCACTACGGGATAGCGCTGGACAGGGTACGCAGCGCCATCGCCAGCAGCACCACGAACCTGCCGAAAGGCATGCTGCAGGGCAGCGCACAGTCATGGGTGGTGGACAGCAACGGCCAGCTGGATAAAGCGGCGCAGTATCGCGATTTGATTGTCAGCTATCAGGCGGGCCGGGCCGTGCGGCTGCGCGATGTCGCCACCGTCTATGACGCGGTGGAAGATCAGTATCAGGCTGGTTTTCTCAATGCCACACCGGCGGTGATGATCGGCATTACGCGTCAGGCCGGTGCCAACATGCTGGACACCATCGACGCCATCAAAGCGCAGCTGCCGGCGCTGGAGAAAGATCTGCCGGCCGACACCCGGCTGAAAGTGGTGGTGGATCGCTCGCCCACGGTGCGCGCCTCACTGTATGACACCGAAGAGACGCTGCTGCTGGCGATGCTGCTGGTGATCGCCGTGGTGTTTGTGTTTCTGCGCAGCGGGCAGGCGGTCGTCATCCCGGCGCTGGCGCTGCCGGTGTCGCTGGTGGGCACCTGCGCGGTGATGTATCTGCTCGGCTACAGCCTGGATAATCTCTCGCTGATGGCGCTGATTATCGCTACGGGCTTTGTGGTTGATGATGCCATTGTGGTGCTGGAAAACATTACCCGTCACATTGAAGCTGGCCTCAGTCCGCTGCGTGCCGCGCTGCGCGGATCGCGGGAGGTGAGCTTTACCGTGCTGTCAATGACCCTGTCGCTGGTGGCGGTGTTCATTCCCATTCTGCTGATGGGCAGCATCGTGGGCCGTCTGTTCCGCGAATTTGCTGTGACCCTCAGCGTATCGCTGCTGATCTCCCTGTTTGTTTCGCTCAGCCTGACGCCGATGCTGTGCGCGCGGCTGTTGTCGCCGGCGTCAAAAGCCCGTCAGCGCCCGCATCCTTTGTATCAGTGGATTGAACAGCAGCTTAACGCGCTGCTGGCCGCCTACGCGCGCGGGCTGGCATGGGTGATGGCCCATCAGAAACTGACGCTGGCGAGCCTGCTGCTCACGGTGCTGCTGAACCTGTGCCTGTTCGCCGTAGTGCAAAAGGGCTTTTTTCCCAATCAGGATACCGGCCTGCTGATGGGCGCGCTGCGCGCCGATCAAAACATCTCGTTTCAGGCGATGAAGCCGAAAGTCCTGGCGTTCACCCGCATTATTGCGGCCGATCCGGCGGTAGACAGCGTGATGTCATCCATGGGCAGCGGCATGTTTGGCGCGCGCAACAGCGCGAACTTTTTTGTGCGCCTGAAAGATTTCAGCGCGCGCGATGCCAGCGCCACGGAAGTGGCTAACCGCCTCAGCCGCAAAACCCGGCATATTGCCGGTGCGCAGCTGTTCCTGATGGCGGCACAGGATCTGCACATTGGCGGCCGCAGCGCCAACGCCACCTATCAGTACAGCCTGCAGGCAGACGACCTGACGCTGTTGCGCACCTGGACACCCAAAGTGCAGGCGGCGCTGGCGGCGCTACCGCAGCTCAACAGCGTCGATTCCGATGCGCAGACCGGCGGCCAGGAGGTGGTGATCACGGTCGATCGCGATCGCGCGCAGCGGCTGGGCGTGAATCTGCAGATGATCGATACGCTGCTGAACAACGCCTTCAGCCAGCGGCAGATCGCCACGCTGTATCACACGCTGAATCAGTACCATGTGGTGATGTCGCTGCAGGCGGGCTTCACGCGCGATCCGGCTATCCTGCAGCAGCTGTATGTGATCAACGCCAGCGGCGACCGCGTGCCGCTGGCGGCGTTTGCCCGCTTCAGCGGCGGTAATGCGCCGCTGTCGGTAGCGCATCAGGGTCAGTCCGCCACCAGCACCCTTGCCTTTAACCTCAACGATGGCGTCTCGCTGGAGCAGGCGCAGCAGCAGATCAGGCAGGCGCTGGCACGGCTGGGTTTGCCTGCCACGCTTCAGGCGGGCTTCGCCGGCACTGCGGCGGCTTTCTCGCAGCTGACCGCCACGCTGCCGTGGCTGATTCTTGCCGCGCTGGCGGCGGTCTATATCGTGCTGGGCATGCTGTATGAGAGTTACCTTCATCCGCTGACCATCCTTTCCACGCTGCCGTCGGCGGGAGTAGGGGCGCTGCTGCTGCTGATCCTCACCGGTACGCAGCTGACGGTGATCGCGCTGATCGGCATCCTGCTGCTGATCGGTATCGTGAAGAAAAACGCCATTATGCTGATCGATTTTGCCCTGCAGGCGGAACGCACTCAGGGACTGACGCCGCAGCAGGCCATCACCCAGGCGTGCCTGATGCGCTTCCGCCCCATCATGATGACCACGCTGGCGGCCTTTTTTGGCGCGCTGCCGCTGGCGCTGGGCCACGGCGGCGACGCAGATTTACGCCGTCCGCTGGGCATCGCCATTGCCGGTGGCCTGGCGCTGAGCCAGCTGCTGACGCTGTTTACCACGCCGGTGGTTTACCTCTGGCTGGATCGTCTGAACCGCGCCATTCGCCGTCAGTGGCGGCGATGGCGTCATGGGGAACCCTGAGTAATGAAAACCCTGAAAAGCATCGGCGCACTGAGCGCCGCGCTGCTGCTGAGCGGCTGCATGGCCGGCCCGGATTATCAGCGCCCGACGCTGACGCTGCCAGCACACTATAAAGAAGCCCGTGGCTGGCAGCAGGCGACGCCGCAGGATGATCGCAGCAAAGGTGAATGGTGGCGGGTGTATCACGATGCCACGCTCTCTGCTCTGCTGCGTCAGGTCACGCTCTCTAACCAGAATGTGGCGAACTACGCGGCGCAGTATCGTGAAGCGCAGGCGCTGGTGGCGCAATCCCGCGCCGCCCTGTTTCCCTCGCTCAGCGCGGATGTCAGCGCGACGCGCAGCGGCAGCCGCGTCAGCACCACCGGCCAGCGCAGCGTCAGTCAAAGCGACAGCGCCGGGCTGAGCGCCAGCTGGGAGCCGGATTTGTGGGGGAAACTGCGCCGCACCGCACAGCAGAACCAGGCCAGCGCGCAGGCCAGCCGCGCGGAGCTGGCCAATATTACCCTCAGTGCGCAAGCCGCACTGGCGCAGGCGTACTTTCAGTTGCGGATCTTCGACGAAAAAATTGCCCTGTATCAGCGCAGCATCGCCGCGTATCAGCGCTATCTGAGGGTGATCGCTAACCAATATGCGGCCGGCAGCGAATCACGCGCAACCGTCGCGCAGGCGCAGATGCAGCTGGAGAGCGCACGCGCGTCGGCCGAAGATTATCAGTGGCAGCGCGCCCAGACGGAACACGCGATAGCGCTACTGCTGGGGCGTGCCCCGGCTGATTTCTCGCTGCCGGTGGCGCCGCTGCGCGCGACGCTGCCGGACCTGCCGGTTGGGCTGCCGGCAACCCTGCTGCAGCGCCGGCCGGATATCGCTTACGCCGAACGAAACGTAGCCGCCGCCAGCGCGGCGACGGGCGTGGCGCTGGCCGCGTATTATCCGGATATCACCCTCAGCGCCAGCGGCGGCGTCAGTGCCTCAGCCCTCAGCCAGCTGTTCTCTCTGCCCAGCCGGGTCTGGTCGCTGGGTCCGGCGCTGAGCGGCACGCTGCTGGATTTCGGCGCCACAGCGGCAAAAGTGACGCAGGCGCGCGCGGCGTATGACGCCAGCGTGGCCAGTTATCGCCAGACGGTGCTGACGGCGCTGGGCGAAGTCGAGGATGATCTGGCCGAGCTGAACACCCTGCAGGGCGAGATTGCCGCTCAGCAGCGCGCGGCCGCTGCCGCGCAGGCCTCCGCGCGCGTGACCCGCAATCAGTACGACGCCGGCATGATTGATTATCTGGATGTGGCAACCACGGAAAACAGCAGCCTGAGCGAGCAGCAGAGTTTGCTGTCGCTGCAGAGCACGCAATGGGTCAGCAGCGTGGCGCTGATTACCGCGCTGGGCGGCGGCTGGCAGGCGGAATCGGAGGACGCGAGCGGGCGGTTTTAGCCCGCCCCTCTTGTCGAACTCCGGCAGATGCTGCATGGTAAGAGCCATTTTTCGTGACTGCTAAGGAGCTGGCATGCTATTCACTTTTCTCCGCTTCCTCTGTCGCCTGCTGTGGCGCGTGGAGCTGCGCGGCGATCTCACTGCACTGCATAAAGAGAAGGTGCTGATTACGCCAAACCATATGTCTTTTCTGGATGGCGTACTGCTGGCGCTGTTTCTGCCGATCAAACCGGTGTTCGCGGTGTACTCCTCCATCAGCGAACAGTGGTTTATGCGCCTGCTGAAACCGGTGATCGATTTTGTGCCGCTCGACCCGACCCGGCCGCTCTCCATCAAGCACCTGGTGCGCCTGATTAACGAAGGCCGTCCGGTGGTGATCTTCCCGGAAGGACGCATTACCGTCACCGGATCGCTGATGAAAATTTACAGCGGGGCCGGCTTTGTGGCGGCGAAATCCGGTGCCACCGTTGTGCCGATGCGCATTGAAGGTGCGGAATATACGCCGTTCGGACGACTGGCGGGCGTGTTTAAACGCCGGCTGTTTCCGCGCATCACCCTGAGCGTGTTACCGCCCACCTTTATTCCGATGCCTGAGGCAAAACGCGCCCGTGAGCGGCGCGTGCTGGCTGGCGAGCACTTACATCACATCATGATGGAAGCGCGCATGGCGGTGCGCCCGCGTGAAACGCTGTATGAAGCGTTTCTGCAGGCGCGACACCGTTACGGACTGACCAAACGCTGTATCGAAGATGTTAACTTCAGGCCGGACAGCTATACCGGCCTGCTGAAGAAAGCGCTGGGCGTTGGACGCATTCTGGAGCGCTACAGCCAGCCGGGTGAGTACGTTGGCCTGCTGCTGCCGAACGCCACCGTTACCGCGGCGGCGATTCTGGGGGCTTCGCTACGCGGGCGCGTCCCGGCGATGCTCAACTACACGGCGGGCGTAAACGGCATGCGGGCAGCGCTGACCGCTTCTCAGGTGAAGACCGTGTTTACCTCGCGGCAGTTCCTGGAAAAAGGCAACCTGTGGCATCTGCCGCAGGGGCTGAGCGACGTGCAGTGGATCTATCTGGAAGACCTGAAGGATACCGTGACGCTGCAGGATAAGATGTGGATCCTGGCGCACCTGCTGATGCCGCGCCGTGCGCAGGTGCCGCAGAAGCCGGAAGACGCGGCGATGGTGCTGTTTACCTCCGGCTCCGAAGGCAATCCCAAAGGTGTGGTGCATTCGCACAAAAGCCTGCTGGGTAACGTTGAGCAGATCCGCACCGTGGCCGACTTCACCCCGCGCGACCGCTTTATGTCAGCCCTGCCGCTGTTTCACGCCTTTGGTCTGACGGTGGGACTGTTTACCCCGCTGCTGACCGGGGCCGAAGTCTTTCTCTATCCCAGCCCGCTGCATTACCGCATCGTGCCGGAGCTGGTCTATGACCGTAACTGTACCGTGCTGTTTGGCACCTCGACCTTCCTTGGCAACTATGCACGCTTTGCCAGCCCGTACGACTTTGCGCGGCTGCGCTATGTGGTGGCCGGCGCGGAGAAGCTGCAGGAAGGCACCCGACAGATCTACATGGAAAAATATGGTATCCGCATTCTTGAAGGCTACGGCGTGACGGAATGTGCGCCGGTGGTGGCGATCAACGTGCCGATGGCGGCGAGGCCACACACCGTGGGCCGCATTCTGCCCGGCATGGATTCGCGGCTTATCGCGGTGCCGGGGATTGAGCAGGGCGGTCGCCTGCAGTTGCGCGGGCCGAATATCATGAAGGGCTATCTGCGGGTGGAAAACCCTGGCGTGCTTGAGCCGCCCGCGGCGGATAACGGGGAAGGGGTGCCGGAAGCGGGCTGGTACGATACCGGCGATATTGTCAGCTTTGACGACGGTGGTTTCTGCCAGATTCAGGGGCGGGCCAAACGCTTTGCCAAAATTGCCGGTGAAATGGTATCGCTGGAGAGCGTGGAGCAGATTGCCCTGAAAGCCGCCCCCGATAAGCAGCACGCGGCTTCGCTGCGTCCGGATGGCAATCGCGGAGAAGCGCTGGTGCTGTTCACCACCGACAGCGAACTGCGTCGCGACCAGCTGCAGAAGGCTGCGCGTGAGATTGGTGCGCCGGAACTGGCGGTGCCGCGTGACATCCGCTATCTGAAAGAGCTGCCGCTGCTGGGCAGCGGCAAACCGGATTACGTCAGTCTGAAGCAGCTGGCTGAAGAGGAGCGGACATGAGTCAGTCGGCGAATGCGGATGTTCCACTGCTGTCACGCAGTATGCTGGCGGTCATCGTGGCGCAGTTTTTTTCAGCCTTTGGTGATAACGCGCTGTTGTTTGCCACGCTGGCGGTGCTGAAAAATCTGGCCTATCCCGACTGGAGCCAGCCGGTACTGCAGATGCTGTTTGTGGCCACTTACATTCTGCTGGCACCTTTTGTCGGGCAGATGGCGGATAGCTTTGCCAAAGGCCGGGTCATGCTGTTTGCGAACAGCCTGAAGCTGCTGGGGGCGCTGCTGATCTGCTTTGGCTTTAACCCGTTTCTCGGCTATACGCTGGTAGGCGTGGGCGCAGCGGCTTACTCTCCGGCCAAATATGGCATCCTGACCGAAATCACCCGCGGACCGCGGCTGGTAAAAGCCAACGGCCTGATGGAGTCATCTACCATCGCGGCGATCCTGCTCGGTTCGGTCGCAGGCGGGGTACTGGCGGACTGGCACCTGCTGGCGGCGCTGATAGTGTGTGCGCTTACTTACGCGCTGGCGGTTGCGGCGAATATGCTTATCCCCCGTCTGCAGCCAGCCCGGCCGGGCCAGAGCTGGCACGTCGCCACGCTGCTGCGCGGTTTTATCGCTTCGGTTCTGCTGCTGTGGCGCAACGGTGAGACGCGCTTTTCGCTGCTCGGTACCAGTTTGTTCTGGGGCGCAGGCGTGACCCTGCGCTTCCTGCTGGTGCTGTGGGTGCCGGTGGCGCTGGGCATCACGGATAACCGCACGCCCACCACGCTGAATGCGATGGTGGCGATTGGCATCGTGGTGGGTGCCGCCGCGGCGGCCAGGCTGGTGACGCTGGAAACGGTGCGGCGCTGCATGCCCGCGGGGGTTCTGATTGGGGTGATGGTGGTGGTGTTCTCGCTGCAGCACAGCCTGCTGAATGCCTATCTGCTGCTGATGCTGATCGGCGCGCTGGGGGGCTTCTTTGTGGTGCCGCTGAACGCCCTGTTGCAGGCGCGCGGAAAAGACACAGTCGGTTCCGGTAACGCGATAGCGGTGCAAAACCTCGGAGAAAACAGCGCGATGCTGCTGATGCTGGGGCTGTATACGCTGGCGATCAGGCTGGGCGCACCGGCGGTGATGACCGGCATTGGCTTCGGCGGCTTATTCGCTGTCGCCATCGCGGTGCTGTGGTGGAAAGTGCGCCGTCAGGCTTAACCGGCAGCTGGCTGCGGTGCGGGAAGCGCATTCCCGCACTGCAGAACAGGCGCACGGCGTGATGGCCGCTGCGCCTCACCACGCAGCGTTACGGCGCCGGATAGGTATACTGGCGGTGGATCGCTTCCAGTTCTTCCAGGACGTCCGCGTTCAGCGTCAGATTGAAACTCTCTACGTTCACCTTCAGCTGTTCCAGCGTTGTGGCACCCAGCAGCGTGCTGGCCACAAACGGCTGCTGGCGCACGTAGGCCAGCGCCATCTGTGACGGATCCAGCTGATGTTTCTTCGCCAGCGCAACGTAGGCGGCAATCGCCTGCTGTGACTGCTCACCGCTGTAGCGGGTAAAGCGGCTGAACAGCGTATTACGCGCACCGGCTGGCTTCGCGCCGTTCAGGTATTTGCCGCTCAGCGTGCCAAATGCCAGGCTGGAATACGCCAGCAGCTCCACGCCTTCATGCTGGCTGATCTCTGCCAGGCCTACCTCAAAGCTGCGGTTCAGCAGGCTGTAAGGGTTCTGGATGGTGACGATACGCGGCAGCTCGTGCTTTTCTGCCAGCTGCAGGTAGCGCATGACGCCCCAGGCGGTTTCGTTAGAGACGCCGATGTAACGGATTTTACCGGCGCGCACCTGCTCAGTAAGCGCTTCCAGCGTCTCCAGCAGCGTAACGGTGGCAGTGGTTTCGCTGTACTGGTAGCCCAGCTTGCCGAAGTAGTTGGTCTGACGCTGCGGCCAGTGCAGCTGATAGAGATCGAGATAATCCGTGTTCAGGCGCTTCAGGCTGGCATCCAGCGCTTCACGAATGTTTTTGCGATCCAGCGCCTGATGCGGGCGGATCAGCGCATCGGTGCCGCGAACCGGCCCCGCGACCTTGCTGGCCAGAATGATTTTGTCGCGGCTGCCGCGCTTCTTCAGCCAGCTGCCAATGTATTTTTCCGTCAGCCCCTGGGTTTCCGGACGCGGCGGTACCGGATACATCTCTGCGGTATCAATCAGGTTAATGCCCTGGCTAACGGCGTAATCGAGTTGCTCGTGGGCGTCGGCTTCGCTGTTTTGCTCACCAAACGTCATAGTGCCCAGCCCCAGCTGACTTACTTCCAGCGTGCTGTGGGGGATACGGTGATAATGCATAGCCGGCTTCCTTTTTTCATTATGAAAGGGAATGTTATGTTCTCAGGGACTATAGCCTGTGAAGTGGCGCAGAAGGAAGGGGGGAAAGTTCGGGAAATCGCCTGCACAGGGGGAATCGGCGTGCAGGCAGAAGAATGTGGCACTTAACGTTCAATGATGGTTGAAACCTCATCACCATTGATCTGCATAACGTGGCCCTGCTCGTCGGTGTACTCTACCAGACCGGTTTCTTTATCAATCGACGGTTTGCCGTCGGTCATGATCATACGCCCGTCTTTGGTCGCCATCACGTAATCACTGCTACAACCACTTAACGCTAATGCTGCCAGCATCAGGCCCACTGCGCTCACTAACCCTTTCATTCTCAGCTCCCTCAAGCCACTTCAACAGCAAAAGTGTAGTAATAAATGCTTTTGCCGGGCGCCGTAATCGCATCATTCCTAAAATAAAGGGCGAGACACGCTCGCCCTTGACAAACTCAGGCCTTGTTTTTCCTGCGGCGCATCAGGTTCAGCGCTTCTACTGCCATGGAGAAGAACATCGCAAAATAAATGTAACCTTTTGGTACATGCACGCCGAAACTCTCCAGAATCAGGGTAAAGCCCACCAGAATCAGGAAAGCCAGCGCCAGCATTTTGACCGACGGATGACGTTCGACAAACTCACCGATGGCACGGGCGGCAAACATCATCATCAGCACCGCAATCACGACGGCGGCCATCATGATAAACAGGTGGTCGGACAGCCCCACGGCGGTAATCACCGAATCCAGACTGAAGATGATATCCAGCAGCATGATCTGCACGATGGCACCCATAAAGGAGTGCACGTTGGTTTTATGCTCCTCTTCACCGCCCTCGATGGTTTCATGGATCTCCATGCTGGATTTCCACAGCAGAAACAGGCCACCGCCCAGCAAAATCAGATCGCGCGCGGAAAACGGGTGATCCATGACGGAGAACAGCGGCTCGGTCAGCCTGACTACCCAGGCAATCGACGCCAGCAGCGCCAGACGCATCAGCATGGCACCCATCAGGCCGAGACGGCGTGCGCTGTTTTGCTGATGGCTGGGGAGTTTTGCCACCACCAGCGAGAGGAAGATAATGTTATCGATGCCCAGTACCACTTCGAGAATGGTCAATGTTCCCAGCGCCAGCCAGGCATTGGGATCAGCAATCCAGTCAAACATGAATCATTCAATCCTAAACGAAAAGTAAACGGGAATTATACACGGCGCCGGACGACTCGCCTAAAGCTTAACGGCAATCCGCCGCGCTTTGTTTTCAGCGAGCGGCTGAGGCGTGAAAGGGCGCGACGCGGCGGCACCAGACAGCCGTAAACAGGCAACGGCGAGCGCGGGGGGCGGGCAGACAACGGCGCAGGATGCAGGCAACGCGCGCTGTGCGGCCCGCACAGCGCTTTACAGCAGGAAATGGCGTGCCAGCAGCCGCCCGGTAAAGGTTTTTTTGAGATAAAAGCCGCGCGGCAGCGTCAGGATCGGTTCGCCGTACTCGCCGGTGGCTTCGGTCAGGGCTTTGCTGTTCGCGGCTTTGGGCCGAAGTTGCAGCCAGGCACCGTGACGCGCCGTAATCCGTTCAACCTGCCCCAGCACAATCATATCCATCAGCTCTTCCCAGTCCTCGCGCAGCTGCCGCTCCTCCTCTTCATCAGGTTGCCACAGCAGCGGGGTCCCTACACGTCGCGCGGCGAGCGGAATGGCCCGGTCGCCCTCCACGGGTATCCACAGCACCCGTGACAGTTTGTGGCGCACATGGCTGCTCTGCCAGGTGACGCCGCTGTTGCCGGTCAGCGGGGCGACGCAAACAAAGGTGGTCTCCAGCGGCTTGCCCTGCGCATCCACCGGAATCGTCTTCAGTTCAATGCCAAGATGGGCAAAATCCTGTTCTGCTTTACTGCCCGCACTGGCTCCCAGATGTCGCTCCAGCAGTGTACCCACCCAGCCTTTATCCCGTTTCAAATCTGCCGGGACGGCCAGACCAATCTGTGCGGCCAGCGCGGCAAAGCTCTGGCCCGCCAGCTGATGTGCGCGCTGTAATAATTCTGCTTCGCTCTGCGGCAGCGAGGGCAGGGACGCCGGGGAATGCATACGGTTTCTCGGTTTGATTAAATTTTGTACAAAGCGATCGCGCGTGGGTTACGCACATCACGCTGCGATGAATAAACGTGATAATAGCATGATTCAGCATAGGTTTTTATGACGATTAGCCACAGCAATGCAGTGCTATGGCCAGGTTATCCCGGTTTGTTATCGACAATGAACAGGATCTTAAACCCGGTTATCCACAGAAAAATGGGATAACCCCGTCTTTTGCTCACCCCTGTTTCCATTTACAGCCTTGACTTTGGCGATTTGCGCGCTTTTTTCCCGGGTTCTGACCAGGATTAGGACATTCTCTGTGGATAAAAAGCGCGGTGGTGGATCTTTGAGCAGCGAAAGGCACACGGCGCGTAATGGGCAAAGATCCTGCGAAACTATCCTCTATATAAATAACCTATCACTATGATAAATAGCATTTTTAATGCTATGCTGTGCGCTTCCGCTGAGATTTTTCTTAATCGGTTATTCAGCTAATTCCCGTGTTCTGCACAAAGCTATCCACAGAAAAGGTGAATAAGATCGATCAAAAAAGGGTGGTGCTGTTCATAACTTGGGTTAACTCTGTGGGTTATCCCCTTTTTATTCGTCCGCTACCCCGGTTATCCAGTGGTTTACCGCCTGTAAGGAGTGTGAAACAATCAGGCTATTCAAATTAAGCTTTGAGGTAGTCCAGTGATCGATGATGATGGCTACCGCCCGAATGTTGGTATCGTAATCTGTAACAGGCAGGGACAAGTGTTATGGGCCAGGCGCTTTGGACAGCACTCCTGGCAGTTTCCTCAGGGAGGCATCAATCCGGGTGAAACCGCTGAACAGGCGATGTATCGCGAACTGTTCGAAGAAGTGGGTTTACACCGCAAAGATGTTCGAATACTTGCTTCAACCCGTAACTGGTTACGTTACAAGTTGCCAAAACGTTTGGTGCGTTGGGACACAAAGCCGGTGTGTATCGGCCAGAAACAAAAGTGGTTTCTTCTGCAGTTGATGTGTAATGACGCGGATATTAATGTTCAGCACAGCAGCACGCCGGAGTTTGATGGCTGGCGCTGGGTGAGCTTCTGGTATCCGGTACGTCAGGTTGTCTCTTTCAAGCGCGATGTTTATCGTCGCGTGATGAAAGAATTCGCTGGCGTGGTGATGTCTATGCAGGAGAGTGCGGGGCAGCGCAATAACAACGCCGCCCATCGACGTAAAAGAGGATAGGCCACGCCCTTTATGCTCACTCAGTTGCGCGAAATAGTAGAGAAGGTGGCGAGTGCACCGCGTCTGAATGAAGCGCTCGACATTCTGGTCAACGAAATTTGCCTGGCGATGGAAACCGAGGTCTGCTCGGTTTACCTCGCCGATCACGATCGTCGTTGCTACTACCTGATGGCGACGCGCGGGCTGAAAAAGCCGCGCGGCCGCACCGTCACACTGGCGTTTGACGAAGGTATCGTCGGGCTGGTGGGCCGCCTCGCCGAGCCCATCAACCTTGCCGATGCGCAGAGTCACCCCAGCTTTAAATACATCCCCTCCGTAAAAGAAGAGCGCTATCGCTCTTTCCTCGGCGTGCCGATCATCAGCCGTCGTCAGCTGCTTGGCGTGCTGGTGGTACAGCAGCGCGAACATCGTCAGTTCGACGAAAGCGAAGAGTCATTTCTGGTAACGCTCGCCACGCAGATGGCGGCGCTGCTGTCGCAGTCACAGCTCGGACAGCTGTTCGGGCAGTTCCGCCAGACGCGGGTGAAAGCGATTGCTGCTGCGCCGGGCGTGGCGGTTGCGCCGGGCTGGGTAGACGAAACCCAGCCGCTGCTGGACCAGGTTTCCGCCGCCTCTACGCTGGACACGCAGCGTGAGCGGGAGCGCCTGATTGTAGCGATGGGCGAAGCCAGCAACGAGTTTCGCCGCTTCAGTAAACGCTTTGCGGCCAGCGTGCAGAAAGAGAGCGCGGCGATCTTCGATCTTTACTCCCACCTGTTAACCGATGCGCGGCTGAAAAAAGATCTGTTTGCAGAGATCGAGCGCGGATCGGTGGCGGAGTGGGCGGTGAAAACGGTGATCGAGAAGTTCGCCGCCCAGTTTGCCAGCCTGCAGGATCACTACCTGCGTGAGCGGGCGGGCGATTTGCGCGTACTTGGCCAGCGCCTGCTGTTCCATCTTGATGACACGCTGGTCGGGACCAACGCCTGGCCGGAGCGCTTTGTGCTGGTGGCGGATGAACTGACGGCCACTACGCTGGCGGAACTGCCGCATGAGCGGCTGGCAGGCGTGGTGGTGCGCGATGGCGCGGCCAATTCGCACGCGGCGATCCTGACGCGCGCCATGGGCATTCCTACCGTGATGGGCGCCGATATTCTGCCGCCGCAGCTGAACAAACGTCTGCTGATCGTTGATGGTTACCGCGGTGAAGTGTTGATCGACCCGGAGCCGGTGCTGGTCCAGGAGTATCAGCGGCTGATCAGCGAAGAGAATGCGCTGAGCAAAATGGCCGAAGGCGTGGTTGATCAGCCCGGCGAGCTGAAAAGCGGCGAGCGGGTGCAGGTAATGCTGAACGCGGGTCTCAGCCCGGAGCACGAACAGGCGCTGGACAACTGGGTTGACGGCATCGGTCTGTACCGCACGGAAATCCCGTTTATGCTGCAAAACGGCTTCCCTTCTGAAGAGGAGCAGGTGGCGCAGTATCAGGGCATGCTGCAGCTGTTTTACAACAAGCCGGTTACGCTGCGCACCCTTGACGTGGGGGCTGACAAACAGCTGCCGTATATGCCGATCAGCGAAGAGAATCCCTGCCTTGGCTGGCGCGGCATTCGCCTGACGCTTGACCAGCCGGAGATCTTTCTGGTGCAGGTGCGCGCCATGCTGCGTGCCAATGCGGCATCCGGTAACTTAAGTATCCTGCTGCCGATGATCAGCCACATTGATGAGATCGACGATGCGCGTCGCCTGATCGATCGTGCCGGACGTGAAGTGGAAGAGATGCTCGGCTATGCGATCCCGAAACCGCGCATCGGTATCATGATTGAAGTGCCGTCCATGCTGTTTCTGATCCCGCACCTGGCGGATCGCGTCGATTTCATCTCGGTCGGCACCAACGATCTGACGCAATATCTGCTGGCGGTGGATCGCAACAATACGCGGGTGGCTAACCTCTACGATCCGCTGCATCCGGCCATGCTGCGCGCGCTGCAGACCATCGCACATGAAGCCCGTGAAGCCAAACTTCAGCTCTGCCTGTGTGGTGAAATGGCGGGCGATCCCATGTGCGTCGCGCTGCTGGTCGGGCTGGGCTATCACCACCTGAGCATGAACGGCAAAAATATTCCGCGCGTGAAATACCTGCTGCGGCACCTCGATCACGAAGAGACGCAGAAGCTAAGCCAGCAGGGCATTGCGGCGCACACCGCTTCGGAAGTCCGCCATCTGGTGGCGACCTTTATGGAACGACGCGGGCTGGGTGGACTGATTCGCGGCGGACGATAACGGTTTACATTTCTGCGGAAATTGTGAAATGCGGCTGTGCTATCATGCGCAGCCTTTTCTTGTATGGCCCTTTAGCCACGCCCGGTTGCGGGCAAAAAAATCGATGGTGAAAGATGACTAACGGCTACATTTCGTTCCCTCAATTCGATCCGGTGATTTTCTCTGTCGGACCGGTTTCGCTGCACTGGTACGGCCTGATGTATCTGGTCGGCTTTGTCTTTGCAATGTGGCTGGCCGTGCGCCGCGCCAACCAGCCCGGCAGCGGCTGGAAAAAAGAGGAAGTGGAAAACCTGCTGTATGCAGGCTTCCTCGGTGTTTTCCTCGGCGGACGCATCGGTTACGTGCTGTTCTATAACCTGCCGCTGTTCCTGGAGAATCCGCTCTATCTGTTCAAAGTGTGGGACGGCGGTATGTCCTTCCACGGCGGCCTGATTGGCGTGATTGTGGTGATGCTGATTTTTGCCCGCCGCACAAAACGCACCTTCTTCCAGGTGTCTGATTTCATTGCGCCACTGATTCCGTTTGGCCTCGGAGCCGGCCGTCTCGGCAACTTTATCAACGGCGAACTGTGGGGCCGCGTGGCACCGGATTTCAAATACGCCATGCTGTTCCCGGGATCGCGCAGCGAAGATATCGCGCTGGCAGCCAATAACCCGCAGTATCAGGCACTGCTGAATACTTACGGCGTTCTGCCACGTCATCCTTCGCAGCTGTATGAGCTGTGCCTGGAAGGTATTGTGCTGTTTATCATTCTCAATCTGTTTATTCGCAAGCCGCGTCCGATGGGCAGCGTGTCCGGTCTGTTCCTGATTGGCTATGGTGCGTTCCGTATTATCGTTGAATTCTTCCGCCAGCCCGATGCGCAGCTTGGACTGTTTGAGGGCGGCATCAGCATGGGGCAGATTCTGTCGATTCCGATGATTCTGGCCGGTGTCATCATGATGGTCTGGGCGTATCGTCGTCGCCCGCAGCCGCAAACGCGAGAGGTAAAATGAAACAGTATCTGGAACTGATGCAACATGTGCTGAATGAAGGCGCAGAAAAGGCCGACCGTACCGGTACCGGCACACGCTCCATCTTTGGCCACCAGATGCGTTTCAATCTGCAGGACGGTTTTCCCCTGGTTACCACCAAGAAGGTGCACCTGCGCTCTATCATTCATGAGCTGCTGTGGTTCCTGAAAGGGGAAACCAACATCCGTTATCTGACAGAGAACAAAGTCACCATCTGGGATGAGTGGGCGGATGAAAACGGCGACCTCGGCCCGGTGTATGGCAGGCAGTGGCGCAGCTGGGGCACCGCCTCTGGCGAGCAAATTGATCAGATCAGCAGGGTGATTGAGCAGCTGAAACGCGATCCCGATTCACGCCGTATTATTGTTTCAGCGTGGAACGTCGGTGAGCTGGACCAGATGGCGCTGGCACCGTGCCACGCGTTCTTCCAGTTCTATGTCGCAAACGGCAGACTCTCCTGCCAGCTCTATCAGCGCTCGTGCGATATTTTCCTCGGCCTGCCGTTCAATATCGCCAGCTATGCGCTGCTGGTGCATATGGTGGCGCAGCAGTGCGATCTGGAAGTCGGTGATTTTGTCTGGACCGGCGGCGATACGCACCTGTACAGCAACCATCTGGAACAGGCGCGTCTGCAGTTAACGCGCGAACCGCGCCCGCTGCCAAAGCTGGTGATCAAACGTAAGCCGGACTCTATCTTTGACTACCGGTTCGAAGATTTTGAGATTGAAGGTTACGATCCGCATCCGGCGATCAAAGCACCTGTCGCGGTATAACCTCCCGCCGGCATCCCGGCCCTGTGCGCTGCACAGGGCTTTTTTTTGCCTGACGCCGGCGCACGACGGCGTCATCCTCCGGCTGTTTTCCTGACGCCTGCTCGCAAAAAAATGTCGCTGCCTGTATCACGGTAAATAGCGCTGCGGGCTGCGTTCCAGACGGGTGTCACGAGACTTGTCACCGGCCCGCACCCGGCGCACAGTGCGCCTCATGAACAGACAATTACACCAGGGTTTTACCCTGCCGGAACTGCTGCTGGTGATGGTGATTGCCGGCATCCTCAGCGTCGCCGCGCTGCAGGGCTGGCAACGCTGGCAGCAGCATCAGCAGCTGCGTGATAGCGTCGTGCAGCTGCAGGGATTTCTGCTGCGTCTGCGCGCGCAGGCCAGCGGGCTCAATCGCGATATCCGCCTGTGGTGGCAGCCAGGTGAAAACGGCTGCCTCGGTGCTGGCAGCAGGCCGGCCGAAGGGTGTCAGCAGTCCGGCCGCTGGGTATATCAGCCGCCGCACGCCGGGGTACGGCTGGTGGCGCTGACGGGCGAGCCGGGCTTTTATGGCCGGCGCGATGTGGCGCGGCCTGGCAGTATCGATCTGGAAAACGCGGCCGGGCGCTGGCGGCTGATTATCTCTGCCCGGGCGCGGATTCGCGCCTGCCAGCCGGGAGAAAAAGGATGCGACTAACGCAGCGCGGCTTCAGCCTGCCGGAAATGCTGATTGCCATGGCAATCGGATCGGTACTGATGATCAGCGCCGGCCGTTTTCTGCCGCGCCTGCTGGCGCAAAACCTGCAGCTGCAGCAGCGGGTACAGCTGCAGCAGGAGCTTCAGCAAATTGCCGCAACGCTGGAAAAAGCGCTGCGCCGTGCGGGCTACTGCCACGGTACCTGCAGCGGCCCGCCGCTGCAGCTGGCGGCTGACGGCCAGTGCGTGCTGCTGCGCTGGGATGAAAACAGTAACGGACGCTGGGAAGGGCCGGGGCACAGTGAAAGCGATTTTTACGGTTACCGCCTGCGTAGCGGCCAGCTGGAGATGCAGCGTGGCGTGGATGAGTGCAGCAGCAGCGGCTGGGAACGGCTGACCGATCCGGCCTTCATCGTCATCGATCGTTTTCAGCTCCGCCGCCAGTCTCAACAGCTGGTGCTGCAGCTGACCGGTCATGCCGGCAGTCAGTTCGTGACGCTGACGCGCTGGATTGAGAGCGTGAACCTGTGAATCAGCAGGGCAACAGCGCACTGGGCATGGTGCTGATGGTGTTATTAGTGGGAAGCGTCACGCTGAACGCCACGCGCACCCAGCTGGGGCAGGGCATGCCGCTGCTGGCCGATGTCCGACAGCAGCAGCAGGATTACTGGCAGGCGCAGGCCGCCCTGCAGTGGGGCCTGCAGCAGAACTGGTCGCCGGGCGAAGGCTGGCGCTGCCAGACGGAGATGCAGCAGCAGTGGCAAAGCTGCCTGCTGCGTCAGGAGGAAGATCATGGACTGTTATCCGCTCGCCACGCCGGGCGCGCGCTGTGGCTGTTTCACTGGATTTCACTGCGCAACGCGGGCGTGCAGGCACAGGCGCATGGCTGGATCGACTACTGCCCGCTGCCGGAGGAAGCACTCTGTCCGCCGCAGGATGCAGCAGGGCTTTAGCCTGGCAGAAACGCTGGTGGCACTGCTGCTGCTGGCGCTGACTATCAGCAGCCTGCTGCAGTATCATCGCGCGCTGACGCTGGGATTCAGCCAGCAGTGGCAGCAGCATCAGGCCTGGCCGGTTGCTGCTCAGGCGCTGCTGGGACATGAAACCGAAGGCTGGCACGCCCGGCGTGAGGCGCAAACCTTGCCGGGTGGCTGCGTGCTGGAGCAGGTTACCGTAACCGGGCCGCATCAGCGTGAAGCAACGCTGGCGCGGCTCAATTGCCACTAAGGTGAGCGCAGCGATAGGCATCCCCGTCGTTTAAGGGTAGAGTGACTAGGCTGCACCGTTTTACCTTCCACAAGGAGTCTTATGTTCCGGGTTTACCACTCCAATCAGCTCGATCTGTTGAAAAATCTGGCAGGCATTCTGATTGAAAACCAGCCCCTTGACGATCCGCTCGCCGCGGAGCAGGTGCTGGTACAAAGCCCCGGAATGGCGCAATGGCTGCAAATGGAACTGGCGCACAGTTTTGGCATTGCCGCTAACATCGATTTTCCGCTGCCTGCGACCTTTATCTGGAGCATGTTCGTTAAAGTGCTGCCGGACATTCCGGAAGAGAGCGCTTTTACCAAAGCCAACATGAGCTGGAAACTGATGCACCGCCTGCCGGTTCTGCTGGAGCAGGAGGCATTTCAGCCGCTGCGGATCTACCTTCATGACGACGACGACAAGCGCAAGCTGTACCAGCTGAGCGCGCGCGTGGCTGACCTGTTTGATCAGTATCTGGTGTACCGGGCCGACTGGCTGAACAGCTGGGAGCGCGGTGAGCAGGTGGCCGGTCTGGGCGAGGCACAGCAGTGGCAGGCGGCGCTGTGGCGCGATCTGCTCAGCTTTACCGAAAGCCTCGGTCAGCCGATGTGGCACCGTGCTAACCTGTATGCGCGCTTTATTCAGGCGCTGGAACAGGCGCAAACGCCGCCGCCAGGGCTGCCGCAGCGCGTGTTTATCTGCGGCATCTCCGCGCTGCCGCCGGTCTACCTCCAGGCGCTGGAGGCGCTCGGTCGCCATATTGATATCCACCTGCTGTTCACCAATCCGTGTCGTCATTACTGGGGTGACATTCAGGATTATGCGTTCCTGGCAAAACTGCAAAGCCGCCAGCGACGTCGCCTGCACTCCGACGAGACGCAGCCGCTGTTTCGCGATCCCGACAGCGCACCCGGCTTATTCAACGACAGCGGTGAGCAGCAGCTGACCAACCCGCTGCTGGCGTCATGGGGCAAACTGGGGCGCGACAATCTCTATTTGCTCAGTCAGATGGAGTCGGCGTCCAATGACATTGATGCCTTCGTTGACGTGCCGCAGGATACGCTGCTGCACAGCCTGCAGGCTGATCTGCTGGAGCTGGAGGATCATGCGGTAATTGGCCTGCACGCCGGAGAGCTGGCCGACAGCCGTGCGAAACGGCAGCTTGCGCCCGACGATCGCTCGCTGGTGCTGCAGGTATGCCACAGTGCGCAGCGCGAGGTCGAAGTGCTGCAGGATCACCTGCTGGCGCTGATGGAAGCCGATCCGGCGCTGAAGCCGCGCGATATTATCGTGATGGTGGCCGATATCGACAGCTATGCCCCCTTTATTCAGGCGACGTTTGCCAGCGCACCGCCGGATCGCTATCTGCCGTTTGCCATCTCTGACCGGCGCGCCAGTCAGGCGCACCCGGCCATACTGGCGCTGCTGACCCTTCTGACGCTGCCGGAAAGCCGCTTTGCGTCTGAAGAGATCCTCGCCCTGCTGGAGGTGCCGGCGCTGGCGCAGCGGTTCTCGGTGGATGAGAGCGGCTTACGGCTGCTGCGCCGCTGGGTGATGGAGTCAGGTATCCGCTGGGGACTGGATGATGCCAGCGTAGAAGCGCTGGCGCTGCCGGTGACCGGCCAGCACACCTGGCGTTTTGGCCTGCAGCGTATGCTGCTGGGCTATGCGCTGGAGAGCCACAACGGAGACTGGCAGGGGATTCTGCCGTATGACGAATCCAGCGGTCTGATTGCGGAGCTGGCCGGGCATCTTGCTGATTTACTGGCGCGGCTGGATGCGTGGCGCACGCGGCTGGCGCAGGAGCGGCCGCTGGCGGAATGGCTGCCGCTGTGTCGGGAACTGATTGACAGCTTTTTCAGCGGTGACGCCGAAAGTGAAGCGGCGCTGTTACTGGTAGAAACCGAGTGGCAGCAAATTATCGCGCAGGGGATGCAGGCCGCGTATGCGCAGCCCATCCCGGTCACGCTGCTGCGCGATGAGCTGCGTTCACGTCTTGACCAGCAGCGCATCAGCCAGCGCTTCCTCGCCGGGCCGGTGAATTTCTGTACGCTGATGCCAATGCGTTCGATCCCCTTTAAAGTAGTGTGCCTGCTCGGCATGAACGACGGTGTCTATCCTCGCACCGTACCGCCGCTGGGGTTTGATCTGATGCAGCAGCAGACGCGCAAAGGCGATCGCAGCCGCCGTGACGACGATCGCTATCTGTTTCTGGAGGCGCTGATCTCCGCGCAGCATCAGCTGTATATCAGCTATATCGGGCGTGCAATTCAGGACAACACCGAGCGCTATCCATCCGTGCTGGTCAGCGAACTGCTGGATTATCTGAGCCAGAGTTTCTGTCTGCCGGGCGATGAAGGCTGTGAGCCGGATGTCAGTGCGCAGCGCGTGCGTGACCATCTGCAGACGCTGCACAGCCGCATGCCGTTTGCGGCCGAAAACTTTCGCCCCGGTGCACCGCGACAGAGCTTTGCCGCTGAGTGGCTGCCGGCCGCCAGCAACCGCGGCGTGGCGCAACCGGACTTTGTTCAGCCGCTGCCGGTGCAGCCGCTGACCACGCTCTCGCTGGAACAGCTGCTGCGTTTCTGGCGGCATCCGGTACGCGCCTGGTTCCAGCAGCGCCTCGGCGTGGCATTCTGGATGGAGGAGAGCGAACTGCCAGACAGCGAGCCCTTCGCACCGGACAGCCTGGAGCGCTATCAGATCAACGCGCAGCTGCTGAATACGCTGGTTAACGGTGAAGACCCGCAGCAGCTGTATGCGCGCCACCGGGCGGCAGGAAATCTGCCCTACGGCGCGTTCGGGGAACTTTTCTGGCAGAGCCAGACCGAAGAGATGCAGGAAGTGGCCGCTGAAGTCAGCGAGCAGCGTCTGCCGGCTGAAAACCTGGAAGTGAACCTGACGCTCGGCACGGTACAACTCACCGGCTGGCTGACGCAGGTGCAGGCAGACGGTCTGCTGCGCTGGCGTCCGGGCGTGCTGAACATCAATGACGGCCTGCTGCTGTGGCTGGAGCATCTGGTGTACTGCGCGCTGGGCGGCGAAGGCAGCAGCCGCATGTTTGGCCGTAAACAGAGCCGCTGGCGTTTCAGCGCGCTGCCTGCCGATCGCGCGCGCGCGCTGCTGACAGAGTACGTCACAGGCTGTGAGGCGGGGCTGGCGCAGCCGCTGATGCTGCTGAGCAAGTGCGGCGGCGCCTGGCTGGACGCCAGTTTTGATAAAAAGTCGCGGCAGCTGCTGGAGGATGACGCCACGCAGAAAAAGGCGCTGAACAAACTGCTGCAGGCGTGGCAGGGCGGCTATCAGGTTGAGGGTGAGGGCAGCGATCCTTACCTGCAGCGTTTATGCCGCACACTTGAAGACGAGGCGGTGCAGGCGATTGTTGCTGCTGCCCGCCAGTGGTATTTACCGGTGCGCCTCGCGCATCAGGATGATGATGAATAGCTCTCCGGCCACTGCCGTTCCGGCAGTTCAGCCGCATGATAACAAGACAGCGTTACCGTCGGGCGCACAGCCCGCGGTCAGGGTAACAGTAAGGGGTTGAAATGCGGATTTACGCACGCTGGTTAGGCGCGCTGCTGCTGAGCATGCTGGCGCTGAGTGCCTTTGCCGAAGCCGATCGCGGCTGGCAGCCAATTAATGAAACGATTCGTAAAAGCGATCACGATCCGCGCAGTTATCAGGCGATTACGTTAAGCAACGGCATGACAGTGCTGCTGGTTTCCGATGCCGCCGCGCCGAAAGCGCTGGCCGCGCTGACACTGCCTATCGGTTCCCTTGACGATCCTGACGCGCAGCTCGGCCTGGCGCACTATCTGGAACATATGGTCCTGATGGGATCGAAGCGCTATCCGCAGCCGGATAACCTGGCGGAATTCCTGAAAAAGCACGGCGGCAGCCACAATGCCAGTACGGCGTCCTATCGCACGGCATTCTACCTGGAGGTGGAAAACGATGCGCTGCAGCCTGCGGTCGATCGGCTGGCGGATGCGATTGCTGAGCCGCTGCTGGATGCCGTGAACGCTGACCGCGAACGTCATGCTGTCAATGCCGAGCTAACAATGGCGCGTTCGCGCGATGGGCTGCGCATGGCCCAGGTGGGCGCAGAAACCCTGAACCCGGCCCATCCGGGCTCCCGTTACTCCGGGGGCAATCTGGATACCCTGAGTGACAAGCCCGGCAGCCCGCTGCATCAGGCACTGCTGGATTTCTATCATCGTTACTACTCTGCCAACCTGATGAAGGCGGTGATCTACAGCAATAAACCGCTACCGGAAATGGCAGATATTGCCGCACAGACGTTTGGCCGCGTGGCGAATCATCAGGCGAGCGTACCGGATATCCGCGTGCCGGTGGTCACGGACGCGCAGAAAGGCATCATCATTCATTACGTACCCGCGCAGCCACGCAAACAGCTAAAAATTGAGTTTCGGATTGCCAATAACAGCGATCGGTTTCGCAGCAAAACCGATACGTTAATCAGCTACATTCTGGGCAATCGCAGCAAAAATACCCTCAATGACTGGCTGCAGAAACAGGGGCTGGCAGACGGCGTCAACGCCGGGGCCGATCCGGTGACCGAGCGAAATACCGGTGTGTTTGCTATCTCCGTTTCGCTGACAGATAAAGGCCTGGCGCAGCGCGACCAGGTGGTGGCAGCGGTGTTCAGCTATCTGGATATGCTGCGCAGTAAAGGCATCGACAAAGCCTATTTTGACGAAGTCTCGCACGTGCTGGCGCTGGATTTCCGCTATCCGTCAATCACGCGCGACATGGATTACATTGAGTGGCTGGTGGATACCATGCTGCGCGTGCCGGTTGAGCATACGCTGGACGCGCCTTACGTGGCCGATCAGTTTGACCCGGCCGCTATCAGGGCGCGGCTGGATGAGATGACACCGCAAAATGCCCGTCTGTGGTACATCAGCCCACAGGAGCCGCATAACAAACAGGCCTATTTTGTGGATGCGCCCTATCAGGTGGATAAAATCAGCGAGGCGCAGTTCAGCGACTGGCAAACGCGCGCAGCGCAAATCCCGCTTTCGCTGCCGGCGCTTAACCCGTACATCCCTTCTGATTTCTCGATCATGCCCGGGGATGGCAAACAGTACGATCACCCGGTAGCCCTGACCAGCGGCGACAGCATGCGGATTTACTGGATGCCGAGCCAGTATTATGCCCGTGAACCGAAAGCGGCTATCACGCTGGCCTTACGCAATAAAATGGCGATCGGCGATGCGCGCCAGCAGGTACTGTTTGGGCTCAACGATTACCTCTCCAGCCTGGCGCTGGATGAGCTGAATTCGCAGGCGTCGGTCGGCGGCATCAGCTTTTCTACCGGCGAGGACGACGGCATTGTCTTTAACGCCAGCGGCTTTACCCAGCGTCTGCCGGAGCTGCTGAAAAAACTGGTCGAAGGCTATGCCACCTTCCAGCCCGATGAGGAGCAGCTGGCGCAGGCGAAATCCTGGTATCTTGACCGGCTGGAAGCGGCTGACAAAGGTAAAGCCTTTGAACAGGCGATTCAGCCGATGCAGATGGTTTCGCAGCTGCCCTATACGCAGCGCGAGGTGCGGCGCAGGCTGGTCAGCACCATCACGCTGAAAGAGGTGACCGATTACCGTGATGCCCTGCTGCGCCACGCCACGCCGGAAATGATGGTGGTGGGCAACCTGCCGGCCGATCGCGTAAAACAACTGGGTAATGAACTGCAGCAGCAGCTGCAGAGCGATGGCCACGGCTACTGGCACAGCGATTATGTGGTGGTGGATAAAACCAGCAAAGCCGATCTGCAGAAAAGCGGCAGCAGCACCGACTCCGCCCTGGCCGCACTCTATGTGCCGCTGGGCTACAGCGAATATCAGAGCATGGCTAACAGCTCACTGCTGAGCCAGATTGTTCAGCCGTGGTTCTATAACCAGCTGCGCACCGAAGAGCAGCTGGGTTATGCGGTTTTCGCCTGGCAGATGCCGATTGGCCGCCAGTGGGGCATTGGTTTCCTGCTGCAAAGCAACAGCAAGTCGCCTGCCTATCTGCTGCAGCGCTTCCAGGCCTTCTATCCGCAGGCCGAACAGCGACTGCGCAGCATGAAGCCGGCAGATTTTGCCCAGTACCAGCAGGCGATGATTAACGATCTCAGGCAGCGGCCGCAGACGCTGGAAGAAGAGGCGAATCGCTTTAACCGCGACTTCAACCGGCAGAATTTTGCGTTTGATACGCGGGAAAAAGCGATTGCGCAGATTCAGCAGCTGACGCCAGTCAGCCTCGCGGACTTTTTCCGCAAAGCGGTGCTGGAACAGCAGGGTATGACCATGATTTCGCAGATTGGCGGCAGCCAGGATGGCAGCGGCAACGCAGCCTATGCTCCGCTGCCGGGCTTCACCCGCTGGGATGAAGTCTCCCGGCTGCAGCAGTCTTTGTCCGTACAGAGTGATAAACCATGAGTCAGCATACTGAATCGCTCAATCCGCTGACGCTGCCGCTGCGCGGCGAGCGGCTGATTGAGGCTTCAGCCGGAACCGGCAAGACCTTTACCATTGGTCTGCTCTATTTACGTCTGCTGCTTGGGCTGGGCGGGGAAAATGCTTTCCCGCGTCCGCTGTCAGTGGAAGAGATTCTGGTGGTGACCTTCACCGAAGCCGCCACAGCGGAACTGCGCGGCCGCATTCGTGAAAATATCCATGAACTGCGGCTGACCTGCCTGCGCGGCAGCAGCAGTAACCCGATGCTGATGCAGCTGCTGCAGGAGATCGCGCAGCCCGCGGAAGCCGCTTCGCTGCTGCTGGCCGCTGAGCGCCAGATGGACGAGGCGGCGATCTTTACCATTCATGGCTTCTGTCAGCGCATGCTTAACCTCAATGCGTTTGAATCCGGCATGCTGTTTGAGCAGCAGCTGATTGAGGATGAGCAGCATCTGCTGCGTCAGGCTACGGCCGATTTCTGGCGACGCCACTGCTATCCGCTGACGCTGGAGATCGCCCGGGTCATCGTTGATGAATGGTCCGGTCCGGAGCAGCTGCTGACAACGCTGCGTCCGTGGCTGCAGGGCGAAGCCCCGAAGCTGCGCCTGCCGCCCGCTGACAGCGAAACCCTGACCAGCCGCCACGAGCAGAACATGGCGCGCATCGCCGCCATAAAAAAGCAGTGGCTGGCGCTGGGGAACGACGTGCAGGGGCTGATCGGGCAATCGGATGTCGACAAGCGCAGCTACAGCAGTAAAAACCTGCCGGCGTGGGTGAGCAAAATCACGCAGTGGGCGCAAAGTGAAACGCGGGATTATCAGGTTCCGCCCGAACTGGCGCGCTTTGGTCAGCGGGTGCTGTATGAAAAAACCAAAAAGGGAACGGCGCCGGCGCATGCGCTGTTTGCCGCGATTGATGATTTTCTTTCCCAACCGCTCTCTATCCGCGATGTGGTGATTGCGCGCGCGTTGATCGAAGTGCGCAATGCGGTACGCCGCGAGAAGCGGCTGCAGGCGCTGCTGGGCTTTGATGACCTGCTCAGCCGGCTGGACGATGCGCTGCAGCAGTCTGGCGGCGAGCAGCTGGCGCAGGCCATTCGCCAGCGTTATCCGGTTGCGCTGATCGATGAGTTTCAGGATACCGATCCGCTGCAGTACCGTATTTTCCGCACGCTTTATATGCATCAGCCCGAACACGCGCTGCTGCTGATTGGTGACCCGAAACAGGCAATCTACGCCTTCCGCGGCGCGGACATTTTTACCTATATCCGCGCGCGCAGCGAAATCCACGCGCACTATACGCTGGATACTAACTGGCGCTCGTCACCGGCCATGGTGGAAGGCGTTAACCAGCTGTTTATGCGGCTGCCGTCGCCGTTTCTGTTTGCTGATATTCCGTTTCTGCCGGTGCAGTTTGCCCCGCCTAATCAGTCGCTCTCATTGCAGCTGGACGGGCAGCAGCAGGCGGCGCTGCGCTTCTGGCTGCAGCCCGGCGCAGGGTACAGCGTGGGTGAATATCAGCAGCAGATGGCGAAGCAGTGCGCGGCAGATATCAGCCGCTGGCTGCAGGCCGGACAGCAGCATCAGGCTTTGCTGGGAAAAGCCCCGGCGCTGCGACCGGTGCAGGCTTCCGATATCACCGTGCTGGTGCGCAGCCGTAACGAAGCCAACCTGATTCGTGAAGCGCTGAATCAGCGGGGGATTCCCTCGGTCTATCTCTCTAACCGCGACAGCGTCTATACCACGCCGGAAGCGCGCGAACTGCTGTGGTTGCTGCAGGCGGTGCTGGCGCCGGAGCAGGAGCGCATGCTGCGCACCGCGCTGGCGACCTCGCTGTTTGCCTTTGATGCCGCGCAGCTGGACGCCCTGGATCAGGACGCGCGCGGCTGGGATACGCTGGTGGATACCTTCGCCCGCTGGCAGCAGATCTGGCATCAGCGCGGCGTACTGCCGATGCTGCGCGAACTGATGCTGGAACGGCAGCTGGCAGAGAATATGCTGGCCTCGGAAAACGGCGAGCGCCGCTTAACCGATCTGCTGCACCTCGGCGAGCTGCTGCAGGCCGCGTCGGCGCAGCTGGACAGTCCGCATGCGCTGGTACGTTACCTCGCGCAGCAGATAGCACGGCCGGACAGTCAGTCCGCCAGCCAGCAGCTGCGGCTGGAGAGCGATCGCCATCTGGTGCAGATCGTCACTATCCACAAATCCAAAGGCTTGCAGTATCCGCTGGTGTGGCTGCCGTTTGCTGCCGGTTTCCGTGAGGCTGACATCGCCCTTTATCACGATCGCGAAGATTATGCCGCGGTGCTGGATCTGCAGAATGACGAGGAGAGCCTGGCGCTGGCCGAGCAGGAGCGGCTGGCGGAGGATTTACGTCTGTTGTATGTCGCGCTGACCCGTTCGGTTTATCACTGCAGCGTGGGCGTTGCGCCACTGTTTCGCGGCACACGTAAAAAAGAGGGCGAAAGCGACCTGCACAAAAGCGCGCTGGGTTTTCTGCTGCAGCGGGGCGAGGCCGCCAGTGCCGATCAGCTTGCGGCGCTGCTTAACGGCCTTGACGTAGCGGGCACCGAGGTGGTGCTGGCGCAGACGCCGGAGAGCAGCCGCTGGCAGGAGCCGCGCCAGGAGGATACCGCGCTCAGTGCCCGCAGCGTAACGCGCGCGCTCGCCGAATCCTGGCGGGTGACCAGTTATTCGGGGCTGCAGCAGCACAGCAGCCATCGTCTGCTCGACGTGATGCCCGGTTTTGATGTCGACGCGGCGGGGGAAGAGCAGCAGGCTGAGGTAGCGGAACCCGCACTGACGCCGCACCACTTCCCGCGCGGTGCCGCGCCGGGCACCTTTCTGCATGAGCTGTTTGAATCGCTTGATTTTACCCGCCCGCCTGCGGCAGAAAAACTGGCGCAGCAACTGCAGCAAAACGGCTATCCGCTGCACTGGCAGCCGGTGTTAAGTGACTGGATTGCCCGCGTGGTCAGCACGCCGCTCAACGCGCAGGGCCTGCAGCTCAGCCAGGTACAGACGCGCGACTGCCTGGTGGAAATGGGCTTCTATTTGCCGATAGAGGGGATGCTGACTGCGTCCGCGCTGGATGCACTGATGCGCCAGGATGCATTATCGCGTCAGGCGCCGCCGCTGGATTTCCGCCAGGTGCAGGGGATGCTCAAAGGCTTTATCGACCTGGTGTTTCGCTGGCAGGGCAAATATTATCTGCTGGATTACAAATCTAACTGGCTGGGCGAACATCATGAGGCTTACACGCCGCAGGCGATGGCGCAGGCGATGATCGACCACCGTTACGATTTGCAGTATCAGCTCTACACGCTGGCGCTGCACCGTTATCTGCAGCACCGCGTGGCTGATTACGATTACGATCGGCACTTTGGCGGTGTGTTCTATCTGTTCCTGCGCGGCATGGACGGCAGTTCACCCGCCAATGGGGTTTTTCATACCCGTCCTGATTTCGGGTTTGTTTCACAATTAGATCGCCTGTTTCGCGGGCAGGGAGCAACAGCATGAGCCCTATCAGCACGCTATTAGAGCAGGCCGTGTCGCTGCGTTTACTGCGCGCGCTGGATATGCAGTTCGCCCGGCTGCTGGCTGATGACGAGCGGCCGGCCCATATGCTGGCGGCCGCGTGTCTCAGCGCGGAAGCCGGGGACGGACACGTCTGTCTGCCGCTGTCACAGCTGACGCGGGAAAATTTATTCAATGGTCGTCATCCGGAACTGGCCCACGCCCTGTGGCAGGCTGCCGGGGAACCCCGGCACTGGCCAACGCTGCTGGCTGACTGGCAGGCGCTGAGCGCCACTGACCGCCCGGCACCGGTGGTGCTGAGCGGCGATCGCCTCTATCTGCATCGCCTGTGGCACCACGAAGGGCACGTCGCGCGCTTCTTCCAGGCGCAGGCCGCGCCGCAGCAGTTTGCACCGGCGCAGGTGCGCGCGGTGCTGGACGCGCTGTTTGGTTCGCAGCCGGAAGACTGGCAGAAAATTGCGGCTGCCGTGGCGCTGACGCAGAAAACGGCGGTGATCTCCGGTGGACCGGGCACCGGCAAAACTACCACAGTCGCCCGATTGCTGGCCGCGCTTATCCGCTTAAGTGAAGGCGCGTTGCGCATCCAGCTTGCCGCGCCAACCGGCAAAGCCGCCGCACGGCTGACGGAGTCGCTGGGCAAAGCGCTACAGGCGCTGCCGGTCAGCGAGCCGGAACGGCAGCGCTTTCCCACCGAAGCCACCACGCTGCACCGTTTGCTGGGCGCGCAGCCGGAGACGCAGCGCCTGCGCTACCATGCAAATAATCCGCTGCACCTGGATGTGCTGGTGGTCGATGAAGCCTCTATGGTGGATCTGGGGATGATGGCCAATCTGATTGCCGCGCTGCCACCGCAGGCGCGGGTGATTTTTCTTGGCGATCGCGATCAGCTGGCGTCCGTAGAAGCCGGGGCGGTACTGGGGGATATCTGTCGCTGCGCCGAAGCGGGTTACAGCCCGGTACGCGCCACGCAGCTGACCGTGCTGACCGGCTGTGAGATTGCCGGCCGGGATGATGACGTGGCGCCGCCGGTGCGCGATGCCATCTGTCTGCTGCGCAAAAGCTATCGTTTCTCCGAACATTCCGGTATCGGACAGCTTGCGGCAGCGGTGAACGCCGGTGATGCGCGGGCCGTTGAGGCCGCATTTAGTGGCGGCTTCGATGACATTGACCGCCAGCCGCTGAACAGTGCGGAAGCCTACCAGTCCATGCTGACGCAGATTGCCGAAGGCTACCGGCCTTTTTTGCAGCGCATTGCCGAACGGGCCGAACCGGCGGCAATCATTGCGGAATTTGGCCGCTATCAGCTGCTGTGCGCACTGCGTGAAGGGCCGTTTGGCGTGCAGGGGCTGAATCAGCGAATTGAGCAGAAGCTGATGCAGCTGCAGCTGATTCGCCGGCCTGCGGGCGGCAGTCGCTGGTATCAGGGGCGGCCGGTGATGATCACCCGCAACGACAGCGCGCTCGGGCTGTTTAACGGTGATATCGGCATCACGCTGCCGGACAGTGAAGGGTTGCTGAAAGTGTTCTTCCCGCTGCCGGACGGCACCATCAAGGCAGTGCAGCCCAGCCGGTTGCCGGCGCATGAAACCGCCTGGGCGATGACGGTACACAAATCGCAGGGGTCTGAGTTTGATCACACCGCGCTGGTGATGCCGGCACAGTTTCTGCCGGTGCTGACGCGCGAGCTGATCTATACCGCCATTACCCGGGCACGGCGTCAGCTGACGCTCTACAGCGATGAGAATGTGTTTCGCCGCGCGGTACAGCTGCGTACCCAGCGTCGCAGCGGGTTGCTCGATCGGCTGGGTCGCGGCGGGCAATAAGCCACGGCGCAAAACCCCGCTGGCGCCTGCAGCGCCTGCGCACCTCAGGCGGTCACGCGGGCGGTGCGGACGCCGCGGCGCGGTACCCGCTAGCGCAAATCTGCCATCAGCACTTTGGAGCGGCGCTGATAGTTGTACATCTGCTTTTTACTCTCCGGCAGGGATTCAATGTCTACCGGCGTAAAGCCGCGCTCCTGGAACCAGTGGATGCTGCGCGTGGTCAGCACGAACAGCTTCTTCAGCCCCATCTGGCGCGCCTGCAGCGCCACGCGCTCCAGCAGCAGTTCACCGCGTGAGGAGCTGCGGTAGTCCGGATGCACGGCAACACAGGCCATTTCACCAATCTGTTCATCCGGGAACGGATAGAGTGCGGCGCAGGCGATAGTCATGTTATCGCGTTGGATAATCGTGAACTTATCGATCTCCATTTCCAGCTGCTCGCGTGAGCGACGCACCAGAATACCCTGCTGCTCCAGCGGGCGGATCAGCTCAAGGATACCGCCGATATCATTGATATTGGCGCGGCGAATCTGCTCTGCGGATTCCATGACGATCTGAGTACCGATGCCGTCACGGGAAAACAGCTCCTGCAGCAGCGCGCCATCTTCCTGATAGCTGATCAGGTGGCTGCGACGCACGCCGCTACGGCAGGCTTTTACCGCGCCGCGCAGGAAGCGCACCGTGCCGGACAGGAAATCGCCGTCGCTTTCCATCTCATCAATGCGCGCCTGCGCCTCATTAGGAAACAGCTCGGAAATGATAGTGCCTTCCCGGTCAGTGACGCCCTGCTCGGAGCAGAAGCCAATCATCTTTTCCGCTTTCAGCTTAATCGCCAGCTGGGTGGCAACCTCTTCTGAGGTCAGATTAAAGCTCTCACCGGTGACCGAAACCGCCACCGGGCCGAGCAGCACAATAGCATCGTTATCCAGCTGGCGATGAATCGCCGCTTCATCGATACGGCGGATACGGCCGCTGTGGCAGTAATCAACGCCATCATCCACGCCCAGCGGCTGCGCGATAATAAAGTTACCGCTGACCACATTAATATGCGCGCCCTGCAGTGGTGTGTTGTTGAGGCTCATCGACAGGCGTGCCGTGATATCCAGCTGCAAACGGCCGGCGGCCTGCTTGACCAACTCCAGCGACTGCGCATCGGTGACGCGGGTATGCTTATGGTACACCGGCTCCAGCTGCTGCTGGGCCAGGCTGGCGTCGATCTGCGGGCGGGCACCGTACACCACCACCAGCCGGATACCCAGGCTATGCAACAGGCCGATATCGTTCACGATACTGGAGAAATTTTCATGCTCGATGGCTTCGCCACCCAGCATGATGACAAATGTCTTGTCACGGTGGGCATTAATATAGGGAACGGTGTGGCGAAAACCCTGAACCAGTTCGGTACTGCGTTCCTTCACGGCAAAACCCCTGTGAATGATTATTCGTAATTTGTGTATTTTTATGCTGTTTCGCCGTTTATTGCAAGCACCGGGCCTGACGTTACTTTACGATTTTCCTGATGCAAGCTGCGCTAACAGACTGCATTATCTGGGTTTTCCGGCAAGACAAGACATTCCTTACTGAATAAAGTTTTCGCCTTCTGGTCATTAACTGACGATATTTTAGACATAAAACAGTAGCTGGAGCGGCATGTCCGAAGCTTTTACCCGTAGACGACTTTTACAGGGCGCTGGCGCCTTATGGCTGCTGAGCGTAACGCGTACCGGGCTGGCAGCCAGTCAGCACATTGTGGCGGTACGTATCTGGCCTTCTTCTACCTATTCACGCGTCACGCTGGAATCAAACGTGCCGCTCAGGTACAAACAGTTCACGCTCAGTCACCCCGAACGGCTGGTGATTGATGTGGAGAACCTGCAGATTAACAGCACGCTCAGAGGTATTGATAAACTGGTGCGCGTGGACGATCCCTGGATCAAAACCGCGCGTGTCGGGCAGTTTGATCCCCATACCGTGCGCATCGTGCTGGAACTGAAGCGCCACGTCGCGCCAAAAACCTTTACCCTTGAGCCGGTGGCCGGATTCCGGCACCGGCTGGTGGTGGATCTCTATCCCAGCCAGCCGACAGCGCAGGATGATCCACTGCTGGCGTTACTGCATGATTACAATCAGGGCGATCTGGAGCGCGATCAGCCCGCCCAGGCGCCGCTGCCTGGCAAAGCGGGGCGCGATCGGCCGATTATCATCATGGTCGATCCAGGACACGGCGGGGAAGACCCCGGCGCGCACGGCAAATACAAAACGCGTGAGAAGGATATCGTGCTGAAGATTGGCCGCTATCTGAAAGCCCTGATTGATAAACAGCCCAACATGAAAGCGTACATGACGCGTAATGAAGATGTGTTCATCCCGCTGCGCGTGCGGGTGGCGAAAGCGCGTAAGCAGCGCGCCGATCTGTTTATCTCTATTCATGCGGATGCCTTTACCAGCCGGGCGGCGCGTGGCTCCTCGGTGTTTGCCCTCTCCACGCGCGGGGCTACCTCCGCCGCTGCCCGTTTTCTGGCGCAGACGCAGAATGAATCCGACCTGATTGGGGGCGTCAGCATGAGCGGCGACCGCTACCTCGATCACACCATGTTTGACATGGTGCAGCGGCAGACCATCAGCGACAGTCTGAAGTTTGGTAAAGAAGTGCTGGCGCGCATGGGGCATATTAACCATCTGCATAAGCGCACGGTGGATCAGGCCGGCTTTGCCGTGCTGAAAGCGCCGGACATCCCGTCGATTCTGGTGGAAACCGCGTTTATCAGTAACGTTGAAGAGGAGCGTAAGCTGCGCACGCCGCGCTATCAGCATCAGGTAGCGGAAGCCATTCTGCATGGCATTAAGGCGTATTTTGAAAAGGGCGGCGTGCTGGCACGACGCTGAGGGCAGGGCGGCAGAGATGCCGCTTTTCCGCAAGCCAGAAACAAAAAAACACCCGTTAAGGTGTTTAGTGTGTTTCTTCAGCAGAAGAAGTGGTTGCGGGGGCCGGATTCGAACCGACGACCTTCGGGTTATGAGCCCGACGAGCTACCAGGCTGCTCCACCCCGCGTCCGTCTGTCGCATTGTGCGACGCTTCACATTGTATTCTTCTTTAAGACAATTGGTTGCGGGGGCCGGATTCGAACCGACGACCTTCGGGTTATGAGCCCGACGAGCTACCAGGCTGCTCCACCCCGCGTCCGTCTGTCGCTTAACGCGACGCTGCATATTGTCTCTTCATTACAGAAGAATTGGTTGCGGGGGCCGGATTTGAACCGACGACCTTCGGGTTATGAGCCCGACGAGCTACCAGGCTGCTCCACCCCGCGTCCGTGGATGCGCACTATACACCTGGCAGAGGCTGATGCAACCCCTTTTTTGCGTTAAAGCCCTAAACAGACAATCAGTTGCTGAATAAATTAACCATCCGGTGATTTATTATACAGATGTGCGCGCGAGGGGCGGAGGCAGATTTCATTCTCTCTGCCCCTTTGCTATCGTCGCCGGGCCAACAATCAGAAAAAGAGAACGTCATGAAAGGACAATGGGCGAAGTATGCACTTACTGGCGCGATTTTCGCGCTGCTGGCGGGTTGCAGCTCGAAGCCGACCGATCGCGGTCAGCAATATATTGATGGCAAGCTGGAGCAGCCGCTCGGGCTGGTCAATGAACCGAACGCCAAAGGTCGTCCGGTGAATGGTCGGGATTTCGGCCTGCAGGTGCAGCAGATTCAGTCCGCCTCGGCGGGCCTGTATGGGCGCCATCTCAGCACCTACAGCGCTATTCAGAACTGGCTGCTTTCCGGTGCCGACACGCGCCAGCTGCGCCAGTTCGGCCTGAACGCCTATCAGATGGAAGGCACGGATAACTACGGGAATGTGCAATTCACCGGCTACTACACGCCGGTAGTGGAAGCGCGCTATACCCGTCAGGGCGAGTTCCAGTACCCGATTTACCGTATGCCGCCGCGTCCGCGCGGGCAGAAGCTGCCCAGCCGCGCCGCCATTTATAACGGCGCTCTGGACGAGCGCTACGTGATTGCGTGGAGCAACTCGCTCATCGATAACTTTATGATGGATGTGCAGGGCAGCGGCTACGTGGATTTCGGTGACGGCCGTCCGCTGCGCTTCTTTGGTTATGGCGGTAAAAATGGCTGGGCCTACCACAGCATCGGCAAAGAGCTGATCGATCGCGGTGAAGTGAAGCGTGAAGACATGTCGATGCAGGCGATTCGCCAGTGGGCGCAGACGCACTCTCCGCAGGAGGTGCGCGAAGTGCTGGAGACCAACCAATCGTTTGTCTTCTTTAAACCGGAAGAGTACGTGCCGGTACGCGGTGCCAGCGCCGTGCCGCTGATTGCCAAAGCGTCTGTGGCTTCTGACCGCTCGCTGATCCCGGCCGGGACCGCGCTGCTGGCCGAAGTGCCGCAGCTGAATGAGAAAGGCAAGTTCAATGGTAAATATGAAATGCGCCTGATGGTGGCGCTGGATGTGGGCGGCGCGATCAAAGGCCAGCACTTTGATATTTATCAGGGCGTGGGGCCGGATGCGGCGCATCTTGCCGGTTTCTATAACCATTATGGTCGCGTCTGGGTGCTGAAAGCCGCGCCGGGAGCCGGCCAGCCGCTGTTCAGCAATCCGCAAAACGGCAATAATGGTTCATTGCTGATCGGGGCGAACTGATACGCTTCCGCGCTGTTTTTTGCTGAGTGCGCAACCGGCGCGCCACATGAAAGGGGTGATATGAAAGGGGTAAGCGATGCCTGGCGGCAGCGTTTTGGCGGCACCGCCCGGTTATACGGGCAGGACGCGCTGCAGCGGTTTGCCGACGCGCATTTCTGCGTGATTGGCATTGGTGGCGTAGGATCGTGGGCGGCAGAGGCGCTGGTACGCACCGGCATCGGCAAAATCACGCTGATTGATATGGACGATGTCTGTATCACCAACACAAACCGGCAGATTCACGCCCTGCAGGGCAACGTGGGGCAGGCCAAAACCGAGGTCATGGCGGCCCGCCTGCGCGCCATTAACCCGGAATGCGAGGTTATCTGTGTTGATGATTTCATTACGCCGGACAACACCGCAGAACTGCTGGCAGGCGGGTTTGATTATGTGATTGATGCCATTGACAGCGTGCGGCCTAAAGCGGCGCTGATCGCCTGGTGCCGCCGCAACAAGATCCCGCTGATTACCACCGGCGGCGCGGGCGGGCAGATTGACCCGACGCAGATTCAGGTCAGCGATCTGGCCCGCACCATTCAGGATCCGCTGGCCGCGAAATTACGCGAGCGGCTGAAAAGTGACTTCGGCGTGGTGAAAAACAGCAAAGGCAAACTGGGGATTGACTGCGTCTTCTCCACCGAGGCGCTGGTTTATCCGCAGCCGGACGGCAGCGTGTGCGCCTCACGCAGCACGGCAGAAGGGCCAAAGCGCATGGATTGTTCTGCCGGTTTTGGCGCAGCCACCATGGTGACTGCCACCTTTGGCTTTGTGGCGGTTTCGCATGCGCTGAAGAAGTTTCTGGCGCGCGCGGCGCGTCAGCCAGCGTAATGGGCGCGGGCCGCGCGCTGTACCGCTGCCGCCAGCGCCTTCAGCCCGCTGCTGCGCGACGCGCTGAGTTGTGCACGCAGTCCTAAGGTGTCAAATAACGCCAGCGGGTCCTGCGCAAGCAGGGCTGCCGGCGTTTTTCCCTCCACCGCGGTCAGCAGTACCGCCAGCAAACCGCGTACAATTCTCCCTTCGCTGTCGCCGTAGAAATGCAGCGTGCCGTCGGGCCGCAGCTGGCTGCTGAGCCAGACGCGGTTTTCGCAACCGCTCAGTTCGTTCTCTGCACTTTTCAGCGCTTCCGGCAGTGCCGGCAGCTGGCGGCTGAGCTGAATCAGCTGGCGGTAGCGATCCTCCCACTGATGAAAATGGGCAAATTTTTCCGTCAGACTGGCTTCGGTGATCAGATCGCCAAACGGATGCGGCGCAAGCAGGGTGGATGTCATTGGTTTACTCACTCAGTAATTCCACGGCATGACGCAGGGCGCGCACCAGCGCGTCGACGTCCTGCAGATTATTATAAGGGGCAAAGGAGGCGCGCAGCGTCCCGCTGACGCCCAGCGCCGCCATCAGCGGCTGGGCGCAGTGCTGTCCGGCGCGCAGGGCAATGCCCTGTTCAGCCAGCAGCGTGACGATATCACTGTGGTGCATGCCTTCAATATCAAACGCCAGCAGACTGGCGTTGCCGCAGCGGAAGCTGCGAAAACCGGGGAGAGTACTCAGCTGCTCTTCTGCCAGGCAGGCGAGCTGCTGGCTCCACAGTTCCGCTTTGCCGGCGTGATGCTGCGCCAGCCACGTCAGTGCGGCGCTCAGGCCCACCACGCCGGCCACGTTCGGCGTGCCCGCTTCAAAGCGCCACGGCACCGGCTGCGGGGTAAATCCGCTGAAATCAACCTGCGTCAGCATTTTGCCGCCGCCCTGCCAGGGTGACATCGCTTCCAGCAGTTCTGCTTTACCGTACAGCACGCCAATACCCATCGGTCCGTAGAGCTTGTGACCGGAAAAGGCGTAAAAATCAATGTCCAGCGCCTGCACGTCCGGCGGGCAGTGCACCACGCCCTGCGCGCCATCCACCATCACTCTGGCACCCACGCTGTGCGCCAGCGCGATGGCCTGAGCCAGATCCGGGCTGCCGCCGGTGACGTTGGACATCTGGCTGACAGCCAGCAGCCGGGTGCGCGCGTTCAGCAACTGCGGCAGCAGTGTGATATCCGGCAGCCGATCGGCACCAATCGGCCACTTAACGACTTTTGCCCCGTGCGCCTGCGCCACCATCAGCCACGGAACCAGGTTCGCGTGATGCTCGGCTTCACTGACAATAATTTCGTCGCCTGGCTGCAGACGCGGAGCCAGCCAGCTGTGCGCCACCAGATTAATGGCCTCGGTTGTGCCACGCGTCCAGACGATTTGCCGATCGTCGGCGGCGTGCAGCCAGCCAGCCACCAGGCTGCGGGCCTGCTCATATTGTTCGGTAAGCGCGCGCGCGGCGGCAAACTGACTGCGGTGCACGGTGCCGGCGCTCAGGCTGTAAAACTGCGCGGTGGCATCAATCACCGCCTGCGGTTTCAGGGTGGTGGCGGCACTGTCGAGATAAACGCCCGCATCGCTCAGCGCGGGAAACTGCTGGCGAAAATCACCAGGAGAGAAAAGGGTCATACTCTGCTCACTTTCTGAAGGTTAGGACCAGGCTGAAAGCCGGTCCGCTGCTGGCAAAGCTGCAAAAGCGCGTTAAGCTAATTATTGCAAGGTTTGAACCGAAACCCGCATAACGTATCGACCTTTTTCGTCGGACGTGCTGTTTGCTGCCATAGCCGGCGCACGCGGGTGGTTTAATGCAATCAATCTGCAAGGAGATAGAAGATGAATAAACTCGCCGCAGTGCTGGCCGTGTGCACCATGGCCTTTACCCTGGCCGCCTGTTCCAGCAACTACGTGATGCATACCAATGATGGTCGTACCATTGTTGCGGACGGCAAGCCAAAAGTTGACGATGAAACCGGTATGATCAGCTATAAAGATGCCAATGGCAACGAGCAGCAGATTAACCGTTCGGATGTGAAAGAAATGGTGGAGATGGGGCAGTAAGCCTCAGGCAATATTCTGCGGGCAAGGTGAACCGTCGCGCTGACGGGCCGCCGGGGGAGCCGGAGAAGGCACAGGGATGTGCTGCAGCAAAAAAAAAGCACCGCAATTTGCGGTGCTATTTAAAATCACTATGGACAGACAGGGTAAATCTACAGGAATTAAAAGCTTGATCTGCAAAGTTCAGATCAAAATGCAAACACAACATCACGACCACAAGCCAAAAGCTTTCCAAAAGTCTGCGATCTCACGCACGTTTCCAGAAAACTTTTCGTTCCGGCTCAGGAAGTGCGGCAACTATAGGTATTTGCTGGAGCTTCCTCAACGGACAAATTATAATGTCTCGGATTAAAAAAACTAATACGTAACGACTTTGTATAAGTCAAAGTTTTACACTATGAATCCGGATACGGAAAACCATGTCTAAACGCCTTCCGCCGCTTAATGCTTTACGTGTTTTTGATGCTGCGGCCCGCCATTTAAGCTTTACCAAAGCTGCCGAAGAGCTGTTTGTTACCCAGGCCGCTGTCAGCCATCAGATTAAATCCCTGGAAGATTTTCTCGGTCTTAAGCTGTTTCGCCGGCGGAATCGTTCGCTTTTGCTGACAGAAGAAGGACAAAGTTATTATCTGGATATCAAAGAGATCTTCTCTGCGCTTAACGACGCCACGCGCAAACTGCAGGCGCGCAGTGCCAAGGGGGCGCTGACGGTCAGCCTGCTGCCCAGCTTCGCCATTCAGTGGCTGGTTCCGCGTCTCTCCAGCTTTAATCTGGCTTATCCGGGGATTGATGTGCGTATCCAGGCAGTAGACCGTGACGAAGAGAAGCTGGCTGACGATGTTGATGTGGCCATTTTCTACGGGCGCGGCAACTGGCCGGGACTGCGCGTGGAAAAACTGTACGCCGAATATCTGCTGCCGGTGTGCTCGCCGCTGCTGCTCACCGGCGACCATCCGCTGAAATCACCGGCTGACCTTGCCCACTTTACGCTGCTGCATGACGCGTCGCGCCGTGACTGGCAATCCTATATCCGTCAGTTAGGTTTGCAGCACATTAACGTTCAGCAGGGGCCGATTTTCAGTCACAGCGCGATGGTGCTGCAGGCCGCCATTCATGGCCAGGGCGTGGCGCTGGCCAACAACGTGATGGCGCAGAGTGAAATCGAAGCCGGCAGGCTGGTCTGTCCGTTTAACGATGTGCTGGTGAGTAAAAATGCTTTTTATCTGGTTTGTCATGACAGCCAGGCAGAACTGGGTAAAATAGCCGCCTTTCGCCAGTGGATTCTGGAAAAAGCCGCAGCTGAACAAGAAAAATTCCATTTTCGCTACGACCACTAATGCACTGCTTACCGCACAGTGATGCGCGGTTTCACCATGAGGATTAATGACATGTCCAGTCGTGCCATGTTTGTGTTTGCCGCGATCAGCGGCTTTTTGCTGGTAGCATGGGGGGCGTTTGGCGCACACGTGCTGAGCAAATCCCTTGGCCAGCCGGAAATGGCGTGGATCCATACCGGGCTGGAATACCAGGCGTATCATACCCTGGCCGTGATTGGCCTCGGCGCTGCCATGCTGCGCCGCGCCAATATCTGGTTCTACTGGAGCAGCGCGGCGATGGCGCTGGGTACCGTACTTTTCAGCGGCAGTCTCTATTGTCTGGCGCTGTCACACCTGACGTTCTGGGTGTTCGTTACGCCGGTCGGTGGCTTATGCTTCCTGACGGGCTGGTTTTTGATGTTGATTGGCGCACTGCGTCTGAAACGAAAGGCAGATCGCCATGAATAAAGTTTTACTCTATTGCCGTCCCGGATTTGAAAAAGAGTGCGCGGCGGAGATTAGCGCGAAAGCGGCAGAGCGCGAAATCTACGGCTTCCCGCGCGTCAAAGAAGAATCCGGTTATGTCCTGTTTGAGTGCTATCAGCCGGAAGATGCTGAGAAGCTGATGCGAACGCTGCCGTTTGCTGAACTGATTTTTGCCCGTCAGATGCTGGTGGTAGGTGAACTACTGCGCGATCTGCCGCCGGAAGATCGTATTACGCCGATTACCGGCATGCTGACAGGCGTGGTGGAAAAAGGCGGTGAGCTGCGCGTGGAAGTGCCGGACACCAATGAAGCCAAAGAGCTGACAAAATTCTGCCGCAAGCTGACGGTGCCGCTGCGCGCCAGCCTGCGCGCCAGCAACATTTTGCTGAACTACGAAAGCCCGAAGCGGCCGGTGGTACATGTCTTCTTTATTGCGCCAGGTACCTGCTATGTCGGCTACTCCCTGCCAGAGAACAATTCGCCTTTCTACATGGGGATTCCGCGCCTGAAGTTTCCGGCTGACGCTCCAAGCCGCTCAACGCTCAAGCTGGAAGAGGCGTTCCACGTGTTTGTGCCTGCCGATGAGTGGGATGAACGTCTGGCCAGCGGCATGTACGCGGTGGATCTTGGTGCCTGTCCTGGCGGCTGGACCTACCAGCTGGTGAAACGCAGCATGTGGGTCTACGCCGTGGATAACGGCCCGATGGCACCGAGCCTGATGGACACCGGGCAGGTTACACATTGTCGTGAGGATGGCTTTAAATTCCGTCCGCCGCGCACCAACATCAGCTGGCTGGTGTGCGATATGGTGGAAAAACCGGTGCGCGTTGCCAGCCTGATGACCGAATGGCTGGTAAACGGCTGGTGCCGTGAGGCGATCTTCAACCTCAAACTGCCGATGAAAAAACGCTATGAAGAAGTCACCGCCAATCTGGCGATGATGGACGCGGCGCTGAAAGAAAAGGGCATCAACGCCCAGATCCAGGCACGCCAGCTGTATCACGACCGCGAAGAGATCACCGTCCATGTGCGCAGGATCTGGGCGGCGGTGGGCGGACGACGCGACGAACGCTAATCCTGCTTCATCCTTTGCACGACAGCGGCACTGGCTGCGTTTGCCCGCCCCGGTGACATACTGATGTATGCCCCCGGAGACGGGAACCATGACCTGCTTTATCCTTTGCACGACAGCGGCACTGGCTGCGTTTGCCCGTCTCCGGTGACATACTGATGTATGCCCCCGGGGACAGGCGCTCTGGCCGCCTTGCTGTAGCACAAAGTATTTCGCAGGTGGCAAGCTGACGGGCTGACGGGCTGACGCCGTGTCACCTGGCGATGTCCGGCACCAGCCCCGGACGGGCGGTACGCTATGGCTGATAGCGCAGCGTATTCAGATTGCCCTGTAAAACCAGGTCGCGCTTCAGGGTAGCGACCTGACGACAAACCTCGGCCATCGCGCGCTGCTCACGTAATTTGCCCTGCCACTTGCCGGGCACCTGATCCAGCTGCTGATAAAGCGCTTCCAGCGAGCCAAACTGCAGCAGCAGCTCCCGGGCACTTTTGGGGCCGATACCGGGCACCCCGGGAATTTTACTGCTGCTGATGCCGCACAGTCCCCAGTAATCCGGCAGCTGCGCGGGCGCAACGCCAAACTCCTGCTCAATAAACGGCACATCCAGCCAGCGTTTCTGAAAATAATCACGAATGCGTATCGCCGGCGCCAGCAGCTGACAATAGCCTTTGTCGGTGGAAACGATGGTTGCCTGGTGACCGGCGTCAGCCATTTTTACCGCCAGCGTGGCGGCCAGATCGTCAGCCTCATCGCGATCGGCTGTCCAGCAGCTGACTCCCGCCGCGCGGAACGCCTCCTGTAATGCGGGCATCTCCTGCTGTAAATCCTCCGGCATTGGCGGGCGGCCAGCTTTGTAATCCGGCAGCAGCTGATGGCGCCAGCCGGGCTGACGAATGTGGCTGTCAAAAACCGCTACCACGTGCGTCGGCCGCGTGTGGCCAAGCAGCTGGTGCAGTGCCGCAGTACAGGCATCGCGGCACGGCGATCCCTGAACCGCATGCAAGCGGCGAATAAGATTAAGCGCGTCAATAATTAACAGATGAAGCGACATAGCGATAGGGCAGCCCGCAGGCTGCCTCCTGATAGGTTATTTGATGATTTCGTAGCAGGGGATATAGGCGCTGCCCGGCAGCTTCATGCGCTGCTGCGCCACAAAGCCCTGCAGCAGTTCGTCCATGCGGTGCATCAGCGCAGCATCACCGCGCAGTTTATACGGGCCTTTTTCACGGATTTCACGGATGCCCATCTCCTTCACGTTACCCGCCACAATGCCGGAGAACGCGCGGCGTAAATCGGCCGCCAGTTTTTCTGCCGGCTGGTCCGGGAACAGATTCAGGTTCGCCATATTTTCATGCGTGGGCAGGAACGGCACCTGCAAATCCGGCGCAATGCGGATTGACCAGTTGAAGCTGTAGGCGTCGCCGGTTTCGCGACGATACTCTTTGACCTGCGGCATGGCTTTCTTCATCAGGCGCGCCACTTCCGCCGCATCGTCGATGATGATTTTGTAGTGTTTACGTGCCGACTCCCCCAGCGTATTCACAATGAAATCATCCAGCACGCGGAAGTAATCCGCACTCTCGCGCGGCCCGGTCAGAATCAGCGGCAGCACCTGATCGTTATTGTGTGGATTCATCAGGATGCCAAGCAGATACAGCAACTCTTCCGCCGTGCCGACGCCACCCGGGAAGATGACGATGCCGTGGGCAATTCGCACAAAGGCTTCCAGGCGCTTTTCGATATCCGGCATGATGATCAGCTCATTCACCAGCGGATTCGGCGGCTCAGCGGCGATGATTGACGGTTCCGTCAGGCCGATAAAGCGGCTGTCGTGATAGCGCTGCTGCGCATGGCCTACGGCGGCGCCTTTCATCGGCGCTTCCATTACACCGGGCCCGCAGCCGGTGCAGATATTGAGCTCACGCAGGCCCATCTGTGTGCCGACATTACGGCAGTACTGATACTCCACGGCGTTGATCGAGTGGCCGCCCCAGCACACAACGGTGTTGGGATATTCGCCCACGTGCAGGGCACGGGCGTTGCGCAGAATGGAAAACACCAGGTTGGTGATGTGCGCGGAATCCTGTACGTCGGCGTCGCGATAGCGTCCGGCAGTAGAAAGCTGACCATTGACGAACAGAATGTCGCGCAGCACGGCAAACAGGTTCGCCTGGAGCGAGCGAATGATACGGCCATCAACGAAGGCTTCTTCCGGTGGGTTGATCAGCTCAAGTTTGACACCGCGCTCGCGGCGCAGCACGTTGATATCGAAGTTCTGAAAGCGGGAAAGCAGTTCGTGACTACTGTCGGTCTGGCTACCGGAATTGAGCACCGCAAGTGAACAGTTACGAAACAGCTGGTAGAGGTCGCTGCTGGCAGTTTGCTTCAGCATATCCACTTCCAGCTGGGAGAGCAGATCCATCGAGCCAAGAGGGCTGATATGTGTAATCAAGAGAACTCCTTTACACGCCAATGCGTGACTGATGACGCTGCGCTTAACGAACTGAGCGCAGTGACGAAAATCCTTTGAACGCTGGCTGTCACCCGTGCGCCTGTCTCAGAGTAACGTTACCCACCGTGAATGCTCAAGTGGAACCGCGCGTCCGTGCAGCGGCCTGCGAGATGTCTCGCAAACTGTTACTGGCGCACCAGACGGGAGTGGCAGGGCGTAAAGGGCACGTTGCTGCGCCACGGGTTAATATCCAGGCCGCCCCGGCGCGTATAGCGCGCATAAACGGTCAGGGCTTCCGGGCGGCAAAAGCGCTGAATATCATTGAAAATGCGCTCAACACACTGCTCGTGAAACTCGTTGTGCTGACGGAAGGAGACGATATAGCGCAGCAGCGCTTCGCGGTCGATACGTGGCCCTTTATAGCGGATCATCACTGATCCCCAGTCCGGCTGGTTGGTAATCAGGCAGTTGGATTTCAGCAGATGGCTGACCAGCGTCTCTTCAACCACTTCATTGCCCGCTGCCTGAGCCAGATAATCGGCACTGAAGCCGTAATCATCAATGATAATATCCTGCTCATCAATCACGCTGCCGTCAAAGTGGCCGATTGGCTGGCCTTCGATTTCGCTCAGGCGAAACAGCGCCACGCTGACTTCACCGCCAGCGCAGGCGCTGAGATCGCGCTCCAGCGTCTGCCGCACTGTGCCCCAGTCAGCGAATACCGTCTGATTAAAGCTGTTAAGATAGAGCTTGAAACTTTTGGACTCGATCAGACTGGCGCTGTCGGCGCGCAGCACCACTTCGCCAACGGCGACCTGCGGCACGCCTTTGCTGTTCAGCCAGGAGAGTTCATAGAGCGTCCAGATATCCGCCCCATGAAACGGCAGGGTATCCGGATAGAGACCCAGCGGCTCACGATTCAGGCTGCGCGGCACAGATTGCAGCAGCGTGTTATCGTAGTGATCAACATAAGCCGTGGGCTTACCCAGAGTGAGGCCGCTGAGCGCCGAATTACGATTTTCAGAAGACATAACGGTTACCACATAATCCTGTCAAAGGGGCTAAGTGTAACCGATCACCCGCGAGAAGATGAATGATGCAGCAAACTGCAGAGGCACTGCGTGAGTTTACCGCCCGATACGTTAATCACTGGCAGCAGCAGCAAGGTCATTTGCCGGCCAGCGAGGCGCTGCTGGGCGTGCCTTCGCCATGCGTAGTCAGCACGCTGCCGGACCGCGTGCTGTGGCAGCCGCAGCCGTTTACTTTGCCCGCCACGCTGGACGCGGTGGAGCGTGCGCTGGATATCCGGCTGCAGCCGGCCATCAGCGCTTTTTACACCACCCAGTTAGCCGGGGATATGACGGCGACATTTGCGCAGCGGCCGGTCTCGCTGGTGCAGGTCTGGAGCGAATCCGATTTTACCCGCTTGCAGGAGAACCTGATTGGTCACCTGGTCATGAAGCGCCGTCTGAAACAGAGTCCAACCCTTTTTATTGCCACCACTGACTCAGAGCAGGAGGTGATTGCCCTGTGTAATCTCACCGGGGAGGTCATTCTGGAACAGCCCGGTACGAAAAAACGCACGGTACTGGCGGCGGGGATTGAGACGTTTCTTAATGGTTTACAACCCGTTAGTGACTGATATGCAGATTTTCATCCCGGCATTTGTAAGATATATCGCACACCGCGTGTGAGAGATCGCCGGAACGTGTTGCAGACTTACGGAAGCTGGATTTGTAAAGATATTGTGAATCATGCAGTTATGGCATCATTCTGAAAATCAGGCTGCGATATGTTCATTTAACCGCCGTTAGCGGCTTGTTATTGCGATGGTTTCTGACAGAATAGTCACCACTGGCAGGAAGCCATGGATTGAGAGACGTTCAGGAGAATGTCAGCCAGGTGGCAGGAACGTAACGGAGTTTACGGCACACGGAAGGCTTCAGGATGAAGCAGGACACTCAGGATTGAGTCAGGGACACCTCCAGGACGGAGAATGAGAGCCACGCGGGATGTGGCGGGCCAGGATGCTAAGGACCAATGTCACGATGACAGGCGACGGATAGCGCAGGAACAGTTGTCATGGATGAGCAGGGAGCACAGCGGTGGCGGGAATGCTGCAAACGAACCGGGAGCACTGTAGATACAGTGCTCCCTTTTTTTATGCTGTTTTTCACCTCAAACGAGTAGTGATATGCTTGCCGCCCGATTTTGCACTGGAGGTGGCGTATGTCGCACCTGATCATTCAGCGGCTGCAGCAGGTTGAAGCGGTAATGCGCGAGCACGACCACTGGCAGACGCACGCGCCGGAGGCGGAAGCCTTCAACAGCACACAGCCTTTCTGTCTGGACACGCTGGAGCCATTAGAGTGGCTGCAATGGGTGTTGATTCCGCGGATGCAGGCGCTGGTCGCGGCCGGCGCACCGCTGCCGCACAACATGGCGATCACGCCCTATTATGAAGTGGCGCTGCCCGCAGAAACGCGCGGCTATACGGCACTGCTGGCCACGCTGAGCCAGCTCGACGCACTGTTCCAGGATCCCCTCGCCTGATGCTGGAGATCATTTACCAGGATGACTGGCTGGTGGCGGTCAACAAGCCGGCGGGCTGGCTGGTGCATCGCAGCTGGCTCGACCGTAAAGAGAAAGTGGTGGTGATGCAAACGGTGCGCGATCAGATCGGTCAGCACGTTTTCACCGTCCACCGGCTGGATCGCCCGACCTCCGGCGTGCTGCTGATGGGTTTATCCAGTGAGGTGGGCCGCCTGCTGGCGCAGCAGTTTGAACAGCACCAGATCCAAAAAACCTATCATGCCGTCGTGCGCGGCTGGCTGACGGGCGGGGCCACGCTGGATTATCCGCTGCTGGAAGAGCGGGATAAAATTGCCGACAAATTCTCAGCGGCACCCTGCGCGCCGCAGCCGGCGGTTACCGATTACCAGGCGCTGGCTCATGCTGAGCTGCCGGTGGCGATAGGCAAATTCACCACCGCCCGTTATTCGCTGGTGGCGATGTCACCGCGTACCGGGCGCAAGCATCAGCTGCGCCGCCACATGGCGCATCTGCGCCATCCGATTATCGGCGACAGTGCGCACGGCGATTTGCGCCAGAACCGCGGGGCCGCCGCACATTTCGGTATCGATCGCCTGATGCTGCACGCCAGCGCGCTGTCATTAAACCATCCGGTCACCGGCGAGCCGCTGGTGATCCGTGCCGGCCTGGATCGCGTGTGGCAGCAGATGCTGCAGCAGTTCAGCTGGCAGGATCAGCTGCCCGACGTGCCGAGGGTTGAGTTTGCGCCTGAGGCAGTCCAGGATAAGCCGACAGAATAAAGGAGCGGCAAGATGGCAAAGATTGGCATTTTTACAGGTACGGTATACGGCAATGCGCTGCTGGTCGCCGAAGAGGCGCAGCCGGTGCTGCAGGCGCAGGGCCATGAGGTGGAGGTGTTTGAAGATCCGTCACTGGCGGACTGGCAGGCTTACCGCCAGCACGTGGTGCTGATTGTGACTTCCACCACCGGCCAGGGCGATTTCCCGGATAATATCGCCCGCCTGTACGTCCAGGTGCGGGATGAGATCGGCCATCAGCCCGATCTGCGCTACGGGGTGATTGCACTGGGTGACAGCAGTTACCAGAACTTCTGCGGGGCGGGCAAAACCTTTGATGCCACGCTGCAGGAGCAGCAGGCACAGCGGGTAGGTGAGGTGCTGCTGGTGGATGCGATTGAACATCCGGAGCCGGAATCTGTCGCCACTCCCTGGGTAGAGCACTGGGGCTCACTGCTGTAGCGCTGACGCCTGCCGGCCCTCTCCCGCACGGGAGAGGGCACAGCGCGGACGTCAGGTCACCGGGGCGGGGTTAAATACCGCCAGCTGATTGCGAATCCCCCAGCGATCGGACCACGTCTGCCTGCGTCCGCTGGCAATCTCCAGCATCAGCTCAAACAGCCGCCAGCCTACCTGCTCAATCGTTTCTTCCCCGGTGGCGATAGTGCCGGCGTTGATATCCATTAAATCGTGCCAGCGGTGTGCCAGGGCGCTGCGCGTGGCCATCTTAATCACCGGAATAGCCGCCAGACCGTAAGGCGTGCCGCGGCCGGTGGTAAACACCTGCAATGTCATGCCGGACGCCATCTGCTGCGTGCCGCAGACAAAATCGCTGGCGGGCGTGGCGGCAAAAATCAGTCCGCGCTGCGTCGGACGCTGGCCGGGTGACAGCACTTCCACAATCGGGCTGCGGCCGGATTTGGCAATCGAGCCGAGCGCTTTTTCCACCACGTTGGCCAGGCCGCCTTTTTTATTGCCCGGCGAGGGGTTGGCGCTGCGGTCGGTTTGTCCCTGGCTGAGATACGCGTCGTACCAGGCCATCTCTTCCAGCAGCCGTTTGCCCACCGCTTCGTTCACCACGCGCGGTGTCAACAGATGAATGGCATCCCGCACCTCGGTCACTTCCGAGAACATCACGGTGGCACCGCAGCGTACCAGCAGATCTGCGGCAAATCCCACGGCCGGATTCGCCGTGACGCCGGAAAAGGCATCGCTGCCGCCGCACTGCAGGCCCACCACCAGCGCCGCGGCCGGGCAGGTTTCGCGCTGACGCTGATTAAGTTTCTGCAAATGGCGCTCTGCCACCTGCAGAATCTCATCCACCATCGCCCCAAAGCCGACGTGTCGTTCATCCTGCAAACGCACGATATCGCGGTCATCCAGTGAAATCGCCTGCACATCCGGCGTGCCTGTCAGTAGCCGCTCCGGCTGTAATTTTTCGCAGCCCAGGCCGACCACCATTACTTCGCCACCAAAATTCGGGTTCAGCGCCAGGTTATGAATGGTGCGAATCGGCACCACGGCGGCCGGGGCATTGATCGCCACGCCGCAGCCATAAAGATGATTCAGCGCCACGACGCCATCGACATTGGGATAGCGCGGCAGCAGGTCGCGTTCAATGATCTGCACGACATAATCCACCACGCCCGCCACGCAGTGCACGCTGGTGGTAATGCCCAGCAGATTGCGCGTGCCCACGCTGCCGTCGGCGTTGCGATAGCCTTCAAAGGTATAGCCTTCCAGCGGCGGCAGCGCAGGGGGCACCTGCGTAGCCAGGGGCAGGGTGTTCAGCGGCGGCGCGTCAGGCAGCGCCACCAGCGACTCGTCAATCCAGCTGCCGCGCGCGATCGGGCGCAGCGCGGTGCCAATGATCTCGCCATAGCGCACAATAGCCCCGTGCAGGGCGATATCACTCAGCGCCACTTTATGCCCCTGCGGCACATGCTCAACCAGCTGCAGCCCGTCGTCGAAGCGCGTACCGGCAGGAAGGCCCCGATCGTTGACCACAATCGCCACGTTATCGGCGTCATGCACCTTAATATAGAGCGGTTTTTCTGTCTGAGGTCGGTTCATTGCTTACCTTCCGGTTCGTCGCGCCGGACTGTGCGGCGCGCCTGAAATGCCTGTCGTCACGTCATCGTTATTTTGCCAGCCCCAGTATAGGCAGCGGGTCACCGCCTGCGCATTGTGCAACTGACCGGCTTTAAGGCGGTTTCAGTGCAGACATTGGGGGCTTTTACCAAATACAAGTGAAGGGAATCACAAAGTGCGCCTGCGCTGTGTGTTTTTTCACCGTTTTGCCGCCGTTATGCGGGGTTCCGTGAGCCACGCCGCAGCCTTATGTGCAGATGCCATAAAATTCGTTCTGCACAACGCCGAAACTCGGGCTTTCTTCCACTGTTTCGCCGCCGGGCTGTTCCTATACTGATTGCCGTTCTTCGACGTTTGGTTATTCGTCACGACGCATCATCGTTTGCCATAACAACAATCGCCGTGTTTAACCCAACATCATTCTGATACCCAACGCGATGTGTATGCAGTCAGAGTGAAAGTAGCGTTCGCTATATTTCAGGAGTGCATCATGAATAGTTACAGCCAGACAGCGGAAGCGGTGCAGAAGCGGACCAACGCCCGCTACTGGATTGTGGTGATGTTATTTATCGTCACCTCATTCAACTACGGTGACCGTGCCACCATCTCCATTGCCGGCTCCGCCATGTCAAAGGAAATCGGCCTCGATTCGGTTGGTCTCGGTTACATCTTCTCAGCTTTCTCATGGGCTTACGTCATCGGGCAAATTCCTGGTGGCTGGCTGCTCGATCGGTTTGGCTCCAAACGCGTCTATTTCTGGAGCATCTTTCTCTGGTCGCTGTTTACCCTGCTGCAGGGCTTCGTCGATCTCTTCAGCGGCTTTGGCATTGTGGTTTCGCTGTTTCTGCTGCGCTTTATGGTCGGGCTGGCAGAAGCGCCCTCGTTCCCGGGGAACAGCCGGATTGTGGCCGCGTGGTTTCCGGCGCAGGAGCGCGGCACGGCGGTCGCCATTTTTAACTCAGCGCAATATTTCGCCACTGTGATTTTTGCGCCAATTATGGGTTGGCTGGTGGCCGAAGTGGGCTGGGCGCATGTGTTCTGGTTCATGGGTGGGCTGGGCATCATCCTGAGCTTTATCTGGCTGAAAGTGATGCACGACCCCAACACCCATCCGGGCGTGAACAAAGCGGAACTGGAGTACATGGAGCAGGGCGGAGCGCTGATCAACATGGATGCCAGAAAGGCGGAGCGCAAAGTGAGCTGGGACGAGAAATGGTTCCAGATCAAACAGCTGCTTTCAACCCGCATGATGTGGGGCATTTATCTGGGGCAGTACTGCGTTAATGCGCTGACTTACTTCTTCATTACCTGGTTCCCGGTGTATCTGGTGCAGGCACGCGGCATGTCCATCCTGAAAGCAGGTATGGTTGCGTCTATTCCGGCCATCTGTGGCTTCCTGGGCGGCGTGCTGGGTGGCGTGATCTCCGATTACCTGATGCGCAAAACCGGCTCGCTGAATATTGCCCGTAAAACGCCGATTGTGCTGGGCATGCTGCTCTCTATCAGCATGGTGATGTGTAACTACACCGAAACGGAATGGGTGGTGGTGCTGTTTATGGCGCTGGCGTTCTTTGGCAAAGGCATTGGCGCGCTGGGCTGGGCGGTGATGGCGGATACCGCACCGAAAGAGATCAGCGGCCTGAGCGGCGGCCTGTTCAATATGTTCGGCAACTTCTCTGGCATCGTCACGCCGATTGCCATTGGCTACATCATCGCCACCAGCGGCTCATTTGAGGGCGCGCTGATCTACGTCGGCATTCACGCCTTTGTTGCCGCCTTCAGCTTCCTGGTGATAACCGGCGATATCCGGCGAATCGAACTTAAACATCGGGCATAAGGAGATCGCATGAATACGCAAAGTACCCCGGTTATTACTGAGATGCAGGTGATCCCGGTGGCCGGTTACGACAGCATGCTCCTGAATATCGGCGGTGCGCACAACGCCTGCTTCACCCGTAACATTGTGGTGCTGACCGACAGCGCCGGGCATACCGGCGTGGGGGAAGCGCCAGGGGGCGAAACCATTTACCAGACGCTGATGGCGGCGATCCCACTGGTCAAAGGCCAGCAGGTGGCACGCATGAACCGTCTGGTGCAGCAGGTGCATAAAGGCAACCAGTCGGCGGATTTCGCCACCTTCGGCAACGGCGCCTGGACCTTTGAACTGCGCGTCAACGCGGTGGCGGCGCTGGAAGCCGCGCTGCTGGATCTGCTGGGGCAGTGCCTCGGCGTACCGGTGGCCGAGCTGCTCGGCCACGGCCAGCAGCGTGAGGAGGTCACAGTGCTGGGCTATCTGTTTTATATCGGCGATCGCCGTAAGACCGACCTCGGCTACCTGAGCGGTGAATCCGCCAGCCACGCCTGGTATCACCTGCGCCATCAGGAAGCGCTGACGGCAGAGGCAGTGGTGCGCCTGGCGGAGGCGGCGCAGGATAAGTACGGTTTCAAAGATTTCAAACTCAAAGGTGGCGTGCTGCCCGGTGAGGAGGAGATCGCGACGGCGGTGGCCCTGAAAAACCGCTTTCCTGATGCGCGCATCACCGTTGATCCCAACGGCGCCTGGCATCTGGCGGAAGCCATCGCGCTGTGCAAAGGCATGGGCGATGTGCTGGCGTACGCAGAAGATCCGTGCGGCGCCGAGCAGGGCTATTCCGGACGCGAGGTGATGGCGGAGTTTCGCCGCGCCACCGGCCTGCCGGTCGCCACCAATATGATCGCCACCAACTGGCGGGAGATGAACCATGCGGTGATGCTCAATGCCGTCGATATCCCGCTGGCCGATCCGCACTTCTGGACGCTGAGCGGTGCCGTGCGCGTGGCGCAGCTGTGCGATGACTGGGGCCTGACCTGGGGCTGCCACTCCAATAACCATTTTGATATCTCGCTGGCGATGTTCACCCATGTGGGTGCGGCCGCGCCGGGCAATCCCACCGCGCTGGATACGCACTGGATCTGGCAGGAGGGCGAACAGCGCCTGACCAAAGCCCCGCTGCAGATCCGCAATGGCAAAATCGCCGTACCGGATAAACCCGGGCTCGGCATTGAGCTGGATTGGGATCGCCTGCAGCAGGCCAGTGCGCTTTATCACTCGCTGCCGGCCGGCGCGCGCAATGACGCCACGGCGATGCAGTATCTGGTTCCCGGCTGGTCGTTCGACCGCAAGCGTCCGGCGTTTGGGCGCCGTCATACATAAGGAGCAGGAAATGAGTCAGACACCGAAAATCACATCCATGCAGGTCATTCCGGTGGCCGGTTACGACAGTATGCTGCTCAACCTGAGCGGTGCCCATGCCCCGTTTTTTACCCGCAACATCGTCATCATCAAAGATAACGCCGGTCAGACCGGCGTCGGGGAGATTCCGGGTGGTGAAAAGATTCGTCAGACGCTGGAAGATGCGGCAGCGCTGGTGGTGGGCAAAACCGTGGGAGAGTACAAAAACGTGCTGAACCTGGTGCGCAGCACCTTTGCCGATCGCGATGCCAGCGGACGCGGCAACCAGACGTTTGATCTGCGCACCACCATTCATGTGGTGACCGGCATCGAGGCCGCTCTGCTCGATTTGCTGGGGCAGCATCTGAACGTGAACGTCGCCTCTCTGCTGGGCGAAGGGCAGCAGCGCGATAGCGTGGAGATGCTTGGCTACCTGTTCTACGTGGGCGATCGCAAAAAAACCGCGCTGCCGTATCAGAGCCAGGAGCAGGATAAGTGCGACTGGTATCGCCTGCGCCATGAAGAGGCGCTGACGCCGGAAGCGGTCGTCCGCCTGGCGGAAGCGGCGTACGAGAAATATGGCTTTAACGATTTCAAACTGAAAGGCGGCGTGCTGCGCGGCGGTGAAGAGGCCGAGGCGGTGACGGCGCTGGCCAGACGTTTCCCGCAGGCGCGCATCACGCTTGATCCGAATGGCGCCTGGTCGCTGAATGAAGCGATTCTGCTTGGCAAGCAACTGAAGGGCGTGCTGGCGTATGCAGAGGATCCCTGTGGCGCGGAGCAGGGCTATTCGGGACGTGAAGTGATGGCGGAGTTCCGCCGTGCCACCGGCCTGCCTACCGCAACCAACATGATTGCGACGGACTGGCGGCAGATGGGCCATACGCTGTCGCTGCAATCGGTGGACATCCCGCTGGCCGATCCGCACTTCTGGACGATGCAGGGCTCGGTTCGCGTGGCGCAGATGTGCCATGACTTCGGACTGACCTGGGGCTCACACTCCAATAACCATTTTGATATCTCGCTGGCGATGTTTACCCACGTCGCCGCGGCCGCACCCGGCGCGATCACTGCCATTGATACCCACTGGATCTGGCAGGAGGGCAATCAGCGTCTGACCAAAGAGCCATTCCGCATCAAAGGCGGCATGGTGCAGGTGCCGCAGAAGCCGGGTCTCGGCGTTGAGCTGGATATGGATCAGGTTATGCAGGCGCACGCGCTGTATCAGAAGCACGGGCTGGGCGCGCGCGATGACGCCCAGGCGATGCAGTTCCTGGTGCCGGACTGGCGATTTGATAACAAGCGTCCGTGCCTGGTGCGCTGATATTCTGCGGCTCGCCGCGGGCGAGCCTGTGCTGACTGACTGGAGCAAAGAACATGAGCAATGCCTGGCCGAATACCTTTCGCCGCCGTTTACTGGCCGGCGACACCCTGATTGGCAGCTGGTGCGCCCTGGCCAATCCACTCACCACCGAAGTGCTTGGACTGGCCGGCTTTGACTGGCTGGTACTGGACGGGGAACACGCTCCCAACGACATCACCACCTTTATTCCCCAGCTGATGGCGCTGAAAGGCAGCCGCAGCGCACCCGTGGTACGTCCTCCCTGCAACGAACCGATCATCATCAAACGTTTGCTGGACATCGGCTTCTACAACTTTCTGATCCCGTTTGTGGAAACCGCAGACGATGCGCAGCGTGCGGTGGCCGCAACCCGCTATCCGCCTGCGGGTATCCGCGGCGTTTCGGTTTCGCACCGCAGCAACATGTACGGCACGCTGCCGGATTACAACGTCACCATCAACGACAACATCAGCGTCATGGTGCAGATCGAAACCCAGCAGGCGGTGGACAACATTGATGCCATCGCTGCAGTGGAAGGCGTGGACGGCATATTTGTCGGGCCAGGCGATCTTTCGGCGGCGCTGGGGTATCTCGGGCAGCCGGCCCATCCGGAGGTGCTGAAAGTGATTCGCTACGTGTTTGACCGCGCCCGTTCCGCGGGCAAACCGGCGGGCATCCTGGCGCCGGTGGAAGCCGATGCACGCCGTTATCTGGAATGGGGTGCCAGCTTTGTGGCGGTAGGCAGCGATTTGGGCGTGTTCCGCCATGCAACCCAGGCATTGTGTGACAAATTCAGGCAGTAACTGACGAAGAGGAAAGGCAATGAAAATTGGATTTATCGGCCTTGGCATCATGGGCAAACCGATGAGTAAAAACCTGGTGAAAGCCGGTTACACGCTGGTGGTGCGCGACCACCATCCCCACAACGAGGCCGAACTGGCTGAGCTGGGCGCAACCGTGGCCAAAACGCCCCGCGAGGTGGCGGAACAGGTTGATGTGGTCATCACCATGGTGCCGAACTCACCGCAGGTGAAAGAGGTGTGTCTGGGCAGCAACGGTATTATTGCCGGAGCAAAACCGGGGCTGGTGGTCATCGACATGAGTTCGATTGCGCCGCTGGCCAGCCGCGAAGTGCATGATGCGCTGGCGGAAAAAGGTATCCGGATGCTGGATGCGCCGGTGAGCGGCGGCGAACCCAAAGCCATTGAGGGCACGCTCTCGGTGATGGTGGGGGGAGATAAAGCGGTGTTCGATCAGTGCTACGACATCATGAAAGCGATGGCCGCGTCCGTGGTGCACACCGGCGACAGTGGAGCGGGCAACGTTACGAAACTGGCTAATCAGGTGATTGTGGCGCTGAATATCGCGGCGATGTCCGAAGCGCTGTCGCTGGCGACCAAAGCGGGCGTCAATCCGGAACTGGTTTATCAGGCGATTCGCGGCGGCCTGGCGGGCAGCACGGTGCTGGATGCGAAAGCGCCAATGGTACTGGATCGTAACTTTAAGCCGGGCTTCCGAATTGATCTGCATATCAAGGACCTGGCTAACGCGCTGGATACCTCCCACGAGATTGGCGCCCAGCTGCCGCTGACGGCGGCGGTGATGGAAATGATGCAGGCGCTGAAAGCCGACGGACAGGGTACGTCCGACCACAGCGCGCTGGCTTGCTATTATGAGAAGTTAGCTCACGTTGAGATTACCCGGTAGGACATGCGTCCGGCCTCTGCGGATGCCGGACCGCTGACTGCCTTAGCCGGACGGCCTGCCGTCACCTACGCGCTCGGATTGCCTATGAAAATTGTCATCGCACCGGATTCATACAAAGAGAGTTTGTCAGCCCTGGAAGTGGCTACCGCGATTGAAGCAGGATTCCGCGAAGTTTTTCCTGCTGCCGAATACGTGAAAATACCGGTTGCCGACGGCGGAGAGGGCACGGTAGAGGCGATGGTGGCCGCCACGCAGGGCAAGCTTGTCCGGCTGACGGTCACCGGACCGTTAGGCAAACCGGTGGACGCCTTTTATGGTCTGGCGGGCGACGAGCGCACCGCGTTTATCGAGATGGCGGCGGCCAGCGGGCTGGAGCAGGTGCCGACGGCGCAGCGCGATCCGCGTGTCACCACCTCCTGGGGCACCGGCGAACTGATTAAAGATGCGCTCGATCGCGGCGTGGATCACATTATTATCGGCCTCGGCGGCAGCGCCACCAACGACGGCGGCAGCGGCATGGTGCAGGCGCTGGGCGCGCGCCTGCTGGATGCGCAGCAAAATGAGATTGGCTATGGCGGCAGCGCGCTGTCTCAGCTGGCGCACATTGATATTTCGGCGCTCGATCCGCGTATTAAGCAGTGCCGGATCGAAGTGGCCTGCGACGTGACCAACCCGCTGACAGGTGCAAAAGGCGCCTCGGCGATTTTTGGTCCGCAGAAAGGGGCCACACCGGAGCTGGTGCAGCAGCTGGATGGGGCGCTGGCGCACTACGCCGGTATTATTCAGCGCGATCTCGATCGGGATGTGCTGCACCTTGCTGGTGGCGGCGCAGCCGGCGGCATGGGTGCCGCGCTGCACGCCTTTTGTCAGGCGGAACTGCGGCGCGGGATTGAGATTGTAACGGAAGCGCTGGGGCTGGCGGAGCAGGTGAAAGATGCCGATCTGGTGATCACCGGCGAAGGCCGGATCGACAGCCAGAGCATCAACGGCAAAGTGCCGATTGGCGTAGCGCAGGTCGCCAGACGGTTTAATAAACCGGTTATCGGTATTGCCGGCAGTTTGACCGCCGATGTTGGCGTGGTGCATGCGCACGGGCTGGATGCCGTTTTCAGCGTGCTGTACAGCATCTGCACGCTGGAAGAGGCGCTGGAGAGCGCTGCGCAGAACGTGCGTCTGACCGCCAGAAACGTGGCCGCCACCCTCAGGGCCGGACAGAGCCTGTAAGGCAGCGCGCCGGGGATTTTCCGCCCCGACGCTGCGCCGGTTCACTGCGCCGGCTGCGAATGGATATCAGCAAGGCGGGAGAGATCGCGCCGCTGCGGTGTCGGCAGGGGGCTGGCGGTGAGGTGCCGCCGGTGACCGGCGGTAACCTGCCGGTTCCTGACGGCGGCCCGCCGTGGCCGCGCTGGCTCAGGCTGAACCCAGCACCTTTCGCGCTTCGCGCGCCACGTTTGCCAGCTCGTCGGTCAGCTCCAGCAGCTCCGGCTCCAGCGCCGCGATATCGCTTTCCTGATGCAGACTCTTCTCCAGCTGATGGCACAGCTGTTTCAGCCGCGGCACGCCGCTGTAGCTGGCGCTGCCGTGCAGCTTATGGATGATCTCACGCAGCCCGGTGACGTCATTGGCTGCCATGCACTCTGCCACGCGTGTCTCCACTTCCGGCAGGAAATCCAGCAGCATCTGCAGCAGGTCACGCGCCAGATCCGGTTTACTGGCTGCCTGCCGCAGCGCCAGCCGCCAGTCCAGAGACGGCGCTATCGCCGACGGCAGCGCCGGGACGGCTGAAACGTTGGGGGCATAGCGATGCAGCAGCTGGCTGAGCTTGGCTTCATCAATCGGTTTTGCCAGATAATCGTTCATGCCGGCGGCAATCAGCTGTTCACGCTCGCCGTCCAGCGCGTGTGCCGTTACCGCCACAATCGGCGTGCTGGCATGCAGCGGCAGGCCGCGGATGATTTCACTGGCACGGATGCCGTCAATATCCGGCATCTGAATATCCATCAGAATGATATCCAGCTTGTGCAGCCGCGCTTCGCGGATCGCCTGCTCCGCGTTGTCGCACAGAATGATGTGCTGCACCTGCTCCTCCAGCAGGGCGCCAATCAGCTTGAGGTTGGCCGGATTATCATCCACTGCCATCACCGTCAGCGGCTGACGGTCGCTATGCGGCGCGGCATCGCTGTGACGCATGTTCAAATCCAGCAGCATCGGCAGCAGACGCGTCAGCGAAACCGGTTTTGCCAGACACCCGGCGATGCCACGCGCGCGCAGGTCATCCGCAAACAGCATCATTTCGCTCGGCAGTGCCAGCAGTACGGAGTCCGCATGGCTGCGCAGACGCTTAATCAGCGCATCCGGCAGCGTGGCCGGGTGCGGATCGCTAACCGGCAGGCCCATCAGCAGCAGCGGGAAAGGCGTCTCAGGCAGATCCTCCAGACGATTGAAATGCTGTACCTGCAGCGGCGTGATGCTCAGCATCTCCTGGACCGCTTTCGCCACCGCCGGATGCGGTTCGATATACGCCAGCGGCGTCGGCTGCAAATCGTCGAGCACGCGCGGGATAGCCGGCGCGTTGGGGTTAAGATCGAGGTGCACATGCACCCAGAAGCTGGAACCCTGATCCTGACGACTGTGGAAGGCAATTTCGCCGCCCATCTCCTGCACCAGTTTCTGGGTAATCACCAGGCCAAGGCCGGTGCCGCCGTGGCGCCGCGTAATGCTGGCATCTGCCTGGCGAAACGCCTGAAACAGCTGAGACTGCTGCTCCGCAGAGATGCCGATGCCGGTATCGTGCACCTGAATCTCCAGCCCGGCGCGCGTCGCGCTCAGGCTGCGCAGCTCAACGCGCAAATCGATGTGGCCGCGCTCGGTAAATTTGATGGCATTGCCGATCAGGTTGATGAGGATTTGCTGCAGCCGCAGCGGATCGCCAATGACGTTATCCGGCACCTGCTTCTCCAGGCACACGGTGATCTCCAGTCCTTTTTCATGGGCTGAGGGCGCCAGCAGCACCAGCGTCTCATCCAGCGTGGCGCGCAGCGGAAACGGGATCGATTCCAGCACCAGCTTACCGGCTTCCAGTTTGGAGAAGTCGAGCACGTCGTTGATAATGCTCAGCAGGTTATTGGCGGAGCGTTCAATGGTGCTCATGTAGTCACGCTGGTTGGTGCTCAGCCGGGTTTTCAGCATCTGGCGGGTAAAGCCGATTACGCCATTCAGCGGTGTGCGCAGCTCATGCGACATATTGGCCAGAAACTCTGATTTGATGCGGGCCGCCTCCTGCGCGCGCTTCTTGGCCAGATCCAGCTCCACGTTCTGAATCTCCAGCTGCTCCAGCGTTTCGCGCAGATCGTAGGTTGCCTGATCGATATTCTGCTGCATCTCTTCGTGATAGGCGGTGAGCGACATCGCCATGGCGTTGATGCCGTTCTTCAGAATGCTGAGTTCACCCAGCATATACCCCTCCACGCGGCTATCCAGCTGACCACGGCGGATGCGGTCCACGGTTGAGACCATGTTGCGAATCGGTCCGGTGACGTCGCGCATCAGGCGGTAGGCAAACAGCATGGCGATACAGAGGCAGAACAGCAGCAGCAGGGTGGCAACAAACACCTCTTTGTATTGCTCCAGCCGGACCGACTGCAAATCCAGTTCAATGGCCACATAGCCCAGCGGATTGCCCGCCGGTTTGGCTTCCTCCTCCGGCGACTCATCACCGGCATAGCGCTCAGAAAGGATGGGCGTGCGCAGCACCATCAGCGTGCCGTGCCGCTCGGCAGAAACGCCTTCCGGCAGCACAGAGATATCCTCTTTCTGCAGCAGCGCCAGGTCCTGGTGATTATTCGAGGTCACATAGACATGATTGTTGTTGTCGAAAACGGTAATGGCACGGACAATATCGGAATGACGGCGGTGCAGCAGACTAACCAGATCGCGGATGGCATCCCGGTTGTGCCACGTCATGCTGTATTCGCTGGAGACCGCCAGCGGTTCGATGATATTGGCACCGGCATCGCGCACCTGATGCTGTAACTCGTTGTAGCGGTGTACCACGAAAAACGTACTGAGCAGCAGGCCAATCATCAGCGTGGGTGCCAGTATCAGAATCATCATTCGCGCCCGCAGGCTGTATTTCGTCATAATTGTGGGCCTGGCGACTCCTGGCATTTTATCCCTGTGCACATCCCGCTGGCGGCTGCGCACCCATTCAACACTGAGAACGTATAACACTATGGCGCAATTCTACTCCGCAAAACAGCGTGTGACGACAAAGCAGCGGATCACCGTCACCATCAGCGAACTGGATCCCTTTGGCCAGGGCGTGGCACGCCACAACGGTAAAGCGCTGTTTGTCAGCGGGGCACTGCCGGGTGAGCAGGCCGAGGTCACGGTGACTGAAGATAAGCGTCAGTTTATGCGGGCAAAAGCGCATCGCATCCTGCAGCCATGTGCGCAGCGTGAAACGCCGCGCTGTGGCCACTTTGGCGTATGCGGCGGCTGCCAGCAGCAGCACGCGGCGGTGGCGTTGCAGCAGGCGAGTAAAGCGCAGGCGCTGAGCCGCATGCTGAGTCAGGAGGGCGCACCGCCGGTTTCGGTTGATACCATCATCAGCGGGCAGCCGTGGGGCTATCGCCGCCGCGCCCGACTGGGTCTGCAGTGGCAGCCCCGGCAGCAGCGCCTGCTGATGGGATTCCGCCAGGCGGCCAGCAACGATCTGGTGGCGCTGCGGCAGTGCCCCATTCTGGTGCCCGAACTTGAGGCGCTGCTTCAGCCGCTGCACCAGTGTCTCAGCAGCTTAAACGCCGTAAGACGTCTCGGCCATGTGGAGCTGGTGCTGGCCGATAACGGTCCGCTGATGGTGCTGCGCCATCTTGATGCGCTGTCCGCCGCCGATCGTGAAAAACTGGAACGCTTTTCGCATGAGCACCGGCTGATGACCTGGCTGGCAGACGGCAGCGACAGCTTACAGCCGCTGCAGGAAGCGATGCCATTTTACCGTTCGTTCGATTTGCAGCTAACCTTCAGCCCGCAGGATTTCATCCAGGTTAACGATGCGGTCAATCAGCAGATGGTGGCCCAGGCGCTGGCATGGCTCGATCTGCAGCCTGACGATCGCGTGCTCGATCTGTTTTGCGGGATGGGCAACTTCACATTGCCGATAGGAAAGTTCGTACAAAATGTAGTGGGTGTGGAGGGTGTAGCAGCATTAGTCCGTCAGGCAGAGTATAATGCTCAGCTTAACAATCTAAGAAATGTCTGCTTCTTCCAGCACAATTTAGAGGAAGAGGTCTCGCGCCAGCCGTGGGCGGCGCAGGGATTTAATAAGGTGTTACTGGATCCGGCGCGCGCCGGGGCCGCGGGCGTGATGTCGCATGTCGTTAAACTTGCGCCAGAACGCGTGGTCTATGTTTCCTGTAACCCCGTAACGCTTGCCCGCGACAGTCAGACATTACTGTCAGCGGGCTACCATCTGGAAAGGGTCGCGATGCTGGATATGTTCCCGCATACCAGTCATCTCGAATCCATGGTGTTGTTCAGCAAAACATAAGCGACGCTTAACGTCGCTATGGCAGGAGAGGATATGGTTGCGGTCAGAAGTGCGCATTTAAATACGGCAGGGGAGTTTGCCCTTGACCAGTGGATAGCCAGCCTGAATATCAGTAATCCCCAGTCGTGTGAGCGGCTGGCGGACGCATGGCGCTACTGTGAAGCCGAAACGCGCGACCATCCCGATCAGGCTCTGCTGCTGTGGCGCGGGATTGAGATGGTGGAGATCCTCACCATGCTCAGCATGGATATCGACAGCCTGCGTGCCGCGCTGCTGTTTCCGCTGGCCAATGCGGAGGTGGTCAGCGAGGAGGAGCTGGAAAAATCCTTTGGTAAAGGCATTGTCTCGCTGGTGCACGGCGTGCGCGATATGGACGCTATCCGCCAGCTGAAGGCGATCCACAACGACTCCATGGCCTCTGCGCAGGTGGACAACGTGCGCCGGATGCTGCTGGCGATGGTGGAAGACTTCCGCTGCGTGGTCATCAAGCTGGCTGAGCGAATTGCGCACCTGCGTGAGATGAAAGATGCGCCGGAAGATGAGCGCGTGCTGGCGGCGAAAGAGAGCACCAATATTTACGCGCCGCTGGCGAACCGCCTTGGCATCGGACAGCTCAAATGGGAGCTGGAAGATTACTGCTTCCGCTATCTGCACCCGGACGAATACAAACGCATCGCGAAGCTGCTGCATGAGCGGCGGATCGATCGTGAGCAATATATCGATAATTTTGTCGAGAACCTGCGCAAAGAGATGCAGAAAGAGGGCGTGCGCGCAGAAGTATACGGCCGCCCGAAACACATCTACAGCATCTGGCGCAAGATGCAGAAAAAATCGCTGGCGTTTGACGAGCTGTTCGACGTGCGCGCGGTGCGTATCGTCGCAGAGCGCCTGCAGGATTGCTACGGTGCGCTGGGCACGGTACATACGCTGTATCGTCATCTGCCGAGCGAGTTCGACGACTATGTCGCCAATCCTAAGCCCAACGGCTATCAGTCTATCCACACGGTGGTGCTGGGGCCGGAAGGCAAAACCGTTGAGATTCAGATCCGCACCCGCCAGATGCACGAAGACGCTGAGCTGGGCGTCGCCGCACACTGGAAATACAAAGAGGGGCCGACGTCGGGCAACGCGCGCGGCGCGGCGGGCCACGAAGAGCGCATCGCGTGGCTGCGCAAGCTGATCACCTGGCAGGAAGAGATGGCCGATTCGGGCGAAATGCTGGAAGAGGTGCGCAGCCAGGTGTTCGACGACCGGGTCTACGTGTTTACGCCGAAAGGTGACGTGGTAGATCTGCCGGCCGGCTCCACGCCGCTCGACTTTGCCTACCATATCCACAGCGATATTGGTCACCGCTGCATCGGGGCCAAAATCGGTGGCCGCATTGTGCCCTTTACCTATCAGCTGCAGATGGGCGACCAGATTGAGGTAATTACCCAGAAGCAGCCCAACCCCAGCCGCGACTGGCTCAACCCCAATCTGGGCTATATCACCACCAACCGCGGCCGCTCAAAAATTCACGCCTGGTTCCGCAAACAGGACCGTGACAAGAATATTCTTGCCGGCCGGCAGATACTGGATAACGAGCTGAGCCAGCTGGATATCAGCATGCGTGAAGCCGAAAAAATCCTGCTGCCGCGCTATAACGTCAGCTCACTTGATGAGCTGCTGGCGATGATTGGCGGGGGCGATATCCGTCTGAATCAGATGGTTAACTTCCTGCAGGCCAAACTGCATAAGCCCAGTGCGGAAGAGGAAGACCGTGAAGCATTGCGTCAGCTGACGCAGAAGTCGCAGCATGCCGCCTCTTCGCGCAAAGAGAGCGGGCGCGTGGTGGTAGAAGGGGTCGGGAATCTGCTGCACCATATTGCGCGCTGCTGCCAGCCGATTCCCGGTGACGATATCGTGGGCTTTATCACTCAGGGCCGCGGCATTTCCATTCACCGCGCGGACTGCGACCAGCTGAGCGAGCTGATCTCCCACGCGCCGGAACGGATTGTTGACGCGGTATGGGGCGAAAGTTACTCCAGCGGCTATTCGCTGGTGGTGCGCGTCACCGCTAACGATCGCAGCGGATTGCTGCGCGATATCACCACCATCCTGGCGAATGAAAAAGTTAACGTGCTGGGCGTTTCCAGCCGCAGCGATACCAAAAAACAGCTGGCGACCATCGATATGGACATCGAAATTTACAACCAGCAGGTACTGGGACGCGTGCTGGCGCGGCTGAATCAGGTGCCGGATATCATCGACGCGCGCCGTCTGCACGGATAACGCGGCCTGCCGTCTGCGGCGGCGCGTGCACCGCCCAAGGTGCCGCGCCGCAGCCCGCTGCGCGGTGTTGCTTTCTGCCTGCGCGGCTCCTGCCATGCGTCCTTTTTTCCGGGCTTGCGGCGCAGGGCGGGGATGAGGGTACAATCGCCTTTTTCCTCACGCCTTAAGGACACCCCCATGACCGCTGTAAACCGCCTGCTCTCTATCATGCAAACCCTGCGCGACCCGGCGCGCGGTTGCCCGTGGGACTGTCAGCAGACCTTCACTTCTATCGCCCCCTACACGCTGGAAGAAGCCTATGAAGTCATTGATGCCATCCAGCGGGCAGATTTTGATGACCTGCGCGACGAACTGGGCGACCTGCTGTTTCAGGTGGTGTTTTATGCGCAAATGGCGGAAGAGCAGCAGCGCTTCAGTTTTGACGACATCTGCCACGCCATCAGCGACAAGCTGGAGCGCCGGCATCCTCACCTCTTTGGTGATGCGCAGGTCAATTCTGCGGCGGAAGTCGGGCAAAACTGGGAAGCCATCAAGCGCGGTGAGCGCGTGGAAAAAGCGCAGCATTCGGCGCTGGACGACATTCCCAAAGCGCTGCCTGCCCTGATGCGGGCGCACAAAATCCAGAAACGCTGTCAGAGTGTCGGCTTCGACTGGGACAGCCTGGGCCCGGTGCTGGAAAAAGTGCATGAAGAGATCGATGAAGTGATGCACGAGGCGCAGCAGGCAGTGGTCGATCAGCACAAGCTGGAAGAGGAGATTGGCGATCTGCTGTTCGCCACCGTCAATCTGTCACGTCATCTTGGCAGCAAAGCGGAGATTGCCCTGCAAAAAGCCAATGATAAGTTCGAGCGCCGCTTCCGTCAGGTGGAAGCGATCCTGCGCGAGCAGGGGCGGGACAATGCCACACTGGACGAGATGGAAGCGGCCTGGCAGCAGGTTAAAGCGCGCGAGCACAAGGCCTGAGTGATACGCACCATGCTGGTGATTATTCCAGCACTGCGCATAAAGTAGCCGCTTACGCTTACTCGATTCAGCTTCGCGGCAACTTTGTGACGTGCGTCAACATTCTGCAACGATCTATCCAGTATGTTACGGGATGCATAGCGTGGGAGGATGGTGTGATTCATCAATTGTGGCTGCGGACGACTTCGGGTATACTGTTTTCCCGTCCTGGTTATTCCACCGTCTTTAAACCTAAACTCTCAGGTTCAGCATGACAACGAATTATATTTTTGTGACCGGCGGGGTCGTTTCCTCTCTGGGCAAAGGCATTGCCGCAGCCTCCCTCGCAGCCATCCTTGAAGCACGTGGTCTGAATGTGACCATCATGAAACTCGATCCGTACATCAACGTCGATCCGGGTACCATGAGCCCTACGCAGCACGGTGAAGTATTCGTCACCGACGACGGGGCCGAGACCGATCTGGATTTAGGTCACTATGAGCGCTTCATCCGTACCCGCATGTCGCGCCGCAACAACTTCACTACGGGTCGTATCTATTCAGAAGTGCTGCGCAAAGAGCGTCGCGGCGACTATCTGGGTGCCACGATTCAGGTGATCCCCCATATCACCAACGCCATCAAAGAACGCATTATTGAAGGTGGCGAAGGTCATGACGTCGTGCTGGTGGAAATCGGCGGAACCGTGGGCGATATCGAATCACTGCCGTTCCTGGAAGCGATTCGTCAGATGGCGGTCGATGTTGGCCGTGAACACACCATGTATATGCACCTGACGCTGGTTCCGTATATGGCAGCGGCAGGTGAGGTGAAAACCAAACCGACCCAGCACTCGGTAAAAGAGCTGCTGTCGATCGGTATTCAGCCGGATGTGCTGATTTGCCGCTCCGACCGCGCCGTACCGGCCAACGAACGTGCCAAAATTGCGCTGTTCTGTAACGTGCCGGAAAAAGCGGTTATCTCGCTGAAAGACGTGGATTCCATCTATAAGATTCCGGGCCTGCTGAAATCGCAGGGGCTGGATGATTACATCTGCAAGCGCTTCAACCTCAGCGCCCCGGAGGCCAACCTGGCCGAGTGGGAGCAGGTGATTTATGAAGAAGCCAATCCAGGCGGCGAAGTCACCATCGGTATGGTGGGCAAATACGTTGAGCTGCCGGATGCGTATAAATCCGTGATCGAAGCGCTGAAGCACGGTGGTCTGAAAAACCGCGTTACCGTGAACATCAAGCTGATCGATTCGCAGGATGTGGAAACGCGCGGCGTGGAAATCCTGAAAGATCTGGATGCGATTCTGATCCCCGGCGGCTTCGGCTATCGCGGCGTCGAAGGCAAACTGCTGACCGCGCAGTACGCCCGTGAGAACAACATTCCTTACCTGGGCATCTGCCTCGGCATGCAGATTGCGCTGATGGAGTTCGCGCGCAACGTGGCCGGGATGGAAGGCGCCAACTCAACGGAATTTGTGCCAGACTGTAAATACCCGGTCGTTGCGCTGATCACCGAATGGCGTGACGAGAACGGCAACGTGGAACAGCGTTCCGAGCAGAGCGATCTGGGCGGTACCATGCGCCTGGGTAGCCAGCAGTGCCAGCTGACCCCGGAAAGTAAGGTGCGCCAGCTGTACGGTTCAGACGTGATTACCGAGCGTCACCGTCACCGTTACGAAGTAAACAATCTGCTGCTGAAGCCGATTGAAGCGGCGGGTCTGCACATTGCAGGCCGTTCCGGCGACGATCAACTGGTAGAGATCATTGAGATCCCGAACCATCCGTGGTTTGTAGCCTGTCAGTTCCACCCGGAATTCACGTCGACCCCGCGTGATGGTCATCCGCTGTTCGCGGGCTTTGTTAAAGCCGCGCAGGAGCACCAGAAGCGTTTAGCGAAGTAAAAGTTTAACGAACAGCGCGCGAACTTTTCGCGCGTTGTTTGTCTTAGGATTGACTAACTTGTACTGAGGAAAATCGAATGTCCAAAATCGTTAAAGTCATCGGTCGCGAAATCATCGACTCCCGTGGCAACCCGACTGTAGAAGCAGAAGTGCATCTGGAAGGCGGTTTCGTTGGTCTGGCTGCGGCGCCATCAGGTGCATCAACCGGTTCCCGTGAAGCACTGGAGCTGCGCGACGGTGACAAGTCTCGCTTCCTGGGCAAAGGCGTAACCAAAGCAGTTGCAGCGGTTAACGGCCCGATTGCTGACGCGGTAAAAGGCAAAGATGCAAAAGACCAGGCGAACATCGATAAGATCATGATCGAGCTGGACGGTACTGACAACAAATCCAACTTCGGTGCAAACGCCATTCTGGCGGTTTCCCTGGCCGCTGCGAAAGCTGCTGCTGCCTCGAAAGGTCTGCCGCTGTATGCACACATCGCAGAACTGAACGGCACCCCAGGCAAATACTCTATGCCACTGCCCATGATGAACATCATCAACGGTGGTGAGCACGCGGATAACAACGTTGATATCCAGGAATTCATGATTCAGCCAGTGGGCGCGAAAAACGTGAAAGAAGCCATCCGTATGGGTTCTGAAGTTTTCCACAACCTGGCAAAAGTGCTGAAAGCCAAAGGCATGAACACCGCAGTGGGTGACGAAGGTGGCTACGCGCCAAACCTGGGTTCAAACGCCGAAGCGCTGGCCGTTATCGCAGAAGCAGTAAAAGCGGCAGGCTACGAGCTGGGCAAAGACATCACCCTGGCGATGGACTGCGCGGCGTCTGAGTTCTACAAAGACGGCAAATACGTGCTGGCGGGCGAAGGCAACAAAGCCTTCACTTCTGAAGAGTTCACGCACTTCCTGGAAGACCTGACCAAACAGTACCCAATCGTCTCTATCGAAGACGGTCTGGACGAGTCAGACTGGGAAGGCTTCGCTTACCAGACCAAAGTGCTGGGCGACAAAATCCAGCTGGTGGGCGACGATCTGTTCGTGACCAATACCAAAATCCTGCGTGAAGGTATTGAGAAGGGCATCGCGAACTCTATCCTGATCAAATTCAACCAGATCGGTTCTCTGACCGAAACGCTGGCCGCGATCAAGATGGCAAAAGACGCCGGCTACACCGCGGTGATTTCACACCGTTCAGGTGAAACCGAAGATGCGACCATCGCTGACCTGGCGGTCGGTACCGCTGCAGGCCAGATCAAAACCGGTTCCATGAGCCGTTCTGACCGCGTAGCCAAGTACAACCAGCTGATTCGTATTGAAGAAGCGCTGGGTGACAAAGCCCCGTTCAACGGTCTGAAAGAAGTAAAAGGCCAGGCGTAATCGCCTGATGATGCGGCGTTAAGGCCGCATTGCCTGAAGGAAAGCCCCGCCTGGTGCGGGGCTTTTGCTTTTTATGGCACGAAGCGGCGGTGAAGCGGCAGAAAAAATCTGCCATAATCGGCGCCTTCAATTTCTGACGTGAGTAAAAAATGTTCTACCCGATTAACGAAATGTTCCAGACACTGCAGGGCGAAGGGTTTTATACCGGCGTGCCGGCCATCTTTATCCGTTTACAGGGATGTCCGGTCGGATGCAGCTGGTGTGACACCAAACATACCTGGGAGAAGCTGGCTAATCGGGAGACCTCACTCGGCGATATTCTGGTGAAAACCGTTGAGAGCGATGCCTGGGGCAGCGCCGATGCCGCCACGCTGATCGACACCATTGCCCGTCAGGGCTGGACGGCGCGCCACGTGGTCATCACCGGCGGTGAGCCAGCGATCTTCGATCTGCGTCCGCTGACTGACGCGCTGGAAGCGGCGGGTTTCCAGTGCCAGATTGAAACCAGCGGCACGCATGAAGTGCACTGCTCGGCAGGGACCTGGGTCACGGTGTCGCCAAAGGTCAATATGCGCGGCGGCTACGATGTATTGCCCCAGGCGCTGCAGCGCGCGGATGAGATCAAACATCCGGTGGCGCGCGAGCGCGATGTGGAAGCGCTGGATGCTCTGCTGGCCGGCCTGCACGATACAAAGCCACGCATTGTGGCACTGCAGCCGATCAGCCGTGGCGAGGCGGCCACCCGCCTGTGCATTGAAACCTGCATCGCCCGCAACTGGCGTCTTTCGATGCAGACGCACAAATACCTGAATATTGCCTGACGCGACTGCGGCGCACCGGTATCGTGCGGCGTGGCTGGCGGCGCAATGCACAACACATTGCGCCGCTGCCTCCGGATTACTGCTTCGCTTTATACGCGTCGAACGCCTGTTTGATTTCGGCTTTCGCTTTCGCCGCGTCTTCAAATCCATTCAGCTCTACCTTTTTACGTCCCTCCGGCAGCTGCTTATACACGCGGAAAAAGGCTTCGAGGCGCGCCCGTTCCATCTGCGGCAGGTCGCTCATCTCTTTAATGTCGTCGTAAGTCGGGTCAATCTTACTGGCGGGCACCGCCACGATTTTATCGTCCACTTCGCCGCCGTCGATCATCTTCAGCACGCCAATCGCCCGCAGCTTGATCAGCGTACCCGGCTGTAGCGGGGCGCGGCTGTAGAAAATCACATCCAGCGGATCGTTATCGCCGCCCAGTGACTGCGTCAGTGAACCGTAGTTAGCCGGATAGGCCACCGGCATCGACTGAAAGCGATCGGCGACGATAAAGCCGGTGCGGGCATCGGTTTCGTATTTGATGGTGCCACCCGCCGGGATTTCGGTGACGGCATAGAACTCCTCCGGCACGTTGGCGGGCTGCGGGAAATCAAGCACGTTTTCAGCCTGAACGGCAGCAGAGGCAGCCATAAAAATGGCAAACAGGGAAAGGCGGTGCAGCAGGTTCATTGTTGATTCTCTTGTATTTTAAAAAGAGACAACAACGTAGAAGGCGTAAATGACAAACAGATGAATGCAGGCAGCGCGGGCCGGGGCGCCAGGCCATCCCCGGTGTAGAATGCTGTCACTGACCGGGGTGGATTAAGCAGGCCTGCGCGCCGCGTGGCGAGGCCGCGGTTAACCTTTGTAGACGCAGCCCGCAGTGCAGGTTTCTTTGATCATCACCGCGCTCAGTTCCGGCAGTACCGGCTTCATCTCATCCCAGATCCATTTGGCCAGCACTTCGCTGGTGGGATTTTCCAGACCGGGAATATCGTTGAGATAGTGATGATCCAGGCGCTCATACAGCGGCTTGAACGCTGCCTTAAGTTCGGCAAAATCCATTACCCAACCGGTATACGCATCCACTTCACCGGTAATTTCCAGTCGCACCAGAAACGAATGGCCGTGCAGGCGACCGCATTTGTGCCCTTCCGGCACGTGAGGTAAGCGGTGGGCCGCTTCAAACTGGAACTCTTTAAACAGCGTGGTAGACATAATGGCCTCAGACGAAAAAACCGCTGAAGTCTACCTGAAATGCAGATTTTTCGCACCCGTTGACCAGCAAAAGGGCATTTTCCGCCTTTAATCGCAGGCGTGTTTATCATAAAAGCATGAATATAAAGCGTTTTGTTTACCACTTTTGCCGATTGATATTACCCAAAAAACCTCTTAGTCGTTTTGGTTATTTAATATGTCGAACCCTTATTTAATCGTTAATATACAGGCCGGTAACCTACCCACTCTTCCGCCGCTTCCCGGTACGGATTTCTGACACTGGAATTTTCAACGCGATGACGACTCAGGCACCCCCAGCAATGCTTCCGCTATCACCGGAGCAACTTACGCGCTTACAGGCGGCGACCACCGATTTCAATCCGACCCAGCTGGCCTGGCTCTCCGGTTACTTCTGGGGCATGGTCAATCAGGCGCCCGGCACCACGGCGACAGCCGCACCGGCACAGACCGCGGCACCCGGCATTACGCTGATCTCTGCGTCGCAGACCGGCAACGCGCGTCGCCTCGCGGAGCAGCTGCGTGACGATTTGCTGGCGGCAAAACTGAACGTCAACCTGGTCAACGCCGGGGACTACAAATTCAAGCAGATTGGCCAGGAGAAACTGCTGGTTATCGTCACCTCTACCCAGGGCGAGGGCGAGCCGCCGGAAGAAGCGGTGGCGCTGCACAAATTCCTGATGTCGAAAAAAGCGCCGAAAATGGATGGCGCAGCCTTTGCCGTATTTGGTCTGGGCGATACCTCGTATGAATTTTTCAGCCAGGCCGGTAAGGACTTTGACAACCGTCTGGCTGAGCTGGGCGCAGAGCGCCTGCTGGATCGCGTGGATGCGGATGTGGAATACAGCGAGCTGGCCAGCGCCTGGCGTTTACAGCTGACCGATATCCTGCGCGCGCGCGCGCCTGCTGCCTCTCCGGCGCAGGCCGCAGCCAGCGCCACCGGCAGCGTCAATCAGGTGGACAGCAGTCCTTACACCAAAGAAGCGCCGCTGACCGCTACGCTGGCGCTGAACCAGAAAATCACCGGCCGCGACTCAGACAAAGATGTGCGCCACATTGAGATCGATTTGGGTGACTCGGGCCTGCGCTACCAGCCAGGCGATGCGCTGGGCGTGTGGTATGAAAATGATGCCGCGCTGGTGCAGGAGCTGCTGCAGCTGGTCTGGCTGAAAGGGGATGAACAGGTTGAGGTGCGTGGCACCACGCTGCCCCTGGCTGAGGCGCTGCAAAAACATTTTGAGCTGACGGTCAACACCCCGCAGATCGTCGAGCAGTACGCGGCGCTGTCGCGCAACGAGTCGCTGCTGGCGCTGGCGGGTGACAAATCCAGACTGCAGAGCTATGCGCAAAGCTTCCCGATTGTCGATATGGTGCGTCAGGCGCCGGCTGAACTGAATGCAGAACAGCTGACCGGCCTGCTGCGTCCGCTGACGCCGCGCCTCTATTCTATTGCCTCGTCGCAGGCGGAGAGCGAAAACGAAGTGCACATTACCGTTGGTGCGGTGCGCTACGAAATTGATGGCCGTCCGCGCGGCGGCGGTGCCTCCACCTGGCTGGCCGATCGTCTTGAAGAGGACGGGGAGATTCGCGTCTTTATCGAGCACAACGATAACTTCCGCCTGCCTGCCAGCCCGGACACGCCGGTCATCATGATTGGGCCAGGCACCGGCATCGCGCCGTTCCGCGCCTTTATGCAGCAGCGTGACAACGACGGCGCAGGCGGTAAAAACTGGCTGTTCTTCGGCAACCCACACTTCACTGACGATTTCCTCTATCAGGTGGAGTGGCAGAAGTATGTCAAAGACGGGCTGCTGACCCATATTGACCTGGCATGGTCGCGCGACCAGGCTGAAAAGGTCTACGTACAGGATAAAATCCGCGCCAGAGGGGCGGAAGTGTGGCGCTGGATTGAAGAGGGCGCACATATTTACGTCTGCGGTGACGCTAACCGGATGGCGAAAGACGTCGAGCAGGCATTGCTGGATGTGGTGGTCGGGCACGGTGGCATGGATCGTGAAACGGCTGATGAATTTTTAAGTGAGCTGCGCATCGCGCGCCGTTATCAGCGAGACGTTTACTAATGAGCGAAAAACACCCAGGGCCGCTGGTCGTTGAAGGCAAGCTTTCTGACGCAGAGCGTCTGAAAAAAGAGAGTAATTATCTGCGCGGCACCATTCTGGAAGATCTGGATGAGGGGCTGACCGGCGGTTTCACGGGCGATAACTTCCTGCTGATCCGCTTCCACGGCATGTATCAGCAGGACGATCGCGATATCCGCGCTGAGCGTGCGGCGCAGAAGCTGGAGCCACGTCACGCCATGATGCTGCGCTGCCGTCTGCCCGGCGGCGTCATCACACCGACGCAGTGGCTGGCCATTGATAAGTTCGCCGCAGAGAAAACCCTCTACGGCAGCATCCGCCTGACCAACCGCCAGACTTTCCAGTTCCACGGCATTCTGAAGAAGAACGTGAAACCCACGCACCAGATGCTGCATGAAGTCGGGCTGGATGCGCTGGCTACCGCCAACGACGTCAACCGCAACGTGCTGTGCACCTCTAACCCGGTAGAATCCGAACTGCATCAGCAAGCCTGGGAGTGGGCAAAGAAACTCTCTGAGCACCTGCTGCCGCAGACGCGCGCCTATGCAGAGATCTGGTGGGATCAGGAAAAGGTGGCGACCACCGATCAGGAGCCGATCCTCGGTGAAACCTATCTGCCGCGTAAGTTCAAAACCACGGTCGTGGTGCCACCACATAACGATGTGGATCTGCACGCCAACGATCTGAACTTTATCGCCATTGCCGAGAACGGCAAGCTGATTGGCTTTAACCTGCTGGTGGGCGGCGGCTTGTCCATTGAGCATGGCAACAAAGCGACCTACGCGCGCACCGCCAGTGAGTTTGGTTTCCTGCCGGTAGAGAAAATCCTTGATGTGGCGGCGGCAGTAGTGACCACGCAGCGCGACTGGGGTAACCGTACCGATCGTAAAAACGCCAAAACCAAATACACGCTGGAGCGCGTTGGGGTAGAGACGTTCAAAGCTGAAGTGGAAAAGCGTGCCGGCCTGACATTTGAACCGATTCGCCCCTACGCCTTTACCACGCGCGGCGACCGGATCGGCTGGGTGAAAGGTATCGATAAAAAATGGCACCTGACGCTGTTTATTGAGAACGGTCGTCTGCTGGATTATCCCGGTCGTCCGCTGAAGCGCGGCATTGCGGAAATCGCGAAAGTGCATCAGGGTGATTTTCGTCTCACCGCGAACCAGAACCTGATCGTAGCCGGCGTGCCGGAAGCGCAGAAAGCGCAGATCGAAGCCATTGCCCGCGAACATGGACTGATGGATGCGATTACGCCGCAGCGTGAAAACTCCATGGCCTGCGTGGCGTTCCCGACCTGTCCACTGGCGATGGCGGAGGCAGAGCGTTTCCTGCCGTCGTTTGTCACTAAAGTGGAAGAGATCATGCATAAACACGGCGTGGGCGACGAACACATCGTATTACGCGTGACCGGCTGCCCGAATGGCTGTGGCCGCGCCATGCTGGCGGAACTGGGGCTGGTGGGCAAAGCGCCAGGGCGTTACAACCTGCACCTGGGCGGTAACCGTATCGGTACGCGAATTCCGCGTATGTACCGTGAAAACATCACTGAAAATGAGATCCTGGCCAGTATTGACGAGCTGGTAGCGCGCTGGGCGACAGAGCGTCAGGCGGATGAAGGCTTCGGTGATTTTGTCATTCGCGCCGGTATCATTAAGCCGGTTGTCGATCCCGCCCGTGATTTCTGGGACCCGGAGGCAGTATGACCTTACCCGATCTCGCTACGCTTAACCGCGGCAGCAAAGTCGATCGCATTATGGCGCTGGCGGAAAGCAACGTGCAGCTGGAAAAACTTTCCGCTGAGCAGCGCGTAAGCTGGGCGCTGGAAAACCTGCCGGGCGCGTTTGTGCTGTCGTCCAGCTTCGGCATCCAGGCCGCGGTGCTGCTGCATATGGTGACGCAGCAGCGGCCCGATATTCCGGTGATCCTGACCGATACCGGCTATCTGTTCCCGGAGACCTATCGCTTTATTGATGAACTGACGCAGCAGCTGAACCTGAACCTGCAGATCTTCCGCGCGGAGACATCGCCCGCCTGGCAGGAAGCGCGCTACGGTAAGCTGTGGGAGCAGGGCGTGGAAGGCATTGAGCAGTATAACCAGATCAACAAAGTGGAACCGATGAACCGTGCGCTGGAGACGCTGGAGGCTGGCACCTGGTTTGCCGGCTTACGGCGCGATCAGTCCGGCAGCCGCGCCAGCCTGCCGGTGCTGGCGGTCCAGCGCGGGGTGTTCAAAATTCTGCCGATTATTGACTGGGATAACCGTCAGGTGCATCAGTACCTGAAGCAGCATGGTCTGAAATACCATCCGCTGTGGGACGAAGGCTATCTCTCGGTGGGCGACACCCATACCACACGCAAATGGGAACCCGGCATGGCGGAAGAAGAGACGCGCTTCTTTGGCCTGAAACGTGAGTGCGGGTTACACGAAGGATAAGTGTGCAGAGCGGCTAAGCGGCCGCATCTGCTGACGGACTCCGGACGTGCAGCCGTGCACGCCCGGATTCAGAGATCTTTTAACCCGGCAAACGCCCCGGCAGCGCGCGTGACATTCACCTTTGTGACCTCATAATGCGCCACGGCGACAAACGGATCTTCTGCCAGAATCCCGTCCAGCCGCGCGCGATCCATCTCTTTTACCAGCAGCATGCCACCGGTGCGCGGATCCTTACGCCCTGCAGCAATAAAGTCACCACAGGCAAAATAGCGATCCAGCCAGTCGATATGCGGCTGCAGCAGCGCTTCCACTTCGTCGATCGGGCGGAAATAGTTCAGATACACCACGTACATGGTTGCTCCTCAGAGTGTCGGATTGGCGAGTTCGCGCAGCAGCGGCAGCAGAATACGCACGCTGTCGCGGGTGCGCTGCGTTATGCGGCTTGGCAGCCAGCGGTCAAGATAGGTCAGGTTGTCACGCGCCGTCTGATGGCGCACGCTGCCATCCGGGAAATGCGGCGAGCGGGCGCGCTGCTGCTGACCATCTTTGTTGCCCAGCGTCCAGTTGGCCGCCGTGACATCCAGCAGCGGTATACCGGCTTTATCAAACGGATTAAGGCCGGGATAGTCGCGTGCCGTCAGCGTATGGCTGGCAGCGGCAATACCGTATTGATGGGCAAGATGCAGCGCGCGCGCGCTGGTCTGCTTGCGTACCGCTGAAGGGGTGTTCATGCCGCTGTTGAAATAGAGGTGATCGCCGGTAATAAGGCTGTTGAGGTCAATGACCAGCAGCGTATCTTTCTTCTCCTGCGCGCTCATGCGGGCCAGATAATCATCCATACCGTGCAGCCCGGCTTCGCCGGCGCTCAGCGCAACAAAACGTACGCCGTAATGCAGCGGGGCGCGGCTCAGCTGCTGCGCCAGCTCCAGCATCACGCCCAGACCGGAGGCGTTATCATCCGCGCCCTGCAGACGCAGCCCGCCGAGATTGCTGTCAGCGTCATGGCGGCTGAGCGGCGTCCAGGTATCCAGATGGGTCACTATCAGGATCTCCTGCGGCACGCTGCCGGCGCGGGCGGCGATCACGGAGGTGGCGGTTACTTTATGCTGTCGCGTTTCGCCGCGTTTTTCCTGCCAGACATAGCCGGTGTTGAACTGACGGGTATTACTCTGGTACCCCATTTGCGTGAACTGCTGCTGCAGATAATCGGCGTTCATCAGTTCGGCCGGGCTGCCGCTCATGCGGCCTGGGAAGTAGGTGGCGATATGGCGCAGCTGCTGTTCAGCAAACTGACCCGGCGCGGCCAGCGCCGCACAGGGCAATCCGCCGCACAGCAGCAGAGCCAGCGCGCTGCGGCGGAGCGTGGCAAAAATCGTGGTTATCATGACATCCCGTCAGGCTGAAAAAATTCTGAGTTAGTATGAAACTGTGACCTGCTTTGCACAAATTGATTCGCAGTGAAACATCAGCAATATCATTTGTTAAGCACAAATTGTTATCAGCAATCCCGGTGCGTTATTCCATTCGGTAACTACTAATGCCAATTCGTAATTTCATCTGCCAGAAGGCGGGGACGTATAGTCGCGTTAACTTATTGTAAAACTGACAAGGTTAACGTGGATTATCTGCCCCTGTTTGCCGATCTCAAAAATCGTCCGGTACTGGTTGTCGGTGGCGGTGAGATCGCTGCGCGTAAAATTGAATTACTGCGTCGTGCCGGAAGCCGTGTGCAGGTGGCGGCGCGTGAGCTGGGTCACGAACTGCAGGCGCTGCTGGCGGTCGGGGCCATTGAATGGATTGCGCGCAGCTTCGACCCGGCACAGCTGGACGGCGTATTTCTGGTGATCGCCGCCACCGATGACAACGCGCTCAACGCCGAGGTCTTTGAGGCCGCTAACGCGCGCCACAAGCTGGTGAACGTGGTGGACGATCAGCCCAAATGCAGCTTCATTTTCCCTTCCATTGTCGACCGTTCCCCCTTAGTGGTGGCGATCTCCTCCAGCGGCACTGCGCCGGTGCTGGCACGTCTGCTGCGGGAAAAAATCGAAGCCCTGCTGCCGGCTAACCTCGGCCAGATGGCAGAGCTGGCCGGGCAGTGGCGCGACAAAGTGAAGCAGCGCTATCGCCGCATGTCCGATCGCCGCCGTTTCTGGGAACGCGCCTTTAACGGGCGCTTCGCCAGTGAGGTGGCGGCGGGCAATATTCAGCAGGCGCGGCAGACGCTGGATCGCGAGCTGGAAAACAGCAGTGATAACCAGGGCGAAATTACGCTGGTAGGTGCCGGCCCGGGTGACAGCGGCCTGCTGACGCTGCGCGGCCTGCAGGTGATGCAGCTGGCCGATGTGGTGCTGTATGACCATCTGGTGAGCGACGAGGTATTAGAGCTGGTGCGCCGCGATGCGGATCGTATCTGTGTTGGCAAACGCGCCGGCGCACATTCGGTGCCGCAGGAAGAGACCAACCAGCTGCTGGTGACGCTGGCGCAGCAGGGCAAACGCGTGGTGCGCCTGAAAGGGGGCGATCCGTTTATCTTTGGCCGCGGCGGTGAAGAGCTGCAGGCGGCAAAAGCGGCTGGCATTCCCTTCCAGGTGGTGCCAGGCATTACCGCCGCAGCAGGCGCCACGGCCTATGCCGGTATTCCGCTGACGCACCGCGACCATGCGCAGAGCGTGATGTTTATTACCGGACACTGCCGTGCGGACGGTGACGGCATTGACTGGCCTTCGCTGGCACGCGCTCGCCAGACGCTCGCCATTTATATGGGCACGGTGAAAGCGGCAGAAATTGCCAGCGGACTGATTGAACACGGCCGCAGCCCGGCGACGCCCGTTGCGGTGATTGGACGCGGCACGCGGCAGGATCAGCAGGTGCTGACCGGCACGCTTGAACAACTTGAGGCGCTGGCAGCCGCCGCGCCGACGCCAGCGCTGTTAGTGATTGGCGAAGTGGTGAATTTGCACGGGCAGTTAGCCTGGTTCCAACATTCGGCACAGCAGGGGGCTCGCGAGTCCGCCGTTGTTAATTTGGCTTGAGGAAAAATTATGGACCAAAATCGTCTTACTCATCTGCGCCAGCTGGAGGCAGAGAGTATCCATATCATCCGCGAGGTGGCGGCCGAGTTCAGCAACCCGGTGATGATGTACTCCATCGGCAAAGACTCCTCGGTGATGCTGCATCTGGCGCGTAAAGCCTTCCACCCGGGCACGCTGCCGTTTCCGCTGCTGCACGTTGATACCGGCTGGAAATTCCGTGAAATGTATGAGTTCCGCGACCGTACGGTAAAAAATATGGGCGCCGAGCTGCTGGTGCATCGCAACCCGGAAGGCGTGGCGATGGGCATCAATCCGTTTGTGCACGGCAGCGCCAAGCACACCGATATCATGAAAACCGAAGGCCTGAAGCAGGCGCTGAACAAATACGGCTTTGACGCTGCGTTCGGCGGCGCGCGTCGTGACGAAGAGAAATCACGCGCGAAAGAGCGTATCTACTCCTTCCGCGACCGCTTCCACCGCTGGGATCCAAAAAACCAGCGCCCGGAGCTGTGGCATAACTACAACGGCCAGATCAACAAAGGCGAGAGCATTCGCGTCTTCCCGCTCTCCAACTGGACCGAACTGGATATCTGGCAGTACATCTTCCTGGAAAACATCGAAATCGTGCCGCTCTACCTGGCCGCCCCGCGTCCGGTGCTGGAGCGCGACGGGATGCTGATGATGGTGGATGACGACCGCATCAATCTGCAGCCGGGTGAAGTGATCAGGCAGCGGATGGTGCGTTTCCGTACCCTCGGCTGCTGGCCGCTGACCGGCGCAGTGGAATCCGACGCGCAGACGCTGCCGGAGATCATTGAAGAGATGCTGGTCTCCACCACCAGTGAGCGGCAGGGGCGCGTTATTGACCGCGATCAGGCCGGGTCGATGGAACTGAAAAAACGTCAGGGTTATTTCTAAGGAGACGCAGATGAATACCATTATTGCACAACAGATTGCCGAACAGGGCGGGGTGGAAGCCTGGCTGACCGCGCAACAACACAAAAGCCTGCTGCGTTTCCTGACCTGCGGTAGCGTGGACGATGGCAAAAGTACGCTGATTGGCCGTCTGCTGCATGACACCCGGCAGATTTATGAAGACCAGCTCTCTTCACTGCACAACGACAGCAAACGTCACGGCACCCAGGGAGAAAAACTCGATCTGGCGCTGCTGGTGGATGGCCTGCAGGCCGAGCGCGAGCAGGGCATCACCATTGATGTCGCTTACCGTTACTTCTCCACCGAGAAGCGTAAATTTATTATTGCCGACACGCCGGGACACGAGCAGTACACCCGTAACATGGCCACCGGCGCCTCCACCTGCGATCTGGCGATTCTGCTGATCGATGCGCGTAAAGGCGTGCTGGATCAGACCCGCCGTCACAGCTTTATTTCAACGCTGCTGGGCATCAAACATCTGGTGGTAGCGATCAACAAAATGGATCTGGTGGACTACCGTCAGGAGACGTTTGAGCAGATCAAACAGGATTACCTCGATTTCGCCGCACAGCTGCCGGAAGATCTGGATATCCGTTTTGTGCCGATGTCTGCGCTGGAAGGGGATAACGTTGCCAGCCCGAGCACCACCATGCCGTGGTACAGCGGCCCGACGCTGCTGGACGTACTGGAAACCGTTGAGCTGAAACGCGTGGTCGATCATCAGCCGATGCGCTTCCCGGTGCAGTATGTGAACCGGCCGAACCTCGATTTCCGCGGCTATGCCGGGACGCTGGCCTCCGGCGTGATCGCCACCGGACAGCGGGTGAAGGTGCTGCCTTCCGGCGTGGAATCCACCGTTGCGCGTATTGTCACCTTTGATGGCGATCTGCAGGAAGCGGCTGCCGGCGAGGCGATCACCCTGGTACTGAAGGATGAGATCGACATCAGCCGCGGCGATCTGCTGGTGGATGCCAGTGCCGACCTGCAGCCGGTGCAGTCGGCGACCGTTGACGTGGTGTGGATGGCAGAGCAGCCGCTGCAGCCCGGCCAGAGCTACGAGGTCAAAATCGCCGGCAAGAAAACGCGCGCGCGGGTGGAAAAAATCCTGCATCAGGTAGAGATCAACACGCTGGAGAAACGCGCTGCGGACAACCTGCCGCTGAACGGTATCGGGCTGGTGGAGATCACCTTTGACGAGCCGATGGTGCTGGATGCCTATCAGCAGAATCCGGTCACCGGCGGTATGATCTTTATCGATCGTCTGAGCAATGTCACTGTGGGTGCCGGTATGATCAATCAGCCGCAGCACGAAGCACGCGCGCCATCCAGCCAGTTCAGCGCCTTTGAGCTGGAGCTGAATGCGCTGGTGCGCCGTCACTTCCCGCACTGGCAGGCACGCGATCTGCGCGATCTGACGGGCGAACAGTAATGGCGCAGCACGACGAAAACGTAGTGTGGCACGACCATCCGGTCACGCGCGCAGAGCGGGAGCAGCAGCACGGCCATCAGGGCGTGGTGCTGTGGTTTACCGGGCTTTCGGGCTCCGGTAAATCCACCGTTGCTGGTGCGCTGGAGCAGGCGCTGCACCGGCTGGGCGTCAGCACCTATCTGCTGGATGGCGACAACGTGCGGCACGGTTTGTGCCGCGATCTCGGCTTCAGCGACGCAGACCGCAAAGAGAACATTCGTCGCGTTGGCGAAGTGGCGAAGCTGATGGTGGATGCCGGTCTGGTGGTACTGACCGCCTTTATTTCACCGCATCGCGCCGAACGCCAGATGGTGCGCGACCTGCTGGAAGAAGGGCAGTTCATTGAGGTGTTTGTCGATACGCCGCTGGCCGTATGTGAAGCGCGCGATCCCAAAGGACTGTACAAAAAAGCGCGCGCCGGTGAGCTGCGTAATTTCACCGGTATCGACAGCGTCTATGAAGCGCCGGAGGCCGCGGAAATCCAGCTGGAAGGGGAACAATTGGTTACAAAACTGACCGGCCAATTGTTAGACCTGCTGCGCCGCCGCGATATCATCAGATCCTGAACCGACAGCGGCAAACGACGCAGGTTTGCCGCGCTTTAGCGTCAACAGGATCTCTATGCAGAACGTAACCCCCATGCTGGCCCGCAAAGATGATCGTCACCCGGATGAGCCCCGCTCATCGCTGCCGGGCGGCGTGACAGGCTTTCTCTCCTACTGGTGTGCGCTGGGCATTCCGTTCCTGCTCTACGGCTCTAACACGCTGTTCTTTTTCCTCTACACCTGGCCCTTTTTTCTGGCGCTGCTGCCGGCTTCGGTGCTGATTGGCATTGTATTCAGCCAGCTGCTGCGCGGACGGCTCTTCTGGTCAGCGATTCTGACCGCGCTGGCGGTCGTGTGCCTGTTCTGGCTGCTATTCTCCTTTCTCTCCGGCTGGTGACCCGCTGCTGATGTGCAAACGCATCGGCAGGTTACAAAAGTTTACCTGCTGCCCGCGGCTGATTGTTACCCCAGCGGGGGCAGATAAATCTGCTTGCGGTCCATTTTCGCTGCCGCAGTGGAGTCCGGCGTCAAGTTATGGGATGATTGAGCCGTTTTTCAGGGGGCGGGGATGGGAAAACTGACGTTACTGCTGCTCGTGCTGCTGGGATGGTTGCAATACTCTCTGTGGCTGGGCAAGAACGGTATCCATGATTACACGCGCGTCAATGAAGACGTGGCGTCACAACAGGCGAATAACGCCAAACTAAAAGCGCGAAACGATCAACTGTTTGCCGAAATTGACGATCTCAATGGCGGTTCAGAGGCGATTGAGGAACGCGCACGCAGCGAGCTGGGCATGATTAAGCCTGGCGAGACTTTCTATCGTCTGGTACCAGACCAGAACAAACGCAATGCGCAATCTGCGCAGAACCAATCACGATAATTACATGAATCAGCTCTCTTCCTCTGCGGACGTCATCGCCGTCGTGCCGGCGGCTGGTGTGGGCAGTCGCATGCAGGCGGCCTGTCCGAAACAATACCTCACCATTGGTCAGTTGACCCTGCTGGAGCACAGCGTGGCACGCCTGCTGGCGCATCCGGCTGTCAGACAGGTGGTGGTGCCGGTCAGCCCTGACGATGGCTGGTTTGACACGCTGCCGTTAGCGCAGGACAGCCGCGTGCTGCGCGTGACCGGCGGCGACACGCGCGCCGAATCGGTACTGGCTGGCCTGCAGGCGATCCGCCACAGTGCGTGGGTGCTGGTTCATGATGCGGCACGCCCGTGCCTGCACCCGGACGATCTGGCCCGGCTGCTGGCAGTGCGCGAGCACAGTAAAACCGGCGGCATTCTTGCCGCGCCGGTGCGCGACACCATGAAGCGCGCTGAGCCGGGGAAACAGGCGATTGCGCATACCGTAGAGCGTGACGATCTCTGGCACGCCCTGACGCCGCAATTTTTCCCGCATGCGCTGCTGACCGCCTGCCTGACGCGGGCGCTGACCGAAGGCGCGACCATCACCGATGAGGCTTCCGCGCTTGAGTACTGCGGCTATCATCCAGCGCTGGTCAGCGGACGCAGCGACAACATCAAGGTCACGCGGCCAGAAGATCTGGCGCTGGCCGCCTTCTATCTTACTCAGATTCAGTTAAAGGAGAGCGCATGATGCGTATCGGTCACGGTTTTGACGTTCACGCTTTTGGCGGCGAAGGTCCGTTAGTGATTGGCGGGGTGCGTATTCCCTTTGAACAGGGCTTTATTGCGCATTCAGACGGTGACGTGGCGCTGCATGCGCTGACCGACGCGCTGCTTGGCGCGGTGGCGATGGGGGACATCGGCAAACTCTTCCCGGATACCGATCCGGCGTTCAAAGGTGCCGACAGCCGTGGCCTGCTGCGTGAAGCCTGGCGCCGGATTGCGCAGAAGGGATATCGCATCGGCAATGTGGATGTGACGATTATCGCGCAGGCGCCGAAAATGCTGCCGCACGTGCCGCAGATGCGTGTCAACATTGCAGAGGATCTCGGCTGTCATATGGATGCGGTCAACGTAAAAGCGACCACCACCGAAAAGCTGGGCTTTACCGGTCGCGGTGAAGGCATTGCCTGTGAGGCGGTAGCGCTGCTGGTGAAGGCATGAGTGCACTGCATTACCTGCACGGTGCACCGCGCGCCAGCGGTATTATCAAAGCCCGGCCGGAAGATTTCGTGGTCATTGAAGATCTGGGTTATCCCTATGATGGCGAAGGGGAACAGCTGCTGGTGCGCATCCGCAAGATCGGCTGTAACACCCGTTTTGTGGCTGAAGCTATCGCGAAATTTCTCGGCGTTCCGCAACGCGATCTCAGCTATGCCGGGATGAAAGACCGTCATGCTGTCACCGAGCAAACGCTCTGTTTCCGCGTGCCGGGAACGGCGATGCCGAATCTGGCAGGCTTCCGACTGGAGGGCGTTGAGATTCTGCAGGTCATTCGCCATAAGCGCAAACTGCGTACCGGTGCGCTGGCGGGAAATGCGTTTCGTCTGGTGGTGCGCGAGGTGTCCGATCGCGCTGACGTGGAGCAGCGGCTGCAACGCCTGCAGCAGCAGGGTGTCCCCAACTACTTTGGCGAGCAGCGTTTTGGCCGCGGCGGCAATAACCTGACGCAGGCGAATTTATGGGCGCAGGAGCAGTTTCGCCCGCGCGATCGCAGCATGAAAGGCCTGCTGCTGTCCGCTGCGCGCAGTCACCTGTTTAACCAGATAGTCAGCGCCCGTTTGCAGCGTGACGGTGCACTGAATCGCGTGCAGGCGGGCGATGCCCTGCAGCTTACCGGGCGCGGCAGCTGGTTTGTCGCTCAGGCTGAAGAGCTGCCTGTGCTGCAGCAGCGGGTTGATCAGCATGAACTGCGGATTACCGCACCGCTGCCCGGCCGGGGTGAGCCGGGTGTTCAGGGCGACGCGCTGGCGTTTGAACAGCAGCAGCTGGCGTCATCCACCGTTCTGCTGGGGCTGCTGACGCGCGAACGCGTGGATGCGGCGCGCCGGGCGGCTCTCGTGGTGCCTGACGCGTTGCATTGGCGCTGGACGGACGCGGCCACGCTGGAGATGCAGTTCTGGTTACCCGCCGGCAGCTTTGCCACCAGCGTGGTGCGTGAACTGCTGAGCAACGGGGCCAGCGCGCCGCTCGGCGACGAGTAACGGCAGGCAGGCTGCCGCCTCGCCTGTGCGCCTTCTGCGGCGGGTCGCGGCTGCGTATTGTTGCAGCAAATGCCGGCCGCGGCGTGATTTACGCCTACCACTTCCCGCGCCTCACCGCTAGAATGCAAACATCCTTGTGCCGCCAGCTTCCCTCTGATTGCACCATAACAGGTGCACCTCTGACGCGGGCTGGCGGGCTGAGGACCGGTTAATGAACAAAGGTCAGGACCAGATGCGGATACTGCTCAGCAACGATGATGGAATTCATGCTCCCGGCATTCAGACGCTGGCTCGCGCCCTGCGTGAGTTTGCGGAAGTGCAGGTCGTCGCGCCCGATCGCAATCGCAGCGGCGCATCAAATTCTCTGACGCTGGAAACGCCCCTGCGTACCTTCACCCATGAAAATGGCGATATCGCGGTACAGATGGGCACGCCGACCGATTGCGTGTTCCTCGGCGTTAACAAGCTGATGCAGCCGCGGCCGGATATTGTGGTCTCGGGCATTAACGCCGGCCCTAACCTGGGCGATGATGTGATTTACTCCGGCACGGTCGCTGCCGCGATGGAAGGGCGTCATCTGGGCTTGCCTGCGCTGGCGGTATCGCTGAATGGCCATCAGCACTACGCCAGCGCGGCCGCAGTGACCTGTACGCTGTTGCGGGCGCTGTCGCACGCTCCGTTACGCACCGGGCGGATCCTGAATGTTAACGTGCCCGATTTACCGCTGGAGCAGATTAAAGGTTTTCGCGTTACCCGCTGTGGCAGCCGTCATCCGGCCGATCAGGTCATCTGCACTGAAGACCCGCGCGGTCAGCCGCTGTACTGGATTGGCCCGCCGGGGCAGAAACTGGATGCCGGTCCGGATACCGATTTTGCCGCCGTGGAGGCGGGCTATGTTTCGCTGACTGCTCTGCACGTGGACCTGACGGCGCACGCCGCGCAGACAGTATTAAGTGACTGGCTGACCGAGGCTGAGGTAAAACTGGCATGGTGAACCGGCGCATCGAGACGCTTTTAGCACAGCTACGTGCCCAGGGCATTGACGATGAGCATCTGCTGAAAGCGATTGCCGATGTGCCGCGCGAACGGTTCATCGACGAAGCCTTTGAACACAAAGCCTGGGAAAACGTGGCGCTGCCGATTGGCAATGGCCAGACTATCTCACAGCCCTACATGGTGGCGCGCATGACCGCGCTGCTGGAGCTGAATCCGGACTCGCGCGTGCTGGAAATTGGCACCGGGTCCGGCTATCAGACCGCTATCCTCGCGCATCTGGTTAATCACGTCTATTCGGTTGAACGCATCAAAGGGCTGCAGTGGCAGGCCAAGCGCCGTCTGAAGCAGCTCGATCTGCATAACATTTCTACCCGGCATGGCGATGGCTGGCAGGGCTGGGCCGCGCGCGGTCCGTTCGATGCCATTATTGTCACTGCCGCTCCCCCCGAAATTCCGACTGCGCTGATAGCGCAACTGGGCGATGGCGGCAAAATGGTGCTGCCGGTTGGCGAGGATCAGCAGGTGCTGAAGCGCTTACGCCGTCAGGGTAAGGACATCACGGAAGAGATCATCGAGCCGGTGCGCTTTGTGCCGCTGGTGCAGGGCGATCTGGCCTGAGCGATTCCTACGTATTTCTTCACAATCGTTACGTGGCATGGCGCAGTTGATATTGTTACTATCCTTGTTAATCAATGCAAAAGACCGCCATTGCCGTTTTGTGCAGTGAATAATGCGGTTATATCCGTTACACAGTTTCATCCAGGATTGCCATCACGGGGGATCAATGAGCACGGGAAGCACAGTATTTCAATTACGCCGTCTGGCGGCACTTTCACTGGTCGGTTTTTGGCTGGCAGGTTGCAGCTCAGGGGATAACACGCAGGCTCCTATCAGCCAGATTGGCAGCAATAATGCCGACAGCGGCATGGCTTCCGCCCCTGCAGGTGGCATGTCCGGTGGTGGCATGCTCTCACCGCAAAACAGCACGGTCCCGGCAATGCCGCACGGTGGAATGTTAAGCGGCGGTACACCTTCGCCAGCACCGTCCGGTGGAATGATTAGTACCAGTAATAATGTAGTGACGGAAAACGGGCGTATTGTGTACAACCGTAATTATGGGAATATTCCGAAAGGAAGCTACGGAGGCGAGACCTACACCGTCAAACGTGGTGACACGCTGTTCTATATTGCCTGGATTACCGGCAACGATTTCCGCGACCTGGCACAGCGCAACAATATTCAGGCGCCTTATGGCCTTAGCGCAGGCCAGACCCTGCAGGTTGGCAACGGCAACGGCCAGACTATTACGGGTGGAAACGCCATCACTGCCGCCGACGCCAGTCAGGGCGGAGTGCCTGGGACAAATGCCCAGACACAAATTAAATCCACCCCTGTTGCACAGCAACCTGTTATTACGTATTCTGATGATTCGGGTTCGACAGGCGGGAAAATGCTGCCGTCGAAAGGGGCAAATAATGTGGCAACGACCACAGCTCCGGTTACCGCACCGCCCACAGTCAGCAGCACAACCAATAGCACAACACCGGTGGGAAGCTGGCGTTGGCCGACTGATGGGAAGATTATCGATAACTTCTCCGCTGCGGAAGGCGGAAACAAAGGTATCGATATCGCCGGTTCGCGTGGACAACCTGTTGTCGCCACTGCTTCAGGAAGGGTGGTGTACGCAGGCAACGCGCTCCGCGGGTACGGTAATTTAATCATCATCAAACACAACGATGATTACCTGAGTGCCTACGCCCACAACGATACCATGCTGGTCCGGGAACAACAGGAAGTTAAGGCGGGGCAAAAGATCGCTACCATGGGTAGCACCGGAACCAGTTCTGTAAGATTGCATTTTGAAATTCGTTACAAGGGGAAATCCGTAAACCCGTTGCGTTATTTACCGCAGCGATAATCCGGCAGAACCTTTGGTGTTCTGCCCTTGGATCACGGGTAGGAGCCGCTTATGAGCCAGAATACGCTGAAAGTTAATGAGTTACACGATGATGCGGAATTCGAGGAGAACGGAGCTGAGGTTTTTGATGAGAAGGCTCTCGTTGAGAACGAACCTGGTGATAACGAAGTAGCGGAAGAAGAGTTGTTGTCACAGGGTGCGACGCAACGCGTGCTGGATGCGACGCAGCTTTACCTCGGCGAGATTGGTTACTCTCCTCTGTTAACGGCGGAAGAAGAAGTCTTTTTTGCCCGTCGTGCACTGCGAGGTGACATCCCTTCTCGTCGCCGCATGATTGAAAGTAACTTACGCCTGGTGGTGAAAATTGCCCGTCGCTACAGCAATCGTGGTCTGGCCCTGCTGGACCTGATTGAAGAGGGTAATCTCGGCCTGATCCGTGCCGTAGAGAAGTTTGACCCGGAACGCGGGTTCCGCTTCTCAACTTACGCCACCTGGTGGATTCGTCAGACTATTGAACGGGCAATTATGAACCAAACCCGTACAATTCGCCTGCCGATTCATATTGTTAAAGAGTTAAATGTTTACCTGCGTACCGCGCGTGAACTGTCGCATAAGCTTGATCATGAGCCGAGTGCGGAAGAGATCGCTGAGCAGCTGGACAAGCCAGTTGATGACGTGAGCCGTATGCTGCGTCTCAACGAGCGTATTACCTCGGTTGATACACCACTGGGTGGTGATTCCGAGAAAGCGCTGCTGGATATCCTGGCCGATGAGAAAGACAACGGTCCGGAAGACACCACTCAGGACGATGATATGAAGCAAAGTATCGTCAAGTGGCTGTTTGAACTGAATGCCAAGCAGCGTGAAGTGCTGGCACGTCGTTTCGGCCTGCTGGGCTATGAAGCGGCAACGCTGGAAGATGTTGGTCGTGAAATCGGGTTAACCCGTGAGCGCGTCCGCCAGATTCAGGTTGAAGGTCTGCGTCGTCTGCGTGAAATTCTGCAGACGCAGGGTCTGAATATCGAAGCACTGTTTCGCGAATAAGCCATAACCAGTGACAAAAACGGTGACCTCAGGGTCACCGTTTTTTTTATGCCTGGCTTCCGGCGGCGAGGCCGGGGCGGGGCTGTCAGCGCCGCGCCCGGCAGCAGGTTATAACAGCGTTTTAAGCCGATAAATCCACTCCAGCGCCTGTTTGGGTGTCAGGCTGTCCGGATCCAGCGCCTCCAGAGCATCCACCGCCGGCGAGGTTTCCGCCACCAGCAACGGCAGCTGCGAGCCCTCAACCGTAGACGCCGCTGAACTGCCTGACAGCGCCTCCAGTTCTTTCAGCTTATGACGGGCGCGCTTAATCACCTCTTTTGGCACGCCGGCCAGTGCCGCTACCGCCAGACCATAACTTTTGCTGGCGGCACCGTCCTGCACGCTGTGCATAAAGGCGATGGTGTCGCCATGTTCAACGGCATCCAGATGCACATTCACCACACCTTCCATTTTTTCCGGCAGCGTGGTCAGCTCAAAGTAGTGGGTAGCAAACAGCGTCATGGCTTTGATGCGGTTAGCCAGGCTTTCTGCGCAGGCCCACGCCAGTGAGAGGCCGTCATAGGTTGACGTGCCACGGCCAATTTCATCCATCAGGACCAGACTGTTTTCAGTCGCGTTATGCAGGATATTGGCGGTTTCCGTCATTTCAACCATGAAGGTTGACCGACCGGAGGCCAGATCGTCCGCCGCGCCCACACGGGTGAAAATGCGGTCGATAGGACCAATCACCGTTTCTTCTGCCGGCACGTAGCTGCCAATCCACGCCATCAGCGCAATCAAGGCGGTTTGACGCATGTAAGTACTTTTACCGCCCATATTGGGACCGGTAATGATCAACATGCGGCGCTGCCGGGAGAGCGACAGCGGATTGGCAATAAACGGTTCTTTCAGCACCTGCTCGACCACCGGATGGCGGCCTGCGGTAATGCGAATTCCGGCTTTTTCCTGCAGTACCGGACGGCAGTAGTTGAGCGTCCAGGCGCGCTCTGCCAGGTTGGCCAGCACATCCAGCTCAGCCAGCGCTGCGGCACTGAGTTGCAGCGCTTCAAGGTGCGGCAGCAGGCGATCGAACAGCTCATCATAGAGGCTTTTCTCCAGTGCCAGCGCTTTGCCCTTCGACGTCAGGACTTTGTCTTCGTACTCTTTCAGTTCGGGGATAATGTAGCGTTCCGCATTCTTCAGCGTCTGCCGGCGCACATAATGAATCGGCACCAGATGGCTCTGGCCACGGCTCACCTGAATGTAGTAGCCGTGCACGGCGTTAAAGCCCACTTTCAGCGTATCCAGCCCCAGCTTTTCCCGCTCGCGGATTTCAAGACGATCGAGATAATCGCTGGCACCGTCGGCCAGCGCCCGCCACTCATCCAGCTCGGCGTTATAGCCCGGCGCAATAACGCCGCCATCTCGCACCAGCACCGGCGGTGATTCGATAATGGCCTGTTCCAGCAGTTCACGCAGTTCATGGAACTCGCCCATCTGCGTACGCAGACTGACCAGCTGAGGGGCGCTGACCCCGGCAAGCAGGCTGTTCAGTTCGGGCAGCTGCTGAAAGGCATGACGCATGCGCGCCAGATCGCGCGGACGCGCCGTGCGCAGCGCCAGACGCGCCAGAATGCGCTCCAGATCGCCCACCTGCCGCAGCACTGGCTGAAGGTCCTGGCTGAGGCTCTGCAGTTCAGCAATGGATTCCTGACGGCGATGAATAGTGTTTACGTCGCGCAGCGGCATGTGCAGCCAGCGTTTCAGCATGCGGCTGCCCATGGGCGTCACGGTCTTGTCCAGCACCGCGGCCAGCGTATTTTCCGTGCCGCCGGCAAGGTTCTGCGTGATTTCCAGATTACGGCGTGTGGCGGCATCCATAATCACGCTGTCCTGCTGGCGCTCCATGCTCAGTGAACGAATATGGGGCAGGGCTGTACGCTGCGTATCTTTGACATACTGCAGCAGGCAGCCGGCAGCGCGCAGCGCCAGATGGGCCTGCTCTACGCCAAAGCCGCTCAGATCGCGCGTGCCAAACTGCAGGGTTAACTGCTGACGTGCGGTATCAATTTCAAACTCCCACAGCGGGCGACGACGCAGGCCACGACGTTGATCGATCAGCTGCATGGCCTGAAAATCTTCCGGATAGAGTAGCTCGGCCGGATTCGTGCGCTGCAGTTCAGCCGCCATGGTTTCCACATCGCCGGGTTCACTCAGGCGGAAGCGACCGGAGCTGATATCCAGGGTGGCGTAGCCGAACCCGCGCTGGCTCTGAAAAATGGCGGCCAGCAGGTTGTCCTGGCGCTCCTGCAGCAGGGCTTCATCGCTGATGGTGCCGGGCGTGACAATGCGCACGACCTTGCGCTCAACCGGACCTTTGCTGAGTGCCGGATCGCCAATCTGCTCACAGATAGCGACAGACTCGCCCAGCTGAACCAGTTTCGCCAGGTAACCCTCAACCGCATGATAAGGCACACCTGCCATGGGAATCGGTTCACCTGCCGAGGCGCCGCGTTTGGTCAGCGAGATTTCCAGCAGCTGCGAAGCGCGTTTGGCGTCATCGTAAAACAGCTCATAGAAATCACCCATGCGATAAAACAGCAGGATGTCAGGATGATCGGCCTTCAGGCGCAGGTACTGCTGCATCATTGGGGTGTGGGCGTCGAAATTTTCTGGTGTACTCATCGGCTTATGATGTCCATTCTATTAAATTTTAATGAGTTAGTGATATTTATTGTTCTCATTGAGTTTCACTTTGTCTCATTTAATCTCATGAAATCCTACATTTAAATGTAGGTTAAAGTGTAGCTTGCCAACCTATAGCCTGGTAAAATATGGCTACTTACAGCACAACCTACATTTCGTTTCATAAATGCGTAGGGAGCATGATAACGGAGTCTTTATGGCAGGAAAACAAGAGGCAAAGCCACTGTCGTTTAAAGCGATTGAAATGATGAAACCAGGTGACAAAGATAAAGCTGATATTGGCGAAAATCGTGGTTTACGTGTCTCGTGTGGTGCTACTGGTGTTAAGTCTTTTTTCTACCGTTACACGAGCCCTGTGACTGGAAAACTTGCTCAGGTCAAAATTGGCAACTTCCCGCAGACTTCTCTCGCCGCTGCACGTCTTAAACTCAACGAATTAAAGCTCCTCCGTCAGGAAGGCCGGTGTCCTGCATCAGAACTCAAGCAGGAAAAACAACTTCGTGCAATCGAGGCTGAACAGGCCAAATTACCTGAATTAACTGTGCAGGGATTAGTTGAACTGTATCTTACCGAGCGTATTGAGGATCGTAAAACGAAGGACGGGAAGATCATTCCCGGAGCCAGAAAGCCGAAAGGGCAGGCCGAGGCCCGTCGTACTCTCTATGGCGACGCCGTTAAAAGCTTAGGAACACGAAATGCTGCTGAGATTACGCGGCAAGATGTAATTAATTTAATCAATGGTATTGTAGCCCGAGGTGCAACCGTACAGGCTGGTAATGTTCTAAGGGAACTTTCACTCGCTTATGAGTTTGCAATTGGCTTGGGGCGCTTTGATGAAAGGTTTGCTAATCCAGCATTGTTAGCAAAATCCAGCTTACGACAGACGAGAATCAAACTCACAAATGGTCGTAGAACACGGGTACTGAGTGAGGACGAGCTTGCAAAATTCCTTAAATGGCTTCCGGGTTCGGCTTATACGGCAACGATCAAAAACGTGTTACGTCTGACTCTCTGGACTGGATGTCGTACCGGTGAAGTCTGCAATATGGCATGGAAGGATGTTGATCTTGAAAAGGGGACCATTCATCTGAGAGAAACTAAAACAGGGGTAGAGCGCTACGTACAGTTATCTGATCAGGCGATCGACTTTCTCAAGATACTACGCCTTACCTCTGACAAATATCTATTTCCTTCGCAGGCTACTAAGAAGCCAATCCAGCAGAAGTATCTAACTGAAAACTCATGGCGTTTACGTGAAAGCGGTCAAATGCTTGATATACTTCATTGGACGCCCCATGACTTGCGGCGTACAGTACGAACGGGGCTATCTCGCTTACAATGTCCAAATGAAGTTGCAGAGGCTGTGCTGGGTCATACACGTGGCGGTGTTGAAGGGATTTATAATCTTTATAAGTATGATGCGGAGTGTCGGAAGTGGTTGCAGGTATGGGCTGATTATTTAGATTTTTTGTCTAAAACGGTGGTTGAAAATAATTAGTTAATCACTTTTTTGACTTATCTTATTATTTTATTAAAGTGAATTAAATAGGAAGAATGTTTATATGAAAATATTTTTGAACGGAAAAAATAAAATAAATTTAAAGAATTATATATTATTGCAAGCTACTGATTGGGATGATTACTCCTATAAGTCTACATTTTTGTTGTCATTTTTTTATGAAGATAATTTAGTACCAATTGGTGAACTGAAAATTATTGATAACACTTTAGAGATCGGACGCGTGCAGTTTGATAATGGGTGCGATAAACTCCCTGATAATTTCTGTTCCCTCGGGCAAAGTAAGCAATATTACTTAAACATTAGAGGGTTAGGCCTTCAATATGAGAAACTGATTCTTGAATCATTGAATGATTGTGCTTATGATAAAATCATTTTTGATGCATTTAGTGAGTTGTCGCAATTTAAAACATCCGCAGTTCGCTTTAGCCCAGCAGAACAGGCCTTGGAATTTGCTAAGAAAATGTTTAATAGACAAGTAGATACTAATGATGAAAATTGTCATGTGTTTGACTTTTCGACCACCCTGAAAGGATTTTCGGCTCCCTATGATCTAAGTTTTTATTTCCAGGAGCAGAAAACGAGTATTATACCATCTAATATAAATGTAATTATTGGGAGAAATGGAACAGGTAAAACACAACTTCTTTCTGATATAGCACGTACAATTTCAGGTTACGGCTTCGATGACAAAATTGAGCTTATAAAGGCTAGGGAAAAGAGGTTTAATAACACAAAGCCAGATTTTGGGAATGTAGTGGTTGTATCTTATTCAGCATTCGACAACTTTGAAATTCCGGGTAAAAATGAAGCTGAGCAAAAAGAGATTGAAGAACAAGGGCATATATTTGGCTATAAATATTGCGGCCTTAGAGAACGAGTGGAAAATTCAACTGAGTATAGGCTGAAAAATATTTCCGAGATTACCAATGAATTTAAAGTTGCTTATGAAAAAATTATACTCGAAAAAAAAATTGAACAATGGAATGAATGCATAAAACCTATTATTTCCGATCAGTCATTTTCTGAATTAGATCGAAATGTTTTGTTAGAAAAATTTGATAGGCTTAGTTCAGGTCAGAAAATTGTTTTATCCATTTTGGCAAATATATTTGAACATATAGAAGACAATTCATTGGTGATAATTGATGAGCCAGAGACGCACCTTCATCCGTCTCTTATCGCTTCATTTATGCACTCAATTAGATCTATTTTAACTCACTTCAACTCATATTCTATCATAGCTACCCATTCTCCTGTGATTTTACAGGAAACACCATCAAAATTTGTTCAACTTTTAAGAGGTAATTATCTTAAACCTAAGGTTGGGAAACTAAAAAAAGAATCGTTTGGAGAAGAAATATCCAACCTAACTGAGGATGTCTTTAATGTTTCTTTTGAAGAGTCTAATTTTTACTCAATTTTATCAAAGCTTTCTTCGGAAGGGTATACACTAAAAGAAATCGAAGTAATGTTTGGCAAAAAACTAGGAATGACTGCAAAGTCATTTCTTACAAATTTAAATTAATGGTGGAGCTATGAGAAATATACCTCTGCCAATCGAAAACGATAAAAACAATCTTGACCTTATAGTCGAGGATAAAACTGATAAATATGCCACCCCTATCCGTAATATTATATCTAGAATAAAAAATGCATACGATAGCTATGAAGCCAATAAACTTAGCTTAGAAAGCTTGCGACCAATAGGGCTATCTACTGAAGAAAGTGATTCTATTTTACATGCTTATAACGTTAAAACTAAAACATTTAAAATAATCTCTGCGAGATTATTTAATCCAGACTTGCCGGATTTTGATGAATGTCCTTATTGCGGGATCAGTGAGCCCAGTACATTAGACCATTACCTTCCTAAAGAAAGTTACCCTGAATTTTCAGTATTATCAAAAAATCTTATACCTATATGCTCAGTCTGCAATACAATATACAAGAAGTCTAAATTTTTATTGAACAATGAAAGAATATTCATACACCCATACTATGATATTTTCCCAAATGAGAGATTTATTAATATTTCTATTGTTGTGGGTAATAAAATACAATTAGATTTTTCTTCGCTAGGATATGCTGGGTATGCTTATTTTTCTGGGATTTTTGCAAGGCATTTTTCTAACCTTAACCTTAGAGCTAGATTCAAAAGAAAATCAGCTTCGGAAATTTGTAGGATGAGAGCTAGTTTGATTCGTGTTTATAGCAGAAGAGGAGCATATCAAGATGTATCATCTTTGTTATTGTCTCAGTCAAATGATTTTAAAGATTCATATGGAGTCAACCATTGGAAGGTGATCTTGTATTTAGAATTATCTCGGAATGTTGACTTTTGCAATAATGGCTTTGTGAAGGATGTTGAGTAAATATATATGCTCTGTATTGTTTAGATATAGAGCATATATTTCACTTAAGTACGCGGTATACTATGGTGTGATGAGATGTGTAAAAATTTTCGCAAAAGGTTCTGGTGATTATTTTATCTGAAACAAATATTTAAAGTTGGTTAAAAATGTTACAAACCAGATACATTTATATAGAACAGACCTTTCCCCTCATCAGTTTTTTGAACCCGGTAGGTGATCGGCAAAGAATTTTTCAGCCCTGGTTTTGTGAATGTTAAATCAGCAGCACACTGATAAACGTCAAGGCCTGATTCATGGCTTATTGTTCTGACATTTTCCACTGTAATCCGCACATCCTTATCCAGTGTCATGGCTTTCTCTATTGTCTTTCTGGCAATATCCACGACCAGTTTTTTTGCATCATCACTACCGCATTTTGGCGTTTTCTCGCCACAGCCAGCCAACAACAAACTAGCTGTTATTAATACCAGAAGTATTGTTCTTTTCATTTATAGTTCCTTCGTTAATTAATGATACTTTTATTTCTTATTAAACAGGCCATTCATAGCACCTGTCGCAGAAGACCCGCAGTATCCTTCGCAACCACGAGTCATCACGCTGGTTTTCCCATTATTCATCTCACTGAGCACGGCAACACACTGGCTGGTTTTGTCATTCCAGATCCAACGGCGTTTCTGATTCTCACCAGCAGCTATTTGTTGTGCTGTACCGTCCATGTTGCAGGTCCCTGAGCCGTCTTTGGTTGATGCGTTGATGCTGAATTCCGCATTACCGTTCCCAGGTTTTAGCGTTAAGACAGCACCCGGCTTAGCGTATTGAGCTGCGATTGCCGGGAGGGCTAAGGCTGTCAGTACTAATGCAGCAACTATTCTTTTCATCATTAAATATCCTGTTAGCTGATACGAATGTTTTTGGTGATTTTCCCAAGTGCCAGCGGCCTGCGTTTTTCCACAAAGAAATACACAACGTTGCAAGCGGATTTACGGTGATTCCCCCGACCGAGAGAGGGCCAGTTACGGAAAGATTCGATCTGTTCTTCTGAATAGGGCGTGTCAGAGAAGTCAAACAGTACAAGCAGTGCTTTGCCGTCGTGCTTCATCAACTTCTTCACTTCCGTGCTGTTGACGGTTGCGGAGACATTGGAACGAGCTGCTGTTGGCTTACGGACTGCAAACTCAACGGCCACATCGTCAATCACAAAGTCAATGAAACCATGCCCGGATACCGTTCCTGGTAGCCTGCTTTTGACTTCTGGCGAGACGTAATCCGCAAACCAACCCAGTAAATAGCAACGTACTAATGGCAAAAGTTCCCGCTCGCTACATTCATTCAGACGCAGTGTTTTGACAAATTCACGCCAGTAAAGGGAGCTGAAAAAGTACTCAAAGCAATCCGTTATCTCAGTAATGGTGGTTGCCACAATGTTCCCCTTTTTTGTCCACCTTTGTTCTAAGGCTCATCTGCTGGTCACTCAGCTCGCCAGCCTTAGTCTTTTTGCTCTATAAGTGAGTATTTATTGGATTTTAAGGTCATTAGTGATGTTCATGCAAGAGTAAAAAAGACCCAAACTTCCGCTTATGGACGGACGGGAGAATAAATGATGGTTAAACTGGTGGCAGATTCAGCTGATAAGCTGGTGGGACAGCGTATTCAGAGCAGACGTAAAGAAGCCGGGTTAACCGCAGCTGAACTTGCAGAAATTATCGATATATCTCAGCAACAACTTTCCCGCTATGAACGAGGAACGAATAAGATCAATGTTGCGCATTTAGTTAAAATTGCAATGTCTCTAAAGACACCAATAAGTTGGTTCTTTATTGATTGCATGGAGAATCTGAATGTTTCTAATATCCCGCCTGACTATCTATCTGGGCTCGATAAAGAATTAAAACAACGACTCGATCAAGTCTGGAACAAATTGGATTACGGCAAAAGGAAAAGCCTTCTCCTGTTTTTAGATGAATTCATAAAATAAATTTAAAATTAGTTTCTGTGTGAAATTATTTGTTTTATGAATATATTCCTGGTAAAATGTCATTACTGGATAGTGTCATATTATTCAGTAACTGATGCATAAACTAATAGCCAACTTAGCGTTTCATTTTATATCCCTTCTGGCGGGAGGACGTCCATCGTCTGAAAATTCAGTATGGGTTAGGTTTAATTAGTATTTGTGTCATCAGCCCAAACGCATATTTACCGGAATAAATACAATGAATATTATCCGTCAGGAAGGGCTGTCCATGCCCGTAAGTCAGGAACTCATTAATATTATACTGGCTGAACTCAGTAAAAAGCCGCCAGTTAAACCGAATATTCGTGCTGTCACATTGCTGTTCAAAGATATCAATTACAGCGCTGAAAATGGTGGGTTTCATCCGGTCGAAATAAGGCTTATCTCCCGCAATGATGAATGGTATTTCGACTACATTACTGACTTCAAATATATGGGAACAGATCCGGAGCTCGAAAAGGAAATCGATATCAGCTGGAGCCAGCGCTATGTCTTCCTGTCCTATGCCGGTGATTTACCCCCAGGGGAAGGGCGCGACATTTTTGCGCTCTGGCAGAGAAACTTCGTTCATTACCACTTCCTGAATATCTACACCCTCACCGTTATGTGGGAAAGCTAATCCCGCCACACTGACAGCTAATTATTGATGGAGACATTATCTGTGACTGCTAACAGAGGGATACACGCGTCTGTACAGGGAGAGCTTGACTGTCTTTGCGGTGCGTACTGTGTGGTGAATATGCTGAGCTGGCTGTATGACGGTCGGGTGAAACGAAAACCACTCATGAACCGACTTCTTCTGGCCTATCAGCAACGCTGGCCTTTGCATGAATGGCTGACCGAAGGGATAGATGAAAACCGGCTCGACTGGCTGATTGCGCAGGTACTCCGGAAAGGTCACTACCACCGCCAGTTTCCGGTCCAAATCAGCAAACCTTTCGAGGGAAGTCGCGGCCTTGTGGAAGGGCGGGTTTTCAGTGAAATGAGGCGGTTTCTGGCGGTCACAGACCACTCCCGCCTGATTATGCTCAGCGACCAGTTTCACTGGTCCCTTGTCACCAGAATGGACGAAGAAACGCTCTGGTTCTTCGACAGCAACGGGCGAACCTCCATGCCCCGCAAAGCCTTCTCCTTACGTGCTGGCGCGACCCGCCGCCAGCTGTTTCCCGAAGCCATTTACTTCATCGAACGGGAGTTCTGAACATGACGACGTTTACCCTGCGTGAAACCCGCATCCTGGACCAGGCCCGCAACATTATCAGCCGGTGCTACCAGCGTGGCGTCCAGCTTTGCTCTCCTGATGATGTACGGCGGTGCGTGATGTATGAAATGGCCCTGCTGGAGCATGAGGAGTTTGGCATCATCCTGCTCGATAACCAGCACCAGTTTCTGCATCGGGAAATGCTGTTCCGGGGCTCGTTAAATACGGTCAGCGTTCATCCCCGGGAGGTAATCAAGCAGGTACTCAGGCATAACGCCGCCGCTGTCATCCTTGTGCATAACCACCCCAGCGGCGAGGCTGAACCCAGCAAGTGCGATATCCAGATAACTAAGCGGCTGCAGGAGCTACTGCAAATGCTGGATGTGCGGTTGCTGGACCACTTTATTGTGGCCGGGGCTGAGACGGTGTCACTGGCTGAACGAGGGCTGGTGTGATGCAGACAGTTACCTGGTTTAATACATGTTATAGCAGGTTAAACGCATGAGAAGGGCTGCGCTGCGCCAGGTCTCGCCGGTAGTGGAAACCATGCTGGATGCCTATATCAGCGGTCTTGCCCCGTCGGGACGGCGGGGTATCACCAGCCTGTTAAACCGTAGTGCCAGCATACTCAAACGCGGTGCGGATGCGGCCAGTTATCCCTGGGAGCAACTTAGCTTCGCCGCTGTAGCTAAAGTACGTGCGGCACTGCTGGATGGCGGTTACGCCGTGTCATCGGTCAACATGGCACTGTCAGCACTCCGGGGCATTGCGCAGACGGCCTTTAACCTCAATTGCCTGGAGGCGGACACCCTTGCCCGTATCCGCGCAGTTAAGCGCGTCAATGGCGATAACCAGCGTAAGGGCAGGGCACTCAGCCGGGAGGAGGTTCGTGCACTTGTTCAGGCCGCTAAACGGCATCCGCAACGTATCCGCTGCTGTCGTGATGTCGCCATTGTAATGGCCCTATGCGGTGCGGGTTTGCGGGCCGGGGAACTGGTCAGCCTTGAACGCCGGGACTATGACAATGGCATCCTTACAGTGAGGCAGGGGAAGGGGCGTAAATACCGTGAGATACACGTGGCGGCAGCGGTAGATAAAGCCATCCGCGCATGGATTACAGCCAGTGGCGCGAAAGAGGCCGGGGATGCCTTGTTTAACCGTATTCAGCGCAACGGCAGGGTTGCCAGCCAGCCGCTGACAACGACCGGTTTAACCGGCATCCTGGAGCAGTTACAGCAGAACTCTGGCATAGCGCGTTTTACACCTCATGACATGCGCAGGACTTTCATTACGCGCTTGTTAGAACAGGGCGTGGATATTAACACTGTACGCCAGCTGGCAGGGCATAGTGACATATCCACGACTACTCGCTATGACTGCCGTGGGGATAAGGTAAAAGTCAGAGCCAGCCGACGCATTCAGTGCTACTAGAACACTCCCTTCTCTTACTCAATAATTAGCGGCTACCGTCGAAGCGAGCAGGTGCGGGACTGGCGGTGATTTTGATGTAATGCTTCAATGCCGGTGGACGCGAAACGCCCCGTGGATCGCCGATGAACGGGAGTTTCATAAAGGGCATCGCTGGTATTTCAACCCGCCATGTTGTATCACCAATAAAGCTGAATTCAACTGCATTAGGTTGTATGTTCAGGTCCGTAAACGATCCTGTCAGATATGCGCCACCCAACGTCAGTATCTCTTTCACACCCTCATTCAGATCGAGCAGTGCTATTTTAAGCGCTTCTTCATAGGGAACGTCATCGGTAAGAAATAACAGCAGCCGTTTATCATCAACCTGAACAGCAGCTTCTATCACCTGTACAGGAACCATAATGCCCGTACCTTTTCCTCCAATCAGGACTTCATATTTTCCCATTGATGTCGATGTAGGTTCTTCCCTGAGCTGAAGTGTAACGTTGTCCAGTAGATTAAACATAGTTAGTCCCAGAATCCGCTGATTTCCCATGCGGCAATAGCACCGCCAACAAAAGCACCAATAACCACGCAGACAGGTGCGCCAGGACCACACATCAGCCCCGCCAGCGCTCCTCCACCCCACGCACCTGCAATCCCGGCGCTACTGATGGCAAGTTGCCGTTGAGTTTCGAGAACTCTGTCCTCAGCTTCATAGATCTGGTAAACAGCTACTGCAAGCGAAAGGAATATCAATCCGCGTCCGGCACCGGACAAACGCTGCATTTTAATATTTACTTCATGGTTGGACTTGCCGGCCGATTGCACCACGGCGCTGTAAACCGCGTTTTTCTGTGAAACAGAAAGATTATTAAAGTTAACTTTGTCGCCGTACACCGCCTTTGTTTTATAGGCTATCAGTTCATTCAGCGTCTTGCCCTGAGCCTTCATTTTTGCGCCAGTGCTTTGCCTACAGGTGTACTTCGGTAGCGGATGAGCTCCATCAGAAGGTTACGCGTCTGGTTCGCTTCTTCTGCCGCTTTTTCCCAGCTAATGATGCCGCGTGAAGCTTTGTCGTAAAGATCATCAGACATAGCTTTGATGCGGCGTGAGTACTCAAGTCTGAGCTTTGGATCAACATACAATACGCCCGAAGCAGCGTTCACATCGCCCTGTAGCGTTGCGATTGCCTGGTCTAGCTTTTTCTTTCCTTCACCATCAAGAGATGCAAGTAAAGCAGTATCCATAGCGCTTTCACCTTGTATGTGTAGATCTAAAAATAGTAGCAACGAAGCGATGGATTTGAAATGGCTTATGGGAGACTATCAAATGCCAGGAAATCTCAAACTACAGTCATTCCTTGTCCCCCAAGGGATTCGCACGTGTTCTTCGCTTTTTGAGCTGGTTGTCCTAGCCGTTCTAACGACTGCTACGGACTCCTGGAGCTCTTTTTCTCTGGGATCGTTTGTTCAACTTATCTAAATATTGTCTTAGAAGTTCGCCAGGCTGTGACCCATCCGCAAATAGCACGCGGACATCTCTTTTTTCCCAACGCGATATTTTGAAATTAATAGCGGTCAACGGTTTTGTTGAATACAGATCATCAGGAGTGGGATAACCAGCTTGATTTAAATAAGCAACGATCTCTGTAAGAGATTTGCCCTTGTCCTTCATTGTCGTAATCCGCTGAAAGATGTCATACAGTGCTTGTGCTTTAACCGTTTTCGGTGGCGGCAAAGCATCATAGATAGGGGGCATCGCACGCGATTTCTCCAGAATATTGTAAGTAGCTTCAATGCAATAACTTAATGTCTGGTTTAATGGGTCTCCGCTCTTTTTCCCTTCTCTAGCCCATTCCGGATAAAGCACAGAAGCGATAAATTGCAGCTTTCGTAGCGAATCTGCTCCAATCTTAGGGTAAATTGGGATTAAATCCTTTTCCTGCATGTAACTTATCCTTTCTGTAGATGATCATATCTGTTTATTCGTTAATGAATACTCTGCATCGCCCACCAAGAAGTTGGAAGAAAAAAATACTCGATATTATGTGATGCAAATCACAAAACGTTGATATTTTTTTAGGGCCAATAATTCGAGCCTTCAATAGGCAAACGATTGCTAATAGAAGGGTTTGAAACTCCTTTCTTTTTAATTACAGGAGTGTCTCAAAACCATGCCGTAGGATCTTCCTGTCAGATTTCAGGAGGAACCATGGCAATAAAACGCTTGTTGAAAATTCACGAGGTTTTGCACCGTTGCAGCATATCAAGATCGTCACTTTATCGCTTGATGGCTAAAGGATACTTCCCATCCCAGGTTCTATTATCACCCGAAGGACGCGGAGTCGGTTGGCTTGAAGAAGATATTGAAGGCTGGATCGCCAGTCGTAAACCTGTCAATGAGGTGAAGTTTAAATGAAAACATACAGGAATTATCCACGTAATGTTACAACCCAAATGGCCTTCCGCCCAGAACTGGAAAAGCTGGCAAAGAAGATCCGTGAGGTAATGCCGAACTTCGAAACGAAAGAAGATGCTCTAAAAGAAAATGCAATACGCGTGGGTACGTTACGTTCAGCTGGCCGGAAACTTGACAAGAAAGTTTGCCAACAACTGGCTGACAAACTGGAAAGTTGTTCTCCGGAAGAGCCATGCGGAAGTATGGCATGCAGTATTTGCCAGCATATTCGTCGATTAATTCATATTCCTGGATGGCAATCTTATATCGAAGAGCATCAGGATGAGTATGTTGCTGTAACGCTTATTTCTTACGTAGATATGGTACCAAATAAAAAATTATTAGGCTGGGATTTCGATGCGATGAAAGAGCGTTATCGTAAGGCTATTTCTCGTATCGGATTTAGCTTGCCAGTTATTGGTGGTTTCGAAATGGACTACCACAACTACAGCCACGCTCCAGAAACGAGTCACTGGATGCCACATTTCCATCTATTGGTTCCCAATGAACCAGAAAAAATTGAGAGGCTGCATCACTACATGCTGAGGGGTAAAAATCTGCATGCTCGTAATGGACGCAAGAATCGACCTTTCAGGAAAGATCGTATTGATAACCCAGTTCGAGCATTGAGTTACTGCATATCAGGAATATGGATGGAGCACGTATGGTTTCGTAACGAAGAAAAGGAGGTGAAGAAACGCCGTAACCCAATACGTATAAGCGATGAGCGTATTTTTGCCAAATCACTTGTGAAGCTTGATCGCATGAGCGATGGACAACTCACATTTGGGGTAAATGTCCAGGCTATGCGGAAGAAGATATCAAGTTGATGCCACTAACTCGCTGGTTAGACGCATCGGGAGCATGAGCTGAGCCTATTATACGCATAACACTGTTTAGTTTTTATCTAACCTGGCAATGTAATTAGAAATAGCAATCATCAAAAGTGATTTGGTGATTGGCGTGTTTTCCCCAAAAATAATTAGGATATGATAATGACGGTAAGAAAGAATTTACCTGTGCGGTTGATTGCGCTTTCTGAAATGAAATCTAATATACATTCCTATCGTATAGTGAAGGTTAAAAATTGTTATAGTAATAAATTTCGGACAATTTTAATTCCTTCGCGGTTGGTTTATGATAAGCGAAAACTTATAGAGGTATTACTCAATAACGGGCTTGCTGCGGATCTCGACGTGAAAGAAATGAACGAAGTATTTGATGAGATAAAGCGTACCCCAAATATCTCTGTTCCGCTGCTAATTCGTCCTGGTTTTTTCGAGCAAAAAGGCGAATTATGTTATGCAACAGGAAATGGAAAAATTATTGGTGATTATGAGGGGTTATCACCGAGACCTTACCCCGAAACTAAATCATTTAAAAATGACTGGCATCGTAAAGGTCGTCTGGTGGAATGGCAAGATAATGTTGCAACCGCTGCTATTCATAGCCCTCAGATTATGTTGTCATTATGTAGCTCCATTGCCGGTTTTTGTACCTTTTATATAAATATAGAATCAGGAGGTTTCCACATATATGGTGATAGTTCTAAAGGAAAAAGCACAGCTGTAATGGTTGCAGCTTCTGTTTATGGTGGAAGCGAATATGTTAGTGACTGGAATACAACAGAAGCTGCATTTGAAGAGTTAGCTGAATCCCGCAATCATTCCTTAGTTCTGCTGGACGAACTTGTTATGATTGATACAAGTGCTAAGGATTCTGCGCAAAAAAGGCAAAAGCTTGTTTATGCATTGGCATCCGGCCACGGAAAAGCGCGTTCAGGTAGCTATCAATCAAACAAAGCAGAATGGCGGCTTACTGTAGTCAGTAATGGCGAAAGTGCAATGGAACAGCACGCACTTGAGGGTGGTCAGAACAGGAAAAATGGAGAAAAGGCACGTCTGGTGGATGTTCCGGCAGACAGCGGCTACGGGATGGGGCTTTTCAGAACTATACCTGATGATCTATCTCCAAGCACGTATGCTGAAAGTATCATTGAGGCATGCGGACTTTATCATGGAATTGCTGGACCACTGTTTGTCAAAAAACTTCTTAGGAAAGATAAGTCTGTAGTTACTGCACTGCTTGAGGAACGAATGCAGCGTTTTTTAAATGCTATGAAAGTTGACGGTAATAATGGTCTGGAAAAGCGAATAGCTAAGCGTTTTGCATTTTCTTTCGCCGCTGGAAGTCTTGCTGCAAAATTTAAAATATTTCCATTTGGTGATGATGTAATCATGGAGGCAATCGCTTTTTGCTATATGAAAGCAGTTAGCGATGGCTCTGTTTTAAATGATTTTTTTAGCGAGAGATTGGAGTTTGAATTAAAAAATGCAACTTTCCAACCTTGTTACGAAAACTTGGATTCCAACGATTTAAACGATAAAAATGTTATTGAATATGAATTCAAAAATAAGAAGGATGATAGTAAAATAAAAGTACTGGCGGTAAAGGCGTCTTTCTTTAAAGAAAACCTTTTAGTTTCTTATGATTTGGCGATCTCTATCCTGAAAAAGCAAGGAAAGTTGCTACCAGATGCCTCGGGAAAGGCTACGCGACAAATAAATCACAAAGGTAGGAACTTAAAAAGGCGTTATTGTCTCATTATGTAAAATACCAGAAGAATTTTTATATTTTGATATGCCATCCGAGATTTTATATTGGATGGCATATCATTTTAACTGTTTTAATTAACACCCAAAGCTTTATATACCGCATCAACCGGGTCTGAGTAAAAGCTGACCTGGAACTTCGTAAATAGCTCTGTTGGCACTGTAGGGATGTCCATTGCTGATGCCATAGGTAGCAATACGCGCTTCGCGCCGCTATCAAATGCCACCTGAAGGCATGCGGCCAGATCCTGCACCGGGTTAATTACACCGCCAAGCGTCATGTTACCCAGCACCACCATTTGTTCTTGGACAGGTTTAGCCAGCAACACTGAACAGAAAGCAATCAGTGCCGCAAGGCTGGTTGATATGCTTGGGCCGGTACTATGGAGTTCCACAGCATGCAGATGATATTCATGGTCCGAGAATTTTGCACTGGCACTGATACGGCTTAGATTTCCTTTGAAATAATCAAAGCCCACGCGGATAGCTTCTTTAGCGGCTGTGTTTGAACCAATCCCGGAAACCGAATGTTTACCATTTCCGGCGGTCATCTGTGTTTCGAATCGATACAGCCCGGTCATGTTACTTTCGGCCTGGGTAACCAAGTGGACAACGCCGGGTTTTGGCATACCCGCAGGGATGAGCTCACTGCCACCTTGTTCCGGCACGCTAACAAAAAACTCTTCCAGCGTTTCGTTATCGATATAGCTAAAGTTCACATCAAAAAATTCCAGCCCACCCAGTTTTTTAAGCTGTTCTTTGACGCGACGGCGGGCTTCCAGCGCGTATGTAAGGCAAACACGCACGTCCTCTTTGCTATAACTGCCGTGAGGATGGAGTAGCTTGAGTAATCCCGAAACGGTACGGCGGACGGCGATCACATCACGTTGATTAAGGTTGTTACCCAGTTTAAAGAATTTATCAATTGCATCGGAAAAGCTGCGCTTACGCATCTCCCGCATATATTCAGCGAGATAATCGGTAATCAGCCCGTAGCGATTGGTAAAGAATTCCGGGCGCATTTTCGGGATCTCCCAGCCAGGAATATAGGCATGGAAGCGATCGAAAAATGCGGTATCGATCATTGCTGCCGGGAACGGAGCCAGCAGATGACTGGTTTTAACCAGCGTATCTACGCTCTGGTTGATATTACCGACAAACACCATAGAAGCTTTGCCTTCGATGGAATCTCTGCCACGGGAAAAAGAACCGGATGCCATGTAATCTTTCATGATTTGCACGCCGTCCCGGTCTTTAAAAGTGATCCCGGCGACTTCATCGAATGCGACGACATCCCACATGCCCACTAAACCTACCTGCCGGCTGGCCATGTTATAGAACAGGTTGGCTACGGTCGTTTGCCCACCGGAAACCAGCAATGAGTTTGGCGAACATTCTTTATAAATATGGCTTTTACCTGTGCCGCGAGGTCCAAGCTCACAAACGTTGTAGTTATTTTCTACAAAAGGGATCATGCGGGTGATCAGGTGCCACTTTGTTCGCTGCTCAATGTTGGCAGGCTCCATACCCACTGAACGTAGCAGCACGTCGATCCACTGATCGCAACTAAAGTGAGTCCGCGCGTTGAAGACTTCATCCATATCCATATTGGGCATCTGGATAGGTTTCAGTGTCATCAGTGAGAAAGGCGAAGTTTTTTGCCCTTCCTCGAAGTAATAGTTAACGGTGATCATGCACCAGATACCGCCAGTCAGCAGTTTCTCGTTATCTTTGACCATCTGGGAAGGGACCAGCGCATCTTTAATGCCAAGGTTGGAAAGCTGGGCTTCGTAAACATCTTTCTTCTGGTTCAGTCTTACTGAAACTTTGTCGATGATTTTGTAAGAGCCACGCTCGCGGATCAGTGATTTCACCTTCTCCGCTTCATCCGGGCGAACATAGTTATCAGAAAGGATACGCTTAACGTTCTGCAAACCTTGCTCAACAATACTGTCATCATCGGATGCGCAATACATACCGAGCAGGTACTCCAGTACGTAGACGGGGACGTTCGCTCCTTCTTTGAGTTGCTTCGTCAGATCCTTACGTACCACACGCCCCCGAAAATGCTGGTTCAGTAATGCATCCAGGTCTTGCCCTTCGGTTGAGACGAGTTCCCCTTCGGATACGGCTGGAATGGGTAAATCATTATGGTTTTGCATATCGCCTCACTTAAAAGAAATCATCCTGAAACGCCAGATCGATAATGACAGGGTACTTCTGATAACCGGTTTCGGTTTGCGCATCTTCCAGCATCAGCCAGTACTGATTCCGCCGATTAAAGTTCGCGCCGATTAGCTTTAACGTGACATCGCGCACTCGTTTGTCCATGGCGTCGTTATCACTGTCGAAGCTCACTTTCTCTTTACCCGACACGACATTATTTGCTTCATCAACGATAAAGATATTTAACGTTCGGGGTTCGTAAAATTCACCAACAGGATGTGTCTGAAGCAGGCTCACTTTATCAATATTGTTCACCAGCTTGATCACGGGATGGTAAGCAACAATATCGACCGGGCGACGCTGCGGTTGTTTTTCTGCGGCTGTTTTTTGCAACGCTTTTACCTGAAGCACAGGGACGCAGACTTCCTGCAACATGGCACCACCGTGAACAAAACGCGCGCCGCCGGAAAAGTGGAAACGCTGCACGCCTTTTGGCAACAGGAATTCACTCTCATCCGCAACACCAGCGGTATCAGCCAGTTTACCTTTCCAGCAAAAATCGTCGGCAGGGAGCTGATGGCCGATAATAAAACGCTTGTGGTTTTTAATCGTATTTTCCGGCTTGATAGCCAGAGTCGTTTTATCCTGCGTGGAGAGCTGTTGTTGCTGGAACAAAAAGCCATGATCGGCGGTGACAATAATACGCGTGGCATGGAGACGGTTAATGACGCGGGTCACCAGATCTTTTAATTCGTCAACTGCGCTACGGCACGCTTCGAAAGTTTTCTCTTCCGTTGATGCACTGTCTCCCATCGCATCGATGGTGTTATGCCAGATGTAGACGACCTCAGCATCACGAATAATATCCCGGCCTTCCTGATTCTTCCATTTCAGCAGGTCGTCGGATTTTACCCCCATCCCTTTAAATTTTTTCAGGATAGTATCTCTGTTGGGTATGCCGGAAGTCGACAAGCCATCGGCATAAACAATATCGTTGTTACCTTTCTGGTAACTTAATTGCTCATGCGGCAGCAATGCCGCCATGCCTAACTGGGTATAGCTTGGTAATACGCCGGTCTGGGAACGCAACTCCGCGCTAAAGCGCTTCTCTTTATTGATCTGGTTGCTTAGCTCTTCGGCAACTTCATAACGCAGCGCATCTGAAATGATCACGAAGACACGCTTGATCTGCGGGTTATTAAATTGCGGTCTGACAACCTCTTTGTAAAAGTCCTGCTGCCGGGGAATGCCGGGAATGCGCCACTCCTGTATGCGTTTTTCAGCTTCCAGCACTTTATTCCAGCTGCGGCTCAGCTCCGCCAGATACCAGTTGGAATAGAGCGCTTCGATATAATCATCCAGGCTTTTAAGGATCATTGCGCCTTTACTGTGTACTAACAGCGCAGATTCGTTAAACAGGCGATAGGCCTGATCGAAGCGGAACAGCTCTTCACAATAGGCTTTCCAGAAGGTTGCGCTATCCGGATAGTGGAAACCATCAATATAGCGATTACGTAAATGCAACAGGCGCTCTGCCTGGCGCAGCGCATCGTAGATGGCGTAATACTCCTGCCGCGTCTGACACCAGTATTTGCTCTGGCGCTCGGAAAGTAATTTCTTAAAGGCTTCGCGATCCAGCGTGGTGCTCTCTTCCTGTAACTGGGTAACCAACGCACGGATAATCGTCTGCTCAATACTTTCTGTGGTTTCGCATTCATGCAGAACGTAGGGAGAGCTCTGACGATAGTGATCTTCGGGATGTAGTGCTTCTTGTATCCACCGGGCGCAGTAATCGTAGGCCGCTTTATAGCGACGGTCGGCGCGCCAGCTCACCATAAACGCTAATGCTGAGGCCCGGCCTGATGGTGTGAGCAGGACATTTTTCTCCAGCCATTCGCGCTGTTGCGGATCGGCCTGCGCAGACAGGTCGGTGCAAAATAATTTCAGGATCAGGTTTTCCAGTGACGGTTGTTCCGTCTGATAACCCAGCTCATCGTGCGCTATTTTCCATAATACACTGTCGAGATCGTGGCGCTTGAGCATCGCCTGGGTGTTTTCCAGCTCACTGTCGTCATCTTGTTGCTGGTTCACATACTGATTAATCAGGCTGAACAGGATATCCTCTGTTTTAAAGGATTTAGCTCCCGCAATGACAGCCAGCATTTTTTTATCCAGTGAATCTTCTGTTTCCTGTTCGGTGATCCACTGCTTCAGAGCCTGCGGGCGTTTGCCTTTAAAAAATGATTTACGACGTTGAATATGATCCCGCAGGCTAAGCTGCGGAATACCTAATGCATTAAGCGTAATCGCCGCAAAGTCGGCATGAAATTCCGTGCTGTAAAGTCGGATATCACGCAGCCAGTCAAGCTCCGGAGATGGTACATCATGCGGGAACCACAGCAGGAACTGCTGCTCAGGTTCGTCAATTTCAATACGTTTTTTAGTTGCCAGCTGCGAGGCGTTGCTTATATTGAGCAGAGTGACGTTTTCAAGCGCCAGTTGATCAAGCTCTTCAACAAAACGTTGGTCAGGATCGTGCCAGAAAACGATGCGATAGTCGGTGAATTTTGCTTTAATTCCGGCAATAAGTTCCTGATTTTGCAAGGTCACAATCCCATGTTGTTACAGTGAATCCAGTGTAGAAAAACAGAACTACGATGCGTACGAGTTCTGACTTTATATATGAGCGTTGGGTTTGTCTTTCATGACATCACGCATCAGCATTTTATCATGATCTGCTGCCAGGGTTGAGATGAATAAGTAAAGCACCACCGGTGGTATACCGATGGTGCAAGGGAGATTAGATAATTTCAGGTGCGTTACCGGTAATAGCTTTGACATCGGCTAACAGATCGCCAAATTTGCCGTAGTTAACCTTTACGCCATCATCCAGATCGAGGGTGATGCGCATATCAGCGTAGTGGCGTAAGCGGTCATCGAAGCTTCGCAGTTCGTTAAACTTCTTGTTTAAGCTATCGCGTTCGCGCTTCAGCCGCGTCGCTTCGCCACCGGAAGATGTGTCGATCTGCTCATTCAGACGATCGATATTCGCCTGATAACGCGCCAGAAGTGGCACTACGTACTCGGTACGCATTCTCGCCAGCGTCGCGTCATTATAACGATGCAGATAGACCAGGCACTCAAACGCTTTTTCTTTACCGGAGCTAAACAGCCAATAGATCGGGCGTTTTTTATACATCTTCAGATGATCTTTCCAGAACTGTGTGGAAAGGTAACGACGAATGGTATCCAATGCAGATTCGCCTTTTTTGGGGCTGATGGCATACAAACAGAGGCTTTCGGCAATAAATTCGAGGTTTTCCTGCAGGTGTTCTTCGCCCCAAACGGTAAGGACAAACTCTTTAACGCGGGAGGTCACATCGTCGTCAAACCAGGCATCATCCATTAGCGGCAGTATACCATCGTCATCAGCGGGGAAGGTTTTGTATGCACCTTCGGCGACAAGATCGGCAAAGCCTTGGTTGCCTTCGTGAGCATAGATCAGGCCTTCGCGATCGAGGGAGTAGCGACCCATCATGCAGCCGATGGAGTAAGAAATAATCTCAACAGTATTATCCGAAACTAAGCGGGAATTTAATTCGGCATCATTAAGGTTTTCGCCGTATCTATAATAAGGATTGGATAGAAGTGTAATATCACTCTTATCTATAGAAACACCAATTTCTTCTTGTAATGAATATTGTTCAACAAATAAGTAATTGTTTTCTTCCTCTAGATAAATACATTTTTTCATTATTTTGTCAGCTTGGTCTCTCCAAGCCAAGTATTCATTTTTCATCGATGGGCATTGTGTTTTATGACAAACGATGTGGCCTTTATAATCCCAAGATAGCTCATGCGAGTCCCAGTCTTTTTTATATATATCTAATATTTCTTTTGTGTTATTTTTTATTTCTTCTTCTTTGCTTTTTTGCAGCGAGATGAAAGGTATTCGTGAGATATCTCCGATGTTAAAATTCATTGTGGGGCATAAAAATGACAGGAATGACTGAGCGACCTTAGAGTTCATATAGGCAAGTAGTATTAGGTTGTCTTTTGAAAAGGCCATAGGCCCCTTTCCTTCAAATATTCCATATTCATCATGATACCTCATAGAGAATTTTCCGGAAGAAATGTCATTCCAAGTTAACCCCGGCTGAAAGTAGTGGTTAGGGTTTCTTATAACTGCACCTGGATAATTTTTTAGATCTGCACCATTATTTTCCCAATTGATAATATTTATTTTATTCCCAAACCAACGACGAAACTCTCCACCTTTAGTAAGTGGATACCATTTTTTTTGACTGGATATGTTTTTTTTCTTTTCAGTGTTTATTTTGCTGTAAGATACTTCATACCAGTTTCTTAGAAATAAATCATTATTTCCTGTTGATAAGCCTTTTTTTGCTTGAGCAATTTTACCAAAAGGCTTGCCATTTAAGAACATGTTTTTGAATGAGTCTTTAATCCAATAAGCTATTGGATTTCCAGGTATTTTTTTGAGCTCAATTGTGTTTGAACTTTTCAAGCGATCATTTTTTATTGGGAATGATTTTGGGAATCCTTTTTCATTTATGTCATCGTTTTCAATATATGAAAACGACCCATTATAAGCTGGAATATAATTTTTTCGAAAAACTGTCGCGTTTGTTCCAAAGGCAATTTTCATCACGCCATTGCTCATATGTACCATCGTCTCAATAGTGTAATTATCAAGAATATTTGCACGCATGTTTTCAAAACTGGAAAGGAACATCCATGAATGCATTGTCACCATTGAGTTGAAACCAGCTTTTTTTAACCATAGGAAACCACGCTCAATAAACATCGCAAACAAATCAGATTTACTATTCGGGAAATTGTTTCTGGCGAAATCTTTTAGTTCGCTGTTCATTCCCTTACTACCCATATACGGCGGGTTCGCCACTACCGCATCATAGCGTTGTGCCAGTATCCACGCTTGCTGAATATACGGAATAAATGCCTTCGCCGCTGCCCTTTGCTGAATATCGCCTTCCTGCTCCAGTCGATAGAGAGCATCCAAAAAGGTTTTCAGTTCTGCTTCTTCCTCATGCGGCACCTGAATAAGCGACCCCAGCGTTTTGGCATGGACAAATAATTTCAGTGTGCGCATCAGCAGCTGATATTCCGGGCTGTCTGTATGCGCCAGCTCGGTATTGTCGGCAAACATATCGCCGATAGTGCCGGTCTGGCTTTGCTGATGAAAGTTCAGCTGCTGCCACAGTTTAGCGATATCCAGATGCAGGCTCTCCTGCAGGGAGAGAATATTCAGTCTTACCTCGCGAGAGAATATCCGGCGGTCATCCTGACGCGCCATCATCATTAAGGCAAAGCCGGAAAGCTGGGCGGCGCGATCGTCGATATCAAGGCCGAAGATATTATTTTCCAGGATCAGCTGCGGAATATCACGCCCACGGTAACCGCGCTCTTCATAAATATTTTTCAGCACATTGTAGGCTTCAATAAGAATATGTCCGGAGCCGCAGGCCGGGTCGATTACTTTGATGCTTTCCGGTTCAATACTGGACGGGGTAATCGTTGCCAGCTGCGCCAGAACTTCCGGCGTTTGTTCCGCAGGCTCAATATAGTAAGCCATTTTGCTTTTCAGCGGCGAATCCGGGTAGGTCTGTAACCACTGGCGACCGACAGAGTTCTGCACCAGATACTGCACGATCCAGTTCGGCGTAAACAGCTGGGTGGCGGCAGGGATATCTTCGCTTTTTACCACCTTGCCGATAACCGCATCTTTTTTCTCGGAGATATAGAACTGATACAGCCAGCCGATCACTTCGACCTGATCCCAGTCTTCTGGCGGGATATCGTCCACCAGATTACGCAAGATAGAGTCGGTACGGGTCAGGTTATCCGGCAGCAGCAGTTCAGCTTCATCGTCAACTGCCTCAAACAAAAACGGCATGGCGCGATGCAGCGCATGGCACTGGCCCAGCAGTAGCTCGCGATAAAGGTCCTCATCCTGATTACCGGAAAGTTTCATCTCTACCAGACGTGCTTTGTCGAGCCCCAGGCTTTCGGCCACTTCCGGCACATGATCCAGCACCTCAAAACCCGTTGGGTTATCAGGGTGGGATAATACGTGGAAACCGTGATCGAGATAGCCGTGCCGTTCCATATAACGGATTGCGCACAGGCGGTTAAACCAGGTATAGGCGCTGCGCTCGACCAGCACATCAAAACCCTGTTCGCGTGCGCATTTCGCCAGTTTTTCACGGCGGGGGAGGGATGATTTGTGATAGTCAAACTGCCCGTAACGCACCGTCTCGCCAATGATTTCAGCATCAACAACCTGTAAGTGACCTTTTTTATCTATGGTGATACCCAGCGTCGTGAGCTTATCGATCACCGCATCACGGAATTGATTACGTGCCTTCGGGGCATATTTTTTGATGTTATTGGTGTTCATAGAAAATCCTGCAAAGGGCAGCAGGACGCTGCCCTGAAATGGGTTTACTGAAGGCGAATACGATCGCCAGCTTCAATGGTTGCCAGCAGCGTTTTACGCAGCGTTTCCAGGGCTTTTTCGACCTGTTCGGCCGTTTCCAGCACCTCGCTACCCGTCGCTTTGCGCATTTCACCCGATACATTTACCAGGTGAGTTTTCTTCGGCACCGGCTGGATAGCGGCTGGTTTCTCAGCGGTATAGGGTTGCTGCGGTTCAGCTGCATGTTTCGCCTCATTTGCCGCGCGCAGCTGTGCTTGCTGTTTTTTGCGTAGCTCATCGATCCACTGGTTGACCTGTTTGTCCGCTTCCGTTTGTAACGCAATAGTTTCATGCTGTTCGGCAAGGATTTCAGGAATGGAGTGATTCTCTTCTGCACGCTTACGCGCTTTTTGCATCGGCAACAGAACGCGGTTTTGCAGCTCCGCAGTGGCATGCGCTTCAAGCAACCGCTGGCGGGTTTCTTCAATACGCGTATCGATACGCTCTAATGCATGCATGCGGTGCTGTTCAACAAGCTGTTGGTTAACACGCTGCACCTGCTCAATAAGCGGCGTAATACGGTTCAGATGTTTATAGGGCTCTGGCATCTGCCAGATGCTTTCCAGCTCAGTGAGTGCTTTTAACGCATCAGCATCTTTTTCCAGCGCGCTACGGTTGGATTTAAAGCTGCCCTGTAATGCGGCTCCCAGCTTCTGCCAGGTGTTAAACTGCTTGCGGTAGAAGTCGACTAGGTCTTCACGATCTTCACTGAAATCCAATAGTGCATCAGCCTGGGTCGTGACCTTTTCAACCAGCGCGAAGTCTTCTTTCTCATTCAGTATCGAGTTGAGCAGACGCAGGCCTTCATCAATCTCCTGTTTGCCTGGGTTGTTGCCCCCTTCGGCTTTGGCTTTGAAAACATCCAGCTCTTGTTTCCATGCACCTAGCACAGAACGAATATGTTCAACCAGCGCCGGTTCTTCACGTTCATTAAACGGCTGTTGGGCCACGTCCGCCATGATTTTGGCGGCTTTGAGGATCTGCGCTTCATCGTGGCGGCGAATTTTATGCAGACGTAGCTCGCTATGGCGGCGGCTGTTATTAAAGAGATCCCACGCCTGTTTTAATTCGAGATTGTTATTCTGCTGGCTGAAGCTGATTTTGCGTTTTTGCGCCAGTCGGGCCACCAGCAGTTTAACTTCATCTTCTGGCCAGCCATAAGGGCGACGCGCAAAATGGTTGAGCACATCACGCAGGTAAACCGGCTTGTGGTAATCAATACCCATACTGATCCAGTTTTCCACTTCGCGCAGGGCGTCGCGATTGGATTCTTCCATCTCGCCCAGATTCAGCTCCGTATCATTTTCCACCGTCAGAAAGGCATGGATCTCACGGTTAATATCGCCGTTAAAGGGGTGCAGCATTTTCAACTTGCCGAACGTGTTTTCAATCACATACCGGTAAGCTTCATCCACAATACTGTTTGGCGTGGAGGATTTTTTCGGTAAGCGTTCACCAATCGCCCACAGTTCCGCCTCAGCCAGCAGGGACTCTATCTGTACACGTAACATTTTTTCACGCGCGTTATTTTCGCGTGCTTTCTCAGACAGCAGGCTGGCTTGCTCAGGACGTTGACCCGCATTGTCTTTGAGGAATTTCTCCGTCTGCACAACGAGATCGATGTCAGTCCAGACGCGGGAATCTTCAGGCAGACGAATCAATACACAACCATTTCCTTCTGCGGTATACGGGCGGCAGGCTGCATCACTGCTGTAAAAATCATACGTAGGATCTTTAGGTGTAATAATCTTCACCACCAGATCGTTAAGCATTGCGCCGTCTAGCGGGTGACCGTTGAGGAAACGGCTAATATCGAAGTCTTGCCTGTTTTCCGGGTAGCGGTAGCGCTTATTCTTCAGAATGTCATCAAAGATGATTGATGCGAGCTTTTTATTGATCGCTGAAAAATCCACTTCAACGTTGCGGATTTCGTTTTCAATCTCTTTCTCTTCGTTGGTCAGGAAGACATATTTATCTTCCACACGGGCAATCAACATCTCCCGTTCCAGCTTATTCAGGCTATTCTCAACGCGACGGCGCAGCTCAACCTTGTCGGTATCAATCTTATCAATTGAGAGCGTAACCAGGTTATCGAGAGTACTTTTCAGCACATCGACATAACGGATCAGGAACAACGTTTTCAGCAGGTTACCATCAAACTCGTCAAGCACGCCATTTTGACAGGCCTGGGTAATGGTCCGGCTTACCGCCGGTTCCAGGAAACTTTCAATGGCTGCGTAGAAGCGCCAGAACGGCACTAGGGAGTCGAGACCTTGTATGGAAATTTGCTGGGCTGCAGTCTGGAAAGCTTCCAGTTGCGAACGTTCACCCATTGCTAACTGTTTGCCGGCAGCACCTTTGGTGCGGATGGACTCAAATACTTTTTGCAGAATCTGGTAATGCCACGGGACAAACGGGTAGTTATCAATAAACTCTTCTTCACTGGTATACGGGCGCAGCGAAGCTGTTGTCGTTGGATCAAACGCCAGCTGGTTACGCAAAATATCGCCTTTCTCCTGCCACACTTTCGCCAGCGCAGCTTTTGCCGCATCGGTTTTTACCAGCAAACGTTTCTGGATAACTTCCGAGGTGTTGGAACTGGAAAGCTGCAAACGTGTGGAGAAACGGCCCTGAATTTTAGAGAAATCTTGCCCGTCGCGACTGCTCATACCGCCAATGGCTGCATTGATATCTGCCTGCGAGGTAACAATCACCCACGCGCGCCCGCCGCAGATCACACCGAGGTTTTCGGTAATGGTCTGCAACTTAAGCATCATCTGTGTGTTTTTACCGATGAACTGGCCGACTTCATCCACCATAAAGAGAAGGTTTTTACCGTTCTCATCCAGCCACTCTTTTACCCACTGGCAAAAATTATTGATATCCAGCGGGAAATTTTTATCCAGCTGTTCAACCCACTGGCGTGAGGCATCAATACTTTGTCCGGTTGCCTGACTTAAGGCCTCAGCCATCTCATCGCTTATGAAGTAGTAAGAGTCGCGCTCATCTTCCCAGCTCGAGCCGTTGATCTTTAGAAAAGCTTCTTTAAACGTTTTGTACTGACCGCGTTTATCCAGCTCGCGCTCAAGATGAGCAATATGCGGGAAGTCTGCGCAATAACCGACGCGCTCGTTAAACACTTTCAGGAAGACTTTAAGGATGGCGTCTTCTTTATCATCGACATTGGCGCGGGAATCGATATTGAACAGGATGACTTCGGTAGGGTGATGCACTGCTTTATTGATATCAGCCAGAAACAGCGCATCTTTGATTTTGTCTGCGAAGAAGGAGTAGGCATCGCGTTCTGAGCCATCGTGGTTGACTTTTCTGTTAGACAGCAAATACGAAAGAATCTTGATAAAGTGTGACTTACCGGAGCCGAAGAAGCCTGAAACCCATACGCCAATTTTATTCTCCATTCGAATACGCTCCGGGCCTGTTGCCGGAACATATGATTCGAAGAAGTGGCGCAGGTGGCCTTCTAACTCGCGGGTAATAACGTATTCATCAAGCTCTATCCACGCGCTGGCATCATCTGTCTGTTCGGCTTTTACGACGCCATTAATGTTACGTTTTAATGGTTTTTCAAAAATCTGTTCAATATCCATGCTGTGCTCTTCAATGAGGATTCAATGTTGCCGCTGGTCCATGCTCGGGCACCAGTCTGAAGGCGCGATAATAATTACGTGAATCAATACCTGCTAAAGGAGAAAGGTCATAGCCGCTGTAAGTGCCAGGGTAGAACATCAATAAAGGAGTGAAACCCATAACATCCTGCAATGCGCTCATCAGTTCATGCCCACGAACTAACGGCCAGGCATTCCCCATACCGGTAAGAATGACGAATTCCTGTGCAGGAAGATCGACTTTCTGGGCAATATAATCGGCAATTTTTTTCTGATTAAGTGGGCCGGCAAGCTGCTTTTTCAGAGCCTCCGGGCCGACTTTCACTTCTTGCTGACAAACGCGTTCAAACAATCCGCGCTCGGTCAACATATCGATAATGACCTGAAAAACATTAAGGTGCGTAAAGTGGTGATCCTTTTCCAGGTTACGCAGCAGGTATTTCAGATGCTCACGAACCTGCAGTTCATACTGCGCAGGGTAATCAAAGATCCAGAAACCAATCTCATTACCTGAGCCATTATTTTTAAGAAAACGATCTTCCTCAATGCGGCTCTGAATCTGTGAAAGGCGGTAGTCAAGAACGGGATCGATCACCGTTTACCCTCCAGAATAGAAATCAAATCCTGTTGCCCAAGGCGTTGCAGCACTTCTTTAGTTTCCGGCAATAAAAAAAGTGGCTGCAGATTGCGACGGCGCGGTGTATCGAGATAACCCACCTCAGCAAGCGCTTTCACAAGATTGTTACCCATTTTAGTAATGGATGAGTCTGAGTAACTGGTAAGCACTGGGTACTGGCGTATGTGGTTAGTAACAAATTCACTCCAGCTATCACTTGGCAATTTCTCTTTAAATTGCCTGCGCAGGTCATTCACCGTTTCGTCCAGAAAATCTTTCACTATTGGAGAGTGCAATATCAGGGCGATAAACAGTAGTTGAACACGTTCCCGCTCACTCCCTTCCGCAATCAACCTCCATGCGCCTTTATCCAGCATCATCAAGCGCAACCGGATCGTGGTTGCATAACGTTTTGCAGTATTAGAGGAGGAAGCCTGAAGGATGTTCTGCTCAACGATCTGTTGTTGCCAGCTGTTTTCATCCGGGTCGGACAACATCAGTTCCGCAATGACACGACTCTCCTTGCTCATCAGCGGCCCGCCCAGCAGGTCCCCAATCCATTTTTTGTCGTTATTCATCATTATCATTACCCCCAGAAAACTGCAAACCAGCCCGCAAAAAACAAAGAGAGATTGTAATGGTTAGGCGGGGGGATGTCATGGTGTGAATAGCAAGGAAACTACAGAGATTGACTGGCATTTTTAGCCATCAGGCACAGGAAAAGTCAAAAGATGTGCTGCTCATTATACGAAATTTTTATCGTTAAAAAGGTCTGAACCAGTGCGGAGCACCCTGGTGGTTTTGCTCACACTCTGTTGTCAGAGAAGCAGCGTTTACCGAAGTCGTTACCAGGGGCATGCAGTTCTCTGTCATCGTTGATATAATGTAATCAGTGAATTTGTTAATCAGGAGTCGCTATGAGCAACAACAAAAAAACGCAGGTAGGTTATGTAAAACCGTCTCGTACAGACATTGTGCGTTCTGTGGCGACGTCAACGGCTGTTGAAACAGGCCAGCCTTCCGCCAGGGTTGAAGCTTCGCTGGAAGCCGCACGCAAAAAGTTCGCCCATCTTCGCCTTGCCTAATCCTTTCTTAATGCCTTACTGACCCAGTGTTTCATCGGCTCGTAGTCCATTGATAGGCCTGCATGAATAGCCGATATATACTGGGTTTTGTTTTGCTCCCAGCTTTGATAATCCAGCGGTTTGTACCCTCCCTGAACGGCCATCACGTCGGCTAGCAGTCGCGACAGGCGTCCATTTCCCTCTCTGAATGGGTGGATGAGTATCAACTCGACATGAGTTATGGCGATAGCGGTGATGAGTTGTTCTTCGTCCATACCGCTACATGGCGTGTATTGAGCCAGATACTTGCTGTCGAATTCGTTCAGCAGTTTTGGCAACTGCGCTGAGGGGGCAAACATAAAGCCGCCTTTGCTGATATTGACTGTTCTTTCGTGTCCAGCCCACTCGTAGATGTTACCTAACCAGCGGCGGTGCCAGCTTTTTAGCAGGGCTACGCTGAGCTGTCCTTCCGGGAACTGTTCTTCAAAAACGGACTGGTAGAGTTGTTCTAACAGGACAAGTTCAGCCTCATTCATCTCATCAGAAGTAGCGATTCCCAGCTTGTTAGCCAAAACTTGCTCGCCGGATTCTTTCTCATACTGGCCTTCACTGCTGGATACATGGTATCGGCTCATGGAGATGCCCTGTGTTATTAGAGGGATGGAAAAACAGAGGGATTATAATGCTGGATGAGGACAGCAAACAATAATCGTAAAATCAGACACTTAAATAAGTGTAGGTTAAAATGTAGCTTTTATAATTTAGTGGAAAATAACCGTTATTAATCAGTTACATCACACCAATGCATCATGGGCGTATGGGCGCTGAAGTCCATCGGCTCTGCTCCTTTCATCGTGTTCTCACTCACTCTGTACTCTTTTCCTTACCGGGGCTGGTCAGTGCAGCCGGGATACACCGTTACCCCACGGGCAGATAACGAAAGGGCAGATGTTACCATTTTTGCGGCGGCGGCTTCACCCGACACTGGCATTTCTGGCTGCTGACCATAACAAATTGCCGGGCGCAGCAAAAACCCCATTCTGCAGCAAAAAGTAAAGTCTGGAACGGTATCGCAAAATGGTGCGCTAAGCGGGAAGCATCCCACGAAAACGGATGTAAATTTAATACATTGCTCTGTAAGTCGTTTCGCTGAACGATTACCATGACGGCTTCTGGTTTTACCTGGCTGATGGATATCCGATGCGTTTTAAGGTTGCTCTTCTTCCGCTAATTTGTCTGCTTGCTGCCTGCAGCAGCAAGCCCGCCCCTCAGCAGCAGGCCGCCGTTGTGCCGGCCCCGAAAGGGGGATTCCTGCTTGAGCCTTCACATGCTATTCAGCCGATGTTTGGCGATTTTGCCGGCAATCCGGCGGCTGAACAGTTTATCGACCAGATGGTGACAAAACACGGCTTTAATCGCGACCAGCTGCATGCCGTCATTGGCCAGGCAAAACGTCTTGATTACGTGCTGCGTCTGATGGACCAGCAGGCACCCTCCTATACTCCGCCAGCCGGACCAAATGGTGCCTGGATTCGCTACCGTAATAAATTCATTACGCCGGACAACGTGCAAAACGGGGTCGCTTTCTGGAATCAGTATCAGGATGCGCTGCAGCGTGCGCAGCAGGTATATGGCGTGCCGCCGGAAATTATCGTCGGCATCATTGGTGTGGAAACGCGCTGGGGCCGGGTGATGGGGAAAACCCGTCTGCTGGATGCGCTGGCGACGCTCTCGTTCAGCTATCCACGCCGCGCGGCGTATTTCAGCAGTGAGCTGGAAACCTTCCTGCTGATGGCCCGTACTGAACAGGATGACCCTCTGGATCTGCGCGGTTCATTTGCCGGGGCGATGGGGTATGGGCAGTTTATGCCTTCGTCCTATAAGCAGTATGCTGTTGATTTCAACGGGGACGGGCACATTAACCTGTGGGATCCGGTGGACGCCATTGGCAGCGTCGCCAACTACTTTAAAGAGCATGGCTGGCGCGCTGGTCAGACCGTGGCCGTGCCCGCCAGCGGTCAGGCTCCGGGGCTGGAAAACGGCTTTAAGACGCTCTATCCGGTCAGCACACTGGCGGCGAATGGTCTGTCACCGCAGGGATCGCTGCAGGGGAACAACCAGGCCAGCCTGCTGCGTCTTGACCTTGGCACCAGCTATCAGTACTGGTACGGCCTGCCAAACTTTTACGTGATTACGCGGTACAACCACAGTACACATTACGCCATGGCGGTGTGGCAACTGGGCGAAGCGGTCGCGAAAGCGCGTCAGGGTGGCATGCTTTAATGCTGTCCATATAAAGTGTGAGGGTATAAGATGTCGCCTCTTTTGCGGCGTCATCTTTCCGCCGCTTTATCTCTGAGGACCATTATGAGCGCTTTACCCGCATGCCCGGCCTGTCAGGCTGATTACACCTGGCAGGATGGCGAAAACCTGAATTGCCCATCCTGCGGACACATCTGGTCTGCCAGCCAGACTGACAGCAGCGATGCCCTTGTCGTACGTGACGCCAACGGTAATTTGCTGGCCGATGGTGACAGCGTGACGGTCGTAAAAGATCTGAAAGTAAAAGGCAGTTCCTCCACGCTGAAAATCGGTACAAAAGTAAAAGGGATTCGTCTGGTTGAGGGCGACCACAACATCGACTGCAAAATCGATGGCTTTGGTCCGATGAAGCTCAAATCAGAATTTGTGAAAAAGAACTGATGCCAGGACGGCGCTTCAGCCGTCCTGATACCCCTTCGCGTTATATTTCTTCTGGCTGCCGTGCGTAACCGTGACGGCGCCCATGCTGGCGCATGTCGCACATTTCTCTTCCCGTTATCCTGATAAATGAGAGTAAGGTGAAGCTCTTGTCACTCTACAGGAGCGTTGCCATGCAAGACTGGAACCCCCAGCTGTATCGTCAGTTTGAATCAGAACGTACCCGGCCCGCGCGCGAGTTGCTGGCGCGTATCCCGCTTGATGAGGTTCACACCGCCGCCGATCTGGGCTGTGGTCCCGGCAACAGTACGGAACTCCTGGCGCAGAAATGGCCGCACGCGCGTATCACCGGTATCGACAGCTCAGAAGCCATGCTGATGCAGGCACGTGAGCGATTACCTGACTGTGAGTTCCAGCTGGCGGATATCCGCCGCTGGCAGGCAACGCAGCCGCAGCAGGTGATTTATGCCAACGCGTCTCTGCAGTGGCTGACCGATCATCCTGTACTGTTGCCGCATCTGGTCAGCCAACTGGCCGGGGGCGGGGTGCTGGCGATTCAGATGCCGGATAACCTGGATGAACCTTCCCACCGCGTAATGCGCGAAACTGCCGCGCTGGCACGCTGGCAACCCTGTATTCCGGCAGAGACCGCAGAGCGTAAGCGCTTGCTTTCTGCCGATCGCTACTATGATTTATTAAGTGATGCAGGTTGTCAGGTAGATATCTGGCGTACCACCTACTATCACCCCATGGCGGATGCACAGGCGATTATTACCTGGCTGCGCGCCACCGGACTGCGTCCGTACCTGGCAAGCCTGGATGAGAAGCAGCAGAGCGACTTTCTGCATGAATATCATCAGGCATTAACCTCGGCCTATCCGGCGCGCAGTGATGGTCAGGTTTTGCTGGCCTTCCCGCGTCTGTTTATGGTGGCGGTGAAAACGCGCTGAAGATGCCGGAACCGGGCGCGCAAAAAAAGCCGCGCGCCGTTGAAAAGAGCTTTTTGCCGCACCATTTACTGTTAACGTTAAGCGCCAGAACAGGAGAGGGCGATGAACGATCAGGCACTACAGCGGTTAAGCCGGCAGATTGGCGAACAGTTGACACAACGGCAGGCTACCGTGACGGCAGCAGAATCCTGCACCGGAGGCTGGATTGCCAAGGTGTTTACCGATATCAGCGGCAGCTCTGCCTGGTTTGAGCGCGGCTTCGTGACGTACAGCAATGAAGCCAAGCAGCAGCTGGTGGGTGTGCAGGCCGGCACGCTGGCACAGTACGGCGCAGTCAGTGAGCAGACAGTACAGGAGATGGCCAACGGCGCACGCAAGGCTGCCGGTGCGGACTATGCGATTGCCGTAAGCGGCATTGCCGGGCCAGACGGCGGCACGCCTGAAAAACCTGTGGGCAGCGTCTGGTTTGCCATTGCGGGACCGGCGCAGCGTACGGTCACGCAACTGCAGGTTTTTAAAGGCGATCGTGACGCGGTACGGCGCCAGTCAGTCGGCTTTGCCCTGCAGACGCTGCTGGATGAATTTCTGACAAATTAAGCTTGATACTGTATGACTATACAGTATAATTAGCACCAACAGAACGAGCGGGCATCTGACCATGCCGGCTCACCCGGGCACGATTAGGAGTGAAAATGGCGATTGACGAGAACAAACAGAAGGCTTTAGCTGCCGCGCTGGGCCAGATTGAGAAACAATTTGGTAAAGGCTCCATCATGCGCCTAGGTGAAGACCGCTCGATGGATGTTGAAACCATTTCTACCGGTTCACTGTCTCTGGACATTGCGCTGGGCGCTGGCGGCCTGCCAATGGGTCGTATCGTTGAAATTTACGGACCTGAATCGTCCGGTAAAACCACGTTAACACTGCAGGTGATTGCGGCTGCACAGCGTAAGGGCAAAACCTGTGCCTTTATCGATGCTGAGCATGCGCTTGATCCGGTATACGCTAAAAAGCTTGGTGTCGACATCGATAACCTGCTCTGTTCACAGCCGGATACCGGTGAACAGGCGCTGGAAATCTGTGATGCGCTGGCACGCTCAGGTGCCGTTGACGTTATCATCGTCGACTCCGTGGCTGCCCTGACGCCAAAAGCAGAGATTGAAGGCGAAATCGGTGACTCACATATGGGCCTTGCGGCGCGTATGATGAGCCAGGCGATGCGTAAGCTGGCAGGTAACCTGAAGCAGTCCAATACGCTGCTGATCTTCATCAACCAGATTCGTATGAAAATTGGTGTGATGTTTGGTAACCCGGAAACAACCACCGGCGGTAACGCTCTTAAATTCTACGCTTCTGTGCGTCTGGATATCCGTCGTATCGGCGCGATTAAAGAAGGCGATGAAGTGGTGGGCAGCGAAACCCGCGTAAAAGTGGTGAAAAACAAAATCGCTGCGCCGTTTAAACAGGCGGAATTCCAGATCATGTACGGCGAAGGCATTAACACCTTCGGTGAGCTGGTTGACCTGGGCGTGAAACACAAGCTGGTAGAGAAGGCCGGTGCGTGGTACAGCTATAACGGCGACAAAATCGGACAGGGTAAAGCGAACGCGACAAACTTCCTGAAAGAGAATCCGGCGATTGCCAATGAAATCGACAGCAAGCTGCGTGAAATGCTGCTGACCGGTGCCACAGCGGAAGCGGGCGCGGCGGAAACCTCCGCTGACGAGTACGAAGCCGCCAGCGAAACCAACGAAGATTTCTGATATATCCAACGGGAGCAGCGATGCTCCCGTTTTGCTTTTTCCCGCCTGCACTTCCTCTCGCTGTTTTCCTGTTTTACCCTGCATGCCAGTCATAACAAGGTGTAACTTATGTCAACCCCATCTCCAGCGGCACCGGTGCCGACATTTTCCCGTTTGCTGGATCGCGCCATGCGGATACTTTCACAGCGCGACCACAGCCGGGATGAACTGAAACGCAAGCTGCAGCTCTCCGGACAGCGCGCAGCGTATCTGAATCAGCAGGAAAACGTGCCCATTCCGGACGAACTGCTGGAAAAAGTACTGGACTGGTGCCAGGAAAACAGCTGGCTTAATGACCAGCGCTTTACTGAGCGCTTTATTCAGAGCCGGGCCCGCAAAGGTTATGGTCCGCAGCGGGTCAGAATGGAGCTGCAGCAGAAGGGGATTGATCGCGAAGCGATCAATCAGGCGCTGGCGGAAACGGAGGTTGACTGGACCCGGTGCGCGGCAGATGTCGCCCGGCGTAAATTTGGTGAGCCGCTGCCGCAAAGCTGGGCGGAAAAAAGCAAAGTTCAACGCTTTCTGATGTCGAAGGGCTTTATGATGGAAGATATTCAGGCGATTTTCAGAAATATTGACGACTGAAAGCGATGGGGGTTTTACTTCCCATTGAAGAAAATTTATCTTATTCCCACTTTTTGTTCCTTAGTCAGCGGTGGGCCGGACGCATGCGGTTTGCCAGCGAAAGGGAACGTTCGTTAGCGTGATTCCAGGAATTTTATGAGCAAGAGCACTGCTGAGATCCGTCAAGCGTTTCTCGACTTTTTTCATAGCAAGGGACATCAGGTTGTAGCCAGCAGCTCCCTCGTACCAAACAACGACCCGACGCTGCTGTTTACCAATGCGGGGATGGTGCAGTTTAAAGACGTCTTCCTGGGTCAGGATAAGCGTGACTATGCGCGCGCCACGACGTCACAGCGCTGCGTACGCGCCGGTGGTAAACATAACGATCTGGAAAACGTGGGCTATACAGCACGCCACCACACCTTCTTTGAAATGCTGGGCAACTTCAGTTTTGGTGACTACTTCAAGAAAGAAGCCATTGCTTATGCCTGGGAACTGCTGACGGGTGAGCAGTGGTTTAAGCTGCCGAAAGAGCGTCTGTGGGTGACCGTGTATGAAACCGACGACGAAGCTTTCGACATCTGGGCTAACGATATCGGCGTACCGCGTGAGCGTATTATTCGCATCGGCGATAACAAAGGCAGTGCGTATGCCTCAGACAACTTCTGGCAGATGGGTGATACCGGCCCCTGCGGTCCCTGCACGGAAATCTTCTACGATCACGGCGACCATATCTGGGGTGGCCCGCCGGGCAGCCCGGAAGAAGATGGCGATCGCTATATCGAGATCTGGAACATCGTGTTCATGCAGTTCAACCGTCAGGCGGATGGCACTATGGAGCCGCTGCCTAAGCCTTCTGTTGATACCGGTATGGGGCTGGAGCGTATTGCTGCGGTACTGCAGCACGTTAACTCCAACTACGAAATTGACCTGTTTGCGAAACTGATCAAGGCAGTGGCCGAGGTCACTGGCGCGACCGATCTGAGCAACAAATCGCTGCGCGTTATTGCAGACCACATTCGTTCCTGCGCCTTCCTGATTGCTGACGGCGTCATTCCTTCGAACGAAAACCGGGGTTATGTGCTGCGTCGCATCATTCGCCGCGCTGTGCGCCACGGTAACATGCTGGGTGCTAAAGAAGCCTTCTTCTATAAACTGGTTGCGCCGCTGATTGAGGTCATGGGCGCTGCCGGCGACGATCTGAAGCGCCAGCAAAAGCACGTAGAAAATGCGCTGAAGAATGAAGAAGAGCAGTTTGCCAAAACCCTTGAACGCGGTCTGGCGTTGCTGGATGAGGAACTGGCTAATCTGAAAGGCGATACGCTGGATGGCGAAACCGTGTTCCGCCTCTATGATACGTTCGGTTTCCCGGCGGATCTGACGGCGGATGTCTGCCGCGAGCGTAACCTGAAAATCGATGAGGCCGGCTTCGAAGCCGCAATGGAGCAGCAGCGCCAGCGTGCCCGTGAAGCCAGCGGTTTTGGCACCGATTACAACAGCGTCATCCGCTTTGATACAGCGACCGAATTTAAAGGTTATGATCATCTGCAACTGGATGCGACCGTGCAGGCGCTGTTCGTTGATGGCCAGCAGGTTGAGCAGATTAGCGCGGGCCAGGATGCGGTAGTGATCCTCAACGAAACGCCATTCTACGGCGAATCGGGCGGGCAGGTGGGCGATACCGGCGTCCTGACCGGGCAAAATGCTGAATTTAGCGTGCAGGACACGCAAAAGTATGGCAAAGCCTTCGGCCATATCGGTAAGCTGAACCACGGTCAGCTGCGCGTCGGTGATAACCTGCATGCGCAGGTGGATGAAGAGCGTCGGGCGCGTATCGTGCTGAACCACTCTGCAACCCACCTGATGCATGAGGCGTTACGTGAAGTGCTGGGCGATCATGTTGGCCAGAAAGGTTCTCTGAACAATGATAAATATCTGCGTTTCGACTTTTCACACAATGAAGCGATGAAGCCTCAGCAGATTCGTGAAGTGGAAGATCGTGTTAACGCGCAGATTCGTCGTAACCTGCTGATCCAGACTGATGTAATGGATCTGGAAGAGGCGAAAGCGCGTGGCGCGATGGCTCTGTTCGGCGAGAAATACGAGCAGCGTGTTCGCGTGGTGAGCATGGGCGAATATTCGGTTGAGCTGTGTGGCGGTACGCACGCCGCGCGTACCGGAGATATCGGTCTGTTCCGTATTCAGTCTGAATCCGGCACGGCAGCGGGCGTGCGTCGTATTGAAGCGCTGACCGGTGAAGCGGCGATCGCACAACTGCATGCGCAGAGCGATCAGCTGCACGACATCGCTCAGGTGGTGAAAGCCAACAGCAGTAACCTGAACGAAAAAGTACGCGGACTGGTGGATAACGTACGCGCACTGGAAAAAGAACTGCAACAGCTGCGCGATCAGCAAGCGGCGCAGGAAAGCGCTTCACTGAGTAGCAAAGCGGTTGACGTTAAAGGCACGAAACTGCTGGTGAGTGAACTCAGCAATGTCGAGCCGAAAATGCTGCGTACGATGGTGGACGATCTGAAAAATCAGCTGGGGTCCGCAATCATCGTGCTGGCAACCGTTGCAGAAGGGAAAGTCTCACTCATTGCCGGCGTGACCAAAGATCTGACCGACCGGGTAAAAGCGGGCGAGCTGATTGGGGAGCTTGCTGCGCAGGTAGGCGGTAAAGGCGGCGGACGTCCTGATATGGCACAGGCTGGCGGGACGGATGCACAGGCACTGCCGGGTGCGCTGGCAGGGGTTCAGGACTGGGTAAGCAACCGGCTGTAACGAAATAATATTAAGCATCGAGACGAGCGCCGGGACAGTTGTTCCGGCGTTTTTTAACGCGATGAACACCAGGTAATGACAAAGTCCGGTCGATGTAGTGTATTTCGGCTAAACTAATTATCAGCGGAATGTATTGGCATGGCGATACACAATGGTGTATTTGTCATAGGCATTGTTCAGCGGTATATGATGGATATGGCCGGGAACCCGAACAGGCCCGACTCTTTTAATCTTTCAAGGAGCAAAGAATGCTTATTCTAACTCGTCGAGTTGGTGAAACCCTCATGATTGGCGATGAGGTAACTGTAACGGTGCTGGGTGTTAAAGGTAACCAGGTCCGTATTGGCGTCAACGCGCCCAAAGAAGTTTCGGTGCATCGCGAAGAGATCTATCAGCGTATTCAGGCCGAAAAAACTCAAGCCACGGGTTACTAACGTATTCAGCGCCTCGCTGTATAGCGAGGCGCTACCCTTTTTGCCTCTCTTCCTCTGACTTTCTTCCCTTTCCGCCAGGTTTCTTTCTCACTGATTTGTTTTCCGTACCGGGCTTTTACTGTTGATTACTCACCCTTTTTGCTGGTAAATCACCCTGATTGTGCGTCATTTGCGCAGTTGAACGCATGTCAGGAAAAAGTCGGGAAAAATTGTTTGACTTATAAGTCCGGGAAAGTAATATGTGCGCCACGCAGTGCCGATGAGCAGAAACAACGTTCAGCAGCACGGTTCGCAAGAACGCGTAAGGTGAGGTGGCCGAGAGGCTGAAGGCGCTCCCCTGCTAAGGGAGTATGCGGTCAAAAGCTGCATCCGGGGTTCGAATCCCCGCCTCACCGCCATTTTCCGATGCATCCATAGCTCAGCTGGATAGAGTACTCGGCTACGAACCGAGCGGTCGGAGGTTCGAATCCTCCTGGATGCACCATTCGGAACAGAAGTAAGAGTGAACGAGCAGTTCCTTTCATGGTGAGTTGTCAGCACCCTGCGTTATACAAGAATTATTCAATGCATCCATAGCTCAGCTGGATAGAGTACTCGGCTACGAACCGAGCGGTCGGAGGTTCGAATCCTCCTGGATGCACCATTCTTGCTATCATTCCCAGGTTGATTTCAGTTAGTCCATCGTAAGAAAATCTCGCAATGCATCCATAGCTCAGCTGGATAGAGTACTCGGCTACGAACCGAGCGGTCGGAGGTTCGAATCCTCCTGGATGCACCATTCTTGCTCTCATTCCCCGGTTAATGTCAGTCAGTTCATCGTAAGAAAATCTCGCAATGCATCCATAGCTCAGCTGGATAGAGTACTCGGCTACGAACCGAGCGGTCGGAGGTTCGAATCCTCCTGGATGCACCACCTTCTGATAAAGATGAAACGAGCCTCAGTGTGGCTAACGTATTCTGCGTTCAGGCAGCACGAAGAAGAACGTTGCTTCAGCAGCGGCCCGCAGGGCGAGGCAAACGCGCACTCATCCTCCTGAATATTCCCTCTCTGCAATAAAGCGAGTGACCCCGCGATCTGACGCGAATAACGCTCGTTTAAGCGATATAACATACACTTCTGCACGCCCCGTGTTTCCGCATTACGCCATTCCCTGAGCACTGAATCCTGATATCCACGCGCAGGCCGATGCCGCGAACGGATGTGTTATCCCGGTATGGTTTCCTGCGCTGTGGTTGCCCGTTCTGCGGAATTCTCATCTGTACCCCTGGCGAGACGACAGCTGTGCCGGTTTCCGCCCGGCAGGCGCACCAGTAACAGATAAACAAAAAACGCTGATTTAACCGCCATTTATCCCCGGTCGCGCACTCTCACCTTTTTCTGAAAACGAAAATTGTTAATGCTTTCAAAGCATTTGCGGTTAAGCCTGCCTGGCGACAACCTGACCGCATTACGCTAAAGTAAGGTCTCATTTTGTGGCGCTAATGGAGTGACAATGTACGACCACTACGACGCCCTGATTTTCGATATGGACGGCACTATTCTGGATACGGAGCCGACACATCGAAAGGCCTGGCAGCAGGTGCTGAGTCGCTACGGTTTCACCATGGATGAGAAAAAAATGGTGGGGTTTAATGGCGCACCGTCCTGGCAGCTGGCGCAGTTTATTCTGGAGCAGAATCATGCGCAGCACGATCCGCATCTGCTTGCGGCAGAAAAAACCGCCGCATTAAAAGCCATGCTGCTGGAGGATGTGCGCCCGTTACCGCTGATGGAGGTGGTGAAAGCCTATCACGGCCGGCGTCCGCTGGCGGTGGGTACCGGCAGTGAACATAGCCTGGCAAAAATGCTGCTGGAAGCGCTTAACGTCTATCATCTGTTTGATGCCGTGGTCGGTGCGGATGATGTCCGGCGTCACAAGCCACAGCCTGATACCTTCCTGCGCTGCGCAGAGCTGATGGGCGTCGCGCCCGGGCGCTGTGTGGTTTTTGAGGATGCCGACTTTGGCATCCAGGCAGCGCAAGCAGCGGGCATGGATGTGGTTGATGTCCGTTTACTGTGAGTGAATTCCTGACCTATGGTTCGCTACTTGTCAGCAGTTTTCTGAGCGCCACGCTGCTTCCCGGCAGCTCAGAAGCGTTGCTGATTGCTTTACTGATCGCCCGGAAAGGGGAGATCTGCGGATTGTTATTGGCTGCATCAGTGGGCAACACGCTGGGCGGCCTGATCAACATTCTTCTTGGTCGCCTTTTGCCACCAAAAGGGCAGGGGCGATGGCACAACACAGCAATAACGTGGCTGCATCGATGGGGTCCTGCTGCGCTGATTTTCAGCTGGCTGCCGCTGGTGGGCGACCTGCTCTGCGTTTTTGCAGGCTGGTTACGCTTTGCCTGGCTGCCGTGCGCACTGTTTTTGGCTCTGGGGAAAACGCTGCGTTATATCGTCATCGCGATAGCTACCGTGCAGGGTATGCACGGCTGGCATTGATTCGCACAGATTCGAGGCTACGGTTAACATTATGCTGAACAAAAATAAATTATTCACACAGCGGGAGGTTAATGTGATCCCGGACGTATCAAAAGCGCTCTCCTGGCTGGAAGCGCATCCGGACGCGTTGAAGGGTATCGGCCGTGGCATTGAACGTGAGACCCTGCGCGTCCGGCCCGATGGTCATCTGGCGACTACCGGTCATCCTGCTTCGCTGGGCTCGGCGCTGAAGCATGACTGGATTACCACGGATTTTGCCGAAACGCTGCTGGAATTTATCACGCCTGTTGATAAGAATATCGACCGCTCTCTCGCCTTCCTGCGTGACATTCATCGTCACGTGGCACGTGAACTGGGAGAAGAGCGCATGTGGCCGTTCAGTATGCCGGGCTATGTTGAGGATGTGGAAAACATCGAGCTGGCGCAATACGGCACCTCTAACGTCGGTAAAATGAAAACGCTGTACCGGCAGGGCCTGAAAAACCGCTACAGCGCACTGATGCAGATCATTTCCGGCGTGCATTATAACTTCTCGCTGCCGCTCTCCTTCTGGCAGGAGTGGGCCGATGTCAAAGATGCGGAAAGCGGTAAAGAGACCATCTCCGCAGGCTATCTGCGTCTGATTCGCAACTATTATCGTTTCGGCTGGGTGATTCCGTATCTGTTTGGCGCCTCGCCGGCTATCAGCTCTTCCTTCCTGCAGGGCCGCGAAAGCAAGCTGCCGTTTGAAACGGACGGTAAAGACACGCTGTGGCTGCCCTATGCGACGTCGCTGCGTCTGAGCGATCTGGGTTATACCAACAAATCGCAAAGCAGCCTGGGTATTACCTTTAACTCACTTGAAGGCTATGTCAAAGCGCTGAAGGCGGCGATCAAAACCCCATCGGCAGAGTATGCCGCGATGGGCACGAAAGATGCGGATGGCAACTGGCTGCAGCTGAACACCAACGTTCTGCAGATTGAAAACGAGCTGTATGCGCCAATCCGGCCGAAGCGCGTGACCCGTTCCGGTGAAGCGCCTTCGGATGCGCTGCTGCGCGGTGGCATTGAATATATTGAAGTACGCTCTCTGGATATTAACCCCTTCTCGGCGATTGGCGTCGATGCGGACCAGGCACGCTTCCTCGATCTGTTCCTGATTTGGTGTACGCTGGCCGATGCGCCGGAGATGAGCTCCGGGGAGCTGCAGTGCAGCCGTAAGAACTGGAATCGCGTCGTGATGGAAGGACGTAAACCGGGCCAGGTGATCGGTGTTGGCTGCAGTGATACCGAACAGCCGCTGGTGGATGTGGGCAAAGCGCTGTTTGCCGATCTGCGCCGCGTTGCTGAAGTGCTGGACAGCCATGACAGCAGCACTGAATATCAACAGGTCTGCGATCAACTGGTAGCATCGTTTGACGATCCTGAGCTAACCTATTCGGCGCGTATCCTTCACGCGATTAAAGAGAATGGACTAACGGGTGCCGGCGTGGCACTGGCTGAACAGTATCGTCATCTGCTGTGCGAAGAGCCGCTGGAAATTCTCAGCGAAGAGGATTTCAGCCGTCAGGCGCGGGAATCTGTGCTGGCACAACAGCAGCTGGAAGAGAGCGATACGCTGGATTTCGAGCGCTACCTGGCGGAGCGTGAAGGCTAGAAAAGAAAATGGCCACATCACTGTGGCCTAAATTAACATCTCTGTTGTCAGGGATGATGATAACAAATGCGCGTCTTTCATATATTCAGACGCTGGACGAACAGAAAAGTTTCATCGATTTTAAAAAATTCTCAAAACAGGAGGTGACGTATGCCACTACTGGACAGTTTCACTGTTGATCACACCATCATGGGCGCACCCGCAGTACGCGTGGCGAAAACCATGAATACTCCGCATGGCGATACCATCACCGTTTTCGATCTGCGTTTCTGCCGTCCGAATATCGATATTCTGACCGAGCGCGGTATCCACACGCTGGAGCACCTGTTTGCCGGCTTTATGCGTAATCACCTGAACGGTGACGGTGTGGAAATCGTGGACATCTCGCCAATGGGCTGCCGTACCGGCTTCTATATGAGCCTGATTGGCGCACCGGATGAGCAGCGCGTTGCCAAAGCGTGGAAAGGCGCAATGGAAGATGTGCTGAAGGTGAAAGATCAGAGCCAGATTCCGGAACTGAACGAATACCAGTGCGGTAGCTACAAGCTGCACTCGCTGGATGAAGCACAGCAGATTGCCCGTAACGTACTGGCGCATGAGATTGGCGTTAACCGTAACGAAGATCTGAAACTGCCCGCTGAGAAGCTGAAAGAGCTGCACATCTGACCGTCGTGCAGGCCAAAAAAACGCCGCGTAAATCGCGGCGTTTTTTTTCAGGAACCCACTGAGGTTTTCAGTGGCTGATGGGGCGTGATGCGCACCTGTTTAACCATATTGTCCTGCACATCAAGGATATCGATGTTGTAATTGCCCAGCTGCACGCGCGTTTTCTGCCGCGGGATCTCTTCCAGCGCCTCCAGCAGCATACCGTTGATGGTTCGCGCTTCTTCTTCCGGCAGCGTCCAGTTAAACGCCTTATTGATTTCCCGCACGTTGGCGCTGCCTTCAATCAGCACGGAACCATCATTCTGCGGCATCACTTCTTCTGCCAGTGAAGGAGACATGGAGGTGGTGAAATCGCCAACAATCTCTTCAAGGATGTCTTCAATGGTCACCAGGCCTTTGATGTCGCCGTACTCATCAACCACCAGCCCGACCTTCTTCTTATTGCGCTGAAATTTCACCAGCTGCACGTTAAGCGGCGTGCCTTCCGGCACATAGTAAATTTCATCCGCTGCGCGCAACAGTCGCTCTTTATTAAACTCTTTTTTCTCGGTCATCATGCGCCAGGCTTCGCGCACCCGCAGCATACCGACGGTGTCATCCAGCGAATCGCGGAACAGGACGATACGCCCATGCGGCGAGTTACTGAGTTGCCGCTCAATGGATTTCCATTCATCGTTGATGTTAATGCCGACGATTTCGTTGCGTGGCACCATGATGTCATCGACGCTCACTTTCTCCAGATCCAGCACCGACAGCAGCATATCCTGATTACGGCGCGACATCAGCGTGCGCGATTCGTAAACGATGGTGCGCAGCTCCTCTTTGCTCAGCGCAGAGCTGATAGAGCCATCAGCTTTGATGCCCACCATGCGCATCAGAATGCGCGTGATGGTATTAAGCAACCACACCAGCGGCAGCATGACATACTGCAGCGGCGTCAGCAGAAAGCTGCTGGGATAGGCCACTTTCTCCGGATAGAGCGCGGCGATGGTTTTTGGCAGCACCTCAGCAAATACCAGCACGACGAAGGTCAGAATACCGGTGGCAATCGCCACGCCGGCATCGCCATACAGACGCATCCCCACAATGGTGCCGAGCGCAGAGGCGAGAATGTTGACGAGGTTATTGCCGATCAGCACCAGGCTAATCAGACGATCGGGGCGGCGCAGCAGTTTTTCCACGCGGCGCGCGCTGCGGTTGCCGCTTTTGGCTTTATGGCGCAGTTTGTAACGATTGAGCGTCATCATGCCGGTTTCGGAGCCGGAAAAATAAGCTGAAACCAGTACCATGATGACCAGCGTAATGATTAGCGTGGTGGTTGAAACATGTTCCAACGCAAAAATTCCTTTAGTGAGAGGTGAGCAGATGCTGAAGCATGCGGCTGCCGAAGTAGGCCATGGTCAGCAGCAGCGCACCGCCGCAGTTAAACCAGACCACACGGCGTCCGCGCCAGCCTTCGCGGTAGTGTCCCCACAGCAGTACGATATACACGAACCAGGCAATGATAGAGAGCACCGCTTTATCGATATTTTCCGCGCTGAACAGGTTGTTCATAAAGAACAGGCCAGTGCAAAGCACCAGCGTCAGCAGCACCACACCAATCTGCGTGATGTGAAACATTTTGCGCTCTATGCTGAGCAGCGGCGGCATATCCTGGGTAAACGCCAGCTTTTTATTCTTTAACTGGTAGTCGATCCACGCCAGCTGCAGCGCGTAGAGGGCAGCGATAATCAGCGTAGCATACGCGAACAGCGACAGGCCGATGTGGATCATCATGCCCGGCGTGGTTTCCAGATGCGTAATAAACGCATTCGGCACAAAGGTGGCAAACGCAAGGTTGATCAGGGCAAAGCCGTAAACGATCGGTAACAAAAGCCAGCCGCGATTGCGTGACGCCACGATCGTCATGATCGCGCAGATCAGCAGGCTGACCAGCGAGCCGATATTCAGCAGGCTGAGATTTTGTCCGTTATCGAAAGCAAAAATGCGCTGCTGCAGCGCAACAGCGTGGGCAATCAGCGCCACACAGGCGGAAAAGACGGCAAATCGCCGCCAGCCCCCGTTACGTTTCAGCAGGCTGGGGATGATCAATGCAAGACTGAGGGAGTAGGCGAACAGCGCCACGATCGCGAAAACGAACATAGATCCTTTCAGGTGTCGGTCAGATAAGGAAAAAAGCAGTATAGCGCCAGCGGCAGCAGGCTCCAAACGATCTCAGGGTCAATTGCAGAGATCGGCCTGGCTTCGTGTTATAATCCGCCGCATTGTGTCGCCCTGGCGGCCTCGCTACGCCATTAAGTGAGAGAGCATGTTTGATAATTTAACCGATCGTTTGTCGCAGACCCTGCGCAATATCAGCGGCCGCGGAAGGCTGACCGAAGACAACATCAAAGATACGCTGCGCGAAGTGCGCATGGCGCTGCTTGAGGCAGACGTTGCGCTGCCGGTGGTGCGTGAATTCATCAACCGCGTAAAAGAAGCGGCGGTGGGTCAGGATGTGAATAAAAGCCTGACGCCAGGCCAGGAATTCATCAAGATTGTCCGCAATGAACTGGTTGCGGCGATGGGCGCAGAAAACAACGCGCTGAACCTGAACGCCCAGCCGCCAGCGGTTGTGCTGATGGCCGGCCTGCAGGGCGCGGGTAAAACCACCAGCGTCGGTAAGCTGGGTAAATTCCTGCGTGAAAAGCACAAGAAAAAAGTGCTGGTGGTCTCGGCTGACGTATATCGCCCGGCGGCGATCAAACAGCTGGAAACGCTGGCTCAACAGGTTGGTGTGGATTTCTGCCCGTCCGATCTGAGCCAGAAGCCAGTCGATATCGTGCAGAACGCGCTGAAGGAAGCAAAGCTGAAGTTCTACGATGTGCTGCTGGTGGATACCGCCGGTCGTCTGCACGTGGACGAAGCGATGATGGACGAGATCAAACAGGTGCATGCCGCGATTAAGCCGGTGGAAACCCTGTTTGTCGTCGACGCCATGACCGGTCAGGATGCCGCTAATACGGCGAAAGCGTTTAACGAAGCGCTGCCGCTTACCGGTGTCATTCTGACCAAGGTCGACGGTGATGCCCGCGGCGGTGCGGCGCTGTCTATTCGCCATATCACCGGCAAGCCGATCAAATTCATGGGGATGGGCGAGAAGACCGATGCGCTGGAAGCCTTCTATCCGGATCGTATCGCGTCGCGCATCCTTGGCATGGGCGACGTGCTGTCGCTGATTGAAGATATCGAAAGCAAAGTGGATCGCGAGCAGGCAGAAAAGCTGGCGAAAAAACTGAAAACCGGCGATGGCTTCGATCTGAATGACTTCCTTGAGCAGCTTAAGCAGATGCGTAACATGGGCGGCATGGCCAGTCTGATGGGCAAACTGCCCGGCATGGGCCAGCTGCCGGATAACGTGAAATCGCAGATGGATGACAAAGTGCTGGTACGCATGGAAGCCATCATCAATTCGATGACGCGGAAAGAGCGTGAAAAGCCGGAAATCATCAAAGGCTCGCGCAAACGTCGTATTGCTACCGGCTCCGGTATGCAGGTGCAGGACGTTAACCGCCTGCTTAAGCAGTTCGACGATATGCAGCGCATGATGAAGAAAATGAAGAAGGGCGGCATGGCTAAAATGATGCGTGGCATGAAAGGCATGATGCCGCCTGGATTCCCTGGCCGCTAAGGCGGTCACCGAAAAGCCGGAAATTTGATGTGCTCAGGTTGCTTTTTGCGCCAAAATGAGTAAAATTTTCGGGCTTTTTATATCGCGCTCGGGCCCCGTTCCTCGATGGGGCCCGAGTGCTTTATTAACTAATGAGGATGTTATGGTAACAATTCGTTTGGCACGTCACGGCGCTAAAAAGCGTCCGTTCTATCAGGTCGTCGTCACTGACAGCCGCAATGCGCGTAACGGTCGTTTCATCGAGCGCGTAGGTTTCTTCAACCCGATCGCTTCTGGTCAGGCTGAAGGTCTGCGTCTGGATCTGGACCGTATTGAGCACTGGGTTGGCCAGGGCGCAACGCTTTCTGATCGCGTTAACGCGCTGATCAAAGAAGCAAAAAAAGCAGCTTAATCTGTCACGGTGGTGAGCATGAGCAGTAAACCTGCCGCACAGCCTCCTGTTAACCCGGTGGTACTGGGCAAAATGGGAGCCGCTTACGGAATTCGGGGTTGGCTCAAAGTGTTTTCCTCCACTGAAGACGCTGAAAGCATCTTCGACTACCAACCCTGGTTCATCCAGCGTGCCGGTCAATGGCAGCAGGTCGAACTGGAAGGTTGGAAGCACCACAATCAGGACCTGATCATCAAAGTCAAAGGCATTGACGATCGGGACGCCGCGGCGCAGTTAACCAACAGTGAAATCACGGTTGACTCGACGCAGCTACCGCCGCTGGAAGAGGGCGATTACTACTGGAAAGACCTTATGGGTTGCAAAGTAGTTAACCTCGACGGCTACGAGATGGGCAAAGTCATTGATTTGATGGAAACCGGCTCGAACGACGTGCTCGTCGTAAAGGCAAACCTGAAAGATGCATTCGGTGTACAGGAGCGGTTAATACCGTTTCTTGATGAACAGGTTATCAAGAAAGTCGATCTCGCTACTGGCACTATTGAAGTAGACTGGGATCCTGGTTTTTGATCTCCGGACAATCCGGTAACGTAACGGCGAACGCGATGTGGATTGGTGTTATCAGCCTGTTTCCAGAGATGTTTCGCGCTATTACCGAGTACGGGGTAACTGGCCGGGCAGTAAAAAATGGCCTGCTCAACATTGAAAGCTGGAGTCCGCGTGACTTCACGCATGACCGGCACCGTACCGTGGACGATCGTCCTTACGGCGGCGGACCGGGAATGTTGATGATGGTGCAACCCTTACGGGATGCCATCCATGCAGCGAAAGCGGCGGCAGGAGAAGGCGCTAAGGTGATTTATCTTTCACCTCAGGGTCGCAAACTTGACCAGCAGGGCGTTTGCGAACTGGCGACCAACCAGAAGCTGATTCTGGTGTGTGGTCGCTATGAAGGGATTGATGAGCGCGTGATTCACACTGAGATTGATGAAGAATGGTCAATCGGTGATTACGTACTCAGTGGCGGTGAGCTGCCAGCAATGACGTTGATTGATTCAGTAGCCCGGTTTATTCCTGGCGTACTGGGTAAACAGGCGTCAGCCGATGAGGATTCGTTCTCGGACGGTTTGCTGGATTGCCCGCACTATACCCGTCCTGAAGTGTTAGAGGGGATGGAGGTTCCGTCAGTTTTACTGTCGGGCAACCATGCCGATATTCGCCGCTGGCGCCTGAAACAGTCGCTGGGCCGTACCTGGCTAAGAAGACCTGAACTTCTGGAAAACCTGGCTCTGACTGAAGAGCAAGCACGGTTGCTTAATGAGTTCCAGCAGGAACATCGGCAGCAACAAAACGATGAGGTGGAAGAGTAATCTTCCCTGACTATCAGTTTACCCAGGATATGAGATTTAATTATGAGCAACATTATCAAGCAACTTGAACAAGAGCAGATGAAGCAGGACGTACCTTCATTCCGTCCGGGTGATTCCGTGGAAGTGAAAGTATGGGTCGTTGAAGGTTCTAAAAAACGTCTGCAGGCATTCGAGGGCGTGGTTATCGCTATTCGTAACCGCGGTCTGCACTCTGCATTCACTGTTCGTAAGATTTCTAACGGCGAAGGCGTTGAGCGTGTCTTCCAGACTCACTCTCCGGTAATTGACAGCATTACTGTCAAACGTCGTGGTGCTGTGCGTAAAGCCAAACTGTACTACCTGCGTGAGCGTACTGGTAAGTCTGCTCGTATCAAAGAGCGTCTTAACTAAGAGCTCGCGTAAGCGACATCTCAAGTTAATAGCAAACAAGGGGTTGGCCAAATGGCCAACCCCTTTTTTTTATGGGCGCAATCGGTGATAAACCGCCGCAGTCACCTAGCCGCTCTCCGTCGTCATCAAACCCTGGCACTCATCAGCCTGCGTAAAGCCACTGCACACGGCGGCTGGCAGGATTCTCTGTTACTGCCAGCCTTTCCAGTGCGGTGAGGTGCGGTTGGCGAAAGGCCAGCGCCATCAGCTGTATCACTACCGCGTGGTGACGCCCTGGTGCTGAGCTGCTCTGCGTATCGGCCAGCGGCATCAACTGTGCCACTACCGCGTGGCGACGCTCCGGTGCTGAGCTGCTCTGCGTATCCGGTAATCCATTGAACTGGTCTCAGCCACCCGAGTGCAAAATGCAAACCGGTTCTGCGGATAAAGGCGGCTGCAGCATCAGTCATTGCAATATTCTCTGCTTCCGGCTTCCGGCTTCCGGCTTCCTGCGCTGCAGTTGCGTGAGGGGGATCCAGCATCTCGCGGCAGCGGGTTGATAATGCGGATGCGTCCTTACCAGCCATAGCTGAAGTGCGACGCCTTAACGGCCTGAGCAAATCCGTGCCCCTAAACGGGCGACGTCTGATACAGGCAACGGATACGAGTGATCCTGTTAAAACCTGGCTGAATAACAGGAGGTTAGTCTCAAAAGAACAACGTTGGCAGATTAGAAAATCATTATTGTAAAATATTATTTACACAAACATCGTGCTCGTGGCGTGGCTGTTTATTTTTAATTTTTTGATTTAATTAAATAAATTTGTAGTTAACGCTACGCGTATTTAGATATGGTAATAAAAGTGTACATCGATGGATTGATATAGATACAAGCTATGATAGAGTAACGCCTGTCCTCAGCGAGGATCACTAACCGCATAACGAGTTAACAAGGATCGCCATCATGCAAAAAGACGCGCTGAATAATGTGCACATCGCCGACGAACAGATCTTAATCACGCCGCAGGAGCTAAAAGCGAAGTTTCCGCTGACGGCAGAACAGGAAGCCCGTGTTGCCGCTTCCCGGCAGACCATTGCTGACATTATTGCCGGCCGCGATCCGCGTCTGCTGGTGGTATGTGGCCCCTGTTCGATCCACGATCCCGAAGCCGCACTGGAATACGCTCGTCAGTTGCAAACTCTTTCTGCACAGTTGAAGGATCAGCTGTACATCGTTATGCGCGTCTATTTTGAAAAACCCCGTACCACCGTTGGCTGGAAGGGGCTGATCAACGATCCTTATATGAATAACTCGTTTGATATGGAAGCGGGCCTGCACATTGCGCGTCAGCTGTTAGTGAATCTGGTTGAGATGGGGCTGCCGCTGGCGACAGAAGCGCTCGATCCCAACAGTCCGCAGTACCTGGGCGATCTGTTTAGCTGGTCCGCGATTGGTGCACGTACCACGGAATCGCAGACGCACCGGGAAATGGCTTCCGGCCTTTCCATGCCGGTTGGTTTCAAAAACGGAACCGATGGCAGCCTGGGTACCGCCATCAATGCCATGCGCGCCGCAGCCATGCCGCATCGCTTTGTGGGTATCAATCAGGCAGGGCAGGTGTGCCTGCTGCAAACCCAGGGGAATCCGGATGGGCATGTGATTCTGCGCGGCGGCAAAACGCCCAATTACGGTCCGGAAGATGTCGCGCAGTGTGAAAAAGAGATGGTGAAAGCGGGACTGCGTCCGGCCTTGATGATAGATTGCAGCCATGGCAATTCTAACAAAGACTATCGCCGTCAGCCTGGCGTAGCCGAATCGGCTATCGCGCAGATTAAAGATGGAAATCGTTCCATTATTGGCCTGATGCTGGAAAGTCACATTCATGAAGGCAACCAGTCTTCTGAACAGCCGCGTAGCGAGATGAAATACGGCGTTTCTGTCACCGATGCCTGCATCAACTGGGAAACGACCGAAACCTTGCTGCGTGAAATCCATCGGGATCTGCAGGGAGTGCTGTCGGCGCGTCTGTCACACGAGGTGTAATGAGTCATGGTGGCTGAACTGACCGCGCTGCGCGATCAAATTGATGAAGTGGATAAAGCTCTGCTTGGGCTGCTGGCAAAAAGGCTGGCGCTGGTGGCTGAAGTCGGAGAAGTAAAAAGCCGTTATGGCCTGCCTATTTATGTGCCTGAGCGTGAGGCCAGTATGCTGGCTTCGCGTCGTCAGGAGGCCGAAGCGCTGGGTGTGTCACCGGATTTAATTGAAGACGTGCTGCGGCGTTTGATGCGTGAATCTTATGCGCACGAAAACGAAAAAGGCTTCAAAACGCTTTGCCCGACGCTGCGTCCGGTGGTGATTGTTGGCGGCAACGGCCAGATGGGGCGGCTGTTTGAAAAGATGCTTACGCTCTCGGGCTATACCGTGCGCATTCTGGATAAGGATGACTGGCATCAGGCCGGGACGTTGTTAAGCGATGCCGGTATGGTGATCATCAGCGTACCGATTCACCTCACCGAGCAGATCATTGGCAGGCTGCCGGCGTTGCCGGAAGACTGCATCCTGGTTGACCTGGCGTCGGTCAAAAATCGCCCGCTGCAGGCAATGCTGGCCGCACACAGTGGCCCGGTGCTCGGCCTGCATCCGATGTTCGGACCGGACAGCGGCAGCCTGGCCAAGCAGGTGGTGGTGTGGTGTGATGGCCGCCAGCCGGAAGCGTATCAGTGGTTCCTGGAGCAGATTCAGGTATGGGGCGCGCGGCTGCATCGCATCAGTGCCGTTGAGCACGACCAGAATATGGCCTTTATCCAGGCGCTGCGCCACTTCGCGACGTTCGCCTATGGCCTGCATCTGGCGGAGGAGAACGTGAATCTCGATCAGCTGCTGGCGCTCTCTTCGCCAATTTACCGGCTCGAGCTGGCCATGGTCGGGCGTTTGTTTGCCCAGAACCCGCAGCTTTATGCGGACATCATCATGTCGTCGGAAAGTAATCTGGCGCTGATCAAACGTTATTATCAGCGCTTTGGCGAAGCGATTGCTTTACTGGAGCAGGGTGATAAACAGGCGTTTATCACCAGCTTTGAGCGGGTGGCGGACTGGTTCGGCGATTATGCTCAGCGCTTCCTGGTTGAAAGCCGCAGCATGTTGCGTTCGGCCAACGACAGCCGGCAGTAAAAGAAAAGGCATCCGCATGGATGCCTTTTTACTTAGCTGCGCGGTTCAACGGGTACCACGTTCTCACCCGGATAACAGCCTAGCACCTTCAGCGAACGGGTCAGGCCGCGCAGCTCGTCAATGGCCTGCTGCATCGCCGCCGATTGCAGATTGCCCTGCACATCAATATAAAACATCTCTTCCCATGGATTGCCATGAATCGGGCGGTTTTCCAGCTTGCTCATAATCAGATTGTGATTACGCAGCACCAGCAGCGCTTCAACCAGCGCACCTGCCTGCTGGCCGGTAGCCATAATCAGCGTGGTTTTCGCCGGTACCTGGCTGGACACTTCAATCGGTTTACGGGCCAGTACGATAAAGCGCGTGTGATTCTGCTGCTGATTAGCCAGATTACGTTCCAGCACCTGCAGACCATACAGCTCGCCGCCGGCTTCGCTGCCCAGCGCGGCCACTTTCGGGGAATGCATGGCCGCCACTTTTTCCATCGCCGCAGCGGTGCTCTCGGTATATTCGATTTTCCACTGCGGGAAGCGATTAATAAACTGACTGCACTGCTGGAAAGGTTGCGGATGACTGTAGACGGTTTCAATCTGCTGCAGGTCAGTGTGGCCATTCACCAGCACACAATGTTCGATAGGAATAGTCAGCTCACCGACAATCGACAGTGAGGTGTGCTGCAGCAGATCGTAAACGTCATTGATGGAGCCGGAGCTGGTGTTTTCAATCGGCATCACCGCGTAATCCGCCTGGCCGCTCTCGACCTGCTGAATAATGTCATAGAATTTCAGGCAGCCCATTTCTACCATCGAGTCAAAATGGCGTGAAGCATATTTACGCGCTGCAAGATGCGAGTAGGAGCCTTTAGGCCCGAGGAAGGCAATACGCGGCGACAGCGCATGAGGATGGTTAAGGTTTTTCTGCAGCAGCGCCTGCTGCGTCAGCACCGAGTCTTCAATAATCAGCTGAAACAGGCGGGTGATGTAATGTGCATCCAGCTGATGATGTTTACCCAGCGTAATCAGATTCTCCAGCAGCGCACGCTCGCGTTCCACATCGCGAATCGGGCGGTGCCTGGCGAGTTTGGCGTGTGCTACCTCAACAGCCAGCGCGCGGCGTTCTGCCAGTAGCGTCAAAAGCTGGGTATCAACGGCGCTGATTTTATCGCGCAGGGCCAGCAGCGGATTTTCGGGGGTCATAGGGCTCACCTGTAAAATGTCCAATAAAAAAGCCTCCCGGCTGGGAGGCTTTGTTGTTCGTCTTCGCATTCATTTTCACATGACGAATCGCCTCCCGTTCAGGGGAAGGTAAAAAAGAATGCGAAGAAAAACGGCAGATGTTTCATTGTGATGTCCGGCAGAAAGTTGACCTGAGAGTAACCGCACTGCTTAAAAGCTGTCAATAAAAAACGCGCCCGCAGGCGCGTTGCTGAACAAGAAGACATTATCCTGCCGGCGAAAAATCTTTTACGCTGGTGGCCGCCCGGCGCGCTTCCGGTTTGTGCTGCGCTTTATTGAGCTGGCGCTCGAGCTTGGCGATCAGGTCATTAATGGCCGTATACATATCATCGTGTTTCGCGCTGGCAACCAGCGTACCGTTTGGCGTGTTAATGGTGGCGTCGGCCACGAATTCTTTCGGCTCTTTCGATAACACAATGTGCGGATTTATCAGGTGGGTTTGCCATTTTTCCAGCTTGGCGAGACGGTCTTCGACATGGTTGCGGATAGCCGCAGTGATTTCCATTTGTTTGCTGGTAATGTTCAGAATCATAGTTAAACCTCTCTGTCATTTCCGTCTGGGTAGGTCCAGCATACCGCGGAGTACAGGAATTTGTGTGATCTGGATCACATTGAAATGTCACATTTTGTCAATGCCGCTAAATTGTGAGAAAGGCCGGGGAACAGGCGTAAAAAGCTTGAAGGCACTGCGGGAAGGGCGCAAGATTGACGGGATAACCGCAGCGGAAACCAGCAGATTCGGCTTCTGCGCGCATGAAAAAGCAGCCCGGAGGCTGCTTTTTTTGTGACACTGAACGGACTTAACTGTTGTTGGCTGCGATGATTTTCGCCACTTTGTCCGCTTCGGCTGTCAGCTGCAGCTGGCGATAGGCATTTTCCATCAGCGGCAGCGCATCATGCGTAGCCTGCGTATCCGGATAATCACGCATCATGCCTTCCACACGATTAACGACAGCGACATAGGCGCCCCGTTTGGTATAGAATTGCGCCACTGAAAGCTCATATTTCGCCAGACGATCTTTCAGGAACGTCAGACGCTTCTGCGCATCTGCCGCATACTGGCTGTTTGGATAGCCACGCAGCAGCTGCGAGAAATCACGAAACGCGTCACGCGCGTGTGTCGGATCGCGGTCAGAGCGGTCAATCCCGAAGAAGCCCTGCAGCGCAGAGTCATCCAGCGCCATGTCCGTCAGACCTTTCATATAGATGACGTAGTCGATATTCGGATGGGTCGGGTTCAGACGCATAAAGCGGGAAATTGCCGCTTGCGCCAGAGGCAGGTCGGCATTTTTGTAGTACGCGTAGATTAAATCCAGCTGCACCTGCTGCGAATAAGGACCAAACGGATAACGGTTATCCAGCGCTTCCAGTTGCTTAATCGCTGCTTTAAAGTTACCGTCCTGCAGCTTTTGCTGGGCTGTCGCATAAATTTCAGACGGCGGGCTGTCCGGGACCGGGTCCGATGAACCGGAGCAGCCAGCCAGGGCCAGGCTCAGGCTCAGTGTGGCTGCAGCCACCAGATGTTTCATACGCGTCATGACGAAATGATTATCCTCAAAGTGTTATGGCGGAAGCTGTCCGTATAGCTCCCGGTAATGACCAGGTACGATAGCACATTATATTAAACGGCATCGCCGTGAAAACCCAACGTTAACGAAGAAGCTGTATATGGCACAACAAGTTCAACTCACCGCAACGGTGTCCGAAGCACAACTTGGACAACGCTTAGATCAGACTTTGGCGGAATTGTTCCCTGATTATTCACGTTCCCGCATAAAAGAGTGGATCCTCGAGCGCCGCGTCAGCGTCAACGGCACCATCATCGATAAACCCAAAGAGAAAGTGTTTGGCGGTGAGCAGGTTGCGATTGAGGCGGAGATCGAAGAAGAGCAGCGCTGGGAAGCGCAAAACATTCCGCTCAATATTGTTTATGAAGATGACGACATTCTGGTCATCAACAAACCCCGTGACCTGGTGGTGCATCCTGGCGCAGGGAATCCGGACGGGACGGTGCTGAACGCCCTACTGTATCACTACCCGGCGATTGCCGATGTGCCCCGCGCCGGTATCGTGCATCGTCTTGATAAAGACACTACGGGCCTGATGGTGGTAGCGAAAACGGTTCCGGCTCAGACGCATCTGGTGGAGACGCTGCAGCTGCGTGAAATCACCCGTGAATATGAAGCGGTAGCGATTGGCACCATGACGGCGGGCGGCACGGTTAATGAGCCGATGGCGCGTCACTCAACCAAGCGTACGCACATGGCGGTTCATCCGATGGGGAAACCGGCTACCACGCACTACCGCATCATGGAGCATTTTCGTGCCCATACGCGGCTACGTCTGCGGCTGGAGACCGGGCGCACGCACCAGATCCGTGTCCACATGGCGCATATCAATCATCCGCTGGTGGGCGATCCGCTGTACGGTGGCCGTCCGCGCCCGCCAAAAGGTGCGTCGGAAGCCTTCATTAATACGTTACGTGGGTTCGACCGTCAGGCACTGCACGCCACAATGCTGCGTCTTTACCATCCCATTACCGGCATTGAAATGGAGTGGCATGCACCGCTGCCGCAGGACATGGTGGAGTTAATTGATGCGCTGAAAGCCGATACAGAAGAGTTTCGCGATCAGATGGACTGGCTATGAGTGCATGGATCATCCCGGACTGGCCAGCACCTTCGCGCGTCCGGGCGTGTTCCACTACCCGTCAGGGCGGTGTCAGCGCTGCGCCGTGGGATTCACTGAACCTTGGGGCGCACGTCGGCGACAGCGCAACGCATGTCATGCAGAATCGTCAGCGTCTGGCAGTGGCACAGCTACCTGCCATGCCACAGTGGCTGGAACAGGTGCACGGAAACGCAGTGGTGCGCCTGCCTGCCAGCGAGGCCGCACCGCGTGCCGATGCCGCCATTACCCGGGAAAGCGGCGTGGTGTGCGCGGTGATGACGGCTGATTGCCTGCCGGTGCTGTTTTGCCGGCGTGCTGGAGCAGACGCTGGCGCATTTTCACTGCGCACCCGATGAAATTCATGCCTGGCTGGGGCCAGCAATCGGTCCGCAGGCGTTTGAAGTCGGCGCTGAAGTGCGCAGCGCGTTCATGGCACAGGATTCGCGTGCCAGGCAGGCGTTTCGTCCGTGCGGCAGCAAATATTTTGCGGATATCTGGCTGCTGGCACGTCAGCGTTTGCAGGCCGCCGGTGTGCACTCTATCAGTGGTACGCTGCGCTGTACCTACAGCGAAAGCGCGGATTTTTTCTCCTTCCGGCGTGATGGCATAACCGGGCGTATGGCAACTTTGATTTGGCTGCGATAACCTTACGCCGCAAGACGATCCAGTAAGCGTATTTTTTGCTCACAACTCAGGTCATTAACCTTGAAAATTTGAGGGAAGACCTCATTTAATCTCCAGTAGCATTTTGACCTGTAATGGGAGGAATTATGCGTCTGGATCGTCTTACTAATAAGTTCCAGCTGGCGCTTGCCGATGCACAGTCCCTTGCTCTGGGACACGATAACCAATTCATTGAACCCCTTCATGTGATGAGCGCGCTGCTCACCCAGGAAGGCGGATCGGTGCGCCCGCTGTTAAGTGCCGCAGGTGCCGATGTGGCTGGCCTGCGTACCAGCATTGAACAGGCCATTAACCGTCTGCCGCAGGTAGAAGGCACTGATGGCGATGTTCAACCCTCAGCCGATTTAGTCCGGGTACTGAACCTGTGCGACAAGCTTGCGCAAAAGCGCGGCGACAACTTTATATCATCTGAATTATTTGTTCTGGCGGCCCTCGACTCACGCGGCTCCCTGGCGGATTTGCTGAAATCTGCTGGCGCATCCCCGGAAAAAATCAGTAAGGCCATCGAGCAACTGCGTGGAGGAGAGAACGTGAACGATCAGGGGGCGGAAGATCAACGCCAGGCACTGAAAAAATACACTATTGATCTGACTGAGCGCGCCGAATCCGGCAAGCTCGATCCGGTCATTGGTCGCGATGAAGAGATTCGCCGCACTATTCAGGTGCTGCAACGCCGGACTAAAAATAACCCGGTGTTGATCGGTGAGCCCGGCGTGGGTAAAACCGCTATTGTGGAAGGCCTGGCACAGCGCATCATAAATGGCGAAGTACCGGAAGGTCTGAAAGGGCGTCGCGTACTGGCGCTGGATATGGGCGCGCTGGTGGCCGGCGCGAAATATCGCGGTGAGTTTGAAGAGCGCCTGAAAGGCGTGCTGAGCGATCTGGCGAAGCAGGAAGGGAATGTCATCCTGTTTATTGATGAATTGCACACGATGGTAGGGGCGGGCAAAGCTGACGGCGCAATGGATGCCGGCAACATGCTGAAGCCTGCGCTGGCGCGTGGTGAACTGCACTGCGTGGGTGCGACTACGCTGGATGAATATCGCCAGTACATTGAGAAAGATGCCGCGCTGGAGCGACGTTTCCAGAAGGTGTTTGTGGCTGAACCCAGCGTTGAAGATACCATCGCCATTCTGCGCGGTCTGAAGGAGCGGTACGAGCTGCACCATCATGTGCAGATCACCGACCCGGCCATCGTGGCGGCAGCTACGCTTTCGCATCGTTATATTGCCGATCGTCAGTTGCCGGATAAGGCCATTGACCTGATCGATGAGGCGGCATCCAGCATCCGACTGCAGATCGACTCGAAGCCGGAACCCCTGGATCGCCTTGACCGCCGTATTATTCAGCTGAAACTGGAACAGCAGGCACTGAAGAAAGAGTCTGATGACGCCAGCGTGAAGCGTCTGGAGATGCTGGAAGCAGAGCTGGAACAGAAAGAGCGCGAATACGCCGAACTGGAAGAAGAGTGGAAAGCGGAAAAAGCCTCACTCACTGGCACGCAGAATATCAAAGCAGAGCTTGAGCAGGCCCGTCTGGCAATGGAGCAGGCGCGGCGCGTCGGCGATTTGGGACAGATGTCTGAATTGCAGTACGGCAAAATCCCGGAGCTGGAAAAGCAGCTGGCAGCGGCAACGCAGTCTGAAGGCAAGACCATGAAGCTGTTACGCAACCGCGTGACTGACGTGGAAATTGCCGACGTGCTGGCCCGCTGGACCGGTATCCCGGTGGCGCGCATGATGGAAGGGGAGCGAGACAAGCTACTGCGCATGGAGCAGGAGCTGCATGCGCGGGTGATTGGCCAGAATGAGGCGGTTGATGCGGTATCGAATGCAATTCGCCGCAGCCGTGCGGGTCTGTCTGACCCGAACCGGCCAATCGGTTCTTTTCTGTTCCTTGGTCCGACCGGGGTGGGTAAAACCGAGCTGTGCAAAGCGCTGGCAAACTTCCTCTTTGACAGTGATGACGCCATGGTGCGTATCGATATGTCAGAATTTATGGAGAAACATTCAGTCTCGCGTCTGGTGGGCGCACCTCCGGGTTACGTGGGCTATGAAGAAGGTGGCTATCTGACGGAAGCGGTCCGCCGCCGTCCGTATTCGGTGATTCTGCTGGATGAGGTTGAAAAAGCGCATCCTGACGTATTCAACATTCTGTTGCAGGTGCTGGATGATGGACGCCTCACCGATGGCCAGGGCCGCACGGTGGATTTCCGTAATACCGTTGTCATTATGACGTCGAACCTCGGTTCGGATCTGATTCAGGAGCGTTTCGGCACGCTGGATTATCCGGCAATGAAAGAGACGGTGATGTCGGTAGTCGGGAACCACTTCCGTCCGGAATTTATCAACCGTATCGACGAAGTGGTTGTCTTCCATCCGCTTGGCGAGAAACACATTGCTTCAATTGCGCAGATTCAGCTGCAGCGGCTGTATCAGCGACTGGAAGAACGCGGCTTCCAGCTGCATATCACGGATGATGCGCTGAAATTGCTGGCAGAGAATGGCTATGACCCGGTTTATGGTGCGCGGCCGCTTAAACGTGCGATTCAGCAACAGATTGAAAACCCACTGGCGCAAAAAATTCTTTCTGGCGCGCTGTTGCCAGGCAAAACCGTGGAAATGGACGTCGAAGACGGCGTGATTACGGCAAAACAGTAACGGTAAGTGATGATAAACGGGCCTGCGGGCCCGTTTTTTGTGGCTGTTTCACAAGAATTAGCCGGTTTTTGCAACGTCTTGCCTGGAAAGTGAGCGGTTGCGCAGAAAGTTGAAATTAGCGCTTGTCAGCGGAATCGAAGTCCCTATAATGCGCCACCACTGAGACGGCAAAGCGGCAACGCAGGCGGCTCAGCAGGGCGTGAAGCGATTCACCCCGCCGGAGAAAAACCTCTGAAAAAGAGGTTGACTCTGAAGGAGGAAAGCGTAATATACGCCACCTCGCGACAGCAGGCAGTACGCCGCGTCGCACCGCTCTTTAACAATTTATCAGACAATCTGTGTGGGCACTCACGGGATTGATATCACAAGCCTCCGGGCTTGAAAAAATATCAAGACTCTGCTGAGTGAACACGTAATTCATTACGAAGTTTAATTCACAGAGCATCGCTGCACTCGTTGCAGCAAATCAAACTTTAAATTGAAGAGTTTGATCATGGCTCAGATTGAACGCTGGCGGCAGGCCTAACACATGCAAGTCGGACGGTAGCACAGAGGAGCTTGCTCTTCGGGTGACGAGTGGCGGACGGGTGAGTAATGTCTGGGAAACTGCCCGATGGAGGGGGATAACTACTGGAAACGGTAGCTAATACCGCATAACGTCGCAAGACCAAAGTGGGGGACCTTCGGGCCTCACACCATCGGATGTGCCCAGATGGGATTAGCTAGTAGGTGGGGTAACGGCTCACCTAGGCGACGATCCCTAGCTGGTCTGAGAGGATGACCAGCCACACTGGAACTGAGACACGGTCCAGACTCCTACGGGAGGCAGCAGTGGGGAATATTGCACAATGGGCGCAAGCCTGATGCAGCCATGCCGCGTGTATGAAGAAGGCCTTCGGGTTGTAAAGTACTTTCAGCGGGGAGGAAGGCGGTAAGGTTAATAACCTTGCCGATTGACGTTACCCGCAGAAGAAGCACCGGCTAACTCCGTGCCAGCAGCCGCGGTAATACGGAGGGTGCAAGCGTTAATCGGAATTACTGGGCGTAAAGCGCACGCAGGCGGTCTGTTAAGTCAGATGTGAAATCCCCGGGCTTAACCTGGGAACTGCATTTGAAACTGGCAGGCTTGAGTCTCGTAGAGGGGGGTAGAATTCCAGGTGTAGCGGTGAAATGCGTAGAGATCTGGAGGAATACCGGTGGCGAAGGCGGCCCCCTGGACGAAGACTGACGCTCAGGTGCGAAAGCGTGGGGAGCAAACAGGATTAGATACCCTGGTAGTCCACGCCGTAAACGATGTCGACTTGGAGGTTGTGCCCTTGAGGCGTGGCTTCCGGAGCTAACGCGTTAAGTCGACCGCCTGGGGAGTACGGCCGCAAGGTTAAAACTCAAATGAATTGACGGGGGCCCGCACAAGCGGTGGAGCATGTGGTTTAATTCGATGCAACGCGAAGAACCTTACCTGGCCTTGACATCCAGAGAACTTAGCAGAGATGCTTTGGTGCCTTCGGGAACTCTGAGACAGGTGCTGCATGGCTGTCGTCAGCTCGTGTTGTGAAATGTTGGGTTAAGTCCCGCAACGAGCGCAACCCTTATCCTTTGTTGCCAGCGGCTCGGCCGGGAACTCAAAGGAGACTGCCGGTGATAAACCGGAGGAAGGTGGGGATGACGTCAAGTCATCATGGCCCTTACGGCCAGGGCTACACACGTGCTACAATGGCGCATACAAAGAGAAGCGACCTCGCGAGAGCAAGCGGACCTCATAAAGTGCGTCGTAGTCCGGATTGGAGTCTGCAACTCGACTCCATGAAGTCGGAATCGCTAGTAATCGTAGATCAGAATGCTACGGTGAATACGTTCCCGGGCCTTGTACACACCGCCCGTCACACCATGGGAGTGGGTTGCAAAAGAAGTAGGTAGCTTAACCTTCGGGAGGGCGCTTACCACTTTGTGATTCATGACTGGGGTGAAGTCGTAACAAGGTAACCGTAGGGGAACCTGCGGTTGGATCACCTCCTTACCTGAAGATACCTTCCCGCGCAGTGCTCACACAGATTGTCTGATAGAAAAGTAACGAGCAGAAAAACCTCTACAGGCTTGTAGCTCAGGTGGTTAGAGCGCACCCCTGATAAGGGTGAGGTCGGTGGTTCAAGTCCACTCAGGCCTACCATATTCGCACTCATGCTGCGTTATGTCTCCGGCTCGCATAGTTCACTATGCTTCGCGGAAACATGCCCTGCCTGAGCACGAATGATATTCCTCAGGGAATATACTCGGTTGAGTGGTAGTAGACGGTTTCTGCAGTGACTGCATGGGGCTATAGCTCAGCTGGGAGAGCGCCTGCCTTGCACGCAGGAGGTCAGCGGTTCGATCCCGCTTAGCTCCACCATACAGTCCTGAAAAACACTTCAGAGTGTGCTGCATAAGCATACTGCGAAGTATTTGCTCTTTAACAATCCGGAACAAGCTGAAAATTTGAAACGAACGCGCCGCGTATTTCCCCGTAACAGGAAATAAGGCGGAGCGTCCGGGTCCGAGATTTTCGCGATTCACATGCGCAAAACGCCTGTGGGTTGTGAGGTTAAGCGACCAAGCGTACACGGTGGATGCCCTGGCAGTCAGAGGCGATGAAGGACGTGCTAATCTGCGAAAAGCGACGGTAAGGTGATATGAACCGCTACAGCCGTCGATGTCCGAATGGGGAAACCCAATGCATTTATGCATTATCGTTAACTGAATACATAGGTTAACGAGGCGAACCGGGGGAACTGAAACATCTAAGTACCCCGAGGAAAAGAAATCAACCGAGATTCCCCCAGTAGCGGCGAGCGAACGGGGAGGAGCCCAGAGCCTGAATCAGCTTGTGCGTCAGTGGAAGCGTCTGGAAAGGCGCGCGATACCGGGTGACAGCCCCGTACACGAAGACGCACAGGCTGTGAGCTCGATGAGTAGGGCGGGACACGTGGTATCCTGTCTGAATATGGGGGGACCATCCTCCAAGGCTAAATACTCCTGACTGACCGATAGTGAACCAGTACCGTGAGGGAAAGGCGAAAAGAACCCCGGCGAGGGGAGTGAAACAGAACCTGAAACCGTGTACGTACAAGCAGTGGGAGCCTCTTTATGGGGTGACTGCGTACCTTTTGTATAATGGGTCAGCGACTTATATTCTGTAGCAAGGTTAACCGCATAGGGGAGCCGAAGGGAAACCGAGTCTTAACCGGGCGCTAAGTTGCAGGGTATAGACCCGAAACCCGGTGATCTAGCCATGGGCAGGTTGAAGGTTGGGTAACACTAACTGGAGGACCGAACCGACTAATGTTGAAAAATTAGCGGATGACCTGTGGCTGGGGGTGAAAGGCCAATCAAACCGGGAGATAGCTGGTTCTCCCCGAAAGCTATTTAGGTAGCGCCTCGTGAACTCATCTCCGGGGGTAGAGCACTGTTTCGGCTAGGGGGCCATCCCGGCTTACCAACCCGATGCAAACTGCGAATACCGGAGAATGTTATCACGGGAGACACACGGCGGGTGCTAACGTCCGTCGTGAAGAGGGAAACAACCCAGACCGCCAGCTAAGGTCCCAAAGTCATGGTTAAGTGGGAAACGATGTGGGAAGGCACAGACAGCCAGGATGTTGGCTTAGAAGCAGCCATCATTTAAAGAAAGCGTAATAGCTCACTGGTCGAGTCGGCCTGCGCGGAAGATGTAACGGGGCTAAACCATGCACCGAAGCTGCGGCAGCGACGCGAATGCGTTGTTGGGTAGGGGAGCGTTCTGTAAGCCGCAGAAGGTGGCCTGTGAGGGCTGCTGGAGGTATCAGAAGTGCGAATGCTGACATAAGTAACGATAAAGCGGGTGAAAAGCCCGCTCGCCGGAAGACCAAGGGTTCCTGTCCAACGTTAATCGGGGCAGGGTGAGTCGACCCCTAAGGCGAGGCCGAAAGGCGTAGTCGATGGGAAACAGGTTAATATTCCTGTACTTGGTGTTACTGCGAAGGGGGGACGGAGAAGGCTAGGTTATCCGGGCGACGGTTGTCCCGGTTTAAGCGTGCAGGTGTGAAGACCAGGCAAATCCGGTCTTCTTTAACACTGAGGCGTGACGACGAGGCTCTACGGAGCTGAAGTAACTGATGCCCTGCTTCCAGGAAAAGCCTCTAAGCTCCAGGTAACACGAAATCGTACCCCAAACCGACACAGGTGGTCAGGTAGAGAATACCAAGGCGCTTGAGAGAACTCGGGTGAAGGAACTAGGCAAAATGGTGCCGTAACTTCGGGAGAAGGCACGCTGGCGCGTAGGTGAGGGGACTTGCTCCCGGAGCCGAGGCCAGTCGAAGATACCAGCTGGCTGCAACTGTTTATTAAAAACACAGCACTGTGCAAACACGAAAGTGGACGTATACGGTGTGACGCCTGCCCGGTGCCGGAAGGTTAATTGATGGGGTTATCCGTAAGGAGAAGCTCTTGATCGAAGCCCCGGTAAACGGCGGCCGTAACTATAACGGTCCTAAGGTAGCGAAATTCCTTGTCGGGTAAGTTCCGACCTGCACGAATGGCGTAATGATGGCCAGGCTGTCTCCACCCGAGACTCAGTGAAATTGAAATCGCTGTGAAGATGCAGTGTACCCGCGGCAAGACGGAAAGACCCCGTGAACCTTTACTATAGCTTGACACTGAACATTGAGCCTTGATGTGTAGGATAGGTGGGAGGCTTTGAAGCGCGGACGCCAGTCCGCGTGGAGCCATCCTTGAAATACCACCCTTTAATGTTTGATGTTCTAACGTAGGCCCGTTATCCGGGCTGCGGACAGTGTCTGGTGGGTAGTTTGACTGGGGCGGTCTCCTCCCAAAGCGTAACGGAGGAGCACGAAGGTTGGCTAATCCTGGTCGGACATCAGGAGGTTAGTGCAATGGCATAAGCCAGCTTGACTGCGAGAGTGACGGCTCGAGCAGGTGCGAAAGCAGGTCATAGTGATCCGGTGGTTCTGAATGGAAGGGCCATCGCTCAACGGATAAAAGGTACTCCGGGGATAACAGGCTGATACCGCCCAAGAGTTCATATCGACGGCGGTGTTTGGCACCTCGATGTCGGCTCATCACATCCTGGGGCTGAAGTAGGTCCCAAGGGTACGGCTGTTCGCCGTTTAAAGTGGTACGCGAGCTGGGTTTAGAACGTCGTGAGACAGTTCGGTCCCTATCTGCCGTGGGCGCTGGAGAATTGAGGGGGGTTGCTCCTAGTACGAGAGGACCGGAGTGAACGCACCGCTGGTGTTCGGGTTGTCATGCCAATGGCACTGCCCGGTAGCTAAGTGCGGAAGAGATAAGTGCTGAAAGCATCTAAGCACGAAACTTGCCCCGAGATGAGTTCTCCCTGACCCCTCGAGGGTCCTGAAGGGACGTTGAAGACGACGACGTTGATAGGCCGGATGTGTAAGCGCAGCGATGCGTTGAGCTTACCGGTACTAATGACCCGTGAGGCTTAACCTTACAACGCCAGAGGCGTTTTGCGGTACCCGGAAAAATTTTCAGCCTTGTTCACGGACTGGTCTGCGCGGCTTCGGCGGCGCGGACGAAACAGAATCTGCCTGGCGGCACTAGCGCGGTGGTCCCACCTGACCCCATGCCGAACTCAGAAGTGAAACGCCGTAGCGCCGATGGTAGTGTGGGGTCTCCCCATGCGAGAGTAGGGAACTGCCAGGCATCCAACAGGTGAAGAAGCCCTGAACGCGAGTTCAGGGCTTTTTTACGTCCGCGCGCCGGGAAAAAGCGCCCCCGCGGGCGCGAAAAGTCCCGCGCGGCGCGGCCCGATCGGGTAAACGGTGGCCGGATTAACCCGGCAGAGGCCCGCCCGCCGCACGCAGGCAGCCGGCGGGCGATAAAGGCTGTCACCTGCGCCGGCCGGAAGATGCCCGGCCCCCTCACTGACTCATACTGTAATCGGCCGGAAAGTGTCCGGCCTCCTTACTTGCTCAGGGCATTCAGAAGGTGTGCGCCGCGCCGGCGCGCGATAAAGCCTGTCAGGACTGTCACCCGTCCCGGCCGGAAAGTGTCCGGCCTCCGTACTCATTCAGGGCATTCAGCAGGTGCCGCCACGCCGGTAGCGCGATAAATCCGGCCGTCTGACCAGGCCGGGAAATATCCGGCCTCCTTATTTGCTCAGGACATTCAGAAGGGCCATGCCAGCTGCGTAATGAAGGCGGCCATCTGCGCCGGCCGGAAAATGCCCGCCCCCTCACTGACTACACTATAATCATGCAGCAGGTACCGCCACGACATTGCGCAGTAAAGACGGTCGTCTGACCAGGCCGGGAAATGTCCGGCCTCCTTACTTTCCCAAAGCATTCAGAAGTTGTGCGCCAGCGCATGATAAAGCCTGCCACCTGTACCAGCAGGAAAACGTCCAGCGCCGCTCACTGACTCAAAGCATTCAGCGGGTGCGCGCCGCGCTCGCGCGTGATAAAGGTGTCTACCGGCGCAGATAGCCCGGTTCGCAACGATGATCACCTGCTCAGTCTGGCAGGTTTTACCCGCGCCAGTGCTGTTCTTCAACGGGATATTTATCATCAGCCATTACCTGACCGCCGGATAAGCTAGATGTCCGCTTTTCAGACGCACCACGAAACCTTACCAACGAAAAACGCTGCAGCGGACGGATGTCCGTATTGGCCGTCTCCTTCAGTAACCAGTCAGTCCATAAGGGGCTGAAAACCAGCGCTTACGTTATGCCACAGGCAAAGCGAACTGCTGCACCTCCGCTGTTTCAGCAGAAACCTCCATCTTCGTCACATTTTGCTCTTCACACCCAGAGACAATTCCCCCGTCGCGTCAGCAAATGCTTTACTGATCCTTTAGCGTCTGTTCTTCACAAGGAAATGAGGTAAAACATGACTGATTCACCACAACAAAACGTGCCGGCGGCGACAAGCAGGCAGCGGATTTGGGCTATTGTCGGCGCATCCTCCGGGAACTTGGTCGAATGGTTCGACTTCTACGTTTATTCTTTTTTCTCCCTCTATTTCGCCCATGTCTTTTTCCCGGCGGGTGATACCACAACACAGCTGTTACAGACTGCAGGCGTGTTTGCGGCGGGCTTTCTGATGCGCCCGATTGGCGGCTGGTTATTTGGTTATATTGCCGACCGTCACGGCCGTAAAGCATCTATGCTGATCTCCGTCTGCATGATGTGTTTCGGATCGCTGGTCATTGCCTGTTTACCGGGATATAGCGAAATCGGCATTACGGCTCCGGTGGTACTGCTGCTGGCGCGTATGTTTCAGGGTTTATCAGTGGGAGGCGAATACGGTACCAGCGCGACCTATATGAGCGAAGTGGCACTTGAAGGGCGTAAGGGGTTTTATGCGTCTTTTCAGTATGTCACGCTGATCGGCGGTCAGCTGCTGGCTGTGCTGACCGTTGTCGTGCTGCAGCATCTTCTCAGTGATGAAGCGTTGCGCAGCTGGGGCTGGCGCATTCCCTTTTTCGCGGGGGCGCTGCTGGCTGTCGTCGCGCTGTGGCTGCGTCGTTCGCTGAATGAAACGTCGGATAAAAAGCATCGGCAGCATCGCGATGCCGGCAGTATTTTTGGCCTGCTGCGTAATCACGCAAAAGCGTTTCTGATGGTGCTGGGGTTCACCGCCGGCGGATCGCTGAGTTTCTATACTTTTACTACCTACATGCAGAAATACCTGGTCAACACCGCCGGCATGGACGCGCGCAGCGCCAGCACGCTGATGACGGGTGCTTTGCTGGTCTTTATGCTGATTCAGCCGATTATTGGCGCACTGTCGGATAAAATTGGCCGGCGTTCTTCCATGATGATCTTTGGCGCCGGCGCGGCAATCTGCACGGTCCCGGTTCTGATGATACTGCAAAATGTTCAGAGCAGCTGGCTGGCTTTTGCGCTGGTTATGCTGTCGCTGATTATCACCAGCTTCTATACCGCGATCAGCGGAATCCTCAAGGCCGAAATGTTTCCGCCTGAAGTGCGTGCGCTCGGGGTTGGCTTGTCTTATGCGGTGGCAAATGCCATCTTTGGCGGCTCGGCAGAGTATGTTGCGTTGCTGCTGAAAAAAGAGGGAATGGAGACCAGCTTCTTCTGGTACGTCTCGGCGATGGGCGGACTGGCTTTTCTGATCTCGCTGATGCTGCACCGCAAGGGCAAAGGTATTGCACTGTGACTACTGGCTGAGATTCCATAATGCGACACCGCTGGCCGCACCGGCAACGTCCCAGCTGAAATCCTTCCAGCTCCAGCCGCTCCCTGCCGGGCGGCTGTCATAAAACTCTTTACCGGCTCCGAAGCCGAGCGAGAACATAAAGCCGAAGCGCAGATTTTGTCCGCGCCCCTGATGCTGATGCTGCGAGAGTTCGCTGCCGGCAGCGGCCAGCGCGGCAGAGGAGAAAAAGTGCTCCGCTTTATCCTTGCCGGTCCAGCTGTCCTGCGCCATGTGCGCACATCCGCTACACAATAAAACCGCACAGAGGATAAGCGCCCGCATGGTTTACAACAGCCGGCTAATCAGTCGATCGATACGGATTCTTCGCAGACGACGAATCAGTTTCCGCACTTTGGCCGGATAATCAGAAATGCTCTCCAGCTCGTGGAAATGTTTCACTACCGTGGTGTGCTGGCGGATTAACGTCAGCTCTTTTTCCCGCTGTTCCGCCAGTTCGTTAAGCGGATCGTGGATCAAAACGGCATTCTCCAGATCCAGCCGCCAGGCGCGCGGATTCAGGTTATTACCGGTGATCATCATCCACTCGTCATCAACCCAGATGCCTTTCAGGTGATAGCTATTTTCACCATCTTTCCACAAGCGCACGGTTAGCTGACCGTTGTTGACGTAATACTGCAAGCGGCTCAGGAAGCGACGCAGATTGATTTCATACAGATACGGTAGCGCACCAATAATTTTGAACGGCTCGCCCGGCGGGATATAAAAATCGTTCGCGGTTTTATCTCCGACGATAATTTCCACTTCCCGGCCCTGACGCAGCAGCTGGATCAGATTGCGTACCAGAATGGCAGGCAGATTGAAATAGGGCGTACACAAGGTCAGCTTGCGTTCTGCACACGGCATCAAATGGAAGATGGTTTTGTTCAGCAGGCTGCGTTTGCCTAAGCCGACCAGTGGCGTTACCGTCAGGGATTCGTTGCCGGCGTTTCCGGTGAACTGATAGTTGAAGCTGCGCAATTCCTGACGGAACTGACGTGTTTCATTTTTGATTTCCGGGCTGGAGGGGCGTTCGGCCTGATCGAGGCGGTTAACCGCTTCTGACTGCTTCAGGTTCTCGCCAATCCACTCGTACATGGTGTCGGCCAGCTGCGGATTGCGAATAAGCTGGTAGCGATCGTAGCGATACCGGTCGTGCTGATGCAGATAAACATCATTCAGGCTGGCACCGCTGTAAAGCAGGGTGTCATCAATGATGAAGCCTTTCAGATGCAGTACACCCAGCGCTTCCCGCGTATTAACCGGGATGCCGTAGACCGGAATCGCTATCTCCGGATGCTGCGCTGCCATCTCGCAATACCAGTCTGCATTGGTCACGCCGCGCGCAGCGCCAATACGGCCACGCTGTGCCCGATGCCAGTCTACCAGAATGCTGATATCCAGTTCCGGCCGCGCCTGGCGTGCTGCATATAACGCCTGCATTACCGCACGTCCGCCGTCATCATTTTCCAGATACAGCGCGGCAATACAGATGCGTTTCTCCGCTGCTGCAATTTTCTTCAGCAGGGTCTCGCGGAACTCGGCAGGCGAGTAAAGCGTTGTCACATCCGACACGGATTGTGACAGTTTAGGCAGCTGTGCGAGGTGTTGTTGGTATTTATTACGGTTAAATTTAGACAACATCACAGTGCGCGTCTTCTCTGTTCATCGCATGGCCTTTTGCCATCAAATCATAGTCCTAACGATAAAGGATAACATCAACCAGCCTGTTAAGGAGTTTTTTTACCTTTCTCTACAGGGCAGTCGCGGGTGTCAGCTAAAGGTAAATTGAGGCTGACAATGCCGTCATCCAGCTGAATATCCACGCGAAAATTGAGTTTTCGCGCCAGGGTAATCATGCCGGTGTTATGTGGCATGGTGATACCGTTCAATTGTTGCAGGCCATGATCGCGGGTGTAGCGAATCATCTTTTCCAGTAAGCGCCTGCCCATGCCCAGGCCTTTCAGATCAGAGCGCACCAGCACGGAGAACTCGGCATCAATGTTGTCGGCATCGGAGATGGCTCGCGTCACGCCAATAATTTCCCCGCCTCCGTCTGTCTGACGCACCGCCACTATCGCCATTTCCCGGTCATAATCGATTTGCGTCATATTGGCCAAATCTTCATGCGTGAATTCGTTAATTTCACTGAAATAGCGGTAGTACAAATCCTCTTTCGTCACCTGCGCAATAAAGGCGCGCAGCCGGGGCTCATCTTCCGGCAGAATCGGCCGAAACAGGCAAATCTGGCCATCTTTCAGCTGCACCTGCTCTTCCAGATGATGCGGGTAAGGGCGGATTGCCAGCCGCGCCTCGTTATCACCCCTGAAGGGGGCAAGCTGAAGCGTGACGTCAAGCAGCGTAAACTCATCAGCGGTGGCCAGCAGCGGATGAATATCCAGACGCCGGATCTCCGGGCAATCCACCACCAGATTGGACACCTGTACCAGCAGCTGGCTGAGACCGGCAATATCCAGAGGGCGCAGCGCGCTACGGCTGCGTACTTTGCCACTTTTCATTGCCTGAATGACCAGATAGCGCGCCAGCGTCATGTTGAGCGGAGGCAGGGCCACCGCTGCCTGTTTTTCCGGCTGCCACTCAACGCCACCTTCACCCAGCAGAATAATCGGGCCAAACAGCGGGTCCTGTTCCACCACCACCCGCAGTTCCTGCGCACCCGCGCGATTTGCCATGCTTTGCACCAGCAGGCCATCAATGCGGGCCTGCGGATGGGTATTCCGTACGCGATCGATCATTGCGCCGGCAGCCTGTTCCACCTCAGCGGCGCTGCGCAGATAGAGCATCACGCCCTGCACCTCAGATTTATGGGCAATATCCGGTGAACGCAATTTCAGCGCCACCGGATAACCGATTTGATCGGCAATAGTGGCCGCCTCACGGCTGTCGCTGGCGATCCAGGTGGGCAGGGTGGCGAGACCGTAAGCCTGCAGTACCGGCTGCACCTCATGCGTATCCAGGGTGGTAACGCCATTATCCAGCGCCTGCTGAATCAGCTGGTGCGCCTCGGTGCTGTTTTGCGTCAGTCCCGGCGGCAGCGCCGGCGTTTCCCTGAGCTGTTTCTGATTGCGGCGGTACTCCACCTGGTGCATAAAGGCCGTCACCGTGCCTTCCGGCGTCCGCCAGGTCGGGATGCCCGCCTGGGTAAAGGCACGGCGCGCGGCCTGTGAGGAGTACTCTCCGCACCAGTTGGTCAGAATGGTCACCTGCCTGCCGCGCGGGTGGCGGGCGATGGCGGCGATAATCTGCTCCGCAGTATCACTTGCCGGCGCCACAGCGCTGGGAGAGTGGATAATCATCAGTGCATCAAGATCGTGACTGTGAAGCAGGCATTCGATACAGGCAACATAGAGTGCAGGCGTCGCGCCATCCTTTAAATCGAGGGGGGTACCGCGCCCGACGCCTTCCGGCAACAGCGCCGCTAACGCCTGCAGCGTCTCGTCTCCCGGTGTGGCCAGCTTGCCGTTACGCGCATAGAGTTCATCCAGCGCCATCGCGGCCGGTGCCGCCCCGTTGCTGATAATCATTAACCGATCGCCGCGCAGCGGGCGCATATGGCTGAGGGATTCAACGGCGGAAAACAGCTCATGTGTGTCCTGTACGCGCAGCAAACCGGCACGCTGTATGGCTGCATCCCAGGCGGCATCCAGGCCGCTTTCCGTGCCCATCATGGCCTGTGCCTGATGGCTGCGCCCGCTTTTGATCACCAGAATCGGTTTATTGCGTGACGCGCTGCGCGAGGCCGACACAAAGCGCCGTGCGTCACTGAGATGTTCAAGATAAAGCAGGATTGCGCTGGTTTTGCCGTCACGGGCAAGGAAGTCCAGCAGATCATCGACATCAATATCCAGGCTGTCGCCCAGCGCGATAAACCACGAAAACCCGAGATTGCGCTGCTGCGCCCAGTCAAGAATGGTATTGGAGACCGCGGCCGACTGGGAAATAAACGCAATGCGTCCCCGGGCAATCGGGACGGGCGAAAAGCTGGCATTCAGCTCCTGCCACGGGGCGAGCAGCCCGAGACTGTTTGGTCCCAGCAGGCGGATCTGCCACTGGCTGGCGCAGGCTTTCAGCGCCTCATGCTGGCTGGCCGGTGCCGAAAGGATAATGCAGGCTTTGCAGCCTTTCTCTCCCAGCTGCTGCAGCAGTTCAAGGTTACGCTTTGCATGCGTGCAGATGACGGCGAGATCGGGGGCGAAGGGCAGGCTGGCGATATCCGGCCAGGCCAGCACGCCGCTTACCGCTTTATAGGCGGGCGTCACCGGCAGCACCGGGCCGTTAAACCCGCCCGCCAGCAGGTTACGCATCATAAAATAACCGGCGCGGCCCGGCTTTGCCGAGGCGCCAATTACTGCGATTGATTTAGGTCGTAACAGCGCTTCCAGTCCACGTTGGCTCATCATCCGCTCCTGCTATCGGGATTGGCATGATTGTAAACGCTTTTGCCTGCCTTGCCGATTCGGTGACGTCAGGCTGCGAGCCAGCTTCAGAAATCTGTCTGCTGTGCGTGAACAGGGTGGTGCGGTTTACCTGCCAGATACGCATGACGAAAATGTTCAAAATGCTGCTGCAGCGCCGCCGCCGCCGTGGCGTCACCCGCCTGTGCCAGCAGCGCAGCGGCCACTTCGGCGGTGCAGTGCTGGCCAACACCATGTGCTTCGCGCAGGGTATAGCGTGAAGGGGTGCTGACATTCAGAGACATCACCGGAAAGCGATCCAGCCACGGGCTTTTGCGAAACATCTTGCGCGCTTCACTCCAGGTGCCATCCAGCATAATAAACAGCGGCGGTTTGCCGTCGATGGGCGGATGGGTCAGTACCGTGCGATCGGCATCCGCATAGGCGGCAGGAAACACCACGACCGGCTGATAATCACCGGTGTTAACGGCGGCAAGCATCGCCGCGTCCGGTTCCGTACGTGACCAGCCAAACGCCAGCGTATCCGGCAGGATATCGGCGATCAGGCGCCCGGTGTTACTGGGTTTCATCGGCTCGGAATCAAACATCACCAGGCAAAACCGGCTGCGCGCCTGCTGCGGCTGCAGCGTGGCACACAGGCAATTTTTCTGCGGCAGCAGGCAGCGCTGACAGCGCAGCACGCGGTTGCCGCGCGCCAGAAACGGACGCGTGGCACGGGCTAAACGTTGCGCACGTAAGCGCAGGACGGCATTTTCAGACATAAATAAGCAGGCAGGAAAAAACGCCAGTGTAATAGAAGAGAAAAAACAAGGCCAGCACGCGGCTGGCCTGAAGGTCAGAGTGACTCGTCCAGCCACTCGTTGAACGGCGCTTTTGGCATCGCGCCATTCAGGATGTCGACCATCTCCCCGTTCTTAAACAGCATGATGGTAGGGATGCTGCGGATGCGAAAGCGTGAGCTCAGGGCGGGTTCCGCTTCGGTGTTAACCTTTACAAAACGTACTTTGCCACGACGCTCGTCGGCAACTTCTTTAAACACCGGCGCGAAGTTAACACACGGGCCGCACCAGGGCGCCCAGAAATCCACCACTACCGGCAGATCGTCCTGTAAAAACTTATCCAGCGTGGCAGCCGTGGCGTTGGCCACATCGCCCGTAAACAGTTCATCGCCGCAGCGGCCACATTTGGCGCCATCAGCGATACGCGTCTCAGGAACGCGGTTAGTTGCCTGACAGGAGGCACATACAGTATTCATCGTCACCTCAGACCGGACCGGTAAATCTCATCATTGCCGGACATTATGAAAAGGTTGGATGCTATGCTCAATCTGGATTACCCGATAGGTTCAATAGTTGATAGCTAAGCGCCGATACATCAGGTAATCTTCGCGCTCTCAATGCTGGAGGAACAGATGAACGACGAATTTAAAGGCAAAAGCGGCAAGGTAAAAGTGATGTATGTACGTGATGAGGAGAGCGGTCAAAAGCCCAATCCCCGTACCGGCAGAGGCGGCCGTTCCGCTCCGCGCCAGGAAGAGAGTCGTCGTTCGGGTCCTCGCAGTGCACGTAATAATGAAGAAACCAGCCGGGGTCGCGCACCGCGTAGCGAAGAGAGCGGCCGCGCGCGTACCGCACGCAGCAGCGACGATCGCAGCCGCCGTAACGATCGTGACGATCGCGGTTTCAGTGATTCACCGTGGCGCACCGTGTCACGCCCGCCGGTAACGGCAGGAGAAACGCCGCGCGACGATGAAAACAGCAGCAAGCCGGTAATCGATCCGGAGCAGATCCGCCGTCAGCGTCAGGAAGAGACGCGCGTGTACGGTGAAAACGCCTGTCAGGCGCTGTTCCAGAGCCGCCCGGAAAGTATTGTTCGCGCCTGGTTTGTACAGAGCGTGACGCCGCGCTTCCGCGAAACCCTGCGCTGGCTGGCGGCGAACCGCAAAGCCTATCACGTGGTGGAGGATGCCGAGCTGGCTAAAGCTTCCGGGACAGAACACCACGGCGGCGTGTGCTTTATTATTAAAAAGCGTGTTGGCATGGCGGTATCGGAGTGGCTGAAGCAGGCAGGCAGCAAAGATTGTGTGCTGGCGCTGGAAGATGTCAGCAACCCACACAACCTGGGTGCCATTATGCGCAGCTGCGCCCACTTTGGCGTGAAAGGTCTGCTAGTGAATGACGCCGCGCAGCTGGAATCCGGTGCCGCAGTGCGTACCGCAGAAGGCGGTGCAGAGCATGTTCAGGCAATCAGCGGCGAGGATTTCGCGGCCAGCCTGGCTGCGTTCCGTAAAGCCGGTTATACCATCGTGACTACCTCCAGCCATACGGGCACACCGCTGGCAAAAGCTGAGCTGCCCGCCAGAATGGTGCTGGTGCTGGGCCAGGAGCGTGAAGGTCTGTCCGACAGCGCTTTCCAGCAGGGTGATATCAGCCTGTCGATTGGCGGAACCGGCAACGTTGAAAGCCTCAATGTCTCCGTCGCCACCGGGGTTCTGCTTGCCGAATGGTGGCGTCAGAACGCATAAAAAAAACGGGCCGCTCAGGCCCGTTTTTGTGTCTGCCGATCAGTGAGCGCCACCGCCACCGCCGCCAGCACCAAACGGCGGACGCGCAAACCACACCAGCACCAGCAGAATCAGGAACACTCCCGCCGAAGCCCAGAAAATCTCATTAGCGGAGATAATCAGGCCCTGATTGGTGATCTGCTGCGCAATCCACGCCGAAGCCTGCTGATGCGTCATGCCCATACCTTGCAGCTGATCGTACATCTGCTGCGAATTCACGTTGTATGGCGTAACGGATTCGCTGAGATAGCTGTGATGCATTGATTCGCGATCGGTCCACATGGTGGTGGTGATGGAAGTGCCGATCGAGCCGGCCAGCGTACGCACAAAGTTTGAGAGGCTGGAGGCCGCCGCCAGACGCTCCGGCGGTAAACCGGAAAGCGTAATGGTGGTCAGCGGCATGAAGAAGCACGCCACTGCGAAGCCCTGGATAAACTGCGGCCAGGCTGAGGCGCCAAAATCCATCCCCGGCTCAAACGTATACGCACGCCAGTAGAAGCACACCGCATACATGATAAAGCTGAAGGTCACCAGCCGGCGCATATCCAGCTTATGCGCAAAACGCCCGATAATCGGCGACAGGATCACTGGAATAATCCCGACCGGCGCAGAGGCCAGGCCGGCCCAGGTGGCGGTATAGCCGTACACCTCCTGCAGCAGCTGTGGCAGCAGGACAATTGAGCCGAAGTAGAGCATGTACGCCAGGCTAATCGACAAACAGCCAATGGTAAAATTGCGCATCTTAAACAGCGACAAATCCACAATCGGGTGTTTATCAGTCAGCTCCCACACCAGCAGCACCGAGAGCGCCACTACCGCGACCACCGTCAGCACCACGATCTCGGTTGAGCTGAACCAGTCCAGCTCTTTACCGCGGTCCAGCATCACCTGCAGCGCACCAATACCCACCACCAGCAGCACCAGGCCAACAATATCAATCGGGCGGATTTCCGTTTTGGTTTCACGGCCGCGCAGCGTTTGCAGCGTCAGCATCACCACCACCACGCCAATTGGCACGTTGATAAAGAAGATCCAGCCCCAGTGATAGTTATCGCTGATCCAGCCGCCCAGGATCGGGCCGCAAATCGGCGCGACAATCACCGTCATGGCCCACAGCGACAGCGCAATGCTGCGCTTTGCCGGCGGATAATTGCTCAGTAGCAGGCTCTGTGAAAGAGGAATCAGCGGGCCCGCTACCACGCCCTGCAGGATACGGAAGAAGATCAGCATCTCCAGGCTTTCGGACATGCCGCACGCCCAGGAGGCGAGGGCGAACAGGACCGTTGCCCAGGTGAACAGTTTCACTTCGCCAACGCGCTTCGCCAGCCAGCCGGTGATCGGAATCGAGATGGCGTTCGCCACCCCGAAAGAGGTGATCACCCAGGTACCCTGCGAGTTCGACGCCCCGAGGTTACCGGCGATGGTGGGAATCGCCACGTTGGCGATGGTGGAGTCCAGCACCTGCATGAACGTCGCCAGCGACAGGGCGATGGTCATCAGGACTAACGGCGCACCTTCAAGCGGTTTTTGTGCCATAACAGCCTCCGGCGAAGTTAGCCAGCGTTAGCACGGACGATGTCAGCGATCATCTGATTCACCGGCGCAAGGTCAATCGCCAGCGCATTACTTTCATAAGCCGCCCGATCGCGCACGCTGCTGGCCAGCACCGCACCCTCTTTATTCTGGGTGTCCACTTTCACCAGCGTCGACAGGCCAATGCGCAGCGGATGCTGTGCCACTTCCTGCGGGTCCAGTTCAATACGCACCGGCAGACGCTGCACGACTTTGATCCAGTTGCCGGTGGCGTTTTGCGCCGGCAGCAGCGAGAACGCACTGCCGGTGCCCATATCCAGACCGACCACTTTACCGTGATACTCAATGTCATCACCGTAAATGTCGCTGATCACCGTGGCCGGCTGACCAATGCGCACGCCTGCCAGCTGCGTCTCTTTAAAGTTGGCGTCTACCCACAGGTTGGTGGCCGGTACCACCGCCAGCAGCGGCGTGCTGGTGGAGATTTGTGAGCCCACCTGCACACTGCGGCGTGACACATAACCATCCATCGGGCTGCGGATATCGGTGCGCTGCAGAGCCAGCCAGGCATCACGCAGTTCCGCGGCGCTCTGTTTGACTGCCGGCTGGTTTTCCAGATCGGTATTCAGAATCATCGCCTGATTCGCGTTGTACTGCTGCACGGCTACGTCCAGCTGCGCTTTGGCAGTGGCCACTGCATCGCGGGCGTGCTGCAGCTCTTCGCGGCCAATCAAATTAGAAGCGCCCAGCGGTTCACGGCGTTTCAGATCCGCTTCCGCCTGCTCCAGCGCCGTCTGCTGCAGCTTGATGCTGGCCTGATACTGTTTGCTGTTAATCATTAACTGATGCGTCTGCCGCACGCTGGTGGCAAGGGCTGTCTGCGCTTTTTCAAACGCCTGCTGCGCGTCGGTTTTATCCAGTGAGACCAGCACATCGCCTTTTTTCACGAAGTCGGTATCGTCAAACCACACTTTATTGACGCTGCCGGAAACCTGGGCCATCACCTGCACCTGGTTGCCTGCTACATAAGCGTCATCGGTCTCCTGGAAATGGCGCAGCACCAGATACCAGTAAGCCAGATAACCCACACCGATCACGATAAACACGATAGCCAGCAGGATGAGCGCACTTTTGCGCTTATTCTTTTTATTTGCCGGCTGTTGCGGGCTTTGCGCTTCCGCGTTCGCACTCATGTTGTTCTCCACGTTTTCCAGGTAGCCGGGATGCGTTGTTCCGTCAACGCGGTTTCCCGAGTCGAAAAAGGCCAGCGCTTGCGACGCTGGCCGGATAAAAGGGGACTAAAATAGCGATTTCGGAAGGTGATTGTGTCGCACTTCTTGCTATTAGCGGGACAGAGAAGCGATAACCTGATCTTCATCCATTTTATCAAGACGATTAAGCAATTTACGGGTGATGGCTTCCAGCTGCTCCTGCTCGGCAGCGGTCAGCGAAGACCACAGATACTGCAGGCTCTGATGCTGCGGCGGCAGCAGCTGACGTAAGAATTCGTTACCCTTTTCCGTCAGGTGGAGATGCAGGCAGCGGCGGTCATTATCACTTTCACGGCGTTCAATCCAGCCGCGCTTTTCCAGCTCATCGGCGATGCGGGTGGCGTTGGTGCGGGAAGAGCCCAGCGCGGAGCTCAGCTCCGACGGCTGAATACTCTGGTTCTCCTGCGCATCCAGCGTGATCAGCGCCATGAATAAGGTTTCGTTAATTCCCTGCGCCTTCAACATTTTGTTGCGATTATCCAGCAGCTTACCCTGCATGTGCATGCACAGACGGGTCAGGATAATCTCCTGCAGCGGAAAATCTTTATGGCGATTAGCACGGATGTTTAACATCTGCTCAATGGGAGTAAACGAACTTTCCATTTAAAAAACCTCTTAGTTGCAACAAATATAGTAATGAGAGTGACAGATAAAGCGTAGTCATATTTTCCGCCTGTGATTGTTCACACGATCACACTGTCAGCACCTGGCGTACCTGGGTGTTCCGCCACCCGGGGCAACGTCCTGGCCCGCCGCTTTACCGGCAAACGGCTCCTGTCATCCATTCATCCCGTGAAATCTTTTACTGCCTAATAATTTCACGAGAAAAAATAACTCTTGTGAATAAGTGTGCGGCTAACCATAACAAACCCCATCATTAATGAACAGTATTCGTCAGGATTTCACGCACACCTTTACGCTTTCTGAACAGTCTCGTTGCGCGCGTTGCGCCACCAGACCAGCAGGTTCAGCAGGGTAGTAATGACGCCAGCCCCACAAACGCCATACCATCCCGCCAGATGGAAGGCATTGGCTGACACAATCGAGCCCAGCGCGCCGCCGATAAAATAACTGGTCATGTAACCGGCGGTCAGACGATTGCGCGCTTCAGGCATATTGCGGTAAATCACGCTCTGATTGGTGATATGCACACCCTGCACCGCCAGATCCAGCAGCAGGATGCCGCCAATCAGCGCGGGCAGGCTGTGCGCGCCCAGCGCGGTCAGCGCCCAGGACGCCAGCATAATCAGCAGTCCGATGCTGGTGGTGAGCCTGGCCTTTCCTTTATCTGCCAGACTTCCTGCCTGACGTGCAGCCAGCGCACCGGCCGCGCCCACCAGCCCCAGCAGGCCGATTTCGCCCTCGCTGAACCCCCACGGCGGTGAGGCCAGCAGAAACGCCATCGACGTCCACAGCATGCTGAAATTGGCGAAACTCAGGCAGCCGGTCAGGGCGCGGGTACGCAGGACAGCATTACCGGCATAAAGGCTGAAGATGGAGCGCAGCAGTTGCGAATACTTAAGCGGCACCGCCTGCTGGTAGCGCGGCAGATAACGCCACAGCGCCAGCGCCATCAGAATCATGAGTCCGCTGGCGGTCCAGTAGACGCTGCGCCAGCCACTCAGCTGCGCCAGGGTCCCGGCGACGGTGCGCGCCAGCAGAATGCCCAGCAGCAGGCCGCTCATCACCGTGCCCACCACTTTGCCGCGTTTTTCCGGCGCGGCCAGCGTGGCCGCCAGCGGCACCAGAATTTGCGCGACCACGGAAAACAGCCCGGTGATCACCGTGCCCAGCAGCATCAGTGGCAGGGAAGAGGAGAGCGCCGTAATAACCATACCGCCCGCTGCCAGCAGGCTCATCGTCACGATCAGTCCGCGCCGTTCCAGCCTGTCGCCCAGCGGCACCAGCAGCAGTAAGCCGCAGGCATACCCCAGCTGCGCCGTGGTGACAATAAAGCCGGCGAGGCTGACCGAAAGATGAAACTGTTGCGCAATGGTATCCAGCAGCGGCTGTACGTAGTAGTTGCTGGCCACGGCTAGACCGGTCGCCACTGACATCAGGGCAACCAGCGCGGGACTGAGTCCCGGTTGCGTGGGCTTCATCGCGAGCGGGGGAGGTAAATAATCATATGTGGGTAATAATAACCCAAAAAATTATTTCATTAATGTGTTAATTAACAGGACGTACCAGTGCGCTATAGCGCACGCTTCGCTTATTCGATGGCGGCTGCATGTCAGTAAGCGACGGCATCACGTTTTAGCGCCTGCAGAAGCCCGTCAGGCAGTCTGGATGACTCACCCGCCGGGCAGCGTGGCAATCAGAAATTCCAGTCCTCGTCTTCGGTCTCAACTGCCTTGCCCATCACATAGGAGGAGCCGGAGCCAGAGAAGAAGTCATGGTTTTCGTCGGCATTGGGCGAAAGCGCCGCCAGAATTGCCGGGTTTACCGCAGTGAGCTCCGCGGGGAAAAGCGCTTCATAGCCAAGATTCATCAGTGCCTTATTGGCATTGTAATGCAGGAAGGTTTTCACCTCTTCTGCCCAGCCGGTGCCGGCGTACAGCGTGTCGGTGTAAGCCACTTCGTTTTCGTACAGCGCCAGCAGCAGGTCGATGGCAAACTGTTGCAGCGCTTCACGGCGCGCGGCATCCACCTGTTCCAGCGCTTTCTGGTATTTGTAGCCGATATAGTAGCCGTGCACTGCCTCATCGCGGATGATCAGACGAATCAGATCGGCGGTATTGGTCAGCTTACCGCGGCTGGACCAGTACATCGGCAGCCAGAAGCCGGAGTAAAACAGGAACGATTCCAGAAACACGCTGGCAATTTTTTTCTTCAGCGGATCGTCTGCCTGATAGTGCTGCAGCACGATACGCGCTTTGTTCTGCAGCGCCTCATTCTCTTCACTCCAGCGGTAGGCCGCGTCCACATCAGCGCTGTGGCACAGCGTCGAAAAAATCGAACTGTAGGAACGGGCATGCACCGCTTCCATAAAGCTGATGTTCGACAGCACCGCTTCTTCATGCGGCGTCAGGGCATCGCCCATCAACCCTGGCGCACCGATGACATTCTGGATGGTATCCAGCAGCGTCAGACCGGTAAACACGCGGATAGTCAGCTGCTGCTGCGTGCGATCCAGCGCCTGCCAGGCGGGCAGATCGCCGGAGAGCGGTACTTTTTCCGGCAGCCAGAAATTGCTGGTCAGCCGGTTCCATACCTCAAGGTCTTTCTCGTCCTGCAGACGGTTCCAGTTAATAGCCTGAATAGTGGGTGTATGCATGATTATCCTCACAGGGCGCAGGACACGCAGCCCTGCACCTCCGTGCCCTGTAGCGCCATCTGGCGCAGGCGAATGTAATAGAGTGTTTTGATGCCTTTTTTCCATGCGTAGATCTGCGCTTTATTGATATCGCGCGTGGTCACGTCATCACGGAAAAACAGCGTGAGCGACAACCCCTGGTCAACGTGGCGGGTGGCCTCCGCGTAGGTATCGATAATCGCCTCCGGTCCAATCTGGTAAGCGTCCTGATACAGCGCCAGATTGTCATTGGTCATAAAGGGAGCCGGATAATAGACGCGGCCGGTTTTTCCCTCTTTGCGAATCTCAATGCGCGACACAATCGGGTGAATGCTCGATGTCGCATGGTTGATATAGGAGATGGAACCGGTCGGCGGAATCGCCTGCAGGTTCTGGTTATACAGACCATGCGTCATCACCGCGTCGCGCAGTGCCTGCCAGTCAGCCTGGTCGGGCAGGGCAATACCGGCGGCAGCGAACAGCTGTGCGACCCGCGCCGTGCGCGGCTGCCAGCGCCGGGAGAGGTATTTCGTAAAATAGTGTCCGCTGGCGTACTGCGACTGTTCGAAGCCCGCAAAGCGCTGATTACGCTCCTGCGCCAGCAGGCAGGAAGTGCGCAGCGCGTGGTAGGTGACGCAATAGAAATAGATATTGGTAAAATCCAGCGCCTCCTCAGAGCCGTAAGCGATGCCTTCGCGGGCCAGATAGCCGTGCAAATTCATCTGACCCAGCCCAATAGCATGTGACTGGCGATTACCTTCTGCCACCGATGGCACGGCGCGAATATCGCTCATGTCAGAGACGGCGGTCAGCGCCCGAACGGCCCGTTCGACGGTTTGCCCCAGATTGCCGGCATCCATCGCGTGGGCAATGTTCAGCGAGCCAAGGTTGCAGGAGATATCTTTGCCAACGCGGCGATAGCTGAGGTCCTCGTGGTACTCACTGGCCTGATTGACCTGCAGGATTTCCGAGCACAGGTTACTCATATTAATGCGGCCGGCAATCGGGTTGCTGCGGTTTACGCTGTCCTCAAACAGGATGTAGGGGTAGCCGGATTCAAACTGAATCTCAGCCAGCGTCTGAAAGAAATCACGCGGCTTAATCCAGCTGCGACGAATACGCGTGTCGGCCAGCATCGCTTCGTAGTGTTCAGTGATGCTGATATCGCCAAACGCTTTGCCGTAGATGCGCTCCACGTCATAGGGTGAAAACAGCGCCATGTCGCGATTCTCTTTTGCCAGCCGGAACGTGATATCCGGAATGACGACGCCAAGCGACAGCGTTTTGATGCGGATTTTTTCGTCGGCGTTTTCTCGTTTGGTATCAAGGAAGCGCAGAATATCGGGGTGATGCGCGTGCAGCCACACCGCGCCGGCGCCCTGGCGCGCGCCCAGCTGATTGGCGTATGAAAAGGCGTCTTCCAGCATCTTCATCACCGGAATCACGCCGGATGACTGATTTTCAATGCGCTTGATCGGCGCGCCGGCCTCGCGCAGATTAGAGAGCAGGAACGCCACGCCGCCACCGCGTTTCGAGAGCTGCAGCGCCGAGTTCACCGCACGGCCAATCGATTCCATGTTGTCTTCAATGCGCAGCAGAAAACAGGAGACCAGTTCACCGCGCTGTTGTTTGCCGCAGTTCAGGAAGGTCGGTGTCGCTGGCTGAAAGCGGCCGCTCAGTATTTCATCCAGCAGCTGACGTGCCTGCGTCTCATCGCCCTGAGCCAGCGTCAGCGCCACCATACAGGCGCGCTGCGGGAAGGTTTCCAGATAGCGTTTACCGTCAAAGGTTTTCAGCGTGTAGCTGGTGTAAAACTTCCATGCGCCCAGAAAGGTGTGAAAGCGGAAACCGCTGGCTTCCGCCGCCTCATGCAGCTGGCACAAAAAGCCGAAATCGTACTGATTCAGCACGGCGGCGTCGTAGTAGCCCTGATCCACCAGATAGCGCAGTCGTTCTCCCGCTGACGCGAAGGTCATGCTGTTGGGCCGCACGTGCTGCAGGAAAAACTGCCGCGTCGCCTCGCGATCTTTCTCAAACTGAATACGACCTTCGGCGTCATACAAATTCAGCATCGCATTCAGCGCGTGGTAGTCCACCGGCGCAGCCGTTAGTGTGTCTGTCGTTGCCAAAATTGGGTTACTCCCGCTTTTACGTTAGCAATATCGTCAGGCGTCCCGATCAGCTCAAAGCGGTAGAGATAAGGAACCTGACATTTGTGCGCAATGATGTCGCCCGCCAGGCAGAAGCCGTCCCCGAAGTTGCGGTTGCCGGCGGCAATCACGCCGCGGATACCGCGCCGGTTTGCGTCATCATTAAGAAACTGAATTACCTGTGCGGGCACTGCGCCGCGTGCGCCGCCGCCGCCATAGCTCGGCACCACCAGAATATAGGGCTGGCTGATGTGCAGACGCTGCGTTGCGTCAAGCGGAATGCGCTGTGCCGGCAGCCCCAGACGGGTGATAAACCGATGGGTGTTTTCCGACTGGCTGGAAAAATAGACCAGCGGGAACATGGCGCTAAGCTCCGGTTGAGACGTGCTCAGCCAGCCTGGCGAGCTTGTCGGGACGGAAGCCGCTCCAGTGTTCTTCACCGGCCATGACCACCGGCACCTGGCGATAGCCGAGTGTTTTCAGATGCGCCAGCGCGTCAGGCTCGGCATCCAGGTTGATCAGCTGATACGCAACGCCAGCACGATCGAGCGCGTTTTTCGTGGCATCACACTGGACACAGCGATCTTTAGTGTAAATAATAATGCGCATGATTCGTATTTACCTCTATTGGCGGCTGGAGAGCGGATGATGAGGCAGAAGCCACAGACTGCCTTCTTTGTCAGGGCAGATGTCCGTTCGTCATTTTCTGAGGTGAATACTAGATGTAGTGCTTATAGCGATCAAGCGCACTATATATGGGGTTTTGCGATTCTGGCGAGTGGAAAACGGCTCAAGTCAGCAGGCATGCGGTCTGCAGTGGTAAAAAAAAATTTTTTACGTTCTGCGTCAGGAACAGGCGCGTAAAAACGAAAAAGCCCCGCATCTGCGAGGCTTTTGTCTGGGGTAAAGCAGGGCTTAGCGGCGCGACACCAGCAGCGCACCCAGCACCAGGCCAACGGCGGCACCGATACCTACGCCATACCAGGGTTTATCATGCACATAAGCATCGACCTGATAGCCTGCATCGCGCGCCGCCTGAGAGACGCGATTATTATGGCCGTTCAGTTTCGCGCGGGTCTGCTTCAGCAGCGCCTGCGCCTGACTGCGGGCGTTATCGACTTCATCTTTGGCGTCGCTGCCATAGGATTTCAGTAACGCTTCCAGTGAATCGGCCAGTTCGTTTACATCCTGATTGATATCAATGTCATCGTTTTTGCTGGTTCGATTAAACATTTTTCGCTCCCTTTGATTTAAAACGTAATACTAAGTGTAGTCGAAACGTCAATAAACGCAGCGATGTGCCAGGCTTTAGGGAAATTCCGAATGGCCTGTACCCGGGTGCTGTTGTAAGGTTGCGGGGCTGTGAGAAGAGAGGAGCAAGCATGTATTTACGTCCGGATGAGGTAGCGCGCGTACTGGAAAAAGCAGGGTTCGAAATGGACGTCCTGACGCCAAAAACTTACGGTTATCGCCGCGGCGAAAACTATGTCTACGTTAACCGTGAAGCGCGTATGGGGCGCACCGCGTTGATCATTCACCCGACGCTGAAAGAGAAAAGTCAGCACTTTGCGGAACCCGCTTCGGAAATGAAAACCTGCGATCACTACACGCAGTTCCCTCTCTACCTGATGGGCGATTCGCAGGAACATTACGGTATTCCACACGGATTCAGCTCGCGCGTTGCGCTGGAACGCTACCTGCAGGGTGTGTTCGGCGGCTAAGGTTCTGCCCCGTCACGGCGGGGCTGAACGCCTTTCCTGATAAATCCCCACCTTTTGCCACGTTGCAAATCGCTGCGCGGATGCGTATAACTCTGTCTCCATATAGAAGTTTAGACGTCCATATGGATAAAGAGCATGCAAACGCAGGATACGCCTTCACAGGCAAATTTTAAGCGCACCATGAAAGTGCGCCATCTGGTGATGCTGTCGCTGGGTGGCGTGATCGGCACCGGCCTGTTTTTTAACACCGGCTATATCATCTCCACGACCGGCGCCGCCGGTACGCTGCTGGCTTACCTGATTGGGGCGCTGGTGGTGTGGCTGGTGATGATGTGTCTGGGCGAGCTGGCCGTGGCCATGCCGGAAACCGGCGCGTTTCACGTCTATGCCGCCCGCTATCTTAGTCCGGCCACCGGCTACACCGTGGCATGGCTCTACTGGCTGACATGGACCGTGGCGCTGGGTTCCAGCCTGACGGCCGCCGGGTTCTGTATGCAGTACTGGTTTCCGACGGTGCCGGTCTGGCTGTGGTGTCTGGTGTTCTGCCTCGCCATCTACCTGCTGAATATTGTCTCGACGCGCTTCTTTGCCGAAGGGGAGTTCTGGTTCTCCATTATCAAGGTCGTCACCATCATCGCCTTTATCGTGCTGGGCGCGGCAGCGATGTTTGGTTTTATCCCGATGAAAGACGGCAGTGCCGCACCGGGCCTGCATAACCTCACGGCTGCCGGCTGGCTGCCGCACGGGACGCTGCCGATCCTGATGACGATGGTGGCGGTGAACTTTGCCTTTTCCGGTACTGAACTGATCGGCATCGCCGCCGGGGAAACCGAGCAGCCGCAAAAGGCGCTGCCGCTGGCGATTCGCACCACCGTTGCGCGTCTGATCATTTTCTTTGTCGGCACGGTGTTTGTGCTGGCTGCGCTGATTCCTATGGACCAGGCGGGCATTGTGAAAAGCCCGTTTGTGCTGGTGTTTGAGAAGATAGGTATTCCCTATGCCGCTGACATCTTCAACTTTGTGATTCTCACCGCCATTCTCTCCGCGGCGAATTCCGGGCTTTACGCCTCCGGACGCATGCTGTGGTCACTGGCCAATGAAAATACGCTGCCGCGCTGCTTTGCCCGCGTCAACCGCCGCGGAATTCCGGTGCTGGCAATCACCATCAGTATGCTGGGCGGCCTGCTGGCGCTGTTTTCCAGCGTGATTGCGCCCGATACGGTGTTCGTTGCGCTTTCGGCGATCTCCGGCTTTGCCGTGGTGGCGGTATGGCTCAGCATCTGCGCGTCACACTATATGTTCCGCCGTCGCTATCTGCAGGCCGGTCATCCGTTATCCGGGCTGACATGGCGTGCCCCATTCTATCCGCTGGTGCCGCTGCTGGGCTTTGCGCTCTGTCTGCTGGCCTGTGTCGGACTGGCGTTTGATCCGTCGCAGCGTATTGCGCTGTGGTGTGGCCTGCCGTTTGTGCTGCTTTGCTACGCGGCTTATCATCTGACGCAGAAACGCCGGCAAACGCTCACTACAAAGGAGGCTGATGATGCCGCATAACCCCATCGCTGAAGCACTGGCGCAAACGGAAACGCTGATTCTGGATGGCGCCCTGGCTACCGAGCTGGAAGCGCGCGGCTGCGATCTGGCCGATACGCTGTGGTCCGCCAAAGTGCTGATGGAGAATCCGCAGCTGATTTACCAGGTGCATTATGACTATTTTGCCGCGGGCGCTAACGTGGCGATCACCGCCAGTTATCAGGCCACGCCGCGCGGCTTCGCGGCCCGCGGACTGGACAGCGGCCAGGCCAGCGCGCTGATTCGTGAAAGCGTCACGCTGGCACGGCGTGCACGCGATGCTTATCTGGCCGATTCCGGCACCCGGGCTCCGCTGCTGGTGGCCGGTTCGGTCGGGCCGTATGGCGCGTATCTGGCAAACGGGGCCGAGTATCGCGGTGATTACGCGTTACCGGCAGCGGAAATGAAAGATTTTCACCGTCCGCGCGTCGCCGCGCTGCTGGAAGCCGGCGTGGATCTGCTGGCGTGTGAAACGCTGCCCTCCTTTGGCGAAGCGCAGGCGCTGATTAGCCTGCTGGCGGAGTTTCCCGACAGCTGCGCCTGGTTCTCGTTCACGCTGCGTGATGCGCAGCATATCAGCGATGGCACGCCGCTGAGCAAAGTGGCAGAGATTGTCAATGCGGCTCCGCAGGTGATGGCGCTGGGCATCAACTGCGTGGCGCTGGAGAGCGTAACGCCGGCGCTGCAGACGCTGCAGCGCCTGACCACGAAGCCGCTGCTGGTCTACCCTAACTCCGGTGAGCAGTACGATGCCACCACGAAAACCTGGCATTCAGCGCCTTCCGGCTGCACGCTGCAGGATCGCTTTTCCGAATGGCAGCAGGCCGGTGCCCGGCTGATTGGCGGCTGCTGCCGCACCACACCGCAGGATATCGCGGCGATTGCCGCCTGTTGTCAACCGCAATAAAGCGCAGAAAAGCGCCACTGATAGCGCGATTGAAGCGGGTGAAAAGGCAGAGAGGGCAGTTTAGACTGTCCTCTCTGATTCCGATGCGGACCTGCTATGAACCTGCGACTTCTTCTTCCCGCCTGTGCGCTGCTGCTCAGCGGCTGTGCCACGATTGTTGGCTCTGACACGCAACCGGTAAAAATTGACTCGGTGCCGCAGGGGGCGCGCTTTACCGTGCAGGATGAAACCGGTCGCGCCGTGGCGCAGGGCTACACGCCGCAAACCGTTAACCTGGCGAAATCCGACGGCACCTATTTTGGTAAAAAACATTATCAGGTGATGCTGGAGAGCCCGGGCTACGTGCCGCTGACGCTGCCTATCGAAGCGAACGCCAACCTCTGGTATGTGCTGGGCAACATTCCGCTGCTCGGTTTTCCCGGCTGGCTGGTGGTCGATCCCTATTATGGTGGCATGTACGACCTGAAGCCCGCGCACCCGCAGCCGGTGCTGAATGTGGTCGGTGCGCGCGGCCGTTAACCGGGATTATCGCCGCGCGAGATGCCGCGCGGCATGCAAGATGCGCCGGATGGCGCTACTGCGCGGTGGGTTTCACCATGGCGCCGCCGGATTTATGCTGCGCCAGATACTGCTGCTGAAAAATGCACATGCGCAGAGTATTGCGGTACTCGCCGTTAATGAAAAACTCGTGCTTCAGCACGCCTTCCACTTCAAAACCCAGCCGGGTGTAGATGTGGATCGCTTTTTCATTCTCCTGATCGACAATCAGATAGAGCTTGTAGAGATTCAGTACGGAAAAGCCGTAATCCATGGCCAGCTTCGCCGCCTGGCTGGCTAATCCTTTGCCCTGATGCGCCGGCGCGATGATGATCTGAAACTCCGCGCGGCGATGCACGTGGTTGATCTCCACCAGCTCCACCAGTCCGGCTTTTTGCCCGTCATGCTCAACCACAAAGCGGCGTTCGGTCTGATCGTGAATGTGCTTGTCATACAGATCGGACAGTTCCACAAAGGCTTCATAAGGCTCTTCAAACCAGTAACGCATTACGCTGGCGTTGTTATCCAGCTGATGCACAAAATGCAGATCTTCCCGCTCCAGCGGACGCAGTTTCACCGTCATAGGCAGCTCCTTTTGGCGATTGAAAACAGGAAAACCGCAGCGGCGCGATGCCGCACCGCCACGGTCGCTGCCGGTGATTTTACCGCAAATGTTCCGCAATGCGGCCCTGCGCCATGCGCACGGCGCGATCGCACATGTGATCGATCACGTCCGGATCGTGGCTCACCAGCACCATGGTCAGTCCGTCGTTCTGTTTCAGATCGTTAAGCAGATTCAGGATCTCTGCCTGTACCGACATATCCAGCGCGGAAGTCGGCTCATCCAGCAGCAGGATCTTCGGTTCCAGCAGCAGGGCGCGGACAATCGCCACGCGCTGACGCTGTCCGCCGGAAAGCTGATGCGGATAGCGATCTGCCAGCGCCGGGTCCAGCCCGACATGGCGGAATCCCTGATTGATGCGATCGTCAATGTTGTCGCGCTTCAGCAGCTTCAGCGGCTCTGCCAGCGTGCGACGGATGCGGTGGCGCGGATGCAGCGAGGCGTAAGGATCCTGAAACACCATCTGCACATTGCGGCGCAGCGGACCGGTAAACGGTTTGCCGGGCTGCACGGCGGTGCCGGCCAGCGTCATCTCTCCCTGCCAGTGCGGATTGAGCCCGGCCATGACCCACAGCAGCGAGGATTTACCGCAGCCGGACGGGCCGACCAGACCAAAACACTCGCCGGGGGCGACCTGCAGCGACACCTCGTGCACCACGGTGCGCAGCTCATATCCCTGCTTATGCGAAACGCTCAAATTAGCGAGTTCAATCATTGGCTTTCTCCAGCGCCGCGCGATCCAGTACCGGCAGTCGCTCTCCGTGCGTCGCTTTGCCGGGGCGACAGGCCCACAGCGTGCGGGTATAAGGATGGCTGGCGTCAGACAATTGCGCCGCAGGCAGCGTATCCAGCAGCCGTCCTTTGTACATCACCATGACCCGTTCACAGTGTTCTGCCACCTGCTGCAGATCGTGACTGATCAGCAGCAGGCCCATGTTGCGCTGCTCAACCAGACGCCGGATCAATGCCAGCACCTGATCGCGCATGGCGTGATCGAGCGCGGAGGTGGGCTCATCGGCAATCAGTAAATCCGGATCGGTGATCAGCGCAATCGCCAGCATCACGCGCTGGCCCATACCGCCGGACAGCTGATGCGGATAGCGCTTCATCAGCTGACGCGGCTCAGGCAGGCCGACCGCATCCAGCATTTCGCACACCTTCTCTTTGCGCTCGGCACGGCTCAGTTTACGGTGCAGCAGCAGCGGCTCTTCAACCTGCCAGCCAATGGTGCGCGTCGGATTCAGCGCGTATTTTGGATCCTGCATGACCATCGCCACCCGACCGCCGCGCAGGGCGATCCAGTCGCGTTCGCGCAGCGTCAGTGCATCTTCACCGGCGACCTGCAGGCGATCGGCCTGCAGTTGCAGCGAGGGTGACAGCAGCCCCATCAGCGATCGCGCGGTGAGGGATTTGCCGGAGCCGGATTCGCCCACCAGCGCAACGCGCTCGCGGCCAATCTGAAAGCCGATGTTATCCACCAGCAGCGTGGCGTCACTGCGGATAGTCAGGCCACGGGCATCAATTAACAGATCATTTGGCATGGCGGGTATCCAGTCGGTCGCGCAGGCCATCGCCTGTCAGGTTAAACGCCAGGCTGGCGAAAAGAATGGCAGCGCCGGGCGCTGCCGCGACCCACCACTGGTCAAATATCACTTTACTGCCTTCTGCGACCATCGATCCCCATTCGGCGGTCGGCGGCTGAACGCCCATGCCAAGGAAGCCAAGACCGGCGGCGGAGAGAATAATGCCGCCGAGGCTGAGCGCGGCACGCACCACCGCCGTCGGCAGGCACAGCGGCAGAATATGGCCAAACATCAGACGCAGGCCGGTAATCCCCTGCATCCGTGCGGCGGCCAGATAGTCACTGCGGCGCAGCGCCAGCGTTTCCGCACGCGCCTGGCGGGCAAACGGCGGCCAGCTGGTCAGCGCCAGCGCCAGCGCACCGTTCATCAGGCCCGGCCCCAGCATGGCGACCAGCGCCAGCGCAATCACCAGGTTCGGCAGCGACAGAAAGATGTCGGTAATACGCATCAGCACGCGCTCGGTCCAGCCGCCAACGTAGCCGGCCATGATGCCCACCAGCAGGCCGACCGGAATGGTCAGCAGCAGGATCAGCGACACCAGCAGCAGCGTCGGGCGGGCGCCGTAGATCACGCGCGATAGCAGATCGCGCCCGAAGCCATCGGTGCCAAACCAGTGCACGGCAGAAGGCGCCAGCAGGCGCTGGTCAATAACCTGCGCGTTAGGGTCAAACGGTGCCAGCAGCGGGGCCAGCAGCGCCATCGCCACCAGCACTGCCACCAGGGTCAGGCCAATGGTGAGTGACGTGACGCGCGCGCGACGACGGCGCGGGCGCACGGTTTCCATTTCATGCAGTTGTTGGGTCATCGGGTTCTCGGATCGGTTAACCAGGTCAGGGCGTCGGCCACGGCGTTCAGCAGAATAAAGCAGCTGCCAATCAGCAGGGTGGCGCCGAGAATCGCCGGGACATCAGCGGAAAAAAGCGCGTTGGTCATATAGCGGCCCACGCCCGGCCAGGCGAACACGGTTTCGGTCAGCACGGAGCCTTCCAGCAGCGTGGCGTAGGAGAGGGCGATGACGGTGATTAGCGTCCCCAGCACGTTCGGGAAAATATGGCGCAGCAGGATACGCGTGCGTCCGGCGCCTTTGGCGCGCGCCAGCACCACGTACTCTTTGCTGCTCTCTTCCAGCAGCGCAGCGCGCAGCAGACGGGTTATACCGGCCATTGCCAGCAGACCCAGAATCACCACCGGCAGCCACAGGTGGGCAATGGCGTTGCGGAACATCTCCGGATCGCCCGACAGCCAGCTGTCGATCAGGACAAAACCGGTTTTCGGCTCCAGGGTATAGACCCAGATATCGTCCAGCTGACCGGGCCCGGCAGACCAGTGCAGCACGGCATAAAACAGCAACAGGCCGAGCAGACCCAGCCAGAATACCGGCACCGAATAGCCCAGCAGCGAAATAAAGCGCGCCACGTTATCAATCAGGCTGCCGGGTTTCCACGCCGCTAACAGTGCCAGCGCCACGCCGAACACCGCAGCAAAAATCATCGCGCAGGTCGCCAGCTCAATCGTCGCCGGGAAGGTGCGCATCAGATCGGCGCTGACCGGCTGACTGGTCAGGTGGGACAGGCCAAGATTCCCCTGTGCCAGGTGACTGATATAGCGCCAGAACTGCACCAGCAGTGGCTGATCCAGCCCCAGGTCGTGCCGCACCTGAGCATAGGTGGCTTCACTGGCGTGATCGCCGGCAATCTGCTGCACCGGATCAACCGGTGAGAGGTGCGACAGCATGAAGGTGAAGGCTAGCAGCCCCAGCAGCGTCACCAGCAGTGACAGCAGACTGGTGATGAGGCGGCTGACGCGCTGCCAGAGTGGCCGGGCGAACCCGGCCTGTGATGCAGAGACTGCCATTACTTGGAAACCTGCGCGTAGTAAACCATATCCGGGTTAATCCCCTGCACGTAGCCCTGCAGGTTATCGCGCAGTGCGATCAGGTTACGCGCCTGCAGACCGATAACATAAGGAGAGTTTTTCAGCACTTCGCGCTGCATGGCCTGATACAGCGCCACGCGCTTGTTGCTGTCCGCTTCAGCGGTTGCAGCCAGCGTCTGTTTGCTCAGTTCCGGAATGTGCCAGTCAGAGCGATACGCAATGGTTTTGCTGCCATCTTCCGGGTTGTATGCGAACGACGCGGCGTTGGTATTGGGATCAAAGTAATCTGCGCCCCAGGCGTTCAGCGTGGCCTGATACTGATGCGCTTTCACGCGCGTGGAGACTTCAGAGCTCAGGCCCGGCTGGACGTCGACCTTCACGCCCCCTTTGGCGAAGCTGCCCTGCAGCGCCTGCGCAATATCCAGATACGGCGGCTGATTGCTGGTGGAGAGCGTAAAGCTGACGTTGGTCAGGCCTGCTTTCTTCAGAATCGCTTTGGCTTTTTCCGGATCGTAGCTGTATGGCGTGTCGTTCAGGGCTCCGAGGAAACCTTTAGGCAGGAAGGTCTGGTGCACTTCAAACTGGCCCTTCAGCAGATTGTCTGCAATGCCTTTGTAATCGAACAGGTAGCGTGCCGCTTCCCACAGCGCCGGATTCTTCAGCACCGGGTTGGCGCCGACGTTGAACTGAATGTAGTAGAGCGAGGCCATTGGAATGGCTTCGGTTTTTACGCCGGCTTTGCCTTTCAGCGCAGCGATCTGATCGGCGCCCAGGTTACGGGCGATGTCCACGTCACCCTGTTCCAGCAGCAGGCGGCGGGCGGCCGGTTCCGGCACATTCTTGATCAGAATATTTTTCAGCTTTGGCGCGCCGGCTGGCGAGGTTGGGTTCGCGCTCAGCAGAACCGCTTCATGCAGCACCACTTTGCGGATCTGGAACGGGCCGCTGCCGGCAGAGTGCGTGCCCAGCCAGGCGTGACCAAAATCGCCGTTTTTCGCGTTGGCCTGCGCGGTTTTCTCATCAATGATGGAAGAGACCGGCGCAGAGAGCAGGCTCAGCACGTAAGCCGGGCTGACGTTGGCGCTCCAGCTGATTTGCACATGATCGTCATCCACCTTTTTCAGGAAGCTATCGACGTTATCTTTGGTCCAGCCAAGCTGCGTCAGAATGAATGACGGGTCGAGGTTCAGCTTCACGACGCGACCGAGTGAGAAAATGACGTCTTCCGGGCGCAGCGGGTTGCCGCTGGCAAACTTCGCGTCTTTACGCAGGGTGAAGGTCAGGCTGCGGTTATCGCTGCCTGGCTGCCAGGCGGTGGCCAGCGTGGGTTTCAGATCGGTTGGGTTAGCCGGGTCTGACTGTACCAGACGCTGATAAATGTTGGTGAAAGCCTGCACGGTAGTCAGTTCAAAGCCCTGCGCCGGATCGAAGCTGTCAGCGTCGTCGGTGGACTGCGCAATCACCAGCGTATCTTTCGGTGTGACAGCCTGTGCAGAAAAGGCGGCTACCAGCGACAGCGCCAGCAGAGAGGGAATAATTTTTTTCATGTTGTTTCCTTGCCTTAAAAAAGTAACGCGAGTGTACGAAAGCGCTTCAGGTAAGAATAGTCAATTTATGGCTATGCATATGCCTTATGGTTCTAAGGGCGGCGGTTCAGTTATAAGGCGCCGCGGGTTGATGACCTTTTTCCGCGGTGTTTTCTTATGCGGCCATGCAGGGAATATCAACCAATTTACAACGGAAATTAAAATCATCTTTACCGCACCGTTATTTACTTTACCTGGTGATGGCCGGCCTTATAATAGCCGCAACTTCAGACAGGAGAATTCAGTTGGACAGTCACCCTTATCGATGGCATTACATGGCAAGCTGACGCGCGAATTCTTTTGCTGCTGCTTGCCAACACGGCGGGCAGCAATCCTCACACTTCTCTGATGATTGTTCCCGGATATAAACGCTGTAGCGGGCCTGTGCCCGCGGGGATAACATCATGCATATGATTTTCAACGCCCTTTTTCCTCCGCCTCGCTGCGCACGCTGACTGTCAGCGTGCGGGGTTACACCGTGCGTTACGCGGTTTTTACGCCGTAAGACGCCGTTAAATGGATGCTGTTTTTATTTCACTCGCGTTTATCGTGAGCGAGTGATGACGCCCTTTATTCATCCGGGCGAAAAAAGAAATAAGCCTGACAGGTGAATTTCTTTTTTAAAAACGCAGCCATATCAAAGCTTCCCGTTTATTGTGCGCAGGGCGTACAGGGACCGTTATTGCCGTAAATATACCGAGGAGTGTCATAATGACTGACATGAAACTCAGCCAGGATAAAAAAACCTGGAGTGCGCTGCGCCAGCCGCGCCAGCAAAACAACTTTATTATTGAAAACGAAGCCGCCTTCACCGCCGATGAAACGCTGGCACGCCTGCGCAGCGACGCGCAGGGGCTGACGGAACATGAAGCCGGGGCACGTGCCGGGGTTTATGGCCCGAATCAGGTGGCGCACGACAAAGCGCCACCTGCGCTGCTGCAGCTGGTGCAGGCATTTGCGAATCCCTTTATCTATGTGCTGATGGTGTTGGCGCTGGTGAGCTTCTTCACCGATTACTGGCTGCCGCTGCGTAAAGGCGAGGAGACCGATCTGACCGGTGTCATCATCATTGTGACGATGGTAACGCTCAGCGGTTTGCTGCGCTTCTGGCAGGAGTACCGTACCAATAAAGCGGCACTGGCGCTGAAATCCATGGTGCGTACCACCGCCACCGTGCTGCGCCGTGACTCACTGCAGTCGCCACCGGTTAAATGTGAGGTGGATATCAGCACGCTGGTACCGGGCGACATCGTGTTTCTCTCTGCCGGCGATCTGGTGCCAGCCGATGTGCGGCTGCTGGATTCACGTGACCTGTTTATCAGCCAGGCGATTCTGACCGGCGAGTCGCTGCCGGTGGAGAAGTATGATGTGACCGGCCACGTCGCCAGCAAAGGCGCGGATGCCGGCCAGCCGGGCGCGTCACTGCTGGAGCTGGGCAGCGTCTGCCTGATGGGCACCAACGTCTCCAGCGGCAGTGCTAAAGCGGTGGTGGTGGCGACCGGCAGCGACACCTACTTTGGCAGCCTGGCGAAATCCATTGTTGGCGATCGGGCGCAGACTGCCTTTGATCGCGGCGTGAACAGCGTCAGCTGGCTGCTGATTCGCTTTATGCTGGTCATGGTGCCGGTGGTGCTGCTGATCAACGGCTTTACCAAAGGTGACTGGCTGGATGCCACCCTGTTTGCGCTGGCGGTGGCGGTGGGCCTGACGCCGGAGATGCTGCCGATGATTGTCAGTTCCAACCTGGCGAAAGGGGCTATCGCCATGTCGCGGCGCAAAGTGATTGTTAAACGGCTGAACGCGATTCAGAACCTCGGTGCGATGGACATTCTGTGCACCGACAAAACCGGCACGCTGACGCAGGACAACATTATTCTTGAGCATCATCTCGACTGCGCAGGCGTGGAGAACTCGCGCGTGCTGATGCTGAGCTGGCTCAACAGCCATTATCAGAGCGGCACGCCGAATCTGATGGATCGGGCGATTCTGCGCTATGGCAAACACCGTATCAGTGCGGATATGAATGATTACTACGCCAAAGTGGATGAGCTGCCGTTTGATTTTGTGCGCCGTCGCGTTTCGGTGGTGGTGCGCGATCGTCGCCTTAACCAGCAGATGCTGATTTGCAAAGGGGCGGTGGAAGAGATGCTGAGCATTGCCAGCGCCGAGCGCGAAGGCAAGCTGATTCAGCCGCTGGATGACCGCCGCCGTGCCGAACTGCTGGCGCTGGCGCATCAGTATAACCAGCAGGGCTTTCGCGTGCTGCTGGTGGCCAGCCGGATGCTGGAGGAGCCGGGTCTGAAACAGGCGCTGAGCGTGGCCGATGAGCAGGGGCTGACCATTGAAGGGCTGCTGACCTTCCTCGATCCGCCAAAAGAGAGCGCGGCGAAGGCTATCCGCGCACTGCGCGACAACGGCGTCAGCGTGAAGGTGCTGACCGGCGATAATCCGGTGGTGACCGCGCGCATCTGCGAGCAGGTGGGCATCGACAGCGGAGAGATTGTAACCGGCGACCAGATTGCCACCCTGAGTGATGAACAGCTGGCGCAGGCGGTGACGCACAGTGCGGTGTTTGCCAAACTGACGCCGCTGCAGAAATCGCGCATCCTGCGGGCATTACAGCAGCAGGGCCACACGGTGGGCTTCCTTGGCGACGGCATCAATGATGCCCCGGCGCTGCGGGATGCCGATGTGGGGATTTCCGTGGACAGCGCGGCGGATATCGCCAAAGAATCCTCTGACATCATCCTGCTGGAAAAAGACCTGATGGTGCTGGAAGAGGGGGTAATGAAAGGGCGCGAGACCTTTGGCAACATCATCAAGTATCTGAACATGACGGCCAGTTCTAACTTCGGCAACGTGTTTTCGGTGCTGGTCGCGAGCGCGTTTATTCCGTTTCTGCCGATGCTGGCAATTCAGCTGCTGATTCAGAACCTGATGTACGATCTTTCTCAGCTGGCGCTGCCCTGGGACAAAATGGATCGCGAGTTCCTGCGCAAGCCGCGTAAATGGGACGCGCGCAACATCAAGCGCTTCATGCTGTGGATGGGCCCGACGTCGTCGATTTTTGACATCACTACCTTCGCGCTGATGTGGTATGTGTTTGCGGCGCATACGCCGGCCATGCAGTCGCTGTTCCAGTCCGGCTGGTTTGTGGAAGGATTGCTATCGCAGACGCTGGTGGTGCATATGCTGCGCACGCGGAAGATTCCGTTTATTCAGAGCTGCGCAGCACTGCCGGTACTGCTGACGACCGCCGGGGTGATGATCGCCGGGATTCTGCTGCCGTTCTCACCGCTGGGCGCGCTGGTAGGGCTGGTGCCGCTGCCCTGGGCATACTTCCCGTGGCTGGTGCTGACGCTGCTGGGCTACTGCTGCGTGGCACAGGGCATGAAAATGCTCTACATCAAACGCTTTGGCCAATGGTTCTGAATGCAGGGAGGCGTGATGCGCAGACGCAGCCTGGACAGGGTGGTGTGTCACCTGCTGGTAATCATGGTGGCGATTGTCGTGCTAACGTTAGTGTTGCGTTAGCCTCAGTAAGGGCAGGTTATCCTGCCCTTTTTTATTCACTCCGAACGGCGGAAGCAGCATGAATCCACATCAACGGGCACTGATTATTGGCGCATCGCAGGGAATTGGTCTGGCGGTGGTGCAGCAGCTGCTGCAGCAGGGCTGGGAGGTTTGCGCCACCTGGCGCAGCACCCGGGCGGCGGTGCAGCATGAGCGGTTGCGCTGGCTACCTCTGGATATCACGGACGCGGAGCAGCGGAAACAGCTGCTGCAACAGCTGAACGGCGAACATTTTGACGCTGTGCTGATTAACGCCGGCATGCTCGGCCCGCGAGAGCAGGTGCTGCGCGACGCGGATGAGGCCGTGCTGAGCCAGCTGTTTCTGACCAATGCGGTGGCGCCGGTGCGTACGGCAGAACGTCTGCTGCCGCTGCTGCGTGATGAACGCAGCGTGATGGCATTGACCACCTCACAGCTTGCCAGCCTGACGGAAAACCCGCAGGCGACGCTGCCGTTTTATGCCGCCAGCAAAGCGGCGCTCAACATGCTGAGCCGGGCGCTGGCCGGACAGATGGCGGCGCAAGGCACAACCCTGCTGTCGCTGCATCCCGGCTGGGTCAAAACGGCCATGGGCGGGGAAGGGGCCGATATTACGGCTGAACAGAGCGCCAGCGGGCTGGTTACCCAGCTGCAGCGTTTCCGTGGACAGGGCGGGCATCACTTTATTGATTATCGCGGCCAGACGCTGGCCTGGTAAGCACAGCCTGCTGGCGTGCGCCAGCAAGCAACGCGGTTACTCGTCCGGCGCGTAATACTGCACACCAATTTCAATGCGCTCGCGTCCGCTGGCGACGCGATGACGGTTGGTATCGCGCAGCGAATAGATACAGCCGCAGTACTCCTGCTGGTAAAAGCGTTCGCGTTTGCTGATCTCTATCATGCGTGACGAACCGCCGCCTTTGCGCCAGTTAAACTCCCAGTAGAGCATATCCGGATAGCGCGCCGCCGCCCGTACACCGCAGTCATTGATTTGCTGCATATTCTTCCAGCGCGAGATGCCCAGCGAACTGGTGATCACCGGAAAGCCGTGCTCATGCGCATAGAGCGCGGTGCGTTCAAAGCGCATATCAAAACACATGGTGCAACGCTCGCCGCGCTCCGGCTCCCACTCCATGCCCCGCGCGCGCTCGAACCAGTTGTCTTTGTCGTAATCGGCATCAACAAAAGGCACGCCAAACTTTTCAGCAAAGCGGATGTTCTCCTCTTTGCGCAGCTCGTACTCTTTCAGCGGATGGATGTTCGGATTATAGAAGAAGATAGTGTAATCGATGCCGGAAGCCAGCATCGCTTCCATCACTTCGCCCGAGCAGGGCGCGCAGCAGGAGTGCAACAGCACTTTATTGTGGCCATTGGGTAAGGGCAGCGGCTGGCGTTGAAATGTATCGGACATAAATTTAATTAATGGTTAAGGGCGATGCGGCAAGTGTAGGGGCAAAGGCCGGCGGATGCAAAGCGCTGGTGGCGTTTGAGGGGGGGCCTGTGGTGCTGCGTGACAACCGCTCGCCAGTGAGGTGTAGCGGCGCGATGCATCGCGTAATCCATTACGCCGCTATGACAGGTCAAAGAGTATTGCAGGGGCAATGACCCGGCTTTGCGCATCACTGCGCAGGCTGCGCGAAGTCAGGTCTCGTCGTGAAGGGTGGTCGACGTACCGTTCTGCTGCACCGAGCGGATGCCGTTTACCGCCGCCTGTTTAGAGCTGTACATCTCGCTGGTGGCGATGGTTTCGCCGTTGCTGGCTTTAAGCACAAACCAGTATTTCTGTGACAATGCTGTATCACTTTTTTTCAGTACGTAATATCCCATGCGCTTTCTCCTTGTGCCGGCACCCGATGGCCGGTTCGCTTACTATTCGCGCAGGCTGCTCATTAATCAATCACTACTTAGGAATTAACCCGAATCCAGGAGCGGGATCGCAGCGTTTTGTATCAATCCGGTTAGTGGCAGGCACAAAAAAGGCCGCATCGCGGCCTTAGTGAAATTTGCTGAAGATTACTCAGTGACTTTTTTCTTCAGATCGCTGGCACCTTCTTTGGTTTTGTTCCAGCCTTTTTTGGTTCCTTCTTTGGTGGCATCCCACCCTTTCTCGGTGCCTTCTTTGGTTTTGTTCCAGGTTTTCTGCGCGCCTTCGCTGGTTTTGCTGGTCAGGTTGTCGCTTTTACCTTCGGCAGCATGTTTAGCTTTGAGACGCTGCTCTTCGCCCTGATGCTGCGCCTGATGCAGTTTCTCTTTGGCGGTATCCGCGCCAGCCTGAGCATTAGCAACGGTCTCATCGGTGGCATGTGTAGTGGCAGCAAAAGCGGAAGAAGCCAGCAGAAGAGCGGATGCGGCAATCAGTGTCTTTTTCATCATAGTCCCTCATTGAGTGTCATTGGTGTTATGAGCGTAGTTAACACTGGCACAGAGAGCAATGTTGCGCATTAGGATAAAACTGTAAGTGAATCAGAGCGCTGTTTCAGGCGGGTTACGATTGGCGTTGCACAGCGGCGGCAAAAGGCTGTTGTGAGAAGGGAGAATAGGGGCGTGGTGTGTGTCTGAATCTGTACTCATTGTCACTGGATTCAGGCTGATCATCCCTGAAGGTTGCAGGTATAAAAAAGCCCGCAGGCTTGCGCCGTGCGGGCTCTCAGGACTTCGTCGGGCTGGCGGAATCTGAATACATATCCCAAATAATTGTTTTAAAAGTTTTTATTTAATTCAGTTTTCTTCCGTGTACCTAAACGTGTACCAATTATTTTTTCTCATCAGGAAATGTACTCCTGAAAACCTCATGTCTCTGACGAGATCTGACGTACTGTCATCAGGAATTCATGAGCAGTGGTTTCCCAAAGTTCAGGCGAAAAATCAAACCCGTATCGTCTCCTGAACTCCTCTTCGACACCGTTACCATATGCGGAGATAAAACCATCAACTTCTTCGACAAGATCTTGGAGCATCCAGTCTGGTGCTGACTTTTTGAATAGCCGTACTATGCCTTCAATTGTATCCTCGCCATCATTAATGATGTCGGCGTCCTGGTTGAAATAACCGAAAATCAGTTGGTCAAGAAAGTGGAAGTTTTGCATTTTGTACCTATAGATCCGGGAACGCGGTGAGAATGTAATAGGGTTTGCCGTTATATTGCTGAAACTCAATAACAATTCTCACATTTGTCATGACTATCCGCTGGTTACTCCCGCGCCGGAAACCGTAGCCAATCGCTTTACCTGATGCATTACGAATAGTCAGCCTGGCTCCCTGCCTGCCTCCGGCAAGAACGGATTTTATAACGCCCCGGTTAGCAAAGAGCGCTCTCGATATGGCTTCTTCTGCTACCTGCACGTTGGTAAAGGTGGTGGAATACTGCAAACGCTTATTCGCATCAAAGCGGGCTAACAACTCTGCATCACTTTTGCCAACATGTGTGGAAAGCGTATGCCCGCCGGGTTTAAAACCCGTCATTGACTCATGTTCACTGAGTTTGATGCGGCCAGCTCTTACTGATGCTACCCGACTTGCGCCGATGCCAAGTGCAAATCCTAATGGAACAGCGATATCGACAGTCAGGCCGATTTTCATCGCTGTATCGTTATCTGCTCCAAAGGATTTGGCAATTGCTGTTGCTGCCTCGTAAGTTGCCGTGCGGGTATCTCTGCCTACAATGAGCTGGTTTGCCGCAGCGTGAATGCTATCAAGACTATGTGCGCCGACAACTACACATCCTGCTTTTGTTAATCCGGTAGGTTCAGGTGCGATACAAAGCGCGGTGGCGCCTGCCAGCTCAAGTGAACCCATGATAAGCCCCAGCCCTCCAAGAAGGCGGTTACCCATCGTCTCCGCTTCTGTCACTGTCTTGTCAGAGAGTGCGGCAGCAAGCTGAACAGGGGACATCGCGATCTTTATGCCATCATCCATAATGCAGCCTCATGGGTTTAGAAAACAAACCGGACGATCATAACCTTTTTCTGACATGATGAATTATTTCAGGGCCATAAATTATTTTAGTAAGACGTATTTATCCTATTGATGTGAGGTTTTAAGTATTTTAAATCCGTTCGTTAGGTTGTGAAGAGTTAAGGGTTGCATGTACACAGGTGTACATATGCAGTAATCACTCAGGGCTGAAATGTAAAGAAACTGGCTTGAGCCGGTTCGTTTTCCGTGAGGTTTACTGACTGCATGAGGGTTACCAGTCCCACGCTCTCCTCGTGCAGCGTGAGATTGGGTTATATACCGTTATTCGTACGGCGCTTAAGCAGCACGCGCTCATATTTTTTAGGGGCTGCGGCACAGCCTGGCCGAAGGCCGTCAGGCTGCGTGGGTATTAATAGCCGCGCGATTCCATAAAAGACAGGTAAGCATGATAGAAGTAGCACTTCGGATTCAGCGGGCGGATATTAGCGTTGCCTATAAAAAGCCCGGTCGCGGTGCTTATAGGCATTAGATAGCCGCAGAAATCGACCAGCGTCGAATCTCACCGGGATGCGTTGACCAAATTTGCAGATGCTCACTGACAGTCAGCCTGCATAACTTAAGTCCGTCGCTGCTATGGGCCATTAAGCTGGGTATCCGCCGTGAAGAACTTTCCCCGATTTTTGCCGGTGATGACCGGGACCGGATTAAGGACGGGCTTATCTGGTTGGTGAAGCGCTGTCACGGGCGGCGGCTGCTCTGCCAGACAGCATACTAAATGAGGCTCCGCTGCTGGAGAATATTGGTCTGTATTGCCCGCCGTTAACCGGTATTGATATGGAGCTTTATCGCCATCCTGTGCGTCGCCAGAAACTGGCTGAATCAATCCGGACGCAGCGTGCAAAGCTTCAGGAGGGTAGCCAGAAATGATGCACTGTCCCTATTGCAAAAGCGCGGCACATACCAAATCGAGCCGCTATATGTCAGAGCAGGTAAAAGAGCGTTATCACCAGTGCACTAACCTGGACTGCTCCTGTACCTTCAAGACGAATGAGAGCATCACAAAGGTCATCACCGCACCGCCACAGCCGGAAAACGTACCGGAAGCACCACCGGAACCGGCAAGAGAACGCCAGACGCTGGGCCGTTACGGCTCAGCATTCCGCCAGATTCATTAATCCCGTACAGCCGCTGCCACACCAGAGGCTTTTTTGCGCCCATATTCTTTCTTCCCGAAGCTTTTTTCTGGCCAGCCGCTTTGTAAAGAGCCGTGCATGCATAGCATGCATGGATCTGCATGCAAAATCATGTACCGCTTTCCCTTGCTTAGCTCATGCCCGGCGCGGCACGGCGTGCGTTATGCAGTTGCATGAAAAGCGATACATAAAGCGGGCAGGCGTGGCGGGGATAGCATTGCGCGTTGAGGCCTTTGATGATTTTCCAGTGATTATGTTGAATGTGCTTTTACTTTCGGTCGTCCAAGAATTAAAGGTTAACAGTAATCATATCAATCATCGAATGGCTTTTTTTTTAAATGATAGATGACAGAGCTTATGCAATTTAGTTTACATAACTATTGAATTATAGAATGGATTTATAATGGGTAGTTCTCAATGTTCGCTATGGATCTAATGTAATGTTATTTCGCAATATGCTTTGTTTTTTCTTTTTTAGTTGCTTGTTTTTTATTGGGGCTGCATCAGGTTGTGATACAGCCCTTTTTATGATTAATGAGCTATATCTTGCTTTTTTAGATATCTTTTTGTTGATGCGTTGTTTAATAATTCATTTTTGAAGCATCTCATCAGAGTTAGTGTTTCTTGTGATATTTCTTTCCACTGTTTTGCGTTTACATCCAAGAACTCACCATGCGCTATGCTATTTCTACGCTTCAATAGACTTTCATCTATGAAGTTGTATTTCGTGGTAAATTGCTCAACAGATACCCCAATGCTTTTAGCTATATTATCGAATACATGTGATTTTAAATTTGATTCGGTATGTATAGCAGAGTCAAAATTTAATGTCGCTCTCTCCGATTGCCCTGATAGAATAAAATTCAGGGATTCAGATAGAAGGTCATGTTTATTAGTAGTAACGATAACGTTAAGTTGCTTACGCATACCCAATACGATCAGACATTCTTCTAAATCGGCATACCGTAATCTTAAATTAGACAGGTATTCAATGTATTTTTCAGAGCTTTTTTTTATGAAGCCTTCCCAGTGGGCATACAATAATGGGATCGAAGCACGGATCATTGTTCTTTGAGATGCAGAAGTAGATAAGTCAATAGCTCCAGTTAACTGGGATATTTCTTTTATTCTCCATGCCATTTCAGAATCAACATAATCCTGAAAGGAGTCAAGGGTTCGTATCTTAGCCATTGGGATGCTCCCCTAAACCTTGAAGTGTTCAATGGATAATGGCAATAAATTAGCTAATCGAGTCGTACCCCTTACGCCTGCACCAGAGTTTTTTGTAAAACCATCTGTTTCCCATAGTTTTTTTATCTTTTCAACTACAAAATCAATTCTTTCTTGTGGGTTTTGCATCGCAAAGATCTGGTCATAATTTGATTGTAGGCCGTTAGTAATAATTTCATAAAGTGAAATAAGAAATTTACCTTTAAAATCTTGGCCATCCCACTTTTTAAATGCTTTACTTCCAAGGGCATCATTTAGTAAATTAAATATATCCAAGAATACTTTTCCTTCATCTTTAATGTCAATCCCTGCCTTACAAAGTTCCACGTTTGCAAAGTCCAAATGTTCATGGACGTCCATTCCAGGCTGATAGGGATAATGTCGATAAGCAAAGAACTTCAGCAGAAGTTCCATGTTCGCCTGTTTTTCAATGGCATCATCGGTTTGATTTGTAGTAATAGTAAAAGCAGATTGTTCAGAGCAATTTTTAAGCCAGTGATATAGATCAGGGTTAAGCATTACTGCGATACAATTTCGAACTTCTTGCTCGGATAAATTCGCCCCTCCGGTATTTAGCCTTTGGAATAATTCATATTTCGCATAGGGATCGCTGCCCTTTCGTAATATTTCAACGCGTAACCTTGCCCTTTTTATTTCTAATTGGAGTGTTTTCCCTATTTCATTTTCTGGCGTGGCGGGGTTACTCCATTTTTTATTTGATAAACTAGGAAGGAATTGGGTTCCACTTAAAGTCGAAGCAGGGACTAAACCTCCAGTATCTTTATTTTCCAAAAGACCTGAAAACTCTAAAATAGTTGATACACGTTGCAATTCATCAATCAATTCCCAAGTGCCATCTTCATCTTGATGTACGAATATTGGAGGGACTGGAATACCTAATAAGAGAGACTCGATAAAGCGGGTTTTTTGCGATAGCTCCCACCTAAATAATCGTTGATAGTCAGGGGATATGACCAATTCTTTATCTCTGTATAAATTCATCACCTCACCCACAGACATGTCATAGCCATCAGAAATTATTTGTTTTTTAGATAAAATTACTTCTTCTTCTAAACTCATTGTTATTTCCTTATTTATCAGTATTGTATTTGAAGTAAACTTCTTTACCCCACCACGTCATTAATTCTTTTCTAAATTCGAGATATGAAGAACGGTTATATGCTCGTCTGACTTCATTTTTATCACTATGAGCTAATGCCGCTTCTATCACATCAGGATTGAAGCCAGCCTCGTTTAGAGCTGTGCTTGCTATAGAACGTAGTCCATGTGCAACTAATTTTCCCCCATAGCCTATTCGTTTTAATGCGGCATTAGTAGTCTGGCTATTCATTGCTTGCTTTGGATCATTTCTACTTGGAAATACATGTTCACGTTGACCACTTATTGGCTTCATCACCATCAGAATGTCTAACGCTTGCGGGGACAACGGGACGATGTGCTCGCGCTTTGCTTTCATCCGTTCAGCAGGGATCGTCCAGAGCCTCTCCTCTGTATTGATTTCTAACCATTGAGCGCCTGAAGCTTCAGAAGGGCGGACAAGAGTTAGAAGCTGCCATTCAATTAGACAGCGAGTTGTAACAGACAAGTTTGACATCCTAAGAGAATGCATCAGTTTTGGCAATTCTTCAGGGCGCAGCGTAGGCATGTTTTGCTTTTTAGGTTTTTCAAAAGCCATACCGACGCCAGAAGCCGGATTTGTATCAATTAACCCCGTATTGACGGCATAAATCATGATCTCGTTAATGCGTTGAACCAAACGGCGGGCTGTTTCAAGCGCCCCGCGAGCTTTTATCGGCTCCAATGCTTCAGCGATCGTACTGGCCTTAAGCGCTTGAACAGGAATCTCACCAATCGTAGGGAATATGTCCTTCTCCAGTGATCGCCAAATATCCTTCGCGTAGTCCTCAGTGACGCTTTTGCTCTTAAGCTGGAACCATCTTCCGGCCACTACTGAAAAAATGCTATCCAGTTCGATTCGGCGTTGTTCCGATACTTCCTCTTGCTGCTTCTGCGGGGCAATCCCTTGCGCAAGCAGAGACAGATATTGGTCACGCATTTGGCGAGCGACAGCGAGCGTAAGGGCAGGGTAAGAACCTAGGCTGAGATTTGTACGACTGCTGCTTTCTGGACGCTGGTAGCGAAAACGCCACAGCTTCTTACCTGATGTTTTGACGAGCAGGAAAAGCCCATCACCATCATTAGCGTGAAGTCTTTCTCCTGAGGCTTAGCTTTGAGGATTTCGTTATTGGTGAGGGGGCGTATCATCCGCCCATGACTGGTTTCCGTCCATAATTGGTACACGTTTTAGGCCCACGTTATAGCGTGTACCTAAACGTGTACCAATTATCTCTGGAGTCAGGCGGATCGCCGGGAGATTACAGACACAAAAAAGCCCGCAGGGCTTGTGCCATACGGGCTTCTAGGACTTCTACGGATGGCTCTGGAACCATCTTTGAAGAATTTTGGTGGAGCTGGCGGGAGTTGAACCCGCGTCCGAAATTCCTACATCCTCGGTACTACATGCTTAGTCTGGTCTTTACATTCGCTTGCCAGCTGCGGACAGACACGCCACTAACAAACTAGCCTGATTGGATTTAACGCTTCAACCCCAGGCAGGGCATCCACGCGATCTCTTTTAGGTTTGACCTCTCTTGATCCCCGTCCTAAGAGCGGAGGCTAGGGAGAGAGGGCTCTGAGCAGGTTATTAAGCTGCTAAAGCGTAGTTTTCGTCGTTTGCGACTATTTTTTTGCGGTTTTTTAGCGAGGCCTACCGCACCTCGGCATGCACCTTGGGTTTCGCGAATCCCGTCGAATCCAGAATCAGCCCCAAGACTTCTGATACTAGCAAGAAACGTTTGAATAATCCAGCGCTTAACGGCGGGAATTCTTCATGATCCGGGCTTTATCCATCTGCCATTCGCGATCTTTAATGTCAGCGCGCTTATCATGTTCTTTCTTACCGCGCGCTACGCCAATTTTCAGCTTGGCCCAGGCATTCTTCCAGTACAGTGACAGCGCGACCACCGTGTAGCCTTCGCGGTTGACGCGCCCGTACAGGGAATCCAGCTCGCGCTGATTCAGCAGCAGTTTGCGGTTACGTGTAGGGTCGCAGACCACATGGCTGGAGGCGACGGCCAGCGGCTGAAAAGTGGAGCCGAACAGATAAGCTTCGCCATCGCGCAGCAGAATATAGCTGTCACTGATGTTCGCCTTACCGGCGCGGAGTGATTTAACTTCCCATCCCTGCAGCGATAAGCCTGCTTCGAACTCTTCTTCAATGAAGTATTCGTGGCGGGCGCGTTTGTTGAGGGCAATCGTGGCTGAACCGGGTTTGTGAGCTTTTTTCTTAGTCATAGTGCGGCGTAGTCTACATCACTCAGTCTGTGGGCGCATCCCCTGTCCTGCGGGGCGGTAAAAAACACACTATTTTAGCACAGCTGGCAAAGCCGTGAATTTTTGTTTAATGGCTTAAAATGGTATAATTCAACGGTTTTGTGACCAACAGGAACCCTTATGGCCCAGATTAGCCGTTCAGCGCTGGTCCCTTATAGCGCTGAACAGATGTACCGGCTCGTGAATGATGTGGATGCTTATCCTGAATTTCTTCCGGGCTGCACCGGCAGCCGCGTGCTGGATAACAACGGAAACCAGATGACCGCGGCCGTGGATGTTTCCAAAGCCGGTATCAGTAAAACCTTCACCACGCGTAACACGCTGACGGACAATCAGAGCATTCATATGCAGCTGGTTGATGGCCCGTTCCGCAAGCTTTCCGGTGGCTGGAATTTCGTCTCCCTGGGTGACGACGCCTGCAAAGTGGAGCTGAATCTCGACTTTGAGTTCACCAATATGCTGGTGGAAATGGCCTTCGGCCGCATCTTTAAAGAGCTGGCCAACAGCATGGTGCAGGCTTTCACGCAGCGGGCAAAAGAGGTTTATCGTGGCTGATATCCACGTTGAGGTGGTTTACGCACTGCCGGATAAACAGTATCTGCACTCTGTGACGCTGGAAGAGGGCGCCACGGTCGAGCAGGCGATTAAGGCCTCGGGGATATTGTCGCTGCGTAAAGATATCGATCTCGCCAGCAACAAAGTTGGCATCTACAGCCGACCGGTCAAGCTGGGTGATGAAGTGCAGGATGGCGATAGGGTAGAGATTTATCGTCCGCTGATTGCCGATCCCAAAGAGATGCGGCGCCAGCGTGCTGAGCGTTCAGCTGCGAAGAAGTAGGCGCTTTGCCTGACTGCAGACACAAAAAAGGCGCTGGTGCGCCTTTTTTATTGCATCACAATCAGCCTTCTGTGCCGGTCAGACGCGGTTTATTATCAATATTGGTCAGTGTGCCATTGCTGTCGAACGTCAGCGTCAGCGTTTGCTGTTTAACACGCTCATGGCCTGGTTCCTGACGGAACACGTAATACCAGACGTTGCTGCCAAACGGATCGCGCATCATCGGGGTACCGAGGGTGTAAGCCACCTGCTGCTGCGTCATGCCGGTGTGAATCTTTGAAACATCGTTGGCGACCAGGTAATTACCCTGATTGATATCCGGACGATACACCACGCGCTCAAGCGTGGAACATCCGGCGGTCATCATCAACATTACCACTGCCGCGGCAGTCAGCGTTTTACAGCGCATCTCTACATTCCTTTTCTGGGGCCAAACGCCTTCAACAGGCAGTTTTGTTGCCATCAAATTCTGAACTCTGCATACGGCAGGCTTTATTATGGCGATATCGCTGCCGATGATAATAAACCTTTGACCTATTTAAAACCTCTGCAGAGCAAGCATATGACCACCAACCGGGAAAAAAGTGCGTTATCAGGCGGCTAAAAGTTCTTTGGCATTAGCCAGCGTGTTGCGGGTGACTTCACTGCCGCCCAGCAGTCGCGCCAGCTCCTGCAGACGCGCACGTTTGTCCAGCGGCTGCATATGCGTTTCAGTCATCTCGCCATCGGTCTCTTTACTGACGTAGAAATGCTGATGGCCGCAACCCGCCACCTGCGGCAGGTGCGTGACGCACATTACCTGGGTGGATTCGCCCAGCTGACGCAGCATCTGGCCAACCACCGCTGCGGTCGGTCCGCTGATGCCCACGTCGACTTCGTCGAAAATCATCGCCGGCGTTTCCATCTTCTGCGCCGTGATCACCTGGATCGCCAGCGCAATACGTGACAGCTCACCGCCGGACGCCACTTTGCCCAGCGGCTGCAGCGGCTGGCCCGGGTTGGTGGTCACGCGGAAATCAATACGGCTGGCACCCTCTGCGGTCAGCTGGTCCGGATTGAATTCCAGCACAATGGCGAACTGACCGTGCGGCATGGCCAGCGTGCGCATGCTTTGCGTAATCAGCTGGCTCAGCTCCTGAGCCGCATGTTCGCGCTGTGCATGCAGCGTTTGTGCACTGGCCATCGCCGCCTGATGATGCAGCACCACTTCGCTTTGCAGGCTTTCCTGATCGCTCTCCTGCTGTGAAAGCTGTTCGGCTTCATCCAGCAACTGCTGATAGAGCACCGGCAGTGCTTCCGGGGAAACATGATGCTTACGCGCCAGCGCAATCTGGCGCGACAGGCGCTGTTCCAGTTCATAGAGGCGATTCGGGTCGAGATCGAGGCGTTCACAGTAATGACGCAGTTCGTCGCTGGCTTCGCTGAGCTGAATGGCAGCTTCTTCCAGCAGGTTAAATACGCCGCTGACTTTGTCATCCAGCGCGACCAGCTCACTCAGCATATTGCGTGCGCTGTAGAGCAGGCTCTGCAGGTTAGTGTCATCGCTGTCCGCAAGGATTTGCAGCGCCTGCTGGCTGGTCGACAGCAACTGGCCGCTATTTGCCAGACGCTTATACTCTTCGTCAATCTGCTCATATTCCCCTGGCTGCGGGGCAAATTCATTGAGCTCTTTGAGCTGATACTGCAGCAGTTCACGACGCGCTTCGCGCTCCTGGGACAGCTGCTGGTGCTGCGCCAGCGCGCGGCAGCTTTGATGCCAGCGCTGATAGTGCTGACGCATGTCACTCAGCGCGCCATCGTGTGCGGCATAGGCATCCAGCAGATGCTTCTGATGATCGGTTTTAAGCAGGAGCTGGTGAGCATGCTGGCCGTGAATCTGGATCAGCAACTGGCCCAGTTCACGCAGCTGTGACAGCGGCACGGCGGTGCCATTAATGAAGCCGCGCGAGCGACCATCTGCGCTAATGACGCGGCGCAGCAGACACTCGTTGCCTTCATCCAGCTGATTTTCTACCAGCCACGCCTGGGCAGAAGGGGAGGATTTAAGCTGGAAACGCGCGCAGATATCGGCACGGCTGGCGCCCTGGCGCACCATATCTGCTTCGGCACGACCACCCAGACACAGGCCCAGTGCATCGATAGCAATAGATTTCCCTGCGCCGGTTTCTCCCGTGATCGCTGTCATACCACGATGAAAATCGATTTCCAGTTCACGAACGATAGCAAAGTTACTGATGGTCAGTTGCGCCAGCATACAATCACCTGTATGTAAAAACAGATATGGTTTTTCATACAGTATAAACTGGTTTTTTATACAGTAAAGTAGCCAGGATTGATTTTCAGAACAATTTTTTAGACCAGCCGAGTTTCGAGCTTAACGTATTAAAATAGTTATAATTTTTGGGGTGAATCAGATTCAGATGGTTGGCGCTGCGGCGAATCAGCACATCCTCACCTTCCTGTATCGGCAGCGCAATCTGGCTGTCACAGCTAATCTCAAGGTCGCTGCGCAGGGAGGAGAAGCGCAGACGGATAGTGCTGCTGCTGTTGATCACCAGCGGTCGGGCGGAAAGCGTGTGCGGGAACATCGGCACCAGCACAATTGCGTCCAGCGAAGGCGTGAGGATCGGGCCACCTGCCGAAAGCGAATAAGCGGTGGAGCCGGTCGGGGTAGAGATAATCAGACCATCGGAGCGCTGTGAAAAGGCAAACACCTCATCAATATAGACTTCGAATTCGATCATGTGCGCCACTTTGCCCGGGTGCAGTACCACTTCATTGATGGCGCTGCCGATGCGCGGCGAGCAGTCTTCTTTGCACACCTGCGCTTCCAGCAGAAAACGGCTCTCTGTGAAGTAATCCCCCCGCAGTACGTCATCCAGCTGCTGCTGCGCGTTGTCCGGGTCGAGATCGGTGAGAAAACCGAGATTGCCGCGGTTGATGCCAATCACTTTGATGTCGTAGCGCGCCAGCACGCGCGCGGCACCCAGCATGTTGCCATCGCCGCCCACTACGACAGCCAGATCGGCGAACTGGCCAATCTCCGCCAGACTGCCGGTGCGGACGTCGGTTAAATCCAGTTCGCGCGCAATCTGCTGTTCAACGATCACCTCATAACCCTTCGCGGTCAGCCAGCGCCAGAGCATCTCATGGGTGGTTAACGCAGTAGGATGACGCGGATGACCAACGATCCCAATGCAGTTAAAGTGTTTGTTCATTTAGCGGGTGTTCCTCATAAGCCAAAACGGCCAGGCAATGTGATGGGTTCACTTGAAACCGTCAAACTGATCCCCATAATAAGCCAACCAGCGAGATGAATGTGCAAAACGCGGAGAAATTCATGAGTAGTAAAGAACAGAACACCCCAAACGAGCAAGTCTCAGACGAAATTCAACAGGATCAGCAGCAGCACGCGGAAGCCGAGACAGCACCTGAGGTGGATCCGCGTGACGAGCGTATCGCGCAACTGGAAGCGGAATTAGCCCAGGCGCAGGGCGGCGTGCGTGATGCACAGCTGCGTGCTCAGGCAGAGATCGAAAACATCCGTCGCCGTGCTGAAATGGATGTGGAAAAGGCGCACAAATTCGCGCTGGAAAAATTCGCCAATGAGCTGCTGCCGGTGATCGATAGCCTGGAACGTGCGCTGGAAGTGGCGGATAAAGAAAACAGCGCGCTGTCATCAATGATTGAAGGTATTGAGCTGACGCTGAAATCGCTGCTGGGCGCGGTACGTAAGTTTGGCGTGGAAGTAGTGGGCGATACCCATGTGCCATTCAACCCGGATGTCCATCAGGCGATGTCGATGGTGGAATCGGAAGAGGTTGCGCCTAACCACGTGCTGATGGTGATGCAGCGTGGTTATACCCTCAACGGCCGCCTGCTGCGTCCGGCAATGGTTGCGGTGTCAAAAGCCAAAGGCTGAGTCTGCTCTGCATCGAAAACGGCCGCCCCGTGCGGCCGTGATTGTTTCAGGGCAGCACGGGCGTCCAGTCAATCGGCGTTTCGCCAGCCTGACTCAGCAGCGCGTTAGCCTGTGAAAAGTGTTTGCAGCCAAAGAAGCCGCGATGCGCCGAGAGCGGCGAAGGGTGTGGTGCTTTCAGCACGTGATGACGTTGCGTATCAATGATGCTGCCTTTCTTCTGCGCATGCGAGCCCCACAGCAGAAAAATCACCCCTTCACGATGCGTATTGATGACGCTGATAACGTTATCGGTAAAGGTTTCCCAGCCGAAGCGCGCGTGCGAGTGGGCTTTGCCCGCCTCTACCGTCAGCACGGTATTCAGCAGCAGGACACCCTGCTTCGCCCAGCTTTCAAGAAAACCGTGCTGCGGACGCCGGAAGCCGGGAATATCCTGCTCCAGCTCTTTGTACATATTCAGCAGCGAAGGCGGAATTGCCACGCCCGGCAGCACCGAAAAGGCCAGACCGTGCGCCTGGTTCGGGCCGTGGTACGGATCCTGTCCCAGAATCACCACTTTGACGTCGCCCAGTTCGGTCAGCCGGAAGGCGTTAAACACATCTTTTTGCGGTGGATAAACCGTCACGCCTGCCGCGCGTTCATCCGCCACCGCTTTCAGCGTCTCAACGAAATAGGGTTTCTGTTTCTCTTCAGCCAGCACATCGTGCCAGGTCAGCTTCTCAGCCATCATTTACTCCCTGCAGAATTATCGGGTTAGCTTAACGTGTCACGAACGCCAGCAGAAGGGCAAAAGTACGCGGCATCGCCGCAGAAAAAGCCGGCGGCTGATGTTCAGCAAATCAGCTGGTTAGCTTAGCAAAGAATCTGTCGCCCGGCCGGGATTGATGCAGGTCAAAACCTGTTCGCCCGCACAGTGCTATACCGTACAGCGTTAATAGCTGACGGCGCGCGGCTCTGCCCGCTGCGCTCACTTCCGGAGGTGTTTATGATTACAGGGATTCAAATTACCCAGGCGAATAACCCGCAGCTGCTGAACTCGTTCTGGCTGCTGGACAGTGAAAACGCGCAGGCGCGCTGCCTGTGTGCAAAAGGGGATTATGCGGAAGATCAGGTGGTGGCGGTTAGCGAACTGGGTGAGGTGACCTGGCGGGAGATTCCGCTGGAGCAAAAACCCGAGGTACGCATTGAAGGCGGCCAGCATCTGAACGTGAATGTGTTGCGTCGTGAAACGCTGGAAGATGCGGTACTGCATCCGGAGAAATATCCGCAGCTGACGATTCGCGTGTCAGGATACGCCGTACGCTTCAACGCCCTTACGCCAGAACAGCAGCGGGATGTGATCACCCGTACCTTTACTGAAAGCCTGTAATTGCACAGCTGACGAAAAGCTGCACAGCGGGAAAAGGCGCATGACTGCCTGCCACAGCCATGCTTTTTGCCTTCAATGTGAAAAAGCAGGCGCTGCCCGCTAAACAGCGCGCGAAACCGCTGTTTCTCTGCCCGTAAATAAAAAAATCGCCTCATCAGAGGCGATTTTTCTCAGTCGGTGCCGTTTTATTCCGCAGCAGACCCGGAGGTGTCCGTGCCGCTGGGCTTGCGCCGCTTACCGATATTTTTGGTGTCGCGATGACGCTTCTTCACACGCGGTTTGTCGTCTTCTTTGGCTTTCTTCTCTTTACGCTTCGCAAGCACTTTTTTCGACGGTTTACCGGTGGCTTTGGCGGCAGGTGCGCGCGTTTCCGGACGCAGCTCGTCGATCACGCGCGATTTCAGCGGCTCATTCAGATAACGGCTGATTTTACCCAGCAGCGGATGGTCATGCGCTTCCACCAGTGAAATCGCGGTGCCTTTACGCCCGGCGCGGCCGGTGCGCCCGATGCGGTGCAGATAAACGTCTGCGGTGCGTGGCACATCAAAGTTGATCACGTGGGTGACGTCATCAATGTCAATGCCGCGAGCGGCAACATCGGTGGCGACCAGCACGTTAACGCGGCCTTCGTTCAGGCGTTTGATCGCCTCATTGCGATTCGCCTGCACCATCTCACCTTCAAGATAACTGCAGCGCAGGCCGGCTTCGTGCATCCAGGTAACCAGCTCGTGCAGGCGCTCACGCTTGCGCACAAACACAATCGCGCGTTTCACTTCCGGCTGTTTCAGCAGATGTACCAGCAGTTTGGTTTTGTGCTCAAGGTTATCCGCGCGGTAATACCACTGCTGGATTTTCTTGCGCTCGCTGTTGCTGGGGTCCGCTTCAATCGCCACCGGATCGTTCAGCAGGCGCTCGGCAAAATCTTTAATGTTGTCGCCTTCCAGCGTGGCGGAGAACAGCAGCGTCTGTTTGCGCCAGCGGGTTTCGCCGGCGATGGTTTCGATATCCTGGGCAAAGCCCATATCGAGCATGCGGTCGGCTTCATCCAGAATCAGGGTTTCAACCGCGCGACAGTCAAAGTTCTCTTCTTTGATGTACTGCAGCAGACGGCCGGTGGTGGCCACAACGATGTCCTGGTTCTCGCTGAACACTTCGGCGTGGTTCATATACGCCACGCCGCCGGTGATGGTAGCGATATCCAGATGGGTGTTTTTTGCCAGTTCCCGCGCATGGTCGGCTACCTGCATCGCCAGTTCGCGCGTCGGAGTCAGGATCAGAATACGTGGCGGGCCGGATTTTTTACGCGGAAAATCGAGCAGATGCTGCAAAGCCGGCAGCAGATAGGCTGCGGTTTTCCCCGTTCCGGTGGGTGCCGAACCCAGAACGTCACGGCCTTCCAGCGCGGCAGGAATGGCCTCAGCCTGAATGGCTGTCGGGCGCGTGAAGCCTTTATCCTGCAGGGCATTCAGCAGGCTTTCGTCGAGTTCGAGTTCGGAGAATGTGGTTACGGTCATGGTCTACCTCAGTTTGGGGCGCTGATTATAGACAGTTCAGCCACAATCTTCATCTGTTTGTGCATCACAGCTGAAGGTGAATTCACGTCGCGACCACGTTACACTCCCGGCAGTAAAAAATTCAACGGTTGTCAGGTATGTCTCAGCAGCAGCCGCCCGCGCGGGCGATGTTAAGAAAAGATGGGTTTACGTTTAAGCAGTTTTTTGTTGCGCACGATCGCTGTGCGATGAAGGTCGGCACCGATGGCGTGCTGCTCGGGGCCTGTGCGCCCGTGGCCGGCGTTCGCCGCGTGCTGGATATCGGCTGCGGCAGCGGCCTTATCGCCCTGATGCTGGCGCAGCGCACGCCGGAAAATGTACAGATTGATGCGGTTGAGCTGGAGGCCAGCGCCGCGGCGCAGGCGCAGGAGAACGTTGATGCCTCGCCGTGGAAGGCGCGGATCAGCGTGCACCCGCAGGATATCGTCAGCTGGAGCGAGCAGTGCGATAAGCGCTATTCGCTGATTGTCAGCAATCCGCCGTTTTTCGCGCCCGGCATGGCCTCGTCCAGTGCGGCGCGCGATACCGCCCGCAGCACAGCAACGCTGGATCATCCCACCTTATTACGCTGTGCCGCTCAGCTGACAGAAGAAGAGGGGCTGTTCTGCGTGGTGCTGCCGGCAGAAGCCGGTGAAGCGCTGATTGCCCTGGCGAAGGCGGAAGGCTGGCATCTGCGGTTTCGCTATGATGTGGCGCCTTATGCTCAGCGTCCGCCTAACCGGCTGGTTGTGGGGCTGTCGCCTGTTGCCGGTGAAGTGGTACAGGCGCGTCTGGCCATCCGCGACGAAGATAAAAGCTACTCGGCTGACTGGCTGAGTCTGGTCAAAGATTTCTATCTGTTCCGGTAAGCGGGCGGCTGCAGCAGGGTAGGCACCGCGTCCGGTAGCGTATGCGGAAAATCGCGTGTGAAGTGCAGCCCGCGACTCTCTTTACGCGCCAGCGCGCAGCGCACCATCAGCTCCGCCACCTGCGCCAGGTTGCGCAGCTCCAGCAGATGACTGGAGAGGCGAAAGTGGCCGTAATATTCCGCAATCTCCTGCTGTAACAGCGTAATGCGGCGCAGGGCGCGCTCCAGGCGTTTGGTGGTGCGGACAATGCCCATGTAATCCCACATGCAGAGCCGCAGTTCATGCCAGTTATGCTGGATCACCACGCGCTCATCCGCATCATCCACCCGGCTCTCATCCCATGCAGGCAGGGTTTCGGCGGCGGCGATGTCCGGCAGGCGCTGCAACAGATCTTCTGCTGCCGACCAGCCATACACCAGGCACTCCAGCAGCGAATTCGACGCCATGCGGTTGGCCCCGTGCAGGCCGGTATAGCTCACTTCGCCAATCGCATACAGGCCATTCACATCGCTGCGGCCATGCCGATCGACGACTACGCCGCCGCAGGTATAGTGCGCAGCCGGCACCACGGGAATCGGCTGGCGGGTCAGATCAAATCCAAACGTCAGCAGCTTTTCGTAAATCATCGGGAAGTGCGCGCGGATGAAGGCTTCCGGCTGGTGGCTGATGTCCAGATACATGCAGTCGACGCCCAGCCGTTTCATTTCGTGATCGATGGCGCGCGCGACGATGTCACGCGGGGCCAGCTCGGCACGCGGATCGAAATCCGGCATAAAGCGGCTGCCGTCCGGACGCAGCAGGTGCGCACCTTCACCGCGCAGCGCTTCGGTCAGCAGGAAATTCTGCGCCTGCGGATGAAACAGGCAGGTGGGGTGGAACTGGTTAAACTCCAGGTTTGCCACGCGACAGCCTGCCCGCCAGGCCATCGCGATACCGTCGCCGGAAGCGACGTCAGGATTCGTGGTGTACTGATACACTTTCGCCGCGCCACCGGTGGCAAGCACCACGGCACGGGCGCTGCAGGTTTCCACCTGTTCACGGTTGCGGTTCCAGAACCACGCGCCCACCACCCGCTCCGGACCGGGTAGCCCCGCTTTACCGGAGAGGATGAGATCAACGGCGTTGGCGCGCTCAATGATACGGATATTGGGATGACTGAGCGCCTGGCTGACCAGCGTGCTTTCAACCGCGCGGCCGGTGGCATCTGCGCTGTGCAGAATGCGGCGGTGGCTGTGTCCGCCTTCACGCGTCAGGTGATAACGCGCTTCACCGTTCTGCTCTGTCTCTTTATCAAAGGCCATCCCGTGATCGATCAGCCACTGCACGCTTGCGCGGGCATGGCTGGCGATAAAATTGACCGTGTCACGGTCGCACAGGCCTGCGCCTGCCACCAGCGTATCTTCAACGTGGGATTCAATGCTGTCAGCTTCATCAAACACCGCCGCAATCCCGCCCTGCGCGTAAAGCGTCGAACCTTCATTCACCTGTGCTTTACTCAGCACGGTCACCTGATAGTGCGGCGCAAGACGCAGCGCCAGGGATAATCCGGCGGCACCGCTGCCGATGATCAATACATCACACTGGTAATCGGGTTGGGTCATCATGGTGTTTAATTTACTAAACAAAAGGTCCTGCGAGCATAAGCCCGGGCGCCAGGGATGTGAAGTATTTTAAACAAATATCGCGGCGAATCAGCGCAGCCAGCGCGATCTGCCTTAGTATTTCAACCAGTTATCTTTATGAACGGGGGGATCGGGTTTTTTATATAAAACACACTGTCAATTCAGGTAATAAAGGTGAAAAATGCGGCGTCATAAGGTACTCTGCCAGCGATTATCGGTGCCGCCAATGACACCGCCAGCGTGGCGACCGCTACACTGAAAGACAATCAACAACAATGATGTCGTGGTTCCGGTACGGAAAATATCAGGTCGTAGTGAACTTCAGACCAGAATGGGACTCTAAGCGCATGCTTGCTCACAACACATGAGATGTGCTGGCAGTTCACTTACGCATAAAAGAGATTTGGGGAGACATTACCTCGGATGAGCGAGCAGTTAACGGATCAGGTTCTCGTTGAGCGGGTTCAGAAAGGAGATCAAAAGTCATTTAATTTACTGGTGATTCGATACCAGCATAAAGTGGCGAGCCTGGTTTCACGTTATGTCCCTTCAGGCGATGTGCCTGATGTGGTTCAGGAATCTTTTATCAAAGCGTATCGCGCTCTGGAGTCGTTCCGGGGTGACAGCGCCTTTTATACGTGGTTGTACCGTATCGCGGTCAACACGGCAAAAAATTACCTGGTGGCTCAGGGGCGTCGTCCGCCTTCCAGCGATGTGGATGCAATCGACGCGGAAAATTTCGAAAGTGCGGGTGCGCTTAAAGAAATTTCGAACCCTGAGAACTTAATGTTGTCAGACGAACTGAAACAAATTGTTTTTCGGACCATTGAGGCGCTGCCTGAAGATCTGCGTATGGCTATCACGCTCCGCGAGCTGGATGGTCTGAGCTACGAAGAGATTGCCGCCATTATGGATTGCCCGGTCGGTACCGTACGTTCCCGTATCTTCCGCGCCCGAGAGGCCATTGATAATAAAGTTCAACCGCTTATCCAACGTCAGTGATAACGGCTACTGGAAGGGTACCAAAGCATGCAGAAAGAAAAACTTTCCGCTTTAATGGATGGTGAAACTTTAGATAACGAACTGCTGTCGGCGTTATCAAAGGATGCAGATCTACAGAAAAGCTGGGAGAGCTACCACCTTATCCGCGATACCTTACGCGGTGACGTGGGCCAGGTACTGCATTTTGATATCTCCGCTCGCGTAGCGGCAGCCATCGAAAATGAGCCAGTGCGTAAAACCACGCCGCTTATTCCGGAAGCGCAGCCGGAGCCTGCCCGCTGGCAGAAAATGCCGTTCTGGCGTCGCGGTGGCAACTGGGTAGCGCAGGTAACACAGATTGGTGTCGCAGCCTGTGTTTCCCTGGCGGTGATTGTCGGCTTCCAGCACTACAACAGCCAGCCGTCAGGCAGCAGCACAGAGACCTCCGATGCGCCAGCGTTCAATACGCTGCCGATGATGGGGAAAGCGTCGCCGGTTAGCCTGGGTGTCCCTTCTGATGCTTTTGACACCAACAGTTCAAACCAGCAGGTGCAGGAGCAGCGTCGCCGCGTGAATGCCATGCTGCAGGATTATGAACTGCAACGCCGTCTGCATGCCGATCAGGTTCAGTTTGAGAAAAACGATCCTCAGCAGGCGCAGGCCACCGTACCCGGAACGCAGTCGTTAGGAACTCAGCAGCAGTAATGAAGCAGCTTTGGTGTGCCGTTAGCCTGCTGGCAGGCAGCCTGTTCTGGTCATCTACCGCCCCGGCGCAGACAACAGCGTCCGGGGCGTTGTTACAGCAGATGGAGCAGGCAAGCCAGAATCTCAACTACGAGTTCGCCTATATCAATGTTTCCCGTCTGGGTATTGAATCTCTGCGTTATCGCCATGCGGTCATTGACGATCGCGTGTTCGCGCAACTGCTGCAGATGGACGGGCCGCGCCGGGAAGTGATTCAGCGCGGTAACGACATCAGCTATTTTGAACCCGGTCTCGATCCTTTCTCCCTGCCAGGCAACCACATCATTGATGCGCTGCCAGCGGTGATGTTTGCGGATTTCTCACGCCTTGCTGCCGCCTATGATTTTATCCCGGTAGGCCGCTCACGCATGGCCGATCAGATGTGCGAAGTGGTGCGCATCGTTTCCCGTGATGGTACGCGCTACAGCTATGTGGTGTGGCTGGATGTGGACACCAAACTGCCGCTGCGTATTGATCTGCTGGACCGCGACGGGGAGACACTGGAGCAGTTCCGCGTCATCAGCTTCGCCGTGGACGAAGGGGTTCGCAATCTGATGCAGGGGCTGGAGAAAGCCAATCTGCCCCCCTCGCTGTCACTGCCTGCCGGGGATAAAGTGCAGCTCAGCTGGCAGCCAGGCTGGCTGCCGGCCGGCATGAAACTGATCTCGCAAAGCCGTCGTGATATCCCGGCGATGAACAAAACGGTTGAATCCCGCCTCTATAGCGATGGGTTGTTCAGCTTTGCCATTAACATCACGCCGGCGGAAAAAAACAGTGCGCCGCAGTCATTGCGCACAGGACGCCGCACGGTGCAGACCGAAGTGCGCGATAATCGCGAAATTACGGTGGTGGGTGAATTACCGCCCGCCACGGCCAAGCGTATCGCGGACAGTATCAATTCGGATTCAGCAAAATGATGAGAGAATGGGCCACCGTCGTGGCGTGGAAAGAGGGTGTGGCTACGCTGCACTCTGAGGCAAAAACCTCCTGCAACAGCTGCTCAGCCCGCAAAAGCTGCGGCAGCCACGCCCTGAATAAACTGGGCCCGAAAAATGCGCACGTCATGACCATTGCCAGCGCAGAACCGCTGCAGCCGGGCCAGCGCATTGAGTTAGGTATTCGCGAAAGCAGCCTGCTGGGTTCGGCGCTGCTGGTCTACATGACACCGCTGTTTGGGCTGTTTCTGGTGGCCGGGCTGTTTCAGATGCTGTTTCACAGTGACCTCGCGGCGGCCTGCGGTGCGCTGCTGGGCGGCGTCGCGGGCTTTATTGTTGCGAAGGGCATCTCCGGTATCTATGGCGAGCGCGCAGCGTTTCAGCCGGTGATCCTCAGCGTGGCGCTACCGCCCGATGCGCTGCGGGTCGAAAACGAAGCTTGACGCCATTCGGGCCGCGGATTGCGCGGCCTTTTCATTTCTCCTTAACCGCTGAAATCTGTTGCGATTCCCACGAGTTCCATTCTTTAACGCGCGGCGTTAACAGTGTAATATGCGTCGTCATTAATGAGGCCGACAGGGTTCCGGGTAAAGCTCACTTTCCTGAATGTGTCCGTGCTCACGTTTTCAACTGATTTACTACGTGAAGATATTCATATAAATGAAGCACATACGAAATTTCTCCATCATCGCTCACATTGACCACGGTAAATCGACGCTCTCTGACCGGTTGATTCAGATTTGTGGTGGCCTGAGCGATCGTGAGATGGCGGCGCAGGTTCTGGATTCGATGGATCTGGAGCGCGAGCGCGGCATTACCATTAAAGCGCAGAGCGTTACGCTCGATTACCACGCGCCAAACGGTGAAACTTACCAGCTCAATTTTATCGACACCCCAGGCCACGTTGACTTCTCCTATGAAGTTTCCCGCTCGCTGGCGGCCTGTGAAGGGGCACTGCTGGTGGTCGATGCAGGGCAGGGCGTTGAAGCACAGACGCTGGCAAACTGCTACACCGCCATGGAAATGGATCTGGAAGTGGTACCGGTACTGAACAAAATCGACCTGCCTGCTGCCGACCCGGAGCGCGTGGCGGAAGAGATTGAAGATATTGTCGGCATTGATGCCGCCGACGCCGTGCGCTGCTCGGCCAAAACCGGCATAGGCGTGCCGGATGTGCTGGAGCGTCTGGTACGCGATATCCCGCCGCCGGAAGGCGATCCGGAAGGGCCACTGCAGGCGCTGATTATCGACTCCTGGTTTGATAACTACCTCGGCGTTGTCTCGCTGATCCGTATCAAAAACGGCACGCTGCGCAAGGGCGAAAAAGTCAAAGTCATGAGTACCGGTCAGGTTTATAACGCCGATCGCCTGGGCATTTTCACGCCGAAGCAGGTGGACCGCACCGAGCTGAAATGCGGCGAGGTGGGCTGGCTGGTGTGCGCCATTAAAGATATCCTGGGCGCGCCAGTGGGCGATACCCTGACCCTGCAGCGCAACCCGGCGGACAAAGCACTGCCAGGCTTTAAAAAAGTGAAGCCGCAGGTTTATGCCGGTCTGTTCCCGGTCAGCTCTGACGATTATGAAGCTTTCCGTGACGCGCTGGGCAAACTGAGCCTGAATGACGCCTCGCTGTTCTACGAGCCAGAAAGCTCTACCGCGCTGGGCTTTGGTTTCCGCTGCGGCTTCCTTGGCCTGCTGCATATGGAGATCATTCAGGAGCGTCTGGAGCGTGAATACGATCTCGATCTGATTACCACCGCGCCAACGGTGGTGTACGAAGTGCAGACCACCGATGGCGAAATTGTCTACGTTGACAGCCCGTCCAAGCTGCCGCCGCTGAATAATATTGAAGAACTGCGTGAGCCTATTGCAGAGTGTCACATGCTGCTGCCACAGGAGTATCTGGGCAACGTCATTACGCTGTGCGTCGAAAAACGCGGTGTTCAGACGAATATGGTGTACCACGGCAACCAGGTTGCGCTGACCTATGATATTCCGATGGCAGAAGTCGTGCTCGATTTCTTCGACCGTCTGAAATCCACGTCACGCGGCTATGCGTCGCTGGATTATAACTTCAAACGTTTCCAGGCCTCTGACATGGTGCGCGTCGACGTTCTGATTAACTCAGAACGTGTTGATGCGCTGGCGCTGATTACGCACCGGGATAACTCACAGTATCGTGGCCGCGAGCTGGTGGAAAAGATGAAAGATCTGATCCCCCGCCAGCAGTTCGATATTGCGATTCAGGCAGCAATCGGCAACCACATTATCGCTCGCTCAACAGTGAAGCAGCTGCGTAAGAACGTCCTGGCGAAATGCTATGGCGGTGACGTCAGCCGTAAGAAAAAGCTGTTGCAGAAGCAGAAAGAAGGTAAGAAGCGAATGAAGCAGGTCGGTAACGTTGAGCTGCCGCAGGAAGCATTCCTTGCCATTCTGCATGTCGGTAAAGACAGCAAATAAGGAATTTTAATGGCTAACATGTTCGCCCTGATTCTGGTGATCGCGACCCTGATTACCGGGATCATCTGGTGTATTGATCGCTTTAAATGGGCGCCGGCGCGCCGTGCGAAACAGGCCGCTGCGCAGGCGCAGGCAGGCACCACACTTGACAGTAAAACGCTGGCAAAAGTCTCTGCGCAGCCAGGCTGGGTGGAAACCGCCGCCTCGGTTTTCCCGGTGCTGGCAGTCGTGCTGATTGTGCGTTCGTTCATTTTTGAGCCGTTTCAGATCCCCTCCGGCTCCATGATGCCAACGCTGCTGATTGGCGATTTCATTCTGGTGGAGAAGTTTGCTTACGGCATAAAAGATCCGATTACGCAGACTACGCTGATCCCGACCGGCCATCCGCAGCGCGGTGATGTCGCGGTATTCAAATACCCGAAGGATCCGAGCGTGGATTACATCAAGCGCGTAATTGGTCTGCCGGGCGACAAAGTGGTGTTTGATCCGTACAGCAAGACGCTGACCATCAATCCGGGCTGTGGTAACGGCAAATGCGACACCGCACTGCCGATCACCTACACCAATATTGAGCCAAGCAATTTCATTCAGACCTTCAGTGGCTTTGATGGCAACGAAACCGGCAACGGCTTCTTCCAGGTGCCGCAGGGAGAGACGATGCGCGGCGGACTCCGTCTCGGCACGCGTAAAGAGACGCTGGGCAACGTGACGCACGATATCCTGCTGGTCAACGAAGCACAGAGCCAGGCAAGCATGTACTATCAGCAGCCAGGCCAGCCTCAGTCGACGTGGGTCGTGCCGCAGGGGCAATACTTCATGATGGGTGATAACCGTGACAACAGCGCCGACAGCCGCTACTGGGGCTTCGTGCCTGAGAAGAATCTGGTCGGTAAAGCGGTCGCCATCTGGATGAGCTTCGAAAAACAGGAAGGACAGTGGCCGACCGGCGTACGCCTGAGTCGCATTGGCGGTATTCACTGATAAACAACGGTTGGCTTTCTGCTGGTCAGGAAGCCACTGCACACCAAACAGAACGCGCTGGAATCTCAGCCCTGTTTGGTATGCAGAATGACAGACGCACAGATTAACTGGAATCGCATGAACCCCATCCTCATTAATAAGCTGCAGCGCAAACTGGGCTACACTTTTACTCATCCGGAACTCCTGCAGCAGGCGCTGACTCACCGCAGTGCCAGCAGCAAACACAACGAGCGTCTTGAATTTCTGGGCGATTCCATTCTCAGCTATGTCATCGCCAATGCGCTGTACCATCGCTTTCCGCGCGTTGACGAAGGAGACATGAGCCGCATGCGCGCCACGCTGGTGCGTGGCAATACGCTGGCAGAGATGGCGCGTGAATTTGAGCTGGGCGAATGCCTGCGCCTCGGACCGGGCGAGCTGAAAAGCGGCGGTTTCCGTCGTGAATCCATCCTCGCGGACACCGTGGAAGCGCTGATTGGCGGCATTTTCCTCGACAGCAACATTCAGACGGTTGAAAAGCTGATTCTTGACTGGTATCAGAATCGCCTTGAGCAGATCAGCCCCGGTGACAAACAAAAAGATCCGAAAACGCGCCTGCAGGAGTATCTGCAGGGACGTCATCTGCCGCTGCCTTCTTATCTGGTGGTGCAGGTGCGTGGCGAAGCCCACGATCAGGAATTTACCATCCACTGCCAGGTCAGTGGCATGGCAGAACCGGTGGTGGGCGTTGGTTCCAGCCGCCGGAAAGCAGAGCAGGCCGCCGCCGAACAGGCGCTGATCAAGCTTGGTCTGGAATAACCCGTTACAGCGCAGCGCCCTCTGGCGCTGATCAAGTCAGGACCCGAATGAGCGAACTCGAAACATACAGCGGCTTTATTGCGATCGTTGGCCGGCCAAACGTCGGCAAATCCACCTTACTGAACCAGCTGCTGGGGCAGAAGGTGTCGATCACCTCGCGTAAACCGCAAACCACACGCCACCGTATTATGGGCATTCACACCGAAGGGCCGTATCAGGCGATCTACGTGGATACCCCCGGTCTGCACATGGAAGAGAAGCGGGCAATCAACCGCCTGATGAACCGTGCGGCCAGCAGTTCCATCGGTGATGTGGAGCTGATTATTTTTGTCGTGGAAGGCACCCGCTGGACGCCGGACGATGAAATGGTGCTCAACAAGCTGCGCGACGGTAAAGTACCGGTGGTGCTGGCGGTGAACAAGGTGGATAACATCCAGGATAAAAGCATCCTGCTACCGCATCTGCAGTTCCTCAGCCAGCAGATGAACTTCCTTGAGATCGTGCCGATCTCTGCGGAAACCGGCAAAAACGTTGATGCCATCGCAGAGATTGCCCGCAAGCGCCTGCCGCTTTCCGATCACCACTTCCCGGAAGATTACATCACCGATCGTTCACAGCGCTTTATGGCCTCTGAAATCATCCGTGAAAAGCTGATGCGTTTCCTGGGTGCAGAGCTGCCGTATTCGGTTACGGTGGAGATTGAACAGTTCGTCTCTAATGAGCGCGGCGGTTACGACATCAATGGCCTGATTCTGGTCGAGCGCGAAGGGCAGAAGAAGATGGTGATTGGCAACAAAGGGGCCAAAATCAAAACCATTGGTATTGAAGCGCGTAAAGACATGGAAGAGATGTTTGAAGCAAAAGTGCACCTTGAGCTCTGGGTGAAGGTGAAATCGGGCTGGGCGGACGACGAACGTGCGCTGCGCAGCCTGGGTTACACAGACGACTAACCCATGGAAGGCTGGCAACGCGCTTTTGTGCTGCATAGTCGCCCTTACAGCGAAACCAGCCTGCTGCTCGATCTGTTCAGCGAAAGCGAAGGGCGCGTACGCGTGCTGGCGAAAGGCGCGCGCTCGCGCCGCTCGCAGCTGAAAGGGGCGCTGCAACCCTTTACCCCGCTGCTGGTGCGCTGGGGCGGCCGCGGTGAGGTGAAGACCTTGCGCAATGCCGAAGCGGTGTCGCTGGCATTGCCGCTCAGCGGTATCACGCTCTACTGCGGCCTGTACGTCAATGAACTGCTGTCGCGCGTGCTGGAGCAGGAAATCCCGTTCTCCGATCTCTTCTTCGATTATCTGCACTGTATCCAGACGCTGGCGGCCGGTCAGGGTTCACCCGAACCGGCACTGCGCCGCTTTGAGCTGGCGCTGCTCGGCCACCTGGGCTACGGCGTGGATTTTCTCCACTGCGCGGGCAGCGGCGAAGAGATTGAAGAGACGATGACCTACAGTTATCGCGAAGAAAAAGGGTTTATCGCCAGCCTGGTGGTCAATCAGCGCAGCTTCACCGGCCGGCAGCTGCGGGCACTCTGGTCCCGGGAGTTTCCGGATGCCGACAGCCTGCGCGCCGCCAAACGCTTCACGCGGATGGCGCTGAAACCCTATCTGGGGGGAAAACCGCTGAAAAGCCAGGAGTTGTTTCGTCAGTTCATCCCGAAAAAGAAACCGGATGCGGCGAACGACTGAGCTGGTCGTACCGCGCGGCAGATGCAACGCGATACACTGCAACTTCACTGAATACATTTGAGGATTGTCATGGCTGAGCTGCTGTTAGGGGTCAACATCGACCATATTGCTACCGTCCGTAATGCGCGTGGCACCCAGTATCCCGATCCGGTCCAGGCGGCGTTTGTTTCCGAACAGGCGGGCGCAGACGGCATTACCGTGCATCTGCGTGAAGATCGCCGCCATATTACCGATCGCGACGTCCGCATTCTGCGTGAAACCATTCAGACGCGCATGAACCTTGAAATGGCCGTCACCGACGAGATGATCGCCATCGCCTGCGACATCAAACCGCATTTTGTGTGTCTGGTGCCGGAAAAGCGTCAGGAAGTGACCACCGAAGGCGGGCTGGACGTGGCCGGTCAGCAGGACAAAATCAACGCGGCAGTGAGCGCGCTGAGTGCCGCCGGTATTCTGGTGTCGCTGTTTATTGACGCCGATTCGCGTCAGATTGAAGCCGCCGTGGCCAGCGGGGCGCCGTACATTGAAATTCATACCGGTGCCTATGCCGAAGCGCCGGAAGGGCCGGCGCGTGAAGCCGAGCTGGTGCGCATCCGTCAGGCAGCGACCTTTGCCGCAAGCCTGGGACTGAAAGTGAATGCCGGGCATGGTCTGACTTACCACAACGTGCAACCAATCGCTGCGCTGCCGGAGATGCATGAGCTGAATATTGGCCACGCGATTATTGGCCGGGCGCTGTTCAGCGGGCTGGCGGAGGCGGTGGCTGAGATGAAGCAGCTGATGCGGGAAGCGCGTCGCTGATGGCGATTCTCGGACTCGGCAGTGACATCGTCGAAATTGAACGCATCGCCGGGGTGATAGACCGCTCCGGCGACCGTCTGGCGCGCCGCGTGCTGAGCGAAGCGGAGTGGCAGCAGTATCAGGCACATCAGCAGCCGGTGCGCTTTCTGGCCAAACGGTTTGCGGTGAAAGAAGCGGCGGCAAAAGCGTTTGGCACCGGCATTCGCGGCGGTCTGGCTTTCAACCAGTTTGAAGTCTACAACGATGCGCTGGGCAAACCGGGTTTACGCTTTTTTCAGCAGGCTGAAGTGATTGCCCGCCAGCTCGGCGTCAGGCATGTTCACGTCACCCTTGCCGATGAGCGGCATTACGCCTGCGCGACGGTGATCATTGAAAGCTAAGGGTGCAGCCGGACAAACTTTTCCCACAGTGCATCGCGGCTTTCAGGATGCTGCGGGTCAGTAATAATCGTGTTATCGATCGGGCACACGCTCTGGCAGGTGGGCACCTCGTAATGGCCCACGCACTCCGTGCAGCGCGCCACATCAATTTCGTAAATCACATCGCCCAGGCTGATCGCCTGGTTCGGGCACTCCGGTTCGCACATATCGCAGTTAATGCATTTCGCCGTAATCAGTAAAGCCATGAGGATGTCAGCGTTGTGAGGAAAGGCGCGCACCTTACCATAAATCAGGCGGCGGCGCGCGGGGCGGTCATTGCGCGGGATCAAGCGCACTGCATATTCCACCGGCTGCGGCGTGCAGCAGGCTAAATCAGCTTTTTCACCAGCGCTTCGCTGTGACGAATGTGGCTGGAGGCGCGTTCCGGATCGTGCTGCACCAGCGCCATAAACAGCAGGTCGGTCAGCGCCAGCTGGGCGCTGGTGGAGGAGATGGCGGCGCTGCGGGTGCTCTGCTCTTCGGCTACGGTGTAGAGACAGAGCGTAGCGCACTGCTGCAGTGAATTCGGCGTAAAGCCGGTAAACGCCAGCACATCTACGCCAATTTCTGCCGCCTCCTGTGCGGCAAGGTTGATCTCCCGTCGCTCGCCGGTATAGGAAATGGCCAGCAGCACATCGCCCGGTGCCATCGCCTGCACGCTGGCCAGCAGCGCGTGCATATCCTGCTCGGCGACGGCATTAATGCCGATCTTCATCAGCTTCCACGAGAAATCTTTCGCGACCAGACCAGATGCGCCGATACCAACCAGCAGGATACGGTTGGCATTTTTCAGCAGGTGCAGCGTCTCCAGCAGCTTCTCTTCACTGTTGATATCCAGCGTGGCGCGGATCGCGGAGATCTTCTCCGTCAGCAGCTTTTCGCCCACTACTTTTAGCGGATCGTCGCTCAGAATGTGGTTGTGCACGGTAATGGCATCGCGGTCAGCCAGCGATTCGCTCAGCGCCAGTTTCAGCGCCGGGAATCCCTTGTAACCCAGCTTCTGCGCAAATTTCACCACGCTTGACTGGCTGACGCCGGATTCTTCTGCCAGCTTTTGTGAACTCAGATGCCGTGCCCGGTCGGGCTGCGACAGCAGAAAATCGGCCAGCCGGCGCTCATTCAGCGCCAGGCGGGGGTAAAGCTGGCGAATTCGCAGCAATGAACTCATGTTCGATCCTCAATCCATATTCCCGCACCCTGCGCCCTGATTTAAGCGGCACGGCCGGGTTGACAGGTAGCAGCACTCTGAGGCAAAGAATAAACTATTCTGCCGGGATTGTAGTGCCCGGAATTAAAAATCACGGCTGCGCGCGATCGCAGCGGTATCATCCCAGGGTGGGCAGCGCCTGTCTACACTGTAAGACAAACACTGTCCGGCTAATGAAAGGAGTAAGGTTTGACTAAGGGTTCGCATCGTCGCGTCGTGTTTTTTGACCTTGACGGCACACTGCATCAGCAGGACATGTTTGGTACGTTTATGCGCTATCTGCTGCGACGTCAGCCGCTGAACCTGCTGCTGGTGATACCACTGCTGCCGGTGATTGGCCTGGGGATGCTGATCAAGGGCCGGGCGGCACGCTGGCCGATGAGCCTGCTGCTGTGGGCCATTACCTTCGGCCACAGCGAAACGCGTCTGCGCCAGCGTGAAGCTGAATTTGCCCGCTGGTTCCGGGCGCGCGTAACCGCGTTTCCGGTGGTACAGCAGCGGCTGACAGACTACCTCAGCAGCGATGATGCTGACGTGTGGCTGATTACCGGCTCACCGCAGACGCTGGTGGAACAGGTCTATTTTGATTCGGCTTTTCTGCCGCGGGTGAAACTGATCGCCAGCCAGATGCAGCGCGGCCGCGGCGGGCGCATCCTGGCGATGCGCTGTCTCGGGCATGAAAAAGTGGCGCAGCTGGAAGAGAAAATCGGCACGCCGCTACAGCTCTACAGCGGCTACAGCGACAGCAAGCAGGATAACCCGCTGCTGTTTTTCTGCCAGCATCGCTGGCGCGTGACGCCACGCGGTGAACTGCAACAGCTGGAGTGAATTGCGCGGCGATTCCGTCTATAATGCGCCGCCATTTTAATCCGCAGGAGTTGCCCGTTGAGCCTGGAAACCGATGAATACTGGATGCGCCATGCGCTGATGCTGGCGCAACGCGCGTGGGAGCAGGGCGAAGTGCCGGTGGGCGCCGTGCTGGTCCAGGGCGACCGGGTCATTGGCGAAGGCTGGAACCGGCCGATTGGCCAGTGCGACCCTACCGCGCACGCAGAAATTATGGCGCTGCGTCAGGGAGGGAAAATCCTGGAAAATTATCGTCTGCTGGACACCACGCTCTATGTCACGCTGGAACCCTGCGTGATGTGTGCGGGAGCGATGGTGCACAGCCGTATCACCCGACTGGTGTACGGGGCAAACGATGAGAAAACCGGTGCTGCCGGGTCGTTGCTGGATGTGATTGGCCATCCGGGGATGAATCATCAGATTCAGATAGTGCGTGGCGTGCTGGCACCGGCCTGTGCCAGCCTGCTGAGTGATTTTTTCCGCATGCGGCGTGAACAAAAGCGCGCGCTGCGCCAGGCACAGCGCAGCAGTTAATTCATGGCAATTTTGGGTTCGACCGCCGGGTAACCGGCACCCAGCTCCGCTTCCAGCGCCGACTGCTGCGCCAGCCGTTTCTCCTGCTCCTGCAGATAGCCCACCAGGCTTATCTGATACTTCCGGATATTCTCAACATAGTTGTAGGCTTCATGGCCGCGCGCATAGCCGTAGGTCGTCTGCGTGTAGTAGCGCTTCTGGCTCAGCATCGGCAGGCGCAGTTTCACATCGGCCCAGCTATCCGGGTTTCCTCCCTGTTTCTGCGTCAGCCGCCGCGCATCCAGCATATGGGCATAGCCCATGTTATAAGCCGCCAGCGCAAACCAGATGCGTTCATCTTCCGGGATGGTTTCCGGCACCTTCTCCATCATGCGCTGCAGATATTCGCTGCCGCCACGGATACTCTGCTCCGGATCGAGCCGGTCATCCACGTCCAGGCTATCGGCGGTATTACGCGTCAGCATCATCATGCCCCGCACGCCGGTGGGGGAGGTGGCCTGCGGATTCCAGTGTGACTCCTGATAGGAGATGGCCGCCAGCAGCCGCCAGTCCATGCTTGCTGAATACTTCTCAAACAGCGGTTTGATATCCGGCAGGGTGTTATCAATGGCGCGCAGGAAGGTGCGCGTATCGACATAATCAAAAGTGCCAACGTGGCCGAGGTATTTCTCCTCCAGCCGCGCCATGGTGCCTTCTTCACCCATCTGGCTGTAGAAATCCAGCATGGCGGCATTCAGGCTGTCATCCTGATTGCGCGGCAGATACCAGGTCACCGGCTCTTCATCCGTGATATCAAATGCGACCGCCAGCTGCGGATGGATACGCTGCAGCAGACCAATGGTAACGGAGTCGCCAACGGTATAATCCAGCTTGCCGTCGGCCACCGCTTCCAGCAGCGCTTTCTGGCCCTGATCGGTGGAGATCGCCCAGTCGAGATCGGGATAGCTGTCAGCTTTGGCGGCACGCAACGTAGACAGATATGCCGAGCCCGACTGCACAATCAGGCGGCCTTTCAGATCGCCGAGGGTTTTCGGCCGTGGCTTGTCAATGCGGTACACCAGCTGCTGCGATACCGAGTAGTAGCTCGGGCCGCTTTGATAGTGCGCCAGACGCTCGCTGTTGTAGATCAAACCGGCAGCCAGCAGATCCGCTTTGCCATCGTCGAGGTCGTCAAACAGGTCACCCAGATTCGGTCGCACGGTGACTTCCAGTTTTACGCCCAGGTAATCGGCGAAGCGTTTCGCCAGCTCGTAGTCCATACCGGCTGGGGCGTTATTGATGGTGTAGTAAGTCAGCGGCGAGTTGACGGTACTGATGCGCAACACACCGCGTGATTTAATCTGTGATAACGCGTCTTTTCCCCCCCCGTACCAGGGAATGGAAGGCCACAGTGCAAGCGCCAGCAGCACGGTAACCAGACCGATAAAAAGATAGTTTATTTTCAGGCGTTTCAAATAGTTGTCTCTTAATGGCTCACAGGCCTCTGTCTTTTAAAGGCAGTATTAATGTTGTTTTGCACTCCCAGAGCGAGGGGCATTTTGCGCAACAAAGCGCAGCAGGGCAACTTATATAGCAAGTTTTGCGCAAAATTCAGGCAAATCCTGAGGCTGAGTTTTTCTGCGCAAACGGTTTCGTAACCGGTGCTGTTTCTCTATAATACCGCCCGTTTTCCCTGTTGCGCCCAATGAAGCGTCGCCCGGCGCTTCGAAGACGAGAGATCTTTCATGATGGAAATTCTGCGTGGTTCGCCCGCTCTGTCGGCATTTCGTGTAAACAAACTGCTGACCCGCTTTCAGGACGCTCATCTGCCGGTGAGCGATATTTACGCCGAGTACGTCCATTTCGCCGAGGTCAGCGCACCGCTCAGTGCCGATGAACAAACCCGCCTGCAACGTCTGCTGAAATACGGTCCTTCTCTCGCCGGACATGCGCCACAAGGGCGTCTGTTACTGGTTACGCCGCGTCCCGGCACCATTTCTCCCTGGTCATCCAAAGCCACCGACATCGCGCACAACTGCGACCTGCCGCAGGTTATCCGGCTGGAGCGCGGTCTGGCTTTTTATGTTCAGGCACCACAGCTCACCGAAGCCCAGTGGCAGCAACTTGCCAGCCTGCTGCATGACCGCATGATGGAAACGGTCTTTACCGATCTCAGCGATGCGCAGCAGCTGTTTGCTCATCATGAACCGCAGCCGCTGAAAAGCGTGGATGTGCTGGGCGGCGGACGCCAGGCGCTGGAGCAGGCTAACCGCACGCTGGGCCTCGCCCTGGCAGAAGATGAAATTGACTATCTGCTGGAAGCCTTTACCCGTCTGGGGCGTAACCCGAACGACATTGAGCTGTACATGTTCGCGCAGGCCAACTCGGAGCACTGTCGCCATAAAATTTTCAACGCTGACTGGATTATTGATGGCGAGAAGCAGCCTAAATCGCTGTTTAAGATGATTAAAAACACCTACGAGCGTCATCCCGAGCACGTGCTGTCTGCTTATAAAGACAACGCCGCGGTGATGGAAGGTTCGGAAGTGGGGCGGTTTTATGCCGATGCGCAGCAGGGCGAGTACGATTTCCATCAGGAAGCCGCGCATATCCTGATGAAAGTGGAAACCCACAACCACCCGACGGCTATCTCACCCTGGCCAGGCGCCGCCACCGGCTCCGGTGGCGAAATCCGTGATGAAGGGGCCACCGGACGCGGTGCCAAGCCAAAAGCTGGCCTGGTGGGCTTCTCTGTTTCCAACCTGCGCATTCCCGGCTTTGAACAGCCGTGGGAAGAGGATTTTGGCAAGCCGGAGCGTATCGTTACTGCGCTGGATATCATGACCGAAGGCCCGCTGGGCGGCGCAGCGTTCAACAACGAATTTGGCCGTCCGGCGCTTAACGGCTACTTCCGCACCTATGAAGAGCAGGTAAACAGCCACAACGGTGTGGAACTGCGCGGTTATCACAAACCCATTATGCTGGCAGGCGGTATCGGGAATATCCGTGCCGATCACGTGCAGAAAGGGGAGATTGTGGTTGGCGCGAAGCTGATTGTGCTGGGCGGGCCGGCCATGAACATCGGCCTTGGCGGCGGTGCGGCCTCTTCCATGGCATCGGGCCAGTCCGACGCCGATCTTGATTTCGCCTCAGTACAGCGCGATAACCCGGAAATGGAGCGGCGCTGCCAGGAAGTGATTGACCGCTGCTGGCAGCTGGGCGAAGACAACCCGATCCTGTTTATCCACGATGTCGGTGCCGGCGGACTCTCCAATGCCATGCCGGAGCTGGTCAGCGATGGCGGCCGCGGCGGCAACTTCAGCTTACGCGACATCCTCAGCGACGAGCCGGGCATGAGCCCGCTGGAAGTGTGGTGTAACGAATCGCAGGAGCGCTATGTGCTGGCCGTTGCGCCGGACAAGCTGGCGCTGTTTGACACCCTGTGCCAGCGTGAGCGCGCGCCTTATGCCGTGATTGGCGAAGCCACTGAAGAGCAGCATCTGACGCTGTCCGACAGCCACTTCGACAACAAACCTATCGATATGCCGCTGGACGTGCTGCTGGGTAAAACGCCGAAAATGACGCGTGACGTGGTGCGTCAGCAGGCAGGCGGCGAGCCGCTGCAGCGTGACGGCATTACCGTCGCTGATGCCGTCAACCGCGTGCTGCATTTGCCCACGGTGGCCGAGAAAACCTTCCTGGTCACCATTGGCGATCGCAGCGTCACCGGCATGGTGGCACGCGATCAGATGGTCGGCCCGTGGCAGATTCCGGTCGCCAACTGCGCGGTCACCACCGCCAGCCTCGACAGCTACCACGGCGAAGCCTTTGCCATGGGCGAGCGTGCGCCGGTCGCACTGCTGGACTTTGCTGCCTCCGCGCGCCTGGCGGTGGGAGAAGCGCTGACCAACCTCGCGGCCACGGCGATTGGTTCGCTCAACCGCGTGAAGCTCTCCGCAAACTGGATGGCCGCAGCCGGTCATCCGGGTGAAGACGCCGGGCTTTACGCGGCGGTGAAAGCCGTGGGCGAAGAGCTCTGTCCGGCGCTGGGCATCACCATTCCGGTGGGCAAAGATTCGATGTCGATGAAAACCCGCTGGCAGCAGGGCAGTGAGCAGCGTGAAATGACCGCTCCGCTGTCGCTGGTGATCACCGCCTTTGCCTGCGTGGAAGACGTACGCCGCACCGTGACGCCGCAGCTGCAGCCCGGGCGGGACAACCTGCTGCTGCTGGTGGATCTCGGTCAGGGAGCCAATACGCTGGGCGCAACGGCGCTGTCACAGGTTTACCGTCAGCTGGGCGATAAGCCGGCCGACGTGCGTGACGCGGCACAGCTGGCTGGCTTCTTTAACGCCATTCAGACGTTGGTCAGTGAGCAGAAACTGCTGGCTTACCACGACCGTTCCGATGGTGGCCTGCTGGTGACGCTGGCCGAGATGGCCTTTACCGGCCATTGTGGTATCGAAGCCGATATTGCGGCGCTGGGCAGCGACGCGCTGGCCGCGCTGTTTACCGAAGAGCTGGGGGCGGTGCTGCAAATCGATGCCGCCGATCGCGACGCCGTCGTGCGCGTGTTTGCTGAGCAGGGCCTGGGTGACTGCGTGCATGTGATTGGTCAGGCGCTGCCGGGCGACCGCTTTGTGATTCGTTCAGGCGATAGCGCGGTTTACAGCGAAAGCCGCACCACGCTGCGCACCTGGTGGGCGGAAACCACCTGGCAGATGCAGCGTCTGCGTGACAACCCGGCCTGTGCCGATCAGGAACACGAAGCGAAGAAAAACGACAGCGATCCTGGCCTTAATGTACATCTGACCTTCCGTCCGGAAGAGGATGTTGCCGCGCCAATGATTGCCATCGGCGCGCGTCCGCGCGTTGCGGTACTGCGCGAGCAGGGCGTGAACTCGCACGTGGAAATGGCGGCAGCGTTCCACCGTGCCGGTTTCACCGCGGTGGATGTGCACATGAGCGATCTGCTGGCAGGCCGGCGCGGTCTGGAAACGTTTGATGCGCTGGTCGCCTGCGGCGGCTTCTCCTACGGCGATGTGCTGGGCGCAGGGGAAGGCTGGGCCAAATCCATCCTGTTCAACGGCCGCGTGCGCGATGAGTTTGAGAATTTCTTCCACCGTCCGCAGACGCTGGCGCTGGGCGTGTGTAACGGCTGTCAGATGATGTCCAATCTGCGTGAGCTGATTCCGGGCAGTGAGCTGTGGCCACGCTTTGTACGCAATCAGTCCGAGCGTTTTGAAGCGCGCTTCAGCCTGGTTGAGGTGGCGGCCAGCCCGTCACTGCTGCTGGATGGCATGGCCGGTTCACATATGCCGATCGCCGTCTCACACGGTGAAGGTTTCGTGGAGGTACGCGATGGCGCACATCTGGCCGCGCTGGAAGCAAAAGGTCTGGTCGCGCTGCGCTTTGTGGATAACTTTGGCAAAGTCACAGAAAGCTATCCGGCGAACCCGAACGGCTCACCAAACGGCATTACGGCGGTGACGAACGAAAGCGGTCGCGTGACCATTATGATGCCGCATCCGGAGCGCGTCTTCCGGACGGTCAGCAACTCCTGGCATCCGGCGGAGTGGGGCGAAGACAGCCCGTGGATGCGTATCTTCCGTAACGCACGCCGCCAGCTGGGGTAATTTCTCCGCTGCGGTAAAACAGGGCGGCCGGCAGGCCGCCTTTTTTATGTTTTTTGCCGCAGCCAGCAGATCGCAGTGTCGGAATATGGCGACAGGGCGGCCTTTCCGCTGTCGCTAAAAGGTGACATATAACCTATTGATTGTGAATGGATGTGCTTAGGTTGCGGCTAACCGTTGCTATCCGGCGACACTTTTTACAGACCGGACGGTCCGTTTTCAGCGGAATCACGCCAGAAAAAATAGCAGTTGTCTGATTATAATGACTATTTCAATTCTGGCACGATAGTTGCTATAATCAGCGCGTGGCTCATTCGCCTGTTTATGATTGCCCCGCTTCGGCGGCTGAGCTCATAAAAACTGAATGACGCACCAAACGGAGCCTGTCGTCCACCTGACCGATAATCGTTGCTTTGCAACGTTATCAAACACCGGGCGCAACGTTGAGTTAGGCTCCACCCATTTTGCAGGCGATGCTGCGGCGTCGCTCTCACGGCAGGCCAGCAGGCCTGCCGTTTTTGTTTGCGGCCTTTCTAACGCGACGAGACTTCGCTAGCATGCCAGCAACTCACTTTGAAGGAAGCGCGGTTGTGAAGAAATGGCGTCTGTTTCCCCGGTCTCTGCGCCAGCTGGTTTTGATGGCCTTTTTACTGGTTCTGCTGCCGCTGCTGGTGCTGGCCTGGCAGGCATGGGAAAGCCTTTCTGCACTCAGTGAACAGGCGGCGGATACCAACCGCAGCACCTTTACCGACGTGCGGCGCAGTGAGGCTATGGCGCGTACCGCGCTGGAGCTGGAGCGCAGTTACCGCCAGTACTGCGTGCTGGGTGATGCCAGCCTTGCCCGGCTCTATCAGACGCAGTGGACGCGCTACGGGCAGATGCTCAGCAGCCATGCCGCCAGCCTGCCGGACCTGCCGGCGTTTAAGGTGCTGCAAAGTACGCTGCCGCAGTTGCAGCAAATGCAGTGTGACAACGGCAACCCGGCCGGTCAGGCGGCAGGCGCGCTGGAACAGTTTTCCGCCGCCAACACGCAGATGGTGCAGGCCACGCGCGAAGTGGTCTTTTGGCGCGGTCTGCAGCTGCAGCGTGAGATTGCCGAGCGCGGCCAGTTCTTTGGCTGGCAGGCCCTGATTCTGTTTCTCATCAGTCTGGCGCTGGTGCTGCTGTTTACCGGCATGATCATTGGCCCGGTCAAGCGCGTTGAGCGCATGATCAACCGGCTGGGCGAAGGAAAAACGCTGGCCAACAGCGTCAGCTTTCGCGGCCCGCGCGAACTGCGCTCGCTGGGACAGCGGATCGTCTGGCTGAGCGAACGGCTCAGCTGGCTGGAGGCGCAGCGCCACGAATTTTTGCGCCACCTTTCACATGAACTGAAAACACCGCTCGCCAGCCTGCGGGAAGGCACAGAACTGCTTGCTGACCAGGTTGCGGGCCCGCTTAATGCCGAGCAGCAGGAGGTAGTGGCGATTCTGGATACCAGCAGCCGCCATCTGCAGCGTTTGATCGAACAGCTGCTGGACTACAATCGTAAGCTGGCAGACACGCCGCAGCCGCTGGAACCGGTGGATCTCGCCGGCATCGTCAACGCCGTGGTAAAGGTGCATTCGCTGCCGGCCAGCGCGCGTCACCTCACCACGCACATTGATCTGCAGGCGACGCACTGCCTGGCGGACGCCACCCTGCTGCAGCGGGTGATCGATAACCTCTATTCGAACGCCGTGAACTACGGCAGCGAATCCGGTAACATCTGGCTGCAGAGCCGACAGCAGGGCAACCAGGTGTGGATAGAGGTGGCTAACACCGGCACGCCGATTCCGGCTGAAGAGCAGGCCATGATTTTTGAGCCCTTTTATCAGGGCAGCCAGCAACGCAAAGGGCCGGTAAAAGGCAGCGGGCTGGGATTAAGTATCGCCAAAGATTGCCTGCGCAGAATGCAGGGCGATCTGCTACTGGTGACGCGCAGGGAGGCGGACGTCTGTTTTCGTATTATTTTGACCACTCGCGCCGGGAAAGCCTGATTGATGAAACGCATTTTTTCCAGATTCCTCTCCGGTGCCCTGATGGCGCTGGGGCTTACCGCCTGTCAGGCCCCTGCGCCTGCCAGTGCGCCACGTGGGGCGATCGTCAGCCAGCCTGAGCCCGCGGTGCGTTTGCCGGATTATCTGGCCACCCGCTGTCAGACGGTATGGCAGATAGAAACGCCCGCCGCATTGAGCAATCCGCTTTACTGGCAGCGCGCCATTGACTGCGCTGAGCGCCTTTCCCCGGCAGAGGCGCGTGCTGAAGCGCGTCGCTGGCCGGTGCAGGGCTGGGCGCGCGCGTTTAAGCAGGCTATTTTGCTGGCAAACGGCAACGTGACGCCGGTGGAGCGCCGCCAGTTTGTGGCAACGCTCGATAGCTACAGCGCTGATTATCCCGGTGCGGTGCGGCCGCTGCTGCAGCTCTGGCGCAGCAATCAGGCGGCTCAGCTGGATCTGAGTGAAGCGCGCAGCCGCTACGCCGCGCTGCAGCAGCGCCACGATGCTGAGCTGGACACGCTGCGCCAGCAGCAGACCCACCTGCGCCAGACGCTGAGCGAAACGCAGCGCAAACTGGATCGCTTAACGGATATTGAACGCCAGCTGTCCTCGCGCAAAGCGCCAGACAGCAGCGATGCATCGCACGGTGCCGGCGATGCGCAAAATGAGGAGCAGTAAACATGAAACAGGCCGCACGTCTGCTGCTGGTGGATGACGACCCGGGCCTGCTGAAGCTGCTCGGGATGCGTCTGAGTAGTGAAGGGTATCAGGTCGCGACGGCGGCCAGCGGGCCGGAAGCCCTGCGCCATCTGCAGAAAGAAAAAGTGGATTTGGTCATCAGCGACCTGCGCATGGACGAGATGGACGGTCTGGCGCTGTTTGGTGAAATCCAGAAGCGCCATGCGGGTCTGCCGGTGATTATCCTGACCGCGCACGGCTCTATTCCGGAAGCCGTTGCCGCCACCCAGCAGGGCGTGTTCAGCTTTCTGACAAAACCGGTGGATCGCGATGCGCTGTACCAGGCAATTGACGACGCGCTGGCGCAGCGGGCGCCGGTGAGCGATGACGGCTGGCGCGAAGCGATTGTGACGCGTAATCCGCTGATGCTGCGTTTACTGGAACAGGCGCATATGGTGGCGCAGTCTGATGTCAGCGTGCTGATTAATGGACAGAGCGGCACCGGAAAAGAGGTGCTGGCGCAGGCGATCCACGCCGCCAGTCCGCGCGCGGCAAAGCCGTTTATCGCCATTAACTGCGGTGCGCTGCCGGAACAGCTGCTGGAATCGGAGCTGTTCGGTCACGCTAAGGGCGCTTTTACCGGCGCGGTCAGCGCGCGGGATGGGCTGTTTCAGGCGGCAGAAGGGGGCACGCTGTTTCTTGATGAGATTGGCGACATGCCGCAGGCGCTGCAGGTCAAACTGCTGCGGGTGCTGCAGGAGCGCAAAGTGCGTCCGCTCGGCAGCAATCGCGACATGGATATTAATGTGCGCATTATCTCAGCCACCCACCGCGATCTGCCCAAAGCGATGGAGAAGAAAAGCTTCCGTGAGGATCTCTACTACCGTCTGAACGTGGTTAACCTGAAGATCCCCGCGCTGCAGGAGCGCGCAGAGGATATTCCGCTGCTGGCCAACCATCTGCTGCGCCAGTCTGCCGATCGCCATAAACCCTTTGTGCGCAGTTTCTCCGTGGATGCCATGAAACGGCTGGTCAGCGCCAGCTGGCCGGGTAACGTGCGCCAGCTGGTCAATGTGATTGAGCAGTGCGTCGCGCTAAGCACGTCGCCGGTGATTGGCGAGGCGCTGGTTAGTCAGGCGCTGGCAGAAGAGAACACCGCGCTGCCCACCTTCGCGGAAGCGCGCAACCAGTTTGAGCTGAATTATCTGCGCAAACTGCTGCAGATGACCAAAGGCAATGTCACCCATGCGGCGCGGCTGGCTGGACGCAACCGCACTGAGTTTTATAAGCTGCTGTCACGTCACGAACTGGACGCCAGCGAATTTAAAGAGTAGCTTGCTGCGGCAGCGTCAGGAACACTTATACTCATTGTTACCCGTCCGTCACGGAGGGAGCGAAAAAAGGATCTGTGATGAAAAAGATCGATGCAATTATCAAACCATTCAAACTCGATGATGTGCGTGAAGCGCTGGCAGAAGTCGGCATCACCGGGATGACAGTCAGCGAAGTGAAAGGCTTCGGACGTCAGAAGGGCCACACTGAACTTTATCGCGGTGCGGAATACATGGTCGATTTTCTGCCAAAAGTGAAAATCGAAATGGTGGTTGGCGATGATATCGTCGACACCTGCGTGGAAACCATCATGAAGACAGCGCAAACCGGCAAAATCGGTGATGGTAAAATCTTTGTCTTTGATGTGGCGCGCGTCGTGCGCATTCGTACCGGCGAAGAGGACGAAGAGGCGATTTGAGTCTCACCTTCGTCAGCGGTTAAAAAGCCTGCTTTGCGCAGGCTTTTTTGTTTTTACAGCACCTTGTGCGGACCAAATACTTCGTAATGCAGGCGATCGGCGCTGATGCCGGCGTCCAGCAGCTGGCGGGCCACAAACTGCATAAACGGCAGAGGGCCACAGATCCAGAAGTGGCGGTCGGCCTGCTGCAGCTCTGCGGATACGGCGGCTAAATCCATCAGCCCGGCGGTATCGAAACGGCCTGCGTCAGCGGCGTCAGGTTGCCGGTACCAGACGTGCTGGCTGAACTGTGGCAGTTGCGCACCCAGCGCGGCCACTTCCTCAGCAAAGGCGTGATGCGCGCCGTTCTCCGCGGCGTGCAGCCAGGTGACGGCCGCCGGATGAGGCTGCTGCGCCAGGCGGGCCAGCATCGCCAGCAGCGGTGTCTGCCCCACACCAGCGGAAATCAGCGTCACCGGCGTAGTGTCGCGACACTGCAGGAAGAAGTCCCCGGCTGGGGTTGTGCACTGCACCACATCGCCCACCTGCGCCTGCTGATGCAGCCAGCCAGAGACGCTGCCGTGTGCTTCCTGCTTTACCGCAATACGATAGGATCGGCCGTTCGGCAGGTGCGTCAGGGAATACTGGCGGTGCTGGATCGTCTCGCTGCCGGTCGGACGCAGGCTGATAGCCAGATACTGACCGGGCAGGAAATCGGCCACCGGCTCACCATCCTCCGGCACCAGCACAATACTTTTAATCACCGCACTCTGTTGCTGAATGGCATGGATGCGAAATGCCCGCATACCGCGCCAGCCGCCTGTTTTCGCTTCTGAGGCGCGATAAATCTGCGCTTCGCGCTGAATAAACAGGTCGGCCAGTACGCCATACGCTTTGCCCCAGGCTTCCAGCACCGCTTCGCCAGGGTTCATCAACTCGTCAATGGTGGCCAGCAGGTTTTCACCCACAATGGCGTACTGTTCCGGCTGTATGTTCAGGCTGGCGTGTTTCTGCGCGATCTTCTCCAGCGCCGGCAACAGCGCAGCGGGATTTTCCAGATGACTGCCGTAGGCGCAGATAGCATTAAACAGCGCCTCACGCTGATTACCGCTGCGCTGGTTATTCATGTTGAAGACGTTTTTCAGCTCCGGATGCCGGGTCAGCATGCGCTGATAGAAGTGGCCGGTCAGTGCCGGACCAAGCCGGGCGATTGCCGGCAGCGTGGACTTCACGATCTGGATAGTTTGCGCGTCGAGCATGGTGTTTCCCCTGGTGTGGCTTTAAACATGTATTTTAAATGCATCTTATGCCGCTCACGGGCGGCTGTAAATCCCCCTTAGCGCGCAGGGTCACCCTTACCCTGGAATCTGGCTCGCAAAGCTGACATTTTCTTCGGTGCCGGAATGGGCCTGCGGGCGCTTTTCTGGTGGAGAAAAAAGCGTAAAAAACCCGTTCCAGCGCCCTGCCAATCGTTTGCGTAAAAAGAGGGGATTGGCGCTACCGTCCCCTGGCAAAACCGTTTACACTGTTGGCCTTCGCCCCCCGGTCGGGGCTAAACTGCCGTTAAAAGTTGCTGAGTCAGGAGATGCGGATGTTAAAGCGTGATATGAACATTGCCGATTATGATGCCGAGTTGTGGCAGGCTATGGAGCAGGAGAAGGTGCGTCAGGAAGAGCACATTGAACTGATTGCTTCGGAAAACTACACCAGCCCACGCGTTATGCAGGCGCAAGGTTCACAGCTCACTAACAAATATGCCGAAGGCTATCCGGGCAAGCGCTACTACGGCGGATGTGAATACGTCGATATCGTAGAGCAGCTGGCGATTGATCGCGCCAAAGCGCTGTTTGGTGCTGATTACGCTAACGTGCAGCCGCACTCCGGCTCCCAGGCGAACTTTGCGGTTTACACCGCGCTGCTGCAGCCGGGCGATACCATTCTGGGCATGAACCTGGCGCACGGTGGTCACCTGACGCACGGCTCACCGGTTAACCTCTCCGGTAAACTCTATAACGTTATCCCTTACGGCATCGACGAAAGCGGCAAAATCAACTATGACGAGCTGGCCGAGCTGGCGCAGACGCACAAGCCAAAAATGATCGTGGGCGGTTTCTCCGCTTACTCTGGCGTGTGTGACTGGGCAAAAATGCGTGAAATCGCTGACAGCATTGGTGCCTGGCTGTTTGTGGATATGGCGCACGTGGCCGGTCTGATTGCCGCAGATGTCTATCCGAACCCGGTGCCGCATGCACACATCGTGACCTCCACCACGCACAAAACCCTGGCGGGTCCGCGCGGCGGCCTGATCCTGGCGAAAAATGGTGATGAGGAGCTGTACAAAAAGCTTAACTCAGCTGTCTTCCCGGGCGGGCAGGGTGGTCCACTGATGCACGTCATTGCCGGTAAAGCGGTGGCATTCAAAGAAGCGATGGAGCCGGAGTTCAAGGCATATCAGCAGCAGGTAGCGAAAAACGCCAAAGCGATGGTGGAAGTGCTGATCGAGCGCGGCTACAACATCGTTTCCGGAGGAACTTACAACCACCTGTTCCTGATCGATCTGGTCAGCAAAAACCTGACCGGTAAAGAAGCGGATGCTGCGCTGGGCCGTGCTAACATCACCGTTAACAAAAACAGCGTACCTAACGATCCAAAGAGCCCGTTTGTCACGTCCGGCGTGCGTATCGGTACGCCAGCGGTCACCCGCCGTGGCTTCAAAGAAGCCGAAGTGCGTGAGCTGGCTGGCTGGATTGCCGATGTGCTCGACAACGTTAACGACGAAGCGACCATTGAACGCACCAAACAGAAGGTGCTGGATATCTGTGCGCGCCTGCCGGTTTATGCCTGATTACCGCTAAACCCGGTGCAGTGAAAAAGGATGGCGAGCGCCATCCTTTTTTTATTCCTTTTTCACCCCCGCTTTGAGAAAGTACCGCCCTTATCCGCAGCCGGCGACGCTGCATTTTTCAGGAGGAAGCATGACCATCGGATCGGCCAGATGGCTCGGGCTGAGCTATTTCACCTACTTTTTTTGCTATGGCATTTACCTGCCTTTCTGGAGCGTCTGGCTGAAAGGCAGTGGACTTGATGCAGAAAAAATTGGTCTGCTGCTGGGCTGCGGCATGATAGCGCGCTTTGCCGGCAGCCTGCTGATTGCCTCGCAGGTAAAAAATCCGTCTCAGCTGATCCTGGCGCTGCGCCTGCTGGCGCTGATGACCTGCCTGTTTGCGCTCGGTTTCTGGCTGGGCGGCCAGTGGCTATGGCTGCTGCTGGTGATGGTAGGGTTCAATCTGTTTTTCTCTCCGCTGGTGCCGCTCAGTGATGCGCTGGCCGCCACCTGGACACAGCAGATCGGTCTGGCTTACGGTCCGGTACGGCTGTGGGGATCGCTGGCATTTGTTATCAGTTCGGCGCTGACCGGGATGCTGGTCAGCGCTTACTCTTCGCAGGCTATTCTGCTGCTGCTGACGCTGGGTACGCTGGCGATGCTGAGCGGTATGCTGCTGCCCCCGCACACCAGACCACAGGGCGATGCGCGTCAGGGCGTAAGCGGGGGCTGGGCGGCCTGGCGTGACCTGCTGCGGGAAAACAGCGTCTGGCGCTTTATGCTGTGCGTGACGCTGATGCAGGGGGCACATGCGGCTTACTACAGCTTCAGCGCCATCTGGTGGCAGGAGGCCGGCTATTCTGCCACCCTTATCGGCTATCTCTGGTCGCTGGGCGTTGTGGCGGAGATAGTAATTTTTGCGCTGAGTCATCGCCTGTTTCACCGCTGGAGCGCGCGCGATCTGCTGCTGCTTTCGGGCATCTGTGCGCTGGTGCGCTGGAGCCTGCTGGGCGCCAGTAGCGCTTTGCCGTTGCTGATTGTGGCGCAAATTCTGCACTGCGGCAGTTTTACCGTCTGTCATCTGGCGGCAATGCGCTTCATCGCTTCGCGCCAGGGCGCGGAGGTCATTCGCCTGCAGTCGCTCTATTCAGCGCTGGCGATGGGGGGAGGGATTGCGGTGATGACGATGATCTGCGGCGTGCTGTATACCCATCTGCACGGGCATCTGTTCTGGGCGATGGCGCTGGTGGCACTGCCGGCGCTGTTTCTGCGCCCGCGCGCGGCTCAGGACTCCAGCAGCTGAAGGATACGCTGCTGCTGATGGTCGCTCAGCGGCAGCTCGGCGTGGATCAGCGGCGGCGAAAACAGCGGCAGCGAGGTGGCGTAGGGCGTGATCACCAGCGCCACATCGCGCGGCGCGCCTTCACGCTGATAATTCAGCATATCCTGATAGGTGATGTTGATCGGCAGCAGCGTCATTTCACGCAGCTGCTGCTCCAGCAGCTGTTCAACGGCGGCGTCAGCGCCGGTCAGCAGCAGTACCTGTTTCTCCTGCAACGCACTCTCCTGCATCAGCCACGCACCAAACAGCACGGCAACCAGGCTGACCTCTTCTGCGCTGAAGCGCGTCCCAAAATCACTGCTGAAGTAGCGCAGCGCGCGCTCGGTGGTACGCAACAGGCGCGGATAGAGACGCGCCACATCCAGTGCCACGCTGTTATCAATACCTATGGAGAAGTGGCTGCGGTCCAGCGCCTGCGCCAGGTGTGTATATAGCTGCAGCTTAAGCTCCTGCTGATTTTTAATGCGCGTATTGGCCAGCTGTTCAAAGCGATCAATCAGGGCTTCAACGGCTGCCATCAGTTTCCGCGCCGGTTCATTTTCCAGCCGCCGGCCATCCGGCGCGTAAATCAGGCTGAACAGCAGCGTCCAGAAGTCTGTCTCGCTGGCATCGGGCGCCAGGTGGCAACGCTTCTGCCAGTGGTGAATCACATCATCCGCTGCGGCGCGTTCGGTTTTGGCTGCCAGCCAGGCGCGCTGCACCTCGTTAAACAGCGCGTTCTGGCGCTGACACAACGAATATTTCATAAAAATTTGCAGAAACAGGCGATCGCGCGCGGTGAAATCGCGCGCCAGGCGCAGACTGCAGTGCTGAATCAGCGCCTGCAGGTTGGTTTCATCCCACAGCGCTTTTTCAATTTTGAGTACCTTCAGACGCTGACGCAGCGCCGGGGCAAAATGCGCGCAGACAAACTCCTGCGACAGACGCAGGGCGCGGCGCAGCCAGAGCAGCAGGCATAAACGCCGGTCCAGTTCCGTGCCGTGGATGCGAAAACTGCCGTCCACCATCTGGTGTAACTCCAGTTGATGAAAGCGCTGTATCTCCTCTCCCACATCCGCGATATCCTGACGGGCGACGCCGGGATCCACACCATTTAACTGGCACAGTTTTTCCAGCGTTAATGCGGGAGCGGGCAGAAACAGCAGCAATAGCAGATGGCAACGGCGCTGTGCGCGGCTGAAGAGTGGTGCAGTTAAGGGCGCAGAACTCATCAATCGTGTTATCCGCAGGTGACTTTTCAGCTAAGAATAGCCAACTCCGCGTTTTAACTTTGCTGCTGCCTGCGACTTTTACTCAGAGCTTCAGGGCGGGTCACAAAATTTTTCGGGCCAGCCAGCCCTTCACACAAAATTTGTTACTTTATAACATATGAAAATTGCGCTGTTTCTGATTACGCTGCTGTTCTCTGCGGTTGTCTGGTCGCACCCGCACAGCTTTATTGCAATGAAAACCACCTTTATCGGCGACTCTCAGCACCTCACCGGCATGAAAATGGAGTGGACCATGGATGAAATTACCTCAGCGGATCTGCTGTACGATGCCGGCAATGCCGGGCCGGATGATGTCGCATGGAAAAAGCTGGCGGCCAAGGTGATGGCGAACGTGCTGGGTCAGCATTACTTTACCGAATTGTGGTCCGGAAAATCGCGGGTGAAATTCCTTAATCTGCCGCAGGCATATCAGCTGTCGCGTCAGGGCAATCAGGCCGTACTGACGTTCACGCTGCTGTTGGGTGAACCCCAGCCTCTCCAGGCGCGCACTTACCGGATGCAGACGTTTGATCCGAGCTACTTCGTGGATATGACCTATAAAAACCCGCAGACCATCATGCTGGATGAGGCGGTTAAGGCCCACTGTACGGTTGATCTGCATACGCCGCAGCCTGACGACGCGCTCAGGCAGTACGCGCTGTCGCTGGATAAAGCCGATGCCCCACCGGAAAGCCTGGATCTGGGCCAGCAGTTTGCACAAACGGTGACGCTGACATGTCACTGAGCGGGTTTGCCTGCGCACTGCGACGTCAGTGGCCGCTGCTGTTGCTGGCAGCTGGCGGACTGCTGGCCGGTCTGCTGCTGTGGCAGTTCTGGCCGCAGGTTCTGCTGCAGAGTATTCAGGGTCAGCGAAGCCTCAATCAGGCCATGGCCGGGCTACTGCAGCAGGTGGCGCAACAGCCGCAGCAGGCGGGCTTGACGCTGCTGGGATTCAGCCTGCTGTACGGCATACTGCATGCGTTAGGGCCAGGGCACGGTAAAGTGGTGATCGCGACCTTCCTGGCCACGCATCCGGCAAAACTAAAAACCAGTATCCGGCTGACACTGCTGGCTGCGCTATTACAGGGCAGCGTGGCGATCGGGCTGGTCACGCTGATGCTGGTGGTGTTGCAGACCTCTTCGCGACAGCTGCATCTGAGCAGCGCCTGGCTGGAAAAGGGCAGTTATCTGCTGGTGATGGTGCTGGGCGGCTGGATCGGCTGGCGGGCACTGCGTGCGCTGCGCGTGGCGTTACAGCCTGCCGGTAAGATGCGCATGCGTGTTCTGCATCAATCCCATGCTCATCTGGCGCACTGCGGCTGCGGGCACGCTCATCTGCCCGACGCGCAGCAGCTGGCGCAGGCGGTGAGCGTTAAAACGCAGGCGCTGGTGGTGCTGTCGATGGGGCTGCGTCCCTGTTCCGGCGCGATAATGATGCTGCTGTTCGCCAAAGTGATAAACGTTTATGCCTGGGGCGTGGCTTCTGCACTGGCGATGGCGGCCGGCACGGCCTGCACAGTGTCATTGCTGGGCGTGGTCGTTCAGCGCTCACGCCGGCTGGGGGAACGGCTGGCACACGCTGTCGGGATGAAAACACAGCTGGCCTGGCTGATGCCTTGCCTTGCGCTGCTGGGGGCGGGTGTGCTGATTATCGCCGGTGGTTTGCTGTGGCAGGGGGCGGCGGCAGCCGGAAGCGGAATCAGGCCGTTTTAATTGTCTGCAGAGGTTTCGCTTATTGGCTCTTTTTCTGTTCGCTTTTTCTGCATCCCGTTTCGCATAAATCATTCTCCTGCGCTTTCGCACTGGTGGAAATAACATTCTCTGTCTACGCTAAATGACATCAGCTGATACATCACCTTTTAATTCACTATATAGTTCGCTGTTTTCTGCGAGGGGAATATTATGCCTGAAATCAGGACGCATAATGGCATTACGGATACGGTTTCTGACACCCGGACCGGCTTACCGTTAAAGCGCATTTCATGGAGTGCGGTATTTGCCGGTGTGATTGCCGCATTGATCGTACATATATTACTGGGACTGTTGGGGGCGGCCATTGGTGCCACGTCAATTGATCCACAACAGGAGCAAAATCCGTTACAACATCTCGGTACCGGGGCGCTGATCTGGTCTGCCGCCAGTATGCTGATTGCCATGGCAGTGGGCAGCTACATTGCGGGCCGTCTGGCGCAGCGTGAAGGTGCACTGCATGGTTTATTAATGTTTGGTGTCAGCACAATTATCACCCTGTGGCTGGCGGTCTCTCTGGCCAGCGGTATTATCGGCGGTGCCTTTAATATATTAGGCTCTGGTATGAACGCGCTGGGTAGTGGAATTTCTGCGGTTGCGCCATCGGTCACCAATATGGCGAAAGAGAAGCTGCAGGAAAATAATATCAATCTGAACGATCTGCAAAATGAACTGGAAACGACACTGCGTCAGACCGGTAAAAGTGAATTGCAGCCAGAGAAATTAAAGCAGGATGCAAATAGCGAAGCGAATAACGCCGAAAATCAGGCGAAACAGACCGCGCAAAATCCGCAAAACGCGGATAACGATATTTCCGGCTGGATTCGCGGCGTGCTGAGCCGTCACAGCGATACGCTGCAGGCAGCTGACCGCGACGCTTTAAAAAATATCATTAAAGCGCGTACCGGTAAGAGCGATCAGGAAGCTGAACAGATCGTGAACCAGACCGAGCAGAGCTATCAGAAAGCGGTACAGCAGTACCAGCAGCTGAAGCAGGAAGCAGAGCAGAAAGCGCGCGAAGCAGCCGAAAAAGCGGCAGCCGCGACGGCGAAAGCCAGCTGGATCGCCTTCTTTACCCTGCTGATTGAGGCGGTACTGGCCGCGGTACTGGGCGGGGTCGGTCGTCGTACTCAGCCGGCACAGGTACTGAGCCACGAACGTCGTTAATAAACCGTAAGCAATAAAAAAGGCGGCTGAATCAGCCGCCTTTTCTTTATTCAATGCTTCAGCGCATCACCGCTTAGCGCTTCAGCGCTTCGCTCAGTTCTTCACGCATGCTGGCCAGCATCGCTTTCACCACGCGCGGGTTACCGGCTACGAGGTTACCCGACAGCATGTAGCCATGGTTGCCGGTGAAGTCGGTCACCAGGCCGCCAGCTTCACGCACCAGCAGTTCACCGGCCGCAAAATCCCACGGCTTCAGGCCGATCTCAAAGTAACCGTCCACGCGACCGGCGGCCACGTAAGCCAGGTCCAGCGCGGCGGATCCACTGCGGCGGAAGTCTGCGCACTGGGTAAACAGTTTGCCCACGATATTGATATAGGGGGTCGCGTGCTGCTTGAGTTTGAACGGGAAGCCGGTAGCGAGGATGGTGCCATCCAGATCGCGCGCCGTGCTGCCGCGCAGGCGATAACCGTTAAGCTGAGCGCCCTGACCGCGGACGGCAGTGAACAGTTCGTTGCGCATGGGATCGTACACCACGGCAACTTCGGTGCGGCCTTTAATGCGCACAGCGATAGACACCGAGAAGTGGGGCAGGCGTTTGATAAAGTTGGTGGTGCCATCCAGCGGATCGATAACCCATTGAATGTCCTGATCCTCACCGGCCAGCTCACCGCTCTCTTCGGTGATGATGGTGTGCTGCGGGTAAGATTTACGAATTACTTCGATAATCAGACGTTCTGCGTCGCGGTCAACATTCGTCACGAAGTCGTTGCTGCCTTTCTGGCTGGCTTCGACCGCGTCCGGGGTTTCGTAATTTTTGGCAATTAAATTTCCGGCCTTGCGCGCTGCGCGCACGGCGATGTTGAGCATCGGATGCATCGGTATCTCTCACTGGATGTTAAAGAACGGGAAAACGGCGCGGAGTATATCAGCGTGTTCAGCAAATGTCCTGTTTTATGTTAGGATGCGCGCCATCATTTTCTCACTGCTCTCAATTATGCTGCAAAATATCCGAATCGTACTGGTCGAAACGTCGCACACCGGCAACATGGGTTCCGTTGCCCGAGCCATGAAAACCATGGGTTTAAGCAACCTGTATCTGGTGAATCCGCTGGTTAAGCCGGATTCACAGGCCATCTCCCTGGCAGCTGGCGCCAGCGATGTGATTGGCGATGCTCACATTGTCGATACGCTGGATGAAGCGATTGCCGGTTGCAGCCTGGTGGTGGGTACCAGCGCGCGCTCCCGTTCGCTGCCCTGGCCGATGCTGGATTCACGCGAATGCGGTATTAAAAGCGTGGAAGAGGGCCAGCAGGCGCCGGTGGCGCTGGTGTTTGGCCGCGAACGCGTTGGCCTGACCAATGAAGAGCTGCAGAAGTGCCACTATCATGTCGCTATTCAGGCCAACCCTGAATACAGCTCGCTGAATCTCGCCATGGCGGTGCAGATTATCGCGTATGAAGTGCGCATGGCCTGGCTGGACGCCCAGGCGAACGCCACGCCACAGCCGCAGTATGCGGAATCGCCTTATCCGCTGGTGGACGATCTGGAGCGCTTTTATCAGCACATTGAACAGATGATGATGAACAGCGGCTTTATCCGCCAGGGTACCCCAAGCCAGGTGATGAGCAAGCTGCGTCGTCTCTATACCCGTGCGCGCCCGGAGCGTGATGAACTCAATATTCTGCGCGGCATGCTGTCATCGTTTGAAAAACCCAAAGGTGATAAGGGTAATAGTTGAGTAAAACACCAGGTTAAATAGTTGAGCGGAATACTCGGTTAAATAGTTGACCAAAATACTCGGGAATGTCAGACTGGCCCTCATTCTTCAGATAACCCGCCACTATTCGGGCGAATGCTTACGAGGTTGTATGCTATGAGACTGACATCCAAAGGACGTTATGCCGTTACCGCTATGCTGGACGTTGCCCTGCATTCGCACGCGGGCCCGGTTCCGCTGGCCGATATTTCCGAGCGTCAGGGCATTTCGCTCTCCTATCTGGAGCAGTTATTCTCACGCCTGCGTAAGCATGGTCTGGTTGCCAGCGTACGTGGTCCAGGCGGCGGTTATCTGTTAGGAAAAGAGGCTGCGGCCATTGCCGTGGGCGCGGTCATCACCGCGGTTGACGAATCTGTTGATGCCACTAAGTGCCAGGGCAAAGAGGGCTGTCAGGGCGGTGAGCGCTGCCTGACGCACGTACTGTGGCGCGATCTGAGTGAGCGCATCAGCGAATTCCTTAACAACATCACGCTGGCGGAACTGGTAAACAATCAGGAAATCCTCGACGTGGCCGATCGCCAGAATAGCGTGGATAACCGCCGCTTCCAGCAGCACCGCGTGCAGGAAACCATTAACGTCAATCTGCGCGCCTGAATTTCCCTGCCTTTTCGCCCGCGCCCGGCATACTGCGGCGCGGGCGGGATAGCCTTCGCTTCTGCGGCCCGCAGCATAACGGGCTTAATACGGCAGAGGCCGAATCGTGCTATAAAGACGTATGAATTTTTATACGGAGTTTTAGCGCAATGAAATTGCCGATCTACCTGGATTACGCAGCGACAACGCCTGCCGATCCGCGTGTCGCCAGCAAAATGATGCAGTACCTCACTTTGGATGGCACCTTCGGTAACCCCGCTTCCCGTTCTCACCGTTTTGGCTGGCAGGCTGAAGAGGCCGTCGATGTTGCCCGCAATCAGATTGCCGGGCTGGTCAATGCCGATCCGCGTGAAATCGTCTTTACCTCTGGTGCCACCGAAGCCGATAACCTGGCCATCAAAGGGGCAGCACTGCAGCACCAGGCGCGCGGCCGACACATCATCACCAGTCAGACTGAACACAAAGCCGTGCTCGACAGCTGCGAACAGCTGGCGCGCGAAGGGTTTGACGTCACCTTTCTGCAGCCTGGCAACGATGGCATTGTCACCCCGCAGATGCTGGAAGCCGCGCTGCGCGACGACACGGTGCTGGTCTCACTGATGCACGTCAACAATGAAACCGGCGTGATTCAGGACATTGCCGCGCTGGGTGCGCTGTGCCGCGCACGCGATATTCTGTTCCACGTTGATGCCACCCAAAGTGTGGGCAAACTGCCGCTGGATGTCAGCGTGCTGCCGGTGGATCTCATGTCGTTTTCCGCACATAAGCTGTACGGGCCAAAAGGCATTGGTGCGCTGTGGGTGCGCCGTAAACCGAAGCTGCAGATCGCGGCCCAGATGCACGGTGGCGGACATGAGCGCGGCATGCGCTCCGGCACGCTGCCGGTACACCAGATTGTCGGCATGGGGGAAGCCTATCGCATCGCCCATGAAGAGATGCACGAAGAGATGCCGCGACTGGCAGCCCTGCGCCAGCGTCTGTGGCAGGGCATCAGCGCGCTCAGCGATGTACAGATTAACGGTTCGCTGGCGCACGGTGCGCCTAACATTCTCAATATCAGTTTTGCCCACGTTGACGGCGAATCGCTGATCATGGCGCTGAAAGATCTGGCGCTCTCTTCCGGTTCTGCCTGTACCTCGGCCAGCCTCGAACCCTCTTATGTGTTACGCGCCATGGGCGTGGAGCAGGCGCTGGCCCACAGCTCGCTGCGCTTCTCGCTGGGCCGCTTTACCACGGAAGAGGAGATTGATTATGCAATCGGGCTGGTCACGAAAGCGGTGAGCCGGCTGCGGGCATTGTCGCCTGCCAGCGCCCGCTGATTCATGTCACTCGCCGCCGGGCTGGCGGCGAGCTAACCAAACGCAAACGGAGCCACGCGATGACAACACAACCGATGACAATTACGCTCAGCTCTCAGGCCGCCGATGCGCGCTGGGGCGAAAAAGCGTTGCTGAGCAGCAATGAAAGTGGCATGACCCTGCACCTGACCGGCAGCGATCCGCTGATGAGCATCCAGCGCGCCGGACGCAAGCTGGACGGCCAGGGCATCCGCCACGTTGCGCTGAGCGGCGAAGGCTGGGATCTGGAAAAATGCTGGGCCTTTTGGCAGGGCTACCGCAGTCCGAAAGGCACGCGTCAGGTAGAGTGGCCGGCGCTGAGCGAGCAGGATCAGGCCGAGTTTGATCGTCGCCTGAAGATCGTTGACTGGGTCCGCGATACCATCAACCTGCCGGCTGAAGATCTGAGCCCGGAGCAGCTGGCGCACAGCGCGATCGATCTGATCAGCGAAGTGGGCGGCGAGGCAGTCAGCTATCGCATTACCAAAGGCGACGATCTGCGCGAGCAGGGTTACGCCGGGATTTATACCGTGGGGCGCGGGTCCTCCCGTGCGCCGGTGCTGCTGGCGCTGGATTTCAACCCAACCGGTGACGACAGTGCGCCGGTGTATGCCTGCCTCGTCGGCAAAGGCATCACCTTTGATACCGGTGGCTACAGCCTGAAGCAGAGCGCTTTTATGGACTCCATGAAATCGGACATGGGCGGTGCGGCCACCGTGACCGGGGCGCTGGCGTTAGCGATTTCGCGCGGTCTGGATAAGCGCGTGAAGCTGTACCTGTGCTGTGCAGACAATATGGTCAGCGGGAATGCCTTCCGTCTGGGTGACATCATTCGTTACCGTAACGGTAAGTCGGTGGAAGTAATGAACACCGACGCCGAAGGCCGTCTGGTGCTGGCCGACGGGCTCATCGATGCCAGCGAACAGCGGCCGCAGTTGCTGATTGACGCCGCCACGCTGACCGGCGCGGCAAAAACGGCGCTCGGCAACGATTATCACGCGCTGTTCACCTTCGATGACGTATTAGCAGAGTCCCTGCTTGGCAGCGCCACCGGTGAGAATGAAGCGTTCTGGCGGCTGCCGCTGGCCGAATTCCATCGCAGCCATCTGCCGTCAAACTTTGCCGATCTGAACAACATTGCCAGCCCGGCGCATGCCGCAGGGGCCAGCAGTGCGGCCGCGTTTCTCTCTTATTTTGTCAGCAACTATCAGCAGGGCTGGCTGCACATCGACTGTTCTGCCACCTACCGCAAAAGTGCGGTTGACCAGTGGTCAGCCGGCGCCACCGGGCTGGGCGTGCGCACCCTTGCCAACCTGTTACTGAAATAATCCCGCTGACGGCAGAGAGGACTCTGCCGTCTTTTTTCTGGAAGCAATAACCATGAGTAATCGTCTGGAAGAGGTGCTGAAGCTGGCGGCCACTGAGCCTGCGCACCGTCCCGAGTTTTTTCAGCTGCTGCTGGAAGCCGATGTCTGGGTGCCGGGCGAAAGCCCGGCGGAACAGTTTGATGCCACTTCACCGGTTGAGCTGCAACACTGGGAAAAAGAGGGCGGCGGCAGCGTGATCCCCTTCTTTACGTCAGAAGCGGCGATGAGCGAAGCGATTGTCGAAGAGCAGCCATACCTGCGTTTGCCGGCACGTACCCTGTTTGAAATGACGCTGGGCGAAACCCTGTTTCTTAACCCGAAGCTGCCAGCCGGCAAAGAGTTTTCTCCCGGCGAGATTGCCCATCTGCTTGGCGAAGAGGGGGATGCGCTGAGCCAGCAAACCGTCATTGAAGGCGGGCAGGCGCTGCTGCTGTCTGAAGTGGCAGAGCCACCGGCGCAGATGATCGACTCGCTGACGCAGCTGTTTGCGAAATATAAGCAGGTGCGCCGCGCCTATCTGGCCAGCATCCGCGAAAGCGCCGACGCCCCGTCAAATCTGTTAATCGGTATCGAAGCCGACAGCGATATTGATACGATCATACAGGCGGCGGGCAGCGTGGCGACCGATACGCTGCCCGATGACGCTCCGATAGATATCTGCGAAGTGGTCAGCGAAGAGCAGGGTGTCAGCCATTTCTTTACCGCACACATTACGCCATTCTACGAACGTCGCTGGGGCAGTTTCCTGCGCGATTTCAAAGGCAGCCAGCGCATTCTCTGAGCAGCACGCGTATTCTGGCGCAACCCGCCATCCACGGCCGCCGCCTGGCGGCCATCTGCTATTTTTCGATCGGTAAATCGTCGCGGCTGCCCCATTCACTCCAGGAGCCGTCATACAGGGTGACATCGCGCACGCCCAGTGAGGTCAGGGCCAGAATTACCACCACCGCAGTCACACCGGAACCGCAGCTGGCGACCACCGGCTGATCCAGTCTGACACCCGCGTTTTCAAACAGCTGACGCAATTCGGCCGCCGGTTTCAGTGTGCCATTGACCACCAGTTCATTCCACGGCACGTTCAGGCTGTGCGGAATGTGGCCACGCTGCAGACCGGGACGGGGCTCATCCACTTCCGCATTAAAACGATTGGCTGCACGGGCATCCACGATCTGCGCGCCGCCTTCATGGCTGATCAGCAGCACATCGGTCAGGCGTTTGACCTGGCTGCTGTCATAATGCGCGTCAAACTCGCCTTCCGGCAGCGTCACCGGGCCGCTCGCGACGGCATAGCCGGCCGCTTTCCAGCCCTGCAGGCCGCCCGCCAGAATCGAGACCTGCTCACAGCCAAACGCGCGCAGCATCCACCACGCCCGCGGCGCCGAGAACAGGTTGCCTTCATCATACACCACCAGATGTTTGTCCTGGCGGACGCCCAGCTCACGCATGGCGACGGCAAAGGTTTCGGGTCGCGGCATCATATGCGGATAAGGGCTGGTGTGATCGGACAGCGCTTCGATATTAAAGAAAGGCGCATCGGGCAGATGGGCAGCCAGATATTCGGCCCGGAGATCCCGCACGGCTTCCTGACCCGGAGGCAGCATCCGCGCATCCAGCACCTGCACCGCACCTTCCGCATAATGCTCGTTTAGCCACTCCGCGGAAACAAACATGGTCGTCATAGCAACCTCTTCTCAGTTATCGGGAAAAGCCCAGTGTCCGGGAATGTGAAAGCTATCTCAAGGGCAGCGTTGCTAAAGTTAGCGGGTTGATGTGAAATTGCGCAGCACAACATTGATAACCTTTGGGGCTGGTGAGGGACTTACCATGGCAAGACGTAACCGACTGCTGCTCAGCATGCTGATTGGCGGGGCTTTACTGGCTGGCAGCGTGCCGGCGATGCAGGCAGCAGCGACGCCTGCCGCACAGACCACGACGAAAGCGCTCGCCGTTATCGATTTTTCAGAGCTGCAGCTGGAGGGCGCCGCCGCGCTGGTGCTGACCTTCAATACGCCGCTCGACAGCCAGCAGGATTTCAGCCAGCTGCTGCATCTCAGCGATGAAAAAAACGGTCAGCCTGATGGTGGCTGGGAGCTGGCGCCAAACGGCAAGTCGCTGCGCTTTCGCCATCCGGAACCGGCCCGCAAATTCACGGTGCGCGTCGGGGCGGCGCTGAAGGCTGCCGACGGCAGCACCCTCGGCAGCCCGTTCACACAGACGCTGACCACGCGTGACATCCAGCCGATGGCGGGTTTTGCCAGCCGCGGCTCGCTGCTGCCGCTGCGCCTGGCGCAGGGCCTGCCGGTGCTGGCGCTGAACGTCAGCCAGATTGACGTCGATTTCTTCCGCGTCAGAAACAGCACGCTGACCGATTTTCTTGCGCAGTGGAACTATGGCAATAACCTGTCGTACTGGGAATCGCGCGATCTGCTGAAAAATGCTGACCTGATCTACAGCGGTCGTTTTGCCCTCAACCCGGCGCGCAATACCCGGGAGAAACTGCAGCTGCCGCTCGGGGATATTGCTGCGCTGCAGCAGCCGGGCGTTTACCTCGCGGTCATGAAGCAGGCGGGCACTTACAACTATACGCAACCGGCTACGCTGTTCACCCTGAGTGACATCGGGCTGTCCCTGCACCGTTTCCCGGCGCAGCTGGAGCTGTTTGCCCAGAGCCTGGCCACCGGCACGCCGCTGGCACAGGTCAGCGTGCAGCTGCTGGATGAAAAAGGACAGGTGCTGGCCAGTGGCAGCAGTGACCGTCACGGTTATCTGCGTCTGCCAGCCCAGCCAAAGGGCAGGCTGCTGCTGGCGACGCAGCAGGGGCAAACTTCCCTTATCGATCTTAACCGCCCGGCGCTGGATCTGGCTGAGTTTGCCGTTGACGGCCCGCAGGGGTATGACAAACAGCTGTTTCTCTTTGGCCCACGCGATCTTTATCGTCCCGGGGAAACGGTGATCGTCAATGCATTGCTGCGCGATGCCGACGGTAAACCGCTGCCGGATCAGCCGCTGAAAGCGGAGGTGGTGCAGCCAAATGGCGAAGTGGTGCAAACCTTCGTCTGGCAGCCAGCGCAGGGATTATGGCAAACGCACTTCAGTTTACCGGCGTCGGCAATGACCGGCAGCTGGACGCTGCGCGTAAATACCGGCGACAACCAGCCGCGCAGCTGGTCTTTTCACGTCGAGGATTTTCTGCCGGAGCGCATGGCGCTGACGCTGCAGGCCAGCGATCAACCGGTGGCCCCTGACGCCGCTGTGCAGTTTGCGATTGACGGGCGCTATCTGTATGGCGCCCCCGCGGCGGGCAATGAACTGCAGGGACAGCTGTTCCTGCGACCGGCGCGCGAAGCGGTTGCCACACTGCCGGGCTACCAGTTTGGCGACGTCACGGAAGCGCTGAAGCGCACGCTGGATGAGGTTGATGAGAAGCTGGATGCCGGAGGGAAGCTGCAGCTGAAGGTAGAGAGCAGCTGGGCGGAGAGCCATTCACCGCTCAGCCTGATTCTGCAGGCCAGCCTGCTGGAAACCGGCGGCCGGCCGGTCACGCGCCGCGTCACGCAGGCTATCTGGCCTGCCGCCGCGCTGCCGGGCATTCGTCCGCTGTTCCGCAGCGAATCGGTGTATGACTACCGTACCGATCGCTACCACGACGAACCCACCGTAGCAGAAAACAGCCTTGCAGAGTTTGATGTCATTTACGCCAATCCGCAGGGAGAAAAGCTGGCGGCGCAGGATCTTGAGGTGCGGCTGATCCACGAGCGGCGCGACTATTACTGGAGCTTTTCGGACAGCGAAGGCTGGCAGTCCCGCTTTGATCAGAAGGATCTGCAGGAGGAGGAACAGCGCATCAGCATTCCGGCGGGTGGCAGTCAGAAAGTGAGCTTCCCGGTAGAGTGGGGCACGTATCGTCTGGAGGTGCAGGCAGGGGATAACATTGTCAGCAGCGTACGCTTCAACGCAGGCTACTGGTGGCAGGACAACACCGACGGCACCGGCGCGCTGCGTCCCGATCAGGTGAAACTGAAAATTGACAAAAGCGCATACCAGCCCGGCGACACCGCACATGTGCAGGTGGCATCACCAGCGGCGGGCAACGGCTATCTGCTGGTCGAATCCAGCAGCGGAACGCTCTGGTCGCAGCCGCTCACCGTACCCGCCGGCGGCACCACGGTAGCGGTGCCGATCGACGCCAGCTGGCAGCGACACGATCTCTATCTCAGCGCGATTGTGGTGCGCGAGGGCGATAAGGCCAGCGGCACCACGCCCAAACGCGCCGTTGGCCTGCTGCACCTGCCCATGGCGACGGCAGCCCGTCATCTCAGCCTGACGCTGGACGCGCCGCAGAAGATCCGTCCGGAGCAGACGCTGAAGGTGAAAGTTAACGCCACGCGTGACGGCGGCCCGCTGCCGCAGCAGGTCCAGGTGTTGCTGTCCGCGGTTGACAGCGGCGTACTGAATATTACCGATTACGCAACGCCCGATCCGTGGCGCGCCTTCTTTGGCCGTAAACGCTACAACGCCGATCAGTACGATGTCTTCGGGCAGCTGATTGAGGGCGGCGGCCGGCTGGCCGCGCTGCGCTTCGGCGGAGATGGTGAGGAAGCCGATGCGCTGTCGCGCGGCGGCAAAAAACCGACCACCGCCGTGCAGATTGTGGCGCAGCAGCTGCAGCCGGTTACGCTGGATGCCAGCGGCGAAGGCACGCTGGAACTGCCCATTCCGGCCTTTAACGGCGAGCTGCGGCTGATGGCGCAGGTGTGGAGTGCCGATAGCTTTGGCGCGGCGGAGCGCAAACTGGTGGTGGCGGCACCGCTGATCAGTGAGCTGGCCACGCCGCGCTTTCTCGCCAGCGGCGATCAGTCTACGCTGGCGCTGGATGTCACCAACCTGACGAATCAGCCGCAAACGCTGCAGCTGGCTGTCTCTGCCACCGGCCTGATCGCCGCCACCACACCGCCACCGGCCAGCGTACAGCTGGCGGCAGGCGCGCGCGTCACGCTGCCGGTGAGTGTAAAAGCCCTGAACGGGTTTGGTGAAGGAGAGGTGAAGGTCACGCTTTCTGGCCTGAACGTGCCGGGTGAAACGCTGGCCCCGAGCGTGCGCAGCTGGAAAATTGGCGTGCGTCCGGCTTATCCGGCGCAGACGCTCAGTTTTGATAACGTGCTGCAGCGCGGCCAGCCGTGGCAGGTGACCGCCACGGCCTTTAACGGGCTGTTGCAGGATACGCTGAGCGGGCAGCTTGCGCTCAGCAATCAGCCACCGCTTAATCTCGCCAGCTTTATCAGCGCGCTGTACGCCTATCCCTATGGTTGCCTGGAGCAGACCGCCAGCAGTATCTGGCCATCGCTTTTCACCCGTCAGGCGAAGCTGGCGGCAATGGGGATTAAATCCAGCAGCGATGAGGCGCGCCGCGCCGCGATTGATACCGGTATTGCGCGGCTGGCAGGCATGCAGCGCGGCAATGGCAGTTTTGGTTTGTGGAGCAAAGAGAGTCCGGAAGAGTTCTGGCTCACAGCCTATGTCACCGATTTTCTGCTGCGCGCCAGCGAGGCCGGCTACAGCGTGCCGGAGGGCGTAATCCGTCGCGCCGATGAGCGACTGCTGCGCTATCTGCAGGACCCGGCACAGATTGACACCCGCGGCAGCAGCGAGGCAGACAGCCTGCGTTTCAGCGTACAGGCTTACGCGGCGCTGGTGCTGGCCCGTCAGCAGCAGGCACCGCTGGGCGCACTGCGGGCGCTGTATGCACAGCGGGCGCAGGCCAAATCCGGGCTGGCGCTGGTGCAGCTGGGCGTTGCGCTGCAGCTGATGGGCGATGTGCAGCGCGCCGGCCTGGCGCTGGCGCAGGGCGCGGGTATGGATCGTCAGATAAAGGGCTGGTCGGGCGATTACGGCAGCCCGGTGCGCGATCGCGCGTTAATCCTGGCGCTGCTGAGTGAAAATCAGCTGCTGCCAGAGAAGCAGGGGCTGCTGCTGATCGAACTGGCGAAAGCGGTGCACGGCCAGCGCGTGTTTTCCACGCAGGAGAACAATGCGCTGTTCCTTGCCGCGCGCCCGCTGCAGCAGCATAAAGGCGAAAGCTGGCAGGCAACGCTGGCCGGCAGGGAAACCGCCCTGCACAGCGATCGCCCTGTGAACATTGGCCTGAGCGCCACGCAGTTACGCCAGGGCGTGAGGGTGGAAAGCGACACCGCAGCGCCGCTGTATGGCACGCTGAATGTGGTGGGCTATCCGCGCACGGCACCGTCGCCGATGAGCAACGTGCTGAGCATCCGCCGTGAATATTTCACGCTGCAGGGACAACCGGCAGACCTCACCCGTCTGAAAAGCGGAGAACTGCTGGTGGTGCGGCTCAGCGTAGGGGCCAGCGAACGCGTCAGTGATGCGCTGGTGGTGGATATGCTGCCTGCGGGTCTGGAGCTGGAGAATCAGAACCTCAGCGACAGCAGCGCCAGCCTCGGGGACAGCGCCGATGTGCTGAAAGAGAGCCTGATGGATATGCAGCAGGCCAATATTCAGCATATTGAGTTTCGCGACGATCGCTTTGTGGCCGCGCTGGCGCTGGATGGCTATAGCCCGGCCACGCTGCTTTATCTGGCACGGGTCGTGACGCCGGGCAGCTATCGACTGCCGCCGCCGCAGGTGGAATCCATGTATGTGCCGGCATGGCGCGCGGTGGGCAGCACCCCTGAAAAAATGACGGTGCGTTAAGAGGCGATGCGCCACATGGGACGTCTGAAGCGGTGGCGCTGGCTGCCGCTTTTTTTACTGCTGCTGGTCGCCGGCCTGGGGCTGCTGGATCGGCTTGACCCGCTGCCGCTGCAGGAATTGCAACCGGCCCGCGTGGTGGTGGCCGAAGATGGCACGCCGCTGTGGCGTTTCGCGGACCGCCAGGGCGTATGGCGTTACCCGGTGACGCCGGAGGAGGTCGCCCCGGCTTACCTCGACGCGCTGCTGACCTACGAGGATCGCTGGTTCTGGCACCATCCGGGCATCAATCCCCTGGCGCTGGTGCGTGCCAGCGCCCAGAATCTGCTGCATCACGGCATCGTCTCCGGCGGCAGCACGCTGACCATGCAGGTGGCGCGACTGATTGATCCGCAACCGCGCACGCTGCGCGGCAAGATGGTACAGGCGTGGCGCGCCTTGCAACTGGAGTGGCATCTCTCCAAACGGCAGATTCTGACGCTGTATCTTAACCGCGCGCCGTTTGGCGGCACGGTAGAGGGCATAGGAGCCGCCAGCTGGCTATGGCTGGGTAAACCGCCCGCCCGGCTGACCCAGGGCGAAGCGGCACTGCTGGCGGTGCTGCCCCAGGCGCCGAGCCGCCTGCGGCCTGATCGCTGGCCGCAGCGGGCCGAGGCAGCACGCAATAAAGTGCTGGACCGGCTGGCGGCGTACCGGGTGTGGCCGGCGGCGACGGTGGCAGAGATCAAACAGGAGCCGGTATGGCTGCCGCCCCGCCAGATGCCGCAGCATGCGCCGCTGCTGGCGCGTCGTCTGCTGTCGCTCTCACCGGCGACGAAAATTGTCTCCACGCTGGATGTCGCGCTGCAGCGCGAGCTGGAAAATCTGGCTGACGCGCTGCGAACGCAGCTGCCGCCGCGCACCTCGCTGGCGCTGCTGGTGGTGGATCATCACACCATGAACGTACGCGGTTATGTGGGCTCGGTTTCCTTCACGGACGACAGCCGCTTTGGCCAGATTGATATGATCGCCAGCGTGCGCTCTCCTGGATCGCTGCTGAAGCCGTTCATCTATGGCATGGCGCTGGATGAGGGACTGATTCATGGCGAATCGCTGCTGCAGGATGTGCCGCGCCGCTTTGGCGATTACCGCCCCGGCAATTTTGACAGCGGCTTTCACGGCCCGGTCAGCGCCAGCGAAGCGCTGCAGCGCTCGCTGAATCTGCCGGCGGTACAGCTGCTGGACGCGCTCGGACCGAAAGGCGTGGCGGCGCGGCTGCGAAATGCCGGCCTCGATCTGCGTTTCCCGGCGGGCGGCCAGCCCAACCTGGCGCTGGCGCTGGGCGGCACCGGAGCCCGGCTGGATGACATGGTGGCGGCTTTCAGCGCATTTGCCCGTCATGGCAATGCCGCGCAGCTACGCTGGCTGCCGCAGCAGCCGCTGCAGGAGCGTCCGCTGCTTTCGCCCGGCGCGGCATGGATTATCCGTCGCATCCTGGCTGGTCAGGCGCAGCCACCGGCCAGCGGAACGGTGAGCGATGTGGTGCCGCTGGCGTGGAAAACCGGTACCAGTTATGGCTATCGTGACGCCTGGAGCATCGGCATCACGCCGCGCTATCTGATTGGTGTCTGGGTCGGCCGTCCGGATGCCACGCCGGTGGCAGGGCAGTTCGGGTTTGCCTCGGCCGTACCGGTGATGAATCAGGTCAGCCATATTCTGGCCGGGCATGGGCTGCCGGACGGCATCGTGCGCGATCCGCGTCCGCCTTCGGTCAGCGCCGCCAGCATCTGCTGGCCCGGGGGACAGCCGCTGCCGCCGGGAGATGACAACTGCCGCCAGCGTCGCCAGAGCTGGGTGCTGAATCACACCCTCCCGCCGACGCTGCTGGCGCCGGGGCAGGAGGGCGTAAACGGATTACGTCAGCGCATCTGGCTGAACCGTCAGGGGCGGCGGGTGGCGGCAGATTGCCCGGATGCGCAGAGCAGTGAACGCCTGCTGTGGCCGCTGCCGCTGGAGCCGTGGTTACCGGCCAGTGAACGGCGGGCGCAGCGTCTGCCGCCCGCCGATCTCCTCTGTCCGCCGCTGACGTCCGGCAATGTTCCGCCGCTGGTGGTCACCGGTGTGATAGCCGGGCAGCGCGTGCAGCCGCTGCCGGGTCACGCGGTACTGCTGCTGCCGGTGGCGGTGCAGGGCGGGCAGGGCACGCAGCGCTGGTGGTTCCTTAATGGCCAGCCGGTGGAGCAGGCGGCCGGGCAGAGCAGCGCCTCGCTGGTGCTGAGCTCACCGGGAACCTATCAGCTGGTGGTAATGGATGAGGGCGGGCAGCTGGTTTCGCTCTCCTTTACGCGGAGCTGAGCAGGACCGGCAGCCACAGCGGGCGGTGCGCGTTGCGGCAGAAATCAATTATTTTCAATAATTCCAGCATTCACTCATAGGCAAGGCGCGACGATCTCCCTATAATCGGCGCGTTTTCTTACCGGGAGTGGACTTCCGGTTTCTTCAGGATGCTAAATCAGAGGTAATCATGGCAATCGAACGTACTTTCTCCATCATCAAACCAAACGCCGTCGCTAAGAACGTAATTGGTGCTATCTACAACCGTTTTGAGAGCGCAGGCTTCAAAATCGTTGGCGCGAAAATGCTGCACCTGACTAAAGAGCAGGCTGAAGGCTTCTACGCGGAGCACAAAGGCCGTCCGTTCTTTGATGGTCTGGTTGAGTTCATGACCTCTGGCCCGGTGGTGGTTTCCGTTCTGGAAGGTGAAAATGCTATCCAGCGTCACCGTGACCTGATGGGTGCAACCAACCCGGACAACGCACTGGCTGGCACCCTGCGTGCTGACTATGCAGACAGCTTCACCGAGAACGCAACGCACGGTTCTGACTCTGCAGAATCTGCTGCGCGCGAAATCGCGTACTTCTTCGCAGAAAACGAAGTCTGCCCGCGCACCCGCTAAGTGCGGTGCGGCTGATGCAGGGACGCGGCTTAACACCTTTTCCGGTGTGCTGAAACCATACCCCTGGCATCATGCAGCAGATGTAGTACAATAATGCGCCCCTGCTGAGCCTGGCTCCGCAGGGGCGTGTTTTTTTCTTCTTCTTAACCAGAGCCGTAACGTGTAACAACGAGGCCAGAGAACATTATGTCCGAACAGATTGTGACGCCAGCGTCCGCTTCCCCCGCCGTGGTTTCCCCGAAAAGCGAAAAAATTAACCTGCTGGATCTGAACCGCCAGCAGATGCGCGAATTCTTTGTCGAAATGGGCGAAAAGCCTTTCCGCGCCGATCAGGTCATGAAGTGGATGTACCACTACTGCTGCGACGATTTCGAGCAGATGACCGACATCAATAAAGTGCTGCGCAGCAAACTGATGCAGCGCGCTGAAATCCGCGCGCCGGAAGTGGCGGAAGAGATGCGTTCCAGCGATGGCACCATTAAGTGGGCGATTCGCGTGGGCGATCAGCTGGTTGAAACCGTGTACATTCCGGAGGCCGATCGCGCCACGCTCTGCGTCTCTTCGCAGGTGGGATGTGCGCTGGAGTGTAAATTCTGTTCGACCGCACAGCAGGGCTTCAACCGTAACCTGCGGGTTTCCGAGATCATCGGCCAGGTCTGGCGCGCCGCCAAAATCATCGGCGCAGCCAAAGTGACCGGTCAGCGTCCTATCACCAACGTGGTGATGATGGGCATGGGTGAACCGCTGCTCAACCTCAACAATGTGGTGCCGGCGATGGACATCATGCTGGACGATTTTGGTTTCGGCCTGTCTAAACGTCGCGTGACGCTCTCTACCTCGGGCGTGGTGCCGGCGCTGGATAAGCTGGGCGACATGATTGACGTGGCGCTGGCGATCTCCCTGCATGCGCCGAACGACACCATTCGCGACGAAATTGTGCCAATCAACAAAAAGTACAATATCGAAGCGTTTCTCGGTGCGGTGAAGCGTTACATTGGCAAGTCCAATGCCAATCAGGGCCGCGTCACCATTGAGTATGTGATGCTGGATCACATCAACGACAGCACGGATAACGCTCACGAGCTGGCGGCTCTGCTAAAGGACACGCCGTGCAAGATCAACCTGATTCCGTGGAACCCGTTCCCCGGCGCACCTTACGGCCGCAGCTCCAACAGCCGCATCGACCGCTTCTCGAAAGTGCTGATGGAGTATGGCTTCACCACCATCGTGCGCAAAACCCGCGGTGACGACATCGACGCCGCTTGTGGTCAGCTGGCAGGCGATGTGATTGACCGTACCAAACGTACGCTGCGCAAGAAAATGGCCGGTGAAACCATCTCTGTGAAGGCGCTCTGAAAGATCGTGCCCGGTGATAGTCGCCGGGCATGAGGCGTGGCAGTCTCTGCGCTGGACTTTCAGGGAGAGACTCGCATGCGTACAGGATTACCCGCGGCTGTTCTGGCTGGCTTTGTTGTAACCGGTTGTGTCAGTGATGCGCCGCATCATCGCAGCGCCGCTGATATTCGCCTGCAGCTCGGCGTGCATTATCTGGCTGTGAAAGAGTATGCTGCTGCACAGCGTAATCTGTTGCGGGCTCAGCAGGCGGCTCCCGGGGATTATCGCATCCCGCTGGCGCTTGCGCGCGTGGCCCAGGCGCAGCAGAATAGCGCCCGGGCGCGGTACTACTATCAGCGCGCGCAGCAGCTGGCACCGGCGAATGGCTATCTGGCTAACAATTACGGTGCGTTTCTCTGCGGTTTAAGGCAGTATGACGAAGCGCATCAACAGTTTAAGCTGGCGATTGAGGCGCAGGAAAATGCGGCCCGGCAGGATGCCTTTCTGTTTTCGGGCTATTGTTACCTGCAGGCTGGAGAGCCTGACGCCGCGCGTGCGCAATGGCATCACGCGCTGGCAGCCGCACCGGAGCAGGGCAGTGCGCTGCTGAAGGAAGCGGACAGGCGGCTCGATCAGCAAGAGCGGGACACCGTTCCGCTGCTTTTAGAAGTTTACCATCAGCACCTGCCCGCAACGGCAGAGAGCCTGTGGTTACAGATACGTTTCGCCGCGCAACAGGGAAACGCTGCTGACGTTACACGTTATGGCGACCGGTTGGCGCGAAGTTTTCCACAATCGATACAGTACCAGCGTTATTTAGCTAATGAATACTGAAGCCACTCAAGAGAAATCTGCAGTACATTCCACAGGTGAACGCCTGCGTCTGGCCCGTGAGCAGATGGGGCTGACGCAGCAAAACGTCGCTGAACGCCTGTGCCTGAAACTTTCCACCGTACGTGACATTGAAGAGGACAAATCCCCGGCGGATTTAGCCTCCACTTTCCTGCGCGGCTACATTCGTTCTTATGCGCGACTGGTGCACGTTCCGGAAGATGATCTGCTGCCGATGATGGCGAAACAGGCGCCGGTGCGCGCCGCGAAAATCGAGCCTATGCAGAGCTTCTCATTAGGTAAACGCCGTAAAAAGCGTGATGGCTGGCTGATGATTTTCACCTGGCTGGTGATTTTTGTCGTGGTGGGCCTCACCGGCGCCTGGTGGTGGCAGAATCATAAAGCCTCGCAGGCAGATCTGGTCTCGATGGCGGATCAGAACGGCAGCAGCAGCGACAACAGCCAGTCGATTCCGCTGGGTGATAACAGCACCGACAGCGCCAGCGATAGCGACACCAATGCGGCAGGCACGCCGGTCGATAACGGTGCCGGTGCGGTGGCGACGCCGGATACCGGCAGCACGGCGCCGGCGGCCAGCAGCAACAGCGCTGCGGCAAGCGGCAGCGCTAACGCCGTTGTCGCCCCGAGCCAGGCGCCGGTGGATAACACGCCGCCAGCGGCGACCTCACCGGCACCGGCTAACAGCGTTCCTGCAGCCAGCATGCCAACCGGCAATGCCGCGGTCAGCCAGCCAGCGGGCGATCCCAACGCCGTGGTGATGAATTTCAAAGCCGACTGCTGGCTGGAAGTGACCGATGCCACGGGCAAAAAGCTGTTCAGCGGCCTGCAGCGCAGCGGCGGTAAGCTGAGCTTATCCGGCACGGCTCCGTATCGTCTGAAAATTGGCGCACCGGGGGCGGTTGAGGTGCAATATCAGAATCAGCCCGTTGATTTAAGTCGTTTTATCCGTAATAACCAGGTTGCCCGACTGACGCTGGGTGCGCAATAACGCGCAGCGCGCTTTCCGGGTAATTGTGGAGAGAAAATATGCATAACGAAGCACCCATTATCCGTCGCAAATCAACGCGAATTTACGTCGGCAAGGTGCCAGTTGGCGATGGCGCGCCCATCGCCGTTCAGTCCATGACCAACACCCGAACCACTGACGTTGAAGCCACGGTAAACCAGATCCGTGCGCTGGAGCGCGTCGGGGTGGATATCGTGCGCGTTTCCGTGCCGACCATGGATGCGGCTGAAGCCTTCAGACTCATTAAGCAACAGGTCAATGTGCCGCTGGTGGCGGACATTCACTTTGACTATCGCATCGCCCTCAAAGTGGCTGAATATGGCGTCGATTGCCTGCGCATTAACCCGGGCAACATTGGTAACAATGAGCGTATTCGTCAGGTGGTGGACTGCGCACGCGATCACAACATTCCTATCCGTATCGGCGTTAACGCCGGTTCGCTGGAGAAGGATCTGCAGGAGAAGTATGGTGAGCCCACGCCACAGGCGCTGCTGGAATCGGCCATGCGTCACGTGGATCACCTTGACCGGCTAAACTTCGATCAGTTTAAGGTCAGCGTCAAAGCGTCTGATGTCTTCCTCGCCGTTGAATCGTATCGCCTGCTGGCGAAAGCGATCGACCAGCCGCTGCATCTGGGCATCACTGAAGCTGGCGGCGCACGTGCCGGTGCGGTGAAATCTGCGATTGGTCTTGGCCTGCTGCTGGCTGAAGGCATCGGCGATACGCTGCGTATCTCGCTGGCGGCGGATCCGGTTGAGGAAGTAAAAGTCGGTTACGACATCCTCAAATCGCTGCGCATTCGTTCACGCGGCATCAACTTTATTGCCTGCCCGACCTGTTCACGTCAGGAGTTTGATGTGATCGGCACCGTGAACGCGCTGGAAGAGCGGCTGGAAGACATTATCACGCCAATGGATGTCTCGATTATCGGCTGTGTGGTAAACGGCCCGGGCGAAGCCACCGTTTCTACCCTTGGCGTAACCGGCGGCAATAAAAAAAGCGGTTTCTACGAAGATGGGGTGCGCCAGCGCGATCGTCTGGATAACAACGACATGATCGATCAGCTGGAAGCGCGCATTCGTGCCAAAGCCGCCATGCTGGATGAGAGCCGCCGTATCAGCGTACAACAGCTGGAAAAATAACGGAAGGTGCGCGCCCGCCGCGCGCCAGTTTGTGAATGAACCTGTGCGGTTTCATCCTCATAAGGTATGATGCCGGACAGGTTTTTTTGTATTAAGAGATTCTAACGTGGCGAAGAATATTCAAGCGATTCGCGGGATGAACGATTACCTGCCGGCAGATACCGCAATCTGGCAGCGTATTGAAGGCACCCTGAAGCAGGTGCTGGCCAGCTATGGTTACAGTGAAATCCGTCTGCCAATCGTTGAGCACACCCCGCTGTTCAGCCGCGCCATCGGTGAAGTGACCGACGTGGTTGAAAAAGAGATGTACACCTTTGAAGACCGCAACGGCGAAAGCCTGACGCTGCGCCCGGAAGGCACGGCGGGTTGCGTACGCGCCGGTATTGAGCATGGCCTGCTCTACAACCAGGAGCAGCGCCTGTGGTACGTCGGCCCGATGTTCCGCTATGAGCGTCCGCAAAAAGGGCGCTACCGCCAGTTCCATCAGATGGGGGTGGAAGTCTTTGGCCTGCAGGGGCCGGACGTGGATGCCGAGCTGATTATGCTGACTGCGCGCTGGTGGAAAGCGCTGGGCATCGCCGACCACGTGGAACTGGAACTGAACTCAATTGGCTCTCTGGAGGCGCGTGCAAACTACCGCAGCGCGCTGGTGGCGTTCCTCGAACAGCATAAAGAGGTGCTGGATGAGGACTGCAAACGCCGCATGTACACCAATCCGCTGCGCGTGCTGGACAGTAAGAATCCGGAGATTCAGACCCTGCTGAACGATGCGCCAACGCTGAGTGAATTCCTCGACGACGATTCACGTGAGCATTTCCGCGGTTTGTGCGCACTGCTGGACGATGCCGGCATCCGCTATCGCATCAATCAGCGCCTGGTGCGCGGCCTGGATTACTACAACCGCACCGTTTTTGAGTGGGTAACCCGCAGCCTCGGCTCGCAGGGCACGGTGTGCGGCGGCGGTCGCTATGATGGCCTGGTGGAGCAGCTGGGTGGCCGCGCCACGCCGGCGGTCGGCTTTGCCATGGGGCTTGAGCGTCTGGTACTGCTGGTGCAGGCCGTGAATCCGGAATTTGAACCGACGCGCGTTGTTGATGTCTATGTTATCGCTTCGGGGCAGGGCGTGCAGTCCGCCGCGATGCAGCTGGCGGAAAAACTGCGTGATGCCGACCCGGCGCTGAAGCTGATGACCAACTTCGGTGGCGGTAACTTCAAAAAGCAGTTTGCCCGTGCCGATAAGTGGGGCGCACGCATTGCGCTGGTGCTGGGTGAAGACGAAGTCAACGCCGGCCAGGTGGTGCTGAAAGATTTGCGCACCGGCGACCAGCAGACGCTGGCGCAGAGTGACGCTGCGGCGACCCTGCGTACGCTGCTGCAGTAAGCGCAGCACGGTAACCGCATTTTAAGGAGAAGGATTGCGTGGAAGTTTACAGCAACGAAAATGAACAGGTTGATGCACTGCGTCGCTTCTTTGCCAGTAACGGTAAAGCGCTGGCCGTCGGTGTGATTGTCGGAATTGCCGCGCTGGGCGGCTGGCGTTTCTGGGCCAGTCATCAGGAAGGCGCAGATAAAGCCGCTTCTGCGCAATATCAGCAGCTGACCCGCGCCATGCAGGCGGACAAGCCGCAGACGCTGGAAGCGGTAGCCAGCTTCGTTAATGAAAATCACAACACCTATGGTGCGCTGGCGTCACTGGATCTGGCAAAACAGTACGTGGAGGCCGGCCAGCTTGATAAAGCCATTACGCTGTTACAGAGCGGGCTGAAAGATACCAAAGATGCCAATCTGCAGGCGGTGCTTAACCTGCGTCTGGCGCGCATTCAGCTGCAGCAAAACCAGGCCGATGCCGCATTAACCACCCTGAACAACGTGCAGGGTGAAGGCTGGACGGCCATTGTGGCCGATATTCGCGGTGAAGCGCTGCTGAGCAAAGGCGACAGGCAGGGTGCACGGGATGCCTGGAGCAAGGGTGCTGAATCGCAGGCTTCTCCTGCGCTGAAGCAGATGCTGCAGATGAAGATGAATAACTTAAGTTAAGCCAGTCAAGAGAGCGCACATGGAATTACGTAAATACCTGCTGCCGGGGCTGATTTCAGTCACACTGCTCAGCGGTTGCTCGCTGTTCAGCGGCGAAGAAGATGTAGTGAAAATGGCACCGCTGCCCAAGGTGGAAAATCAGTTCACCCCGGAAACCGCGTGGAGCACCTCAGTGGGTGACGGCGTCGGCGACTTCTACTCAAATCTGCACCCGGCCTGGCAGGACGGCACCGTCTACGCGGCGGATCGCTTTGGCGTGGTGAAAGCACTGGATGCCAGCAATGGCAAAGAGAAGTGGAAAGTTGACCTCTCTGAAAAAACCGGTTTCTTCTCGAAAAACATCTCTGCGCTGCTGTCGGGCGGCATTACCGCCAGTGGCGATCGCCTCTATATCGGCAGTGAACGCGGACAGGTATTTGCGCTGAACACCAGCGACGGCGGCATCGCATGGCAGACCAAAGTGGCTGGCGAAGCGCTGTCACGACCGGTGGTCAGCGATGGTCTGGTTCTGGTGCACACCAGCAACGGCATGTTGCAGGGACTGGATCAGAACAGCGGCGTCATCAAATGGAGCGTGAACCTGGATATGCCAGCGCTGTCGCTGCGCGGCGAGTCTGCGCCGGCCGTCGCCTTTGGCGGGGCGATCGTCGGCGGCGATAACGGTCGTGTCAGCGCAGTAATCATGAACCAGGGACAGCTGATCTGGCAGCAGCGTATTTCGCAGCCAAGCGGCGCGACGGAAATTGATCGCCTGAACGATGTGGATACCACGCCGGTGATCGTTAACGGTGTGGTTTACGCCCTGGCCTACAACGGCAACCTGACGGCGCTGGATCTGCGCTCAGGTCAGATTCTGTGGAAACGTGAAATCGGCGGTGTGAAAGATCTGATTGTGGATGCCGGTCGCATCTATCTGGTGGATCAGGATGACCGCGTGATTGCGCTGAATGCCGATGGCGGCGTGGCGCTGTGGCGTCAGAGCGATCTGCTGCACCGTAACCTCACCGCGCCGGTGCTGTTCAACGGCTATCTGGTAGTGGGCGATAGCGAAGGTTACCTGCACTGGATCAATACGCTCGACGGCCGCTTTGTGGCGCAGCAGAAACTGGACAGCGATGGCTTCCAGACTGAGCCGGTGGTCGCCGGCGATAAACTGCTGATCCAGGCGAAAGGCGGCGAGGTTTACGCCATTACCCGTTAAGGTTGTGGCCCGGCGGGACGCGCGTCCCGGCTGTTTTTACGGCTCCTGATTCGTCAGGAGCCGTTCTGTTTTTAGTCAGGCATGGTATGCTTTGCGCCTTCAGCCTGACGGCTCCCGCTAAATGTCGTTATAATCACGCCATTCGGGCGATTTATTTTTAAACTGAGGCAAGTGTTATGGTACCTGTGGTCGCGCTGGTTGGGCGTCCCAATGTGGGGAAATCCACGCTGTTTAACCGCTTAACGCGCACTCGTGATGCGCTGGTGGCCGATTTCCCTGGACTGACTCGCGATCGCAAATATGGTCGCGCCGAAGTGGAAGGGCGCGAATTTATCGTCATTGATACCGGCGGTATTGATGGCACCGAGGAAGGCGTGGAAAACCGCATGGCGGAACAGTCGCTGCTGGCGATTGAAGAAGCGGATGTGGTGCTGTTTCTGGTCGATGCCCGCGCTGGCGTAATGCCTGCGGATCAGCAGATTGCGAATCACCTGCGTTCACGTGATAAAGCGACGTTCCTCGTTGCCAACAAAACCGACGGTCTGGATCCCGATGCCGCGGTGCTGGATTTCTACGCGCTGGGTCTCGGCGAGATCCATCCGATTGCCGCCTCGCACGGCCGTGGCGTGACGAACCTGCTGGAAACGGCGCTGCTGCCGTGGATGGATGAAGTCGCGCCGCAGCCGCTGAGTGAAGAAGATGAAAACGAAGCCTACTGGGCAGCGTTAGCGGCGGAAGAGAATGGCGAAGCGCTGGACGAAGAGGAAGAAGAAGCCTTCGATCCCACCGGCCTGCCGATCAAGCTGGCGATTGTTGGTCGTCCGAACGTAGGTAAATCAACGCTTACCAACCGTATTCTCGGCGAAGACCGCGTGGTGGTCTACGACATGCCTGGCACCACGCGTGACAGCATTTACATCCCGATGGAGCGTGACGGTCGTGAATACATTCTGATCGACACCGCCGGAGTACGTAAGCGCGGTAAAATCACCGATACCGTGGAAAAATTCTCGGTTATCAAGACGCTGCAGGCAATCGAAGACGCCAACGTGGTGATGCTGGTGATCGACGCGCGCGCCGGGATTTCCGATCAGGATCTCTCCCTGCTGGGCTTTATCCTTAACAGCGGTCGCTCGCTGGTGATTGTGGTCAACAAATGGGATGGCCTGTCGCAGGAGATCAAAGACGAAGTCAAAGAGACGCTGGATTTCCGTCTTGGCTTCATCGACTTCGCGCGCGTGCATTTCATCTCTGCACTGCACGGCAGCGGGGTGGGCAACCTGTTTGAATCGGTCACCGAAGCCTACGACTGCTCAACCAGGCGTGTTAACACGTCGATGCTGACGCGCATTATGAACATGGCCGCCGATGACCACCAGCCGCCGCTGGTGCGGGGGCGCCGCGTGAAGCTGAAATATGCGCATGCCGGTGGTTATAACCCGCCAATCGTGGTCATCCATGGTAATCAGGTGAAAGATCTGCCGGATTCCTATAAGCGTTACCTGATGAACTACTTCCGCCGCTCGCTGAACGTGATGGGCACGCCTATCCGCATTCAGTTTAAAGAGGGTGACAACCCGTACGCCGGGAAACGCAACCTGCTGACGCCAACGCAGCAGCGCAAGCGTAAGCGTCTGATGGCGCATCTGAAAAAGAACAAACGTTAAAACGTTAAGATGAAAAGGGCCCGCAGGGGCCCTTTTTTTTGCCCGCTCCTCAGCGCCAGCCGCCACCTGTCAGGCTGCGTGACGGCATTTGTAGCAAAAATGCTATTAGCCGGTAACTCCCGCGTTATGGATATTCACTTTTAATTGTACCAGGTGGTACAATCCTGCCGCCCTGTAACAGGCGCTGCCGGGATCACCGCTGCACGCCGCCTGACAGGCGCGCGATTACGGGCCTGGTGTCCGTTCCCACAACGATAAATAACGCGCAATGGAGCGATTTCCTGCCCCTGTGTGCCAGGAAATCGCTCCCCGATGGCTGCGGCTCGCTGGCGCCAGCCCGTTATTTTCAGGAGAGTAAGTGTTATGGCAGAAAATTCCGCTCGTCCCGGTAAAGGGCTGAGTCTCTGGTCCGGACTGTTCGGACTGGTGCTGCTGGCGATCGGCCTGTTCTTTGCGATCGGTGGTGGCAAACTGGTTGCCCTCGGCGGCAGCTGGTATTTCCTGATTGCCGGCATCGTGATGCTGCTGTCGGCGGTGCAGTTCTTCCGCCGCAAATCATCCGCCGTCACCCTGTTTATTCTGGTGTTTGCCGGTACGCTGATCTGGTCGCTGTTTGATGCCGGCTGGTCGTTCTGGCCGCTGGTGTCGCGCCTGATGGTGCCGGCCGGTCTGATGCTGTTTGCGTTTCTGACCTGGCCCGCGCTGCGTCAGCGTGAAGGCAAAAATCCGCTGTCCGGCCTCTCTTATGCGCTTGCTGCGGTGATTGCCGTGGGTATGGGCGTCACCGGCTTTCAGATGTTCCAGCCGCATCCGACCGTGGCCTTCAGCGGCAAACAGCTGCCGCTGATTCCGGTGGATAAAAGCAAACCTCAGCAGGACTGGAGCAGTTATGGCCGCACGCCGCAGGGCGATCGTTTTGCGGCGATCGATCAAATCACGCGTGATAACGTGCAAGATCTGCAGGTAGCCTGGACCTTCCACACCGGTGATATTCCGGTCAGCCCGACCGGTAACGGCGCAGAAGATCAGCAGACGCCACTGCAGGTTGGCAATACCCTTTATCTGTGCACGCCGCATAACAATGTCATTGCGGTTGAAGCCGATAGCGGTAAAGCGATCTGGAAGCGCGAAATCAACGCGCAGGCGGAAGTGTGGAACCGCTGCCGCGGCCTCGCCTATTTCGATGCCACCAAACCGATCCAGCAGCCTGACCAGCCCGGCTCTACGCCGGTGCCGCCTCCGGTACTGGCCGCCGGTGACAGCTGTCAGCGCCGTATTCTGATGAACACCATCGATGCGCGTCTGATTGCCATCAACGCCGACACCGGGGCATTGTGTGAGAATTTTGGTGACCACGGCGTGGTTGACCTGAAGCAGGGTCTCGGCAGCGCGCCCGATCCGCAGTATCAGCTGACCTCGCCACCGCAGGTTGCAGGTACGACGGTCGTGGTAGGCGGCCGCGTTGCCGATAACGTGCAGACCGATATGCCAGGCGGCGTGCTGCGCGGCTTTGATGTGATCACCGGTAAAATGCGCTGGGCGTTTGACCCGGGCAACGACGATCCGAACGCGATTCTGCTGCCGGGTAAACACTACACCCGCAGCACCCCTAACTCCTGGGCACCGATGTCCTACGATCCGGCAATGAACACCGTGTTCCTGCCGATGGGCAGTTCATCGGTCGACCTGTGGGGCGCAAACCGCACCGCACTGGATCACAAATACGGCGCTTCGATTCTGGCGCTGGACGCCACCACCGGCAAAGAGAAGTGGGTTTACCAGACGGTGCACAATGACCTCTGGGACTTTGACCTGCCGATGCAGCCAAGCCTGGTGGACTTCCCGATGAAGGACGGTACCACCAAACCTGCGGTGGTGATTGGTGCCAAAACCGGCATGATCTGGGTGTTGGATCGCCTGACCGGCAAGCCGCTGACAAAAGTGGAAGAGCTGCCGATGCCGCAGGGTCATATTCCTGACGAGCAGTACACCAAAACGCAGCCGCACTCGGTGGAGATGCCCAATATTGGTAATCAGACCCTGACCGAAGCGGATATGTGGGGAGCCACGCCGTTTGACCAGCTGGCCTGCCGTATCGCCTTTAAAGGCATGCGTTATAACGGACTGTTTACCGTACCGGACACCGATAAATCGCTCAGCTTCCCCGGCTCGCTCGGCGGCATGAACTGGGGCAGCATTTCGTTTGATCCCAACAACCAGTATATGTTCGTCAACGATATGCGCCTTGGCCTGTGGGTTCAGATGATTCCGCAGGACACCAGCAAAGTGTCACGCGGCAGCAACGGTGGTGAAGCGATCAACACCGGCATGGGTGCGGTACCGCTGAAGGGCACGCCGTATGCGGTCAATAAAAACCGCTTTATGTCGCCGCTGGGCATTCCCTGCCAGGCTCCGCCATTTGGTACGCTTTCCGCTATCGACATGAAAACCCGTCAGATTGTCTGGCAGGTACCGGTCGGTACCGTGCAGGATACCGGGCCGTTTGGCATCAAAATGCATGCGCAAATGCCGGTCGGTATGCCGACGCTGGGCGGCACGCTTGCCACGCAGGGTGGGCTGGTCTTTATCGCCGGAACCCAGGATTACTACCTGCGCGCCTTTGACAGTTCAACCGGAAAAGAGGTGTGGAAAGCCCGTCTGCCGGTGGGCAGCCAGGGCGGGCCGATCAGCTATGTCTCACCGAAGAATGGCAAACAGTACATTCTGATTTCCGCCGGTGGTGCCCGCCAGTCGCCGGATCGCGGGGATTACGTGATCGCCTACGCGCTGCCTGACAGCCCGTCATCACATTAACAAACAAAGGCCGACATCATGATGTCGGCCTTTTTCATTACCGTCCCTGGACAGGGCCTTCCTGTCAGGTACCTGAATTACTGCTGCTTAGAGGGGCGACGGCTTTTTTGTCCTCCTTTTCTTCCAGCTTCCCTGGCCCTTTCAGGATCGTTTCTGAAATTGCCCCCGCTGACTTTGCCGCCAGCACGACCGGCTTCCCTGGCGCGCTCCGGGTCCTCTGCAAAGTTCCCGGCACCGCCTCGTTGCTTATGTTGTGTCATAGCAGAGACCTCATCGAAGGGTGTGTTCTTTGATGTGGACCAGCCAGCCACGTTATTGAGTATAGTCCGCTACTGCCGCTTCGCTGGGTGCGCGTGCAGCGCTTTACTGGCCGTCACGCCACAGCGCCTGTAACTCTGGCGGCGCGACGGTTTCCGGAATCAGAATCACCAGCGAGCCCGCTTCCTGCCGCGTGGCGTAGGTGATCTGAATGCGAAAGTAGCGCTGGTCGCCGCGGCCAATATCCGCCGCCTTTTCTTCCGGTTCGCCCAGCGGCAGCGCCCGCTCCAGCACGTGACAGACGCGCTCTTTTTGCGGCTCCGGCAGCTGCGCCAGCGCAAACCGCCGCTCGCCGCGCAGCCTGGGGATAAATGCAATGCCGCCTTCACGCGCCAGTTCAATAATCGCGTCGTCGGTCAGCTCAACGTTCACTTCACACCTACCTGCTGCCATGCAGACTGGATGGCATCCGCGACGGTGCGGTCAAAACGCGTCTCGGCATGCTGCACGGTAAAGCGTGCAAAGGTGCTGAAATCGGCGTTCTGCGGCAGGGCTTTGTCGCACAGCGCGTCATACCATGCCTGACCGGCCTGTTCCCAGGCGAAGCCGCCCAGCGCGGTGGCAGCAAGGTAGAAGGCGCGGTTGGGAATACCGGAGTTAAGGTGCACGCCGCCGTTATCTTCGCGCGTGTCGATGTAGTGCGCCATGTCCGCCGGCTGCGGGTCTTTGCCCAGCAGCGGGTCGTCATAGGCGGTGCCCGGTTGCGACATGGAACGCAGTCCGCGGCCATGAATGCCTTTGGCCAGCAGGCCTTCACCAATGATCCAGTCGGCCTGATCGGCACGCTGTTGCAGGTGATACTGCTTCACCAGCGAACCAAAAACGTCGGACATCGATTCATTGAGCGCGCCGGCCTGCTGGAAATAGATCAGCCCGGCTTCGGTTTCCGTCACGCCGTGCGTCAGTTCATGCGCCACTACGTCAATCGCAATCGTAAAGCGGTTAAATATTTCGCCATCGCCGTCGCCAAATACCATCTGCTGGCCGTTCCAGAAGGCGTTCTGATACTCCTGGCCATAATGCACCGTGCCGTCCAGCTTCAGGCCTTTGTTATCCAGCGAGTTACGTTTGTAGACGTTCCAGTAGAAATCATAAGTGACGCCGAGGTAATTCCAGGCTTCTTCAGCCGCCACGTCGCCATTACCGGACTGGCCCTCTGCGCGGATTAAGGTGCCGGGCAGATTCTGCGTGTTTTGCGCATCATAAATGGCGCGCAGCACGCTGCCGGGCCGCGCGGTACCGGCAGCGCTGGCGGTATGGTTATGCTGTGCCATCAGTTGCTGGACATGGGTGAGGGTACGACGCGCATAATCCTGCTGAGCGCCGGAGCAATTATCAATGATGTTACGCAGTATATACGGAGGAATAACGCTGTAAGTCATGTCTAACTCCCATTAACGATCCTGATGGAAGTATAGACGGGTCCGCGCAGGCTGGCGGTCCGTTTACCGTATTACGACGATTTACGGCGGCGCTTTTTTTCCGGCTGCAGCGCGGTGACTGCGCTCTCAACCCAGCCATCATCCAGCCGGGTACGCAGCACATCACCGGGTTGCAGCTGAGCGGTTTTTTTCACGACCAGGCCGCGGGTGTCGGTGGTGACGCTGAAGCCGCGTGCCAGCGTTGCCAGCGGGCTGACGGCTTCCAGCTGCGCCGCCAGTGCGCCAAAGCGCTGCCGGTTATGGCTGAGCTGCTTTTCCAGCCCCTGCTGTAAACGATAGTGCCACTGCTGCAGCTGCTGCTGCGCGCGCAGAATGCGCCCCTGCGGCTGCTGGTGGTTGAGACGCTGGACCAGACGTTCCTGCTGAAGACGGGCGCTGCGCAACCGCAGTTCCATCGCCTCATTCAGACGGCGCTGCAGCTGAAACAGCGCCGTCTGCTGGCGGGCCAGCCGCAGCTGCGGATGCTGCTGCTGCAGGCGATGCTGCAGACGCGTAAAGCGGCGCTGCTGCTGCGCCACATAATAATCCATTGCCATTTCCAGGCGCTGCTGCTGTGACTGCAGGCGGCGCAGCAGTTCAAGCTGATTACGGCTGACCAGCTCGGCCGCCGCCGACGGTGTCGGCGCGCGCAGGTCAGCGACAAAATCGGCGATGGTGATGTCCGTTTCATGGCCCACCGCGCTGACGATTGGCAGGCGGCTGGCAAAAATGGCCCGCGCCACGCGCTCGTCGTTGAAGCTCCATAAATCTTCCAGCGAACCGCCGCCGCGACCGACGATCAGCACATCACACTCATTGCGCTGGTTGGCCAGTTCAATGGCGCGCACGATTGCCGCCGGCGCGTCCACGCCCTGTACCACGGTGGGGTAGATCACCACCGGCAGCGAGGGATCGCGGCGGTGCAGCACGCGCAATACGTCATGCAGCGCCGCCCCGGTGGCAGAGGTGATAACGCCGACCTGGCGCGCCGGTTCCGGCAGCGGCTGTTTATAATGCTGATCGAACAGGCCTTCCGCCGCCAGGCGGGTTTTAAGCTGTTCGAACTGCTGCTGCAGCAGGCCTTCGCCCGCCGGATGCATACTTTCAATGATCAGCTGGTAGTCGCCGCGCGGCTCATACAGCGTGATGCTGGCACGCACCAGCACCTGCTGACCATGCTGCGGGCGGAAGCTGACGCGACGATTGCTGTTACGGAACATGGCACAGCGTACCTGTGCGCCATCGTCTTTCAGCGTAAAGTACCAGTGACCGGAGGCCGGCTGGGTAAAATTCGAGATCTCAGCGCTGAGCCACACCAGGCCCATCTCATTTTCCAGCAGCTGACGCACCGTGGTGTTCAGACGGCTGACGGTAAAAATACTGGCGGTTGGCGGTAGCGACATGTGATGAGGATCAAATTTTAAATCAGAGGGTTAATTAACCGATACTACATGGCTGTCCCACAGGATCAAGCGCTTTTCCTAAAAAACACTGGAGGCAATCGATTTCGGCCTGTATAATGCCGCGGCAATATTTTATCTGTTTTCAACGCCCCAGGTGGAGATATTGCAATGTTAAGAATCGCGAAAGAAGCCCTCACATTTGACGACGTCCTGCTCGTTCCCGCTCACTCCACTGTTCTTCCCAACACGGCTGACCTCAGCACCCAACTGACTAAAAACATTCGCCTCAATATTCCAATGCTCTCCGCAGCGATGGACACCGTGACCGAAGCGGGTCTGGCGATTGCGCTGGCGCAGGAAGGCGGTCTGGGCTTTATCCATAAAAATATGTCGATTGAGCGTCAGGCTGACGAAGTCCGCAAAGTGAAGAAGCACGAAAGCGGCGTGGTCACGGAGCCACAGACCGTACTGCCTACCACGACGCTGGCGGAAGTGAAAGCGCTGACTGAGCGCAACGGGTTTGCCGGTTATCCGGTGGTGAACGCCAGTAATGAACTGGTGGGCATCATTACCGGCCGTGACGTGCGTTTCGTTACCGATCTGACGCAGCCTGTAACCGCCGTGATGACGCCAAAAGAGCGCCTGGTCACGGTGAAAGAGGGTGAAGCGCGTGATGTGGTGCTGCAGAAAATGCACGAAAAGCGCGTGGAAAAAGCGCTGGTCGTGGATGACAGCTTCCACCTGCTGGGCATGATTACGGTTAAAGACTTCCAGAAAGCAGAACGTAAACCTAACGCCTGTAAAGATGCGCAGGGCCGTCTGCGCGTAGGCGCAGCCGTGGGTGCCGGTGCCGGTAACGAAGAGCGCGTGGATGCGCTGGTCGCCGCGGGCGTCGACGTGCTGCTGATTGACTCTTCGCATGGTCACTCTGAGGGTGTGCTGCAGCGTATCCGCGAAACCCGCGCCAAATATCCGGATCTGGAAATTATTGGCGGCAACGTGGCAACCGGCGCAGGCGCACTGGCACTGGCAAATGCCGGCGTCAGCGCGGTGAAAGTGGGCATCGGCCCGGGCTCTATCTGCACCACCCGTATCGTAACCGGCGTGGGCGTACCGCAGATCACCGCCGTTTCTGATGCGGTTGCCGCACTGGAAGGCACCGGTATTCCGGTGATTGCCGATGGCGGTATCCGCTTCTCCGGTGATATCGCCAAAGCCATCGCCGCGGGTGCCGCTGCCGTGATGGTGGGATCTATGCTGGCGGGTACCGAAGAATCACCGGGCGAAATCGAGTTGTATCAGGGCCGTGCCTTTAAATCTTACCGTGGTATGGGTTCCCTCGGCGCGATGTCCAAAGGCTCGTCTGACCGTTACTTCCAGAGCGATAACGCCGCGGACAAACTGGTGCCGGAAGGGATCGAAGGGCGCGTGGCCTATAAAGGCCGTCTGAAAGAGATCGTGCATCAGCAGATGGGCGGCCTGCGCTCCTGCATGGGGCTGACCGGTTGCCCGACCATCGATGACCTGCGTACCAAAGCGGAGTTTGTTCGTATCAGCGGGGCCGGCATCAACGAAAGCCACGTGCATGACGTGACCATCACCAAAGAGTCACCAAACTACCGCATGGGTTCCTGATCCCATAAGATTTCCCGCCCGGCACCAGCCGGGCGCTTTTATGTTTAAGTCCATCCCAATGGAAATGCCTCAATGACCACTGAAAATATTCATAAACATCGCATTTTGATCCTCGATTTTGGTTCTCAGTATACGCAGCTGGTCGCGCGCCGCGTGCGTGAGCTGGGCGTCTACTGCGAACTCTGGGCGTGGGATGTCACCGAAGAGCAAATCCGCCAGTTCAACCCGAACGGCATCATCCTTTCCGGCGGTCCGGAGAGCACCACCGAGCTGAACAGCCCGCGTGCGCCGGAATACGTCTTTAACGCCGGCGTGCCGGTTCTGGGCGTGTGCTATGGCATGCAGACCATGGCGATGCAGCTGGGCGGTAAAGTGGAAGGCTCAAACGAGCGTGAATTTGGTTACGCGCAGGTTGAAGTGACCACCCAGAGCGCGCTGGTGCGAGATATCGAAGACGCCATCAGCGCGGCAGGCAAACCGCTGCTCGACGTGTGGATGAGCCACGGCGATAAAGTGACCGCGATTCCGGCGGATTTCGTTACCGTCGCCAGCACAGAGACCTGTCCGTTCGCCATTATGGCCAACGAAGAGAAGAAATTTTACGGCGTGCAGTTCCACCCGGAAGTGACGCACACCCGTCAGGGCCTGCGCATGCTGGAACGCTTTGTGCGCGATATCTGCGGCTGCGAAGCGCTGTGGACCCCGGCAAAAATCATTGAAGATGCGGTTGAGCGCATCCGTGAGCAGGTTGGCAATGACAAAGTGATCCTTGGCCTGTCCGGCGGCGTTGACTCTTCCGTTACCGCGATGCTGCTGCACCGTGCGATTGGCGAGCGCCTGACCTGCGTCTTCGTGGACAACGGTTTGCTGCGTCTGAACGAAGCGGAGCAGGTCATGGACATGTTCGGCGACCACTTCGGTCTGAACATTGTGCATGTGCCGGCGGAAGCACGCTTCCTTGATGCGCTGGCGGGCGAGAACGATCCGGAAGCCAAGCGTAAAATCATCGGTCGCGTATTCGTTGAAGTGTTCGATGAAGAAGCGCTGAAGCTGACCGAAGTGAAATGGCTGGCGCAGGGCACCATCTATCCTGACGTCATTGAATCTGCGGCTTCGGCCACCGGCAAAGCGCATGTCATCAAATCTCACCACAACGTTGGCGGCCTGCCGAAAGAGATGAAGATGGGACTGGTGGAGCCGCTGAAAGAGCTGTTCAAAGATGAAGTGCGCAAAATCGGTCTGGAACTGGGACTGCCGTACGATATGCTGTATCGCCATCCGTTCCCGGGCCCGGGGCTGGGCGTGCGCGTACTGGGCGAAGTGAAAAAAGAGTATTGCGATCTGCTGCGCCGCGCCGACGCCATCTTCATTGAAGAGCTGCGTAAAGCGGACCTCTACAATAAAGTCAGCCAGGCCTTTACCGTGTTCCTGCCGGTGCGTTCTGTCGGCGTGATGGGCGATGGCCGTAAATATGACTGGGTGGTATCCCTGCGTGCGGTGGAAACCATCGACTTCATGACCGCGCACTGGGCGCACCTGCCGTACGATTTCCTCGGCCGCGTTTCCAACCGCATCATCAACGAAGTCAACGGCATCTCACGCGTGGTTTACGATATCTCCGGTAAGCCACCGGCGACGATTGAGTGGGAATAATCCCTCAGCCGTATCGCACTCAGCCCGCTCTCCAGCGGGCTTTTTTATGATTTCTTTAATGGATAACCGATCCCGGTATGATGAATCCCAAAGCGGGAAGAGATAAACCGGTACTGCAGAAACCTTCAACCACGTGATTGCAGCCCAGCCCAGGCGACGGGCGGGAGCGCACTCTGCCAGCCAGAGCGGCAACAGGTATTTATTTGTCTTCTTCTATTATGATGCGAACAAAATATTTTTTGCCGTTTTCATCCGTAAAGTAGGCGTTTTTAAAATCGCCATGCGTGGTGGCTCGCAACAGATTCAGATGTTCTTCGAGAGTGGCAACTGACGTTAAATCCAGCTTACAGAGCGCATTGTAATCCTGGATCCCGTTATAGTTTCCTTCACCCATGGGTTGTGTCGTGGTGTACTGGCCGTCAATGATATTAATGACATGCGTGTGGATCAGCGTTTTTTCCGCAGCAATCACTTTTCTGTATACATCCAGCGAGGTGTCAGATTTATCTATGTCAACGCGCTGTTGCGCAATGATTTCTCCGTGATCCACTTCAGCATCCATTAAATGCACGGTAGCGCCGACCGGCAGGCCATTTATTATTGAAAAGACCTGCGGATACCAGCCACGGTTGTAAGGGTTTAAACCCGGATGAAAATTAATACAGGTGACATTTTCGATAAGTCGTCTGGGGAATATTTGCTTGCAGTGAAGGCTAAAGACTAAATCATATTCCGCAATGATTTTTGTCACTGTCGCTTCATCTTTGACATTGATTTTTTCAGCGCCAATTTCAATCATTGGCTGCGGATGTTGATTAAAAGAGGTGTAACGGTAATCTACCTGCAACGAACGCGTGACCTGTTTATCCCTGAGTGTATTTTGCAGAAAAAGACAGAGTTCCTGATTTTCAGAAACAACAAGCAGTTTCTGCGCCGGACGTCTGGCAATGTTCTGACGGCTGTTTTGTTGCAGGTCTGTATTCATTACGCTTCCTGGTTGTGTATCGCTTTGTGATTCTACCGGGGGGACGGAACCGCGCAAAGAATTTTATTTCGGGGAAGGATTAGTACGGCTCATTTCCTGAAAAGGCGATATTAATCAAAAGATTGCTCGGTGATTTCTTACCAGGGTTAATAAAAGGACATCATCGAATTTCAGCCTGGTGGACAGGTATTGACTCGCGTTTTTTTCAATCTGTATGGACGGTGTTCCCATGCCTTTGCCAGCAGGATAAATAAACCGTTAACCGGCCCGAATAACATGTCGTCTAGATGAAACAGCTCGACCAGCCAGTGCCCTGGTTGCCGGGCGATGCGGTCAATGACACTTAAATCGTTAAGCGTCAGTCGGGAAGGAGCATCAGGCGGCACCGTTGTCCGTTGGTGCAGGAAAAAGAGATACTTAGCCGATATCGCCCATACAGACACCTGCCTTTATAGCGGTCTGTTGCCGGCTGTGGGGCCGCCACAGAACGTGTTAAAGACCGGGTTTATCACCGGCATCGCTTCAGGAGATACCATGCCGTTTCATTTCAGGCCGGTTGCACAGCAGGGCAGCAGAAAGGCACCGCGGCAAATGCTGACGCTCAGGGCGCTGCTTTTTCGCCATATGCTGCTGCTGGCGGGCATCGCGCTGATAACTTTTCTGCCGCTGATCAGCGCGCTGGGAGCGGGCTACATCGCCGGTCTGGCCGGCTGCCATCTGGATGAAGCCAGCGTGCACGCCTGCTATATCCTCGGCCGCGACGTCGGCCCGCTGCTCTCTGAACTGGGCGTGCTGGGCTGGTTTATGCTGATCACCTTCCCGGCTGGTGCGCTGCTGCTGCTGTGCTGGCTGCTTTTTTTTGCCAGAAACCTTGTCGGGTATTTACAGCAGCGTAACGCCGCAGAATAGGGCGGCGTCCGCTGCCGCACGCCGCTGCGCAGGTGGCAGCGCACCGTTGGTGAATACAGCTGCTGCGGTTTCGGCGCATGATAACGACGATTTATTCATCCGGAGCGCGGAATGCTGTCAGTTAAAATGGTTTTGCTTTCGTTTCTTGCGGTGGTGCTGCTGTCGCTGGCGGCCAGCCTGGCACAGGCCACGCGCAGCGCTGAAGCCAGCAGCGAGCGCGGCGGCTGGGCGACGGCGCGGCGTGATTCCGCCGGACTGGCACCCGATCCGCAGCGCTATGCCAGTGAAGCCATTGTGCAGGTGTACGCGGCGCCCACCTGGGGCTGGAAAGGCGTCGTGGCGGTGCATCCGTGGATTATCTTCAAGCGGGCGGGTGAAACGCGCTATAGCCGTTATGAAGTCATCAGCTGGGGCAGCGGCGATAAAGTTCGGCTGAACCGTAACCTGCCGGATGGTTACTGGTACGGCGCCCGCCCGCGGCTACTGGTAACGCATCGCGGTGCGGCGGCGGCCGCAATGATTCCGCAGATTGAAGCGGCTATCCGTTCATATCCGTGGCCCACCACCTATCGCGCCTGGCCGGGGCCGAACAGCAATACCTTTCTGGCGCATATCGGCCGTGAAGTACCGGCGTTGAAACTCGATTTACCGGCGAATGCCATCGGCAAAGATTACCGTTCGCTGTGGCATCCACTGGGCTTACCGCCATCCGGACGCGGTGTGCAGTTTTCACTGCTGGGGGTGCTGGGGGTGACGGCTGGGGCAGAAGAGGGGCTGGAGGTCAACGTGCTGGGCATAAACCTCGGGCTTGATTTTACGCCGCTGCGGCTGCGTTTACCTTTTATCGGAGGGCTCGGGCAGGATAACCTGCAGGACGATCGGCCCTGAAAGCAGGCGCTGCGCCGCTGCCGCAGACGGCAGGGCGCAGCGGTTAATCAGCACACGCCAAAATCGCCCTCTTCGTGATACAGGTTCACGCTGTCGGCGCTGACCTCAATTTCATGCTTTACCGGGTCATCCACGCGCGCGCACCACAGCGTATCGCCTTCCACGCGCAAAACCTGCATTTTCGGCCCGCCGGTTTTTGACTGCACAAAGTCATCCACGTTAAACATTGCGTCTCTCCTGATTGTTGGTGTCAGAGCCTGAGTGTAGCTGCGCTTACGCCACTGTGCGTGTGAAGAGAGCTCTCCGGTCGCCAGGCGTGTGCCGCTGCCGTTAATGCGGCAGCAAAAAGATCGTGGCCAGACCGAGGAAAATAAAGAAGCCGCCGGTATCGGTGATAGCCGTAATCAGCACGCTGGAGCCCACCGCCGGGTCGCGCTTCAGCTTCGTCATGATCAGCGGGATCAGGACGCCCATCAGCGCCGCCAGCAGCAGGTTCAGCACCATGGCCAGCATCATAACGCCGCCAAGCTGCAGATTGTCATACATCAGCCAGGTGACACCGCCCATGATGCCGCCCCAGAACAGGCCATTCAGCAGCGCAACGCCAAGCTCGCGCGCAATCAGAAACGAGAAGTTGCCGGGCTCAACCTGATGCAGCGCCAGCGCCCGCACAATCATGGTGATGGTCTGGTTGCCGGTATTGCCGCCGATGCCGGCGACAATCGGCATCAGCGTGGCCAGCGCGACCAGCTGCGAAATGGTGTCTTCAAACAGGCCGATAACGCGTGAGGCGATAAATGCCGTACACAGGTTGATAGCCAGCCAGGTCCAGCGTTTGCTCACGGCTTTACGCACCGGCGCGAACACATCCTCGCCCTGGCTGATACCGCCCATTTTACGGATATTGCTTTCGTTCTCCTGATTCACCAGGTCGATCACATCTTCCACCGTGATCCGGCCAATCAGCTTGCCACGGGCGTCAGTCACCGCCGCGGAAATCAGGTTATAACGTTCGAACGCGCTGGCGGCATCTTCCGCTTTATCATTCAGCTGGAAGGTGACAGGGCGGGGGTTCATCACGTCTGTCACCAGCGTTTTGGGTTTATTCAGCAGGATAGCGGTGAGCGCCAGCTCACCCAGCAGCTGATTCTGCTCATCGGTGATAAAGATCTTATCGGTGCCGTCCGGCATGCTTTTGCGTTTGCGTAAATAGCGCTGCACCGTGGCCAGCGTCACGTCGGCGCGGACCGTCAGGATATTGAAATCCATAATGCGGCCCACGCGATCGCGGTCCAGCTCAATAACATCCAGCAGGCGCGCCCGCAGGCCGGGCTCCAGCGTGGTCAGCAGCCGTCCGGTGAGATCGCGCGGCAGATAGCGGGCCAGATAGACCTGATCGTCAATGTCGAGCGGCTCAATGGCGCGCAGAATCTCGCGATCGGTCATCCCTTCTGTCAGGCTGGCCCACACCGTTTCTGAGGCCTCAACCAGCACCCGGCCGCGCTGTTCACCGGGCACCAGACGCCACAGCGCCTGACGCTCCTCTTCCGGCAGGGCTTCAAGAATATCGGCCAGGTCCGCTGCGTGCAGCTGGTGCAATCCGGTTTCCAGCTGCTGCCGCCAGAGCGTGACTTCCCGCAGCTCGGCGGCGCTCAGATCGACCGATTTATCGAGCAGAACATCCACTAAATCGTGTTGATTAAGCAGGAGATGGAGAATGCGCTGGCGGGTTTCAGATAAGAGTTGTGCGTGCGAAGCAGACATAACGCGTCCTTTGTGTCTGTAAAGTCAGGCTCAAGTGTAGCGCGTTACGGGTAAATCGGGCGTAAGCCGCCGCATTGTCTTTATCTGACAAAGGCATAAGCTTTGCTGCAAGGGTCAGGGCTGGCGCGTATCGCTGGTACTCAGGGTGGCGGGCGGAGTCACCGCTTTCTTTTGCTGGTGATGCTCAATGGCACCGGGAATGATAAAAAGCAGACGGCCGGCCAGAATAAAGAAACTGATCAGCAACACAATGCGGGTCATGGTGCCGGTTTTGGGACGTCTTCGTGCGGGTATAGCGCTGTTCACGCGGGTGGGTTCCTGTTAATGCCCGGGCGGGCGATGGCAACATTTAGTCATAGTTGCCGGATGAGGTCAATCGCTGTGTGAAAAATAAGCAGGAAAGGTGAAGGCGGCTTTGATCGCGGTCAGAAAACGCCGGCGAAAAAGGCCGCCGGCGTGGTGCAGGGTCAGTAGCTGGCTTTTTGCGCCAGCAGGGTAGCAAACTGATATTTCAGGCGGTTGCCCTGTTCATCCCGGCGATGCAGTTCTCCCACATGCTCGTTGTACTTCACAATGTGCCAGTTGCGGTAATAGTGGCTCAGCTCACCGGATTTGAACGTAAAAGGAAAGCCCTGCGTATTCGGGTAATCACGGGTTTCCATGGCCGCCACAATCAGGTTGTAGCCATATTTGCGCGTGCTGGCCTGCATATCTGCAATCAGCTGCGGAATAGTGGCAGGCTGCAGAAACATCATCACCACGGTGGAAAACACAAACTGGTAATCGCCGTTGAAACGATGCTGATTCAGATCGCACTGCGCGGTGTGGATATTCTGCAGCTGCTCTTCGGCAAGTATCGTATTCAGGCGCTCCAGACTGACCGGATTGGTGTCCCAGGCGGTGACATCAAAGCCATGCTGGCTGAGAAACAGGCTATTGCGGCCCTGGCCGCAGCCCAGATCCAGCGCGTGACCGGGCGTCAGCATCGGCAGTGCCGCCACCACTTCAGAATGCGGCGGCGTCAGGCCATATTTTTCGGCAAAATAGTTATCGGGGCGTAAGGTCATTGTGCGACAGCGGGCCGGCAGCCCGCCTTACTCCTCTTCCAGCATCAGTTTCCAGCCGGTGACATCGCTCCAGTAGCCCTGTTCACGCTCCAGATCCAGCTGCACCAGCGTATTCTGGCTGAGGAAACCGGCCGGGAAGGTCAGCGTCCAGTGCCCGTCATCGGTGGTCAGCTTCAGTGAATCAGGGCGCGTCGTCGCCTGGCGCTGATTATTCAGCAGGGTGCCGAGACGCAGCAGGAAAATCATCGGCAGAAACTGCTTTTTCTTAAACAGCGTGAAGCGCGGCATCTCGTCCAGCTTCACCGCTTTCCGGTGGAAGCGTACCAGCGTCGCCAGCAGCATCTGTTGATCCTGGTTAAAACCAGGCATGTTTGAGTTTTGCAGGATGTAGGCGGAATGGCGCTGCATGCCGCTGTGGTTGATGGTCAGGCCGACTTCATGCAGCATCGCCGCCCATTTCACCAGCGCGGTCAGCTGCGGATTCGCCAGCTTCGGGTTCTGCTCCTGCCACTGCGAATGCAGCTGCTCCGTGGTTTCCAGCACGCGACGCGCCTGATCGTTATCAATCGCGTAGTGGTTCGCCAGGCTCTGTGCGGTGCGGCTGCGGATATCCTGATGACGGAACCGGCCCTCCATCTCGTACAGAACCCCTTCACGCAGCGCCCCATCAGAGAGGCGCAGCTCGCGAATCGCCAGCGCGTCAAACACGCCGCACAGAATCGCCAGCCCGGGCACAAACACGGCTTTGCGCTCGTCGGACAGGCCCGGCAGGCTCAGCGCGGCAAAGGATTTGTGCTTCAGCACTTCACTGACCAGCATCTCAAGGTTATCGGGCGTTACGCGCTTCTCTTTTTCGCCCATCGCCACCAGCACTTCACAGGCGGCTTTAATGCTGCCGGAAGCGCCCAGCGCATACTGCCAGCCCTGCAGGCGATACTGCCACGCCAGAGTCTCCAGTTTTTGCGCGGCGGCAAGGCGCGCGCGACGGAAGTTCTCCGGTGAGATCTCCCCCTTCGGGAAGTAGAGATTGGCAAAGCTGACGCAGCCCATGCGGCGGCTCTCCACCAGCTGCGGCTCAAAATCCTCGCCGATGACCAGCTCGGTGGAACCGCCACCGATATCCACCACCAGCTTGCGGCCTTTCTCCGGCTGGGTGTGCTCAACGCCCATAAAAATCAGACGCGCCTCTTCGTTGCCGGAGATGACCTCAATCGGATAGGGGATCACCTCCGCAGCGCGCTGCAAAAACGCTTCCGCATTGGTGGCAATACGCAGCGTGTGGGTGCCGACAATGGTCACGTTCGCCGCGCTGAACCCCTGCAGGCGCTCGGCAAACAGCGCCAGGCAGCTCAGGCCGCGCTCTATCGCTTCCTCACTCAGGCGGTTTTGCGCATCCAGCCCGTCGGCCAGATGCACGCGCTGCTTCAGACGGCCCAGCACCTGCAGGGCACCATCAACCACACGGGCAATAACCATGTGGAAGCTGTTTGAGCCGAGATCGATGGCAGCGAATTCCTGCGGTTTCGGCGTAGTTTTCTGGGAGATTGGCATAGGCGTTATTCGGGTTGTTCCAGTTTCTTGATGTAATCGTAAATCGCCAGCTGCGAGCGCACCTTCCTGCGATTGCCGCGCGGAACATAACGGTTACTCAATTCTTTGTCTACGATGCGGGCTTTCACCGTATCACTTAACAGGATGGCAATGATATCCAGTATGCGCTGTTTCAGGCGCGGATCGAGCACGGAGACCGCCACTTCGATACGGTAATCGATGTTGCGCGTCATCCAGTCCGCAGAAGACAGGAACACTTTTTTATCGCCGCCGCTTTCAAAAATATAGACGCGGTCATGCTCAAGATACCGGTCTACGATGCTGGTGATGCGAATATTTTCGCTGATGCCAGGCAGATCGGGAATCAGTGAGCACATACCGCGCACCAGCAGGTTGATTTTTACGCCGGCAGAGGAGGCCGCATAGAGCCGATCCACCAGACCATTATCCACCAGATTATTGATTTTCAAGGTGATGCCGGCCGGTTTCTCCTGCTGCTGGTTAGCGATCTCGGTGTCGATCAACTGATAGAGCATCTCACGTGAGTTCTGCGGCGACACCATCAGATGTTCAAACGTGACCGGGCGGTAAGGGTTCTCAATAAAGTTGAACACGCGGCGCACTTCGTTGGTGATGCGCGCGTCGGCGGTCAGCAGCGAATAGTCGGTATAGATGCGCGCGGTTTTTTCGTTGAAGTTACCGGTGCCGATGTGGGCATAGCGCACCACTTCGTCGCCTTCACGCCGTGAAATCAGAAACAGCTTGGCGTGGATTTTCAGACCCGGCGCAGAGAAGATCACGTGTACGCCCGCTTCGGTCAGGCGCTTGGCCCAGCGGATGTTAGCTTCTTCATCGAAACGCGCCTGCAGCTCAACCACCACCGTCACTTTTTTGCCGTTATAGGCGGCGTGAATCATCGCATCCATGATGCGTGAGTTTTTCGCCACGCGATAAATGTTGATTTTGATCGCCAGCACGCTTGGGTCGAACGATGCCTGGCGCAGCAGCTCCAGCACGTGCTCAAAGGTGTGATAGGGATAGTAAAGCAGCACATCGCGATTGCGGATGGCATCAAAGCCGTTGCGGAAGCCGTCAAAGCCGATATGGCGAATCTGCGGCAGCGGACGATTTTCCAGATTGGCCTTGCCGACGTTCGGGAAGCCGATAAAGTCTTTAAAGTTGTGGTAGCGTCCGCCCGGCACGATGGAGTCGTAAGTGGAAATTGAGAGCTTATGGCGCAGCATTTCCACCATCGCATCCGGCATATCGCGCTGATAGACAAAGCGCACTGGCTCGGCGGTCAGGCGCTGCTTCAGGCTGGAGGACATCAGCTCCAGCAGGCTTGATTCCATTTCAGTGACCAGGTCGTACTCGGCGTCACGTGTCATCTTCATGGAGTAAGCGTTCAGCGCGTCGTAATCAAAGAAGCCTTTGAAAATGTCATCCAGGCAGTAGCGCAGAATGTTATCCAGCAGAATCATCGGTTTGCGGCGGCGCGGCGATTCGGCAGGCAGGTTGATGAAGCGCGGTACTTTGTCAGAAGGAATCTCCAGCAGCGCATAGCGAATCTCTTCGCCGCGGATAATTTCCACCGCCAGATAGGTGTAGTCGTCTTTCAGGAATTCAATCAGATCGGTGTCGTGGTTAATCACGATCGGCGTCACATGCTGACGCAGCTGATGTTTGAAGTAGTAGCGCAGCCACTCCTGCTGGTTCGGCGACAGCTGACGTTCATTAATCAGGAAAATTTGATTACGCGCCATTTCCAGCAGCAGATCGTTGTAGAGGGCGTCAAACTCCTGATCCGATTTCTGTACGCGCAGCTGAATCTTTTTCAGCAGATGGCGTAGCGTGGTCGGCGTGCCTTGCTCTTCACCAATCAGAATGCGCCGCTTCAGATCGGCGAAGCGCACCTTATAAAACTCTTCCAGATTATTGGAGTAGATGCCGAGAAAGCGCATCCGCTCGATCAGCGGATTGCTTTTATCTGCCGCTTCCTGCAGCACGCGTTCATTGAAGGTTAACCAGCTTAGTTCTTTTTCTATATACAGCTTTTCCTGACCCATTCTGACTCCGTGATGCTGTTGCTGGACGGAATGTCCGGCGGAATTAACGAAAAATCGTCGCTCCGCACAGTGTCCGATACCATTATGGCGAGAGTATGGCAGGCTTGTCCAACCTCAACAGTTGTCTTATCAATCAGCTACGGGCAACATAGCAGCTCAATTTCACGCGTAACGCAGACCTGCATGAGCATAAACCGAATTCCTGTCCATTTTAGTGACCGTCATCGACGCGCCATCGACCAGCTTGTGCGGCGCACGGTGACGGCCTGCGGCGTGGGAATTTTACTGCTGATGCTGCTGCTGTTCTTCTGGCTGATTTGGGTGGTACTGCCACTGTTTACTGCGCCGGCGATGCATCCGACGCTCAGCCAGCAGCTGTGGGACACCCAGCCTGCGCTGGCGCTGGGCAGCGACGGCCAGCTGGGCTGGCGTATCAGCCGCCATGAAGCGCGTTTCATTCCGCTTGACGGTCAGCCCGCCAGCGCAGCGCTGGCGCTCAGCAGCCCGCCCGACGCCGCCGTAACCAGCAGTGACAGCCGCAGCGTGCTGCTGAACGTGCAGGGGGCGCTGCTGCTGATGCAGCCGGTGATCCGGCAGCATCAAGGGGAGTGGCGTTTTCCGCTTGGCGATCGTCCGCTGCCGCTGCCGCAGGGCGCGGTCAGCCAGATGGCGCTGAGTGCGCTGAGCGATCATCAGTGGCGCGTTGCCGCACAGACGCCCGCCGGCATCAGCCTGCTGACCTTTGCCGATCGCACCAGCGTGAGTCAGATTCTGCTAAGTGGTCAGCAGGCCGATCATTTGCTGCTGTCGCCGGACGGCACGCTGCTTTACGCCAGCGCCGGACGCCTGCTGCGCGTGTGGCAGATCAGTGACGCGGGCGCACAGCTGCGCGAAACGCAGACGCTGGCGCAGCCCCCGCAGAGTCTGCATCTGCTGGCAGGCGGGCGCACGCTGCTGATACAGGACGCGCGCGGCGTACAGCAGTGGTTTGCCATCACCTCGGCCAATGGCCCGCGCCTGCAGGCAATTCACACCTTTGCCCGGAGCCGTGACGCGCAGGGCGTGGTGCCGGAGGCGCAGCGTCGCGTGTTTGCCACCTTTACCGCGCAGGGCACCCTCAGCCTGTTTGCCAGCAAGCAGGACGGGCCGATTCTGACCCGCCAGCTGGCACCGGGCATCCGCGCACTGGCGTTCACGCCGCGCGGCGACGGTCTGATTGTCGAGCGTGCCGGGCAGTGGCAGCAGTTTGCGCTGGAAAACCCGTGGCCCGATGTCACCTGGCGTAATCTGTGGCAGAAAATCTGGTACGAAAACTATCCGCAGGCGGACTGGGTGTGGCAATCCACCGCGGCGGGTGACAGCTACCAGGCCAAGTTCAGTCTGATACCGATGGTGCTCGGCACGCTGAAAGCGGCGGCGCTGGCGCTGCTGTTTGCCACGCCGCTGGCGCTGGCGGCCGCGATGTATACCGCCTGGTTTATGTCGCCGGGGCTGCGCCGCTGGGTGAAACCCGGCATTGAAATGATGGGCGCGCTGCCCAGCGTGGTCATTGGACTGATTGCCGGCGTCTGGCTGGCGCCGCATATCCGCAGCGCGCTGATCGGCGTGCTGCTGTTGCCGCTGGTGCTGGCGGCCACGCTGCTGCTGTGCGGCGTGCTCAGTCCGCGCCTGCCGGCGCGCTGGCGGCGTCCCGGCTTTGAAGTGCTGCTGCTGCTGCCAGTACTGCTGGTTGTCACGCTGCTGACGCTGTGGCTCTCTACTCAGCTGTGGCCGCACCTGAGCAGTCAGCTGCTGCATTACGAGCAGCGTAACCTGCTGGTGGCGGCGCTGGCGATGGGCTTTGCGCTGGTGCCGCTGATCTTTACCTTATCCGAAGACGCGCTGTTCAGCGTACCGGGCGCGCTGGGCCAGGGATCACTGGCGCTGGGCGCAACGCCGTGGCAGACCCTGACGCGCGTGGTGCTGCCGGGGGCATCTGCCGGGATTTTTGCCGCGCTGATGATCGGCTTTGGCCGTGCGGTGGGAGAGACCATGATTGTGCTGATGGCCACCGGCAATACGCCGGTCAGCGAAGGCGGACTGTTCACCGGACTGCGTGCGCTCTCCGCCAATATCGCCATTGAAATGCCGGAGGCGGCGGCCGGCAGCGCACATTACCGCATTCTGTTTCTCAGCGCCTTGCTGCTGCTGCTGTTCACGCTGGTGATCAATACCGTGGCAGAGCTGATCCGCCAGCGCCTGCGCCAGCGTTACAGTCAGCATGAGGGGCAGGGATGAAAGCGATGCGGCAAAACGATCGCTGGCGCTGGCTGACCGCCGGTGCGGTCGCCGTCTGTCTGCTGGCCTTTACGCTGCTGATTGGCCTGCTGGGCTGGCAGGGCGTACGCGCCTTCTGGCCGCAGCCGGTGGATCTCTATCAGTTTCAGCCGCCGGACGGGCAGCCGGTCAGCGTGCTGGGGGAAACGCTGCAAAAACAGCAGCAGGGCGAACGCTGGCGCTACGTGGTAAAAACCGGCAACCGCGATTTCGCCGCGCCTGATTTCCGCGTGCTGTACAGCCAGGGGGCGGCAACAACCCGGCGTCCGGCGGACGTGCTGGTGCTGCAGCGCCGCAACGGTGGCAACGCCTATGGCTGGCTGGTCGCGCTGCGCGAAGATAACGAAGTGCTGACGGCGCAGGATCGTGACGCGCTGCTGCAGCAGCGACTGAACCAGGTGCATGAACAGCTGCGTCAGGCTAATACCCTGCGCCGTATTGAGATGGCGCGTCTGAATGCGCAGCTGGAGAACCTGCAGCAGCAGGCCGATGAGCAGCGGCGAAACGGCACCTTCAGCCTGCAGGATCAATCCGAGCTGGACGCCAACAGCGCCGCGCTGCATAAACGCTTTGCCGGGCAGGCACAGCGGCTGCAGCGGCTGCAGCAGGAAATCCAGCGCGATACGCTGGTGCTGCGCGATGTGCAGGGCGGCGATCACGTCATTCCGCTGGCAGAGATTGTGGCGGCCTGGTATCCGAATGCGCTGAATCCGCTGCAGAAGGTGCAGCACTTTTTCAGTCAGATCTGGCAGTTTGTCAGCGATTCACCCGCCACCGGCGGCAGCGAGAGCGGGGCGTTTCCGGCCATTTTTGGCACCGTGCTGATGGTACTGCTGATGTCGGTTATCGTGATGCCGCTTGGCGTGGTGGCCGCGGTGTGGCTGCATGAGTATGCCGGTCGCAATGCACTGACCCGGCTGGTGCGAATTGCCGTGGTCAATCTGGCCGGGGTGCCCTCCATTGTGTATGGCGTATTCGGGCTGGGCTTTTTTGTCTGGCTGATTGGCGGCACCCTCGATCAGCTGTTCTTTTCCACCGCGCTGCCCAACCCGACCTTTGGCACACCGGGCCTGCTGTGGGCGGCGCTGACGCTGGCGCTGCTGACGCTGCCGGTGGTGATTGTGGCCACCGAAGAGGGGCTGTCACGCATCCCGGATAACCTGCGCCAGGGCTCGCTGGCGCTGGGGGCAACCCAGGCAGAAACCCTGTGGCGCGTGGTGCTGCCGCTGGCCGTGCCGGCAATGCTCACCGGGCTGATTCTGGCGGTCGCGCGCGCAGCGGGTGAGACCGCGCCGCTAATGCTGGTGGGCGTGGTCAAGATGGTGCCCGAACTGCCGGTGGATGCGGTATTCCCCTATCTGCATCTCGATCGCAAATTTATGCACCTTGGTTTTCAGATCTACGATCTGGCATTCCAGAGTCCGAACATCGACGCCGACCGCCCGCTGGTCTATGCAACGGCACTGCTGCTGGTGGTGATTATTCTATCGCTGAATCTGCTGGCGATGGCGCTGCGCCACCGGCTGCGCGAGCGCTACCGGCTGATGACGCATTAATGAAGGTTTTAACATGACGCCCGATTACGACATCGCGTTAACAGTCCGGCAGCTGTCGCTGTGGTACGGCGAGCGCCAGGCGCTGAATAATATTGATCTGCAGATCCCCAAAAACCGCATCACCGCGCTGATTGGCCCTTCCGGCTGCGGCAAATCCACGCTGCTGCGCTGCTTTAACCGCATGAACGATGTGATTGATCGCTGCCGGATTGAAGGGGAGATCCTGCTCGACCAGCATGCTGTTATGCAGGCGAACCAGGATCTGCCGGCGCTGCGTCGTCGTATCGGCATGGTGTTTCAGCGCCCCAATCCGTTTCCGAAATCGATTTATGAAAACGTGGTTTACGGGCTGCGGCTGCAGGGGGTGCGCGATCGCCGGGTGCTGAATGAAGCCTGTGAGCGCGCGCTGCGGGCGGCGGCGCTGTGGGGCGAAGTGAAGGATCAGCTGGCGCATAACGCCCTGACGCTCTCCAGCGGTCAGCAGCAGCGGCTGGTCATTGCCCGCGCCATCGCCATTGAGCCGGAGGTACTGTTACTGGATGAACCCACCTCGGCGCTGGATCCGATCTCCACGCTGGTAATTGAAGAGCTGATGACCACCCTGAAGCAGCATTTCACCCTGGTGCTGGTGACGCACAATATGCAGCAGGCTGCGCGCGTCTCGGATTACACCGCGTTCATGCATCACGGCCAGCTGGTGGAGTTTGACGAGACCGATCGCATCTTTACCTCGCCGAAGGCGCGCAAAACAGAAGATTACATCACCGGCAGGTTTGGCTGAGGCGGTCAGCAAGCAGAGCAGGGCCGCCGGTGTGGGCGGCCCTGGGAAACAATAATGCCGCTTACGCGTCGTGCGCGTAACCCTGCGGCGGCAACGGCTGCCCATCCAGCCAGGCTTTACCTTCACGCATGGCCAGACGACCGTCAACAAACCAGCCGATCACCAGCGGATAGAGGCGGTGCTCCTGATGCTGCACGCGCGCGGTGACCTCGCCTTCGCTGTCGCCGGCAAAGATCGGCACGCGCGCCTGCAGAATCACCGGCCCGCCGTCCAGCTCGTCCGTGACAAAATGCACTGAGGTGCCGTGTTCCGCATCGCCGTTTTCCAGCGCCTGACGATGGGTATGCAGGCCGGGATATTTCGGCAGCAGCGACGGATGGATATTCAGCAGGCGATCGTGATAGTGCGCCACAAACGCGCTGCTGAGAATACGCATATAGCCAGCCAGCACCACCAGATCTGGCGCGTACGCGTCAATCGCCTGCATCAGCTGGCGATCAAAGGCTTCGCGGTCGGGAAAGTCACTGGCAGCCAGCGCGTGGGCGGGCACATTGGCCTGCTGCGCGCGCGTCAGGCCATAGGCTGTCGCTTTGTTGCTGAATACGGCCGCCACGCAACCGTTGATACGCCCGCTTGCGCAGGCGTCGAGGATGGACTGAAGATTACTGCCGTTGCCGGAGATCAGGACAACCAGCTTTTTCATGGGTTGATAACCACACGCTCTTCGGCATCAGAGGCGTTGATCACGCCAATCTTCCACGCCTGTTCGCCGGCATCGCGCATCAGCTGGATGGCTTTATCGGCTTCTGCCGGGCTCAGCGCAATTACCATGCCCACGCCGCAGTTAAAGGTGCGGTACATTTCATGACGGCTGACGTTACCCGCCTGCTGCAGCCAGCTGAAGACGGCTGGCCACTGCCAGCTTTTCTCATCCAGCACCGCCTGGGTGTTGTCCGGCAGAACGCGCGGAATGTTTTCCCAGAAACCGCCACCGGTGAGGTGAGCAATGGCGTGCACATCCACCTGTTCGATCAGGCTGAGGATGTTTTTAACGTAGATGCGCGTCGGCGCCAGCAGGTGGTCCGCCAGCGGTTTGCCTTCCAGCTGTTTGGTTTGCGGATCGGTCTGGCTGACTTCAAGGATTTTCCGCACCAGCGAGTAGCCGTTGGAGTGCGGGCCGCTTGAACCGAGGGCGATCAGCACATCGCCATCCTGCACTTTGCTGCCGTCAATGATTTCAGATTTCTCAACCACGCCCACACAGAAACCGGCGACGTCGTAATCGTCACCGTGGTACATGCCAGGCATCTCGGCGGTCTCACCGCCCACCAGCGCACAGCCAGACTGCAGGCAGCCTTCAGCGATGCCGGTGATCACGGCAGAAGCGGTGTCTACATCCAGCTTGCCGGTGGCGTAATAATCAAGGAAAAACAGCGGTTCAGCGCCCTGTACCACCAAATCGTTCACGCACATCGCGACCAGATCGATACCAATGCTGTCGTGACGCTTCAGATCCATCGCCAGACGCAGCTTGGTGCCGACGCCATCGGTTCCGGAGACCAGCACAGGCTCGCGATATTTCTGCGGCAGCGCACACAGCGCGCCAAAGCCACCCAGTCCACCCATCACTTCCGGGCGGCGGGTTTTCTTTACTACGCCTTTAATACGGTCAACCAGATCGTTACCAGCATCAATATCAACACCGGCGTCTTTGTAGCTGAGAGAGGTTTTGTCGGTCACTGCGGAATCCCCACGCGATTGCGATTGGTGGCAAAAATTAAGCGCCGCAATTCTACCAGCGCAGGCAAACGTTTGCGAGCACCATCTCATGCTGGCTTTGCACAGCGGTGATTTTTCGCCAATCCTTATCCACAGGCGGTTTTGCGCCCGGCCTTTGACCAAACAGCGGTGGCGCAGCAACGAAAAGGCGGTATAATCCCGCGATTTTTTTTAGCTCAACTCAATTCCGGGAGAATAATCAATGAAGATCGTGGAAGTCAGACACCCGCTCGTCAAACATAAACTGGGCCTGATGCGTGAGCATGATATCAGCACCAAACGCTTCCGCGAGCTGGCTTCGGAAGTCGGCAGCCTGCTGACGTATGAAGCCACGGCCGATCTGGAAACCGAGCGCGTGACCATCGAAGGCTGGAATGGCCCGGTTGACGTTGATCAAATCAAAGGTAAAAAAATCACCGTGGTACCGATTCTGCGTGCCGGCCTGGGCATGATGGAAGGCGTGCTGGAGCACGTACCCAGCGCGCGTATCAGCGTGGTGGGCGTCTACCGTGATGAAGAAACGCTGGAGCCGGTGCCCTATTTCCAGAAGCTGGTTTCCAACATTGAAGAGCGTATGGCACTGGTGGTGGATCCGATGCTGGCGACGGGCGGCTCGATGATAGCCACCATTGATTTGCTGAAAAAAGCCGGCTGCAGCAGCATTAAAGTGCTGGTGCTGGTGGCGGCGCCGGAAGGCATCGCGGCGCTGGAGAAAGCGCACCCGGATGTTGAGCTGTACACCGCCTCTATCGACCAGGGTCTGAACGAAAAGGGATACATCATTCCCGGACTCGGCGACGCGGGCGATAAGATCTTCGGTACCAAGTAATGACCGCGCCGGGCTCTGTGGCTTGTCACTTTGTTCGCGGGCGGTGCCCGAAACCCTTACGTACCGCCGTACGTTCCGGTTTCGCCCTGGCCGTGAGCACACTGCCTGCGCCCGTTACGCCCGGCCTGCCCGTAAAGGCAGCCTCGGCGCTATGTGAAAAATACTGTTTGAACAGCCGGCCAGAGAGTCGGCTTTTTTTTGGCAAAAAACCAACCAATCGTCCCGGGGCATTTGGGTCAGCGCCGCGCTAACCCGAAGCACGAAGGGAAGGGGATAAATGATGACACGAAGAGCCATTGGCGTCGCCGAGCGACCGCCACTCCTGCAAACCATACCACTCAGCCTGCAGCATCTGTTCGCCATGTTTGGCGCTACGGTGCTGGTGCCGATTCTGTTCCATATTAATCCGGCGACCGTGCTGCTGTTCAACGGCGTTGGCACTTTGCTGTATCTGTTCATCTGTAAAGGCAAAATCCCGGCGTACCTCGGATCAAGCTTTGCCTTTATTTCACCGGTGCTGTTGCTGCTGCCGCTGGGATATGAGATGGCGCTGGGCGGCTTTATTCTGTGTGGCGTGCTGTTCTGCATCGTGGCGCTGATTGTGAAAAAGGCGGGCACCGGCTGGCTTGACGTGATGTTCCCGCCAGCGGCGATGGGCGCCATTGTGGCGGTGATCGGACTGGAGCTGGCGGGCGTGGCGGCCAACATGGCTGGCCTGCTGCCGGCGGAAGGCAGTACACCGGACAGCAAAACCATTCTGATTTCGCTGGTGACGCTGGCGGTCACGGTAATGGGTTCTGTGCTGTTTCGCGGTTTTCTCGCCATTATCCCGATTCTGATTGGCGTGCTGGTGGGCTATGCGCTCTCCTCGGCGCTGGGGATAGTGAACTGGCAGCCGGTGGCAGACGCGCCGTGGTTCGCGCTGCCGACGTTCTACACGCCGCGCTTTGAGTGGGCGGCAATGCTGACCATTCTGCCTGCCGCGCTGGTGGTGATTGCCGAACACGTCGGGCACCTGGTGGTCACCGCGAATATCGTGAAGAAAGATCTGATTCGCGATCCCGGCCTGCACCGTTCGATGTTTGCCAATGGCCTCTCGACGATGATCTCCGGTTTCTTTGGCTCCACGCCCAATACCACCTACGGCGAAAATATCGGCGTCATGGCGATCACCCGCGTCTACAGCACCTGGGTGATCGGCGGAGCGGCCATCTTTGCCATTCTGCTCTCCTGCGTGGGCAAACTGGCGGCAGCGATTCAGGCGATCCCGGTACCGGTGATGGGCGGCGTATCGCTGCTGCTGTATGGGGTGATCGGCGCATCCGGTATTCGCGTGCTGATTGAATCCAAAGTTGATTACAACAAAGCGCAGAATCTGATCCTCACCTCGGTGATCCTGATCATCGGCGTCAGCGGCGCGAAAGTGCACATCGGCGCCGCTGAGCTTAAAGGCATGGCGCTGGCGACCATTGTCGGTGTCGCGCTGGCGCTGATTTTCCGCGTGATCAACCTGTTACGTCCGGAAGAGGTGGTGCTGGACGCCGAAGATCGGACGCAGGGTTAACCGCGTGAAGCGGGCAGGGAAGCCCGGTTCATCTCGGCAGAGGATCGTGGTAAACTGCCCCGGTTTTCTGCCCGCTCATCTGCTGAGGTACTTCTGAACACGCCGGCACAGCTTTCACTGCCACTCTATCTACCCGATGATGAAACCTTCGCCAGTTTCTGGCCGGGGGAAAATCCGTCTCTGCTGGCGGCCCTGCAGGGCGCTCTGGCGCAGCAACACGGCAGCTATCTCTATTTCTGGTCGCGTGAGGGCGGCGGGCGCAGCCATCTGCTGCATGCTGCCTGCGCCGAAATGTCGGCGCGCGGTGAGGCTGTCGGCTACGTTCCGCTGGATAAGCGCACGTGGTTTGTGCCGGACGTGCTGGAAGGCATGGAGCATCTGGCGCTGGTCTGCATCGACAATATTGAATGCATTGCCGGTGACGCCGAATGGGAAATGGCGATTTTCGATCTCTACAACCGCATTCTGGAAATCGGCAAAACCCGTTTGCTGATCACCGGCGATCGTCCGCCGCGCCAGCTTAACCTGGGGCTGCCGGATCTGGCTTCGCGCCTTGACTGGGGGCAGATCTATCGCTTACAGCCACTCTCTGATGAGGACAAGCTGCAGGCGATGCAGCTGCGCGCCGGCCTGCGCGGTTTTGAGCTGCCGGAGGATGTCGGGCGCTTTCTGCTGAAACGCCTCGACCGTGAAATGCGTACGCTGTTTGACACGCTGGATCGGCTCGATCGCGCCTCCATCAGCGCGCAGCGCAAACTCACCATTCCCTTTGTAAAAGAGGCGCTGGGCCTTTAAAGGATCGCCAGCACCGCTTCCGGCGGGCGGCCAATGCGCGCGCGCTCACCGCTGACCACGATCGGCCGCTCGATCAACTGCGGATAATCCGCCAGCGCCTGCAGCAGCTGCTCTTCTGTCAGATCGGTGCGGTTCAGCGCCAGCTGCTGATAGGGCTCCTCTTTCTGCCGCATCAGCTCTCGCGCACTCTGCATGCCCAGCAGCTGTAACAGACGCTTCAGCGTCGGCACATCCGGCGGTGTTTCCAGATAGCGTATCACCTCGGGTGTGATCCCCTGCTGCTGTAGCAGCGCCAGCGTTTCGCGGCTCTTGCTGCAGCGTGGATTGTGATAAATGCAGACCATACGCGTTGTCCATTGTGTTTGGTTAGGGGTGAAGGCAGGCCATCAGCCTTTCTGATACTGCTTAAAGCGACGCTGCAGCTCGCGGAACTGGTCGATGCGCGCGTCGTAGCGTGCCTGTTTCAGGCTACCAAGCGGCACCTGGGCGCTGGCGCTGCTGAGTGTGGTAATGGCCTGATCCAGCTGTCCGTTCAGCGCCAGGCTTTCAGCGCGTGCCGAAAGCTCCTCATCGCGCAGCCCCTGCGCCGCAGAAGCCTGCGCCAGCAAATCCCACGCGTTGACATCATCCGGGTGTGCAAAGGTGTAGCGGTTAAGGATCCGGCTGGCGCTGGCTGGCTGTTTCGCCTCGACGTAGGCGTTGGCCAGGTTGAGCTGCAGGACCGGATCGCTGCTGCTGCCTTTCGCCGCGCTGAGTAAAGCAATCGCCTGCTGAGGCTGATTCAGGCCAATATCGATATCGGTCATGATATCAAGAAACCACGGATTCTCTGGCTGCTTTGCCAGCAGTGGCGTGATAATCCGTTTTGCGCTGGCGAAATCTTTGGCCTGCAGAAACTGCACCGCTTTGCCGTACTGCGCCGCCTGCTGTTCGCGCGTGTTGCCTTTGGCATACTCATTCAGCAGGTCATCCGTCAGCTGATTGCGACCGGTGGCGTACATGCCCAGCACGCGCACTTTTGCCATGTAAAAGTCCTGCGACGACTGCACCACCACCGGTCGCATCTGATTGGCGCGGTTGCGCGCGTCGGCCAGACGGCTGTCCGGCAGCGGGTGCGTCAGCAGAATCTCCGGCGGCTTTGAGGAGAAGCGGCTCTGGTCCGCCAGCTTTTGCAGGAAGGCCGGCATCGCCTGCGGATCAAACCCGGCGCGCTGCAGCACCTGAATGCCAATGCGGTCCGCTTCCTGCTCATTCCCCTGAGTAAAGCTGATGATACCCTGCTGCGTGCCGGCCAGCGTGCCGGTCAGCGCCGCCATGCCCGCCTGCGGGCTGGCCAGCGCCAGCAGAATGGAACCCAGCGCGCCCACCCAGGTAAGCGGGGCGCTGCGCTTCTGTTCTTCCATGGCGCGCGCCAGATGGCGCTGCGTCACGTGTGAAATTTCGTGTGCCATCACCGAAGCCAGCTGGCTTTCATTATCGGTATAGCGGAACAGCGAAGCATGCAGCACCACGTTGCCACCAAAAAAGGCAAAGGCGTTGAGTTCGTCATTCTGGATAAGGAAGAAGTGGAACGGCGTACGCACCGAGTTGGCATGCGCAACCAGACGCTGCCCCAGCGCATTAATGTACTGATTCATCAGCGGATCGTTGATGAGCGGCGCGCTGGCGCGCAGCTGGCGCACATAGAAATCACCAATCTGCAGCTCCTGATTAATCGACAGCGTCGAGCCTGCCGTGGTGCCCATATCGGGCAGATTATCGCTCAGATCGGCGTGCGCGCTGAGTGCAGGCGTGAACAGCAGCGCAGGAAGAACGGCCGCCAGCACTGTTTTTTTCAACCGGTTAAACATGCCTTGATCCTGTAAAGGTGACCTGTCGTTGGACAGACAAGCAGTGCAAATGTTCTGCCACGCTGTGGCTTTCGCAGCGCGGCTCTATCTTAACCAGCCGCGGCGCGCATGCAAACCGTTGTTGCCTGCGGCGTGAAAGGGCACTCATTCGATTAATTTGCCGGAAAGGGACAGAAGTTGCCGCAAAAAACTGAACGGCCAAACGCGCAGGGACGCTGCTTTAGCCGGCTCTGAAATTAAAGATTCGTAAAGTTGCTCAAAATAATTGAACCTGGCATGAATTTTTCCAGGTTTACTCTGAAAAAAGGCCACCCGATCCACCTGAAAAGCGGACGTCAGCATAAGCATTCTCAATCGTCAATGACCTGCCGGCGAACGGCATTATAAAAACCGCTGGTCGCTATTTTTGCCGGAAAGAGTGAGCTATCAGGAGACACGCCGGCAATCACAACCTGACCAGCTGATTATCACGCCGTTTATTTCGTGCTTCCTGTGGTTGCCAGCGCCCGTTTTTTTGCGACCAGCGATTAATTCACTGCCTGCCAGCGCTTCATTAAATTTGTTTTTCGATACGCTGGACGCCGCCGCGTTTTTCCAGCGGAAAGGCCTGCGCGCGCGCCAGCCGGCGCGTTTTGCCAGCGCCGGGCTGTGGTATAGATAGTGCACTTTATTCAAACGGACTGTGAATTAACGCGCAGTATTCGCCGGAGAATTGTTATGCGTTCTGTTGTTTCGTACACCCTGATCGCCATCGTGGGTGGGGTGGTGGGTGCCGCCGTCATGAAAAGTGATGATATTTATCAGCGCGTGGTCAGCCATTTTTCATCGGAACCCGCCGACCCGGAAGGGTTCTGGACCACGCCTGCGGTCGAGGGATACGGCAAGATTCATTATGAAGAAAACGTCGCCTTTAAACCGGCTGCGGGATTAAGCAATAAGGTGGTTTTCCAGCTGACCAGGAATGAAGGGGATATTAAGCGCCCGAATCTTGGCCTGGAGCGCGTTGCACGCGTGGTGAATCTGTATATCGCTTCCGGCGTACCGGCTGACCAGCTGCACTTTGTGGTTTCCATGACCGGTGATGCCACGCCCGCCACGCTGGATAATGCCCATTTCAAACAGTTCTATGGGGTGGATAATCCCAACCTGCCGCTGATCGGCGCGCTGAACAAGCTGGGCGTGAAAGTCTCGGTCTGCGATCAGTCGGTGGCGTTCCATCACTATCCCAACGGCTGGATTGATCGGTCCGTTATCCACGCGTTATCCAGCCCGACCACCGTGTCGACGCTGGAAAATCAGGGCTACGCCCTTTTACAGATGTAATCGAGTTTTTGGCTAAGGAGAAGAGAAATGCGTCCAGCATCCTATATCGTTATCGCTGCACTGGCGGGCTTCGTAGGGGGTAACGTGCTGCAGCTGCCGGAACTGGCAGATAAAATCAGCGATAAATTTGCAGAGAAGAAAACCGAACCGGCAGATTTCTGGAGCACCCCGGCAATCGCGGGCTACGGCAAGATCCATTTCGTCAATACGCCGGACTATAACCCGGCGAATACGCCTGGGTTGAGCAATAAGATCGTCTTCCAGATCAACCGTAGCGAAGGCGATATTCATCAGCCTAACCTCGGGCTGGAGCGCGTGGCGCGCGTGACCAACCTTTACTACGCGGCGGGCGTGCCGCTCAATCAGCTTAATTTCGTGGTGTCCATTAACAGTGATGCGGTACCGGCGGCGTTGAACAATGACCAGTTCCGCAAGGCGTACGGCAGCGATAACCCGAATCTGAAGCTGATCGACGAGTTGAAAAAAGCCGGCGTTAAAGTCACCATCTGCGATCAGTCGGTGGCGTTTCACCAGCTGGAGCGTGACTGGATTGACACCCGCGTCACCCACACCATTTCCAGCGGCACCACCGTGGCCTCGCTGCAGAATGAAGGGTACGCCTTCCTGATGCTGTAATTCCGCTGACAGCAGCCTCTGCTGCTGTCACTTCCCCGTCATGTTTTCGCGATGTGGTTGTCACAGTTCGCCGCTAGTTTAAGCGCCAATGAGATCGATCTCACTGGTACTTAACGAGGCGAAAATGTCTGATTTACTGACGGTAGCAAAGCTGGCGGGCGTTTCACGCGCTACCGCCGCCCGGGCTTTCTCCGATCCGCAACTGCTACGTCCGGATACGCTGGAAAAAGTCCTGGCGGCTTCGGCACAGCTCGGCTTTCGCCCTAATCACATTGCCCGTCAGTTACGTACCCAACACTCCACCACGTTTGGTGTGCTGTTGCCTTCGCTGCTCAACCCGGTTTTCTCTCTTCAGCTGCAGGCTATGGAGCGCCGGGCACGCGATGCCGGCTATGGCCTGCTGGTGGCCACCAGCGATTACCAGCCGGAGCGCGAAGCGGCCATCGTTGAGCACATGCTGCGTCAGCGCGTGGCTGGCCTGGTGCTGACCGTGGCGGATGCGGATAACAGCGCAGTGCTGCCGACGCTGGAGGAGGCCGCGCTGCCCTTCGTGCTGGCGCATAATGTGCCGCAGCAGGCATCCTGGCCTGCCGTCTGCGTGGATAACCGTGCGGCGATGCGTGAAGCCACGCAGCAGCTGCTGACATTGGGGCACCGGCAGATCGCGATGGTCGCCGGCCCTATGCTGCAATCCGACCGTGCGCGCCTGCGCTATCAGGGCTACTGCGATGCCCTGCAGCAGGCGGCTACCCCGCCGCTGCCGGTGATTGAAATGGCCAGCCATACGGCGGCGTGTTTTGACCGGCTGGCTCCGCTGCTGCAAGGCGCGACGCCGTTAACCGCGGTGATTTGTACCAATGATTTGCTGGCCATCAGCCTGATGGGCGATGCGGCGCGCGCTGGCGTAGCGGTGCCGCAGCAGCTTTCGATCATGGGATTTGATGGCATTGATATAGGCACCCGGCTGGCGCCCTCGCTGGCCAGCGTGGCACAACCCGCCGGCGAGCTTGGTCATCACGCGATAGAGATGCTGTTACACCCTGTCAGCCGCGGCCTCCGCGTGCTGCCTCATCAGTTGCGGAACGGCGCGAGTATTGCAGCCCCCGCTTTTATTGCCACACCAGGAAACCCTCATGAAACTGCGTAAAAAAATCAAGATCGTTGCCGGTGCGTTCGTGCTGACGGCCGGTTCACTGTGGAGTCTGCTGGCGCAGGCGGCGGATAATACCGCCATCTGCTATAACTGCCCGCCGGAGTGGGCCGACTGGGGCAACCAGCTGAATGCCATTGCCAGAGACACCGGCATCCGCGTGCCGCAGGACAACAAAAACTCCGGCCAGGCGCTGGCGCAGCTGGTGGCGGAACAGGGCAATCCGGTGGCTGACGTGGTGTATTACGGCGTCAGTTTTGGCATTCAGGCGGAACAGGCTGGTGTCGTCACGGGCTACAGGCCAGCAAACTGGGCGCAGATTCCGGCCGCCATGAAAGATCCTGACGGAAAATGGGTGGCGCTGCACTCCGGTACGCTGGGTTTCATGGTGAATGTCGACGCGCTGGGCGGTGTGCCGGTGCCGCAATCGTGGGATGACCTGCTGAAGCCGGAGTACAAAGGGCTGATCGGGTATCTGGATCCGGCCAGCGCTTTTGCAGGCTATGTGGCGGCGGTGGCGGTGAATCAGGCCAAAGGCGGTAATATGCAGGACTTCACGCCCGCACTCAGCTGGTTTAAAAAGCTGCAGGCCAACCAGCCGGTGGTTCCCAAACAAACGGCCTATGCGCGCGTGCTTTCAGGTGAGATCCCGATTCTGCTCGACTATGACTTCAACGCCTACCGTGCCCGATATAAAGATCATGCCAACGTCGCTTTTGTGATCCCGAAAGAGGGAACGGTGACGGTGCCGTATGTGATCAGCCTGGTGAAACACGCGCCGCATGAAGCCAGCGGTAAAAAAGTGATTGACTATGTGCTGTCAGACAAAGGGCAGGCCATCTGGGCGAATGCTTTCCTGCGCCCGGTGCGCACATCGGCGATGTCTGCAGAAGCGAAGCAACATTTTCTGCCGGACAGTGACTATGCGCGGGCGCAGACCGTGGATTATCAGCAGATGGCCGCTGCGCAAAAAGGGTTCTCTGCCCGCTATCTGAGTGAGATGCACTGATGGTCATGACCACCACGCTGGCGGTCGCGCAGCGCCAGGCGCGCCGGCTACCGCAGGGGCGATGGCTGTGGCTCACGCTGCCTGCGCTGCTGTTCTTCTGCGCCTTCTGGCTGCTGCCGTTTGCCCGTCTGCTGCAAATTGGCCTGCAAAACGATCGCAGCACGCAGCACAGCGGTTACTGGACGGTGGTGACACAACCTCACTACCTGCTCAGCCTGCTGAATACCGTGCTGCTCTCGCTGGCTGTGACGCTCTGCACCCTGCTGATCGCGGCGGTGGTAGGCTGTTTTCTCGCCCGGCAGCGCTTTGCCGGGCGCGGCGTTCTGCTGGCGCTGCTGACCTTTCCGCTGGCGTTTCCCGGTGTGGTGGTAGGGTTTCTGGTGGTGATGCTGGCGGGACGGCAGGGGCTGCTGGCACAGTTCAGCCTGAGCGTGTTGCACGAACGCTGGACGCTGGCCTATTCGCTCAGTGGCCTGTTTATTGGCTACCTTTACTTCTCTCTGCCGCGTGCGATTGTCACGCTGGTGGTGGCGAGTGAAAAACTCGACCGTTCGCTGGAAGAGGCGGCGCGCTCGCTGGGGGCCAGCCAGTGGCGCATCACCTGGGATGTGATTGTGCCTGGGCTGCAGCCAGCACTGCTCTCAACCGGTGCGCTCTGTTTTGCCACCAGCATGGGGGCCTTTGGTACTGCCTTTACCCTCGGCACCGACCTGGCGGTGCTGCCGCTGACCATCTACGGCGAATTTACCAACTATGCCAATTTTGCCACGGCGGCGGCGCTCTCCGTGGTGATGGGCGGCGTGGCATGGCTGGCGCTGATGCTGGCTCGCGCTCTGGCATACCGGGAGGCGGCATGAAGCGACGCGGATTGTTCAGCCTGCAGTTACTGGTGACCGCACTGACAGCACTGTTTATGATTGTGCCGGTGGTGATGTCGATGCTGGCCGGTGTCACCCAAAACTATTTTACCGGTGTGCGCAGCGGCCTGACGCTGCAGTGGGTAGCGCAGGTCTGGCAGATGTATGCCGGGACGTTCTGGCTGTCACTGCTGATTGCGCTGTGTTGCCTGCTGGTCACGCTGGTGACCGGCGTTCCCGCCGCCTGGGGCCTGCTGAAAGCGCCCGGACGCTGGGCGGCGCGCATTGAAGAGTGCCTGATGCTGCCGGTCGCGCTGCCGGGGCTGGCGACCGCACTTGGCATCATTCTGCTGTACGGACAGTTTTCCGCTTTGCGTGACAGCTGGCTGTTTATCCTGATTGGCCATGTCCTGTTTACCCTGCCTTTTATGCTGCGGCCGGTGCTGGCGGTGATGCAGGCCGTGGAGATGCCGCGGCTGGAAGAGGCCGCGGCCAGCCTGGGCGCCAGCCCGTGGCAGCGTTTTTTCACTGTGGTGGTGCCCAACTGCCGCAATGGCATTCTGGCCGGGGCCTTTATGGTGGTCACGCTGTCGGTAGGGGAATTCAATATTACCTGGATGCTGCACACGCCGCTGACAAAAACGCTGCCGGTTGGACTGGCGGACAGCTATGCCTCCATGCGTCTTGAAATTGGCTCGGCGTATACCCTGATCTTCATTTTGCTGATTCTGCCGCTGCTGCTGATGCTGAACGCGGTGAATCACTGGCTTAACCGCGCCATGCTGCGCTCAGAAAAGGAGGCAGCATGAACGCTGCAGCCGTTACGGTTTCGCTGCGCGGCTGTGCGCGGCATTTCAGTCAGCAGGTGGCCCTGCATCCGCTCGATTTAACCGTCCATCCCGGCGAAACCCTGGTGCTGCTGGGCCCGTCCGGCTGCGGCAAAACCACCACGCTGCGCATCATCAGCGGACTGGAGCGCTGCGATGCCGGGGGAGAAGTGTGGTTTGACGATCGCAATGTGACCGCGCTGCCGATTGAGAAACGCAACGTGGGGATGGTGTTTCAGAACTATGCGCTGTTTCCGCATCTTACGGTGGCAGACAACGTCGCCTATGGCCTGAAAGTGCAGGGCGTGGCGCGCGCCGAACGTGACGCGCGCGTGAAGGCGATGCTGGAACGGGTGGATCTCAGCGCCCTGGCGCAGCGCAGTATCGCCAGACTGTCCGGTGGCCAGAAGCAGCGCGTGGCGCTGGCGCGCGCGCTGGCCGCACAGCCCAAAGTGCTGCTGTTCGATGAACCCCTGGCCGCGCTGGATGCGCGCCTGCGCGATCGGTTGCGGCTGGAGATTGGCGCACTGCTGAAGACGCTGGCGATTACCGCCGTGTATGTCACGCACGATCAGCAGGAAGCGATGGCGCTGGGCGATCGGATCGCGGTGATGGAACAGGGCCGGCTGGTCCAGCTGGATACACCGCAAAACATCTACCGGCAGCCGGCCTCAAAATTCGTGGCGGATTTTGTTGGCGCGATTAACTGCGTCGCGGTTGATGCCCGGGGCACGCCGCAGCGCTTTTGCCGCCCGGAGGATGTGCTGCTGGCGAGCGAGGGTCACTATCCGCACCCGGGCTTTATTCTGGGCAGCACCTTCCTCGGCGCCACGCAGCGGCTGATGATCGACATCGGTCTCGCCACCCCGATTCAGGTGGACCGCCATGCGCGCGAAACCTGGCATGCCGGGCAACCGGTCAGCTGGGCGCTGGCACAGGATGCCGCGCTCCATTTTTCTGCTTCCTGAGGAGTGCTGTGTGTCTCATACCCTGACGTTGATTGCGCAAATCAGTGATTTACACATCAAGGCCGCTGGTCGTTTATCGTATAAAAAAGTGGATACCCGCGCGGCGCTGCAGCGAGTGATTGAGACGCTGAACCGGCTGGTGCCGCGCCCGCACGCCGTGGTGATCACCGGCGATCTGGTTGATTTCGGTACGGCGGAAGCCTACCAGACGCTGCGCCAGACGCTGCAGGCGCTCCGGTTACCCTGGCTGCTGATGCCCGGCAATCATGATGACCGTCAGCAGTTGCGTGCGGCGTTTCCCGATCACCTTTATCTGCAGGGCGGCGAGACGCTGCACTGGCAACAGCGTGTGAACGATGTGCAGCTGCTGGCGCTGGACTCCAGCGTGCCGCAGCAGCCGTGGGGCTTTGTCGATGAGGATCAGCTGCAGTGGCTGGACCAGCAGCTGCAGCGGGAGCCGCAGTTGCCCACGCTGGTGATGCTGCATCATCCGCCGTTTCTCAGCGGTATCGGGCATATGGATCAGCAGCCGCTGCGCAATCCCGACGCGCTGGCGGCGGTACTGCATCGTCACCCGCAGGTGGAGCGGGTGCTGAGCGGACATCTGCACCGCTCAGTGCAGGCGCGCTTTGCCGGCACGCTGGCCTGCGTGGCGCCAGGGGTCTCGCATCAGGTGGCGTTTGACCTCAGTGAAAACGGTCCGGCCCATTTTGTGCTGGAGCCGCCAGGCTTTCTGCTGCATCGCTGGCATCCGCGTCAGGGCATGACCACGCACCTGTGTGCCATTGGCGAGCATCCCGGGCCCTGGCCATTTTACGATGCCGGCGGGCTGATTGATTAGCGCCAGCGGTAATGCATAAACTTCGCGTGTCTGACAGGATGATTCGTGCTGAATTTGTTTTAGCGGTGTACACTTGTCCGTTCCCTCACCAGGATAAGTCGATCCCATTATAAAAACAGTGTCAGGCACGCAAATGATGAATTTACTCCCCCGGGCGCCAGCGTCATGTTAAGACGCATCCGGCCCAAAACCGACCTGCGGACATTGATTGCGCTGTTAGCAATCACCAGCATTGTCATTACGCTGGCCAATACGCTTTACGCCACCTGGCGCGTGCAGCGTATGGTCCTGATCGAAAGCACGCTTGCCGCCAATCGTGCCTATGCCACCAAACTGGCCTCTACCACCGAAGTCTTCTTTCAGCTGGCCCAGTCGCAGCTGCATTACAGCGCCAATCAGCTGGGCAAAAATTTTGATGATGAGACGCTGGCGCAGCAGGAGGTCAACCGCCTGCGCGAACAGACCAGCAGTTTTAACTCGGTGGCGGTGGTGGATGCCAATGGCATCGTAAAGGCTATCTCGCCGGAATCGCTGATGCTGAAAGGCATGCAGCTCACCAGCCAGGCTTCCCGCGAGGCGCTGGCGTTGCGCCAGCCGCTGGTCAGTAAACCCACGGTTTCAGCCGCCAATAACCTGATCATCTTTGTCTCCTGGCCTGTCTGGAGCAATGAAGGGCGTTATCTCGGCTACGTGGGCGGTACCATCTATTTGAAAAAGAAAAGTATTCTTAACGCGCTGCTGGGCGAACAGTATTACCGTGACGGAACGCACGTGTTTGTGCTCGACCGCAATAACCAGGTGCTGTATCACCAGAACAGCCAGCTGATTGGTAAAAGCGTGCCGGCGATTGTCAGCGACCGCGAGCGCGAGGAAAACATCAACGGTGAAGTGCAGCTGAATGAAGAGGGAACGCAAAAGCTGGCCGGCTATGCCATTGTGCCGACCACCGGCTGGATGGTGGTGGCGCTGAAGCCCACCGACGTCACGCTGGCGCCGCTCTCCGGCCTGCTGCTGAAGGTGCTGAAAAACTCGGTGCCTTTTGCCCTGCTGACGCTGCTGGTGGCGGTGATTCTGGCGCGGCTGATCGCGTTACCGCTTTGGCAGCTGGCGCGCCGGGCCAGCGAGATGGATTCGCAGGCGGTCTCCGGTGAAATCGGCGGCATCCGCGCCTGGTACTTCGAGGCGGCGCAGGTCAAGCGCGCGCTGCTGACCGGCATCGGCGTGGTGCAGGATAAAATTGGCCGGCTGAAATCTGAGGTGCAGAGCGATCCGATGACCGGTCTGCTGAACCGCCGCGGGCTGAGCGCGGTGCTCGACTACTTTGACACCATGCAGCAGCCGTTTACCGTACTGGCGCTGGATATTGACCACTTTAAACAGGTCAATGACAACTTCGGTCATGATGTCGGTGACGAGGTTATCAGGCAGGTGGCGCACACGCTGCGTCTCAGTGCGCGGCAGACCGACGTGGTGTGCCGCAACGGTGGCGAAGAGTTTTTAATGCTGCTGCCCGCCACGCCAACGGAAGAGGCGCGCGTGATTGCTGAGCGGGTGCGCACCAGCATTGCAGAGAGCTGGATCGATCCGGTCGGGCGCATCACGTTATCCGCCGGCATCGCCCACTGGGCACCGGGGCAGGGCGATCAGGATCGCAGCCTGAAGCAGGCCGATGCGGCGCTGTATCAGGCGAAGAACGCCGGGCGTAACTGCGTGATGATTGCCGGTCAGGATGCGCTGGTCAGCAGCATTACGCGCTGAGGTTCACAGGCGGCCCGGCCGGGCCGCCCTGCAGGAAAGACGTGCTGAAAGGATGCAAGCCGGAAAAGCGGCCGATCAGGCCGACTTCAGGTAATCCAGCACAATGTCATGGTGGTTGGCGGTTTTGAAATCGTCGAACACTTTCTCGACTTTGCCGTCGCTGCCAATCAGGAAGCTGATGCGGTGAATGCCATCATAGGTCTTGCCCATGAAGGTTTTCTCGCCCCAGACACCAAACTGTTCGCAAACCTGATGATCCTCATCAGACAGCAGGGTGAAGTTGAGTAACTCTTTTTCGACAAAGCGGGACAGTTTTTCTGGCTTGTCGGTGCTGATGCCCAGCACTTCCACGCCCGCTTTTTTCAACTCGTCCATGTTGTCGCGCAGGCCGCAGGCCTGCGTGGTGCAGCCTGGCGTCATGGCTTTCGGGTAGAAATAGACCAGAACGCGCTGTCCCTGGAAGTCGGCCAAATTTACTTGTTCGCCATCCTGATCGGGCAAGCTAAATTTCGGTGCGGTATCACCGGCTTTCAGTGGATTCATCACAACTCTCCATTTTTTCTTCATGCTGTGGGTAAGACGCCCGGCGCAGCGCCGGAGGTTTACCTCTGGGGTATTTCACTACACGGTATGCCGCAGGGCAGAGTGTGTGGCGAAATAACCCGGAGCCTGATTTACACGGCGCTGTCGGCAGCGTCGGTGACACTATAGAGGTGAATTGAGCCTTGTGCATGCAGTTCTTCACACAGCTGATTGAAGGCCTGCTCAATCGGTGCGCTGGCCCGGCTGGCCGGACTGTGCGCCGTCATCTGAATATAGAGCACCGGTGGCGCATTATCCTGGGCTGGCTGAATGCGCGACACCAGCTCGGCGATATTCATCTGATGTTTGTCGAACAGATCGGTGAAGCGTTCGATGATATGCGGTGAATCCGGCACCTCGACCTGGACACGCACGGTGGCCGGCATCGGCGGGGTGGCGCGCGCGTTGGTCCGCTTCATGACAATCAGCAGTTCCAGCTCGGCGCCTTTCATCGGAAGCGTCGATTCAATCAGGGTGATGGCGTTCCAGCTGCCGGAGAGCAGCATAATAAAGGTGAACTCATCACCGAGCATGGCCAGACGGCTGTCTTCTATATTGCAACCGCAGCTGCTGACGTGGCGGGTAATGGTATTGACGATACCCGGACGATCAACGCCTAACGCGGTGATCACCAGATGGTGCGGCTGTGACTGCGGCAAAATGACTCTTCCTGTACGTTCGCTAATAACCATAAGGTAAACATAAAAAAAACTGCTGACAAGCGCGGTTATGGCGTGGCTCGCTTGCTTTTCTTTCGGGGTAAAACGTAACATGAGGCACTTGTTTGTCGAGGGGATAGCCCATGTTCACCGGAAGTATTGTTGCGCTCATTACGCCTTTGAATGAAAAAGGTGATGTCTGCCGCGCAAGTCTGAAAAAACTGATTGATTATCATGTCGCCAGCGGCACAGCGGCGATTGTTTCTGTTGGCACCACCGGCGAATCCGCGACTCTCAGCCATGAAGAGCATGGTGATGTGGTGATGCAAACCCTCGAGCTGGCCGATGGCCGCATTCCGGTGATTGCCGGAACCGGTGCCAATGCAACCGCCGAAGGTATCTCTCTGACAAAACGCTTCACCGGCACCGGCGTGGTCGGCTGCCTTACCGTTACGCCTTACTATAACCGCCCGACGCAGGAAGGCCTGTACCAGCACTTTAAAGCGATCGCAGAGAGCACTGACCTGCCGCAGATGCTGTACAACGTCCCGTCACGCACCGGCTGCGACATGCTGCCAGAAACCGTTGCCCGCTTGGCTGAAATTAAAAATATTATCGGAATCAAAGAAGCCACCGGGAACTTATCGCGGATTTCACAGATCCAACAGCTGGCTGGTGATGCGTTCATTATTGTCAGCGGCGATGACGCGACCGCACTGGACGCCATGCAGCTGGGCAGCAAAGGCGTCATCTCTGTGACAGCCAACGTGGCAGCACGTGAAATGGCAGAACTTTGTGCGCTGGCTAAAGCGGGCAACTTCGCCGAGGCGCGTCGCCTGAATCAGCGTCTGATGCACCTGCACCAGACGCTTTTCTGTGAACCGAATCCTATCCCGGTGAAATGGGCCGCAAAACAGCTAGGATTAATCGCGGATGACACGCTGCGCTTGCCGATGACGCCGCTGACCGAAGCCGGTCAGGCGAAAACCGCGCAGGCACTGATCAAAGCGGGTCTGCGATAATTTAGGGAGAAGTAATGAGTTATTCAGTAAAGCGCTCGGCGCTGGCCACGGTGGCAGGTCTGTCTGCCCTGATGCTGCTCACCGCCTGTTCCAGCGATCAGCGTTATAAACGTCAGGTCAGCGGAGATGAATCCTACCTGCAGGCACCTGAACTGCACGATTTGAAAGCGCCGGCCGGCGTGGTACTGCCGCTGCAGAATGGCGACTACGATGTGCCGCATAACGTGGCTAAAGGCGCGCTGGGCAAGGCGCTGGATATCCGTCCACCGGCGCAGCCGCTGGCGCTGCTGAACGGCACGCGTGCTCAGTTCACCGGGAACACCGGCGTGCTGGCGATGGAAAGCAACCGCGGCTCAATCTGGTCGCAGGTCGTTAACGTGGTGCAGTCGTACAAGTTCCCGATTGCGCAGCGTAACGACGCGGCGCAGCAGCTGACCACCGACTGGGTGCAGTGGAACCGGGCCGACGAAGATAATCAGTATCGCGGGCGTTATCAGATCAGCGTGCAGAATCAGGGCTATCAGCAGATTCTGACTGTCCGTCTGCTGGAGCTGCAGCAGCAGGGCGAGACCGTGACCTCACCGGCGCAGGTGCAGCGTTACACCGGCCAGATGCTGAACGATATCAGCACCGGTCTGGATAAAATTGACACGGCAAGCCAGGACGCGGCAGCGGGCCGTACTACCGGCCAGATTGATGTGCAGAGTGGCGCGGACGATACCGGCCTGCCATTGCTGATTCTGCGTTCACCGTTCAACGTGACCTGGCAGCGTCTGCCGGCGGCACTGAAGCGTGTGGGCATGGAGATCAACGATGACAACCGCTCGCAGGGCAGCCTGAAAGTGACCTACAAGCAGCCAGGCAGCAGCGCGTTTGACGCCATTGGCGCCAAAGATCCGGAACTGCCAAACGGCGACTACAAACTGCAGGTGGGCGATCTCGACAACCGCAGCAGTTTGCAGTTCATTGACCCGAAAGGCCATGTGCTGACGCAGGCGCAAAACGATGCGCTGGTGGCAGTGATGCAGGGCGCACTGAACAAATAAATGCATAAAGGCCGGAGATTCTCCGGCCTTTTTGTTTTGATTTTGGCATAATAGCGCCCGGCGAGGTAAACGATTGCGTCAGGCAGTCATCGCGCGGTGAAACACCGCTGAACACGGGTTCTTTCATGTTTGGAGTTAACAAGATGCAAAAGCGAGCTGAGTTGTATCGCGGTAAAGCGAAAACCGTATACAGCACCGACAATCCGGATCTGCTGGTACTTGAATTCCGCAACGATACGTCAGCAGGAGACGGTGCACGAATCGAGCAGTTTGATCGCAAAGGTATGGTCAATAACAAATTCAACCATTTCATCATGACCAAACTGCAGGAAGCGGGCATTCCTACGCAGATGGAAGCGCTGCTGTCCGATAACGAAGCGCTGGTGAAAAAGCTGGAGATGGTGCCGGTTGAGTGTGTCATCCGTAACCGCGCGGCAGGCTCGCTGGTAAAACGTCTGGGTGTGGAAGAGGGCATGCTGCTGAATCCACCGCTGTTTGATCTTTTCCTGAAAGATGACGCGAAACATGACCCGATGGTAAACGAGTCCTACTGCGAAACCTTTGGCTGGGTGAGCAAAGCCAATCTGGCGCGCATGCAGGAGCTGACTTTCAAAGCCAACGAGGTGCTGAGCAAGCTGTTCGATGACGCCGGTCTGATCCTGGTGGACTTCAAGCTGGAGTTTGGCCTGTTCAAAGGCGAAGTGACGCTGGGCGATGAGTTCTCACCAGACGGCGCGCGTCTGTGGGACAAAGAGACCATGGACAAAATGGACAAAGACCGTTTCCGTCAGAGCCTTGGCGGCCTGATTGAAGCCTACGAAGAAGTGGCTCACCGCCTGGGCGTTAAGCTCGACTGATGCGCTTCTGCACCGGCGTGCCGCCGGTGCTCCTTTCCCTCCGCGCCCCGGCACACGCTTTTCTGCCTTCCGCTGCCCTGCGCTGCCGCGCATTTTTCCTGCTGCTGCGTTGCTGAAGCACCGCCTGTCCCGCTGCGCCATGCCGCAACGCTGGTGCTTAGCGGTGCCGCCAACTAAAATCATGCCAGACTTTATCGAAAACAGGAGCAGGGCATGCGCTGGCAAGGGCGTCGTGAAAGCGACAATGTGGAAGACCGTCGTGGTGAATCATCCGGATTCGGTTCCGGCGGACGTCAGATTCGTCTGCCGCGCGGCAAAGGCGGCATCATCCTGCTGATTGTGGTCGCGGTAGCAGGGTACTACGGCTATGACCTGACGGCGCTGCTGCAGGGCGGTGCGCCGGTATCGCAACAGCGTCAGGTCAATTCCACCCAGGATAACGAAGCGGCTAAATTCACGTCGGTGATCCTGGCGACCACTGAAGACACGTGGGGCAAGCTGTTCCAGCAGATGGGTAAACAGTACGCGCCGCCGAAACTGGTGATGTATCGCGGCGCCACGCGCACCCACTGCGGTACCGGTCAGTCGGCGATGGGGCCGTTTTACTGTCCGGCAGATCAGACGGTGTACATCGATCTCTCTTTCTACGATGACATGAAAAACAAACTCGGCGCGGGCGGCGATTTCGCGCAGGGCTATGTCATTGCGCATGAAGTCGGGCATCACGTGCAAAAGCTGCTGGGCATTGAGCCGAAAGTGCGCGAAATGCAGCAGGGCGCAACCCAGACCCAGGTAAACCAGCTCTCCGTGAAGATGGAACTGCAGGCCGACTGCTTTGCCGGCGTGTGGGGACACTACATGCAGCAGCAGAACATCCTGGAAACCGGTGATTTACAGGAAGCGCTAAACGCAGCCGAAGCCATCGGCGACGATCGTCTGCAGCAGCAGAGCCAGGGCCGCGTGGTGCCGGACAGCTTTACGCACGGCACGTCGCAGCAGCGCTACACCTGGTTTAAACGCGGGTTTGATAGCGGCAATCCGGGCCAGTGCAACACGTTTGCAGGCAGCTGACGGTGCTGGCCGACCTCACGGCGGCGATGCAGCGCAGCGGCATTCGCCGTCTGTGCGTGATGGCCGGCGATCCAGACTGGACGCTGCAGCAGGCCGCCGGGTGGCAGGCTGCGCTGCCGGGTGACTGGCTGACGCTGAGCGAAAGCGCCAGCTTCCCGCAGCGCGTCGCCCCCGCCGCGCTGCGCACCTTACTCGGGCGGGAATTCCGCCATGCTATTTTTGACGCACATGACGGTTTCCACGCCGAGGCATTTGCCGCGCTGGCCGGCACGCTGCAGGCGGGCAGCTGGCTGCTGCTGCTGACGCCGCCGTGGGCAGCGTGGCCGATGCAGCGCGATCGCGATACGCTACGCTGGGCCGATGTGGCGCAGCCGATTGCTACGCCGCATTTTGTCCGTTATCTGCAGCAGCAAATGACAGAAGACAGCCGCGTCGCCCTGCTGTGTCAGCACCAGCCGCCGCGCATCAGCGCCTGCACGGATTTACCGCCGTGGCAGTGCCGCGCCCCGCAGCAGCAGGCAGCCATCCTGCAGCAGCTGTGCGCGATGACCTCTGGTGTTGCGGTCATCACCGCACCGCGCGGACGGGGGAAATCGGCGCTGGCGGGCATGCTGGCGCGCCACAGCCAGCGGGCACTGGTGACGGCGCCGGCCAAAGTCGCCACCGGCGTGCTGGCCACCTTTGCCGGCGAGCATTTCCACTTTATGGCGCCCGACGCCATTCTCGCTGAGGCGCAAACCCCTGACGCCGACTGGCTGATTGTCGATGAAGCCGCCGCTATCCCTGCACCGCTGCTGCAGCAGCTGGTGCAGCGTTTTCCCCGCGTGCTGCTGACCACCACGGTACAGGGTTATGAAGGCACCGGCCGCGGCTTTATGCTGCGCTTCTGCGCCAGCCTGCCGGCGGTGCGCCACTTCCGGCTTGATGAGCCGCTGCGCTGGGCGGCCGGCGATCCGCTGGAGACGTGGCTGAGCCAGGCGCTGCAGTTTGAGGATGCAGCAGAGCCTGTCAGCACGGCGGCAGTCAGTTTGTTTCCCGCCACGGCTGCGCATCACCGCAGCGCACTGCTGGCAGGCTATCGTCTGCTGGCAAGCGCCCACTATCGTACTTCGCCGCTGGATTTACGCCGGCTGCTGGATGCGCCCGGTATGCGCTGCTGGCTGGCGACGGAAGACGCCGCAGTGACGGGGGCGCTGTGGCTGGTGGAGGAGGGCGGCCTGGACGCAACCTTAGCCCAGGCGGTATGGGCCGGCGTGCGCCGACCGCGCGGCAATCTGGTGGCGCAGTCGCTGGCGGCCCACGCCGGCTTTGCCGAAGCGGCCATGCTGCGTTCGCAGCGTATCAGCCGTATTGCCGTGGCGGCTTCCCGGCGACAGCGCGGCCTCGGCAGTGCGCTGGTGGCCGCAGCGCGTCAGCAGGCAGAAGGTTGTGATTACCTTTCGGTCAGCTTTGGTTATACCGCGCCGCTCTGGCACTTCTGGCGCGCCTGCGGCTTTCATCTGGTGCGCATCGGCACTCAGCGTGAGGCCAGCAGCGGCTGCTACGCGGCAATGGCCATGCTGCCGCTGACGGCGGCGGGTATGCGCCTGCAGCAGTGCGCAACCCGGCGTCTGGCCCAGGACTGGCCCTGGCTGCAGCCGCTAATCGATCTGCCGCTGACGTTCTCCTGTGGCGCACCCGCCGCGCCGGATGCGGACGACTGGGCACTGCTGGCCGGCTTCGCGTGGGCGCAGCGGCCGCTGGAAGCCAGCTATCCGGCGCTGCAGCGGCTGTTGCAGAAGATTAGATTACCGCTGCTTGATGCCCTGCTTGTGCAAAAACAAGCGCTGAGTGAGGTCGCACAGCAGGCCGGGTTGAGCGGTCGCAAAGCGCTGGTGCAGCAGCTGCGGGCGGAGGCGGCTGCCGGGCTGTTACAGCTGGATGCCAGCGCAGCGGCAGCGTGGCAGCAGCGGCTCAGTTCATTGCAATAAATCCATTATCTCGTTCAAATTTTCCCAATATCACTCTCAGTTCAGCGGCGTATAGTGAAGTAAGGAGGAATGTATGGCACTACGTTATGTAATTGTTCAGCAACCCACGCACGCCGCGCAGCTGTTTCTGCTGTATCACGGCGTCAATGATAACCCGGACTCCATGGCGCAGATCGGCAGCTGGTTCGCGCAGGCTTTCCCGGAAGCGCAGGTGGTGTCGGTGGGCGCGCCCTATCCAGGCAGCGCGCCGCAGGGCCGGCAGTGGTTTGCCGCGAGGCCAGCGCATGATCGCTCCGAGCAGCAGAGCGTGGACGCGGTGATGCCGGCGTTTGTGGAGTCGGTGCAGCACTGGCAGCAGCAAACCGGCGTGCGTCCGGAAGCCACGGCGCTGGTAGGATTTTCGCAGGGTGGCCTGATGGTGCTGGAAGGGGTGAAGGCGCAGCCGGAACTGGCTGGCCGCGTGGTGGCCTTCAGCGGCCGCTATGCCACGCTGCCGGAGCGCGCTACCACGCGTAATACCATCCATCTGATTCACGGAGATTATGACGATCAGGTGCCGCTGCAGCATGCGGAACAGGCGCTGCAGCGCTTAACGGCGCTGGGCGGCGATGTCACGCTGGATATTGTTGACGACCTGCCGCACGCGATTGACGATCGCGGTATGCAGCTGGCGCTCAATCATCTGCGCTTTACCGTGCCGCGTCGCTATTTTGATGAGGCGCTGAGCGGTGCCCGTCCGGGTGACGATGATGTGGTAATGATGCTGTGATTGCGCGGCGGCGCGGGCGCGGTACGTGCCCGGCAACCGCAGCGGGCGCCCGTCGGGGCGGCCCGCTCATGAAGCACGGTCAGGCGAAGATTATTTCTTTTTCGGCCAGTTGTCGTCGTCATCCCATTTATCATTGAAATCGCGGTGCGGCGGCAGGTCGGGTTTGTTGTCCATATACTTTTTATGGTCGATGCGCTTCAGATCTTTATAGACGTTCATCAGTACGCCCACCATCAGCAGGATCACAATGACCCACCAGTACTCTTTGACCCATTCCATGTGTTTCTCCTTCAATAGGCGATCAGGCGATCAGCTGTTCCATAATGCGTTGATACATGCGGCTGAGCAGCTGTAAATCCGATGCTTTAACACACTCATTGATTTTATGAATGGTGGCGTTCACCGGACCCAGTTCCACCACCTGCGTGCCCATCCGCGCAATAAAGCGACCGTCTGAGGTACCGCCGGTAGTTAACAGCTGTGGCCTGATCTCATTATAGTGCGCGACGGCGTTCACCACGGCATCCACCAGTTTGCCGCGTGACGTCAGGAACGGCTGCCCGGACACATTCCACTCCAGCGTGTAGCGCAGCTGATGGCGATCAAGCAGCGCGGTAACGCGATCTTTGATCATCTGATCGGTGAGTTCCGTGCTGAAGCGGAAGTTGAACTGCACGAAAAATTCGCCGGGAATGACGTTATTGCTGCCGGTGCCCGCCTGCACGTTTGCTATCTGCATGCTGGTCGGCGGGAAAAAGGCGTTGCCCTGATCCCACTCGGTCGCCACCAGCTCATTCAGCGCCGGCATGGCGCGGTGCACCGGATTATCCGCCAGATGCGGATAGGCGACGTGTCCCTGCACGCCGTGCAGCGTCAGGTTAGCGGTCATGGAGCCGCGACGGCCGTTTTTAACCACATCCCCCACGACTTCTGTACTGGAAGGTTCACCCACCAGGCAGTAATCGACGCGTTCGTTACGCGCCATCAGGCGCTCCACCACTTTGACCGTGCCGTTTACCGCGCTGGCTTCTTCATCCGAGGTAATCAGAAAAGCCAGACGGCCTTTGTGCTGCGGATGCGCGGCAACAAAGCGCTCGGCGGCGACGACCATTGCCGCCAGCGATCCTTTCATATCTGCGGCACCCCGTCCGAACAGCATGCCGTCACGGATCGAGGGCTCAAAAGGCGGGCTGATCCAGCGGCTGGCATCGCCTGGCGGCACCACATCGGTATGCCCGGCAAACGCCAGCGTTTCGCCCTGGCCGCGCGTCGCCCAGAAATTAAGCGTGTCGCCAAAGGGCATGGGTTCAATGTGAAAGCCGATGGCTTCCAGCCGGGCAATTAACATGGCCTGACAACCGGCATCATCCGGGCTGAGAGACGGGCGACGAATAAGCTGCTGAGCCAGCTCAATAACCGGACAGAACATGTTATGACTTCTCCTGAATAAACGCCTGATAAAGGGAATCACTGAAACCAACGCGCAGCTCGCCGTCTGGCGCAGACAGCACCGGGCGTTTGATCATGGCCGGCTGTGCCAGCATCAGCGCGGCGGCGCTGGCGGCATCATTGATCGCGGCGCGTTCCGCCTCCGGCAGCTTACGCCAGGTGGTGCCGCGCGTATTGAGCAGCGCCTCGTAACCCAGCTGATCGATGAACGACTGCAGTAAGGCCGCATCAATGCCGTCCACGCGGTAATCGTGAAAACGATAGTCGATACCGGCAGCGGTCAAAAAGTTGCGGGCTTTTTTAATCGTGTCGCAATTTTTAATCCCATACATCACCCACTGCGCTGTCATCGTTTATTCCCGTCCTGTGTAAAAGAGAGCGCGAGTTTACCATAGCCGCTTCTGTGCGGTGAAAAATGGCGAAAACCGGCTGCGATATTCATGATGAGCGCGTTGAGATAAATCCTGTTAATCAGTACCAGGAAACGCTTTCATTAACGCACGGAATAATCGCATCCGGCATCATCAGTGCACTAAGGATTTTCCTAATACGAAAAATGTGCTAGCAAATTTAAGTTAACGCTTTTTTCAGTCGCATTAACAGGTTGCTGAAATGTGCGTCAGCTTCCACTTCCGGAAGATTCAAGTTTTCGCATGCTTTTGCCGATAGTGATAAGAGGTGGAAACGTATTCACCTGCAGAAAAAAACGGCGTAGAATCACTCCTACAATAAGAGAGGGTATTATGGTCGAACTCGAACTGGGGAACTGGAAAGAATTCATCGAAGCGATGTTACGTAAGTAACCCGTGAAGAGAAAAGCAGGACATTCCCAACTTGCTGTTATTCTTTACCACACACAACAATAAAGCCGCCCTGGTCACCCCGGGCGGCTTTTTCTTGTCCTTAATCCTCTGGCTTGTCACGCAGCGGAAAACGCCGCCGCACCAGCACAAAGAACAGCGGTACAAAGAAGATCGCCAGCACCGTTGCTGACAGCATGCCACCCATCACGCCGGTGCCCACGGCATGCTGGCTGCCGGAACCGGCGCCGCTGCTGATAGCCATCGGCAGAACGCCGAAGATAAACGCCAGCGAGGTCATCAGAATCGGCCGCAGACGCTGGCGGCAGGCCTCCAGCGTTGCCTCCAGCAGTTCCCGGCCTTTGCTGTTAATCTCGTTGGCAAACTCCACGATCAGAATGGCGTTTTTCGCTGAAAGCCCAATGACCGTCAGCAGGCCGACCTGAAAATAGACATCGTTTTCCAGCCCGCGCAGCCAGGTGGCCACCAGCGCGCCGGCTACGCCAGTCGGCACAACCAGCATTACCGAAAACGGAATCGACCAGCTCTCATAGAGGGCCGCAAGGCACAGGAAAACCACCAGCAGCGAGATGGCATACAGCGCCGGCGCCTGTGAACCCGATAGCCGCTCCTGATAGGACGCCCCGGTCCACTGAAAACCCACGCCGAGCGGCAGCTGCCCGACCAGTTTTTCCATCACATCCATCGCCGTGCCGCTGCTGACGCCATTGGCCGCTTCCCCGACGATCTCCAGGGAAGAGTAGCCGTTGTAGCGCTCCAGCCGCGGTGAGCCGGTTTCCCAGTGGCTGGTGGCAAAAGCGGAAAAGGGCACCATGCCGCCGCTGCTGTTGCGCACATACCATTTGTTGATGTCGCCCGGCAGCATGCGAAAGGCCGGCGCAGCCTGCACGTAAACCTTTTTCACGCGACCGCGATCGAGGAAGTCGTTCACATAGGTAGAGCCCCAGGCGGTGGTTAAGGTGTCATTGATGGTATCCAGCGACACGCCCAGCGCCTGTGCTTTACGCTGATCGATATCGATCTGCAGCTGCGGGCTGTCATCCAGGCCGTTGTGACGTACGCGGGACAGCGCCGGATTGCTGTCTGCCAGTTCCAGCAGCTTGTCACGCATGGCCATCAGCTGCGTGTGGCCGATGCCGCCGTGGTCCTGCAGTTCCATATCAAAGCCGGAAGAGCTGCCCAGGCCGGTGATGGCAGGCGGACTGCTGGCAATCACGCGCGCCTCTTTGATATGACTGAAGGCTTTGGTGGCGCGATCGATAATCGCAAACGCGGTACGATCGCTGCCCGGACGGGCCTCCCAGTCTTTAAGCCGCACAAACAGACGCGCCACGTTCTGCCCGTTACCGCCCGGGCCGGCCCCGATGGTAGAGAACACCGACAGCACATTCTCTTTTTCGGCGGTCATATAATAGTCCTCGACCTTTGCAACCACCTTAGAGGTCTGCTGGAGCGTTGCGCCCGGCGGCAGCTGCACCTGAGTCAGAAATACGCCGCGATCCTCCTGCGGCAGAAACGATGTCGGCAGCCGCAGAAACAGAAACGCCATAAGGCCGATAATGGCGAGGTACAGCAGCAGCCAGCGTCCGCCTTTCGCCAGGATACGCGCCACGCCGCGCTCATAGCGTTGTGCGCTGGCGTTAAAGGTGCGGTTAAACCAGCCAAAGAAGCCGCGGCGGCCATGCTGCTCACCCTGCTGCAGCGGTTTAAGCAGGGTCGCGCACAGGGCCGGCGTGAGGATCATTGCCACCAGCACCGACAGCACCATGGCGGAAACAATGGTGATGGAAAACTGACGATAGATCGCGCCCACGGTGCCACCAAAGAACGCCATGGGCACAAACACCGCTGACAGCACCAGCGCAATCCCCACCAGCGCGCCCTGAATTTGCCCCATTGATTTGCGCGTGGCGGCGCGGGGTGAAAGCCCTTCCTCACTCATGATGCGCTCGACGTTCTCCACCACCACAATGGCATCATCCACCAGCAGCCCGATGGCCAGCACCATGGCAAACATTGTCAGCGTATTAATGCTGAATCCGCAGGCATAGAGCACAGTAAAGGTGCCCAGCAGCACCACCGGCACGGCAATGGTCGGGATCAGCGTGGCGCGGAAGTTCTGCATAAACAGATACATCACCAGAAACACCAGCAGAATCGCTTCCAGCAGGGTTTTCACCACGTCTTTTATTGAGGCTTTAACAAAGGGCGTGGTTTCAAACGCCACCTTCGCTTCCAGGCCGTGCGGGAAGTAGCGCGCCAGTTCGGCCACGCGGGCCCGCACCAGCTTATCGGTGTTCATCTCGTTGGCACCGGAAGCCAGCTTGATACCCAGGCCGGAGGCGGGCTGGCCATTGTAGCGGCTGAGGTAGTCATACTTCTCCGCGCCCATCGCCACCTCCGCCACCTCACCAAGCGTCACCACCGAGCCGTCCGTATTGGTTTTCAGCGTGATAGCGCGGAACTGCTCCGGCGTCTGCAGCATCGATTGGGCGTTTACCGTGGCGTTAAGTGCCTGTTTGTCCACCGACGGCAGGCCGCCAACCTGGCCGACCGCCACCTGCATATTCTGTGATTCAATGGCTTTCACCACGTCGTCAGTGGTCAGGGCATAGTTGATCAGTTTGTTAGGGTCCAGCCAGATGCGCATCGCATACTGTGAACCGTAGGCATCCACCTGACCGACGCCATCAATGCGGCTGAGCGGGTCCTGAATATTACTGGCCACGTAATCGGCGATGTCCTGCTTATCCATGCTGCCGTCGGTCGAGACAAAGGCAATCATCAGAATATTGCTGTCACCGGTTTTATTGACGGTCACCCCCTGCGACTGTACCGCGGCCGGCAGTTTGCGCAGCGCACTCTGCAACTGATTCTGCACCTGCTGGCGGGCTTCATCCGGGTTGGTGCCGGCGGTAAAGGTCAGCGTGATCTGCGCCTGGCCGGTGTTGCTGCTGTTGGAGGACATGTACATCAGGTTATCGATACCGGTCATGTTCTGTTCGATAACCTGGGTGACGGTATTTTCCAGCGTCTGTGCCGAGGCGCCAGGGTAGTTAGCCGTGATGCGCACGTTGGGGGGCGCAAGGTCGGGATACTGCTCAACCGGCAGCGAGATAATGGCGAGCGTGCCGCACAGACACAGTAAAATCGCCAGCACCCAGGCAAAAATGGGGCGGTCGATGAAAAAATTCGACATGGAACCGACACTCCTCAGGCTGCATTATTTTTGCTTTTCAGGGGTAAAGCGTGAGGTCCGGGCGGCTTCACGCTGGCGGAGTGCAAGGGGATAGTCCTGAAAACTCCCGCTGTCGCTTACTCTACGCGGCACAAATTAGAGAATCGTGGATAAATTATGGAGAAAGTGTAAATATCGCCGCAGTTTTTTAAGCGTATTTACACGCGGTGCCAGCCACAGAACGGTAGCCGCCCCGCGTGACCGTCCTGCCAGTTTAGGCAGCCGATGGCGGATGTGCACCTTTCCCGTCTTTTCCGGGATCGGCAGCGTGGCGGCAATCGCTTTATTCCTCAGGCCGCGCGCCACTTCCTGCAGCAGCGCAATCCTTGCCTGGGTCAGATCGGCCTGATCGCTGTCCAGCCGTTCGCGCAGCTGCTGGCTGGCTTCAGCCAGCGCGCGATAGTGAGCGGCAATCGCTGAACGCGCCTCCGCCTGCTGCGGATCGATGCAGCGCGGCGGCAGCATAAGCTGAATGCGCCAATCAGATGCGCAGCGAACCGGCGACCTTCAGCGCTTCGGCGTCGCGCAGGCTGTCGGGCAGCGTCAGCACAGCCCGGTGGTCAGCAGAGAAACCAGTATAAGAGCACTTAGCCCGCGTGCGGGTAACGGCACGTTTGACGTGCATGCTCGCCCTGAATGCGCGAAATGCGGCGGCAGGCCGACCTGCGGCGTGCCGGTGATGCTCGTGGTTTACTTTTCCACGCGCGCCTGACACTTCTTTGAATTATTCACGTCACGCTGGCGAAACATTAAACGCTTTTACGCGCAGGCCAGCCCGCTTTGCATTACCTCGCTAATACTCAGAAGCGTTACCGCCATTTATTCGTCAGAAACCAGGAGCAACGCATGAAAACACGTTATGCCTTGATGACAGCTGCCCTGCTTGCTACCGCAAGTTTTACCACTTTCGCGGCCACACCGCTCAGCCAGGCCGAGGCGCAGGCGCGACAAAGCGACGGCACGGTGAGCGTCAGCGGCGTGCGCGGCTCGCTGGATGATGCCACCCGCCATCTGTCGCAAAAAGCGCAGGCGCAGGGGGCCAGCCACTACCGGGTGATCGGCCTGCAAAACCCCGGTGATTCCAGCCTCTGGAGCGGCACCGCAGAGATTTACCGTTAGTCCTGTTATTACCCTCACTGGTCATACCTTCCTGTAGCCACCTTTTACCGGCCATTGCACTGGCCGGTTTTTTTGTGCGTTGCGACGGATTATTACAAATCAATCCGTGCGGCCAGCCAGTATATTTTGCTTCGTTTATGCAGAACGGGTAGGATTCATCGCCGTAATTTCCCGGCTCGCCGTGCGACATCGTTCCGCCGCGCGGGTACCGGTTTAACCCATTCCGCACCGTTGGGCGCAATCGATTGGGTACACGGTGACTGATGGTCAGGACAAACAGGAAAGCTATGAAATCTACTAAAAAAACGCCAGCCGAACAGCGCGCTGCGAGAAGGCGCTGGCTTAACTCCCACGACACCGGTTACCACAAAGCTATGGGTAACCGCCAGGTACAAATGATCGCCATCGGCGGTGCTATTGGTACCGGTCTGTTCTTAGGTGCAGGCGCGCGCCTGCAAATGGCCGGTCCGGCGCTGGCACTGGTATATCTGGTGTGCGGTATCTTCTCTTTCTTTATTCTGCGTGCGCTGGGTGAGCTGGTTTTACACCGTCCCTCCAGCGGCAGCTTTGTTTCTTATGCACGTGAATTCCTTGGGGAAAAAGCGTCATACGTGGCGGGCTGGATGTACTTTGTTAACTGGGCGATGACCGGTATCGTCGATATCACCGCCGTTGCGCTGTATATGCACTACTGGGGCGCGTTTGGCGACGTCCCGCAATGGGTGTTTGCCCTGGGCGCGCTGGCCATTGTCGGCACCATGAACATGATTGGCGTGAAGTGGTTCGCGGAGATGGAGTTCTGGTTTGCGCTGATCAAAGTACTGGCCATCGTAGTGTTCCTGATTGTGGGCGTGGTGTTCCTCGGCAGCGGTAAGCCGCTGGATGGGAATGCGACCGGCTTCCATCTGATTACGGATAACGGCGGCCTGTTCCCGCACGGCCTGCTGCCCGCGCTGGTGCTGGTGCAGGGGGTGGTGTTCGCCTTTGCGTCAATTGAGCTGGTAGGGACCGCAGCCGGGGAGTGTAAAGACCCGAAAACCATGCTGCCAAAAGCCATCAACAGCGTGATCTGGCGTATCGGCCTGTTCTATGTGGGCTCGGTGGTGCTGCTGGTGATGCTGTTGCCGTGGAACGCCTATCAGGCCGGACAGAGCCCGTTTGTTACCTTCTTCACTAAACTGGGCGTGCCTTACGTTGGCAGCATCATGAACATAGTGGTGCTGAGCGCGGCGCTGTCGAGCCTGAACTCCGGTCTCTACTCCACCGGCCGTATTCTGCGCTCCATGTCGATGGGCGGCTCTGCGCCGCAGTTCATGTCGAAGATGAGCAAGCAGCAGGTGCCGTACGCCGGGATTCTGGTCACCATCGCGGTTTACGTGGTGGGCGTGGTGCTGAACTACTATGTGCCGTCGCAGGTGTTTGAGATTGTCCTGAACGTTGCTTCGCTGGGTATCATCTCTTCCTGGGGCTTTATCATTGTGTGTCAGATGCGTCTGCGCAAAGCGATCAAAGAGGGCAAAGCGGAAGAGGTAGGCTTCAGACTGCCGTGGGCACCGGTCACCTCCTGGCTGACGCTGCTGTTCCTGGTCAGCGTGCTGGTGCTGATGGCGTTTGACTATCCGAACGGCACTTACACTATCGCCTCCATTCCGCTGATCGCGGTGCTGCTGGTGCTGGGCTGGTTTGGCGTGCGCAAACGCGTGCACGCAGAAGCGATGAAAGAGCACGAGCTTCATCACGACGATCAGGATGATGCCGCACGCAAGCTGGCAGAAGAGAGCGGGCGTTAATCGCATACCGTTATCTCTGCGGGGGCCAATGGCCCCCGTTTTTTTTCCGCTAAATCGGCCCGGCCTGGCCGCTTTATCACGCGCCTGATCCTGTCCCGCACATCACCCTGGCGGCGCACTGTACCGCGCCTGATGATGCGCGAATACCCGCGGTGCAGCGCCGGGGCATCGATATTCAGATAGTTTTCCTGCCAGCTTACGCCTATTATCTCAGGCTCCCTCAGATACGCAGTGGAGCGGCTATGTCGTTAAAGATCAACATCATCAAAGAGAAGGTGCTGTCGGACAATTACTTTGTTCTGCGCAACTACACCTACGAACTGACCCGCAGCGACGGCGAGGTGGTCCGCCATAAGCGCGAGGTCTATGACCGCGGCAACGGCGCCACCATCCTGCTCTATAACCGTGAAAAAAACAGCGTGGTGCTGATTCGTCAGTTCCGTATCGCCACCTGGGTTAATGGCAATACCAGCGGCGAACTGATTGAAACCTGCGCAGGCCTGCTGGATAACGACACGCCGGAAGACTGCATCCGCAAAGAGGCCATTGAAGAGACCGGCTATGAAGTGGGGCACGTTGAAAAGCTGTTTGAAGCCTATATGTCACCGGGCGGCGTCACCGAGCTGATTCACTTTTTCGCCGCCGAATACAGCGATGCGCAGCGAACCAGCGCCGGCGGCGGCGTAGAGGATGAGGCGATTACCGTGCTGGAGCTGCCGTTCCCGCAGGCGCTGGCAATGGTCAAAGAGGGGCGCATTCGCGATGGCAAGGCGATTATGCTGCTGCAGTATGCGCAAATCGCCGGCCTGTTAACCGCCTGATCGGCACAGATAGCGCCGCCGGACCGGCCTCCACTGCGCTACGCGCACACGGCCAGCGATTCAGCCACGCACTGCGGATGCGCCTGCAGACGCGCCAGCGCTTCCGCATAGGATGGCATGGCGTTGGCAGCGCCGGCGCGTTCCACGCACAGCGAGGCAAAAGCCGCGGCAAACACCGCCGCCTGCGGCAGATCGTCGCCTGAGGCGAGCCGCGCGGCCAGCGCCCCGTTGAACGCATCCCCGGCCCCGGTGGTATCCAGCGGTTGTGCCGGAAACAGCGGAATGCGCCACTGCTGGCCCGCGCGCGAGAGCAGCGCCCCGTTGATGCCCAGGGTGATGATCACCTGACGTGCGCCTTTCCGGTGCAGTCTCTCTGCCGCCTGCTGTGCGCTGGCAAAATCGGTCACGGCTATCCCGCTCAGCTGCGTCGCTTCGGTGCTGTTTGGCGTCAGCAAATCCACCTTCGCCAGCAGCGCATCGCTGATTTTCTGCCACGGCGCCGGATTCAGGATCACGAAGGTGCCACTGGCGCGGGCGTTATCGATCATGCGCTGAATCGCGCTAAGGTTGTTTTCCAGCTGCACCAGCAGAATATCGGCGGCGGCCACTGTGGGCTGGCAGCGTGTCACTTCCGCTGCGGTGACGGTGGTATTTGCGCCAGGGTAAACGGAAATCATGTTTTCGGCGTCGTTTCCGGCGACATAAATCAACGCATTGCCGGTGGGCTTCTCTTTACAGGTAAACAGCGTAATCGCATCGAAGCCGGTTTTTTCCAGATGACGACGGGCAAAGGTGCCGAAATCGTCATGGCCAACTTTGCCGATATAGTGCACCCGCGCACCGGCACGCAGCGCGGCCGTGGCCTGATTGGCCCCTTTGCCGCCGGGCCCCATCATGCTGTGCTGCGCCGTCAGCGACTCGCCGGGCAGGGGAAAACGGTTCATCACTGCCACAATATCCAGATTGAAGGAACCAAACACGCACACTTTGCCTTTCATTATGCACTCCTGAACAGGCGTTCAGCGGCCAGACAGGCACCGCGACAGCCGGTGTGATCGGTGGATTGACTGAACACAATCCGCAGTCCGCTGCGCGTGGCGGGCGGACGTAAATACTGCTGCACCTCCGTGCGCAGCTGCGCCAGCGGAAAATCCGCCATCGCCAGCACGCCACCGCCCAGAATCAGGTACTCCGGGTCCAGGATGTTCATCTCCGTGGCAATCAGCCGCGCCAGCCGTGTGACGAAGGCCTGCAGCGCCGGGTCGTCGCGGTGACAGCTGAACAGGGCGGCCATGGGCGTCTGTGCAGCATGTTCTGCGGCCCAGCGGCTCAGCCAGTGGCCGGAGGTGACGGTTTCCGCACAGCCGTGGTTACCGCACGGGCAGGGCAGGGTGCGACCGCCCGCGGGCACATGACCGAGTTCCCCGGCCGCACCGTGCTGACCGTGATAAAACCCGCCGTTAATCCACAGGCTGTTGCCCATACCGGTGCCCGGATAGAGCCCCACGGCGTGTTGCGGCAGCTGCGGCAGCTGCAGTAAATCCCACAGCAGCAGATGATTCACGTCTTTATCCATCGCCACCGGCACGCCAAGTCGGGCGCTGAGCTGTGCCGCTACCGGCTGCTGATCCAGCGCTTGGATGAAGGGCAGCGAAATCACCTGCTGACGATCGCGGCTGAGGATACCCGGCAGCCCCAGCATCACGCCGCTGACCGGCTGCTGTTCCAGCGTTTCGCCGATCAGCAGCCCGAGGGCCGCCAACGCGTCGGGCTGCTGCGCCCAGCTGCGGGTCGGCACCTTGCGGAAACCGGACCAGACGCGGCCCTCTTCCATGATCTGCAGCCGGGTGCCGGTGCCGCCGATGTCGATACCGAGCCAGCGTTTTTTCATGCGGACACCTGCGTCAGACCCTGCGCCTCATCAATGCTCTCGCGCATCATGTCCCATGCGGTCGCCAGATCGTCATGCAGCGTAAACAGCCCGGAGGTGCCGACGATCAGCACATCGGCGCCGGCGCTGACCAGCGTCTGATAGGTGCGGGTGTTACAGGAGCCGTCAATCTCAATCAGCCATGGATAGCCGTGCTGCTGTTTCAGCGCTTTCAGTGCTTTAATTTTTTCCACCATCTCCGGAATAAAGGGCTGACCGGCATAGCCGGGATCCACTGTCATGACGGTGATTTTATCCAGCAGATGAATGTAGTGGTGGATATAGGAAACCGGTGTGGCCGGATTGAGCACCACGCCCACTTTTTTGCCAAAGCTGCGGATCAGATTAATGACGCGGAACGCATCGCGGTTGATGGTTTCTGCGTGCGGGCAGATGTAATCCGCCCCGGCCCGGGCAATCACCTCGATAAAATCGGTCGGGCGCTCCACCATTAAATGCACATCCAGCGCCACGCGGGTATGCGGGCGGATCTGCTCAATAAAAAAGGGCGACAGCGTAATGTTCTTAACGTAATGACCGTCCATGATATCGATGTGCAGGAAGTCAGCGCGGGAATCCAGCACCGCCAGCTGGTGCTTGATCTCCATCAGATTCATACACATCAATGACGGGGAGACTTGAATACGCATCATACTTCCTTTTTTTCAGTCAGAGGATTAAGCGCCGCCGCCAGCCTGCTGAGCCGGACGGCGCGATGTTCATTAAAACGGCCTTTGAGTTGTTTAAAGGCCAGTACCACAATCAGCACCGCACCCCACATCGCCAGACTGACATGCTGGCTGATGTTCATCAGGTTGAAGCCGGTAGAGAGGATCTGCAGGGCGATGAGCGCCAGCACTACGCCGGTGACGCGGCCAAAGCCGCCGTTGGGATCGGTGCCGCCAAGAATGATGGCCAGCACGGTCAGCAGCAGATACGCATCGCCATAGCCCATGCGGGCAGAGTTGAAGCGCGCCATCATAATCAGACCGGCCAGCACGCACAGCAGGCTGGAGATGACATACACCAGCATCACCATGCGGTGGGTGTTAATGCCGCTGAACCAGGTGGCGTTGATGTTGCTGCCGCCCATGTAAATGCACTTCCCGGCGCGGGTTTTACCAAGGAACAGCGCCAGCAGCGCCGCCGCGCCGAGGAACACCCACAGCGGCAGCGGCATCCCCAGCAGCGTGCTGCTGCCCAGCGCCTGCACCACCGGCGGCATACCGCTTACCGCCGCGCCTTTGGTCAGCCAGATACCGACGCCGTTCAGCGTCATCATGGTGGCCAGCGTCACCAGAATTGGATGCGCGCCAATGCGGGTGACCATCACGCCGGTCACCGCACCAATCAGGGCAGCAATCAGCATCGCGCCGGCAATGGCGATAAACAGCCACAGCAGCTGCAGTCCGGTACCGGCATCGGCGGGCAGGGCGCGCATCAGCGTCCAGGCAATAAACAGCGCGGTCAGGTTGGCGGTGGCAATGATGGCCAGATTGAGGCCGCCGCTGAGAATGGCAATAAACATCGCCAGTGTCAGCAGCCCCAGCTCCGGCAGCTGAAACGCCATGCTCATAAAGGTGGAATCGGTAAGGAAGCGGCCTGGCAGCATCAGACTGAAGATCGCCAGCGCCAGCGCGATTAACAGCATCAGGCCGACATTGGTGCCGTCCGGGCGCAGCGCAGAGAGAGATTTCATCAGAAGGCTCCTTGCGTCAGACGAAACTGACGTCAGTTTCTTTGCGTTTTTTGTAGTGCGTGACGGCGATGGCCACCATGATGGTGCCGCCGACCACGATATTCATGAAGTAGTTCGAGACGCCGATCAGATTGAGGCCATTTTTCAGGATGGCTATCAGGAAGACGCCCATCAGCGTGCCGCTGACCGTGCCTTTGCCGCCCATCAGGCTGGCACCGCCCAGCACCGTGGCGGCCAGCACATCAAGTTCGCCGCCGACCAGCGCATTCGGCACCACTTCGCCCATGCGATAGACCTGCACCAGTCCGCCAATCGCCGCCATGGCCCCCAGCCAGCCATAAGCGAAGACGTGAATCAGCCCCACGCGGATACCGATGCGCCGCGCCGATTCGGCATCGCCGCCAACCGCATACAGCTGACGGCCAAGGTGCGTTTTGTTCAGCAGCAGCGCCGTCAGCGCGGCAATGACCAGCATGGTCACCAGCGGCAGGCCAATCTGGAAGCTGTTGCCCTGCACGGTGAAAGGCAGCACGCTGCGCAGCGTGATCCACCAGTCCGGCAGGGTGTAGAGGCTCCGGCCGCCGGTAAACCACATCAGCAATCCAAACAGCAGCGACTGCATGCTGATGGTGATGATGATGGAAACCACGCGCAGGCTGGTGATCAGCAGGGCATTGATCACGCCGAACAGCGTGCCGCAGAGGATCGCCAGCGCAATGCTCAGCACGGCGTTATCAAACTGGAACTGGACAAACAGCGAGGCGATCAGGTACTGCACCACCGAGGCCACCGCCGCGAAGGAGATATCAATACCGCCGGTCACCAGCACCACAAACAGCCCGAGCGCGAAGATCCCGGTGACTGCATAGCTCTCCGCCAGATCCAGCAGGTTTTGCACCGTCAGAAACTGGTCGCTGGCGCAGGCAAAAAACAGCACAAAAGCCAGTAACACCCAGGCGAGCCAGCCCTGGCTGCTGTGCGGGCGCAAACGGGAAAAATCAGGCATTGATCACCTCCGCCAGCTGCTGCTGCTCAACGGTATCGGGTTGGTATTCGGCATGGATGGTGCCGTCGCGGAAGTGCAGAATGCGGTCGCAGTTGTACCAGACCTCCGGCACCTCATCGGAAATCAGGATGATCGACAGGCCCTCTTTGGCCAGCGCGTGGATCAGCTGATAAATGCTGGCTTTAGCACCGACGTCCACGCCCACGGTCGGCGAGTCAAGAATCAGAATGCGCGGCTGCGTCAGCACCCATTTCGCCAGTACAATCTTTTGCTGATTGCCGCCGGAAAGGGTGGAGATGGCCAGCTGCGGATCGGCTACCCGCACGCCAAACTGCTGAATCCATTGCAGGATCAGCTTGTTCTTGCGGTATTCGTCAATCAGGTGGAAACGGTTTTGCAGTTTATCGAGGATCGGCAGCACCATGTTGTCGGCCACCGACTGCTGCTGCACCAGGCCGAGCGTCAGACGATCTTCTGACACGTAGCCGATGCCGGCTTTAATCGCATCCTCATGGCTGCGGAAGCGTACCGGTTTGCTGTCGAGCCAGATTTTGCCGCTGTCCGGGCGGGTCATGCCAAACAGCGACAGCGCCAGTTCGGTGCGGCCGGAGCCCAGCAGGCCGCACAGGCCGAGGACTTCGCCAGCGCAGAGCCTAAAACTGACGTCATGATACTGGCCGGCGCGCGTCAGCCGTTCCACTTCCAGCATCACGCGGTCCGGATCGCGGGTTGGCGTTTTCAGCTGGTAGTCCAGCTTCAGGCCGGTCATCAGTTCAGTCAGATGGTGCGGCGTCATCTCGCGCGCCGGCCAGCAGCCCATTTTGCGACCGTCGCGAATAACCGTGACGCGGTCAGAAATCTCCAGCACCTCATCCAGACGGTGGCTGACAAACACCACGCAGATGTTTTTGTCTTTCAGATAGCGCACGGTACGCAGCAGCTGATTAACTTCGGTGCGGGTCAGTGAGGCGGTGGGCTCATCCATGATCACCAGGCGCGCATCCGCCACCAGCGCACGGCAGATCGCTACCTGCTGACGCTGCGCAATCGACAGCGCGGCAACCTTCGCATTCAGGTCGAGATCGAATTGCAGTTCATCCACGATGCGGCGGGCGGTGGCGTGCAGCCGGCCTTTATGATGCCAGCCTGCCAGCCCCTTCAGGTTATGCTCAAAGGCGATGTTTTCTGCCACGCTCAGGTTGGGGAACAGTGACAGATCCTGATAAATCACCTGGATGCCAAAGTCGCGCGCCTGGCGGGTGGTCAGGCGCGGCTGCGCCGGGCCGTCACCCAGGGTAATGCGGCTGCCGCTGTCCGGGGCATGCACCCCGGCAATGACTTTGATTAAGGTGCTCTTGCCACAGCCGTTGGTGCCAGCGAGACAATGCACTTCGCCAGCCAGTAAGCTCAGCGAGATATCGCTCAGTGCGCGGTTACCACCGAAGGTTTTCGACAGATTGTCGAGCGCGATCAGCGTCTGTGGAGTGACCTCTTGCATATTACAGCCCCATTTTCACCAGTTTTGGCAGGTTCGCTTTGTCGAGACTTTCGCTGTTGTTCCCGAGGATGGTGTGCGTGGCTTCGTCAACTTTCACTTTGCCCAGCCCTTCAATGGTCATGCCGTCGGTGATCGGCTCTTTTTTCTGCATCATGTCTGCAAGGCGTACAAACACCTCACCGGCGGTTTCCGGGTTCCAGATATAGCCACCTTTGATCGCGCCGCGCTGCACCAGTGAGGCACCCTGGCCGGGGCTAAAGGCACCCACCACGCAGACCTGATCGATCTTGTTACGGTTCATCACTGCGCGGCCGGCGCCAATTGGCCCCTGCGAGCCAAACGCCATGATGCCTTTCAGATCCGGGTATTTGGACATCAGTTCGTTGGTGGTGCGGATGGAGTCATCCAGCGATTCACCCACGCCGAATTTGTCGGTAACCAGCTGCATTTTCGGGTAGTGCTGTTTCTGGTAGTTCAGCGCGGCGTCCGTCCACTCCTGATGCAGCGGCACCGTCAGGCTGCCGACATACATGGCGTATTTGCCCTCTTCATGCATGCATTTCGCCAGCGCTTTCATATGGTTGATGCCGTGTGTGGGCGCATCCACCAGTTCAAAATCCCAGTTGGCGTCTTTCTGGCCCGGCGATTCGTGGGTAATGACCTGAATCCCCGCTGCGCGTGCCCGCTTCAGCACTGGCTCCAGCACCTTCGGGTCATTGGGAACCACGCCGATGATGTCGACTTTCTGCGCAATCAAATCTTCAATGGCGCGAACCTGCAATGCCGGGTCGGCGGCGGTCGGCCCGACCATCCACGCATCAATGCCGCGTTTTGCGGCTTCACTTTTGATCCCGGTTTCCATGGCGTTAAACCACGGGATACCGCCAATTTTGACCACTACGCCCATCCGCAGTTTATCGGCGGCCTGCGCACCGGTGGCAGCAAACAGGGCAAGTAATGAGCAGGCGATAAGATGTTTTTTCATAAAGACTCCGGATTAATTTTTTATTAGTTGCATGGCATTGTTGCGCTGTGAACAGTCAATAATATTGACACCGTTCCACGCCAGTTCCTGTTCCAGCTCTTTGTCAGTTAATTGGTCGGTGATAAGAAAATCCACATCGCGGTAATGACAAATACGCGCGAATGAAGGGCGCAGAAATTTACTGCCATCCATTAACAAATGTTTTCTTTCTGCGGCCAGCAGCATTTGCTGTTTTAAATGGGCGTTGTTTTCGTTGCCTTCCCGTAAATAACCGTCATTACCCAGACTGCTGCAGGAAAAAAAGATCTTATTAATCTGAAATTCCCGCAGCGGTTGTTCAGCCACAATGCCGTGAAACGCTTCATACCGATCCGAATATTCGCCGCCCAGGCAGATGGTGCGGATGCTGCCGCGCGGCGCCAGCGTCTGCACAATGCGCAGCGAATTGGTAAGCACCGTTAATTCAATATCCGGCAGCTGCCGGGCCAGATACCAGCAGGTGGTACTGCTGTCGAGTAATAAACAGTCGCCGGGGCTGATAAAATCCAGCGCACGTTTGGCAATGACCATTTTGGCCTCGACCTGTTCATTCATGCGCTGGCGAAAAGCGAGTTCATACTCATTGACCGCACGGGTATTTCCCGCAGCGGTTGCCGCCTGTTTTCTGGACAGTACCGCGCCGCCGTGGCTGCGCTGTAATAATCCGCGTTTCTCCAGCTGGGTTAAATCCCGGCGGATAGTTTCCTGTGAGACCTGACACAGCGTAACCAGCTCCGCGACAATAACCCGGCCATTAATATTCAGTTCGTCGATAATTCGCTGCTGTCTTTCAATCGGCAACATCGTTTTCCTCCGATGGAAATAAATTACTGGATGCCGGCACGGGAAAATGTGGGCTGCGCACGAGTCCGCAGCGGTGAAATTGCCCGCCGGTGTTAAAGTGATAAAAGTCGATTTTTTTATGTAAATAAGATCTCGCATCAACAAATTAAGGTGATCTTATTCACATAAATACGCGTTATCGTGCTGCAGAAAGAGAGGACGCGCCCAAAACCGGCGCGCAGCGCAATTACCATAGCATGACCGGTTATGCCCGTTTGTGTGGATTTGACCGTTTTGCTGCCGCCGCGCATTTGTCCGACGAATCCGATTGAGCGGAAATCAGGCGAAACGGAAGATGAACTGCCTGCGCCATTCCTTATTCGTCCGCTGCCGGGCGGCGGCTTTTTCAGCAGTTAACCGTGCTTTTCTGGCCGCTTCACAGTTTCGCTCTGATGACAGCGCGTTTATTACGCTATGATTTTCTTTCCGGGAATTTGGGGATCGGTTTTTGAATGTCGTATTGGATGAAGTCGCTGCTTTGCTTACCCTTTCTGCTGATCGCCAGCGTACGGGCCGAACCGCTGCAGAAGTCGTTTTCCGACTGGCAGATCACCTGCAACAACGTGGCGTTCTGTGTCGCACGCAGTTTTCCGGGTGATAACGGCCTGGTGATGACGCTGGCGCGGCATGCCGGGGTTAACGACCGGCCGCTGCTGCGCATTGATTACGGCAGCGCCTACAGCGGTGAACTGCCCGGCGGGCCACTGCGGGATAATTTGCTGCTGGATCAGCGCCGCCTGAATCCGGACCTCAAACACTGGACGGTTGAGCCGCATCATCTTGCCACCAGCAACGCGATTGCCATTGATGAATTCCTGGCCCAGACGCTGGATGCCGGCAGCTTACAGCTTACTTATCAGGCGAAGGCCGTGATCCCGCTGCGTGGCATGAAAGCGGCGCTGCTGCTGATGGATGATGTGCAGGGACGAGTGAACGGTGCCAGCGCCTGGGTAAAGCGTGGCAACCGCGTACAGTGGGACGTCCCGCCGCCGCCACCGTTGCCACAGCTGCCGCCCGCGCCGCCGCCGCCGGCACCGCTGACGCAGGAAGAGACCAGCGGCCTGATCGATTACGGCACCTGGCGGGTAAATATTGATAACTGCTCGCTGGATCCGCTGCGGCGTGAAGTGAGCGTCTCGCCGCTGACAGACAGCAAAGCCCTGCTGCTGATCAGCTGTGAAACCGGGGCGTATAACGTCATTGATTTGGCCTTTGAGGTGACGCGCAGCGCGCCCTATGTGTCGCGCAGCCTGACCCTGACGCTGCCGTTTACGCCGCCGGCGCGCAGTGATAATCAGCTGGAACTGGTGAATGCCGAATTTGATGCCAGTAACGGCCTGCTCTACACCTTCAGTAAAGGACGCGGGCTGGGCGACTGTGGCGTTGCCACGCGCTGGCAGTTTGACGGCAGCGAATTTGTGCTGGCGGAGTATGCGGAAGAGAAAACCTGCGACGCGTGGCACAGCAGTGATGACTGGCCCACGCTGTGGGTCAGCCAGTCCAGCGGCCCGCTGCAGTCACGCTAATCCGGCGCAGGGTGCGCCGGCTCAGAGAGGGCGGCCAGGCGCCGCCCTGCATCAGGCCGGCACTCAGCGGATAGCGGAGACCGACATCGGTGAACCTTTCTGATTGCCCACCAGTTCAGCCAGCATGTTATTCACACCGTCGCTCATCGGCGTAAAGCGCGTCAGCGGTGAGCGCGTCACGACCACGAAAACGCCGACGTTCTGTTGCGGCACCATTGCAATATAGGTAATGAAGCCGCCGCCGCCGCCGGTTTTCTGAATAATCCCCGGCCGGCCCGCTTTCGGGGCCATGTATACCCAGCCCATGCCCAGCGCATCCGCGCGCCCCGGCACGTCCATCCCTTCCACTTTGCTCAGCTGATCGCGACGATAAATCAGCGTCTGCAGCCGATCGATTTGCGGCGTGCGATGATTCACCGCGGAGTTCAGGAACTGTTGCATCCAGCGGCCCATATCATCCGGCGTGGAGTAGACGCCGCCGCTGCCAATGGCGGCCAGCGTGTTATTACACGGACTGGCACCTTTTTCCGCAATCATCAGCCGCTGGCACTGATCCGGCGACGGGGTAAAAGTGGTGTCTTTCATGCCCAGCGGGCGCGTTATCAGCTGCTGGAACAGCGCCGGGTAGGGCATGCCAGCCGCTTTCGCCAGCGCATCGCCCAGCAGATCAAAGCCCAGATTGGAGTAGGCGGCTTGGGTGCCCGGCGTGGCCTTTAGCGTGGCGCTGCGCAGCCACTGCCAGCGGTCCGCTTTGGTTGGCCAGACAAATACCGGCCGCTGCGCCCGGCCGCCCGGCTGTTCGCGCGGCAGGCTGGCGGTATGGGTGGCAAGGTTGATCAGGCGAATGGGCTGACCGTTATACGCCGGCACCCGAACACCCGGCGGCGCATATTTGCTCAGCGGATCGTCCAGACGGATCTGGCCGCGCTCAGCCATTTTCACCATGACTTCGCTGGTCATCAGCTTGCTGAGCGAGGCAATGCGGATCACCGAATCCGGCTGCGGACGCACGTTGTTGCCGGGCCGGGTCTCGCCGAAGCTGGCAAACACGCGCTGGTTGCCATCAATCGCCACCAGCGCCATGCCGGTCGCGCCGCTGCCATAGAAGATATGCTCAGCGTAGCGATCGACAATCTGTGAAGCCAGCAGCGGATCGGGTGATACCTGTGCTCTGCCTGCAAGGGGCAGCACGGAAACCAGTAAGGCCAGTAATAAAGGAGTACGTTTTTTCAACGGGGAAACGTCCGCAATCAGAATCGGAGGAAAGTCTATAGTAATCAGTTTGCGCAAAGCGGGAAGGGGGCGACGCGGGTTTTTTTCTGTATCAGCGCGTGAAAGAAAGCTGGCCCTTTTCCGGCAGCGGAAAAGGGCCAGTGGGTCAGGCTGGCTTGAGTAAGGATTCGGCGTGGCTTACCACATTTTCAATGGTGAAACCAAAGGCCGGGAACAGCTTACCGGCGGGTGCGGATTCGCCGAAGGTGGTCATGCCGACAATTTTGCCGTCAATGCCCACATACTTGTACCAGTAGTCGGCAATGCCGGCTTCCACGGCTACGCGTGCGCGCACGGTAGAAGGCAGTACCGATTCGCGGTAGCTCACATCCTGCTTGTCGAACACGTCGGTGCTTGGCAGCGAGACCACGCGGACTTTATGGCCGTCAGCGCTGAGTTTAGCTTCAGCGCCCAGCGTGATTTCCACTTCGGAACCGGTCGCAATCAGGATGACATCCGGCGTGCCGTCGCAGTCTTTCAGGATATAGCCGCCGCGCGCGATGTTCTCTACCTGTTGTGGCGTACGTTCCGGCTGCAGCAGGTTCTGGCGCGACAGAATCAGAGCGGTCGGGCCGTGATGACGCTCAATAGCGGCTTTCCACGCTACAGCGGTTTCCACCTGATCGCACGGACGCCAGGTACTGAAGTTTGGCGTGACGCGCAGGCTGGCCAGCTGCTCAACCGGCTGGTGCGTCGGGCCATCTTCCCCCAGACCAATCGAGTCATGGGTGTAGACCATGATCTGGCGCGCCTTCATCAGGGCAGCCATACGCGCCGCGTTGCGCGCATACTCCACGAACATCAGGAAGGTCGCGGTGTAGGGCACAAAGCCACCGTGGTGAGCGATGCCGTTAGCAATCGCGGTCATGCCAAATTCACGTACGCCGTAGTGAATGTAATTACCGGCGGGGTCTTCTTTGATGGATTTGGAGCCTGACCAGATAGTGAGGTTACTGGGGGCAAGGTCGGCAGAACCACCGAGGAATTCCGGCAGCATCTTGCCAAAGGCTTCCAGCGTATTCTGTGAGGCTTTGCGGCTGGCGATCTTCTGCGGGTTGGCCTGCAGCTCGCGGATGAAATCGGTGGTGGCCTGTTCCCACTGTGCCGGCATTTCGCCGTTCAGGCGGCGGCTGAATTCTTCCGCCAGCGCCGGGTGAGCCTGCTGGTAAGCGCTGAACTTCTCTTCCCACGATTTTTCCTGCGCGGCACCGGCTTCTTTCGCATCCCATTGCTGGTAAATTTCCTGCGGGATCTCAAACGGGCCATAATTCCAGCCAAGCTGCTTACGCGTCAGCGCCACTTCTTCTTCACCCAGCGCGGCACCGTGTGACTCCTCTTTACCGGCTTTATTCGGTGAGCCGAAGCCAATCACGGTACGGCAGATGATCAGCGACGGTTTGTCGGTGACGCTCTGCGCTTCTTTGATCGCCGCCGCAATCGCTTCAGGATCGTGACCGTCAATGCCCTCTTTGCTGCCGACAACGTGCCAGTTGTAGGCTTCAAAGCGCTGATGGGTGTCGTCGGTAAACCAGCCTTCGGTCTCCCCATCAATAGAGATGCCGTTATGGTCGTAGAAGCCAATCAGCTTGCCGAGGCCCAGCGTGCCGGCCAGCGAGCAGACTTCGTGCGAAATCCCCTCCATCAGACAGCCGTCGCCCATAAAGACATAGGTGAAGTGGTCAACGATGTCGTGGCCCGGCTGGTTAAACTGCGCCGCCAGCGTGCGCTCGGCAATTGCCAGACCTACCGCATTGGCCAGCCCCTGGCCAAGCGGACCGGTGGTGGTTTCCACGCCAGGCGTATAGCCGATCTCCGGGTGACCAGGCGTTTTAGAGTGCAGCTGACGGAAGTTCTTCAGCTCTTCCATCGGCAGGTCATAGCCGGTGAGGTGCAGCAGGCTATACAGCAGCATAGAGCCGTGACCGTTGGAGAGAATGAAGCGGTCACGATCGGCCCAGGCCGGATTGGTCGGGTTGTGCTTCAGGAAGTCGCGCCACAGCACTTCGGCGATGTCGGCCATGCCCATTGGCATGCCTGGGTGTCCGGAATTTGCTTTCTGTACGGCATCCATGCTCAGTGCACGAATCGCGTTAGCCAGCTCTCTGCGTGATGACATAGGGTTCTCCCTTGTGAGTGGGCAACAGCGGACGGGCAAACGCCCGTCCGGCTTAAGCGGGTGACGGGATTACAGGCGCGCGGCCAGCACGTCTTCCAGTTTTTGCTGGTCCACGGCGAACTGACGGATACCGTCCGACAGTTTTTCCACCGCCATTGGATCCTGGTTGTGCTCCCAGCGGAATTCCGCTTCAGAGAGCGGCGAAGGCTGATGGAAACCTTCGGTAGACGGCTCCAGCTTGCGCTCTACCGGCGCATCGCTGTTCGCCAGCTCTTCCAGCAGGTTAGGGGAGATGGTCAGACGGTCGCAGCCTGCCAGCGCGATGATCTGCTCCACTTTACGGAAGCTGGCGCCCATGATGACCGTGTTATAGCGGTGCTTTTTGTAGTAATCGTAGATGCGACGCACGGATTTCACGCCCGGATCTTCATCGACAACATACGGATCAAGCGGCTTGCGTGAGTTGTAATAATCGTAGATACGGCCAACAAATGGCGAAATCAGAAACACACCGGCTTCAGCACAGGCGCGCGCCTGGGCAAAGGAGAACAGCAGCGTCAGGTTGCACTGGATACCGTTTTTCTCCAGCTCTTCTGCGGCTTTGATGCCTTCCCAGGTTGAGGCCAGCTTGATCAGAATACGTGAGCGGTCAATGCCGTTTTCTTCATACAGGCGTACCAGTTTCTCTGCTTTGGTCACGCACATGCCGCGGTCGAAGGACAGGCGGGCATCAACCTCCGTAGAGACGCGACCCGGTACGCTTTTCAGGATTTCCATACCGAGGTTGATCGCCACTTTATCGCTGGCGTTGATGATTTGCGTCTCTTTGCTGCCGCCCTGTTTTTTCGCGTAATCGATGGCGTCGTCAATCAGGTGTTTATAAGCGTCAAGACCGGCGGCTTTCAGGATCAGGGAAGGGTTCGTGGTCGCGTCTTCCGGATTATAATGGCGAATGGATTCGATATCGCCGCTGTCCGCCACCACGGTGGTGAACTGTTTTAATGCATCTAGCTGGTTCATCGCTTAACTCCTTGATTAGCAATAATGTTGGCAAAAGGGAACCGCGGCAGCCATCGCCTTATCTGCGCTTTTGCCGGAGAGGCAGGTCCCACACAGTGCAACAGACGCCGGGGGAAGAAAATGCGTTTTCTCTGATTGTGGCGTCCGGGTGCGTGACGCATCGCCGGGGGGCCTGATCGGTTCAGCTCTGCGTTTTGCCATCCTTAAGCATAGCAGGCTGCGCCAAAGCCGCAGGCGAGGCGGTGGCAATCTGTGCCAGAACGGCTGCCGGTTATTTGAGCGCCTTCACCCTCTTTTACGCCGGGCATTCCTATACTGGGGGCTTTCAGCCGTGCAAAAGGATATCCGATGGACGATCAACTCAGGCAGAGCGCGCTCAATTTTCATCAGTTCCCCACCCCCGGAAAAATACAGGTTTCTCCAACCAAACCGCTGGCGACACAGCGCGACCTGGCGCTGGCTTACTCACCTGGCGTCGCTGCGCCCTGTCTGGAGATTGCCGCCGATCCGCTCGCTGCGCATAAGTACACCGCGCGCGGCAATCTGGTGGCGGTGATCTCCAACGGCACCGCCGTCCTGGGGCTGGGCAACATTGGTGCGCTGGCGGGCAAACCGGTGATGGAGGGCAAAGGCGTTCTGTTTAAAAAATTTGCCGGGATTGATGTGTTTGATCTCGAAATCAACGAACAGGACCCGGATAAACTGATTGAGGTGATCGCCGCGCTGGAACCGACCTTTGGCGGCATCAATCTGGAGGATATCAAAGCGCCGGAGTGTTTCTACATTGAGCAGCAGCTGCGGCAGCGCATGCAGATCCCGGTGTTTCATGACGATCAGCACGGTACGGCAATCATCTGTACCGCCGCCGTGCTGAACGGCCTGCAGATTGTGCAAAAAGCCATTGGCGATGTGCGGCTGGTGGTGTCGGGGGCCGGAGCATCCGCCATTGCCTGCCTGAACCTGCTGGTGGCGCTGGGCCTGCAGCGGCACAATATTGTGGTGTGTGACTCCAAAGGGGTGATTTACCGCGATCGCGAAGCAAACATGACGCCGACCAAGGCGGCCTATGCGGTTGCCGACAGCGGTGCGCGCACGCTGGATGAAGTGATCGCCGGCGCGGATATCTTCCTCGGCTGCTCCGGCCCGAAGGCGCTGACGCCGGAGATGGTGCAGAAGATGGCGAAAAATCCGCTGATCCTCGCGCTGGCCAATCCTGAGCCGGAGATCCTGCCGCCGCTGGCGAAGCAGGTGCGACCGGATGCGATCATCTGCACCGGACGATCGGATTTTCCCAATCAGGTGAACAACGTGCTGTGCTTTCCGTTTATTTTTCGCGGTGCGCTGGATGTCGGAGCCACCGCCATCAATGAGGAGATGAAGCTGGCAGCCGTGCATGCCATCGCCGCGCTGGCGCAGGCGGAGCAGAGTGATGTGGTGGCCTCAGCGTATGACGATCAGGATCTGCGCTTTGGCCCGGAGTACCTGATCCCCAAGCCGTTTGATCCGCGGCTGATTGTGCAGATCGCGCCGGCGGTGGCCAAAGCTGCAATGGATTCCGGCGTCGCCACGCGGCCCATCACCGATTTCGATGCCTATCGCGAGCAGCTCACCGAGTTCGTCTACAAAACCAACCTGTTTATGAAGCCGATCTTCTCGCAGGCGCGTAAAGCACCGAAACGCGTGGTGCTGGCGGAAGGGGAAGAGGTGCGCGTGCTGCACGCCACGCAGGAGCTGGTATCGCTCGGGCTGGCCAGACCGATTCTGATCGGGCGACCGCATGTCATCGCTATGCGTCTGCAGCAGCAGGGGCTGAAAATTGAAGCCGGCCAGGATTTTGAGATCGTGAATAACGAATCCGATCCGCGCTTTAAAGCCTACTGGAACGAGTACTATCAGATGATGAAACGCCGTGGCGTGACGCCGGAAACGGCGCAGCGTGCGGTGATCGGCAACCCGACGCTGATCGGGGCGATCATGGTGCATCGCGGCGAGGCGGATGCCCTGATTTGCGGCACCATCGGCGACTATCGCGAACATTATGAGGTGGTGGAAAAGGTGTTTGGCTTCCGCGATGACGTGAACGTTGCCGGAACCATGAATGCGCTGCTGCTGCCAAACGGCAACACCTTTATCGCCGACACCTATGTGAATGAAGATCCCAGCGCGCAGCAGCTGGCGGATATTACGCTGCTGGCGGCGGAAACGGTACGGCGCTTCGGTATTGAACCGCGCGTCGCGCTGCTGTCGCACTCCAGCTTTGGGACGTCCGCCGCGCCCGGCGCACGCAAGATGCGGGAGGCGCTGGCGCTGATTCAGCAGCGGGCACCGGAACTGGAGATCGATGGGGAGATGCACGGTGACGCCGCGCTGGTGGAGAGCATCCGGCGCGAACTGATGCCGGACAGCCCGCTGAAGGGCTCGGCAAATCTGCTGATTATGCCCAATGTCGAGGCGGCGCGCATCAGCTATAACCTGCTGCGGGTGTCCTGTTCGGAGGGGGTGACCGTCGGACCGGTGCTGATGGGCATGCGCAAGCCGGTACACGTGCTGACACGCATTGCTTCCGTGCGGCGTATTGTCAACATGGTGGCGCTGGCGGTGGTGGAAGCGCAGACGGAGCCGCTTTAGGCAGCGGTTAGCCGTGGGCGCAGCTCACCTGCCGGCGACGCGAGCGCCGCGCCGGCAGAGAGCCCGGTCGCGGCGTGCCGGTCAGGGCGCCAGACCCAGCCAGTCTTTGACCGGCAGGAAGTCACGGTACAGCGCTGCTTCGGGCGAACCGGCTTCTGGCTGGTAATCATATTCCCAGCGCACCAGCGGCGGCATTGACATTAAAATTGACTCGGTGCGACCGCCGGTCTGCAGGCCAAACAGCGTGCCGCGATCCCAGACCAGATTGAACTCCACGTAGCGGCCGCGGCGATACAGCTGGAACTGCCGCTCGCGTTCGCCCCACGGCAGTGCTTTGCGCTTCTCCACAATCGGCAGATACGCTGCGCTGAAGCCGTTACCCACCGCCTGCATAAAGGCAAAGCAGTGGTCAAAATCCGGCGTGTTCAGGTCATCATAAAACAGCCCGCCGATGCCGCGCTGCTCGTTGCGGTGCTTCAGATGAAAGTAATTGTCGCACCAGGTTTTGTAGCGCGGATAGACATCGCTACCAAACGGCTGGCACAGGTCGAAAGCCGTCTGATGCCAGTGCCGCGCGTCCTCTTCAAAGCCGTAATAGGGCGTGAGATCGAAGCCACCGCCGAACCACCATACCGGTTCTGCGCCGGGTTTTTCAGCAATGAAAAAACGCACGTTGGCGTGACTGGTGGGTACGTAGGGGTTTTCCGGATGAACCACCAGCGAGACGCCCATGGCCTCAAAACTGCGGCCGGCCAGCTCCGGACGATGTGCGGTTGCGGAGGCCGGCATCTGGTCGCCGTGCACGTGGGAAAAGTTTACGCCTGCCTGCTCAAATACCGCGCCGTGACGCAGCACGCGGCTGCGTCCGCCGCCGCCGCCGCCGGGGCGCTGCCAGTCATCTTCAGCAAAGGTGGCGCCGCCGTCCGCCGCCGCCAGACGGGCACAGATATCATCCTGCAGCGTGAGCAGAAACGCCTTGACGCGTGAAATGTCGGGATTGCTCATGAGTCACTCGTTCCGGGAAATATGCCGCGATTCTAGCACAGTTGCCGGGCTATGCCTGGCGCCGATCGGCCTCAGCAAAGTAATTCACGATGCCGTCAGCAATGGCGCTGGCGATTTTCTGGCGGAAGGCGCGGGTGCCGAGCAGCTGCTCCTCTCGCGGGTTAGTAATAAAGGAGGTCTCAACCAGCACTGAAGGAATCGACGGGGATTTTAGTACGGCAAACGCGGCCTGCTCGGTATGCTGGCTATGCAGATGGTGCACCGGACGGATTTGATCCAGCACATGCTTGCCCAGCGTCAGGCTGTTGCGGATGGTATCCGTCTGCACCAGGTCAAACAGGATCTGGTTCAGGTAGTTATCCTTCTCCTGCACGTTAACGCCGCCCACCTTATCCGCATCGTTTTCACGCTGCGACATATAGCGCGCCATGGCGCTGCTGGCGCCGCGGTTTGACAGCGCAAACACTGAAGCCCCGTTAGCCTCGGGACTGGTATAGCCGTCGGCGTGAATGGACATAAACAGGCTGGCACCATGCTGATGTGCAATCTCCACGCGCTGGTAGAGTGGAATAAAATGGTCGCTGTCGCGCGTCAGACGCACTTCCACTTTCGGGTGATCCTGCAGCAGCGTACGTACGGTGTGGGCGATCTCCAGCACAATGTGCTTCTCTTCGGCACCTTCCTGACCCACTGCGCCGGAATCAATGCCGCCATGGCCGGGATCGATCATGACGATACGTTTGCCGCTGGCCGACGGGCGGGGCGGTGTCGCGTGCGGGCGCGATGATACCTGCGTCTCCTGCGCCTGCACGGCACGCGGCGAGAGGATGGCCAGTGCCAGCCCGGAAAGAATCAGCTGACGGCGGTTAGTGAGCCGTTTCAGCAGTGAAATCGTGTTCATGTAAGTGTCCCTGACAGCTAAACCTGCCCCGTGTTATAGCCTAACCCTGCACGCCCGGCGACCCTGCAATCATTTCAGGTCTTTACTTTGTATTTCAGCCCGCTAACAGCCATTTCGCCGTTTTTTTCCACCGTTGCACAGCGTGAGGGTTGCGCCTGGCAAAGAATGCGTGATAATCAGCGAATTGTGCTAAACAGCAGGGTAACACCAATGGAAATTCGCTCATTCCGCCAGGAAGATTTTGAAGAAGTGATCACGCTCTGGGAGCGGTGCGATCTGTTACGTCCGTGGAACGATCCGGAACTGGATATTGAACGCAAAATGAACCACGACCCGGAACTGTTCCTGGTGGCGGAAGTGGGCGGCGAAGTGGTGGGCACGCTGATGGGGGGTTACGATGGCCATCGCGGTTCCGTTTACTACCTTGCCGTGCATCCTGATTATCAGGGGCGCGGTTTCGCCAATGCGCTGATGAACCGGCTGGAGAAAAAGCTGATTGCGCGCGGCTGCCCGAAAATCAATCTGATGGTGCGTGAAGAAAACGATCAGGTGGTCGCTTTTTATGAAAAGCTCGATTACGAGCCGGTGGATTCCGTGCTGCTCGGCAAGCGGCTGATCGAAGATCGCGAATACTGAGTTTCCGGTGCACGCGCTGAAATACCCACCGGAAGAATACGATGCGAAAGGGCAGCTGCGGCTGCCGTTTCTTTTCTGGCTGATTCTGCTGCTGCAGGCGCGCACCTGGCTGCTGCTGCTGATGGCCGGGGCGTCACGCCAGCAGGGCAGCGATCTGCTGGCGCTGTTCTATCCCGACAGGCAGAGCTTCTGGCTTGGGCTTGGACTGGGCGTGCCGGCCGCCGCTGGCCTGCTGCTGACCGGCTATCGCCAGCGCTGGCCGCGTCTGTGGCAGGGCTGGCGCTACCTGCTCAGCGCCTCGCTGCTGCTGAGCCTGCTGTGGCAGGGCGCTGCGCTGTGGCAGGGTGAGCAGGCGGATTCGCCGCTGCCCGTGTTGCTGCTGCTGTTTGACCTGCTGGCGCTGACAGGCCTGCAACGCTGGCAGCGGCTGCGCGACTGCTTTCATCCCGCCCGGCAAAACATCTAAACTTTTTGCCGGATTGCGACTCCAACAGGCACGCCAACCGGCACAAAAGATCAAGGAGTAAGCATGAAAGTTGTTCGTCCCGCCCTGCTGGTCAGTGCATTACTGCTGGCGGGCTGCGCCAGTTCAGGTTCTTCTTCTTCTGCCAGTGCGCAGGAGAGTCACTGGTATAACCCACTCAGCTATCACTGGTCTGCCCTTAACCCGTTCAGCTGGTTTGGTGGCACCCTGACCGTGACCGAGCAGGGCGTTGCCGGCCTGAACGGCAGCACGCCGATGTCGGAATCTGCCATCAGCCGTGCGCTGAATAATGACTATCAGCTGCGTCAGGGCATGCGCACGCAGAACGGCCAGGTGGAAGATTTCTGGCAGGCGCTGGATGACGGCAGCGTGAAGCTGGTCATCAGCGGTAAAAGCAGTGTGGAACGTATTGAGGCCAGGGATGCCAGCGCGCAAAGCGCCGATGGCAGCAAAATTGGCGACCGCTTCAGCGACAAATTCAGCAAGGCGTTTGATAACTGCAAAATGGTGGCGGGACTTGATACGCGCGATGTTGAATGCCGTGCGCCCGGCAGCGAGCATATCGCTTACCTTTACCACGGCGAATGGCACGGGCCAGCCGGGCTGATGCCGGCAGACGAAACGCTGAAAAACTGGACAATCAGCGCGATTATCTGGCAGCGCTAAGCCCGCCGGCGCGTCATTTTCCTGCCCCTGAACCCGCACGCTGCATTGCGCGGCGTGCCTCTGCGGCAGCCGGCCCGATCACCGCGCGTGCAGAGGGTGCCGCTGCCTGGCGTGCCCGGTCCTTAGCATCCTTTTCCATTGCCGCCAGCCGCATAACCTTCGCCGCGCGCTTATGCCTTTTTAGACTTTGAAATCCCTAAACGATATATAAAACCGTTACTGTTTTGCCCGGAGTTATCAATAAACTGGCTGCATCTGATGGCACTCGCGTTCCCCCTTTTCAGGATGCAGCATGACACTTCCGGTTTCGAAAACATGGCTTGGCGGTATCGCGCTGTCGCTGGCGTTCGCTACGTCGGCACAGGCAACGGAGCTGCTGAACAGCTCGTATGATGTGTCACGTGAGCTGTTTGTCGCCCTGAACGCACCGTTCGAGCAGCAGTGGGACGCCGCCCATCCGGGCGATAAACTCACCATTAAGCAATCGCATGCCGGTTCATCAAAACAGGCGCTGGCGATCCTGCAGGGATTGCGCGCGGACGTCGTGACGTACAATCAGGTGACCGATGTGCAGGTGCTGCATGATAAAGGCAACCTGATTGCGGCTGACTGGCAAAGCCGCCTGCCCAATAACAGCTCGCCGTTTTACTCCACCATGGCGTTCCTGGTGCGCAAAGGTAATCCAAAGCAGATCCACGACTGGCAGGATCTGGCTCGCGATGGCGTACGGCTGATTTTCCCGAATCCCAAAACCTCCGGCAACGGTCGCTATACCTATCTGGCGGCGTGGGGCGCAGCGGACAAAGCTGACGGCGGCGATAAAGCGAAAACGGAAGCCTGGATGGCGCAGTTCCTGAAAAACGTGGAGGTGTTTGACACCGGCGGCCGCGGCGCCACCACCACCTTCGCCGAGCGCGGGCTGGGCGATGTGCTGATCAGCTTTGAATCCGAAGTGAACACCATCCGTAATCAGTACGGCAAAGAGGACTTCGAGGTGATTGTGCCTGCCACCAATATTCTGGCCGAGTTCCCCGTCGCCTGGGTGGACAGGAATGTCGCGCACAACGGCACCGCTGAGGCAGCCAAAGCCTATCTGAATTACCTCTATACGCCGGAAGCGCAGAAGATCATGACGCAATACTACTATCGCGTGAATAACCCGCAGCTGATGGCCGCACAGCAGGCGCGTTTTCCGCAGACCGCGCTGTTTAACGTCAGCGACACCTTTGGCGGCTGGGATGCGGTCATGAAAACGCATTTTGTCAGCGGCGGTGAGCTGGACAAGCTGCTGGCAGCGGGGCGCAAATGATGCTGGCCTCTGCACAGAAACGCGTGCTGCCCGGCTTTGGAATCAGCCTGGGCACCAGCCTGCTGTTTACCTGCCTGATTTTGCTGCTGCCGATCAGCGCGCTGCTGATGCAGCTGTCGCAGATGACGCTGGCGCAGTACTGGGAAGTCATCACCAACCCGCAGCTGGTCGCCGCCTATAAAGTGACGCTGCTGTCTGCCGGGGTGGCTTCGCTGTTTAATGCGCTGTTCGGCATGCTGATGGCGTGGATCCTTACCCGCTATCGCTTCCCGGGACGCACGCTGCTGGACGGCCTGATGGATCTGCCGTTTGCGCTGCCTACCGCCGTTGCCGGTCTGACGCTGGCCGGGCTGTTTTCCGTGAATGGCTGGTACGGTCAGTGGCTGGCGCACTTTGATATCAAAGTCTCTTATACCTGGCTGGGCATTGCAGTCGCTATGGCTTTTACCAGCATCCCGTTTGTGGTGCGTACCGTACAGCCGGTGCTGGAAGAGCTGGGGCCGGAATATGAAGAAGCCGCTGAGACGCTGGGCGCGACACCGTGGCAGAGTTTCCGCCGCGTAGTGCTGCCTGAAGTGGCGCCGGCGCTGCTGGCCGGTACGGCGCTGTCGTTTACCCGCAGCCTGGGCGAGTTTGGTGCGGTGATCTTTATCGCCGGTAACATTGCCTGGAAAACGGAAGTGACGTCGCTGATGATTTTTGTGCGTCTGCAGGAGTTTGACTATCCGGCCGCCAGCGCCATCGCCTCGGTGATCCTCGCCGCATCGCTGCTGCTGCTGTTTGCCATTAACACCCTGCAAAGCCGCTTTGGCCGTCGTTTAGGAGGCCACTGATGGCCGAGGTTTCACAGATCAACCACGCGGCGCATCAGCCGGCAAGCAAGGCCAAATGGCTGCTGATTGGTATCGGCGCGCTGGTGTCGGTGCTGCTGCTGGTGGTGCCGATGATTTCTATTTTCTGGGAGGCGCTCAGCCAGGGCATCGGCCAGACCTTCAGTAACCTGCAGGATGGCGACATGCTGCACGCTATCTGGATGACGGTGCTGGTCGCGCTGATCACCGTGCCGGTCAACCTGGTGTTTGGCACGCTGCTGGCCTGGCTGGTGACGCGCTTTACCTTCCCCGGTCGCCAGCTGCTGCTGACGCTGTTTGATATTCCGTTTGCGGTCTCGCCGGTGGTGGCAGGGCTGATGTATCTGCTGTTCTGGGGCGTCAATGGTCCGGCCGGTGGCTGGCTGGACGCCCACAGCATCCAGATTATGTTCTCCTGGCCGGGGATCGTGCTGGCGACCATTTTCGTCACCTGTCCGTTTGTGGTGCGTGAGCTGGTGCCGGTGATGCTGAGCCAGGGCAGTAATGAAGATGAAGCCGCCGTTCTGCTGGGCGCGTCCGGCTGGCAGATGTTCCGCCGTGTGACGCTGCCGAACATTCGCTGGGCGCTGCTGTACGGCGTGGTGCTGACCAACGCACGCGCGATTGGCGAATTTGGCGCGGTGTCAGTGGTATCGGGTTCGATTCGCGGTGAGACCTACACCTTACCGCTGCAGGTTGAATTACTGCATCAGGATTACAACACCGTAGGCGCGTTTACCGCTGCCGCGCTGCTGACCCTGATGGCAATTGTGACGCTGTTTCTGAAAAGCGTGGTGCAGTGGCGATTAGAGCATCAGCTGAAGCGCCAACAGGAGGAAAATCATGAGCATTGAGATTAAACACATTAATAAAGCATTCGGCCGGACGCCGGTGCTGAACGATATCTCTCTGGATATTCCTTCCGGCAAGATGGTGGCGCTGCTCGGACCTTCCGGCTCCGGTAAAACCACGCTGCTGCGCATCATCGCCGGACTGGAGCATCAGAACAGCGGGCAGATTTCGTTCCACGGTAAAGATGTCAGCCGCATCCATGCGCGTGACCGTCAGGTTGGCTTTGTGTTCCAGCATTATGCGCTGTTTCGCCACATGACGGTGTTCGACAACATCGCCTTTGGCCTGACGGTGCTGCCGCGCCGCGAGCGTCCGAACAGGGCCGAAATTCAGCGGCGCGTAACGCGTCTGCTGGAGATGGTGCAGCTGGCGCATCTGGCTAACCGCTATCCGGCCCAGCTCTCCGGCGGTCAGAAGCAGCGTGTAGCCCTGGCGCGCGCGCTGGCGGTAGAACCGCAGATTCTGCTGCTGGATGAACCCTTTGGCGCGCTGGATGCGCAGGTACGTAAAGAGCTGCGCCGCTGGCTGCGTCAGCTGCATGAAGAGCTGAAGTTCACCAGTGTCTTTGTCACGCACGACCAGGAAGAAGCGATGGAAGTGGCGGACAGCGTCGTGGTCATGAGCCAGGGGAACATTGAGCAGGTTGGCTCGCCGGACGACGTGTGGCGCGAGCCGGCCACGCGCTTTGTGCTGGAGTTCCTCGGCGAAGTTAACCGTTTCGACGGCGAGGTGCACGGTTCACAATTCCACGTTGCCGCTCACCGCTGGCCGCTGGGCTATACGCCAGCGCATCAGGGCGAGGTTGAGCTGTTCCTGCGTCCGTGGGAAGTGGATGTTTCACGCCAGAGCAGCCTTGAAACCCCGCTGCCGGTTCAGGTGCTGGAGATCAGCCCGCGCGGTCACTTCTGGCAGCTGGTGGTACAGCCGACGGGCTGGCATGGCGAGGCCTTTTCGGTGGTGTACGCCGGCGAACACACCGCCCCGGCGCGCGGCGAACGGCTGTTTGTCGGCCTGCAGCAGGCGCGTCTCTATCACGGCACCACGCCGCTGCGTCCGGTTGCCTTTGCCGAGAGCGCCTGATATTTTTGTCACTCCTTCGGGCGGGATTTTCCCGCCCGATTTATTTGCCTCTCTTTCCCCTGGACTGACACCGTGACCACTCTGGAAAACACCATCGGCAATACGCCGCTGATCAGGTTGCAACGCCTGACGCCTGACAACGGCAGCGAAATCTGGCTTAAGCTGGAGGGCAACAACCCGGCGGGTTCAGTCAAAGACCGCGCGGCCTGGTCAATGATTCATCAGGCGGAATTACGCGGTGACATCCAGCCTGGCGATCGGCTGATTGAAGCCACCAGCGGCAACACCGGTATTGCGCTGGCAATGATTGCAGCGATGAAAGGCTACAGGCTGCGTCTGCTGATGCCGGAAAACATGAGCCAGGAACGCCAGGATGCTATGCGCGCCTACGGCGCAGAACTGGTGCTGGTATCGCGCGAGCAGGGCATGGAGGGCGCGCGCGATCTGGCGCAGGCGATGGCAGAGCGCGGCGAGGGCCGGGTGCTCGATCAGTTTAATAATCCGGATAATCCGCTTGGCCACTATCTGACAACCGGACCGGAAATCTGGCAGCAGAGCCACGGCCGCATGACCCATTTTGTCTCCAGCATGGGTACCACCGGCACCATCAGCGGCGTCGGGCGCTATCTGAAAGAGCATGCGCCACAGGTCCGGGTGATTGGCCTGCAGCCGCAGGAGGGCAGCAGCATCCCGGGCATCCGGCGCTGGCCCGCGGCCTATCTGCCCGGCATTTTCCGGCCTGAACTGGTGGATGAGGTGATGGATATGGCCCAGCAGGAAGCTGAAGAGACCATGCGCGCGCTGGCCCGGCGTGAAGGCATTTTCTGCGGCGTCAGCTCCGGCGGCGCCGTGGCCGGCGCACTGCGCATCGCAGCGGCACAACCCGGCAGCATCGTGGTGGCGATTGTCTGCGATCGCGGCGATCGTTACCTCTCTACCGGCGTGTACCACTGATCTCTCCGCCATAACCGGCGATGGCCTGTGCGTCGTTTCCTGCGGCGTGCGGGCCATTTTTGTCTATAGTCTCCCTGAGCGGCCCCGGCGACACGCACTGTAAGGATCGCGTAAAACCGGCTGCGTTCCGTGTCCACTCAGGCCAGAATAGCGGCAATTTTGTACGAGAGATGACAATGAAAATTCTGCTTGTTGACGATGATGTGGAGCTTGGCACCATGCTGAGCCAGTACCTGATTGCGGAAGGTTTTGAAACGCAACTGGTTTTAACCGGCAGCGCTGGCATTGAGGGCGCGCTCTCCGGCCACTATACCGCGATGATCCTCGACATCATGCTGCCGGATATGAGCGGGATCGACGTGCTGCGTCAGGTACGGCAGAACAGCCGTTTACCGGTGATTATGCTGACCGCCAAAGGCGACAATATCGATCGCGTGATTGGGCTGGAGATGGGCGCAGACGATTATGTGCCGAAGCCGTGCTACCCGCGCGAGCTGGTGGCGCGCCTGCGTGCGGTGCTGCGTCGGTTTGAAGATCAGGCACCGGTGCCGGATAAAAAAGAGACGCTGCGCTGGGGCGATCTGACGCTGAACCCGGCCACGCGCATAACGGAATGGCAGGGTAAAGCGTTCGACCTGACAGCATCCGAATTTAACCTGCTGGACCTGCTGCTGCGCGCGCCGGACCGTGTGGTCTCCAAAGATGAACTCTCCGAGAAAGGGCTGGGCCGCCCGCGGGAAGCCTACGATCGCAGCGTGGATGTGCACATCAGCAACATTCGCCAGAAACTGGCGGCGCTGACCGCCGACAGCATCAACATTGAGACGGTGCGCAGTATCGGTTACCGCATTCGATGAAACACAGCTATCGTGGGCGCATGTTCTGGAAGATTCTGCTGGGCTTCTGGATTGTGTTTCTGATTATCAGCCAGCTGCTGTGGCTGGGGTTTACCCTTTCTGGCAACCGGCATGAGCCGCCGGAGATTGTGGCCATTCGCCGTATTGTGAACCTGCAGATGGCCTCTGCCGTGTCGGTACTGGCGCGCGGCGGGCCGGCCGCGCTGGATGACATGATGGCCGACTGGGAGCCGAACGATCGGCAGTTTTTCTCGGTCATTCAGCATGATAAACCGCTCACCAGCCCGGTCAATGCGCCGCCGGAAACCTTCAGCCAGCCGTTTCACGGGCCTTTTCCGGATGTGATTGTGCGCTGGGTGAAAGGCGCGGACAGCAAAACCTACGAGCTGCGCTACGACGTCAAAGGACTGCGCGAAGACAGTTCCATGGGCGGGGGGCATCAGCGACGTATCCTCAATATTCCGGAACCGATGTTTACCTTTGCCGGCGCGCTGGGGCTGCTGTTCAGCCTGCTGCTGGCGTGGAACCTGACCCGGCCGATGCGCCAGCTGCGTGAAGGGTTTGCCCGCGTCTCCCGCGGCGATCTCTCGGTGCGGCTCTATCCGGTAATGCGTAAACGCCATGATGAACTCTCCAGCGTGGCGCAGGATTTTGATGCCATGGTGGAACGGCTGGACACGCTGGTTAAAGCGCGCGAAGAGCTGCTGCATGATATCTCCCATGAGCTGCGTTCGCCGCTGGCGCGTCTGCAGCTGGCGACCGGTCTGGCGCGCCAGACGCCGGAATCCGTGGCCGCTTCTCTTAATCGCATTGATGAAGAGGCGCGGCGGCTCGATAAGATGATTGGCGAGCTGCTGACGCTTTCCCGCGCTGAGCATGAGAGCATGCCGGGGGAACAATATTTTGATCTGACCGGTCTGCTGCAGGCGGTGGTAACCGATGTGCGCTATGAAGCGCAGATCCCCGGCGTGCATATCGATTTCCAGGTGGATGAGCAGGAAGACTATACCGTGCGTGGCAATGCAGAACTGATTCGGCGCGGGGTGGAGAACGTACTGCGCAACGCGCTGCGTTTTTCGCATCAGGGTCAGCATATCAGCGTGCGCCTGCAGGCAGAAAATCAGTGGCTGGCGATCCGCGTGCGTGACCAGGGGCCAGGCGTGGACGAGGAGAAGCTCTCCAGCATTTTCGATCCCTTTGTGCGCGTGAATTCGCCGCTGATGGGCAAAGGCTACGGGCTGGGATTGTCGATTGTGCGGAAGGTGATTCTGGCGCACCACGGCGAAGTGCAGGCGGTGAACCGGCCGGAAGGCGGTCTGGAACTGACGCTGCGGCTGCCGCGCTGGCAGCAGCGTTAAACATCTCACCCGATCGGACGGCAGGCGAAACAAAAACGGCACCCGCCGGGTGCCGTTTTCTATGCTGCAGATGCTGCTTATTTTCTGATGCGGATAACCGGGGTTTCGCCCACGGTAACCTGACCGGAGAGTTTAGTCAGCTCTTTGATCTCGTCCATGTTCGAGATCACCACCGGAGTCAGTGTCGATTTGGCTTTCTCTTCCAGCAGTGGCAGATCAAATTCAATGACCACGTCGCCTTTTTTCACTTTCTGGCCTTCTTCAGCGATGCGTTTGAAGCCTTCGCCTTTGAGTTCAACCGTATCGATACCGAAGTGAACAAACAGCTCGATACCGTTATCAGACTCGATTGAGAAAGCATGGTTAGTTTCAAAAATCTTGCCGATGGTGCCATCTACCGGGGCAACCATTTTGTTGCCGGACGGTTTGATCGCGATACCATCACCGACGATTTTCTCCGCAAAAACCACATCAGGTACGTCTTCGATATTCACGATTTCGCCTGACAGAGGCGCAACGATATCAATAGTCCCTGACGCGCTCTCTGATTTTTCGCCAAAAAGTTTAGAAAACAAACCCATGATCTTCTCCTAAGCAGTAATTTGGGGCCAGCGTCTCGTGGATCAGCAGAGCGTTTTTTCTTTGATGAACTTGTTGACCAGGTTCATCAAATCTTCCGCTGTGGGTTGAGCCAGAGCCTGCTCTGCCAAAGCCTTCGCATCTTCGAAATTGGTATTACGAATGATTTTCTTGATGCTCGGGATTGAAATGGCACTCATGCTGAATTCGTCCAGCCCCATTCCCAGTAACAGTAGTGTAGCACGTTCATCACCCGCCAGCTCACCACACATGCCGGTCCATTTCCCTTCGGCATGTGATGCGTCGATCACTTGCTTAATGAGGCCCAGTACAGACGGCGTCATTGGGTTATAGAGGTGTGAAATCAAATCATTACCACGATCGACTGCCAGAGTATACTGCGTCAGGTCGTTTGTCCCAATACTAAAGAAGTCGACTTCTTTCGCCAGATGGCGGGCAATCACTGCCGACGCCGGCGTTTCTACCATGATGCCCACTTCAATGGACTCATCGAACGCTTTACCCTCTTCGCGCAGCTGTGCTTTCAGCGTCTCCAGCTCGGCCTTGAGGAAACGCACTTCTTCAACCGAGATGATCATCGGGAACATAATGCGCAGTTTGCCAAACGAAGAGGCACGCAGGATCGCGCGCAGCTGAGCGTGCAGGATCTCTTTACGATCCATCGCGATGCGGATGGCACGCCAGCCGAGGAACGGGTTCTCTTCTTTCGGCAGGTTCATGTACGGCAGATCTTTATCACCGCCGATGTCCATGGTACGGACGATAACGGCCTGGGAGCCCATTGCTTCCGCCACCGCTTTATAAGCCTGGAACTGCTCTTCTTCCGTGGGCAGCGAATCACGATCCATGAACAGGAATTCAGTGCGGTAGAGACCCACGCCTTCTGCGCCGTTGCGCTCGGCACCCGCCACATCACGCACGGTACCGATGTTGGCGCAGACTTCGACCTGATGCCCATCCAGCGTAATCGCCGGCAGATCTTTCAGCTTCGCCAGCTCGTGTTTTTCGGACAGATACTGCGTCTGAATCGCTTTCAGCTCTTCCTGTACGTCGTCCGTCGGGTTGACGTAAATTTTGTTGTTCACGCCATCCAGAATCAGGAAATCACCGTTCTTAACGGTGGCGGTGACGTTACCGGTGCCGACAATCGCAGGCAGCTCCAGGGAACGCGCCATGATCGAGGTGTGTGAAGTGCGGCCACCCAGATCGGTAATGAAGCCCAGCACCTTTTTCAGGTTCAGCTGAGCGGTTTCGGATGGCGTTAAATCTTTGGCCACCAGAATGGATTCGTCGGCAATCGCGCTCAGGTCAACGATATGCAGGCCGAGGATGTTTTGCAGCAGGCGCTTGCCAATGTCACGTACGTCAGCAGCACGCTCCTTCAGATACTCGTCGTCGAGTTCTTCCAGCGCTTTGGCCTGACCGTCAACCACGGAATAGGCAGCGGCGTCAGCGGTTAAGTGATCTTTTTTAATCAGGTCGATGATTTCCTGCTCAAGCTCTTCGTCTTCGAGCAGCATGATGTGGCCTTCAAAGATCGCCGCTTTCTCTTCACCGAAGGTTTCACCGGCTTTGATACGGATCGCTTCAAGCTGTTCAGCGGCTTTGCTGCGGCCTTCAAGGAAGCGCGCCACTTCCTGCTCAACCTGATCGTCAGAAATCTTTTTGCGGTTGATGACGATCTCGTCTTCCTTCAGCAGCAGTGCTTTGCCGAAAGCGATACCCGGTGATGCTAAAATGCCTGAAATCATAACCCTACCTTTTAATCACGATGGCTCATTGACCCAATGCGTTGCCACTGTCGCGGAGTAGTACTCTAAGGAAGCAATAACGCGGACAGGTTGTCCGCGATCAAGATATTTGCACTCAATGGGGCAAAGGAGTCGGTTTACTTGCGTGCCTGAGCGGAATTACTCCAGCTCAGCCATCAGCTTGACCAGGTGCTCAACAGCCTGCTGCTCATCTTCACCTTCAGCAGACAGCGTCACCACTGTGCCCTGGGTCAGACCCAGCGTCTGCAGCTTGAACAGGCTTTTTGCGCTGGCGGATTTGCCATTAGAGGTAACAGTGATTTCTGACTGGAAAGCCTTGGCTTCTTTAACGAACTGAGCGGCAGGGCGGGTATGCAGGCCGTTAGGTGCGGTAATGGTAACTTCTTGCTGGAACATGCTGTTTCCCCAACTTTATCAGGTTTGGTGTTATGGATCTAAAGTCTAGCCTGGAGCCGTCACTTTAGCCTCTGCAGGTGCGCTGGTGTGGCATCACGCTGACCAAAAAATGCGCTTGAATCCGTCAATGTGGGCAGATCAAAAACTGAACTGATGTGCCACGCAGGTAATTATGCCGTGATTCGCCGTTCCACCAAATCAGTAAATCGATTCAGCTTGATCCACTTCAAAGGCGGATTAATTTCAGGCACCGAAATAATTGGGAGCTTAAATACCAGAGCCGTATCACTGAAATCAATCTGCCGGGTGATGAAAGTGAGATCTGCACCACAAAAAAGCACCCGTCCGGGTGCTTTTTTCGGCATTTTCGGACTGTGCCGCCGTTACTGCTGGAGCTCTTTTTCCGTGAACAGATCGGCAAACAGCGCGGTACTGAGGTAACGTTCGCCGGAAGAGGGCAGGATCACAACAATCGTCTTGTTGGCAAAGGCTTCATCTTCCTGCAGCTTCAGTGCAGCTGCGACGGCAGCACCGGAAGAGATACCGGCCAGAATGCCTTCTTCTTCCATCAGCTGGCGTGCGGTATTAATGGCTTCGTCATTGGTGATCGCGACCACGCGATCGACCAGTTGCAGATCAAGGTTACCCGGAATAAAGCCTGCGCCGATGCCCTGAATTTTGTGCGGGCCGGGTTTGATCTCTTCACCCGCCATCGCCTGCGCGATAACCGGGGAGTCGGTGGGTTCTACCGCGACAGTGATCAGCTCTTTCTTGCCTTTGGTATTTTTAATGTAACGGCTCACCCCGGTCAGGGTACCGCCGGTGCCGACACCGGCGATAAACACATCCACTGCGCCATCGGTATCTTCCCAGATCTCCGGACCGGTAGTCTTTTCATGGATTTCCGGATTGGCCGGGTTGCTGAACTGCTGCAGCAGAACGAATTTGTCCGGATTGCTGGCCACGATCTCTTCGGCTTTAGCGATAGCGCCTTTCATGCCTTTTGGCCCTTCGGTCAGCACCAGATTAGCACCCAGCGCCTTCAGCAGCTTGCGACGCTCAATGGACATGGTTTCCGGCATGGTCAGCGTCAGCTTGTAGCCGCGCGCGGCGGCGACATAGGCCAGCGCGATACCGGTGTTGCCGCTGGTGGGCTCAACCAGCTCTACGCCCGGCTTCAGAATTCCGCGTTTTTCTGCATCCCAAATCATATTGGCACCGATGCGGCATTTGACGCTGAAGCTCGGGTTACGCGACTCGACCTTCGCCAGAATGCGTCCATTACCGATGCGGTTCAGTCGAACCAGCGGCGTATGACCGATAGTCAGCGAGTTGTCTTCATAGATCTTACTCATAGCCCGTCCTTAACTGTATGAAATATTGGGAACCCTCAGAGCATACCTGTTCTGACCCGGCGCGGAAGGAAAGAAATCGTATATCTATATAGCCTGCAACCATAAGCCTTGCACAAAAATGCATAAGGCGGCGTGATGCTTTAACGATGGCGGGCGTGCTGGGTGCGATAGCGATCGACCCACATCGCGGTGGCACCGCATACCGCAACCGGCATGATTGCCAGGTTCACTATCGGGATCATGGTGAACAGACTGACCATGGCACCAAATTGCATGTTGGCAGTTTTATGCTGCCGCAGCGCGGTTCGCATCTGCGGGAAGCTCACTTTGTGGTTATCAAACGGATAGTCGCAATACTGCACGGAGAGCATCCAGGCACTGAACAGAAACCACAGCACCGGCGCAACCGTCTGCCCGAACCCGGGAACAAAGTACAGCAGCAGCAACCCCAGCGCGCGCGGTAAATAGTAGCCAAGCTTCTGTAATTCCCGTTTCATGATGCGCGGGATGTCTTTCAGCATGCTGGCCCAGCCGCTGTCGGGCAGCGGTTTGCCGGTAAGGCGCCCCTCTAATTGCTCCGCCAGCAAGCCGCAAAACGGCGCGGCAATCCAGTTGGCAATAGTAGAAAAGAAATAGCTGAACACCAGCACGATGGAGATCACCGACAGCGGCCACAGCAGATAGCTCAGCCACTGCAGCCAGGCGGGGACGTGCGTCATCAGGGCCGGAATCCATTCCCCCAGCCGCTGAAACAGCCAGAGGAAGGCGCCACCCAGCAGCAGCATATTGACCAGCAGCGGGACGATGACGTAGCGGCGAATACCGGGCAGGCGTACCAGCTTCCAGCCTTCGGCAAAGTAGTGAATACCATTGAATGATGAGACTGCATGCTGTGCGGTCATAACGGGCCTTTCTCCTGAATGTAGCGGCGCAAACATCATAACCTGGCTTTTTATCGGTGGCAGGCGCACTTTGCGCGAAAAAACAGCAAAAAAGCGTGGGGCAGCTATCTTATTTGTCAGAAAATACTGCACAGGCTTGCACTTGTGTAGCAGGGCAAATACAGTTAGAGGATAAAGTTTGCCGTGGTGGCAAGGTATTGGAACAACAGAGAATACAATGATGCAGGATTTGCGTCTGATATTAATCGTTGTTGGCGCGATCGCCATAATAGCGCTGCTTCTTCACGGACTGTGGACCAGCCGTAAAGAGCGCTCTTCTGTGTTTCGCGATCGCCCGCACAAACGTCTGAAACAGCGCGAAGAGGCAGAGGATGATCTGCTGAGCGAGGAGGACGACGGCGTCGGTGAGGTGCGGGTCCGCCGTCATCACGATGCCGACGATGCGCCACACTTTGATGCGCCTGTAGCGAAACCGGCCGCTCCGCGTAAGCCGGATGCGCCACGTCAGCCGTTCCCGCGCCAGGAAACGTCCTTTACCGGCGATCCGCTTCTGGATAACGAGCCGCAGCAGCCCGCGCCGCAGCCGAAGCCGCAGCCAATGCCACCTCAGCCGGCACCTGCAGCGCAGCCAGCCCCGCAGCCGCAACCCGTTCCCCAGCCGCAGCCGGTGCAGGCCGATCCGCTACTGGATAACGATCCCCTTTCTGCCATCCAGCCTGCGCCTGAGTTTGCAGCCGCTGAAGAGCCGGATGACCTGCAGCACGCTCCCGCGCCGCGCGCGAGCGAAGCTGCACCGCAGCAGCCCGCTGCACCCGGCAGTAAAAAAGAAGCGGTACTGGTGCTGCATGTGGCTGCCCACGCCGGGGGGGTTCTGAACGGCGAAGCGCTGTTGCAGGGCATTCTGCAGGCAGGATTCCAGTTCGGCGAGATGAACATTTTCCATCGCCATCTCAGCCCTGCCGGCAGCGGCCCGGTGCTGTTCAGCCTGGCGAATATGGTAAAACCAGGTTCGTTCAATCCGGATGAGATGGGGGATTTCACCACCCCGGGCATCTCCATCTTTATGATGGTGCCGTCGTATGGTGACGCGAATCAGAACTTCAAGCTGATGCTGCAGTCGGCGCAGCGCATCGCTGACGATGTCGGCGGCGTGGTACTGGATGATGAACGGCGCATGATGACGCCGCAGAAGCTGGAAACCTACAAAGCGCGTATTCGTGAGGTTATTGGCTAAACGCGGCTGATAGCGAACAACATTAACTAAACCCCCGCTAGTCGGGGGTTTTTTATCGGATGAGACAGTATGAAATCGGTTCAGGAGCACATCACCGCACTGCGTACCTCGTTACGTCACCACGAATATCTTTATCACGTGATGGATGCGCCGGAAATTCCGGACGCCGAATACGACCGGTTGATGGCGCAGCTGCGTGAACTGGAGCAGGCGCATCCGGATTTGATTACGCCGGATTCGCCCACTCAGCGCGTCGGTGCCGCGCCGCTCACCACCTTTGAGCAGGTGCGCCATGAAGTGCCGATGCTCTCTCTCGACAATACCTTTGACGAAGCCGGTTTTCTGGCCTTCAACAAGCGTGTGCAGGATCGCCTGAAAAGCAGTGATGAACTCACCTACTGCTGTGAGCTGAAACTGGATGGCCTTGCCGTCAGCCTGCTGTATGAAAACGGACTGCTGGTGCGTGCCGCCACGCGCGGTGATGGCACTACCGGTGAGAACATCACCGCCAACGTCCGCACCATTTACGCCATTCCGCTGCGGTTGCAGGGCGATAACATTCCGGCGCGCCTCGAAGTACGGGGTGAAGTGTTTATGACGCAAAGCGGCTTTGAAAAGCTCAATGAGGAAGCGCGTCGCACCGGCGGTAAAGTCTTTGCCAACCCGCGCAATGCGGCGGCCGGCTCGCTGCGTCAGCTCGATCCGCGCATTACGGCGAAGCGTCCACTGACCTTTTTCTGCTACGGTTTTGGCCTGCTGGAAGGCGGGGAAATGCCCGGCAGTCACTGGCAGCGTCTGCAGCAGTTCAGGGCGTGGGGGTTGCCGGTAAGCGATCGGATCCGTCTGGTGCATACCGCCGAAGAGGTACTGGCGTTCTACCGCCAGGTTGAGCAGGATCGCCCGTCGCTCGGCTTCGATATTGATGGCGTGGTGATCAAAGTTGACTCTTCAGCGCAGCAGGCGCAGCTGGGCTTTGTCGCCCGCGCGCCGCGCTGGGCCGTGGCATTTAAATTTCCGGCGCAGGAGCAGATGACGGTGGTGCGCGACGTGGAGTTTCAGGTTGGACGCACCGGCGCGATCACGCCGGTAGCCCGACTGGAACCGGTGCAGGTCGCCGGCGTGGTGGTCAGTAACGCGACGCTGCATAACGCCGATGAAGTTGCGCGTCTTGGCCTGCGCATCGGCGATAAAGTGGTGATCCGCCGCGCCGGTGATGTGATCCCGCAGGTGGTTAACGTGGTGGAATCGGAACGCCCGCAGGACACGCGTGAGATTGTTTTCCCCAGCCATTGCCCGGTGTGTGGTTCAGATGTAGAGCGCGTCGAGGGCGAAGCGGTCACGCGCTGCACCGGCGGCCTGATTTGCGGCGCGCAGCGTAAAGAGGCGCTCAAGCATTTTGTTTCCCGCCGCGCGATGGACGTGGATGGCATGGGCGACAAGATTATCGACCAGCTGGTGGAAAAAGAGTATGTCAAAACGCCGGCGGACCTGTTCCGCCTGACCGCCGGGAAGCTGACCGGATTGGATCGCATGGGGCCGAAATCGGCACAGAACATCGTCGATGCGCTGGAAAAAGCGAAGCTGACCACGCTGCCACGTTTCCTTTATGCGCTGGGTATCCGCGAAGTGGGTGAGGCCACAGCGGCTAACCTGGCCAACCATTTTGGCGATCTGCAAAAGGTCATGGACGCCGATCTGGAGGCGCTGATTGCGGTGCAGGATGTGGGTAAAGTGGTGGCCGCCCACGTGCGTAACTTCATGGAAGAAGAGAGCAACCGCGAAGTCATTCGCCAGCTGACGGAGGAGGCAGGCATCCACTGGCCGCAGGTCGTGGCGGTGAAGGCAGAAGAGATCGACAGCCCGTTTGCCGGCAAAACCGTGGTGCTGACCGGTTCGCTGTCACAGATGAACCGCGATGACGCCAAAGCCCGGCTGACAGCGCTGGGAGCAAAAGTCAGCGGCAGCGTCTCAAAGAAAACCGATCTGCTGATCGCCGGGGAAGCCGCCGGCTCCAAGCTGGCTAAAGCGCAGGAGCTGGGCATTGCGGTGATTGACGAAGCCGAGATGATTCGCCTGCTCGGAGCCTGAGATGGATAAGCAGCAGCTGGTTGAGATTGCCAACACGGCAATGCCGTTTGGTAAATACAAAGGACGCATGCTGATTGATCTGCCTGAAGAGTACCTGCTGTGGTTCGCGCGTAAAAACGAATTTCCGGCCGGTAAGCTGGGCGAACTGATGCAGCTGACGCTGGCGATTAAAACAGAAGGGCTGCAGGCGCTGGTGAAGCCGCTCAGGCGTTCGCTATAAAAGCAGGCCCGCGGATGCGGGCCTGATAATTTATGACTTCTGTGCTTCTGCCGGCTGCTTCGCCAGAATCTTTTCATTGCCGGCTTTATAGCGCTGCGCAATGAACGAACAAATCATCAGCTGAACCTGGTGGAAAATCATCAGCGGCAGGACAATGATCCCCACTGCGCTGGCCGGGAACAGAATATTTGCCATCGGCACACCGTTCGCCAGGCTCTTTTTCGAACCGCAGAACAGCACCACAATTTCATCGGCACGGCTGAAACCAAACAGGCGTGAAGCGCTGACGTTAATCAGCAGGGCGATAAACAGGATCAGCACGCTGCCCGCCAGGATCCACAGCAGCGTATCGACGCCGACGCGATGCCAGATGCCATTCACCACTGCTTCACTGAACGCCGAATACACCACCAGCAGAATCGATGTCTGATCGGTTTTACCTATCAGGCTGCGATGCTTTTCCACCCAGCCGCCAATCCAGCGGCGTGACAGGTGCCCAATCACAAAGGGAACCAGCAGCTGCAGCATGATTTTGCCAATCTGCTCCAGACCGTTGCCCGGCGCATTGCTGTGCACGTTCATCACCAGATTAACCAGCAGCGGGGAAACAAACACGCCCAGCAGGCTCGAAGCGGAAGCCGCGCATACTGCTGCCGCCACGTTGCCGCCCGCCATTGAGGTAAAGGCGATAGAGGACTGCACGGTCGCCGGCAGGATGCATAAATAGAGGAAGCCGGTATAAATTTCCGCACTCACGTTTACCGGATGCCACCACACCAGCAGCATTCCCAGCAGCGGGAAAATAACGAACGTGCTGCACATAATCCACAGATGCAGGCGCCAGTGGCTGCTGCCGGCAATAATTTTATCGCGCGATAATTTTGCGCCATGCATGAAGAACAGCAGGGCAATCGCCGCCGTCGTGAGGTATTCGAAAAAGTCGACAAAGCCGCCTTTGGCCGGGAAAAAACTGGCCAGCAGCACGGTGATGATGAGTTTGATCATCATCGGGTCGAGTCGAAAAAAGCCCATTGTTAAAATCCGGTTAAATGAAAAGAAACAGCTGCTGATTGTGCGCCAGCCGGGTTTAGAAATAAAATTGATTTATTGCATTATTCTATGAGCATAATCGATGAATTATACATTGCGCCAGTTACGCACCTTTGTGGCAGTGGCCCGGCATGGCAGCTTCAGTCAGGCCGGACAGGCCATTGGCTTGAGTCAGTCGGCGGTCAGCCACAGCATCAAAGAGCTGGAAGGGGAGATGGGCGTACGTCTGCTGGATCGCACAACGCGTGAGGTGATGCTGACCGAAGCCGGCCAGCAGCTGGCCACGCGGCTGGAGCGCCTGCTGGAGGAGCTGAACACCAGCGTGCAGGATATCCGCAGCTATGGTGAGCAGCGCAGCGGCACGGTGCGCGTGGCCGCCAGTCAGACGCCATCGGCCCATCTGATGCCCCAGTGCCTGGCCAGCAGCCAGCAGCGCTATCCGGAGATTCGCGTAATTCTGCACGATCGCGTTCAGCAGTGGGTGCTGCAGAGCGTGCGTAACGCCGAAGTCGATTTTGGTATTGTCATCGGGCCGCTGCATGACGCGGATTTTGACAGCGAAGAGATTTTACAGGAGCCGTTTTTGCTGCTGTGCCATCAGGATGATGCACTGGCGCAGGTGGCACAGGCGCAGTGGTCGATGCTGGCGGGGCGTCGCCTGGTGTTGCAGGATTACGCTTCAGGCAGCCGGGTGCTGGTGGATGCTGCTCTGCGGCAGCTGGCGCTAGATGTGGAAGTGGTGCAGGAGATTGGGCATCCGGCCACGCTGTACCCGATGGTTGAAGCGGGAATTGGTATCAGCATTTTGCCCGCGCTGGCCTTGCCGCTGCCTTCCGGTCGCCGGCTGACGGTGCGGCGACTCTATCCGGAAATTAATCGCAGCCTGATGTTAATCAAGCGGAAGAACCGTTCGCTGACGCCCGCGGCAGAAGCGATTTGGCAGGAAGTGCGTCAGCAGGCGCTGCTGCTGACGCAGGATCGCTCGCGCAATCCGGCTTTTTAAACGTAAACGTTAATCTGGTTGGTACCCGTCGGACGGTTAACGCCGTCGGCTTTTATCTCAGCAACGTCTTTTTTCTCCTGCTTCTGTTGTGCTTTTTCGCTTTCCTGCTGCTGCAGCTGTTTGATTTGCGCCTGCAGCATCTGGATTTGCGCGTTGATAGACTCCTGTTTTTGCGTGCGCTGTCGCTCGGTCAGGCTTTTATCTTTCGCGATATCTTTCAGTTCATCATTCAGGCTGGCGATTTGCTTGGTCAGGCTGGCAATTTTTGATGCGCTGCTGTCTGCACTGCTGCTGCTGCCCGACGTGCTGCTGCTACTGCTGCTGCCAATCGCGGTACTGGTGGAAATGGTGGTCATCATGATCTCCTTGCAAATGTGCCTTTCTGTTATCGGAAGCACAGCGGCAGGACTTGATGCCACAAAACGTTAAGTTTGTGAAAAGGTTATGGCAGGGTTTGGATAATGGGGCAGGGTGACAGATTCTCCTCCTGCACCAGCGACTGCGGCGCGCAGAAACGAAAAAAGCGCCCTGAGGGCGCTTTTCTCTGAATCTGGTGGGTCGTGCAGGATATGCCGCGGCCCATCCCGGGCCTTGCCCTGCGGGTGATGCTGACGCATCAGCCTGAATCGCTCCCGGCGATTCAGTCGAACCTGCGCAGGTTCTCATCCTGCACCAGCGACTGCGGCGCGCAGAAACGAAAAAAGCGCCCTAAGGGCGCTTTTCTCTGAATTTGGTGGGTCGTGCAGGATTCGAACCTGCGACCAATTGATTAAAAGTCAACTGCTCTACCAACTGAGCTAACGACCCGAAGTGGTGGGTGATGACGGGCTCGAACCGCCGACCCCCTCCTTGTAAGGGAGATGCTCTACCAACTGAGCTAATCACCCACTTCGGTACTGCTTCACAAGAGTGTCATCTGACTAAGATATGGTGGGTGATGACGGGCTCGAACCGCCGACCCCCTCCTTGTAAGGGAGATGCTCTACCAACTGAGCTAATCACCCATATCTTATCTCTTGTTCACTGCGGGCCGCTCTTGCTTAAGAGTGGTGGGTGATGACGGGCTCGAACCGCCGACCCCCTCCTTGTAAGGGAGATGCTCTACCAACTGAGCTAATCACCCCCGCTGTGTGGAGTCGCATTATAGGGATCCTTCGAAGTGAGTCAACGCTTTTTAAAACTTAAATGTGCGTTCGCTTTAAATTTAGGCATCATGCAGCGCTTTTAGCCAATATGCTGGTTTTATTAGCAGAAAAAGGCGTTTCCCGGCGTGGCGTCGCCGCGACAGTGATTGAGGAATCAGCCTCACCTGCTAGAATGTGCGCACTGTTTTTTCGCGTTAACCCGTTTTTTTGTCATCCAGACAACGAAACCTGCGCATTTAAGGCAATGCTGAATGAAAATCAAAACCCGCTTCGCACCCAGCCCGACCGGTTACCTGCACGTCGGCGGTGCGCGTACTGCTCTTTACTCCTGGCTCTATGCGCGTCACAACAAGGGCGAATTCGTCCTGCGTATCGAAGATACCGATCTGGAGCGTTCCACCCCGGAAGCCATTGAAGCCATCATGGATGGCATGAACTGGCTGAGCCTCGACTGGGATGAAGGCCCGTACTACCAGACAAAACGTTTTGATCGCTATAACGCTGTGATCGACGAAATGCTGGAAGCTGGCACCGCATATAAATGCTACTGCTCGAAAGAGCGGCTGGAAGCGCTGCGTGAAGAGCAGATGGCAAAAGGTGAGAAGCCGCGTTATGACGGCCGCTGCCGTGACAGCCACGATCATCATGCCGCCGATGAACCCTGCGTTGTGCGTTTCCGCAACCCGCAGGAAGGCTCGGTCATCTTTGACGATCAGATTCGTGGCCCGATTGAGTTCAGCAACCAGGAGCTGGATGACCTGATTATCCGCCGCACCGACGGTTCACCGACCTATAACTTCTGCGTTGTGGTGGATGACTGGGATATGGGGATCACGCACGTGATTCGCGGTGAAGACCATATCAACAACACGCCGCGTCAGATCAACATCCTGAAAGCGATCGGCGCAGAGGTGCCAACCTACGCGCACGTTTCCATGATCCTCGGTGATGACGGGAAAAAGCTCTCCAAACGTCACGGTGCGGTTGGGGTGATGCAGTACCGTGATGACGGCTACCTGCCGGAAGCGCTGCTCAACTATCTGGTCCGTCTGGGCTGGTCGCATGGCGATCAGGAGATCTTCAGCGTAGCGGAAATGGCCGAGCTGTTTACCCTGGATGCGGTCAGCAAATCTGCCAGCGCCTTCAACACGGAAAAACTGCAGTGGCTGAACCATCATTACATGACGACGCTGCCGCCAGAGTACGTTGCGACTCAGCTGCAGTGGCACATTGAGCAGCAGAAAATTGATACCCGTACCGGTCCGGAACTGGCGAAGCTGGTTACGCTGCTGGCCGACCGCTGTAAAACGCTGGTGGAGATTGCCAGTTCCTGCCGTTACTTCTATGAAGAGTTCGACGCTTTTGATGCGGATGCGGCGAAAAAACACCTGCGTCCGGTTGCGCGTCAGCCGCTGGAAGTGGTGCGCGACAAGCTGGCCGCCATTAGCGACAGCGACTGGAATGCAGAGCACGTCCATCAGGCGATTCAGTCCGCAGCCGATGAGCTGGAGCTGGGCATGGGCAAAGTCGGTATGCCGCTGCGCGTAGCGGTCACCGGGGCAGGGCAGTCGCCGGCGCTGGATGTAACCGTTGAGGCCATCGGCCGCAACCGCAGCGTGGCGCGCATTGAGAAAGCGCTGGCGTTTATTGCAGAGCGCGAAGCGCAGGCCTGATGCCGCCGCTGCCGCCTGTCCGGCGGCAGCCACCGCCTTCAGCAACAAAAAAGCCGGAAGCACACGCTTCCGGCTTTTTTATTCTTCCTGGATTCCCAGTCTTTCCAGTACGCCCCTGATCCCTTCCCGCAACAACAGTGCCGCCAGTTGTTCCTGTTCAAGCGTCGTCATTTGCTGGACAGAATTTATTAATAACGCAGGTAACGTATTTTGCTGAGCACCGTAATTAGCCGCCGGTTCGTTCGCGTGGCGGGTGGACTGAATAAAGCTTTTTACGCGCTCATCAATGTGAATCAACCGCGCCTTACCGCCCTGTACACCGGGCTTGGGCGTGGTTGTCCAGTTTTCACGCTTGATCCATTTATTCACCGTCTGCCGACTGTAGCCCGTTTCCAGCGCGAGCTCTTCGGGGGTTAGCCATTCCTTTTTCACGATGCTGTCCCTGTTAAATACATTAGCTCTACATATTACAACAAAACGTTACGGGGAAAAGTAATCCGGGCAGAAAATGCTATTTACCGCGTCATAAAAGACATCTCTGGACTACTGAGCTTCGCTCACCGCCGGCTGTTCCGGACGAAAAGCGAGGAAATAGGTCAGTCCGACAAAGATCGCGCCGCCGACACCATTGCCTAAAAACACCGCCACCGCGTTAGGGGCAAACTCTGCCCAGCTCATCTGACCGGCAAAAATAGCGGCGGGCACAATAAACATATTGGCAATTACGTGCTGGAATCCAATCGCCACAAACGCCATGACCGGGAACCACATGCCAAAAATTTTACCGACCATATCTTTACTGGCGAAGGCCAGCCACACCGCCAGGCACACCAGCCAGTTACAGCCAATGCCAGAGATAAACGCATGCAGGAAGTCTGCATTCACTTTGGCATGGGCAATGGCCACGGTTTTCTTCAGATAATCGCCTTCCGTCATGCCCAGCAGGTGCCCGAAGAACCATGCTACCGCAACGCTGCCGATAAAATTGGCGACGGTAACCCAAAACCAGTTTCGCAGGACGCTAAAACCGCTGATGCGCCGCGCAAACCAGGCGATAGGTAACGTCATCATATTACCCGTCAGCAGTTCTCCGCCAGCCAGTACCGTCAGGATCAGGCCGACCGGGAACACGGCGGCACCGAGGAAAGCGGAAAACGAGCCCCATTCCGCCGGAAGCTGGTTAATCACGTGCAGATCAAGCAGGAAGCCAGTAGCAATAAAGGCCCCGGCCATAAAGCCAAGAATTAATAAGGTGGATACCGGCAGGCGGCTTTTGGCCACGCCGGACTGAATCGCCAGCTGGGCGATCTCTTTAGGTGTATGCAGCGACATAATTCACTTTTCTTTTATTAAACAAGGGGGAAGTGCTGACCGGTTAACAATGTGTGACCCTGGAGAGGTAACCGGTTAATTAGCGCGCTAAGTTTTACACGCACCTTTAACGAAAACAAGCCTGGCGCTAACATCTTTAACCTGAATTTAACCCGTTTCCGCGCCTGGTTGAGAAGAGGTTGAGTGATACGCAGGTAGCCCACGCCGGAAACGGTGAAAAAAAAGCCATTGCGACACAGGGTTGCCGCCTTTTTCAGCGATCGAACACAGAACAGGAATTTGCCGTTGACACTCAAACAGCGGTCTCATATTATGCCGTCCGTCGGGTTAACCCGGCGGTTTTTTCGGTACGGGGCTATAGCTCAGCTGGGAGAGCGCTTGCATGGCATGCAAGAGGTCAGCGGTTCGATCCCGCTTAGCTCCACCAAACCGCACCCAACGGTTTGAACTGAAAAAACGATTTCCAGACGTGGGGGTATAGCTCAGCTGGGAGAGCGCTTGCATGGCATGCAAGAGGTCAGCGGTTCGATCCCGCTTATCTCCACCAAATCTTTATTCCCTTCTCATTCCGAGAAAGGAAATTTCCGTAAAAAGTCACTTTACTCATTAATTGCCGCAGATTTGTTAGTGGGCGATTTGAGAGTCTGGCATTCCTGTGGTCTGTAGTTAAGTAGCTCGAACAAATAGCGGTTCCCAACGCGAAAGCTAATGACGCACCTCCGTCTCAAAACACTTCTTACAAAACAGTATAATCACACGCATTTAAGCCCGATGTGCGGTCTTACACGGCCCCTAAACAGGTTTATGGTGGTAATGCTCCGGTAGCTACAGATCCGGCTCTGCCAGCGTCTCAGCCACGCTCCCGCAGGGGTACACGGTAATCCTGATAAGGTGTAATCACTCTGACAGATGAGAAAATCGCTACGCTCCGCTTGTTGTCTTACCACCAACGGGGCTTATTGGCATCTATTGTCTTTTGGTAATGAGGCTTTATGATAAATCCATCTTATCTTTAGGCTAGCTAAAGTAGAAGGAGCCAGACGTGGCATTAAAAGGAAAATTTACTGTTAATGATGCAGACTACTCACCACTGCTCATGTATGGAATAGGGACGTTTATGGCGTTCTCTGGCAATGGTGAATACCGTAATCGTGCAGGATGTATAGCAGTTCCCGATAATGGGCCAATACCTGACGGGCTATATCACAACGTTAAACGCCCTACTGGTGGATGGAAAGGTGTTGTCAGAACTGACTTACACGATTTCTACTCATGGCCCACTTCAACGCCCGTTATCAAGTACGAATGGTTTGCACTCTATCGTGACGATGGAAAGATAGACGATCATACCTGGATAGATAACGTAGAAAGGGGTAATTTTCGCCTTCACCCTCGCGGCCCTCTTGGCATTTCTTTAGGTTGCATCACCCTTCAGCACAGAACGGACTTTACAGCTATACGGCAAGCATTGCTCTCTACACCGCAAGTGAAATTACGCAATGGGCTGATGTCGTTTGGAACAATCGAGGTGGTTTTAAATGGAAGCAAAACGTGTCCCAACGGGGTTTAGAATCCTGATCGGTGTGACTATTTTTGTTATTACATTCTTGATAGCCAGGCCCTCAGACCCATCAACGCCAGGACAGCAACAATTCTGGATTGCAGTGGCTAAAATGTTTGGTCAGCGTGACATTGAAGGTTTTGTAGGAATTGGGTTGTTAATGATTTGCACTGTAATAACCATCCTTGGGTATCAAATTATTGTTAGGGTGATTGAGAAGAAGATAAACGCTAAGAAATGAATGCGGACAGCCGAAATATCATATTTAACAAGTTTACAGTGGGGAATAATTATGAGTCTCCGTGTTAAAGAAACTAAAAATGAAGTTCGTTCTTTATATTTAAACTGGCCAGGCAGACGTGAAAATGGCCCTGCCAAAAGCATGTATTTTCAAGCGGATGCCACCGGCTGAATATGAAAAACTATATTATCAACGGCTCAGAAGTGTCTGGATTATCCGTGGCGATTCATATTAAAATTTTAAAGCCGATGTACGTTAACAATTTAGGGCTTTCGTAGGCAGAACTGTCCCTGTTACAGGTTGGGTGCTACTGGCTAATGATTTTTCTCAAATCACATATAAAACCGTAGTGACTTACAATCGTATTGCTCGGGTTGATGACAAGGTATGGTGACAGATAATGAAGTGCTCACTTTTTTTCAGGATGAACTACCTATTTTAGGTTGGCTCCCAACAAAGGATAATGCAGTGGGTTTTGATGATGTTTTGCAAGATTACACTGAGCAAGAGGATTTACTCATATCTATAGAGAAATTCGGGGAAAAGTTTGATATCGATTTATCCAGGATGGATATTGATTGCTATTTCCCGTGGAAAACCCCGTGGTTTTTTAGAAAGTGGTTTACTAATAAACCCATTATCCAGACTAAAAAACCTCTAACAGTAAAATTGTTTGCTGATTCAGCAAAGGCGGGGAAGTGGTTGTACGAGTAAAAAATTGTAATTATTTATCTTAAATATCTCTGTGGAATAAATGAAAAGATTTGCAGTCAAGTTTGAAGATATCACATATGGATTTATTGAGAAGTGACCTGCCCCCAGTATTAGATACAACGCTCAGTTAGTCATGTCGGTTTGTTTACCTTCTAATTTCCATTTCTCCAGCTTGCTGCAAATTCAGCCGGCGTCTGGCATTTCAGTGATGAATGAGGTCTGGACTCGTTATAGTCCTGCCGCCAGTCATTAATGATTTTCCGGGCATGAAGAATATTGCTGAACCCGTGTTCATTCAGGCATTCATCCCGAAAGCGACCGTTGAAACGCTCAACAAATCCGTTCTGCGTTGGCTTACCTGGCTGAATAAGTCGCAACTCCACACCATGCGCAAAGGCCCATTGATCGAGTGCGCGGCAGGTAAACTCCGGGCCCTGATCAGTTCTTTTTGTTGCCGGATAGCCTCGAAAGAGCGCGATGCTGTCCAGAATACGCGTGACCTGAACGCCTGAAATACCGAAAGCAACGGTGATAGTCAGACACGCCTTCGTGAAATCATTCACATAAGTCAGACCTAATATCGCGGTGTGTTAATCACCGGGGAGCAGGTCATCGACGGTGTCGTTGATACGCGTATTCCGCACCTGAGTGCCCAGATGGACTTACGGCTGAAATTGATCGAATGCTTACCGGAAGGAACAGCGGGCAGCAGGGCGGGTTTGCCGTATCAGCAGAATCAGTGCAAAAGCGCGGCGCGACGGAACAGACACCGCGTAGCAGAGAAGGGCAGGCCGCAGCCTGCCCGGCACATCAGAATGCCAGTACCAGACCGGCGATCGCTGCAGACAGCACGCTCACCAGCGTAGAGCCGTACAGCAGCTTCAGACCAAAGCGGGACACCACGTTGCCCTGCTCTTCGTGCAGGCCTTTAATGGCGCCCGCCACAATGCCGATGGAGGAGAAGTTAGCGAATGACACCAGGAACACCGAAAGGATCCCTTCCGCATGCGGCGAGAGCTGACCGGCGATCTTCTGCAAATCCATCATGGCGACAAACTCATTCGACACCAGTTTGGTTGCCATAATACTGCCAACCTGCAGCGCTTCCGCCGAAGGCACGCCCATCACCCAGGCAAACGGATAGAAGACATAGCCCAGCACGCCCTGGAAGCTGATGCCGAAGATGAAATCAAACAGCGCGTTCAGGCCGGAAATCAGGGCGATAAAACCAATCAGCATGGCGGCAACAATGATAGCGACCTTGAAGCCCGCCAGGATGTATTCACCCAGCATCTCAAAGAAGCTCTGTCCTTTATGCAGGTCCTGCAGCTGCAGATCTTCTTCGCTGTCGACGCGGTAGGGGTTAATCAGCGACAGCACGATAAAGGTGCTGAACATGTTAAGCACCAGCGCAGCCACCACATATTTAGGCTGCAGCATGGTCATATAGGCACCAACAATCGACATCGAAACCGTCGACATCGCGGTTGCCGCCATGGTGTACATGCGGCGCTGCGACATTTTGCCGAGAATATCCTTATAGGCGATAAAGTTTTCTGACTGTCCCAGAATCAGAGAGCTGACGGCGTTAAAGGATTCCAGCTTGCCCATGCCATTCACTTTTGACAGCACTGTCCCGATGCCGCGAATCACCCACGGCAGAATGCGGAAATGCTGCAAAATACCGATCAGGGCAGAAATGAAGACGATGGGGCATAAAACATTCAGGAAGAAGAAGGCGAGGCCTTTTTCATTCATGTTACCGAACACAAAGTTCGTGCCTTCCCCGGCATACTTCAGCAGGTGGTCGAACAGGCCGGCAAACCCTTTTACGAAGCCGAGGCCCGCTTCAGAGTTAAGGAAGAACCACGCCAGCAGGACTTCAATGATCAACAGCTGAACGATGTAGCGAACCCGGATGCTTTTACGATCGTGACTGACCAGTAACGCCAGCACGGCTACCACCACCAACGCCAACAGGAAGTGCAAAATATGGGACATATCGGCTCCAAATTTGAGGAGGGTTGTATTTTGCTGCGTATTCTATGTAACGCGTTACGTAAAAACGAGATCAAACCCGCAATATAAGTATTCAGTATCGCCTTTTTTCTCAGAATAGTCTCAGCCCTCACAACCTGTTCACAAATGCTTCACAACAAATATCCATAAAGCGATTGTCTATAATTTGAGCCGGGAGTAGAGTGAGGCGGTTGCACATTTTTTAGCAAGCGCTATATTTACGCTGGTGTATAGCAAAGGCTATACTTTATAGCAGTATCTATTACTGCAATAAACATAACCAGATATCACTTGCCTGGAATGACCGCTAAGCTGCAAAGGTCATACAAGCGTCAGGACAGGACAAACACTATGTCAGAAAGCCGCACCGCAGAGCGCGCTGCTCGCGGAGCCAGAAAGATCAAGCTTGCGCTGCTGGGGCCGGCCTTCATCGCCGCCATCGGCTATATCGATCCCGGTAACTTCGCGACCAATATTCAGGCTGGCGCGGCTTACGGCTATAAGCTGCTGTGGGTCGTGGTGTGGGCAAACGTCATGGCAATGCTGATCCAGCTGATGTCTGCCAAACTGGGCATCGCCACCGGTAAAAACCTGGCGGAACATATTCGCGATCGCTTTCCGCGCCCGGCGGTGTGGTTTTACTGGGTTCAGGCGGAGATTATCGCGATGGCGACCGATCTCGCGGAGTTCATCGGCGCGGCGCTCGGGTTTAAACTGCTGCTGGGGATTTCGCTGCTGCAGGGCGCGGTGCTGACCGGTATTGCCACCTTCCTGATTCTGATGCTGCAGAGTCGCGGACAAAAGCCGCTGGAGCTGGTCATCGGCGGCCTGCTGCTGTTTGTGGCGGCGGCATATATTGTGGAGCTGTTTTTCTCGCAGCCGAAAGTCAGTGAGTTGGTGGTTGGCATGGCGCTGCCTTCGCTGCCCACCTCAGACGCGGTATTCCTGGCGGCAGGCGTGCTGGGTGCCACCATCATGCCGCATGTGATTTACCTGCACTCCGCGCTGACGCAGCACGGTAATCGCGGCAGCAAAGCCGAACGCTATTCATCCACCAAACTGGATGTGGCCATCGCCATGACCATCGCCGGCTTTGTTAACCTGGCGATGATGGCCACTGCCGCAGCGGCGTTTCACTTCAGCGGCCATACCAGTATTGTCGATCTCGATCAGGCGTATCTGACGCTGCAGCCGCTGCTCGGTCAGGCGGCGGCCGTGGTCTTTGGCTTAAGCCTGGTCGCGGCAGGGCTCTCCTCAACCGTGGTGGGCACGCTGGCCGGACAGGTGGTGATGCAGGGCTTTATCCGCTTTCATATTCCACTCTGGCTGCGCCGGGTCATTACCATGCTGCCGTCGTTTATCGTCATTATGGCCGGCTGGGACCCGACGCGCATTCTGGTGATGAGCCAGGTGCTGCTGAGCTTCGGCATCGCGCTGGCGCTGATTCCGCTGCTGTCGTTTACCGGCAACCGCGACATTATGGGCGCAGAACTGGTGAACTCGCGGCTGATGCAAAACGCCGGACGCCTGATTGTGGTGCTGGTGGTGGCGCTGAATCTCTACCTGCTGGTGGGGGAAGCGCTGGGCTGGTAAATCAGGCGGGCAGAAAAAAATCCCGGTGCTGCAGAGGCACCGGGATTTTTTTAATGGTGATGATGGTCGTGATGGTCATGGCCGGGGCCGTGCCGCCAGTGTTCACGGCGTTCGCGTTCATGCCAGCGGCGTTCACGTTCACGCTCGTAAGCGCGGTGGCGCTTCCACTCTTCATGACGCCACCAGCGACGGTCGTTGTACTCATAGCGGTCATGCCACCAGCGCGGTTCACGCCAGCGACCGCCATCCCAGTAGTAACCGCGGCGATCGCGATCGCCGAGATGCAGAGAGATGCCGGGTGCAAGATCGAGGGGGGCGCTGTTGGCCTGAGCTGTGTGTAAAGTTAACGGGGACAAGGTTGCCAGCACTGCGGCAAACAAAATAGCACGTTTCATCAGTTCTCCTTGTGGCAGCATCGAGGCTACCCTGGGCGTCAGTGTGCCACATCGGACCAGCTGTGCCTTGAGACTTTTTCTGAAAAAAACGCGCCCGGCCTGCACGCAGCGTTTTGTGCTGAATTATCTGCCCGGCCGGTGCCGGGCAGGAAAGCGGTTACACCAGAACAGCGTCAATGGCGCTGAGTTCGTTTGTTGTCAGCGCGGGCTGGCTCAGCATGGCCACGGCGTCGTCAATCTGCGCCGTTTTGCTGGCACCAATCAGCACTGACGTGACGCGCGCATCGCGCAGCACCCAGCTGAGCGCCATCTGCGCCAGCTTCTGACCGCGCTGCTGCGCAATTGCCTGTAACTGCTGCACCTTCGCCATTTTCGCCTGCGTCAGCTGGCTCTCATTGAGGAATTTACTGCCGCTGGCTGCGCGTGAATCTTCCGGAATGCCCTGCAGATAGCGGTCTGTTAAGACGCCGCCCGCCAGCGGTGAAAAAGCAATACATCCCACGCCCTGATCGCCCAGTACATCCAGCAGGCCGTGCTCCGGCGTGCGCTCAAACAGCGAATAGCGCGGCTGGTGGATCAGGCACGGCGTGCCGAGATCGCGCAGAATCGCGATTGCCTGCGCCGCCTGGTCTGCCGGATAGTTAGAGATCGCTGCATACAGCGCTTTGCCCTGACGCACCACCTGATCCAGCGCCCGCATTGTCTCTTCCAGCGGCGTTTCCGGGTCCGGTCGGTGATGATAGAAAATGTCCACATACTCCAGCCCCATGCGTTTCAGGCTCTGATCGAGACTGGCAATCAGATATTTGCGTGAGCCCCAGTCACCGTAAGGGCCTTCCCACATGGTGTAGCCCGCTTTGGTGGAAATCAGCAGCTCATCGCGCAGTCCGTGAAAATCCTCGCGCAGGATACGGCCAAAATGGCTCTCCGCGGCACCCGGCGGTGGCCCGTAATTATTGGCCAAATCAAAATGGGTAATGCCGCGATCAAACGCGTGGCGCAACAGCGCCCGGCTGGTATCGACGCGCGTGCTGTCACCAAAGTTGTGCCACAGGCCCAGCGAAACGGCCGGCAGTTTCAGGCCGCTGCGGCCACTGCGACGGTAGTGCATCTGCTGATAACGCTCAGGATGAGGAAAAGAGGTCATGCAACGTTCCTGTTCAGAGAAAGGGAAGGTGTCGGCGCGCAGTGTATACGCTTACACTGCGTTGAAACGCGCCAGCGATCGCATCCTGCAGAATTATCTGTCGTCGTAACGATTGGTTGCCAACAATGACAGTACAATGATGGCGAAATTCTCGCCAGCTCAGCCACTTCGCCAATACTCCTGTTAACCCTTTGCGCAGGAGTGCTTCATGAAAACCCATACCGTTGGCGACTATTTACTGCAGCGTCTGCATCAGGCAGGTATCCGGCATCTGTTTGGCGTACCGGGTGATTACAACCTGCAGTTTCTCGACAGTGTGATTGCCCATCCGGAGATCGCCTGGGTTGGCTGTGCCAATGAGCTTAACGCGGCTTACGCCGCCGATGGCTATGGCCGCTGCCGCGGTGCAGCCGCGCTGCTGACTACTTTCGGCGTCGGTGAGCTTAGCGCCATTAACGGCATCGCTGGCAGCTATGCGGAATACGTGCCGGTGATCCACATTGTGGGCGCGCCCGCCAGCACGGCGCAGCGGCAGGGCGATTGCGTGCACCACTCGCTGGGCGACGGCGATTTTCGTCATTTTCTGCGTATGGCGCAGGAGGTCAGCGCTGCTGCGGCCGTGCTGACCGCAGACAATGCGGTGGCAGAGATTGATCGCGTCATGGATGAAGCGCTGTATCAGCACCGTCCCGGCTATCTGCTGCTGGCCGTGGATGTGGCCGCGGCAGAGATTGCGCTGCCCGTCAGCCTGCCGGCGGCACCGGCACCGGCACCGCAGCACTCTGCGGTGGCCGACGCCTTTGCCGCCGCGGCCGGGCGGTTACTGGCACCGGCTCAGCGCGTCTCGCTGCTGGCGGATTTTCTCGCCGGACGCTGGCAGCTGCAGGCTCAGCTGGCTGAGCTGCGCGAACAGCGCGCCATTCCAGCCGCCACGCTGCTGATGGGCAAAGGGGTACTGAATGAACAGCAGCCGGGATACGTCGGTACTTATGCCGGTGAAGGCAGTACGCCGCAGGTACGCGCGGCGATTGAAGAAACCGAGGTCACGCTGTGCGTCGGGGTGCGTTTTACCGATACCCTGACAGCGGGGTTCACCCAGCAATTACCGGCAGAGCGGCTGATTGACCTGCAGCCGTTTCAGGCCACGGTCGCCGGAGAGACCTTTGCTCCGCTCAGCATGGCGCAGGCGCTGGCTGCGCTGCTGCCGGTTTATCAGCAGCACTGCGCGCATTTTGCGCTGGCGCAGGCCAGTGCGGAGGAAGCTACCGCACCGGCTGCTGCTGCGGTAATCAGTCAGCAGGCATTCTGGCAGGCAATGCAGCGCTTTCTGCAGCCAGGTGATATCATTCTTGCCGATCAGGGAACGGCGGCATTTGGTGCCGCGGCGCTGCGTTTACCGCAGGGTGCAGAGCTGATCGTGCAGCCGCTGTGGGGGTCGATTGGCTATACTCTGCCCGCGACTTTCGGCGTGCAGACCGCCTGCCCTGAACGGCGGGTAATTCTGATTATTGGCGACGGCTCAGCGCAGCTGACGATTCAGGAGCTGGGTTCCATCCAGCGTGACGGCCTGCAGCCGCTCATCTTTTTGCTGAATAATGAAGGCTACACGGTAGAGCGTGCCATCCATGGCGCTGAGCAGCGCTACAATGATATTGCGCAGTGGAACTGGACCGCGCTGCCGCAGGCGATGAGCCTGCACAGCAGGGCACAAAGCTGGCGCATCAGTGAAACGGCGCAGCTGGAGGCGGTGCTGGCGCGGCTCAGCGCGCAGCGCTGTCTGTCGCTGGTAGAGGTAGTGATGGATAAACAGGATCTGCCGCCGCTGCTGCGTAAGGTGACGGCGGCGCTGCATCAGCGCAACAGCCGCGCAGTTTAGGATAGTTGCCTCTATACAGCCGGGCGCACAATCGCCAGGCTGTGCGTCGCACTGAATGAACAACGCTCATCGTGCTGGTGGGCGTTGTTGTTTTATTGGCAGGCTTTTATAGTGTCCTGCAATTGTATATGACCCAAGCGGAGCAGCAGAAGAATGACAAAATACGCCCTGGTCGGCGATGTGGGCGGGACGAACGCTCGCCTCGCTCTGTGTGAGGTGGAAACCGGCACCATCTCCCAGGCCAAAACATTCTCCACATCAGACTACGACAATCTGGAAGCGGTGATTCGTCACTATCTGGACGAACAAAAACAGGATGTTATCCACGGCTGCATCGCCATCGCCTGCCCAATCACCGGCGACTGGGTTGAGATGACAAACCATGACTGGGCGTTCTCCACCCGCCAGATGAAAGCCAGCCTTAATTTTGAGACGCTGGAAATCATCAATGATTTCACCGCCGTTTCGATGGCGATCCCGATGCTGTCGGAAACCGATGTGATTCAGTTCGGCGGCAAAGCGCCGGTGAAAGACAAACCGATTGCCATTTACGGTGCCGGCACCGGACTCGGTGTCAGCCATCTGGTGCATGTGGCGCAGCGCTGGGTCAGCCTGCCGGGTGAGGGCGGTCACGTTGATTTTGCGCCGAACAGCGAAGAGGAAGACGCGATTCTGGAAGTGCTGCGTGCTGAACTCGGTCACGTGTCAGCCGAGCGCGTGCTGTCAGGTTCCGGCCTGGTGAACCTTTACCGGGCGATTGTGAAATCTGACAACCGCGAGCCTGCCAACCTCAAGCCCAAAGATGTCACCGAACGCGCGCTGCAGGACACCTGCATTGACTGCCGCCGGGCGCTGACGCTGTTTTGCGTCATCATGGGCCGCTTTGGCGGCAACCTGGCGCTGAATCTCGGCACCTTTGGCGGCGTGTATATTGCGGGTGGCATTGTGCCGCGTTTCCTGGAGTTCTTTAAAGCCTCCGGCTTCCGCGCCGCTTTTGAAGACAAAGGCCGCTTCCGCGACTATCTGGTGGATATTCCGGTTTACATGATCACCCACGATCAGCCGGGCCTGCTGGGTGCCGGGGCGCATCTGCGTCAGGCGCTGGGCCGCATTCTGTAATGCCTGCAGGCGAGCGGCGTCCGCCGTTCGCCTTATAACCGCATCAGCTGACGAAACGCTTTGACTTTGCTGCGACTCACCGGCACCTGCGCCTCCAGATCGCGCAGCTTCACCAGATAGGTGTTGTTGAACCACGGCTCAATCTCCCGAATCTTACTCAGGTTCACGCAGTATGAGCGGTGACAGCGGAAAAACAGCGCCTCTGGCAGGCGGCTGCAGAACTCCGTGATGGCCATCGACATGACGTAAGCTTCACGGCGCGTGTAGACAAACGTCAGCTTTTCATGCGCTTCCACATAATAGATCTCGCTGATATCGGTGACGATAATACGATCGTCTTTCACCAGATTCACGGTTTGCGGCGCGCTGGCGGCAGGGCTGTGCGGCAGCGCCTGCTGTTGCATGGTGGCTTCCAGTTTGCGCAGCATGGTGACGATGCGCGCTTCGTGATACGGCTTCAGGATGTAATCAAATGCGTCCAGTTCAAACGCCTCCACCGCATGCTCTTTCCAGGCTGTGATAAAAACGATCAGCGGTTTGTGCGTGAACTGGCTGATGTTTTGTGCCAGCAGCATGCCGTCCAGCGACGGAATATTGATATCAAGAAAAATGACATCCACCCGATGCGTTTGCAGGTATTTCAGCACGTCCAGTCCGTCATCGAAGCAGGCTTCAAGGCTGATCTGACTGTGCTGCTGAATCATCCAGCTCAGCTCCTGCTGCGCAAGAAATTCGTCTTCGACAATAATGGCTTTCACGCGGAGGCTTCCGTTGGCGGGTGCAGCGGCACAGGCAGCGGCTGTCCGGTTTTATTAAGGGTAAAGGCAATTTCGGTGCCCGGCTGGTGGCGGATGATGCTCAGGCCCTGACCGGAAAGCAGCTTCACCCGATGATGCACGTTGAGCAGGCCGATTTTATTACCCGGCATGTCGTTACGCGCCACGCGGCTGATCATCTCTTCACTGATGCCGGCGCCGGTATCGCGCACGGCGATGCGCACGCAGTCACCCAGATCCTTCACGCTCAGCGTCACCACCCCTTTGCCGCGACAGGGCTGAATACCGTGCACGATGGCATTCTCCACCAGCGGCTGAATCAGCAGGCTGGGCAGCAGCAGATGCACATCTTCATCGATATCAAAAATCACCGAGAGCTTGTCGCCAAAGCGGGCCTGTTCGATGGCAACATAATCCTTAACCTGCCACAGCTCTTTCTTGATATCGATTGGCTCGTCGTCATTGAGTTCCAGGTTGTAGCGCAAATAGCGCGAGAGATTAATCACCAGCTGACGCGCCGTATCCGGATTGAGACGGATGGACGAGGAGATGGCGTTCAGGGCGTTAAACAGGAAATGCGGATTGATCTTGCTTTGCAGCGCCCGCAGTTCCGCTTTGTTCGCCATTTCACGCAGCTGTTCAGCGCGCGACACTTCCAGCTGAGTAGAGATGATCTGCGACAGCCCAATGGCCATCTCTTTCAGCGAACCGGTGATGCGGTGCGCGCGACGATAGTAGATTTTCAGCGTGCCGGTGACCTCGCCTTTTTCCCACAGCGGAATCACCAGAATAGAGTGAATATCCCGGGTACGGTGCGCTTCATCGTTGTTACGGATAATGATTTTACCGCTGGTGATGGCCTGTCGGGTGGTGGGGCTGATGCCGTCATCGCCGTTGTGGTAATTCTGCTCGCCATAGCCCACATAGGCGAGAATCTGCCGGGTGTTGGTTATCGCCACGGCATCGGCGTGAATATCGCTGCGAATAATGTCACACACCTGCCGCAGCGCGTCGCGGTTGACCTGGCGGAACAGCGGCAGGGTTTTATTGGCAATCTCCAGCGCCAGCTTGGCCTGGCGCGCAGCAATGGCCTCTTTTTCCCCTTCCACGCTCTGCACCAGCAGCACAATCAGACCGATGCTGGACGCGCCCAGAATCATCGGCAGCGCGATATCGGCCACAATGGTCAGCCCCAGCGTCATGGGTTTCGCCCACAGCACAATCAGCAGCATGGTCAGGCTTTCACACAGCATGCCGCCGAGGATACCGGCGCGCCAGCGCTGCTCCCTGCTGACGCGGCGATGAATAATGCCTGCCGCGATACCGGCAATAATACTGGTGATCAGGCAGGGCACCGACGTGACGCCCCCCATATCGGTCAGGAAGCGGTGCAGGCCGGCAATGACCCCGGTAGTGATGCCGACCCACGGCCCGAACAGGATGCCGCCCGCCATCACGGCAATCACGCGGACATTGAGCAGTGAGCCATCCACCGCGATACCGGACCAGGTGCTGAACAGAGCAAACAGGGAAAAAATTGCCGTTACCGCGGCTTTTTCACCGGCGGAGTGCTCATCTTTTTGCAGCAGCTGACGGAAAAGCCGCGTGCGCGTCAGAAAAAACAGGCAGATCAGCATCAGCGCGGCGCGGTCAAAGACCGCCAGCAGCATGTCAAAATGGGCGGGCACGGGGGTTCTCAGGCAAGGCATTCATGCCGCTATGATAAAAAATGTGATCGCGATCCGCCAGCACCCCGGTAATCTGCCCGCGCTTCTCCTGGCCTGGATCAATCTTTACCGGCGTAAAAGGGCGGTATGACGCCGGGCAGACGCAGCACGCAGGAAAACCGATGGTGGAATCCGTGCGCCCGCCTCTGGCTGTCAATGAGGCGGTTTGCTATGGTGCCACAGACCCTGTAGCGGAGCGCAGCAATGCAATTACATACCTCGCGTTTGATCCTGAGTCGTCTGCAACCGGAAGACTGGCAAATCTTCAGAGCGGTACACGAAGACGCCGCCACCATGCGCTGGGTCAGCGAAATCCCGGACGAAGCCGATATCCGCCAGCGCTTCACGGAGCGTCTGGCCCCGTGGCAGCCAGCCAGTTTCCACATGCTGTGTCTGGTGGCCCGCCTGCGTGACAGCGGCGAAGCCATTGGCCTGTTTGGCTGCAGCGCGGAATGGCACCCTTATCGCCAGGCGGAGGTCGGTTACATGCTGCGTCATGCGTATACCGGTCAGGGCTACGGCAGCTAAGCGCTGGCCGCGCTCAGCACCTTCCTGCTGGAGGCAGAGTTTCACAAACTCAAGGCGCTGGTGATTGAAGGGAACTGGCCGTCGCGGCGCATTCTGGAGAAGAATGGCTATCAGCTGGAGGGCACGCTGCGCGACAACTATCAGCTTAACGGTGAGTGGGTGAATGACTGGGTATTTGGCCGCCTGACGCCCTATCGCTGATTCCCCGGCAGCCCGTTGCAGAAAAAAGCGGCGCTGCCTCTCGACAATCCTGTTAACGGCGCGTTATGTTCTTGTTTCGGTCACGGCAAGTGACCCACGTCGCTCGGACGGTCCGGGCGCTCACGTAATCCAGAGGACATCATGGCTGATAACAGCACACCCCGTCGTTTCTCACGTATTGAACGCCTTCCGCCCTATGTATTTAACATCACCGCTGAACTGAAGATGGCTGCGCGCCGGCGCGGCGAAGACATCATTGACTTTTCGATGGGGAATCCGGACGGTGCCACGCCACCGCATATTGTCGAGAAGCTTTGTCAGGTGGCGCAGCGTGAAGATACGCACGGCTACTCCACGTCAAAAGGCATTCCGCGTCTGCGCCGCGCCATTTCGCGCTGGTACGCCGATCGCTATCAGGTGGATATCGATCCGGAATCCGAAGCCATTGTCACCATTGGTTCGAAAGAGGGGCTGGCGCATCTGATGCTGGCAACGCTCGACCACGGCGATACCGTGCTGGTGCCCAATCCCAGCTATCCGATTCATATCTACGGCGCGGTGATTGCCGGCGCGCAGGTGCGCTCGGTGCCGCTGGTGGCCGGCGTGGATTTCTTCAACGAGCTGGAGCGGGCAATACGCGAAAGCTATCCAAAACCGAAAATGATGATCCTCGGTTTCCCCTCTAACCCGACTTCACAGTGCGTTGAGCTGGATTTCTTTGAGCGGGTCATCGCGCTGGCAAAACAGTACAACGTACTGGTGATTCACGATCTGGCTTACGCCGATATCACCTACGACGGCTGGAAAGCGCCATCGATTATGCAGGTGCCTGGCGCGCGCGACGTGGCGGTGGAGTTCTTTACGCTGTCAAAAAGCTACAACATGGCGGGCTGGCGCATCGGGTTTATGGTTGGCAACAAAGAACTGGTCGCGGCGCTGGCGCGCATTAAAAGCTATCACGATTACGGCACCTTCACGCCGCTGCAGGTGGCGGCAATTGCCGCGCTGGAGGGCGATCAGCAGTGCGTGCGTGACATCGCTGAGCAGTATAAGCGCCGGCGTGATGTGCTGGTGAAAGGATTACATGAAGCCGGCTGGATGGTCGACCTGCCGAAAGCCTCGATGTACGTCTGGGCAAAAATCCCGGATCGCTATGCGCATCTTGGCTCGCTGGAATTTGCCAAACTGCTGATGCAGGAGGCCAAAGTCTGCGTTTCGCCCGGTATCGGCTTTGGTGACTACGGCGATACACACGTCCGTTTCGCGCTGATTGAAAACACCGATCGCATTCGTCAGGCGGTGCGGGGCATTAAAGCGATGTTTCGTGCGGACGGCATTTTACCGGGAACGGTAAAAGTGCTGGAGGAAGAGTAAGCGTAAATCGGGGCGACTGAGAGGTCGCCCCGCCTGGCGGCTCTAGAGCATCAGCACAAAGGTGCCGACCCAGAGTAAGACGAAGAAAGAGATTCCCATCAAAGCGTATTTCACAAAGCAACTCCTCTGACCGGTTACAATGATGGCGATCCCAAACCAGCGTAACCCGAACAGAATAAGAGAAAGGTGGAGTTCATTATCGCTACACGCTTTCTACTCAGGTCGCTCCGGGCTGCCCCGGAACAGGATCGAGCGCTAATTTACGCGTAATCGATCCGAAAATAAATAGGTCACTTCTGAGAACCAGCTCACATTTTCATCGGGTTTCAATCTGCGGAATCGCCGACATGCCGACACGTAATTGCGCCAGATCGGGTTGGTCTGCATCAAGCACAATTTTCACCGGCAAACGCTGAACAACCTTAGTGTAGTTGCCTGTGGCGTTATCGGGAGAAAGGGCAGAGAAGGTCGTACCGGTGGCGGGCGCAATGCTGTCTATATGGCCGGTAAACGTCCTGCCCGGCAGAGCATCCACCGTCACCGTAACGCGCTGTCCCTGATGCACGTCGGCCAGCTGGGTTTCCAGATAGTTGGCCGTGATGTAGGTTTGCTGCAGCGGAACCACGGCCAGCAGGCGCGTACCGGCACTGACATACGCGCCAGTGCGCACTGAACGCTGGCCTACCATACCGTCAACCGGCGCCACAATGCGGGTATAAGAGAGGTTGAGCTGCGCCTGATCAACGCTGGCCTGTGCGGCGGCAACGTCCGCTTCCGCCTGACGCAGCGCCGCCTGCAATACGCCGACCTGTTTGACTGCCGCCGCCAGCGCGGCCTCGCTCTGGCGCACCGCCGCGGCGGCAGAGCGCTGCGTCGCGTTGGCTTTTTGCTGATCGTCAGCGGCAATGGTGCCGCTTTTGTACAGCTGGTTATAACGCGCCGCACTCTGACCGGCATACTGCGCCGAGGCCTGACTGGCCGCCAGCGTAGCCCTGGCCTGTTCGATGGTTGACTGCTGCTGTTCCAGCTGCGCCTGCGCGCTGAGGCGCTTCGCTTCACTGACCTGCAGGCTGGCCTGCGCGGTTTCCAGCGCCACGCGATAATCGCGATCGTCCAGCGTGGCGAGCAGATCGCCCGCCTTCACGCGCTGGTTATCCTGCACGTTAACGCGGGCGATATAACCTGACACTTTCGGTGCCACCAGCGTGTAATCGGCGTTGACATAGGCATCGTCTGTGCGATGGTCGTGACGGGTCATGGCGGACCAGACAACAAAAGCCATCGCCAGCAACAGCAGCAGCAGGGCGCTTAACAGCAGCGTTCTTTTCGTAGCAAAAGCATGCATAACAATTATTCCGACGTGGTCTTAACAGGATGAATCAGGGTTTGCGGTGGCCAGACGCGTTTTGCCAGACATAACGTCAGCAGTAACAGCAGCGCGGCAAACGCGGTAAGCATCAGCCAGGCGTCGCTCAGGCTCAGCACCATCGCCTGATGGCGCACCAGGGTAGCGAAACCACTGAGGTTCTCTGCGCTGCTGACGCTGCCGTCCGGCAACAGAGGCAAGCGGCTGCTGGCCCCGGCGCTGTCCGCTGCACGCATCAGCCAGCTGCGGCTGGCCGCCTGGTCTACCAGCACGCTGGAGTGAAATTTCTCACGGTGGCTGATAAACCACTCCACCAGCGTGCCGGCGGCAATGCTGGAAAAACCGCGTACGGTATTGAACATCGCCGAGGCAAAAGGCCCTTCCGGCGGGGCCACCACGCTGGTGGCGCTCATCAGCACCGGCAGAATCACCATCGGCTGACCAAACGCCTGCAGGATCTGAATCAGCCAGAAATTCTGGCGTGCCCAGTCTGTCGTAATGCGCATCCCCAGCAGGCAGGCGATCACCAGCAGCGTCACGCCAGCCGCCAGCACCCAGCGGCAATCCACCCGGCGAAGGTTCAGCAGTGCGGCAATCAGCGGCGCGATCAGTAACTGCGGCAGGCCGATGGTCAGCGCCAGTGGCGCAAATTGCACGGTACGAAAGCCTTCAACCTGGCTGAAATAGGCCGAGGGCAGAGCCGAACCGGAAAGCGAGAGAATCAACACCCCTGCCAGCACCAGCAACCCGTGCGCCAGATTGTGACGGCGCAGCATCTGCAGTTTGAACAGCGGCAGCGGATGGAACCACTCGTTAATAAAAAACACCGTCAGCAGCGCCAGCGCACTGAATAACAGCGCACTGAACAGCGGCGAAGCCAGCCAGTCGAGCCGTTCGCCCTGGGTCAGCGCCAGAATCAGCAGCGCGATACCGCTACAGCCGGTCAACATGCCAAACAGGTCGATCTGCTTAAAGCGCTCCGGACGCAGCGGGTCCTGCGGCAGGCCCAGGCCGATCAGCAGCATCGCCACCAGCATCGCAGGCACCACCTGCCAGAACACAAACATCCAGCTGACTTCATCGGTCCAGAACGCGGCCAGCGAAGCGGCCATGTTGGGACCAAAGGTGGCGGTCAGCGCATAGGCGCCAAGCCCGTAAAGCTTGATCGGCGGCGGCAGAAAACGCAGCGCCACCGTCATCAGCAGCGGCGGCAGCGCCCCCCCGAACAGCCCCTGCACCACGCGCAGCGCGATAAACAGCGGTGCACTGGTGACCAGCGGCAGCAGCAGCCCGCACAGCATAAAACCCGCAGAGACGGCGAGCGCAAAGCGGCGCAGTGAAAACGTGACGGCAAACCAGGGCGCGATCATCATGGCCGCCACCTCGGCTGCCTGATAGGCAGACACAATCCAGCTGCCCTGGTCGTAACTGATGCCAATAGCCGCCCGGATATCAGCCAGCGCGATATCCGTTACGCGATCGTTCAGTCCGGAGGTCAGTGCGGCGATCAGCACGCCCACCAGCCCGAGCGCCAGGCGCAGGGTAAACGGATGAGGCACTGGAGCCGCAGCAGGCTGGGCGTTCATAACGGGATTCTCGTGATTATTGATGCAGTGTATTGCAATGTGATACAGAGGTGAATCTTACATTCCGGTATGATGTATTGCAATGCGATACAGGGTATAAAAGTGCGGTCAATCGCGCTAAAGTAGGGCAGGCCAAAAAGGAACGCATCATGTCAGAACATCCCTCCAGCCGTGAGGATGAAAAAGCGGGTGGCATTCAGGTCATCGCGCGCGCGGCAAAAATTCTGAATGCGCTGGGCGATCATCCCGGCGGCATGAGCCTGGGTGAGATTGCGCAGGTGGTCGACCTGCCGCGTTCGACCGTACAGCGTATCGTGGCGGCACTGGACAGTGCCCAGCTGGTGCGCAGCAGCGGCGCGGGCGGTCTGCGCCTCGGGCCGGCGCTGCTGAAGCTGATCTCCAGCGTGCACAGCGACGTCGTCGAGATTGTCCGCCCCTTTCTGGAACACCTTTCAGCAGAGATCAACGAAACGGTTTCCCTGTCGCGCGCCAGCGGGACACAGCTGGCGATTGTGCATTATGTCGTGGCGACGCGAGAGCTGCGGGTGGTGCCGCGTATCGGGCTGAATCTGCCGCTTTACAGCACCTCCGGTGGCCGTGCGCTGCTGGCGATGGAGAGTGATGAAGATGTGCGGCTGCTGGTGGGCGAAGCCTATAAAGAGCTGACGGAAAAAACGGTCAGAACGCTGCCGCAGCTACTGGCGCTGATTGCTGACGTGCGCGCCAGTGGACTGGCTATCGATCGCGGTGAAACGCTGGAAGGCATCTCTACCATGGCGGTGGCGATCGACACGCTGCTGGGGCGCTTTTCCATTTCGCTGCTGGTGCCGACAGCGCGCTTTCATAAGCATGAAACGCACTATCGTGATGCGCTGATACAGTGTAAAGAGGCGCTGATTCGCGAAATCGGCAAAATGACGGCTGTGGAGGGATAACACACTGATGAAAACCTTACTGATGGCGATTGATAACTCACCGGTGGCAGACAAAGTCATCGCGCTGACGATTGAGCAGGCGCTGGCGCAGCAGGCGCAGGTGCGGGTGCTGTGCTGTATCGATCCGGCCTATTCATCCTGCAGTCAGCCGATGGAGATTGACGCAGGCGAAGATCCGGACGATTTTGTTGCAGCCAAAGATGAGCAGAACACCGCAGAAATGGTAGTGCGCCGGGCGCTGGCACCGCTGCTGCGCGCCGGTATTCCGGCAAAAGGCATGATTGTGGCGGGCGAAGCGGCAGAGACTATCGTGGCGCAATCCGCTGCGCTGCACGCCAGTATGATCATTATGGGGCGCCGCCCTCTGTCTCCGTTCAACCGCCTGCTCAAAGGCTCCGTCAGCGCGGCGGTGATTGAACGGGCGCACTGCCCGGTTTTGATTGACGTTCGTAAGGATTAACGCCGTACCATGCTGTCGCTTTTCTCACTCATGCTGGCCGCTTTTGCGCTGCTGGCAGTGGTTATTATTATTCTGATACGTACAACTGCGCTGCGCGTCTGGCAGGGGCTGGTGCTGTTTTTGCTGCCGTTACTGCTGGCGAATCTGTTGTGGTTCAGCTGGTTGCATCCGCGTCAGCAGCGGGAAGCGCTGGCGGCTGAGGTAGCCGCACGGTTGAGCGAGGCGCCGGGCTATCGCGTGCTGAAACAGCAGGAACCGGCGCTGTGGCAGTTGCTGAATCGCGAACTGATGCACAAGCTGGCAGAAGGGGTGCCCGCCGATCAGGCGCTGGGCGATATGCGCGGCTGGCTGATGGATTTGGTGAATCAGCGCATGACGCGCGCCAGCGATGAAGCGATCATTCACTATATCCGGATTTCCGTGCAGGAGATGCAGGCGCTGCAGCAGCAGGATACGCAACGCTGTTTCCGTTTTCTTTATCCGCAGGTCAGCGGAGGCGTTAATCTGCAGCAGGTTTTGCCGCCAGCGCTTAATCAGCAGGACGGTGAAGCGCTGGAGCAGCTTCTGCAGCATAGCACCGGTGAGGAACTGCCGGTCGATCAGGCCATGGCGCAGCGCGATTTGCAAAGCGTGGTGCAGACACTTTATGGCAAGTGGGGTGACAAACTGCAGCAGCTAAACATGCCGGCTGATACAGCGGTGGATCGCAGCGCAATGTGCGCAATGTCGGTGGATTTGTATAACGGCATTCTGGCATTGCCTGACAAACACGCCGCCAATCTTTTACGTAAGATGGTCAGCCTTACCGGTTAGCGGGCAAAAAAAAGCCCGCTCAGCACGGGCATAAAGGTCACTTTCAATATGTCTTTTTAGCTATGTCACCTGGTGTGGTGCAGACATCGTGTTGTCTGAAAGCATCATCACACGCGCCGGATGATATAGAAAACCGTTTGGTTTTATCAATTTGATTGGCAAAAGCTTTGGCTTTACAGGACATTTCGCGCTTTTTCTGATAGAAGCGCACGGCGCAGGCTTTTACACTGCTTCGCCTGAAGAGGATATCTGAATGAAAAAAATGCTGATAAGCGCTGCGGCGCTTTTAATGCTGGCCGGTTGCAGTGTCAGCAAACCAGGGGGATTTGAGCGCGTGGATGAAGACAGCAGCTCAAATACCGTGCAGTACCGCTACGATCCGCAAACATTAAATAAAGATGCACTGGAACTCGATCTGGCCAGTTATTGCAGCCAGCGGGGATTTGATAAAGTGGAATCGTTGCCTGCCGAAGACAGTCATCTGCCGGGATTAAAGAAAGCCTGGTATCAATGTAATTACGCGGTAAAAAGCTAAAAAAACAGGGCGGGATAAATTCCCGCCCTTTTTATTTTCTTATTATGTGCTGTGTGTGCTTTGCCCGATTAGCGGCGATGCCATCCGCCATGCCCGTGATGCCAGCCGCCTCCGCGACCGTGTCCCCAGCCGCGGTCATGATCATGCTCAATAATACAGCCACTGAGCATCGACATAATGGCCACGACCGATGCGACCTTTATCACTTTCTTCATGGAGAGTCCTCCTCTTTTCCAATGACGCCAGAATAGCGGGGAAAAGTGGAGTGAAGATGCAGCGAATGTAGAGTTATTTCTGCAAGTATTTCCGGATATGTCAATTAAATGCTAAAAATGAAACGGCAAATAATAAACCAATCGGAATAGGCCGAATGCGTAATGATAATAACGCGAATATTCCGAAATGCAAGGCGCGGTAAGCGTTATATTCAGCGGCGGTAACAAATAAAAAACGCCGCGCGTTAGCGCGGCGGTCGGAAAGATCAGTGATGCAGCAGCGGCCCGGCCAGCGCCTGACGCTGGGGCAAACGGATGCTCAGCGACAGGATAAACGACAGCACCAGCAGCGTCATGATCAGGCTGAAGGTGACAGTGAAGCCGCCCGACAGCGAGGCAACCAGCGAGCCCAGTACGCTGCCGATACCAAAACCCAGGTAGATCAGCCCGTAGTTTTTCGTGAGATTATTCAGCCCGAAGAAATCGCTGACCAGCGAAGGGAACACGGTGATCGTGCCGCCGAAGCTAAATGCCACGCAGGCGAGCGAGAGAAAGAAGGTGGTTTCCGTCATGCGGGTAAACAGCAGAATGCTCATGCCGAGCAGGGAGATCATCTGCGCCAGCGAAATAACGCGGATGCGCGCCATTTTGTCTGACAGTACGCCGAGGATCAGCCGGCCACTGAGGTTGGCCACCGCAATCACGGTCACGGCGCTGGCGGCGGTTTGCGCGCTGAGGTGCACCAGCACCTCACCAATATCTTTAGCCACGCCAATCACGTACAGGCCGCTCATACACGCAGTAAGAAACATCAGTGCCAGCATCCAGTATTGCGGTAAGCGTACCGACTGCGCCAGCGTATAGTCGCGCGCCGCCCGCTGCGTGTTGTCTGCCGCCTGGCGAACCGGTGCATCATGCATCAGCAGCGCACCGGCAATAATCATGCTCATCGCCAGCCCGCCCCAAATCAGAAAGGTGTTTTCCAGCCCCTGAGTGCTCAGCAGGGCACCGCAGATAAACTTAAAACCCAGGCTGCCCAGCCCGTAAGCGCCGATTGAGCAGGCGGAAATTAACCCTTTGCGCTCGGGAAACCATTTTACGCAGTTAGAGAGCGTCAGCAGATAACCGGCCCCGTCGGCCAGCCCAATCAGAATACCGGCGCTGAGGTACAGCATCATCAGGTTATCGGCATGGGCGGTCAGCCAGAAACCTGTTGCCATCAGCACACCGGCACCGATGGTGACGTTGCGCACGCCAAAGCGCTCCTGCAGCTTACCGGCCAGCGAAGAGGCGATCGCCAGCCCGAGGCTGAGCAGGCCAAAGGAGAACGCCACCTGGCTAACCGGCGCGTCCAGCTTTTGCGCCAGCTGCCCGTTGAACAGGCTCCAGGTATAGACCGAACCCAGCGCAAACTGGGTAATGACGGTACCGATAAGCGTCAGCAGGCGCATACGCGCAGGGGACAGGGCAGTCGCTTTCATTTTCTCTCTCCCAGGGGGAATGCGGAATCTGTTGCCATCTTAAGCGCCTGACGCGCGTGCGGGGGCATTGCGCCGCAGAAGGCCACCCTGCGGGAACGAAATGCCACAAATCGGGCATGAATGGCATTGCGCGCGGTAAAAGCGCAGCGCGGATGTCAGCGGATTACCAGCGGTGTGAATGTGTAACAGCAGGTGTTCAGCGCAGCTTTTGCCCGGCAGGATTCGGCATCTTTGCCAGGCTTATAGTTCACACAACAGGAGGAAATATGAAAGACCGAGCATATGAATCCGCGTCCAGCGAGGCTGAAGTTTGCTGCATTATCGGTCAGGCGGTGGTCGAGTTAAGCGATGAGCATCAGCCTGTCAATAAGTCCACGCTGTCGCTGAAACTACTGGCGATGGCCGATCGCGACAGAGACGATGACCGCGTGCTGCTTTACTGGATTGCCAGAAAAGCCATCAATCAGCCTCATCAGCTCAATAATGGCGTCAGCGGCTGGCGCTAGAGGAGCGACAGAGCGGGCGCAACGCCCGTTCTTGTTCAGGCGGTGCGCAGCTTCCGGCTTGCCGGCCAGCAGGCAAACATCACCAGATTACCAGCCAGAATCATCAGCAACCCCACGATCGCATTACTGTGCCACTGATAGCCTTCGTACAGCGTAGAAAGCGTCAGCGCCACCAGCGGAAACAGCAGCGTGCAATAGGCAGCCTGACTGGTGCCGATACGTCCTGCCAGCGTGAAGTAAGCCCCGAAGCCCACTACCGAACCGAAAATCGCCAGATAACTCATCGCACCCAGCCACTGCAGGTTGTGGGCAGGTGCAAGCCCTTCACCGTTCATCAGCGCCATCAGGGCCATCAGCACCGCACCGTACAGCATGGCGTAACTGTTGGTGGTCAGCACATCCCGCTGCTGACGCTGGTGGCGCATGGAAATCATATTGCCAAAAGAGAATCCCAGCGTTCCCAGTGCGCTCAGCCCGACGCCCCAGAGAAGTTGCGGTGCCGACTGCGCGGCCTGAATATCCTGCCAGAACAGCGCCACCATGCCGCCAAGCCCGAGCAGCGCCGCAGGCACCAGCCGGACAGAAGGGCGCTGACGGAAAAACACCCAGCTATTGATTGCGTTATACAGAACCGCCATCGAAAAGATCACCGATTCCAGTCCGGTACTGATCAGCGCGGCAGCATGATAAAAGCAGACAAAATTGAATCCAAAGACGCAGCCACCCTGCGCCAGGCAAAACAGATGATCGCGGCCGGAGAGCGACCTCAGGCGGTTCAGCAGTTTCAGTATGACCAGCATCACCCCAGAGGCCAGCAAAAAGCGCCAGAAAATAGCGACAAAAACCGGCGTATCAGCCGCCTGCTGCTGCAGGAAAATGGCAATCCAGGTGGTGCCCCATATCAGGACGACGGCAAGGTATAACATCAGGTTCATGCTGTGCACTCCGGCAAAAATCAGGCGGGCAGTGTGGCAGAACCGGCAGATTCCGCGCTTGCAGGGCTTTGCGCGCAACTTGCAAAATCTTGCGCATTTTTGTGTGCTGGCCGGCACTGGCCTGTTTTCTGTCTGACGGGATGGGTAAACTGGGCATTCATTCACACGGGCAGTGATGCGACATGCAGAATTATCAGACCTTTACCATGCTTCAGCGCCACAAAGCGCAGCTGCGCGATAGCGTATCGCTTTCCAGCGGAATGCAGCTGGCTTCCTGGTTTAACAGCGGCGATCGCGTCACTAACCTTAGCGATCATCACACGCTCAGCTTGTATACCGCCGATGGATACGATACCTGGCATAAAACGCCGCACGGCTGGCGCAACGGCGGCGCGCCGGATCGCTTCTGCCTGATGCCTGCGGGTACGGAATCGACCTGGGATCTGCGTGCCGATTTGTCTTTTGTGCATCTTTACTGCACGGAGGCGCATCTGCGCCAGCTTGGCGAGCAGATATGGGATCGCAGCCCGGCGCAGCTTACCCTGCATGAAAAAGTGTTTGCCGATGACGATCGCATTAAGCAGCTCTATCGCCATTTCCTGCTGAGCACAGAGTGGCAGCAACCGGCAAATCAACTGATGCTCAGCACTGCCTCAACGCTGCTGCTGACGCACCTGCTGCAGCACTACAGTGACGTACAGTGGCGGGCACCTCAGGTGCGTGGCGGGCTGGCTCCGGCGGTGCTGCGCCGCGTACTGGCTTACATTGATGCGCAGCTCGATCAGCCGTTAACGCTGGCGCAGCTGGCAGCGGAAGCGGCACTGAGCGAGTATCACTTTGCGCGTATGTTCCGCCACAGCACGGGATCGGCGCCACATCAGTATGTCATGCGCCGCCGTATGGACACCGCACAGCAGCTGCTGAAAACCAGCACCTTATCCCTGACCGATATCGCGCTGCGCTGCGGGTTCCACTCATCCAGCCATTTCAGTCACCGCTTCCGTCAGCTGCACGGCGTCGCCCCCTCTGTGTGGCGACAGCGCTGAGCGGCAGGCACAGCCTGGCTGTCAGTCGCTGAAGCCGTGCATACAAGGCTGTGTAACCCTATCCCTGCACTGAAGTAGATCCTGAGCCAGCCTAAAACATTTCGGACTGATAAAAGAGAGTGGCTTTATGCAGAATACGCAGGACAATTAACGCCTTTTCATTATCAGCCTGACTTTTGTAGGGGAAAGAAGAAACCGCTGGCCCACGTCTGACAGTACCGCTTTTATTTGGATTCAACTGAATCAATCTACATTTCCGTCAGCATATGGGCATAATGCCAGGGGTGATTTGCAATGTGCCCGCAAAAAGTTGGCGCAGTCAATTCGACCCGGTTTGCATCGGTTCGTATCGGGAGATCGTGAAGGCTGATTCTGTAAGGGATTTGTTCGTGTCGGTGAAGGCAAGTTCAGATCAGAATGGTGTCCCCTGCAGGAATCGAACCTGCAACTAGCCCTTAGGAGGGGCTCGTTATATCCATTTAACTAAGGAGACATCCGGCGCGCAGTATAGCGCACCGCATGCAGAATTTTAACTGTACGCCGGCTGTTTGCTCATTCTGTCAGCAATAGCCACCCATCATGCCTGTTCTGTCAGCAACAGCCGCCGCCATCATGCCTGCTTCTCTTTCTCCTGCTGCTCTTTGCGCTGCTTTTCGGCACGCGCTTTGGCTTTGGCTTCTTCGCTCATGTCATTACGGATTTGAGCATGACTGATCAACGCAAATATCAGCGTACCGCCCGTGATATTGCCCAGCAGGGTAGGCAGCGCAAACGGCCAGAAAAAGTCCTGCCACGGCAGCGTGCCGGAAAACACCAGATACAGCACTTCTACCGAACCCACCACAATATGCGCCAGGTCGCCCAGCGCGACCAGCCAGGTCATCATCACGATAACCACGATTTTTGCGCCGCCCGCATAGGGGAACATCCACACCATGGTGGCGATGATCCAGCCGGAAATCACCGCATTGGCGAACATCTCTCCCGGCGTATTTTCCATCACCTTTTCGCTGATGGCGGTAAAGGCCTGGCGCGTCGCATCGTCAAAAATCGGCATATGGGTAAATGCCAGCGCGCCGATCGCTGTGCCGATCAGGTTGCCCGCCAGCACCACACTCCACAGCCGCAGCAGCAACATAAAGTTACTGCCGGTGGGTTTGTGCATCACCGGCAATACGGCGGTCACGGTGTTTTCAGTGAACAGCTGCTGGCGCGCCATAATGACAATCACAAAGCCAAAGGTGTAGCCGAGGTTTTCAAACAGGAATGCCCCCGGCACGCCTTCCAGATGCACCTGAAAGATGCCTTTTGCCATCAGGGAGGCACTCATGGAAAGGCCCGCTGCAATCGCTGACCACAGCAGCGCCATGCCGTCACGCTCCAGTTCTTTTTCGCCGTCCTGACGAATCTCTTCGTGAATGGCCGCCGCGCGCGAAGGCAGAGCGTCCTCATCCACTTCAATTTCCTTGCCTTGCTCCTTCTCTTCACTGTCGACGTCGTTATTGTTTTCTGTCTCTGTTGGCGTTTGCTTCATGTTTTCTCCCGGTGATAATGCCAGCGCGTAATAAGCGTAGACGCTTTTAGCAAGGGCGAAATGTTACGAAGATTCTCTCTAAGCGTAACAAAGTTTTAACCGGGGTGTTTTTTTCTGCAATTTGCCGCTTCCGGGCGCACGAATGCGCCATTCAAAGGCCGCGCGCCCGCTGCCACAGACTTCGGCCCCTGGCAGCATTGTGATATTATCCCCACCTCATTCATTGCTGTGATTCTCCCTTCTATGCTCGAAGTCATTAATCTCTCGTGTGTTCGTGATGAGCGCTTCCTGTTTCGTGGGCTGAGCTTCCGGGTAGCGCCCGGTGACATCGTGCAGATTGAAGGGCCCAACGGCGCCGGCAAGACATCGCTGCTGCGTCTGCTGGCCGGTCTGAGCCGGCCCGAAGAGGGCGACGTGCTGTGGCAGGCACAGCCAATTCGCCAGCAGCGCGAAACATGGCAGCAAAACCTGCTCTATCTCGGCCATCAGCCCGGCGTGAAATCCGTACTCTCTCCCTGCGAAAACCTGCGCTTCTGGCACGGCAGCAGTGATGACGGCATCCTCTATGCAGCGCTGGAACAGGTGGATCTGCCAGGGTATGAAGAGGTGCCGGTCGCCCAGCTCTCTGCCGGACAACAGCGGCGCGTGGCGCTGGCCCGGCTGTGGCTGAGCCGTGCCGCCGTGTGGATTCTGGACGAGCCGCTGACCGCGATTGATAAAGACGGCGTGGAAAAATTAATGGCGCGGTTCGTGGCACATGCCGATAACGGTGGCGCGGTGATCCTGACGACACATCAGGATCTGCCCGGCGACAGTGCCCGGGTGCGCAAAATCCGGTTGACGGCGGAGTGGATGTAATGCCGGGACGCATCATTCAGCGTGAGTTAAAAATCGCGTTCCGCAGCGGGGCGGAGGTGATTAATCCGCTGTGGTTTTTCTTAATCGTCATTACGCTGTTTCCGCTGGGTATCGGGCCGGAACCGCAGCAGCTGGCGCGCATCGCGCCCGGTGTGGTGTGGGTCGCGGCGCTGCTGGCCTCGCTGCTGGCGCTGGAGCGTCTGTTCCGCGATGATTTTCTGGACGGCTCGCTGGAGCAGCTACTGCTGCTGCCGACGCCGCTGCCGCTGACCGTATTAGGCAAAGTGGTGGCGCACTGGCTGCTCACCGGCCTGCCGCTGATTCTGCTGTCGCCGCTGGCGGCGCTGCTGCTGTCGCTGGATTTTGCCGGCTGGCGGGCGATGGCACTGACGCTGCTGCTTGGCACCCCAACGCTAAGCTTCCTCGGCGCAATCGGCACCGGACTGACCGTCGGTCTGCGGCGCGGCGGCGTCCTGCTGAGTTTACTGGTATTACCGCTGTCGATACCGGTTCTGATATTTGCCACCGCGGCCATTGAAGCGGCGGGGCAGGGGCTGCCGGTGAGCGGCTATCTGGCAATTCTCGGCGCCATGCTGGCCGTGAGCGCGACTCTGTCGCCGTTCGCCACCGCAGCGGCGTTGCGTATCAGCCTGCAATAACCTGCGCCGCCTGCCGGTGGCGGTTGAACTCTTTTTTAGTGCGAGCAATAGACATGTGGAAATGGTTACATCAGTGGGCGCGGCCTGAACGGCTGTATCTGTTATGCGGGCGGCTGATTCCGTGGTGCGCCGTGGCGGGAACCAGCACGCTGCTGCTCGGCTGGATCTGGGGCTTCGGCTTTGCGCCCGCCGACTATCAGCAGGGTGACAGTTTTCGCATCATGTATCTCCATGTGCCGGCGGCGATGTGGTCGATGGGCATTTACGCGTCGATGGCAATAGCGGCGTTTACCGGCCTCGTCTGGCAGATGAAAATGGCCGATCTGGTCGCGGCGGCGATGGCGCCGATTGGTGCCGTCTTTACCTTTATTGCGCTGGTGACCGGCTCTGCCTGGGGCAAGCCGATGTGGGGTACCTGGTGGATCTGGGATGCGCGGCTGACATCCGAGCTGGTGCTGCTGTTTCTGTATATGGGGGCGATTGCGCTCTATCACGCCTTTGACGATCGCCGCACGGCGGGCCGCGCTGCCGGCATTCTGATCCTGGTCGGCGTGGTGAATCTGCCGGTGATTCACTTTTCCGTGCAGTGGTGGAACACGCTGCATCAGGGCTCATCCGGCCTGCTGCAACAGGCCATCGATCCCAGCATGCGTACGCCGCTGCGCTGGTCGATCCTCGGCTATCTGCTCACCTTTGTGTCGCTGACGCTGATGCGCCTGCGCAACCTGATTCTGTTCACCGAGCGTCACCGCCCGTGGGCAATTGACGTGGCACAGGGAGGACGCAAACTGTGACGCCAGCCTTCACCTCCTGGAGCGATTTTTTCGCTATGGGCGGCTACGCCTTTTATGTCTGGCTGGCGGTGCTCTGCACGCTGGTCCCGTTAACCGGGCTGGTGGTGCAGACGCTGCTGTATCGCCGCCGTCTGCTGGCAGAGATACGCCAGCGTCAGTCCAGGGAGCGCCGCATCCGGGCGGCAAAAACAAAAAAAGCTGCGGCTAAAGCAGGAGAGTCTGTGTGAATATCCGTCGTCGTAATCGCCTGTATGTGGTGATAGCGGTACTGGCAGGGCTGGGGCTTGCCACTGCGCTGGTGATGTACGCGCTGCGTTCCAATATCGATCTGTTTTATACCCCAGGTGAAATCCTGTATGGCAAAGGGGAAGCACGTGAAAAACCGTCGCCGGGCCAGCGCCTGCGCGTCGGCGGGATGGTGATGCCCGGCAGCGTGCAGCGCGATCCGAAAACGCTCGCGGTCACGTTCCGGCTGTATGACGCCAGGGGCGTGGTGAGTGTCAGCTATGAAGGCATTCTGCCGGACCTGTTCCGTGAAGGGCAGGGCGTGGTGGCACAGGGGGTTCTGGAGGCGGGAAATCGCATCCAGGCCCGTGAAGTGCTGGCAAAACATGATGAAAAATATACGCCGCCGGAAATTCAGGACGCGATGAAAAACAATCACACAGGACCTGCAGCGGCATATCAGCAGGCGGGTACGCAGTCATGATGCCGGAAATTGGCAGCTTTCTGCTGTGTCTGGCGCTGGGGCTGGCGCTGCTGTTAAGTATTTATCCGCTGTGGGGCGCAGCGCGTCAGGATGCGCGCCTGATGGCGCTGGCGCGGCCGCTGACCTGGGGCATGTTTATCTGTATCGCCGGTGCCTTTCTGCTGCTGGTGCATGCGTTTGTGGTGAATGATTTCACTGTGACGTACGTCGCCACCAACTCCAATACGCTATTGCCGGTCTATTATCGCATTGCCGCCACCTGGGGCGCGCACGAAGGGTCACTGTTACTGTGGGTGCTGCTGCTCAGCACCTGGACGCTGGCGGTGGCGATTTTCAGCCGCGGCATGCCGCAGGATGCGCTGGCGCGCGTGCTGGCAGTCATGGGGATGATCACCTTTGGTTTCCTGCTGTTTATTATCCTGACGTCCAACCCGTTTACCCGCACGCTGCCGGCGTTCCCAATCGACGGGCGCGATCTCAATCCGATGCTGCAGGATATCGGCCTGATTTTCCATCCGCCGCTGCTGTATATGGGCTATGTGGGCTTTTCGGTGGCGTTTGCCTTTGCCATTGCGTCTCTGATGGCTGGCCGCCTTGATACCGCATGGGCACGCTGGTCCCGTCCGTGGACCACCGCAGCCTGGGTCTTTCTTACTATCGGTATCGTGCTGGGATCGGCATGGGCCTACTACGAGCTGGGCTGGGGCGGCTGGTGGTTCTGGGATCCGGTGGAGAATGCTTCCTTTATGCCGTGGCTGGCCGGCACGGCGCTGATGCACTCGCTGGCGGTCACGGAAAAGCGCGGCAGCTTCAAAGCCTGGACGGTGCTGCTGGCGATCACGGCGTTTTCACTCAGCCTGCTGGGAACCTTTCTTGTGCGCTCCGGCGTGCTGGTCTCGGTGCACGCGTTTGCGTCTGATCCGGCGCGCGGCATGTTCATTCTGGCTTTCCTCATCATCGTGATTGGCAGCTCACTGCTGCTGTACGCGCTGCGAGGAGGACAGGTGCGCAGCCGGGTGCAGAACGACGTCTGGTCACGCGAATCCTTCCTGCTGGGCAATAACGTCCTGCTGATTGCGGCAATGCTGGTGGTGCTGCTGGGGACGCTGCTGCCGCTGGTGCACAAACAGCTCGGCCTGGGCACGATTTCAGTCGGCGAACCCTTCTTTAATACGCTGTTTACCTGGCTGATGGCACCGTTCGCGCTGTTGCTCGGTATCGGTCCGCTGGTGCGCTGGCGTCGTGACGAACCGCAAAAACTGTGGAAGCGGCTGGGCGCCGGGCTGCTGGTCACGCTGATCCTGTCGATTGCGCTGCCGTGGCTGCTGCAGGATCGCATTGAAGCGATGACGGTGATTGGTCTGCTGATGGCGATTTGGGTGATCCTGCTGACGCTGATGGAGCTGCACGAGCGGGCCACGCATCGCCATCGCTTCCTGCCCGGGTTGCGGCATCTGTCGCGCAGCCACTGGGGCATGGTGCTGGGCCATCTCGGCGTGGCGGTCACGGTGGTCGGCATTGCGTTCACCACGCAGTACAGCGTGGAGCGCGACGTGCGCATGAAAGCCGGCGACAGCGTGGATATCCACCACTATCACTTTGTTTTCCGCGACGTACGTTCGCTGCAGGGGCCTAACTACAGCGGTGGCATGGCCATTATTGATGTCAGCCGCAACGGCCAGCCGGAAGCGGTGCTGCAGGCGGAAAAACGCTTCTATACTGCCGCCCGTACCATGATGACGGAAGCCGCCATCAGCGGCGGCTTCACCCGGGATCTCTATGCTGCGCTGGGCGAGGAGCTGGACGACGGTTCCTGGGCAGTACGCATTTATTACAAACCCTTTGTGCGCTGGATCTGGTTCGGTGGCCTGTTTATGGCGTTCGGCGGCCTGCTGTGTCTGCTCGATCCACGCTACCGTTCGCGCCGCAAAGCGCCGCGCGAGGAGCTGGTATGAATAAAAAAATTCTGTTTATCCCGTTAGTCCTGTTTCTGCTGCTGGCGGCCGCGCTGCTGTGGCAGCTGGCGCGCAATGCGGACGGTGACGATCCTTCCCGGCTGGAGTCAGCGCTGATCGGCAAGCCGGTGCCGCTGTTCAGGCTGGAAGCACTCGACCAGCCGGGAAAAATGTACAATCAGCAGGTGCTGACGGACGGTAAACCGCTGCTGCTGAATGTCTGGGCCACCTGGTGCCCGACCTGCCGCGCGGAGCATCAATACCTGAACACGCTGGCTGAGCAGGGCATTCGCGTGGTGGGCCTGAACTACAAGGATGATCGGACCAAAGCGGTGACCTGGCTCAACACGCTGGGCAATCCTTACGCACTCAGCCTGTACGACGGCGACGGCATGCTCGGGCTGGATCTTGGTGTGTACGGGGCACCGGAAACCTTCCTGATCGACGGCCACGGCATTATCCGCTATCGCCATGCCGGCGATATGACGGAGCGGGTGTGGCAGCAGGAAGTGAAACCGCTGTGGGAAAAATACCGTCGCGAGGCGGACGCATCATGAAACGAATCGGACTGTTTCTTGCCGGCCTGCTGCTGAGCACCAGCCTGTGGGCGGCCATTGATACCTGGCAGTTTGATTCCGCGCAGCAGGAGGCGCAATACCGCGAGCTGACCGCTGCGCTGCGCTGTCCGAAGTGCCAGAACAACAGCATTGCCGATTCCAGCGCGATGATTGCCGCCGATATGCGGCGTAAAGTGTATGAGCTGCTGAAGCAGGGGCAGAGCCGCCAGCAGATTATTGATTACATGGTGGCGCGCTATGGCAATTTTGTGACCTATGAACCGCCGGTCACGCCCTCTACGCTGATTTTATGGGTCGGCCCGGCGCTGTTTGTCGTGCTGGGCGGCCTGATGATTATTCTGCGAGCCCGCCGCGGGCAGACGCACAGCGATCTTGATGACCACGAGCAACAGCGCCTGGCGGCGATTCTGAAGCGTGACGGGAAGCCGTAATGACTGAATTCTGGATTACCCTGTTTATTCTGCTGGCGGCCGCGGTGGCGCTGTTTGTCAGCGCGGGCTGGCGCCAGCGTGAGGTCAGCCGCGGAGCGCGCGATCGCCTCAACACCGATTTTTATCGTCAGCGCCTGCGCGAGCTGGCACGTGACGAAGCGGAAGGCGTGGTGGCGGAGCGTCCTGCTATGGAGCGCGAGCTGCAGCAGACGCTGCTGGACGATGTGCCGGATGCCGGCGCGGAACAGGTTCACCACAGCCGTCGCCGCGTGCTGATTCCGGGTGTTATCCTGCTGCTGGTGGTGCCACTGGGGATGTATCTGCAGACCGGTGGCCTGGCGCAATATTCCGGCTGGCTGAGCGTGCAGCAGGCCTATCCGGCGCTGCGCGCGCGCCTGATGGATCCCCAGGCGCAGCCCCTGTCGATGGAAGCGCTTTCGCGGCTGCAGCTCGGGCTGCGCACCGCGCTGCAACACGACCCGCAAAATCTTAACGACTGGGCGATGCTGGGCCGGCTGGGCATGGTGCTGAATAATGCCACCGATGCCAGCCAGGCATTTGAACACGCGCTGCAGCTGGCACCGGATAATCTTGCCCTGCAGCAGGATTACGCCGAAGTGCTGACCCGTTCCGGCGATCCCCAGGATAACCGCCAGGCGGGCCTGCTGCTGGACGCGCTGCGCCAGCGTGACCCGGCGAATTTGCGGACGCTTAGCCTGCTGGCGTTCAACGCCTTCCAGCAACAGCACTATGCCAAAGCCATCGACGCGTGGCAGACAATGCGACAGCAGTTGCCGGCAGGTGATCAGCGTATCGCCATGATTGAACGTAGCATTGAACAGGCCAAAACCGATGCCGGCCAGCAAACCACCCAGCTGGCGTTAACGGTGCGTTTAACCTCGCAGGCAGAAAAAATGTTACCGCAGGGCGGAGTGATGTATATTTCGGTAACTGACGGTGTTTCACCGGTGCCCGTGGCTGTGAAGCGGTTGCCGCTCAGCCACTTCCCGTTATCGCTTACGCTGGATGACAGTAATGCCATGATGCCGGATCGCCTGCTTTCGGCGCAGCATCAGGTTCAGGTCAGGGTGCGCATCGCGCGCGATGGCAGCGCTAATCCGCAGTCTGGCGACTGGTTTGGTTTAAGCGCAGTCACCCCCTGGGATGGTCATCAGCAGCTGGCTGTCGAGATTAATCAGCAGCAGCCCTGAAGCGTTACACCTTTTATCCGCACAGGGAGATAAGAATGAATAACCGCCTGACCGGCCTGGCGCTGGCCAGTTTACTTCTGGTGGGATGTGCCAGCTCCAGACCGGCCGACAATACCGAACCCGCACAGCGCAGCGATCCGCTCGAAGGGTTCAACCGCACCATGTTTAACTTCAACTACAACGTGCTGGATCCGTATGTGCTCCGCCCGGTGGCCGTGGCGTGGCGCGACTACGTACCGGTGCCGGCGCGCAGCGGCCTGAGCAACTTTCTGGGCAACCTTGATGAGCCGGCGAGCATGGTCAACTCGATCCTGGTCGGCGAGCCGCGTCAGGCTGGGGTGCATTTCACCCGCTTCTTCCTGAATACCGTGCTCGGTCTGGGTGGCTTTATTGATGTTGCCGGCAAAGCCAACCCGGCGCTGGCGCGTGAAGTGCCGCACCATTTCGGTAGCACGCTGGGCCGTTACGGCGTCGGCTATGGTCCTTACGTGGAACTGCCGGGCTATGGCAGCTTCACCGTGCGTCAGGATGGCGGTGATTTTGTCGATACGCTCTACCCGGTGCTGAGCTGGCTGACCTGGCCCATGTCGGTGGGTAAATGGACGCTTGAAGGCGTGGAAACGCGCGCGCAGCTGCTGGATTCCGATGGTATTTTGCGTCAGCAGCAGGATCCGTATGCCTTTGTGCGCAACGCCTACTTCCAGCGCAACGATTTCCTCGCCAGCGGCGGCAAGCTGAAGCCGGAAGAGAACCTGAACGCCAGCGCGATTCAGGACGATCTCAAGGATATCGATTCGCAGTAACCGATTTACAACCAGTAAAAAGGGCGGCCCGCGGGTCGCCCTTTTTGGTTCTGCTGTGACACGCGACGGTCAGCGCCGCATCAGAATTTATAGTTAAAGTTTGCGCCGTACAGCCAGGCTTTGCCTTCAGAGTTGAAGGTATACGGGCCTTCTTTGATGGTGACTTTCTGCCCGTGCATATAGGAAACGCCCAGATCCACCGAGGCATCCTGGTTAAAGGCGTAAGAGGCACCGGCGCTCAGCCACAGACGATCCTGGTCCGGAATGGAGATAGAACGTTTATCTGCCGGAACCGGGCTGTCATCAAACGCAATACCGGTGCGGAACGTCCAGTTATCGTCGTAGTTGTAGGTGGTTCCCAGCGCCAGACGGTAGGCGTCGTGATAGCTCTCATCTTTAAAGAACAGCGTCTGACCGCTGCTGCCGGTGGCTTTCAGCTCCTGGAACTGGCTCCAGCTGGTGTACGCCAGGCTATAGTGCACGGCCCACTGCGGTGCCACTTTGTGCCAGCCGGACACTTCCCACATTTCCGGCAGATTCAGCGTCAGCGAACCCGGAATTGTCACGCCGCTGGTGCCGAATGGCAGACCCAGCGCGAGCGCCTGTGGCGACCCGTTGAAGGCGCGCGGAATATTACTCTTGTAGTCGCCGTCGAAATCGATCTTCACTTCCGAACGGTAGGTAAAGCCGAAGCGGTTATTTTTATCCACCTCATACAGGATGCCGGCATTCCAGCCGTAGCCCCATTTATCGCCTTTCAGGCGTGCCACCTGCGTATCGGCCGGCAGCCCGGCGCGCGCGCCGGCTTCACCGGCATAGCGCTCAATTTTTGCTTTGGCATAGACCGCGTCAAAGCCGACGCCGAAGCTCAGATTATCATTCAGGCGATAAGCCGTGCTCAGATTCAGGTTGCCGGTTAACAGATCGGTTTTTCCGCCCAGACCGCCCGCGGTATAGCCGTTGTTAAATTCCGTCGCCAGACCGTAGTTAGAGGTAGCAGAAGCGCCAACCCACCACTGGTCATTGAGCGGCTGTACGTAATGAATATTGGGGATCCACTGGTTTGGCGCAATATTACTGGCGTTCAGGCTGTTGCCGGTTGGGCTGCGGCCGCTGATATCGACATTCGGGTCAATATACACAGCGCCGATAGAAAATGACGGGCGATCCATCAGCGCCATGGTCGCAGGGTTACGGCTGGCTGAGGCAGCGGTATCACCCATTGCCCCTTCACCCGAATAAGCGCGACCTAATCCAATTGCTGAGAATTCATTAAGCTGAAAGCCGGCGGCGTAAACGTGTGAAGAAACGAGCGCGACTGCAGCTGCCACGGCTGACTTTGCAAACAGGTTCTTATGGTTCATGACCACAACCTCATCTGAATTTATTATTAAACGTAGTTACGTCGCGTAACAAAGGACGGCGGATTGTAGGGACTGACGGCAATCACACATATCAGACCAGTGCGACGAGTATAGGTCCGACCTGTGTATTTGTTGCAATAATGTTTTTTAAATATTTCCGGTTTGATCGATAAAATCAGATCTGCTTAACAAAATCTTTGCGTTCCGCGAACAGCATACCGGGTCAGATTTGTTTTGGATCAAATTTTATTGTGATATTCGTCACTTAGCCGGCGTATCGTAGCCGCCAGGCCGCAACCGGCGTACACTTTGCTGCAGAAACTGATGTGTCTGATCGGAAAAAGCGTCCGGAGAAAATCATGACTGATGCCATTAATAAATGCAGTGCAAATGAAACCGCGGCCTGCTGCTGTGTGGATGTCGGAACCATTATGGATAACAGCGACTGCTCGGCCAGCTGGTCGGCTCACTTTGCCGATCGCGCCGCCGCCGCCGCGATGCTGGAACAGCTCACGGCGCGTGCGCGCAGTGTGGAATCAGAGCCCTGTGTTATTGATGCCGCTATTAAGCCGGACGCGGCGGGCGTGCGTCTGCAGGCAGAATTCAGGTTTTCCTGCCAGGCGGAAGCGCTGATTTTTCAGCTCGGCCTGCGTTAATCCCGCGGCTGCCGGCAGCGTTGCGGCAGCCTCATCACCATTTTCGTGTTTCTCCTCGCACTTTTTTTCTTCTGTTATTGGCGACTTAGCCTCACCTGGTTAACACTGTGGATCAGGTCAGACCTGTTGGGCAATGATGCTCAGGTCGTCAATTACAGGTGAATGCAATGAGCAAAGCGCAGCCGCTGCTGACGCGTCAGGGCGAGCGTATCGCCATCACTCACGGACTCCGTACGCCGTTTGCCCGTCAGGCCAGCGATTTTCACGGCATACCAGCACTGGAGCTGGGCCGCATGCTGATCAGCGAACTGATGGCGCGCAGTGAACTGCCGGTCACGGTGATCGACCAGCTGGTGTTCGGTCAGGTGGTGCAGATGCCGGAGGCACCCAATATCGCGCGTGAAATTGTGCTGAGCAGCGGGCTGAGCGTACATACCGATGCCTACAGCGTCAGCCGCGCCTGCGCCACCAGTTTTCAGGCCGTCGCCAACGTGGCGGAGAGCCTGATGGCGGGCACCATTGACGCCGGTATTGCCGGTGGTGCGGACTCCTCCTCTGTGTTACCCATCGGCGTGAGCAAAACGCTGGCGCGCGCGCTGGTCGATCTCAATAAAGCCCGTACCCTGAGTAAAAAAGTGCAGATTCTGCGTCGCCTGCGTCCGCGTGACCTGCTGCCCGTGCCGCCCGCAGTGGCCGAGTACTCCACCGGCTTACGCATGGGCGATACCGCAGAACAGATGGCGAAGACCTACGGCATTACGCGCGAGCAGCAGGATGCGCTGGCGCTGCGATCCCATCAGCGCGCCGCCCAGGCCTGGCAATCCGGCGTGCTGGCGCAGGAGGTGATGCCTGCCTTCGTGCCGCCGTGGAAAGCACCGGTTGAGCAGGATAATAACGTGCGCTTTAACGCCAGCACGGCGGATTACGCCCGCCTGCGTCCGGCGTTTGATCGCCGCCACGGTACGGTGACCGCCGCCAACAGTACGCCGCTCACCGATGGCGCGGCAGCGGTGATCCTGATGCGCGAAGGGCGGGCGCGGGAACTGGGCCTGACGCCGCTTGGCTATCTGCGCAGCTACGCGTTCAGCGCCATTGATGTCCGGCAGGATATGCTGCTGGGCCCGGCGTATGCCTCGCCGCTGGCGCTGGAGCGCGCCGGCATCACGCTAAATGAATTAACCCTGATTGATATGCATGAAGCCTTTGCTGCGCAAACGCTGGCGAATCTGCAGATGTTTCGTGACGAACGCTTCGCGCGTGAGGTGCTCAACCGCGCGCATGCGCTGGGGGAAGTCGACGAGGCGCGCTTTAACGTGCTGGGCGGCTCTATCGCTTACGGTCACCCGTTTGCGGCCACCGGCGCGCGTATGATCACGCAAACCCTGCACGAACTGCGGCGGCGCGGCGGCGGACTGGGGCTGGTCACAGCCTGCGCCGCCGGAGGATTGGGGACGGCAATGGTTCTGGAGGCCGAATAATGAGTGAATCCGCATTCCATCTACAGATGCGCCCGGATCACGTTGGCATCATCACTATTGATGTACCAGGCGAAAAAATGAATACGCTCAGGGCAGAATTTGTGCCGCAGATTAACGCGGTGCTGGCCGAAGCGCGCAGCAATCCGCAGCTGGCCGGCCTGGTGCTGATTTCCGGTAAGCCGGACAATTTTGTCGCCGGGGCCGATATCAGCATGATCGCTCGCTGCCAGACGGCCGCTGAGGCCGAAGCGCTGGCGAAGCAGGGTCAGGAAGTGATGGCCAGCCTTGCCGCACTGCCGTTCCCGGTGGTAGCCGCCATTCACGGGGCCTGTCTTGGCGGCGGGCTGGAGCTGGCGCTGGCCTGCGATGCGCGTATCTGCACGCCGGACGATAAAACCCGGCTGGGGCTGCCGGAAGTGCAGCTGGGACTGCTGCCGGGTTCCGGCGGCACGCAGCGTTTGCCGCGCGTTGCGGGCGTGCAGCAGGCGCTGTCGCTGATACTGAGCGGTAAGCAGCTGCGCGCCAGGCAGGCGCTGAAGCTGGGCATTGTGGATGAAGTGGTGCCGCATTCTATTCTGCTCGCGACCGCTATTGCGCAGGTGCATAAAGGAAAGCCAGGGCTACGGCCGCTCGCACGCCGCGATCGTCTGCTGCAATCTCCGCTGCTGCGGCCGCTGCTGTTTATGCTGGCAAAACGGCAGACCGCACGTAAAACGCAGGGCAACTATCCGGCCACCGATCGGATTATTGACGTTGTCCGCACCGGGCTGGAGCAGGGCAGTCGCGCCGGGCATGAAGCCGAAGCGCGCGCCTTCGGTGAGCTGGCCATGACGCCGGAATCTGCTGCGCTGCGCAGCCTGTTTTTTGCCGCCACGGCGTTAAAAAACGAGCCGGTGACAGAGGCGGAACCGCGCGCGCTGCGGCAGATTGGCGTACTGGGTGGCGGACTGATGGGCGGCGGCATCGCCAGCGTGACGGCGACCAAAGCCGGTTTGCCGGTGCGTATCAAAGATATTCATCTCAGCGGCATCAATCACGCTTTGCAGTACAGCTGGGATCTGCTGAGTAAAAAGGTAAAACGGCGACAGCTAAAAGCGGCAGAGCGGCAGCAGCAGATGGCCCGCATCAGCGGCGGCACGGATTATCAGGGATTCAGCCAGCGCGATCTGGTGATTGAAGCCGTCTTTGAAGATCTGGCGCTGAAACAGCAGATGGTGGCCGAGGTTGAAAGCCACTGTCAGCCGCACACCATTTTTGCTTCCAATACTTCCTCACTGCCGATCAGCGCCATCGCGGAAAAAGCGCAGCGACCGGAGAATGTTATCGGCCTGCACTACTTCAGCCCGGTGGACAAAATGCCGCTGGTTGAGGTCATACCGCACGCGGGCACGTCGGCGCAAACGCTGGCGACCACGGTGCAGCTGGCGCGTCAGCAGGGTAAAACCGCGGTGGTGGTGGCAGATCGTCCCGGTTTTTACGTTAACCGCATCCTTGCGCCTTATATAAATGAAGCTATTCGCTGCCTGCTGGAAGGGGAGCCGGTAGAACATATCGATCGTGCGCTGGTGAAATTCGGCTTTCCGGTGGGGCCGCTGCAGCTGCTGGATGAAGTGGGCATTGATGTTGGCAGCAAGATCAGCCCGATTCTTGAGCAGGCGTACGGTTCGCGCTTCAGCGCACCGGAGGCGGTCAGCGCCATCCTGGCCGATGGGCGCAAAGGCCGTAAAAACCGTCGGGGCTTCTACCAGTATCAGCGTTCACGCTGGCCGGCGACGCGCCAGGCGGACAAGACGATTTACACCCTGCTGCAGATACAGCCTCAGGCGAAGCAGCGCGAAGCGCAGATTGCTGAACGCTGTGTGATGATGCTGCTGAACGAAGCGGCGCGCTGCCTGGATGAGGGGGTAATTCGCAGCGCCCGCGATGGCGACATTGCCGCGGTCTTTGGCATCGGCTTTCCGCCGTTCCTCGGCGGGCCGTTCCGCTATATGGATCAGCGCGGGGCGGCGGCGATGGTCGCCACGTTGCAGGCGCTTGCGCAGCAATATGGCGATCGTTTCACGCCCTGTGAGGCATTACTGACGCGTGCGTCCGCCCAAACGAATTTTTACACTTCTGCACATTCGTGAATAGACGCAGCGATTCAGCGGGTTAGAAAGGCAGCTGTGCAGCGTGCTGCGCAGCACCATTCTGAGAAGTGCCTATTTAATAAACAACCGGTTGACTATACTGAAGCCATTGCGGTAAAACACAGCGTTCATTCGCAGAATGAAGCGTCTGGTACTGTGTGACCCGACGATATCGACTAACAACAGCGGTGCTTTATGCAAGTTTTTATCATGCGTCATGGCGACGCAGCGCTGGAAGCAGCGAGCGATGCGGTTCGTCCTCTCACGCTTTGCGGCTGTGACGAATCACGCCAGATGGCGAGCTGGCTGAACAGCAAGATGCCAGAGATTGATAAGGTGCTGGTCAGCCCTTATCTGCGCGCCGGGCAAACCCTTGCCACAGTCCGCGAAGCACTGAAACTGCCGGAAGGGCAGGAAGTGCTGCCGGAGCTGACGCCAGGCGGCGATCCGGGCATGGTGGCCTGTCATTTACAGGCGCTGGCTATTCAGGGCGTCCACGCCGTGCTGGTGATTTCACATCTGCCGCTGGTGGGGTATCTGGTTTCAGAGCTCTGCCCGCATGAAGCGCCCCCGATGTTCGCGACCTCCGCCATCGCCTGCGTGGATTTTGACGCTGAGGCCTGTGAAGGCAAACTGGCGTGGCAGGTAAGTCCGTCAAAGCTGGCAAAAGCCATTTAACGCGCTGTTCTCTCTGTCCCGCCGACCGGCGGACCGTGCCGTTCCTCTCCCCGGTCAGGCGTCAGCCGTTGCCGGGGACATCTCCTCTTCTTTTCCGCTCAATCTCAACGCCTTCCCATCACTCAGGGCAATTCAGGCGGCTGCCACTCTTCAATCTCAATCAGCACCAGCAACGCCGCATCCCCGCCAAAGAGTTTTGGCGCCTGATGAAACGCCATCACGTGCGGATGCTGCGCCAGCCACAGTGGCGTTTGCTGCTTAAGAATGTGTTTGCCGTGGCCGGTCATTACGCTGGCACAGAAGATATGCTCGCGGCGGCAGGCGGCAATCAGCGCACCCAGCTCCTGCTTGGCCTGCATCTGGGTCAGCCCGTGCAGGTCGAGAAAAATCTCCGGCGTATAATCGCCGCGCCGCAGCTTTTTCAGTTCGTAATGGCTGACATCCGCACGCACGTAGCGCGTTGGCCCGTCGCTGGAGAGCAGCGGCTGGAACTCATCAGAAAAATAATGGCTGTTATCGGCCTGCTCAGAGAGCAGCCGTTTCAGTGGCACTTCGCGGGTTTTCACCGTCGGTTTATGCACGATGGTGTCCTGTTTCAGCTTACGCGTGCCTGTCATTAACTGACGGAACAGCGCCTGATCGTCCTGGCTTAGCGGCGTCTTTTTACTCATGTCCTGGCGAATTGTCGGAAATGGCTGGAGTGAATGGCCTCTACCTTAACGCTAAGCGTCAACAAATGTCAGCTTTTTCACCTCGCTGCGCTGAATTCTGCCCGGCTTCATGGCACACTATCGGCCGATTGATTTTATGGCCTGCGGAGGGCTACGTGGACAAGATTTTCGTCGATGAGGCAGTGAACGAGCTGCACACCATTCAGGACATGCTGCGCTGGGCAGTAAGCCGTTTTTCCGCGGCAGGCATCTGGTACGGCCACGGCACGGACAACCCCTGGGACGAAGCGGTTCAACTGGTTCTGCCGACGTTATGGCTGCCGCTGGATATTCCGGAAGATATGCGCCACGCGCGCCTGACCGCCAGCGAACGTCACCGTATCGTGGAGCGCGTGATTCGTCGCGTGAATGAGCGCATTCCGGTGGCCTATCTCACCAACAAAGCCTGGTTCTGCGGCCATGAGTTCTACGTCGACGAGCGCGTGCTGGTGCCACGCTCGCCGATTGGCGAGCTGATAGAAAATCGCTTTTCCGGCCTGCTCAGCCAGCAGCCACACCATATCCTTGATATGTGCACCGGCAGCGGCTGTATTGCCATCGCCTGCGCCTATGCCTTCCCGGAAGCGGAAGTGGACGCCGTGGATATCTCTGCCGATGCGCTGGCAGTGGCTGAGCAAAACATTGAAGAGCACGGCCTGCTGCATCACGTCACGCCAATCCGCGCGGATCTGTTCCGTAACCTGCCGCAGGTGAAGTATGACCTGATTGTCACCAATCCGCCGTACGTGGATGCGGAAGATATGGATGACCTGCCGAACGAGTATCGCCACGAGCCGGAACTGGGCCTGGCGGCGGGCAGCGATGGCCTGAAGCTGGTGCGTCGCATCCTCGCCTGCGCGCCGGATTACCTCAGCGAGCAGGGCGTACTGATTTGCGAAGTCGGCAACAGTATGGTGCACATGATGGAACAGTATCCGGATGTCCCCTTTACCTGGCTGGAGTTCGATAACGGCGGCGATGGCGTCTTCATGCTGACGCGCGATCAGATCGTCGCAGCACAGCATCACTTCTCCTTTTATAAAGACTAAAAAACAGCGGGCGAGCGCTTGCCCGCAACATCGCAACAAGGAATTACCATGGCCGGAAACAGCATTGGACAACTTTTTCGCGTAACCACCTTTGGCGAGTCGCACGGTATTGCGCTCGGCTGTATTGTTGACGGGGTGCCGCCCGGCATTCCGCTGACCGAAGCCGACATTCAGCACGATCTCGATCGCCGCCGCCCCGGCACCTCGCGCTATACCACCCAGCGCCGCGAGCCGGATCAGGTGAAAATTTTGTCCGGCGTGTTTGACGGCGTGACCACCGGCACCTCCATCGGCCTGCTGATTGAAAATACCGATCAGCGTTCGCAGGATTACAGCGCGATCAAGGATCTGTTTCGTCCCGGCCATGCTGATTACACCTACGAGCAGAAGTACGGCATGCGTGACTATCGCGGCGGCGGGCGCTCGTCGGCGCGTGAAACCGCCATGCGGGTGGCTGCCGGTGCGATTGCGAAAAAGTATCTGCAGATGCAACACGGCATCGTGGTGCGCGGCTATCTGGCGCAAATCGGCGACGTGGCCTGCGAGCTGAAAGACTGGAGCATCGTTGAAGACAACCCGTTCTTCTGCCCGGATGCGTCAAAGCTGGAGGCGCTGGACGAACTGATGCGCGCGCTGAAAAAAGAGGGCGACTCCATCGGCGCGAAGGTCACGGTTGTGGCGGAAAACGTGCCGCCGGGCCTGGGTGAACCGGTGTTTGACCGCCTGGATGCCGATCTGGCACACGCGCTGATGAGCATTAACGCCGTGAAAGGCGTGGAGATTGGCGATGGTTTTGCGGTGATCAACCAGCGCGGCAGTGAACACCGCGATGAGATCCGGGCGGACGGCTTCCAGAGCAACCACGCGGGCGGCATTCTCGGTGGCATCAGCAGCGGACAGACCATCAGCGCCAATCTGGCGATGAAACCCACCTCCAGCATCACCGTGCCGGGGAAAACCATTACCCGGGCGGGCGAAGAGGTTGAGATGATCACCAAAGGCCGCCACGATCCCTGCGTCGGAATCCGCGCAGTGCCCATTGCCGAAGCGATGATGGCCATTGTGCTGATGGATCACCTGCTGCGTCAGCGCGGACAAAACGCGGACGTGCACAGCAACGTACCGCGCTGGTAAGCCGCATGATGCGCCGTCTGTCTCTCCTTTTTGCCGCGCTGATCTGCAGCGCGGCCGCCGTCGCGGCAACACCGTGGCAGCAGATTCAGCAGCCCATTGCCGGCAGTCCGCAGTCCATCGGCGGTTTCGCCAATGGCTGTATTGTGGGTGCCCGCCAGCTGCCGCTCAATTCTCCCCATTACCAGGTTATGCGTCAGGATCAGCGCCGCTATTACGGTCATCCCGATCTGATCGCCTTTATCCAGCGACTGAGCACCCAGGTGCACCAGCTGCAGCTGGGGCAGGTGCTGATTGGTGATATGGGGATGGCAGCCGGCGGACGCTTCAGCAGCGGACACGCCAGCCATCAGACGGGTCTGGATGTGGATATCTGGCTGCAGCTGCCGCAAACCCGCTGGACCGCGCAGCAGCTGCTGAAGCCGCAGCCGCTGGATCTGGTGGCGCCGGACGATCGGCAGGTGATTGCGCGTCACTGGCAGCCGCAGATTGACAGCCTGATCAAACTGGCGGCGAAAGACAGTGATGTCACCCGCATCTTCGTGAATCCTGCGATTAAAAAGCAGCTGTGCGCGGATGCCGGCAGCGATCGCGCCTGGCTGAATAAAGTGCGCCCGTGGTTTGCACACCGCGCCCACATGCATGTGCGGCTGCGCTGCCCGCCGGACAGCCTGGAGTGTGAAGATCAGGCACCGCCACCGCCGGGCGACGGCTGCGGCGCTGAGCTGGAAAGCTGGTTCCTGCCGAAAAAACCAGGCAGCACGCCGCTGGTGAAGAAAACGCCACCGCCGTTGCCGCCTTCCTGCCAGGCCTTACTGGACAAGCATCTTTTGTAGGAAGCTGAATGGACCTTTTTGTGGTCAGCCCGCTGGTGATCGGCGTGCTGTTTGTGGTGGCAGTGCTGGCGGCGTTTATTGACTCCATTGCCGGCGGTGGCGGTCTGCTCACGGTGCCTTCGCTGCTGGCGGCCGGCCTCTCGCCGGCGCAGGCGCTGGCGACCAATAAACTGCAGTCGGTGGGCGGCTCCTTCTCGGCCAGCCTCTATTTTGTGCGCCGCGGCGCAGTGAAGCTGCGTGAACAGCGACTGAATATCGCCATGACCTTTATTGGCGCGATGGGAGGCACGCTGCTGATCCAGCACATTCAGGCTGACGTGCTGCGACAGATCCTGCCGCTGCTGCTGATCAGCATCGGGCTGTGGTTCCTGCTGATGCCGCGTCTGGGCGAAGCCGATCGCGAACAGCGTCTGCATGCGACGGGTTTTGCGCTTATTGGCGGGGGCTGCGTGGGCTTCTATGACGGCTTCTTTGGCCCGGGAGCCGGCTCGTTCTATGCGCTGGCGTTTGTTACCCTGTGCGGCTTCAATCTGGCAAAGGCCACGGCCCATGCCAAAATTCTGAATTTCACCTCCAATTTCGCCAGTCTGCTGTTCTTTATGTTTGGCGGCAAAGTCGTGTGGGGCACCGGCGTCATCATGCTGTGCGGGGCCTTCATCGGCGCGCGTCTCGGCGCACGGCTGGTGCTGAGCCGCGGTCAGAAGCTGATTCGCCCGATGGTGGTGACCGTCTCGGCAGTGATGAGCGCGAAGCTGCTGTGGGACAGTCACGGCAGCGTCATCCTGGCGTGGTTTGCCGCCCTGTAATCCGGCGCTCGTCAAAACCGGTCGCCAGTGCGACAATGACGCTGATTTTTTAACGATAGAATGAACATGCGTACAGAACACCACTATCAGCAGCTGATTGAGATTTTTGATGGCTGCTTTGCTGAGGAATTTCAGACCCGCCTGATTAAAGGCGAGGATGAACCGATTTATCTTCCGGCAGATGCGTCATCGCCGTGGAACCGCGTGGTGTTTGCCCACGGTTTCTACGCCAGCGCGCTGCATGAAATTTCGCACTGGTGTATCGCCGGCGAAGCGCGGCGCAAGCTGGTGGATTTTGGTTACTGGTACTGCCCGGACGGACGCGATGCGCAAACGCAAAGCCAGTTTGAATCGGTGGAGATCAAGCCACAGGCGCTGGAGTGGCTGTTCTGCATGGCGGCAGGCTTCCCCTTCAACGTGAGTTGTGACAATCTCGACGGAGAGTGTGAGCCGGATCGCATTGCGTTTCAGCGTAAGGTCCATGCTCAGGTCATGAGCTATCTGGAGCAGGGCATTCCCGCACGTCCGGCGCGCTTTATTGCGGCGTTAACGGACTATTACGGTACGCTACCTCTGACAACGGCACAGTTTCCGTGGCCGGAAGAACACGGATTCGCCGGCGCATAATGAAAGGATAAAGAGAGATGATCGTAGAATTCGAGTCCCGCATTCTGGCCCTGATTGACGATATGGTCGAACACGCCAGCGACGACGAACTGTTTGCCAGCGGTTATCTGCGCGGGCACCTGACGCTGGCGGTGGCGGAAATCGAGCAGCGCGGCGAGCACACGCCGGAAGCGCTGCAGATTCACGTGTCAAACAGCCTGCAAAACGCCATTGCCGCCGGCGAGCTGTCGCCACGCGACCAGGCGCTGGTGGTTGGCATGTGGGACAACCTGTTCCAGCAGGCCCGTCAGCCAGCCTGACTGAACGGGGCGCAAGGGTGCCCCGTTGGCTTTTGCTTAGTCTCCCGCCTTTTTTCCCTTCAGCAGTTTACGCACCCAGTAGCGGTTAGGATTCAGCGCCGCCAGGGTAGTGGCATCCAGCGGCTGCGGTTCGCCGCTCAGCTGGGCGGCCAGCACCTCTGCCGTCAGCGGCGCGCTGCACAGACCGCGCGATCCCAGCGCACCCAGCACAAACAGCCCCGGAAATACCGGCGCAGCGGCAATTTCTGCGCCCGCCGCGCGCTGTTGCGGCAGATCGGCGTATTGCGCCAGCGTCGCGGCATAGTCCGGCACGCTGCCGCTCATCGGCAGGTGATCGCGCGAGGCGCAACGCACCCCGGTGCGCGCCTCACCGTCGCTGACATCCACCTGCTGCGGCCAGTCTGCGTCGGGCAGACAATCGATCAGCCGCTGACGGTTTTGCTGCTGATCGTCGCTGCGCCAGGTGGTATCGGTCTCGCCACGATGGTAGCTGGCGCCGATGCAGTGCGTGCCAAAATCCTCGCTGACCGGCGTCAGGTAACCGTCGTAGCAGAGCACGGTTTTCAGCTGGCTGAGCGTCGCACGCGAGGGGACATGGCTGACCTGTCCCGCCACGGCATATGCTGGCAGCGTCTGCGTCTGCGCCAGATCCAGCAGTGCATGGCCGTTAGCCAGCACCACCTGCGCATGCTGCACTGCAGGCTGGGCGGCAAACTGCAGCTGCCAGCCCTGTGGCTGCGGCGTCAGTTGCGTAACGCGATGCAGCCAGTGCACGCGCAGGCCCTGTGACTGCGCATGCTCCAGCAGGTTGCTGGTGAGCTGAGACGGCGAGAGCCAGCCACCCTGCGGATAGAAAATCCCGCCCGCCCCCAGCGGCACGCCAGCCAGCTGTTCTGCCTGCTGCGGCGTAACGCCATACGCAATCGCCTCCGGCAACCCCATCTCCAGCATGCGGGCAATTTTTGCGGCGCTTTTATCATCCCAGCCCAGCTGCAGCACGCCGCTCCAGCGATGCTCAAACGGCACCGGCAGCTGATCATAGAGGCGGCGCGCAAAGCTGAATGCGGCCGGGAAGAAGGTCGCCAGCGCCGGATCGTGCTGATTGAGCAGGGGATAGAGCGCGCCCTGACGGTTACCGGAAGCGCCGAGTGCCGGTGCGTCATCGGCGCAGTAGAGTGTCACCCGCCAGCCGCGGCGCAGCAGCGCCAGCGCCAGCATCGCGCTGGCAATACCGCCACCCACCAGCGCCACCTCCTGGCTGTCGGCTGGCGGACGCGCATACCAGGGGTGACGAGGCGGTGTCACCAGCGTCTGTGCCATTACGCCAGTGAGCATGTCGCGCTTGTGGCCAAAGCCTTTGGTTTTCATCATGCTGAAACCGGCTTCCTGCAGGCCACGGCGCACAAAGCCGGCAGAGGTAAAGGTCGCCAGCGTGCCGCCCGGCCGCGTCATCCGGGCCATCGCCGCGAACAGCGCCGGCGTCCACATTTCCGGGTTTTTTGCCGGGGCGAAGCCGTCAAGGAACCAGGCATCAGCCTGCGCGTGCAGACTGTCATCAAAGGTATCAATTAGCGCGTTAATATCACCCAGCCACAGGTCCAGCGTAACTTTACCCTGGTTAAACAGCAGGCGCTGACAGCCAGGCAGCGCGGCGGGCCACTGCTGCTGCAGCTGCTCAGCCCACGGGGCCAGCTCCGGCCAGCGCGCGTGTGCGGCCACCAGGTCAGCCTGCGTCAGCGGGTATTTTTCGCAGCTGATAAAGTGCAGGCGCTGCAGCGTGGCGGTGGGGTGGGCGGCACAGAAGCGGTCAAAAGCCTGCCACAGCGTCAGAAAGTTCAGGCCGGTGCCGAATCCGCTTTCGGCGACGATAAACAGATCGCGCGGGTGCGTGTCAAAACGCGCCGGCAGCTGGTTACCGTTGAGGAACACATAACGCGTCTCCTCCAGCCCGTTATCGTTGGAGAAATAGACATCATCGAATGCTCGGGAAACAGGTGTACCCTGATCATTCCAGGTTAATTGCGCGTGTTCGACCGGGGTTAACTTCACGGGAAAGGCTCATTTTTCAGGCAGTGGCGCGATTTTAGCGAGTGGCGTCACATGACGCAAATTTACAAAGGGAAATGGCTGATCGGACTTGTTCGGCTTACAACTGTACGCTAGAGTGCACGTCAATCCAAAAGAAGTGGAATGAGGACTATTGAATGAAACGTGCAGTGATTACTGGCCTGGGTATCGTTTCCAGCATTGGTAATAACCAGCAGGAAGTGCTGGCTTCTCTGCGTGAAGGCCGTTCCGGTATCACTTTCTCTGAAGAGATGAAAGAAGCCGGCATGCGCAGCCATGTATGGGGTAATGTCAAACTGGATACCAACGGGCTCATCGATCGCAAAATTGTGCGTTTCATGAGTGATGCCTCCATTTATGCTTACCTGTCGATGGCTGAAGCCATCAAAGATGCCGGCCTGAGCGACGAGCAGTATCAGAACAACCCGCGTGTGGGGCTGATTGCCGGTTCCGGCGGCGGCTCGCCGCGTTACCAGGTGTTCGGTGCGGATGCGATGCGAGGCCCGCGTGGTCTGAAAGGCGTGGGCCCGTACGTGGTCACCAAAGCGATGGCGTCCGGTGTGTCTGCCTGTCTGGCCACGCCGTTCAAAATTCACGGTGTGAACTACTCGATCAGCTCAGCCTGCGCCACCTCAGCACACTGCATCGGCAACGCCGTTGAGCAGATTCAGCTGGGCAAACAGGACGTGGTATTCGCCGGCGGCGGTGAAGAGCTGAGCTGGGAAATGGCCTGCGAATTCGACGCCATGGGCGCGCTCTCTACCAAATACAACGAGACGCCGGAAAAAGCCTCACGCACCTACGATGCGAACCGCGATGGCTTCGTGATCGCCGGCGGCGGCGGCATGGTAGTGGTGGAAGAGCTGGAGCATGCGCTGGCACGCGGTGCGCACATCTATGCTGAAATCGTCGGCTACGGTGCAACATCTGACGGTGCAGACATGGTGGCTCCGTCAGGCGAAGGCGCGGTGCGCTGCATGAAGATGGCGATGCAGGGTCTTGATACGCCAATCGATTACCTGAATACGCACGGCACCTCAACGCCGGTGGGTGACGTTAAAGAGCTGGGTGCGATCCGTGAAGTGTTTGGCGACAACACACCTTATCTCTCTGCCACCAAAGCCATGACCGGCCACTCGCTGGGTGCGGCAGGCGTACAGGAAGCGATTTACACGCTTCTGATGCTGGAGCACGGTTTTATCGCCCCTAGCATTAACGTGGAAGAGCTGGACGAAGCCGGTAAAGGCATGAACATCGTGACGCAGCCAACTGAAAAAGCGCTGACGACCGTGATGTCAAACAGCTTTGGTTTCGGCGGCACCAACGCCACCCTGACCATGCGTAAATATCAGGCGTAATTTACGGCTGCCATCGTACAGCATGGCAGCCGCAGCCAGCTGACAGCAGGCTGACAGGCTCAGGAGGCCGGTTAAACCGGCCTCTGTTATTTTGCCGCGGTACACCGCACTATCCTCCCGTTCTCTCCCGCCTGCTGCCATCAAAAAAACCGTTATTCTTCCTGGCTCTCCATCAGCGAGACTGTTTTGCACCGTGCATCATCTGCTCAACGGCAGAGTAACTGCCATGAAAAGCCTGCTCTGCCGATCGTGGCCAGCGTTCGGCCTGTTTGGCAACGGCATGCGGTGCGCCTCGTGATTACCGGCGTGTTTGTACGCTGCGCGCCAGCAGCGTCTCCAGCCGCTCGCAGGCCGTGACGATCTCGCCGGGCGTCAGCGCGGCGAAGCCCAGCATCCAGCCTGACTGACGCGCCGGCGTGGCATACAGCGGCGACAGCCGGGGCAGCAACAGGCCGATATCACTGGCCTGCTGCGTCAGCTGCGCTTCGTCTCCCGCCAGCAGTTCCACCGTCAGCTGCAGGCCGCCGGCGGCATGCAGTGGCCGAATCCACGGCTGCAGACGGGTGTGGATCTGCGCCAGCAGACAATCGCGACGGCTATGGTAAAGCTGACGCATCAGCCGCAGGTGGCTGGCAAAATGCCCCTGCTGTAAAAACGCGGCGGCGGTTGCCTGGGGCAGTAGCGCGCTGTGCCCGTCCAGAACACTGCGCGCCCGGCCAAGCGCCTCCACCAGCGAAGGCGGCACCACCATCCACGCCAGCCGCAGCGAGGGAAACAGCGTCTTGGAAAACGTGCCGAGCGCAATGACCCGGCTGTCTGCTTCCATACCCTGCAGCGCCGGGGCAGGGCGCTCGTCATAGTGAAACTCGCTGTCGTAATCGTCCTCAATCAGCCAGCTACTGTTTTGCCGCGCCCAGGCCAGCCACTGCAGCCGGCGTTCCGGGCTCATCGGCAGGCCGCTGGGATAGTGATGGCCTGGCGTCAGATAGACCAGCCGGGCATGACCCTGTAGTGGCACCGCCCCCTGTTGATCCAGCCGCATGGCACGACAGTGCGCGCCCGCCGCGAGAAAAGCGTTGCGGGCACCGGGATAACCCGGCTCCTCCAGCCAGACTTCATCACCGGGATCGAGTAGCAGCAGCGCCAGCAGCTGCAGCGCCTGCTGGGAGCTGGTCAGCACCACCACCTGCTGTGCCGTGCAGCGCATACCGCGCGACAGCGCCAGATAATCCGCCACCGCACTGCGCAGCGGCGCATAACCCAGCGGATCGCCGTAGCCCATAACGCGACTGCCGAGCGAACGCTGCAGTTGATGGCTCAGCCGTTGCCACTGGCGATGGGGAAATGCACGCAAATCCGGCGAGCCCGCCGCAAAGGCGTGCGGAAACGGCGGGTCCTGACAGCCGCCGGTGGCCAGCACCTGCAGGCCGCGCTGTGAGAAACGCGGGCCGGGGCGGGAAGAGGGTGGACGGGCTGTGGGCGGCAGCGCAATCGCTACAAAGGTGCCGCGCCCGGCGTGACGCCGCAGATAGCCTTCACTCTCCAGCTGGGCATAAGCGGCTTCCACCGTCACCCGTGAAAGCGACAGATCGCGCGCCAGTTGCCGGCTGGAGGGCAGTTTTTCAGCGTAGCGCAGATGGCCGCTGACAATCGCCTGACGCAGCGTGCTGCACAGCCGTTCGCGCAGGCCGCCCTGCGTCTGGCGGCTGAACAGCGTGAAAAGGGCGTGGCTCATAGTGGTCTTATCATCCTGCGCAAAGTGGTCTCAGACACCAGACCACTTTGCCGTACACTCAGGGCAAACCACAACAGGAGAATGCGATGTCATCGGTCTTACACTTTCCCCCGGCCAGCCCGCAGCAGAGCGTGGCCTACCTGCAACACAAACTCAGCTTCTATGCGGACGCGTGGGATCTGGCGGAAGATTTAGCGCAGGGTATAACGCAGATTATGGTGATAGACGCCCGCAGCCGCGAAGCGTATGAAGCCGGGCATATCTGCGGCGCGCTGTCGTTTCCGCACCGCACCATGACGGCAGAAAGCACCGCCGCGCTCGATCGTCGCACTGTCTATATCACTTACTGCGACGGCATTGGCTGTAATGGCTCGACCAAAGCGGCACTCAGGCTGGCCGCGCTGGGATTTCAGGTAAAAGAGCTGATTGGCGGGCTGGATTTCTGGAAGCGCGACGGCCATCCGCTGACCACCGGTCCGCAGCCCGGCGCGTGGCCGCAGGCAGCGACTGCAGCCGGTTGCGGCTGCTGAGTTACAGCAGCAGCCAGAACAGGAAGAAGAACAGTGCCAGCCCAAGCACCAGCGTCAGTGCCGGCCGCTGCGCCAGCGGACGCGGCAGGATCTCAACAAACGGCGCCCAGATGGGCTGCGGGCGCAGCGCGCTGTCCGCCAGCGGCGCATCCTGGCTGCGTTCAACGCGGCGGCTGAACAGCAGATTCAGCAGATCCTGGCTCTGCGCCGGGGTCAGAATGGTGTGTGGCAAGGCCTGAAAACGCTGCTGGCTGTAATCTTCCAGCAGGCGCTGCTCATCGTGGCTGAGCGGCTGCTTCAGGGAGCTTTCCAGCAGCTGCAGCGTCGGCGAGGTGTGCTGGCTCAGGGTCTGCCGCACCTGCAGATACTGCGTCAGCAGCGGGAAGTGGCGCGAAGGCACCGGATCGCCACTTTTCAGGTTGACCAGTTTCAGCGTGTCGGCCAGCACTTTGACCGGCGATTCACCGGTCGCGGCTGCCAGGCGCGTGACCTGCTGGTTCAGCGTCTGCTGCTCTGCCGGCAGCAGGGTGCGATCGGTAATGCGCGTTTGCTGCGGTTGCGGAATCGCCATCTGGCCATTCTGCAGCATGGTCAGCACCTGGCGCAGCTGATCCTGCGACAGCGCACTCAGCACCGTCTGATTAAACTGCTGACGGATGAAATCACTCACCGCCTGACGGTTATTGCCCTGCGGCAGCTTTTCCTGCAGCTGTTGCAGCAGCTGGCGTGTGGCGTGGCTGTTCTGTACCTGTGCCAGACGAGTATTGAGATGCTGTTCCGCAGCCGGGAAATGGCGCGACAGCAGCTCCGCGTCATTTTTGACGCCCACTTCATGCCGCACGCCTGCCCATAACTCGGGCGCTTTCAGCGTGCTGAGTGACATGATGCGCACAATCAGGCGCTCCAGCGTGGTGCGCTGCGCCGGGGAGAGCGGCTGTTCGCCAGCCGGGCCGCCGGCACGTGACGGGCCGGAAGCGTGAGAAAGAGGTGAACGATCGCCCGCAGGCACACCGGGACCGCTAAGAGGTTGCATGGCGGAATCCTTTAAAACGAGTCAGATCCGGGTGCGCCGGAAAAACGATGGCATATGATAGCAAAAGCCCCCGGGAAATCCACGGGGGCTTAGCAGAGAAAAGCAATAAGACAAGGATTTATTCTGCTGCGGCCAGCTTCAGGCGCTTGCGGCGCCACCACTTCCACAGTGGCGGCACGACCAGCACCGCCACCGCCAGCACCAGCAGCACTTTACTGATGGAACTTTCCCACAGAATCGGCAGGTTACCGTTACTGATAGAGAGCGCACGTCGCAGGTTCTGCTCCAGCATTTCCCCCAGCACAAAGCCCAGAATCAGCGGTGACATCGGGAAATCCATCTTGCGCAGGATATAACCGAACACGCCCAGCCCGACCATCAGCAGCAGGTCAAAGGTGGTGCTGTGCACGGCGTAAACGCCGACGGCAGAGATCGCCGCAATGGCCGGCACCAGAAACCACAGCGGAATGGTCAGCATGCGCGCAAAGATGTTGATCATGGGAATGTTCATGATCAGCAGCATGACGTTACCAATCAGCAGCGCGGCAATCAGCCCCCAGACGATGTCCGGCTGTTCAGTAAACATCGCCGGACCCGGCGTGATGTTGTAGAGCGTGAGTGCACCCACCATCACCGCCGTAGTGCCGGAACCGGGAATCCCCAGCGTCAGCATCGGAATAAAAGAGCCGCACGCCGAGGCGTTGTTCGCCGCCTCCGGTGCCGCGACGCCACGGATATCGCCTTTGCCGAACTGATCGCTGCCGCTGATCTTCTTCTCGCTCATATAGGCAATCGCGCTGGCGATTGTCGCGCCGGCGCCCGGCAGAATGCCGACAAAAAAGCCAATAAAGGAGGAGCGCAACGTGGCGCCGGTTGCCTGGGCCGCCTCTTTCATATTGAACAGCATCCGGCCGCTGGCGCGCACCATCTTCTGGCCGCTGCTGGTGGACTCCAGCATCAGCAGAATCTCGCTGACCGAGAACAGGCCAATCACCACCACCACAAACTGAATGCCGTCGGAGAGGTGTACGCTGTCAAAGGTAAAGCGGTAGACGCCGGTGTTAGCGTCGACACCCACCGTCGCCATGCCAAGCCCGATCAGTGCAGCGAGGAATGATTTCAGCGGATTGTGGCTCATCATGCTGCCAAGGCAGGCAATGGCGAACACCATCAGGGCGAAATACTCTGCCGGGCCAAACGCCAGCGACCAGTTCGCCAGCAGCGGCGCGAACAGGATGATGCCGAGAATGGCGATGGTCGAACCGATAAAGGAGCTGACGGCTGAAATCGAAAGCGCCACGCCCGCTTTACCCTGCTGCGCCATCGGATAGCCATCCAGCGCGGTCATGATGGCCCCGGCGTCGCCCGGCACGTTAAGCAGGATCGACGAGATGCGGCCGCCATACTCACAGCCAATATAGACCGTTGCCAGCAGGATCAGCGCTGATTCCGCCGGCAGGTGCAGGGCAAATGCCAGCGGCATCAGAATGGCCACGCCGTTGATAGGGCCGAGGCCCGGCAGCAGGCCAACAATGGTGCCGATAAAGCAGCCAATCAGGGCAATCATCAGGTTTTCCGGCGTCATAGCGACGCTGAAACCCTGCATCAGAAAAGACCAGGTATCCATAACATGCTCCCGTTAACTGAACCAGCTGCCGACGGGCAGCGTCACATCCAGCAGACGATCAAAGGCATAAAATAACGCCACGCCCATTATTACGCCGGAGAGCGCGGCGGCCCACCAGCGCGCGCCAAACAGCAGACCAATGCCGAAGGTCAGCAGCGTGGTGCACAGCGTGAAACCCAGGCGCTCAAACAGCCAGCCGTAGAGAAACAGCATCACGCACAGCAGCAGCAGTCGTTTCAGCGTTGCCGCGACCGGCCACTGCACCGTATCCGGCTTGCGCAGCAGCATCATCACCGCACAGATCGCCATCAGGCTCAGCAGCAGCATCGGGAAGGGGCGCGGCCCTACCGGTTCGTAGCTGTAATCGCTCTGGATTTGCCAGGCGATGAACAGCCCGGCAATGCACAGCACCAGCCAGACGCCGGCAAAAATACGATCGCTCATCGCCGCCTCCGCTATTTGGCCAGGCCGAAGGATTTCGCCTGTTCACGATACTGCGCCACCTGTTTTTTCACGTAGGCGTCCAGTTCACTGCCGAACAGGTTGAATTCAAACAGGCCGCGCAGGTCGCGCTGCTGCTGAAACTCTTTGGTAGTCACCAGCTTCTTAAACGCGTCTTCCCACCACTGGTAATCAGCCTCGCTGACTTTGGGACCGAGGTAGTAACCGCGGATCACCGGCCACTCAACGTTAAAACCCTGCTCTTTTGCCGTTGGGATTTCCGCCAGCGCGCCCGGCAGGCGCTTATCGCTCATGACCGCCAGCACGCGCATTTTGCCGCTCTGCAGATGGGGCACCATTTCACTCATGTCGCCTGAGACCACCTGGATATGATTGCCCAGCAGGGCCGTCACCGGTTCGCCGCCGCCTTCAAACGCCACGTAGCGCATTTTGCGGGGATCGATACCGGCTTCACGCGCCAGCAGGGCGGTTTTCATCCAGTCCTGACTGCCAATCGACGCGCCAGCGCCCACCACCACTTTGGTGGGATCGTTTTTCATCGCTGCCATCAGCTCACCCAGGGTTTTCCACGGCGCGTCTGCCCGCACCGCTACCATGCCGTAATCGGTGCCGACTGCAGCCAGCCACTTCACGTCATCAACGGAGTAGCGGCCAAATTTGCCCTGAGAAAGGTTGAGTAGCGACCCGCCGGAGAAGGCCACCAGCGTGCCTGCTTCGGCCGGACGCTGCGCAATGATGGCGTTATACGCCACGGCGCCCACGCCGCCCGGCATATAGGTGACGCGCATCGGTGAACTGATCTGGCCGGTCTCCTGCATGGAAACCTGGATTAGCTTGCAGGTGAGATCGAAACCGCCACCCGGTTTTGCCGGGGCGATGCATTCGGTACGTTGCGGGGCAGCCGCGCTGGCGGCGGACACCGATAAAGCCAGCAGGGTCGTGGCGAGGGCGGTGCGCATTGTTTTTTTCATCTGTCGCTCCATGGATTCTTCCAGAGTGTGATTGCTACCGAATATTCGGCGTTGCTGAATTGTTAAGGGTGCAACCTTTCATTTACCTTTCAGCCATCAGCAAAAGTAACAGGATGTGATATGCGTCTCTTACTGGTAGAAGATACGGTGGAACTGGCGAACTGGCTGCAGAAAGCCCTGACGCAGAAAGGCTTCGCCGTGGACTGGGTGGCAGACGGCGTGGCGGCGGACCATGTGCTGCAGAGTGAGAATTACGCGCTGGTGGTACTGGATGTCTCCCTGCCGCGGCTGGATGGTCTGGCGGTGCTGGCGCGGCTGCGCAAGCGCGGGCAGCGCGTGCCGGTGCTGCTGCTGACCGCACACAGCGCGCTGGAACAGCGCGTGCAGGGGCTGAATGCCGGTGCCGATGATTACCTGACCAAACCGTTTGAACTGGATGAGCTGGAAGCACGCCTGCGCGCGCTGCTGCGCCGCAGCCAGGGGCAGGCCGCGCAGACACAGATGATTGGTCAGCTGGAGCGCGACAGCGAAGGCTATTTTCTGCTTAACCATAAGCCGCTGCTGCTGACGCCGCGCGAAGCCAGCGTGCTTTCCACCCTGATGCAGCGACCCGGCCGCCCGGTATCGCGTCAGCATCTTTATGAACAGACGTTCACACTGGCCGACGAAGCCAGCCCGGAAAGTATCGAACTCTACGTACACCGGGTGCGGAAAAAACTGGCGGGCAGCGATGTGGCGATCGTCACGCTGCGCGGGCTGGGTTACAGCCTGGAATGCCAGCCGTGCGCCTGATCCATTCACTGCGCGGCGAGTTGTTGCTCTGGCTCGGCGCGCCGCTGCTGCTGCTGTGGGGCCTGTCGGTGTATACCCACTATCAAAGCGCACTGCAGGCGGCCAATCAGGCCTACGATCGCTCGCTGCTGGCTTCAGCGCGCACCGTTGCGGAACGTCTGGTGGTGCGCCAGCGGCATCTTGAGGTCGATGTGCCCTGGGTGGTGCTCGACAGCTTCGAACGCAACATGAACGATCAGCTGTTTTATCAGGTGATTTCACCGGAAGGCAAAACCCTCTCCGGCTATCCCGATCTTCCCCTGCTGCCGCGCAACGCACCGCTGTCAGAGGTTTATCCGGCGCTGGTACACTTTTATGATGCCCGTTATCGCAGGCAGCCGATTCGCATCGCGGCGCTGTGGCAGCCGGTGAGTGAGGAGGGCGTGGAGGGCATGGCGCTGGTGCTGGTGGCGGAAACGCTGAATTCGCGGCACGCCTTTGCCGAAAGCCTGCTGCGCACGGCGCTGGTCAGCCAGAGTTTTCTGGTGCTGATGACGCTGCTGCTGGCGAGCCTGCTGCTGCGGAAAGTGCTGCGGCCGCTGCGCCGGCTGTCGCGCATCATGCTGCGCCGGGCACCGGGCGAGCTGACACCGCTGCCGTCGCTGCTGCCGTGGTCAGAGCTGCAGCCGCTGATTGTGGCGTTTAACCGGCACCTGGAGCGCCTGCGCGGCCTGCTGGCGCGTCAGGAGCGGTTCAGCGCCGACGTAGCGCACCAGCTGCGCACGCCGCTGACCATCCTGAAAACCCAGGTGGCGGTGGCACTCAGCAGTGACGATCCCCGCCAGTGGCGCGAAAGCCTGCAGGGAATGCGCCATACGCTGGACGACACCGTACAGCTGACGGACCGCCTGCTGCAGCTGGCGCAGATCAAAGCGCGTCACGGCGAAGATAAACCTTTCAGCCGCGTCAATCTGAGCGCAATAGTGCAGCAGGCCTGCTTCAGCGGCTATCCGGCGGCGCGCCATAAACAGATTGATCTCGGGTTTGAGGGCGACGAGGCGGCCAGCGTGGAGGGCGATGCGCTGTTGCTGGCCGAGCTGTGCGCCAATCTACTGGATAACGCCATCAAATATACGCCCGATGGCGGAACGGTGACCGCGCGACTGCACGGCCGGCTGCTGGAAATTGAGGACAGCGGACCGGGTATCGCCGAGGATCAGCAGCAGCAGGCGCTGCAGCCGTTTGGCCGGCTCGATCACGCCAGCCAGCCCGGCGTGGGTATCGGGCTGGCGCTGGTGAAGGATATCTGCGCCTGGCACGGTGCCCGGCTGCGGCTGGATCGCAGCCCGCAGCTCGGCGGCCTGCGGGTACGCGTCAGCTTTCCCTGACCGGAGGCTGCACCGTACGCGGCTTACGCAGCGGCGTTTTCAGGCGCTGGGCCAGCATGACGCCCGTCAGCGTAATTCCGCCGCCTGTCCAGTGATACAGCTGCAGCTGCTCATGTAAAAACAGGACGGCAATCAGCGCGGTAAATACCGGGATCAGGTTCATAAAGATGCTGGTGGTGCTGGCACCCAGACGCTGTACGCCGAGGATCCACAGAAACGGCGCGATAATAGACGCAAACAGGCCGGCGAACAGCACCAGCGGCACATTGGCCGCGTTCAGCGACACGTCCGGCGCGTGCAGAAAGCCCGGCAATAGCAGCAGCACGCCAAAGAAAATCTGCACATACAAACTCTGCCAGGTGGGCAGCGGAATGGCCCAGCGTTTGGTCAGCACACCATACAGCGCGTACGAGGTAGAGGCGGCCAGCATCATCAGTTCCCCATTGCCCGGGCGCTGATGCAGCAGCTGTGCCGGATTGCCCGCGCTGACCAGCCATACCAGTCCGGCAAACGACAGCAGGCCGCCGAGCAGAATGCCGCGCGTTGGCGCCAGACGCAGCAGCAGCAGGCTGAGCAGAATGGTCAGCAGCGGTATGGTCGCCCCCAGAATGCCCATCATCACCGCCGATACCGTATGCGCCGCGTAATAGGCCAGGCTCTGGTAAAGCACCATGCCCAGCAGGCCAAGCAGCAGCAGCTGCCCGAGGTGTGCTTTCAGGGTATGGCGGTGGCGCCATACGCCGGGCAGGCAGAATGGCGTCAGGACCAGCAGGGCCAGCAGCCAGCGATAAAAGGAGATGGCGGCGGGATCGATGCTGTCAGCGGACAGTTTGCTGACGATGGTGTTGACTGACCAGATCAGCACGGCAATCAGCGGGAAAAAAACATTCATGATGCGGCTCCGTAAAAGTATCGCGGCTAGCTTACGTTTGACCGGTTTAAAACAGATAATTAAAATCGGACAAAATTCATTACTGACCGGACAGAATGACCCAGCAGATTGAATATCAGCCACCGGCCGATGCGCCGCAGCTGCGCTACTTCATGCGTTATGAACAGACCAACGCCAGAACGGAATATCTGCCGCATCGCCACGCGTGGGGGCAGGTGATTTTTGTCACCGGCCACGTGCTGGAGATGGATGTTGAGGGTGAGCGGCTGCTGACCCCGGCTGATATGCCTATCTGGATCCCGCCCGGGCAGCGGCACAGCAGCTACAACCACGCACTGGCGCAGTTCCGCACCTTTAACCTCGCCGCTGATTTATGCACCGGAATGCCGGAGAAAGCCTGCCTGCTGAGGGCAGATGCCATTGCACACGCCATCATGAATGAGTTTGCCCGGCGCGGCCTGACGCAGCCGCAGAGCGATGCCGACTGGCGGCTCTGTGAGGTGCTGACCGATCGGCTGCGGCTGGCCCCGGCGCACACCAGCTATTTGCCGGTGTCGGATGACAAATTTCTGGCGCCCATTCTGCGTGCGCTGGAGGCCAACCCCGGCGACAGCACCACGCTGGCACAATGGGCAAAGCGCGTATACACCACTGAGCGTACGCTGGCGCGGCGCTGTCAGCAGCAGCTGAAGATGTCGTTCAGCGAGTGGCGGCAGCGTCTGCGTTTTTTGCGCGCCATTGCCCTGCTGGAGCAGGGCTGGAGCGTGCAGCGCATCGCGCACGATCTTGGCTACAGTTCGGCCTCGGCGCTGATTGTCATGTTTCAGCAGCAGGCCGGCACCACGCCGGAACGCTATCGCAGCCGGTTAGGCTAATCCCCGGCTTTATGCCATGATAGGCCCCGATTATTTCAAGCAGACAGGACCGCCGCAGTGAAAATTCTCGTCGATGAAAACATGCCGTACGCCCGTGAACTGTTCAGCCGCACCGGAGAGGTGATGGCCGTACCGGGCCGTCCGTTGCCGGAAGCAGAGCTGAAAGATGCCAGCGCCCTGATGGTGCGTTCGGTAACTCGGGTCAACGCCGCGCTGCTGGCGGGCACGTCCGTGAAATTTGTCGGTACCGCCACCGCCGGCACCGATCATGTGGATGACACCTCACTGGCGGCGGCCGGTATCGGTTTTTCCGCCGCGCCGGGCTGTAATGCGATTGCGGTGGTGGAGTACGTCTTCTCCGCGCTGCTGATGCTGGCGGAGCGCGATGGATTTGCCCTGCGCGACCGCACCGTGGGGATAGTGGGCGTCGGCAATGTGGGCGGCCGGCTGCAAAAACGGTTAGAAGCCTGGGGCGTGAAAACCCTGTTGTGCGATCCGCCGCGCGCCGATCGCGGTGACGCCGGTGAGTTTCATTCTCTGGAAACGCTGGTGGAGCAGGCGGACATCCTGACGTTCCACACGCCGCTGTTTAAAGAGGGCCAGTATAAAAGCTGGCATCTGGCCGATACCGCGCTGCTGCTGGCGCTGAAACCGCACGCCATTCTGATCAACGCCTGTCGCGGGCCGGTGGTGGATAACGCTGCACTGCTGGAAGTGCTGAAGGTGCGTCGCGATCTCAGCGTGGTGCTGGACGTGTGGGAGCCGGAGCCGGATCTCAATCTGGCGCTGCTGGAGCAGGTGGATATCGCCACGCCGCATATCGCCGGTTATACGCTGGAAGGAAAAGCGCGCGGCACGACGCAGGTGTTTGAAGCCTGGTGCGATTTCCTCGGACAGCCGCAGCAGGTGGCGCTTGAGACCCTGCTGCCGGCACCGGAATTTGCGACGGTTACGCTGCGCGGGACGCTGGATCAGGCGACGCTGAAACGTCTGGTGCATCTGGTGTATGATGTGCGCCGCGATGATGCCCCCCTGCGCAAAGTGGCCAGTCAGCCGGGCGAATTCGACCGCCTGCGTAAACAGTATCAGGAGCGCCGCGAGTGGTCGTCGCTGCAGGTAAACTGTGACGATGCCGGGACGGCGTTAATGCTGGAAAAACTGGGCTTTCGCAGCACACTGCTGCGCTAACCGCACCCGGCACGGTGTGCCAGCCCGGGCCGCTGCCGTGCGCAGCGAGCCGGGGGATTTATCTTAATTATCAGGCGGTCTCATCACCGCCTTCTGTTTTTATGTCATTGTCTGGAGTAAACCAACATGTCTGACGGCTGGAATATTGCGCTACTGGGCGCGACAGGCGCAGTAGGGAACGCTGTACTGGAACTGCTGGCGGAACGCCAGTTCCCGGTTGGTGAATTGTATCTGCTGGCGAGCGAAAACAGCGCCGGCGAAAGCGTACGTTTTGACGGCCGCTCGCTGCGCGTGGAAGATGCGGCCGGCTTTGACTGGTCACAGGCGCAGCTGGCGTTTTTCACCGCCGGTCGCGAAGCCTCCGCGCGCTATGCAGATGAAGCGGCCAGCCAGGGCTGCCTGGTGATCGACAGCAGCGATCTGTTTGCGCTGGAGCCGGATGTGCCGCTGGTGGTGCCCGAGGTCAATCCGCAGGTGATGGCGGATTACCGCAACCGCAACATTATCAGCGTCGCCGATGCGCTGGTCAGCCAGCTGCTTAGCGCCATCAAACCGCTGGTGGATACCGCCGGTCTGAGCCGTCTGCAGGTCACTAACCTGATTTCGGCCTCCAGCCACGGCAAAGCCGCGGTAGATGGCCTGGCCGGTGAGAGCGCGCGTCTGCTGAACGGCGTGCCGGCAGACGAGCACTATTTTGGCCGCCAGCTGGCGTTTAACCTGCTGCCGCAGCAGACCGATCAGCACGGCAGCGTGGCCAGTGAACGCCGTCTGGTAGAGCAGGTGCGTAAAGTGCTGCAGGACGAAGGGCTGCCGATTGCGGTCAGCAGCGTGCAGGCGCCGGTGTTCTACGGCAACGCACAGATTGTCTATATCGAGAACCTGCGTCCGCTCTCAGCGGAAGAAGCGCGTGACGAGCTGGCGCGCGCCGACGATATCAGCCTGAGCGAAGAGGGTGACTACCCGACGCCGGTCAGCGACGCCTCCGGTAATGCCGCACTGAGTATCGGCAGCGTGCGAAACGATTACGGTATCCCGGAACTGCTGCAGTTCTGGTCGGTGGCCGACAATATCCGCTTCGGCGGCGCGCTGATGGCTGTGAAAACCGCCGAGAAGCTGGTGCAGGAGTACCTGTATTAATGCTGGCAGACGCAACCCCCCTCAGACTGGCATTAGGGGTCGAGTATGATGGCAGCCGTTATTACGGCTGGCAGCGCCAGAATGAAGTGCGCAGCGTGCAGGAAAAGCTGGAAAAAGCGCTGAGCAAAGTGGCAAACCATGAGGTCAGCGTGTTTTGTGCCGGTCGTACCGATGCCGGCGTGCACGGCACCGGGCAGGTGGTGCATTTTGATACCACGTCCCGCCGAGCCGACAGCGCCTGGACGCTCGGCGTCAACGCCAACCTGCCGGACGATATTGCCGTGCGCTGGGTAGAGAGCGTGCCGGAGACGTTTCACGCCCGCTTCAGCGCCACCGCGCGCCGCTATCGCTACGTTATCTATAATCAGCGCCTGCGGCCGGCCATTCTTGGTAAAGGCATCACCCATTTTTATCACCCGCTCGATGCCGAAAAAATGCACCGCGCCGGGCAGAGCCTGTTAGGAGAGAACGACTTCACCTCGTTCCGTGCGGTGCAGTGCCAGTCGCGCACGCCGTGGCGTAACCTGATGCATCTGCACGTCACGCGTCAGGGGCCGTACGTGATTGTGGATATTAAGGCGAATGCTTTTGTGCATCACATGGTGCGCAATATTGTCGGCAGCCTGATGGAAATTGGCTGCGGCAATCAGCCCGAAAGCTGGATGGCTGAACTGCTGGCGGCGAAAGATCGCACGCTGGCGGCGGCAACGGCGAAAGCCGAAGGGTTATATCTGGTGGCGGTGGATTATCCCGACCACTTTGCGTTACCGCAGCCTGCGCTGGGACCGTTGTTCCTCGCGGATTCTTTTTAACCGGAAAGTGTCAGGGAGTTTGCTGTTATGGAGTTTATCCACTTTATCGTCGATTTCATTTTGCACATTGATGTGCATCTGGCCGAGCTGGTGGCGCAGTACGGCGTCTGGATTTACGCCATTCTGTTCCTGATTCTGTTCTGTGAAACCGGTCTGGTGGTTACGCCGTTCCTGCCGGGGGATTCACTGCTGTTTGTGGCAGGTGCGCTGGCGGCTCTGCCGGGTAACGATCTCAACGTGCACCTGATGGTGACGCTGCTGGTGATTGCCGCCGTGCTGGGCGATGCGGTGAACTACACCATTGGCCGGCTGTTTGGCGAAAAACTGTTCAGCAACCCCAATTCGAAAATTTTCCGTCGCAGTTATCTCGATAAAACCCACGCCTTCTACGATCGCCACGGCGGCAAGACCATTATACTTGCGCGCTTTGTCCCAATCGTGCGAACCTTTGCCCCCTTCGTGGCCGGCATGGGACACATGTCGTATCGCCACTTCGCGCTCTTTAACGTAACGGGTGCGCTACTGTGGGTACTGCTGTTCTCCTATGCAGGGTATCTGTTTGGCGATCTGCCGGTGGTGCAGGAGAACCTGAAACTGCTGATTGTTGGCATTATCGTGGTGTCGGTACTGCCAGGCGTGATTGAAGTGTGGCGTCACCGCCGCCAGGCGCGTCAGCAGAAGCCGCAGTAACCCGTTACCAGATTTTTATCCACAGTGTGAACGGGTTGTGGTTTAATGAGCGACATTTACGGCCTGCTGAAGGTGATTTCAGCAGTAACGAGAAGACTGGACCAGGTCAGCATTAAACAGAAAGGTCATCAATGAGCTGGATTGAACGCATACTGAATAAAAGCACTACCACGCCTTCGCGCAAAGCCAGCATCCCGGAAGGGGTGTGGACAAAATGCGATAGCTGTGGCCAGGTGCTGTACCGCGCCGAGCTGGAGCGCAACCTTGAAGTCTGCCCTAAGTGCGACCACCACATGCGTATGCACGCGCGCGAGCGTCTGCATAGCCTGATGGATGAAGGTTCGATGGTAGAGCTGGGAAGCGAGCTGGAACCGAAAGATCTGCTCAAATTCCGCGACTCGAAAAAGTATAAAGATCGTCTGGTGGCTGCGCAGAAAGACACCGGCGAGAAAGATGCGCTGATCGTCATGAAAGGCCAGCTGCACGGTATGCCGGTTGTGGCTGCCGCCTTTGAGTTCTCCTTTATGGGCGGCTCGATGGGTTCGGTCGTGGGTGCGCGCTTTGTTCGTGCCGTCGAGCAGGCACTGGAAGATAACTGCCCGCTGATCTGCTTCTCCGCCAGTGGCGGTGCACGTATGCAGGAAGCCCTGCAGTCGCTGATGCAGATGGCAAAAACCAGCGCTGCGCTGGCGAAAATGCAGGAGCGCGGTCTGCCGTACATCTCCGTCCTGACCGATCCCACCATGGGCGGCGTTTCTGCCAGCTTCGCGATGCTGGGCGATCTTAACGTGGCGGAACCGAAGGCGCTGATCGGCTTTGCCGGCCCGCGCGTTATCGAACAAACCGTACGTGAAAAACTGCCGCCGGGCTTCCAGCGCAGTGAGTTCCTGATTGAAAAAGGCGCGATCGACATGATTATCCGCCGTCCGGAAATGCGCTTTAAGCTGGCCAGCCTGCTGGCAAAAATGATGAACCTGCCAGCGCCGCTGCAGGATGGTGATCAGCCTGCGGCTGAGCCGGAGAGCAACGAAGCCTGACAGGCAACGGAAAGGCGCATCGTGATGCGCCTTTTTATTCATGCACTTCACCGTAAAGAGCTAACGGGCAAATGGACACTCTTCACCTTCCTCAAGCCACGTCGCCTTTGGCCACGTGGCTTCATTATCTTGAACATCTGCACTCGCAGGCCATCGAACTGGGCCTGGACCGCATTCAACGCGTTGCCGCACGTCTTGACCTGCTTAAACCCGCTCCGTTTGTCTTCACCGTCGCCGGCACCAACGGCAAAGGCACCACCTGCCGCACGCTGGAAACGCTGCTGATGGCGGCGGGCTACCGCGTGGGCGTTTACAGCTCACCGCATCTGGTGCGTTACACCGAGCGCGTGCGCGTGCAGGGCGAAGAGCTGGATGAGGCGCTGCACAGCGCCAGCTTTGCCGCCATTGAAGCCGGACGGGGCGACATTTCCCTGACCTATTTTGAGTTTGGCACCCTGTCGGCGCTGAATCTGTTCCGCGACGCGCAGCTTGATGTGGTGATTCTGGAGGTCGGGCTGGGCGGGCGGCTGGACGCCACCAATATCGTCGATGCTGACGTGGCGGTCATTACCAGCATTGCACTCGATCATACCGACTGGCTGGGCCCGGATCGCGAAAGCATTGGCCGGGAAAAAGCCGGCGTGTTCCGCCGCGGCAAACCGGCGGTGGTCGGCGAGCCCGCGATGCCGCACACCATTGCTGAGGTGGCGGCGGAGAAAGGGGCGCAGCTGCTGCAGATCAATCGCGACTGGCAGTGGCAGCAGCAGGGTGACCGCTGGACGCTGCAGGATGCGCACGGCACGCTGCGTGACCTGCCGCTGCCGCAGGTGCCGCTGCCGAATGCGGCCACCGCGCTGGCGGCGCTGCGCGCTTCCGGACTGGCGGTCAGCGAGGCGGTGATCCGCACCGCGCTGCCGCAGGCGCTGCTGCCGGGGCGTTTCCAGACGGTGAGCGAAGCCCCGCGGGTGATCCTGGATGTGGCGCACAATCCGCACGCCGCCCACTATCTGGCTTCGCGTCTGGCAGAGCTGCCTGCGCACGGCACGGTGCATGCGGTGGTGGGTATGCTGCATGACAAAGATATCGCCGGTACGCTGGCGGCGCTGGCACCGCAGGTGGATCGCTGGTACTGCGCGCCGCTGGACGGCCCGCGCGGCGCGTCGGCGCAGGCGCTGATGGCGCACCTTGATGCTGCCAGCGCGTATGCGAGTGTGGACGCGGCCTGGCAGGCTGCTCGTCAGCAGGCACAGGCGCAGGATGTGATTCTGGTGTGTGGCTCGTTCCACACCGTGGCACAGGTTATGGAATCGATGGCAGCGGAGAACGGCAGTGGCAAGTAAGTTTCAGAACCGCCTGGTCGGTACCGTGATTCTGGTGGCGATTGGCGTCATCGTGTTGCCGGGACTGCTGGACGGCAAGAAGAAGCACTATAAAGAAGAGTTCGCGGCGATCCCGCTGGTGCCCAAACCGGACGATCAGCAGGACAGTGAAATGGTGCCGCCGGTCACGCAGCCGCTGCCGTCGCAGCCGCCGGAAGGCGCGGGCAGTGCGCAGCAGTCGTCGGCCACGACCCCGGCGCAAAGCAGCGCTGCCAGCGGCAATGCCCAGCCGGTACAAAACAGCGCGCCGAGCGTGGTCACGCCACCGCCGGTGCATCAGCCGCTTCAGCCGAAAGCGCAGCCAAAAGCGGCAGAGCAGACGAAGCCGAAAGCGACAGAAGCGACGAAGCCGAAAACGCCAGAGCAGACCAGACCGAAGCAGACTGAGCCGCCGAAGGCGAAGCCGGCTGAACAGCCAAAAGTGGCTGAACAGAGCAAGCCGGTTGAGCAGAGCAAACCGGCTGAAACGGCCAAACCGGCCGAGACAGCGAAACAGAGCGAACCGGCCGGACAGGCCTTTGTGGTGCAGCTGGGCGCGCTGAAAAACGCGGCGAAAGTGAGTGAGATCGTCGCGAAGCTGCGGCTCTCTGGCTATCGCGCCTATACCGTACCCGCCACGCCGGTGCAGGGGCAGATTACCCGCATCTACGTAGGGCCGGATGCGTCGAAAGCCAAACTGCAGGGTTCACTGAGTGAGCTGCAGAGCCTCTCCGGGCTGGGCGGCGTGATTAAGCCGTACAGCACGCGCTGAGGTGCTGATAAGCCGCGCCGATGGCAGTAACAGGCGCGGCTTAGCCTCAGGTTTTTAGCGAAGCGTAAAGTTTAAATCACTTAAAATCAGTTAGTTATATAACGAGTTACGCACCGGGCGAGGAAAATTTTTTTCATCGCCCTTTTTATGGATGCAGAACGGGAAAACCCTACGCAAACGTTTTCTTTTTCTGTTAGAATGCGCCCCGAACTGGATGCAGGGGTGCAAATGCACTGTACTGGAAGCGTTCATGATCTGGATTGATTACGTCATTATTGCGGTAGTTGGTTTTTCGGCTCTGGTCAGCCTGATTCGCGGGTTTGTCCGGGAAGCCTTATCTCTTGTTACCTGGGGATGCGCGTTTTTTGTCGCCAGTCATTATTACGCCTACCTTGCAGTCTGGTTTACAGGTTTTGACGACGAACTGGTTCGCAACGGCATCGCGATTGCGGTGTTATTCATTGCCACCCTGATAGTGGGGGCCATCGTGAACTATGTGATCGGCTCGCTGGTTGAAAAAACCGGCTTGTCGGGAACCGACAGGGTGTTGGGGGTCTGTTTCGGGGCGTTGCGTGGCGTGCTGATTGTATCCGCCATTCTTTTCTTCCTTGATACATTCACCGGCTTTTCCAAAAGCCCGGACTGGCAACAGTCTCAACTCATTCCCCAGTTCAGTTACATCATCAGGTGGTTTTTCGATTACCTGAAAAGCACGTCGAGTTTTTTACCCCGGTGACACCATCGGGAGTGCGGCTAATGAGGAAATGACAACATGTGCGGTATTGTTGGTATCACCGGTTTTATGCCAGTAAACCAGTCGATCTATGACGCGTTAACGGTGCTGCAGCACCGCGGGCAGGATGCCGCCGGCATTTGTACCATCGATGCGCTGAACTGCTTCCGTCTGCGCAAGGCCAATGGCCTGGTCAGCGACGTGTTTGAAGCGCGCCACATGCAGCGTTTGCAGGGGAATATTGGCATTGGTCACGTGCGCTATCCGACAGCAGGCAGCTCCAGCGCCTCTGAAGCGCAGCCTTTCTATGTGAACTCGCCTTACGGCATCACGCTGGCGCATAACGGCAACCTGACCAACGCGCATGAACTGCGCAAGCAGCTGTTCGAAGTGGGCCGCCGTCATGTTAACACCACCTCAGATTCGGAAATTCTGCTCAATATCTTTGCGCAGGAGCTGGATCGTTTTCAGCACTATCCGCTGGAAGCCGACAACATTTTTGCCGCCGTGGCGGCGGTGCATCAGCAGGTACGCGGCGCTTACGCCGTTGTGGCGATGATCATCGGTCACGGTATGGTGGCGTTCCGCGATCCCAACGGTATCCGTCCGCTGGTGCTGGGCAAACGTGAAATTCCCGATGGCCGCGTCGAGTATATGGTGGCTTCTGAAAGCGTGGCGCTGGATACGCTGGGCTTTGAATTTATCCGGGATGTCGCGCCAGGTGAAGCGGTCTACATCACCGAGCAGGGCCAGCTTTTCACCCGGCAGTGCGCGGAGAACCCGAAAAGCAATCCGTGCCTGTTCGAGTATGTCTATTTTGCCCGTCCGGACTCGTTCCTCGATAAAATCTCCGTCTATAGCGCGCGCGTGCGCATGGGCACCAAGCTGGGTGAGAAAATCGCCCGCGAATGGGAAGATCTGGATATCGACGTGGTGATCCCGATTCCGGAAACCTCCACCGATACCGCTCTGGAAATTGCGCGCATTCTCAATAAGCCTTACCGTCAGGGCTTTGTGAAAAACCGCTACGTGGGCCGTACCTTTATCATGCCGGGCCAGCATCTGCGCCGCAGTGCCGTTCGCCGCAAGCTGAATGCGAACCGAGCTGAGTTCCGCGATAAAAACGTCCTGCTGGTTGATGACTCCATCGTGCGCGGCACCACATCCGAGCAGATCATCGAAATGGCGCGTGAAGCGGGTGCAAAGCGCGTGTACCTGGCGTCTGCTGCGCCGGAAATTCGTTTCCCGAACGTGTACGGCATTGATATGCCGAGCGCGACAGAACTGATTGCGCACGGCCGGGAAGTGGAAGAGATTCGCCAGCTGATCAAAGCGGATGCGCTGATTTTCCAGGATCTGAATGACCTGATTGAAGCCGTGCGTGAAGAGAACCCGGATATCGCCCAGTTTGAGTGCTCGGTGTTCAACGGCGTTTACGTCACCAAAGATGTCGACCAGCAGTACCTGGAGTATCTGCAGTCGCTGCGCAACGACGATGCCAAAGCGATCCAGCGTCAGACTGAAGTGGAAGGGCTGGAGCTGCACAACGAAGGCTAAGCCGACATACCTGGCAGCACAGAGCAGGGCGGGCGCAATCCCGCCCTGTTTGTTTTTGTATTTCTGCGCTGCTAACGGCTATCATTGCCGCACTCTGAATGGCAGGACTGAATTATGAAACGACTCATCATTGGTATTTCCGGCGCCAGCGGCGCAATTTACGGGGTACGCATGCTGCAGGTGCTGCAACCGCTGGCGGAGGTAGAAACCCATCTGGTGATGAGTCCCGCGGCGCGGCAGACGCTGGCGCTGGAAACCGACTACAGCGTGCGTGATGTGCAGGCGCTGGCAGATGTGGTGCATGACGTGCGCGATATCGGGGCCAGTATCTCTTCCGGCTCGTTTAAAACGCTGGGCATGGTAATTCTGCCCTGTTCGATGAAAACCCTGTCCGGCATTGTCCACAGCTACAGTGACAGTCTGCTGACGCGCGCCGCTGACGTGGTGCTGAAAGAGCAGCGCCGGCTGGTGCTGTGCGTGCGTGAAACGCCGCTGCACGTCGGCCATCTGCGGATGATGACCACCGCAGCGGAATTGGGCGCGATGATCATGCCGCCGGTGCCGGCGTTCTACCATCGTCCACAGCGCATCGAGGATCTGGTTGATCAGACGGTCAATCGCGTGATCGATCAGTTTGACCTTACGCTGCCGCAGGATCTGTTTACCCGCTGGCATGGCGCATAACGGTGCAGTCGCGCCGCCAGGCTGGCGGCGGCGGGTAAGCGGTCAGGGTGCGGTGCTTGTCGCTGGCCGCTGCGCAGCAGCATGTTATCCGCTGCGGGCCACGCGCTACTCCATAATGCGCCGCTGTGCACTGTTTGCGTGCAAAAGCGCGGGGCCGATCACTGTTCGTGCATCTTGTGCACCAAAAGTTAACAAACTCACTTTTTCTTCGCTGCGCCGCTGTTATATTTCCCTCACAAACTAAGTGCTTGCGCCCGCAACCGGCGCGGTAATTAGTGCGCCTGCACACAGTTTCGCCGATTCTCACAACTGGCATGAAACCTGCACAGCATTCAGCGCAAATACACATCACGCACCACATAACAATAAGCACTTCACTTGAGGGTTACCTATGAAAAAGCGAGTTCTGGCTCTTTCTCTGATGCTGGCGATGTCCAGTGCTGCGAGCGTGTTCGCAGCGGTACCGCAGACGCTGCGCATCGGGACCGATCCAACCTACCCGCCGTTTGAGTCCAAGAACGCTCAGGGCCAGTTAGTCGGTTTTGATATCGATCTGGCGAATGAGATCTGTAAGCGTATTCAGACCAAATGTACTTATGTGGAAAGTGATTTCGATGCGCTGATCCCGTCGCTGAAGGCGAAAAAGATCGATGCCATCATCTCCTCACTGTCAATTACCGAGAAGCGTCAGGAAGAGATCGCGTTCTCTGACAAACTCTATGCGGCCAATGCCCGCTTAGTGGCACCTAAAGGCTCGAAGCTGCAACCGACCATTGAGTCGCTGAAAGGCAAAAACATCGGTCTGCTGCAGGGCACCACCCAGGAAACCTATGCCAATCAGTACTGGCGGCCAAAAGGCGTTAACGTCACGCCTTATGCCAACCAGGATCTGGTTTACCAGGATCTGAACGCGGGCCGCATTGACGCCGCTTTCCAGGATGAGGTGCAGGCGAGTGAAGGCTTCCTGAAACAGCCGGTGGGCAAGAACTACGCTTTTGCCGGCCCGGCAGTAAAAGATGACAAAATCTTTGGTGTCGGCACCGGGATGGGGCTGCGTAAAGACGACGCCGATCTGAAAGCCGCCATCGACAAAGCCTTTGAGGCGATGCGCAAAGACGGCACCTACGACAAGATTGCGAAGAAGTACTTTGATTTCAACGTGTACGGCGATTAAGTGTCCTGTTGCCTGAGCGGGACTGCTGAGTAACAGGATTCAGGGCCATAACGATTCACTCCGGGTGCTTACTCAGGTAAACCCCGGAGTTCATACGCTTGCCGCCATTCTTCCGTGCTTCACATCCCCGTTCAGGACTGTCCGCTTGCTGCCGGGCAGCGTTTGTTATTGTTTCCCTCACGACAGGATTGACTCCATGCTGTATGGCTATTCTGAAGTAATTCTCAAGGGCACGCTGGTGACCCTTGAGCTGGCGCTCAGCTCGGTGTTACTGGCGGTGATACTCGGCCTGATTGGGGCCGGCGCCAAACTCTCCCGCCATCGCCTGCTGGCGATGATTTTTGAAGGCTATACCACGCTGATTCGTGGCGTGCCGGACCTGGTCCTGATGCTGCTGATCTTCTACGGCCTGCAGATCGCCCTTAATGCCGTCACCGACGCGCTGGGAATGGCCCAGTTTGATATTGACCCGATGGTGGCCGGTATCATCACCCTCGGTTTTATCTACGGTGCCTATTTCACCGAAACCTTCCGCGGCGCGTTTCTCGCGGTGCCGAAAGGGCAGATCGAAGCGGCGACGGCGTTTGGCTTCACCGGCGCGCAAACCTTCCGCCGCATTCTGTTTCCCGCCATGATGCGCTTCGCGCTGCCGGGGATCGGGAATAACTGGCAGGTGATCCTGAAGGCCACGGCACTGGTTTCGCTGCTGGGTCTGGAAGATGTGGTTAAAGCCACCCAGCTGGCGGGGAAAAGCACCTGGCAGCCGTTCTATTTCGCCATTGTCGCCGGAGTGATTTATCTGGTGTTTACCACGCTGTCAAACGGCGTGCTGTGGTGGCTTGAACGCCGCTACACGGTTGGGGTGAAAAGGGCAGAACTATGATCGAAATTATTCACGAATACTGGCAGCAGCTGCTCTGGACCGACGGTTACCGTTTTACCGGCGTGGCGATTACGCTCTGGCTGCTGATTCTGTCGGTGGTGATCGGCGGCTGCCTGGCGGTGGTGCTGGCCATTGCGCGCGTCTCGCCCAATCGTTTTATCTCCACCCCGGTGTGGCTGTTTACCTATGTGTTTCGCGGCACGCCGCTCTATGTGCAGCTGCTGGTGTTCTACTCCGGCATGTATACGCTGGAAGTGGTGAAGGGATCGGAACTACTGAACGCCTTTTTCCGCAGCGGCCTGAACTGTACGCTGCTGGCGTTTACGCTTAACACCTGCGCTTACACCACGGAAATTTTTGCCGGGGCGATTCGTGCCGTGCCGCATGGCGAAATCGAAGCGGCGCGCGCCTATGGTTTCTCGCCGTTTAAACTCTACCGCTGCATCATTTTGCCCTCGGCACTGCGCACTGCCTTGCCTGCTTACAGCAATGAAGTGATCCTGATGCTGCACTCTACCGCGCTGGCGTTTACCGCCACCGTGCCGGATCTGCTGAAGGTGGCGCGCGATATCAACTCGGCGACCTACCAGCCGTTTACCGCGTTTGGCATCGCAGCGGTGCTTTACCTGATTATCTCTTACGTGCTGATCAGCCTGTTCCGCCTGGCAGAACGCCGCTTCCTGGCGCACGTGAAATCCTCTTCGTCACACTGAGTATGACTATGGCTGAAAATAAATTAAGCGTGACCGAACTGCACAAGCGTTACGGTGAACATGAAGTGTTAAAAGGCGTCTCCCTGCAGGCCAATGCCGGTGATGTGATCAGCATTATCGGTTCGTCAGGGTCGGGCAAAAGCACCTTCCTGCGCTGCATTAACTTCCTCGAAAAACCGAGCGAAGGCACCATCGCGGTAAACAACGAGCAGATCACCCTGGTGCGCGACACCGACGGCCAGCTGAAAGTGGCGAATAAGGAGCAGCTGCGCTCGCTGCGCACCCGCCTGACCATGGTGTTCCAGCACTTTAACCTGTGGTCGCACATGACCGTGCTGGATAACGTCACCGAAGCGCCAGTTCAGGTGCTGGGGCTGAGCAAAGCCGAAGCGCGCGAGCGGGCCATCAAATATCTGGACAAAGTGGGGATTGACGCCCGTGCGCGCGCCAAATATCCGGTGCACCTTTCAGGCGGCCAGCAGCAGCGTGTCTCCATTGCCCGTGCGCTGGCGATGGAGCCGGAGGTGCTGCTGTTTGATGAACCGACCTCCGCGCTCGATCCCGAACTGGTGGGCGAAGTGCTGCGCATCATGCAGAAACTGGCGGAAGAGGGCAAAACCATGGTGGTGGTTACCCATGAAATGGAATTTGCCCGTCACGTTTCAAACCATATGATTTTCCTGCATCAGGGCAAGATTGAAGAGCAGGGCACACCGGATGCGCTATTCGGCAACCCGCAAAGTCCGCGCCTGCAGCAGTTCCTGAAAGGATCGCTGAAATAGGTCTCTGAACCCTGGCGGCGCGCCGGATGGCACCGCCAGCCGTCTCACAGGCGCGATGACTCCCGCAGCAGCTTCAGCGCTGTCTCCTCATCCGTGACCAGGCCGGAAATCCAGCCGCCGAGCAGCGCTGCGCGGATTGCCGCATATTTGCGTGCGCTGCCGGCAAAAGCAACGATGCGGCGCTGTGTCTGGCTTTCCAGCAGTACGCTGGTCAGCAGCGCATCGGTTTCCCCCCAGACCCGCTCACCCTGCTGGTTAAAGAAGTGCCCGAGCATCTCGCCCACCACGCCACGGGCGTTCAGCGCCTCCACCTGCGCATCGGTGATGAAGCCCTCTGCATTCAGCGGACAACCTGGTTGCACTTCGCCAATGCCAACAAATGCGACGTCCGCCTGCAGCGCGCGCTGTGTGACGCGCTGGTATACCTGATGTTGCACCCACATCGCCTTATCTTCCGGCGTATCGGCGTAGAGCGGCGCAGGAATGAAGAAATATTTTCCCTGCATTTTTTCCGCCATTTTCAGCGGCACATCGTAGCGGGTGCCGGAATCGTCGCGTGCAATCGCGCCGATCATGGATACGCACTGATGCTGTGGACGCTCAATCCACGGCAGCGAATCAATAATGGCACGCAGCGTTTTTCCGGAACCGATGCCGAACACCTGCGGTTGCTCTTCGCTGATGAACTGCGTCATCACGGCCGCGCCTTCCACCGCCAGCATCTGCTGAATCGCGTCGTCATCCAGCTGTGCAGAGGGCACCACGCGGCATAATTCCAGTCCAAAGCGGTGCTGGATGTCATGCGCCAGTTGCAGGCAGTGCGTTACCGGATGGTCGATTTTGACGCTGACCATGCCCATTTCCCGCGCGCTGGATACCAGCCGCTGAGCCACCTGACGCGATAATCCCAGCGCGCGCGCAATCTCCTGCTGCGTGACGCCGGCCACGTAATACATCCATGCCGCCCGCGCCGCCAGCTCCTGTTTTTTCTCTTCTCTGCTCATCCCGCGCTTCCGTTAACCACTGTGACAGCAGTTTATCGCGGATTCACGCCGGAGCGGTAATTGGGCAAAAGCCCTTAAAAAGAGCAAATGTATTAATTGTGATGCGGTTCGCAGAAGTCCGCAGCTGACGCCGACTATGCTAGGCCTCACCGGGCAAAAGCCCTTTAAATTGGCAAATGTTTAATTTGAGGTGACCATGACAACCCAATCGGTGTGGATGCATATCGGCGCAGGCTCTTTCCACCGTGCCCATCAGGCATGGTATCTGCACAAACTGCGTCAGCAGGGCGACGACAGCTGGCATATCGCGCTGGGCAATATCCGCCAGGATGCGGCCACGCTGCTCAGCCAGCTGGAGGCACAGCAGGGTGAATACGTGCTGGAGACCGTCACGCCGGCAGGTGAGCGCCACTACGAGGCCATTACTTCGCTGCGCCACATTCTGCCGTGGGACAGTGAACTCAGCGCGCTGGTTGCGCAGGGCGCGCAGGCGCATACCCGCGTCATCAGCTTTACCGTGACCGAAGCCGGATATTACCTGACGCCGGAATATGAACTGGATTGCACGCAGGCAGATATCCAGGCCGATCTGCACGGTGACACCCGCACGATCTACGGCGCGCTGGCGCGCATTCTGCAGCAGCGGATGACCAGCGGTGGTGCGCCGGTAACGCTGCTGAATTGCGATAATCTGCGACACAACGGTGAACGTTTCCGCCGCGGCTTTCTGACGTTCCTGGCGGCAAAAGGCGACAGTGCGCTGGCGGCCTGGGTAACCGCAAACACGACCGCGCCAGACACCATGGTCGACCGCATTACTCCGCGACCGACGCCGGAGGTGGCGCAGCGCGTCAAAGCCGCCACCGGCAGGGATGACAGGGTGCCGGTGATGGCAGAATCCTTTATTCAGTGGGTTGTTGAGGACAATTTCATCGCCGGGCGGCCAGCGCTGGAAAACGTCGGCGTGCAGCTGGTGGATTCGGTGCTGCCGTGGGAAGAGGCAAAAATCCGCATTCTCAACGCCACGCACGCCGCCATAGCCTGGGCCGGCACGCTGACAGGGCATCAGTATATCGACGACAGTCTGCGGCAGCCCGCCATCCGCCAGCTGGCAGAGGAGTACATCACGCAGGATGTCATACCATCACTGTCGCCGAGCCCGCTCGATCTGGCTGACTATCGCGACGTCGTTCTGGCGCGTTTCAGTAATCCTTATATCAAAGACACTAACCAGCGCGTGGCGGCTGACGGCCTGTCAAAAATTCCCGCCATGGTGACGCCTACGCTGCGTGCAGGCTATCAGCGCGGCGTGGAACCGGTGGCGACGGCCAGACTGCCGGCGCTGTTTTTCCTCTTTCTGCAGCGCTGGGCCAGCGGGAGCCTGCCGTACAGCTATCAGGATGGCATGTTGCAGGCCGCGGCGCTGCGTCAGCAGTTTGCCCGCCCCGATGCCCTCAGCGCCTTTCTGCGCGACCGGGCGCTGTTCGCGGAGCTGGCTGATGATCCGGCGTTCCATGCTCTGATGACACGCACCGTCAACGCCCTGCAGCGCGAACTGGCGCAGGTGGCACAGACGCCGGCAACGGCTTAGGGGGCGCGCGATGTATCTCGGAATAGATCTCGGCACCTCTGAACTGAAAGCGCTGATCCTTGATGCGCAGGGCGAAATTGTCGCCACGCAGCACGCTGCGCTCAGCGTACAGCGCCCGCATCCGCACTGGGCCGAACAGGATCCGGAAAGCTGGTGGCAGGCGTGTAATCAGGTGGTCACGCGCTTACGGCAGCAGGCGCCGGCGGCATGGGCGGCGATCCGCGCTGTGGGTCTCTCCGGTCAGATGCACGGCGCGGTGCTGCTGGATGCGCAAGGCGCTGTGCTGCGCCCGTGCATTCTGTGGAATGACACGCGCAGCGCCAGCCAGTGCACTGCGCTGCAGACGCAGCATCCGGAGATGATGCAGATCAGCGGCAACAGGATCATGCCGGGCTTTACCGCTCCCAAACTGCGTTGGGTAGCAGAGCACGAGCCGGCGCTGTTTCGCCGCATCGCCAGGGTACTGCTGCCCAAAGATTACCTGCGCTGGCGTCTTACCGGCCGTTTTGTCAGCGATCCCTCGGACGCCGCCGGGACGCTGTGGCTGGATGTCGCACAGCGTGACTGGTCTGATGCGCTGCTGGCTATCTCCGGCCTGACGCGGGCGCAGATGCCCGCCCTGGTTGAAGGCAGTGCGGTCAGCGGCACGCTGAGTGAAGCGGTGGCCCGCGCCTGGGGCTTAGCCAGCACGGTACAGGTGGCGGGTGGCGGCGGCGACAATGCCGCCTCGGCTGTGGGGACCGGCGCGGTCAATCCCGGTGATGCATTGATCTCCCTGGGCACCTCCGGCGTGATCTTCGTGGTCAATGACCGGCTGCAGGCCGACCCGCAGGCCGGCGTTCACGCTTTCTGTCACGCACTGCCCGGACGCTGGCATCAGATGAGCGTCATGCTCAGCGCCGCCAGCTGCCTGCGCTGGCTGTGTCAGCTGCTGTCGGTGAGTGAAAACCAGCTGATGGCAGAGATGGCACAACTCAGTGAAGAACAGTGTCGCCATGCGCCACTGTTTCTGCCGTATCTCTCCGGCGAGCGCACGCCGCATAACGATCCCTGTGCCGCCGGCGCGTTTTTCCATTTGCGTCATGAAACGTCACGGGCGCTGCTCGGCTATGCGGTGATTGAGGGCGTCACCTTTGGGCTGGCGGACGGGCTGGCGGTGCTGGGAGAGGCGCGGCAGCACATCACCGGCTTCAGCCTGACCGGCGGCGGTGCGCGCAGCACGCTATGGGCGCAGCTGATTGCCGACGTGCTGCAACGGCCGGTGGTGACGCATCCTGCCACGGCTGCCGGTGCGCTGGGCGCGGCCCGCCTTGCCTGGCTTTGCGACGGCGGAACCGAAGATGCGGTATGTCGGAAACCGCCGGTTCAGGCGCGTTATCAGCCGGATGCGTCGCGAAATGCGGTACTGCAGCAGCGGCTGCGGACGTTTCGTGAACTGTATGTACAACAGCAGCAGGCGCGCCGCTTACTGCCTGCCTGACCGATCAGCGAACGGAAGGAAGAGTGTGATGCAATCAAACGAATACTGGTTTGGCTTACCAAAAAAGCTGCTCGCCGGCTTTATCGCCATTGCCCTTTTCATGGCGGGCGACGGCTTTGAAATGGCCTTTCTGTCACGGCACATTACCGATATGGGCTTTACGCCGGGGCAATCGGCGCTGGTGTTTACCTTTTATGGCCTGGCCGCCGCGCTGGCTGCCTGGGCCTCAGGCGTGGTAGCAGAGCTGATCACCCCGCAGCGCGCAATGCTGATTGGCTTTGTGCTGTGGATTATCATGCATGCGTTGTTCATGTCGCTGGGTCTGGGGCTGCGCAACTATCCGCTGATGCTGCTGTTTTACGGCATCCGCGGCCTGGCGTATCCGCTGTTTATCTACTCTTTTATGATGATGCTGGTGCAGGTGCTGCCGCGCGACAAACTGGCTGCGGCCACGGGCTGGTTCTGGGCGATGTATTCCGTCGGTATTGGCGTGGTGGGCAGCTATCTGCCCAGCCTGACCATTCCGCTGCTGGGCGAGACCGGTACTTTATGGCTGGCAATTGGCTGGGTCGCCGCCGGCGGCGTGCTGGCCTGTTTCAGCCTGCACAAAGTTCCGGTGGACCGTTCCCGTGTTCATCTGCCGCTGCGTGACAAACTGACGGAAATGTCGCGTGCGGTCACTATCCTGTTTACCAATCAGCATGTCTTTTATGCGTGTCTGATCCGTATTATCAATACGCTGTCGCTGTTTGGCTTCGCCATCATTATGCCGCTGCTGTTTGTGGATCGCCTCGGCTTTACTATTTCAGAATGGCTGCAAATCTGGGCGGTGTTCTTTTTTGTCACCATCTTTACCAACATCTTCTGGGGACTGACCGGGGAGAGAATTGGCTGGATACGTCAGGTGCGCTGGTTTGGCTGTCTCGGTATGGCGATCGCCAGTCTGGCGTTCTATTACCTGCCGCTGTATGCCGGGCATAACTTCTGGGTGGCGCTGATTCCGGCAGTGATGCTGGGGATCTTTGTCGCCGCCTTTGTGCCGATGACGGCGGTATTTCCCACGCTGGAGCCACATCACAAAGGCGCTGCTGTCTCGGTTTATAATCTGTCGGCCGGGCTCAGTAACTTTGTTGCGCCGGCGATTGCCTCTATTCTGCTGCCGTTTTTCGATATCGTCGGCGTGGTCTGGGCCTATACCGGGCTGTATGTGGTGGCCGGCGTGCTGACCTTTATTATCCGCGTGCCGCAGCCGGGCCATACGCAGGCGGGCGCAACGCTGAAATCACGCGTGGCAGCGCAGCGCAGCTGAGGACGATAAGAGATAATCCGGCAGCTCTGCTGCCGGGAACGGAGCGCGGCTTCCCTGCCGCGCAGCGGGTTACTCCAGTTTCGCTTTCACCTGCTTCACCTCATCGGCGCTGACCGGCGCGGCGGCATTGCCCCAGCTGTTGCGGATAAAGGTCACCACGGCGGCAATCTCTGCGTTATCCAGCGTGCCGGCAAAGGCTGGCATCGCGGGCGCGGTAGGGTGCGCATCGGTATCCACCCCGCGGCTGCCGGCCGCCACGACGCGAATCAGCGAAATAGCATCTGACTGATTCAGCAGCGGGTTATCTGCCAGCTGCGGGAAGATGTTCTTCTCGCCGCCACCATCCGGACGGTGGCAGGCAGAACATTTCGCGCCATAAATCTGCGCACCCAGCTTCATACGCGCGTCGGTGGCCGCCAGCGGCTGTGGCACCTTGTCAACCTGCGCCGGGCCGCTGCTTTTCAGGTAAACCGCCACCGCCTGCAGATCGTCATCGTGCCAGTGCCGGGTAGAGTGGCGCACCGCGTCGGCCATCGGTCCGGAGGCGATATCGTAGCGGTTCACCCCGGTACGCAGATAGCTGACAATGTCCTGCTGGCTCCACTTACCCAGTCCGCGGTGCGGGTCACTGGTGAGATCCGGTGCATACCAGCCCTCAACCACTTCACCCTGCAGCGCCTTGCCGCCTTTGTCACCGCCCAGCAGATTCTTCGGCGTGTGGCAGGTGCCACAGTGACCTGGTCCGGCAACCAGATACGCGCCCCGGTTCCACTGCGCTGACCGCTTCGCATCAGGCTGATATTCACCGCGGGTAAAGTTGATCCAGTTCCACACCATCAGGCTGGTGCGGATATTGAAAGGAAACGGCAGCTGGTTGGTCTCAACCGGCTGATAGAGCGGCTGCAGTGTCTGCATCCACGCCCAGAGATCCTGCAGATCTTTTTCCGGCATTTTGGTGTAGGCGGTAAACGGCATGGCACCGTAAAGCCGTTTGCCGTCATGGCCGATGCCTTCGGTCATGGCGCGACGGAAATCGTCATAGCTCCAGGTGCCGATACCGGTTTCCCGGTCCGGCGTGATGTTGGCACCCACCAGCGTGCCAAACGGGGTCTGCAGTCTGACACCGCCAGCAAACGGCTGCTGCGGGTCACGCGTGTGGCAGGCGCTGCAATCAGCCAGCGTGGCGATATAACGGCCGCGGGTATACTGGTCGTAGTCCGGCTGTGCCTGACTGGCGAAGCTGCTCAGCAGCAGCGCGACGGCGCTTACGGCGAGAGATATTTTCATGCGCTGATCATCTCCCCGGGACGCTTCAGATAGAAATGACGAATGGCATGCGCGGCTTTAAAGGCCAGCGCCCCCACGGTGCCGGTCGGGTTGTAGCCCGGATTCTGCGGAAACGCCGACGCCCCCACCACAAACAGGTTCGGCACATCCCACACCTGCAGATGCTTGTTCACTGAACTGGTTGACGGATCGCTGCCCATGATAAATCCACCCACCACGTGTGAAGACTGGTACGGCACGCTGCTCCAGTGCCCGGTCATCGGTTTGACAATCATCTCGCGCGGGTTCATGGATTTGGCGATATCCGCCACTTTTCCCGTGCAGTACTGCGCCATCTTCAGATCGTTAGCGGCAAAATCAAAGGTGATGCGCAGCAGCGGCCGGCCATGCGGATCTTTGTAATTCGGATCGAGCGAAAGGTAGTTGGTGCGCGTGGTATAGCTGCTGGCCTCACAGCCAATCGACATGGTGCTGAGGTAGTTATCTTTCAGCGCGCGCTTCCACTTTGCCCCCCATTTTGGCGTGTTGGGCGGAAGCGGACGATAGCCAATGGGCGCAGAGCCGATGGGCGTGACGCGGATGCTGCCGCCGCCAAAAAAGCCCAGCCCGCTGTGGTCAAAGTTATCGTTATTAAACTCATCAATGCCCATCCCCACCGCGCCTGCGCCGATGAACGGGTTAAAGTTCTTGTTATCAAAGAACAGGGTCACGTTGTTAGCCGTCTGGTAGGCATAGTTGCGACCGGTGGTGCCCTGGTTCGTGACCGGATCGTAGGCTTTGCCGATGCCGGAAAGCAGCATCAGCCGAACGTTTTCAAAGGTAAAGGCGGCCACGATGACCAGATCGGCGGGCTGCTCCCACTTATCGCCGGAGGAGTCAATGTAGGTGACGCCGGTGGCCTGCCGGCCGGTACTGTCTGTCAGCACTTCCAGCACTTCGCTGTTGGTATACGCCGTGAAGTTCTCTTTGCGCATCAGCGCCGGGAGAATGGTAGTGATGGCGCTGGCTTTTGAGTAGTTGGCGCAGCCGTAGTTGGTGCAGAAACCGCAGAAGGTGCACGGCCCCATGGTGACGCCATACGGATTGGTATACGCCTCTGACACCAGCGAGGAGGGAACCGGAAACGGCTGGTAGCCCATATTTCTGGCGGCTTCAGCAAACAGCGTCGGGCCATAGGGCTGACGCAGCGGCGGCGTCGGATAGTCACCCGACCGCGCGCCTTCAAACGGGTTACCGCCCGGGCGTTTTTCGCCCTGAATATTGCCGGCGTAGCCGGACGTACCGGCCACCCGCTCAAACTGCATGTAGTGCGGCTCCATCTCTTCCCAGCTGGTTCCCCAGTCCTGCAGCACCAGCTCATCCGGTATCGCGCTGGCGCCGTAGCGCTCTGTCAGATGACTCTTCAGGCGGAACTCTTCCGGCTGAAAGCGGAATGTAATGCCTGCCCAGTGGTTGCCGGCGCCGCCGGTGCCGTTGCCCGGGTGGAAGGAGCCCCAGGTACGCATTGGCAGCGCTGTTTGCGACGGATTGTTGCGCATGGTGCAGGTGTTCTGCCGGGTGCGCAGCATTAACTCTTCGCGCATGACATAGCGCAGTTCATCGGTTACGGTGCCAATATTGAAATCACGTGCGGTGTCGCGCCACGGGCCGCGCTCAATGCCCACCACCTCCAGTCCTTCGTCCGCCAGCTCATTGGCGATGATGGCGCCCGCCCAGCCCAGGCCGATGACGACCACATCCGTTTTCGGTAATTTTTTCATGAGTGATCTCCGCCTTTCCATTGCAGGATACTGATGGGCTCCAGCCCCAGATCCTCGTTATGCCGCTCGATGTAATCGCGGTAGTCATAACGCGCACCCGGGAATCCCAGCATTTTCCACGACACCATCTCTTTGTTACCGCCGTAGATCGGATCGGCAAAAAAGCCCTCCATGGTGTTGTTCAGCACCTCAAGAAACAGCGATTGCGCGTCAAAATCCGTGAAGTGCACTTTGCCGGCTTCCATCGCCTCCAGCAGTGCATCCTGTTGGGCCGGGGTTAAATCCGCAAAATCCTTCTGCGAGGTTTGCTGAACATAGCGGTTCAGCGCCGCCAGCCCGGTGCGGTAGCGCTGCTGCGGCACCAGCGGAGACTGATCGCCCTGTTCGGTCGTGCCCTCCTGAAAGGGACCCTGCATATACAGCCGCTCAAAGGTGCCGTAAAAGCCGTGCAGCTGGCGATCGATGAATACCGCGCAGCCGGCTTCTTTTCCGCCGGGACTGAGATCGTCCGCCGGGATCAGCCGGTCAACGATGGCTTCTACCGTGCGCGCTTCTTCAGCGGTAAAAAACAGCCAGCCCGATGGTGTGAACTGCTCGGGTGGATTAGCGGAGAAGGGCGTCCAGCCAGGGGCGCCCTTCAGGGAAACGGCGTTCGCCACCTGCGTAACGCCAGCGGCAACGCCCAGCGTTGACCAGGTCAGTACCTGCCGCCGGGTCACGCCGGGCAGGGTTTTTGCTCTCTTTTTCATCATTGCATCCTGACAGAATAGAAAAATGCGGGTGAAGCGACCGCGGTGCGATGTAAAGCAAAAAGCGCAGATATTAAGTTTTTGTAAATTTTGCGCGCGAAAATTAACTGTAGCCGCGCCGGGAAGTGACAACAAATTAACCCTGGTAAAAAGTGCACGAATTGATCATCAGCGCACAGAAGACCTGCTAGCAGGCCATGTTTCTCCCGCTTCGCTTGAAACAGTGGCAGAGGCTGCCAGGCTTGATCCTCGTCACTTTCACTTATTCAGGAGGAAATATGTCGCGTTTTTCACAGAAAGTTGTCGTGATCACGGGAGCAGGTTCCGGCATTGGCGCCGCGGCAGCGCAGCGCTTTGCCAGCGAGGGCGCCTCCGTGGTTCTGGTGGGCAGAACGCAGGAAAAACTGGATAAAGTGCTGAGTACGCTGGCTGAGGGTCAGCATCTTGTGGTGTCCTGCGATGTCGGCGAAGCGGAGCAGGTCAGGCAGCTGGCCGATCAGGTGCAGCGCACTTACGGCCGCGTGGATGTGCTGGTGAATAATGCCGGCAGCATCGTGCAGGGCAAAATTCATGAAGTGGCGATAGAAGACTGGAAAAAGCTGATGAGCACCGATCTCGACGGCGTTTATCACTGTACCCACTTCTTCATGCCGGCGCTGCTGAATAGCAAGGGCAACGTGGTCAACATCTCCTCTGTCTCCGGACTGGGCGGTGACTGGGGCATGAGCGTGTATAACGCCGCCAAAGGGGCTGTTACCAACTTTACCCGCGCGCTGGCCATGGATTACGGCAGCGACGGCGTCCGCGTGAACGCCATTTGCCCCGGCTTCACCCGCACCGATCTGACCGAAGATGCGCAGGAGGATCAGGGATTACTGGAGCAGTTTTACGATCGTATCCCGCTGCGTCGTGCCGGTGAGCCGGAAGACATCGCCAGCGCCATCGCCTTTATTGCCAGCGACGATGCCCGCTACATCACCGGCGTGAATCTGCCGGTAGATGGTGGACTGACCGCGTCAAACGGACAGCCAAAGCAGGCGTAAGCCGCGCCGGCCCTGGCCGGTGTCTAGTGCGGGGACGCTGTCCCCGCCACATCCTGCAGCGCTTCCTGCAAATCATACCAGCGGAAACCAAAGCCAGAGGCCTCCAGCCGTTTAGGCAACACATGCTGCCCGCCCAGCACCAGCACGGCGGATTCCCCCATCATCAGTTTGATGGCGCTGGCAGGCGTGCGCATAAACGCCGGACGGTGCATCACATGACCGAGCGTGGCGGCAAACTGTTCATTGCGCACGGCGTACGGTGACACCATATTAAACGGGCCGCTGAGCTGCGCGTTATCCATCAGCCACAGAATGGCGTTGACCATGTCATCAATGTGAATCCACGGCAGATACTGCTTGCCGCTGCCGATCGGCCCGCCGACACCCAGTTTGAACGGCAGCTTCATCTTTGCCAGCGCACCGCCTTCTTTGGCCAGTACCACGCCGGTGCGCAGCAGGCAAACGCGGGTGCGATCGCTCTGCGCTTTCAGGGCCAGCTGCTCCCAGCGGTCGCACAGCGTATGGGTGAACTCCTGCTGACCGCCGTCCTCTTCAGTCACCACCACATCGCCGGTGTCGCCATAGAAGCCGGTTGCCGAGCCGGAAATCAGAAAGCGCGGTGGCTGACTGCTGGCGTGAATCAGTGAGACAATTTGTTCTGTGATCTGCCAGCGGCTTTCGCACAGGCGCTGCTTCTGCTGTTCTGTCCAGCGCTTATCGGCAATCGGCTCGCCGGCCAGATTGATCACGCCATCAATACCATTCAAATCCGCTTGCTGATTAATGCCGGACCACAGCATTACGCGCGCGTCGAGTTTTTCCCGCGCAGCTGCCACATCGCGCGTGACCACGCTGACCTGGTGACCGAGCTGCAGCAGGCGCGGGATCAGATGGCGGCCAATCAGGCCGGTGCCACCGGTAATAAGCAGGTGCATGTCTGAGCCTCCCTGGAATAATTGATTTGCTCAGAATTGAGCATAGAAGAGAAGCGCGTCCGTGGCGTGACCAGGGTTACGCTTATGATGAAAAAGGGAAAGTTTTCCCCGGCCCGGCGGCGAAGATCCGACCAGCGAACCCATTGCCTTAGCGTCTAAAAATCGGTAAATAGAATGCACACCTGACGCTTACCTGAGGCAGCCGATGACTTATCCCACCATTACGTTATGGTCCGATTCATGCTTTTTCAGTCCGTATGCGATGTCGGTTTACGTCGCGCTCACCGAAAAGGGCATTCCTTTTACGCTGAAGCGTGTCGATCTCTCGCGCAATGCGCAGCATGAGGAAGCGTATCGCGCGCTTTCGCTGACCTGCCGCGTGCCAGCGCTGCAAATTGACGATCTGGTGCTCAGCGAATCTTCAGCCATTGCGGAATATCTGGAAGAGCGCTTTCCGGCGCCAGAGTTCGAGCGCCTCTACCCGCGCGACCGGGAAAAGCGCGCCCGCGCGCGTGAACTTCAGGCGTGGCTGCGCAGTGACCTCGCGGCGCTGCGCAGTGAGCGTCCGACGGAGGTGCTGTTTGCCGGCGAGCGGTTTGCGGCACTGACGCCAGCGGCGGAACAGGCGGTGGCAAAGCTGGTTGTGGCCGCGCAGCGCCTGCTGCCGGACGGCCAGCAAAACCTGTTTGGCGAGTGGTCAATTGCGGATACCGATCTGGCGATCATGCTTAACCGCCTTGCGCTGCATGGCGATCCGCTACCGGTGAAGCTGCAGCATTACGCCGAATTTCAGTGGCAGCGCGCCTCGGTACAGCTGTGGCTGGCGGAGTCGGTGAAAGCACGCTAAAACCTTGCGGCGGCGAAAAGAACGCTTTACCTTAGCGCACATTCTAATAAAGCATCGCAAACAGGCGCGTGCCAGGCACGCCGAAAACAGAGAAAGGGTTACGGATGGTGGATCAAACGGCAGGTGACGGCATTGAGTGGGTCGATATCGTCAGCGAAGACAACGAAGTGATTGCGCAGGCCAGCCGGGCGCAGATGCGGGCGCAGTGTCTGCGTCATCGCGCAACCTATATCGTGGTGCACGATGGCATGGGCAAAATCCTGGTGCAGCGTCGTACCGAAACCAAAGATTTCATGCCTGGTATGCTGGATGCGACCGCCGGTGGTGTGGTGCAGAGCGGCGAAGATCTGCTTGAATCTGCGCGCCGCGAAGCGGAAGAGGAGCTGGGAATTGCGGATGTGCCCTTCGCCGAGCACGGTAAGTTCTACTTCGAAGATGCGCACTGCCGCGTCTGGGGCGGGCTGTTCAGCTGTGTGTCCCACGGCCCGTTCGCGATGCAGGAAGAAGAGGTGGATGAAGTGTTCTGGATGACGCCGGAAGAGATCACCGCCCGCTGCGATGAGTTTACCGATGACTCGCTGAAAGCCCTGTCGCTGTGGCTGAGCCGCAACAGCGATGCCACCCGCAGTCAACAGAGCAGTGACGCCTGACAGACGTCGCGCTTCCGCAGCCCCGATGGGCTGGCTAAGGCACCGCAAGGTGCCTTTTTTAATGCTGACGCAAAATTCCGCTGAGAATATCCAGCGCCTGGCTGAACTGCGCATCCGGAATGGTCAGCGGATAGAGAAAGCGGATGACATTGCTGTGCACGCCGCAGGTTAGCAGCAGCAGGCCCTGCGCCAGCGCCTGCTGCTGAATGGCGCTGGCGATCCCGGCGTCAGGCTGGCCGTGGCTGTCGGTAAACTCAGCGGCCAGCATTGAGCCATACCCGCGCACCTCTGCCAGCGCGCGGCAGCCTGTGCCGTTCAGCGTCTCCCGCAGCCGGTTTCCCAGCGTCAGCGCGCGGGCACACAGATTCTCCTGTGTGATCACGTCCAGTACAGCATGCGCGGCGGCAATCGCCGGCGGGCTGCCGGCGTAGGTACCCCCTAAGCCGCCGGGTTCCGGTGCATCCATCACCGCGGCGCGTCCGGTCACCGCTGACAGCGGAAATCCACCGGCCAGACTTTTTGCCAGCGTTATCATATCCGGCTGCTCAGCGTAGTATTCGCTGGCAAACAGCCGGCCGGTACGGGCAAACCCGCTCTGAATCTCATCCGCAATCAGCAGGATGCCATGCCGATCGCAAAGTGCGCGTAGCGCCGTCACAAACGCCGGCGGGGCGACATAGAAACCGCCTTCGCCCTGCACCGGTTCATAGATAATCGCCGCCACCTGCTGCGGGCTGATATCACTGCGGAAAAGCGCGTCAAGACTCGCCAGCGCATCGGCTACGCTGACGTGATGCAGCGCGCAGGGATAGCGGGCGTGAAACACCGGGCTGGCAAAGGGGCCAAAGCCGGTCTTATAGGGGGCGACTTTGCCGGTCAGCGACAGCGTCATATGGGTGCGGCCATGAAACGCACCGGTGAAAGCGATCACGCCGGGCCGTCCGGTGGCGGCGCGGGCGATTTTCACCGCGTTTTCGACCGCTTCCGCACCGGTAGAAAAGAAGGTGGTTTTGGCGGGTCCGGCAACCGGTACCCGTGCGTTAAGCCGCTCGGCCAGATGAATGTAATTTTCGTACGGCACCACCTGAAAGGCCGTATGGGTAAAACAGTCCAGCTGCTGCCTGACGGCCGCCATCACCGTCGGGTGACGGTGTCCGGTATTCAGCACCGCAATACCGGCGGCAAAGTCGATATAGACCCGGCCATGCTGATCCCACAACGTGGCATTCTCTGCTTTAACCGCATAGAAATCGCACAGCACCCCCACGCCTCGCGGCGTAGCCTGTAACCGGCGGCGGTGTACATCACTGTTCATCATGCACCTCGTCAGACGCGAAGGAACGTATAAACAGTGTGAGCGGGCGGGCGCGTTTTTGCCAGGAGGCTGCAGCAGTAGGGCACAGGCAAAAAAAGCACGCCGCTAAGGGCGTGCCTGGCTGCGCAACGAAAAGGTTAGCCTTCCGCCTGCTGCGACTGAATCGCCGTCAGGGCGATGGTATAGACGATGTCATCCACCAGCGCACCGCGCGACAGGTCATTAACCGGTTTACGCATCCCCTGCAGCATCGGCCCGATGGAGATCAGATCGGCTGAGCGCTGTACCGCTTTGTAGGTGGTATTGCCGGTGTTGAGATCCGGGAAGATAAACACGGTGGCACGACCCGCGACCGCAGAGTCCGGTGCTTTGGACTTCGCCACGTCTTCCATAATGGCGGCGTCGTACTGCAGCGGGCCATCAATCACCAGATCCGGGCGTTTCTGCTGGGCGATGCGGGTGGCTTCGCGCACTTTTTCTACGTCGCTACCGGCACCGGAGTTACCGGTGGAGTAGGAGATCATCGCCACGCGCGGATCGATACCAAAGGCTTTGGCTGAATCAGCAGACTGAATGGCAATCTCTGCCAGCTGCTCCGGATTCGGGTCCGGGTTAATGGCGCAGTCGCCATACACCAGCACCTGCTCAGGCAGCAGCATAAAGAACACGGACGACACCAGCGAGCTGTTTGGCGCGGTTTTGATCAGCTGCAGCGGCGGACGAATGGTATTGGCCGTGGTGTGGACCGCACCGGAAACCAGACCGTCCACTTCGCCGCTCTCCAGCATCATGGTGCCGAGCACCACGTTGTCTTCCAGCTGCTCCTGCGCCACCACTTCGGTCATGCCCTTGCTTTTACGCAGTTCTACCAGACGCGGGACGTAGTTATCGCGGACGGCAACCGGATCGACGATTTCAATGCCTTTGCCCAGCTCCACACCCTGCGCAGCGGCCACGCGCTGAATCTCTTCCGGATTCCCTAACAGCACGCAGGTGGCAATGCCGCGCTCGGCGCAGATGGCTGCCGCTTTGACGGTGCGCGGTTCGTCGCCTTCCGGCAGAACAATGCGTTTGCCGGCTTTGCGCGCCAGTTCGGTCAGCTGATAACGGAAAGCGGGCGGCGAGAGACGGCGGCTGCGTTCGGAGGTGGCGGTCAGCGACTCTACCCAGTCGGCGTTGATGTAGTTAGCAACATACTCCTGCACTTTTTCAATGCGCTGGGTATCATCGGCCGGCACTTCGAGGTTGAAGCTCTGCAGGCTCAGCGAGGTTTGCCAGGTGTTGGTTTTCACCATAAACACCGGCAGGCCGGTCTGGAAGGCGCGCTCGCACAGACGGGCGATAGGCTCCTCAATCTGATAACCGCCGGTCAGCAGAACAGCACCGATCTCAATACCGTTCATCGCGGCAAGGCAGGCAGCAACCAGCACATCCGGACGATCGGCCGAGGTCACCAGCAGCGAGCCGGGACGGAAGTGTTCCAGCATGTGCGGAATGCTGCGTGCACAGAAGGTCACCGACTTGACGCGGCGCGTCTGGATTTCGCCTTCATTAACAATTTCAGCGTTCAGATGGCGGCACATATCAATGGCGCGCGTGGCAATTAGATCAAAGCTCCACGGCACGCAGCCCAGCACCGGCAGCGGACTGTTGGCAAACAGCTGCTTAGGATCGATATTCGCGATGCTGGCTTCAGAAGAGGCGTCAAAAATCTCAGAGAGATCCGGACGGGTACGGCCCTGTTCATCCACCGGTGCGTTCAGTTTGTTGATGATCACGCCGGTGATGTTTTTGTTTTTGCTGCCGCCAAAACTGCTTTGCGTCAGCTCGATCCGCTCTTTCAGCTGCGCCGGCGAATCGTTACCCAGCGCCATCACAAAGACAATCTCGGCGTTAAGGGTTTTGGCAATTTCGTAGTTCAGCGCGGTAGCGAACTGATGTTTGCGCGTCGGCACCAGACCTTCTACCAGTACCACTTCCGCGTCTTTCGCATTGGCGTGATAGCTGGCAATGATCTCTTCCATCAGCACATCCTGCTGGTTAGATCCCAGCAGCGACTCAACGCGGGACATCTGCAGCGGCACCGCTGCCGGAATAGCGGAGTTTTTACGGATGATGGTGGTGGTCTGGTCTGGCGCATCGCCGCCGGCGCGGGGCTGGGCGATGGGCTTGAAAACGCTGAGGCGCACGCCTTTGCGCTCCATGGCACGGATTACGCCGAGGCTGACGCTGGTCAGGCCGACGCTGGTGCCGGTAGGAATGAGCATAATTGTACGTGACACGGTAATTCCTCTCGGTATGGCAGAGTGTCAGAAACAACGCCGTCAGCCGAAGCTGACGGAGAAGTGTATCAGGCGGTCAGACGCGCGGCGTCCTGCGCAATCACCCACTCTTCATTGGTAGGGATCACCACCGCCGGGCGGGTGCCTTCTTTATTAATGAAACCGGACTGGCCGAAACGCGCCGCCAGGTTGCGCGCGTGATCGACGTCAAAGCCCAGCAGGCCCAGTTTACCCAGTGTCAGCTCACGCACCAGGGCCGCGTTTTCACCGATACCGCCGGTAAAGATGACGGCATCCAGACGGCCTTCCATCAGCGCGCTGTAGCTGCCGATGTATTTTGCCAGACGGTGGCAGAACACATCCATGGCGCGTCGGGCGTCTTCTTTGGTGTTGTAGTTGTCTTCCACGTAGCGGCAGTCGCTGGTGACTTCGGTCAGGCCCAGCAGGCCGGACTCTTTGGTCAGCAGGCGGTTGATGGCATCAACGCTCATGCCCAGGGCGTCATGCAGGAAGAACACGATAGCCGGGTCGATATCGCCACTGCGCGTGCCCATCACCAGACCTTCCAGCGGCGTCAGGCCCATGGAGGTGTCAACGCACTCGCCGTTGCGGATAGCCGATACGGAACCGCCGTTGCCGAGGTGGCAGGTGATGATATTCAGTTCGCTCACCGGCTTGTTCAGCATTTTGGCGGCTTCCTGGGTCACATAGTAGTGGCTGGTGCCGTGCGCACCGTAGCGGCGCACGCCGTGTTCTTTATACAGGGCGTAGGGCAGGGCATAGAGATAGGACTCTTCCGGCATGGTCTGATGGAACGCGGTATCAAACACGGCCACATTTTTATCTGACAGATGCGGGAAGTTTTTCATCGCTTCATCAATGCCGATCAGGTGCGCCGGGTTGTGCAGCGGGGCGAAGGAAGAGGCGTCTTTAATGCCCTGAATCACTGCCTCATCAATGACCACCGATTGCGTCAGTTTTTCACCGCCGTGCACGATACGATGACCGATTGCAGCGATTTGTGCAGAAAGCTCGGGTTTTTGTGCCAGAATAGTTTTAACGATGAAGTTCAACGCTTCGCTATGGGCTGCGCCTGCGCCAAGTGGCGCTTCCTGTTTGCTGCCTTCCAGTTTCCATTTAATGCGGGCTTCCGGTAAGTGGAAACACTCCGCCAGGCCTGACAAATATTCGTCGCCGGTGGCGGGATTAAGGATGGCAAACTTAAGGGAAGAGCTGCCGCAGTTCAGAACCAGTACTAACTTCGTCGACATGGAAGTACCTATTTGTTAAATAATGGCGAAAAATAACGCAATCAGACTAACAGCGTAGCCCATGAAAGCTGGTAGATTAATGATTAACATCATGCGGTAGTCAAAAAGAAAACGACACGCAAAAAAATTTTGGTAATTTTACGCAGATTTTTGAAATCCACTCAGCACAACAGGCCGCCAGACCACGCTTTAATTGAGCACCGGCTTCCGGTAATGTTGCTAAAACGGCGTCAGAATACCCACTGTCACCTGCAAAGACAAAATCTTTTGAAGGATGTCACGTAAAGTTGTGTAGTTATAAATTTATTTTAAATGTTGTAGAAATAGTTGAGGTATTCCATGGCGAATGACGCAGGCAATCCAGGCTGGTTCGGCTTATTTCAGCGCGGTCAGCACTATATGAAAACCTGGCCGGCTGACAAACGACTGGCGCCGGTGTTTCCCGAAAACCGCGTCGTGACGGCTACCCGTTTCGCCATTCGTTTTATGCCGCCGCTGGCGATTTTTACCCTGACCTGGCAAATTGCGCTGGGCGGACAGCTGGGCCCGGCAATCGCCACTGCGCTGTTTGCCTGCAGCCTGCCGATGCAGGGTCTGTGGTGGCTGGGTAAACGTTCAGTTACCCCGTTGCCGCCCGGGCTGCTGAGCTGGTTTCATGAAGTGCGCGCGAAGCTGGAAGAGGCCGGGCAGGCAATCGCACCGGTTGACGGTAAACCCACCTATCAGGCGCTGGCCGATGTCCTGAAACGCGCCTTTAAGCAACTCGACCGCACCTTCCTCGACGATCTCTGAGGATCGTGCACATCATGGCCCGCCCGGTCACGCGCCGGGCGCGGTAACAGCCGCTGGCTACCCGCACAAAGCTTAAGGCGCGCGCAGCGCCTTCAGCCGTGGAAAAATTCCCGTATCAGCGCCGGGTATGGCACACTTGTCCGCATCACTCTTTCCGCCGCGCGGAGGCTATTGCGTCGGTTTTTCTGTCTGAGTAAGGAGCAACGTGTGACATACAGAGGGTTTCTGTTTGATTTAGACGGTACGCTGGTGGATTCGCTGCCGGCCGTGGTGCGCGCCTGGTCACAATGGGGAGAACGCCACGATCTGCGCGCTGAAACGGTGCTGGATTACATTCACGGCAAACCGGCCATTAACTCGCTGCGCCATTTTATGGCAGGCCAGAGCGAAGAGGCGATTCAGGCTGAATTTCGCTGGCTGGAACAGCGGGAAGCTGAAGATACCGAAGGCGTGCAGGCGATCGCCGGCGCGCACGCGCTGCTCACCACCCTGAACACTCTGCAGATACCGTGGGCGATTGTTACGTCCGGATCCGTGCCGGTTGCGCACGCGCGCCATCGCGCCGCCGGACTGCCGATGCCGGAAGTATTCATTACCGCAGAGAACATCACGCGCGGTAAGCCCGATCCGGAACCCTATCTGCTGGGCGCGCAGCGCCTTGGTCTGCAGCCATCCGCCTGCGTGGTGGTGGAAGATGCGCCCGCCGGCATTGTGGCCGGGCTGGAAGCCGGTTGCGCCGTGGTCGCGGTGAATCCGCACGGCGACATAGCGCGTCTCAATGAAGTGATGCTGCAGGTGCACGATTTGACGCCGCTGCAGATTGAAAAACAGGACAACGGCGAGTTTACGCTGTTGAGCCGCGCCTGAGGGGCGGCACGCGGCTTACAGCGGCGTATCCTGAGAGATTTCATCCAGCGACAGGTTAAAGCTGGGAACGAAAACCTCGATAAAGTAGTCCATCTCCGGCGAACGGCGCGCCGCCAGCGTTTTCTCCAGCCGCGCCTTCGCCAGGACAAATTCATGATTTCCGGCGGACAGCTCCTCAAGACATTTCAGGTAGGCGCACAGCGCATCTGCCTGCTTCACCAGCGCCTGCTCACTTTCACTGTGTAAATGCTCATCCAGCAGCGGGCGGTAGGCGTCCTGCAACTCCGGGGGCAGCATTTCGATCAGCTTCTGCTGGGCAATTTTCTCTATCTTTTTGTATTCGTGGGCGATCTGTGCGTTGTAATACTTAACCGGCGTCGGTAAATCCCCGGTCAGCACCTCACTGGCATCGTGATACAGCGCCAGCATGGCAATACGATCGGCGTTGAGATTACCGTTAAATTTCTTGTTTTTGATGATCGCCAGCGCGTGCGCCACCATCGCCACCTGCAGGCTGTGCTCGGAGACATTTTCCGTGCGCACGTTGCGCATCAGGGGCCAGCGGTTAATCAGCTTAAGACGGGAGAGATGAGCAAAAAAGTGGCTGCGGGTCATGAACGATTCCTGTTAGCACGGCGGGGAAGGCGAACCTTTCCCCGAAATGCACACAGTATATACCCTTCACCCGTCGGGTGGCAGCGCGGGCCACCCGAGGTGCCAGTGCCCGGCACGGGCACCAGGCGGAGTAAGCTTACTGACGATACCCCAGCAGGAAGCGGCCAAATTTGTGGATGGCCATTTCCAGATCGTCAACGCGTGGTAGCGTCACGATGCGCACATGATCCGGCCACGGCCAGTTGAACGCGGTGCCCTGCACCAGCAGTACTTTTTCCTGCAGCAGGAAATCCAGTACCATTTTCTGATCGTCGAAGATATTGAATTTCTTCGCATCAATGCGCGGGAACATATAAAGCGCGCCCTGAGGTTTCACGCAGCTGACGCCAGGGATGTCATTTATCAGCTCCCAGGCGCGCTGGCGCTGCTCATACAGCCGGCCGCCTGGCACGATAAATTCGCTGATGCTCTGGTAGCCGCCCAGCGCAGTCTGGATTGCATGCTGCGCCGGTACGTTGGCACACAGACGCATTGAGGCCAGCATTTCCAGCCCCTCAATGTAACCTTTGGCGTGCTGCTTTGGCCCGTTCAGGACCATCCAGCCCTGACGGAACCCCGCCACGCGGTAGGTTTTCGACAGGCCGTTGAAGGTCACGGTCAGCAGATCCGGCGCCAGCGCGGCGATGGAATGATGCTGAGCCTCATCGTAGAGAATTTTGTCGTAAATCTCGTCAGCAAAGATAATCAGGTTATGCTGACGGGCAATCTCCACGATCTCCAGCAGCAACTCTTTGCTGTAAACCGCGCCGGTAGGGTTATTCGGGTTAATGATCACGATGCCGCGCGTGCGGGGCGTGATTTTGCTGCGGATATCGTTGAGGTCAGGGAACCAGCCGGCTGACTCATCACACAAATAGTGCACCGCTTTGCCACCGGAAAGCGAAACGGCGGCGGTCCACAGTGGATAATCCGGTGCCGGCACCAGCATTTCATCGCCGCTGTTCAGCAGCGCCTGCATTGCCTGGACGATCAGCTCCGAGACACCATTACCGATATAAATATCTTCAACGGTGACATCGCGCATATCGCGCGCCTGGTAGTGCTGCATAATCGCTTTACGGGCGGAATACAGCCCTTTTGAGTCGCAGTACCCTTGCGCACCTGGCAGGTTGCGGATGACATCAACCAGAATCTCATCCGGTGCTTCAAACCCAAACGGCGCGGGGTTGCCGATATTGAGTTTGAGGACTTTGTTGCCTTCTTCTTCGAGACGTTTTGCTTCTTTCAGTACCGGACCGCGGATGTCATAACAGACATTTTCCAGCTTGCCGGATTTATCAATTTGAAAATTCATCGTTGCCGCCTTAACGGGCAGAGTCCTTTAACCTGCCACCAAAATCAAACCTGCTCAATTTACTCCTCTCACTGTAACAAAAGAAGGGCAGGGCCAGGTTTTGGCGCGATAGGCAGGCTTTCGGCAGCGTACTGGCGCAAAACGCATTTTTAAGTGTTAAAACTGGTTTAATAATCTATTAAAATAGCCGGTGGCGACATTTAATATTTCTGCAGTGTGGTACGTCTGTAAAGCCTGATATCCATCCTTTCGCTACGGGATTAAGAAGATTTCGACGCTTAAGGCGGAAAAATATTAATTAGCCACATGAGGAAATAGTTAAAGGTTTTTTGTAAGATGCCGAAGAATTGTGCAGGAGAGTTAAAGCACGCACTGGCGCCAGAAAAACTGACGCAATTCAGGCCCCCTTTATGGGGTAAAATTAGTTCCTGAACCAGCAGGAAAAAACAGGTATCGCGCGCTATAAATGGCATTTGTACAGTCACTTTAACGCTTATCAATCTGTTCAGAATTGCGAAAGGTTAAAAAATGACCCGTGCGGTGGCAGGATGTGCCAGAAATGTCTTTTGGTCAAAAATTACGATGTTTTGAACAAAAACATTTCCATTTCTGGCGTAAAAATGATTAAGTATAATTTATTATTTGATGCAGTTTACCGCTTCGCATCAGCATAACACAGTGTTATCACTTTTGACCCGCCGGACCATTTGCGGGGAACCAGGCAACTACACAGCTTCCAGCAACTGTACGACTGACGTCTTTGAGCACAGAAGTTGTTCTCTCTGAAGGACGCCACTGCTCAGCGCTGAGCAACCTGTTCGTCCATTTCCGCCTGACACGATTTTTTTCATGACGGTCTTATCACAGGGCGGTCATTAAGCACCATTACCTCTTATCACTTTGATAAGTAAGGTAATACACCAGGGTAGTAGTTTTAAAAAATCTTATAAGTGAAGAAAAAACATGACTAATGCAAATCGTCCGATACTGAATCTCGACCTCGATCTGCTGCGTACATTTGTTGCGGTTGCCGATCTGAATACCTTTGCCGCCGCAGCGGCGGCTGTATGCAGAACGCAATCCGCGGTCAGTCAGCAGATGCAACGTCTGGAGCAATTGGTAGGTAAAGAGCTGTTTGCCAGACATGGACGTAACAAATTACTGACGGAGCATGGTATTCAGCTGCTGGGCTACGCCCGGAAAATACTGCGCTTTAACGATGAAGCCTGCACATCGCTGATGTACAGCAACATTCAGGGCGTGCTGACCATTGGCGCATCTGATGACACTTCTGACACCATTCTGCCGTTTCTGCTTAACCGCGTGACGTCGGTCTATCCGAAGCTGGCCATCGATGTCCGCGTGAAGCGTAACCCGTTCATGATGGAAATGCTGAACCAGGGCGAAGTCGATCTGGTGGTGACCACCTCCAGTCCCGGCAATTTCACCCATCAGGTGCTGCGCACGTCTCCTACCTTGTGGTATTGCGCGGCGGATTACATCTTCCAGCGCGGCGAAGCGATTCCTCTGGTACTGCTGGATGAACCGAGCCCGTACCGCGACATGGCGATCGATCACCTGAACGAAGCCGGCATTCCGTGGCGCATCTCTTACGTCGCCTCTACGCTGGCTGCGGTGCGTGCTGCAGTTAAAGCCGGTCTTGGCGTGACGGCGCGTCCGGTTGAAATGATGAGCCCGGAACTGCGCGTGATGGGTGCAGCAGAAGGCCTGCCGGTACTGCCGGATACGCAGTATCTGCTGTGCCGCAACCCGGATAGTGAGAATGAACTGGCTCTGGCAATCTTTAACGCCATGCAGTCCACCAATGATCCTTACAACCTGAGCGCGAATCCAGACGGCACCCTGCTGCTGGACGACGAAGAGTAAGTCGCCTGAACAGCGTTATTCTTCATATCCTGAATAGCGGTGAATTGTTAAAACAGCGAAAAATGAGCCTTAGCCGGAAAATAGCCGGGTAGGGCTTTTTTTATGCCACTTAACTTGCCTTTATTTATCATTTTTCCCGCCAATAATTTCCCCGCTGTGCAAATAAGTCGCATATGTTTCATTTTTGCCCAATGCAAAATTTTTTTATCATTTCGTGCCGGTTTTAGCGGCGCGCTTCAGGCACGGCGTTGTGCTTTTTTACAGCAAAAAGCGCAGTTATGTGCTCTGGATCAAAAAAATACCCCTGTGAAGGGGGGGGAAATCCCGCTGAGACCTGTCAAAATATGTTTGTTAAATGCACGATCCATGCATATGAATACCCGCTACACTGAAATTAACCGCACAAACTGAAGCGATTTAGCTGGCGATCGGGGGTTCGTATGTTAATAATATGCTGCGGGTGTAAATTAATGTTTGGATACTTTTGTCAAAGTTGACAAAAGGTTATAGAAAGGAGTAAAAAACCCCATAAAATTGCTGCTTAATCGCTAATGACAGCAAGATTTATAAGGTTTTTTCTCCTTCCCTTGAATCGATGTGGTGCGTTTGCTGCGACAGAGCAGGATGCCATCGCCACTTTTGATGAGTAAGCAAAGAGTATGTCAACAACCACAGAAGTCATCGCTCATCACTGGGCGTTTATTGTTTTCATTGTTATCGCGTTTGGCCTGTGTGCCTTTATGTTAACCGGTGGCTGGTTGTTAGGGGGTCGCGCGCGCGCGCGTCACAAGGACACCCCTTTTGAATCCGGTATTGAATCCGTCGGTGACACCCATATCCGCCTCTCGGCGAAATTTTATCTGGTTGCGATGTTCTTCGTGATCTTCGACGTCGAAGCCCTCTATTTATACGCATGGTCCACCTCCATCCGCGAAAGCGGCTGGGTGGGCTTTGCGGAAGCCGCTATTTTCATTTTGGTGCTCCTGGCAGGCCTGGTTTATCTGGTACGTATCGGTGCGCTGGACTGGGCGCCTGCGCGTCGTCGCGTAGTCGTTAAGTCAAGCCCGGTCAGCCACAGTCACACCAACCCTCATAAGCAGTAAAAGCGAGGCAATAACATGGACTACACGCTGACACGCGTAGACCCGAACGGGGGCGATAACGATCGTTATCCTCTGCAGAAACAGGAGATTGTTACCGATCCTCTGGAGCAACACGTTCACCGCAGCGTCTACATGGGCAAGCTTGAGCATGCCCTGCACGACATGGTGAACTGGGGTCGTAAAAACTCTCTCTGGCCGTATAACTTTGGCCTTTCCTGCTGCTATGTGGAAATGACCACGTCGTTCACCGCGGTGCACGACGTCGCGCGTTTTGGTGCGGAAGTTATGCGCGCCTCGCCACGTCAGGCTGACTTTATGGTGATTGCCGGTACGCCGTTTACCAAAATGGCGCCGGTCATTCAGCGTTTATACGATCAGATGCTGGAACCGAAGTGGGTCATCTCCATGGGTGCCTGCGCGAATTCCGGCGGCATGTATGACATCTACTCGGTGGTGCAGGGCGTTGATAAGTTCCTGCCGGTAGACGTGTATATCCCCGGCTGCCCGCCGCGTCCGGAAGCCTATATGCAGGCGCTGCTGCTGCTGCGTGAATCCATCGGCAAAGAGCGTCGTCCGCTCTCGTGGGTGGTGGGTGACCAGGGTGTATACCGTGCCAATATGCAGTCCGAGCGTGAAAGAAAGCGTGGCGAGCGTATCGCTGTCACTAACCTGAGAACGCCTGACGAAGTTTAAGACCCCCCGTACATGGATGGCGTAACGGCCGCAGCAGAAAATGACAATTTATTGCGTGCCGCCATCCTGACGCCTTCTTTTGAGTGCCTGATCACAGGACGGAATGGTGAGTAACGTATGACTGATTTAACCACGCAAGATCTCGCTCAGCCTGCATGGCAAACCCGGGATCACCTGGATGACCCGGTGATTGGCGAGCTGCGTAACCGTTTTGGGCCGGATGCCTTTACCGTTCAGGCTACCCGCACCGGAATTCCGGTGGTCTGGGTGAAGCGTGAACAGATTCTGGAAATAGTGGAATTCCTGCGTAAGCTGCCAAAGCCGTATGTCATGTTGTATGACCTGCACGGCGTTGACGAGCGTTTACGTACTCACCGCGCCGGTCTGCCCGCTGCGGATTTTTCCGTTTTCTACCATCTGCTGTCCATTGAACGCAACCGCGACATCATGCTCAAGGTAGCGCTGTCAGAAAACGATCTGAATCTGCCCACCATCACCAGACTCTTCGCCAATGCTAACTGGTATGAGCGCGAAACCTGGGAGATGTTTGGCATCACCTTCAATGGTCACCCGCATCTGACGCGTATCATGATGCCGCAGACCTGGGAAGGCCACCCGCTGCGTAAAGATTATCCGGCGCGCGCCACGGAGTTCGATCCGTTCACGCTGACGAAGCAGAAAGAAGACCTTGAAATGGAGTCGCTGACCTTCAAGCCGGAAGACTGGGGCATGAAGCGCAGCACCGCCAACGAGGACTTTATGTTCCTCAACCTGGGTCCAAACCACCCCTCGGCGCACGGTGCGTTTCGCATCATTCTGCAGCTGGACGGGGAAGAGATTGTCGACTGCGTACCGGACATCGGCTACCACCATCGCGGTGCGGAGAAGATGGGTGAGCGCCAGTCGTGGCACAGCTACATTCCGTATACCGATCGTGTCGAGTACCTCGGCGGCTGCGTGAATGAAATGCCGTATGTGCTGGCGGTGGAAAAGCTGGCCGGGATCACCGTGCCGGATCGCGTCAATGTTATTCGCGTAATGCTGTCTGAACTGTTCCGTATCAACAGCCACCTGCTCTATATCTCGACCTTTATTCAGGACGTGGGCGCGATGACCCCGGTGTTCTTTGCCTTTACCGATCGTCAGAAAATTTATGACGTGGTGGAAGCGATCACCGGTTTCCGTATGCACCCGGCGTGGTTCCGCATTGGTGGCGTGGCGCACGACCTGCCGAAAGGCTGGGAGCGCCTGCTGCGCGAATTCCTCGACTGGATGCCGAAGCGCCTGAAAGAGTATGACAAAGCTGCGCTGCGCAACACCGTGCTGATGGGCCGTTCACAGGGCGTAGCGGCGTATAACATGGACGAAGCGCTGGCATGGGGCACCACCGGTGCCGGCCTGCGTGCCACCGGTCTGGACTTTGACGTGCGCAAATGGCGTCCGTATTCCGGCTACGAAAACTTCGACTTTGAGGTGCCGGTTGGCGCAGGTATCAGCGACGCTTACACCCGCGTGCAGCTAAAAATGGAAGAGATGTGGCAGTCGCTGCGCATTCTGGAACAGTGCCTGAAAAACATGCCGGAAGGGCCATTTAAAGCTGACCATCCGCTGACCACGCCGCCGCCGAAAGAGCGTACGCTGCAGCATATTGAAACCCTGATCACACACTTCCTGCAGGTTTCATGGGGCCCGGTGATGCCGGCGAATGAATCCTTCCAGATGATTGAAGCGACCAAGGGGATCAACAGCTATTACCTGACCAGCGATGGCAGCACCATGAGCTACCGCACCCGCGTGCGTACGCCAAGCTTCCCGCACCTGCAGCAGATCCCTTCCGTGATCCGTGGCAGCCTGGTATCCGACCTGATCGTGTACCTCGGCAGTATCGATTTTGTTATGTCAGACGTGGACCGCTAATTATGCACGATCAAAAAATTGCCATTCAAACCATCGACCCGAATGAGGTCTTTGTGCTGAGCGAGGCCGAGCACCACGCTATTGAGCATGAAAAACACCATTATGAAGATGCGCGCGCGGCTTCCATTGAAGCGCTGAAGATCGTGCAGAAACAGCGCGGCTGGGTGCCGGATGGCGCGATTCACGCCATTGCCGAGGTGCTGGGCATTCCGGCCAGTGACGTAGAAGGCGTGGCGACCTTTTACAGCCAGATTTACCGTACGCCGGTTGGACGTCACGTGATTCGCTACTGCGATAGCGTGGTATGCCACATCACGGGTTATCAGGGTATTCAGGCTGCGCTGGAGCAGAACCTGAACATCAAACCGGGTCAGACTACGCCGGACGGTCGTTTTACGCTGCTGCCAACCTGCTGCCTCGGCAACTGCGATAAAGGCCCGACCATGATGGTGGATGAAGATACCCACGTGCACCTGACGCCGGAAGGCATCGCTAACCTGCTGGAGCAGTATCAATGACCATTAAACAGATCATTCGTACTGCGGAAACCCATCCGCTCACCTGGCGTCTGCGTGACGACAAGCAGCCGGTGTGGATCGATGAATATCGCAGTAAAAACGGCTACGTTGGCGCAGAAAAAGCGCTGAAAGGCATGAGCCAGGATGAAATCGTCGCCACCGTGAAAGATTCAGGGCTGAAAGGCCGCGGCGGCGCGGGCTTCAGCACCGGCCTGAAGTGGAGCCTGATGCCAAAAGACGAATCCATGAACATCCGTTACCTGCTGTGTAACGCTGATGAGATGGAGCCGGGCACCTATAAAGACCGGCTGCTGATGGAGCAGCTGCCGCACCAGCTGGTGGAAGGCATGCTGATCAGCGCGTTTGCGCTGAAAGCCTACCGCGGTTACATCTTCCTGCGCGGTGAGTACATTGAAGCCGCTGAGAACCTGCGTCGCGCCATTGCGGAAGCGACCGCAGCAGGCTATCTCGGTAAAAACATTCTCGGCACCGGTTTTGACTTCGAGCTGTTTGTGCACACCGGTGCCGGGCGCTATATCTGCGGCGAAGAGACGGCGCTGATTAACTCGCTGGAAGGCCGTCGCGCTAACCCGCGTTCCAAGCCACCGTTCCCGGCCAGCGCTGGCGTATGGGGCAAGCCGACCTGCGTTAATAACGTTGAGACGCTGTCGAACGTACCGGCCATCTTCCTGAATGGCGTGGAGTGGTACAAAAACATTTCGAAGAGTGATGACACCGGCACCAAGATGATGGGCTTCTCCGGCCGCGTGAAGAACCCGGGCGTCTGGGAACTGCCGTTTGGCGTTACCGCGCGCGAAATCCTTGAGGATTATGCCGGCGGCATGCGCGATGGTCTGAAATTCAAAGCCTGGCAGCCAGGCGGAGCCGGGACCGACTTCCTTACCGAACAGCACCTCGATCTGCCGATGGAGTTTGCCAGCATTGGTAAAGCCGGCAGCCGTCTGGGTACGGCGCTGGCGATGGCCGTCGACCATGAAATCAATATGGTCTCGCTGGTGCGTAACCTGGAAGAGTTCTTTGCGCGTGAGTCCTGCGGCTGGTGTACCCCGTGCCGCGACGGCCTGCCGTGGAGCGTGAAGATCCTGCGTGCGCTGGAGCAGAAAAAAGGCCAGCCCGGCGATATCGAGACGCTGGAGCAGCTTTGCCGCCAGCTCGGCCCGGGTAAAACCTTCTGCGCCCACGCACCGGGTGCGGTCGAGCCGCTGCAAAGCGCGATCAAATATTTCCGTGAAGAGTTCGAAGCGGGCATTGCGCCGCAGGTGTTTGGCAATACCCGCGCTATCGGCGGGATTCAGCCTAACCTGCTGAAAGCGCGCTGGTAAACCGCCGTTCTTTACGGAATCGCCCGGGCCAATCTGGCGCAGGCGACAGAATCAGATGTTTAACGCTCGTCCCCGGACGAGCCTTACGGAAGCATGTTCACTATGGCTACAATCCATGTAGACGGTAAAGAATATGATGTGAACGGAGCGGACAACCTGCTGCAGGCGTGTCTTTCTCTGGGCCTTGATATTCCTTATTTTTGCTGGCATCCGGCGCTGGGAAGCGTCGGGGCCTGCCGCCAGTGCGCGGTAAAGCAATTCCAGAATGCCGAAGATACCCGCGGTCGCCTTGTCATGTCGTGCATGACACCCGCGTCGGACGGAACCTTTATTTCCATTGACGATGGCGAAGCCAAAGAGTTTCGTGAAAGCGTGGTGGAATGGCTGATGACCAACCACCCGCACGACTGTCCGGTGTGCGAAGAGGGCGGTAACTGCCATCTGCAGGATATGACGGTAATGACGGGGCACAGTTTCCGTCGCTATCGCTTTACCAAGCGTACTCACCAGAATCAGGATCTCGGTCCGTTTATCTCTCACGAGATGAACCGCTGTATCGCCTGCTATCGCTGCGTGCGTTACTACAAAGATTACGCAGACGGTAAAGATCTCGGTGTCTACGGCGCGCACGATAACGTCTACTTCGGACGTCCGGAAGATGGCACGCTGGAAAGCGAATTCTCCGGTAACCTGGTGGAAATCTGCCCGACCGGCGTCTTCACCGATAAAACCCACTCAGAACGCTATAACCGTAAATGGGATATGCAGTTCGCGCCCAGCATCTGCCAGCAGTGCAGCGTGGGTTGTAACACCAGCCCTGGCGAGCGCTATGGCGAGCTGCGCCGTATCGAAAACCGCTATAACGGCACGGTAAACCACTATTTCCTGTGCGATCGCGGTCGTTTCGGCTACGGCTATGTCAACCGCAAAGATCGTCCACGCCATCCGGAGCAGCTGCGCGGGAACGATCGCATTATGCTGAACGCGGAACAGGCGGTAAATGCGGCGGCGGATATTCTGCGTCAGGCGAAAAAAGTGATTGGCATTGGCTCGCCTCGCGCCAGTATTGAAAGTAACTTTGCGCTGCGTGAACTGGTCGGCGCGGAGAACTTCTCTACCGGCATGCCGGCCGGTGAGCAGGCGCGCGTGGAGCTGATGCTCAAAGTGCTGCAGGAAGGCGGCATCTACACGCCATCGCTGCGTGAAATCGAAAGTTATGATGCGGTGCTGGTGCTGGGTGAAGATCTGACTCAGGTCGGCGCACGCGTGGCGCTCTCCGTGCGTCAGGCTGTGAAAGGCAAGGCGCGTGAAATGGCCGCAGCGCAAAAAGTGGCCGACTGGCAGATCGCCGCCATTCTCAACATCGGTCAGCACGCGAAGCATCCGCTGTTCGTCACCAACGTTGATGAAACGCGTCTGGATGATATCGCTGCCTGGAGCTATCGCGCACCGGTTGAAGATCAGGCTCGCCTTGGTTTTGCCATTGCCAGCGCGCTGGATGAAAGCGCCCCGGCGGTGACAGGATTTGACAGCAGCCTGAACAGCAAACTTGATGTAGTGGTGCAGGCGCTGGCAGGGGCGAAAAAGCCGCTGATCATCTCGGGTTCACACGCCGGCAGCACCGCCATGATTGAGGCGGCAGCCAACGTGGCCAAAGCGCTGAAAGCGCGCGGTGCCGATGTGGGCATTACGCTGCTGGCCGATGCGGCTAACAGCATGGGCCTTGGCCTGATGGGCGGTCAGTCGCTGGACAGCGCCCTGCAGCAGCTGCGCAACGGTGAAGCTGATGCGCTGGTGGTGCTGGAGAACGATCTCTATCGTCATGCGCCAAAGGCTACCGTGGATGCGGCGCTGAACAACACCGCCAGCGTGATTGTGGTGGACCATCAGCGTACCGCCACGCTGGAAAAAGCCGGTCTGGTGTTATCGACCGCCAGCTTTGCCGAAAGCGATGGCACCTCCATTAACCATGAAGGCCGCGCTCAGCGCTTCTTCCAGGTTTACGATCCGGCTTACTACGACAACAGCATTGTGATGCTGGAGAGCTGGCGCTGGCTGCATTCGCTGCACAGCACCGTGCAGAGCCGTCAGATTGACTGGACCCAGCTGGATCACGTCATTGACGCCGTGGTGGTGGCACTGCCGCAGCTGAAAGGCATTAAAGACGCGGCACCGGATGCCAGCTTCCGCATTCGCGGTCAGAAACTGGCGCGTTCCCCGCATCGCGCCAGTGGCCGTACCGCTGCCCGGGCCAACATTAGCGTGCACGAGCCGCGTCAGCCGCAGGATAAAGACACCATGTTCGCCTTCTCCATGGAAGGGAACAATCAGCCAGGCGCGCCGCGTTCGCAGATCCCCTTCGCCTGGGCTCCGGGCTGGAACTCACCGCAGGCATGGAACAAGTTCCAGGCCGAAGTGGGCGGGAAGCTGCGTTTCGGCGATCCGGGCGTGCGCCTGTTTGAGGCCGGCAGCGGTTCGCTGCCGTGGTTTACCGCTATTCCGGAGCGCTTCACCGCCGGCAGCCAGTGGCGCGTTGCACCTTACTACCAGCTGTTTGGTAGCGAGGAGATGACGCAGCGCTCGGCCACCTTCCAGAAACGTATGGCACCCGCCACGCTGGTGATTAACCCGGCGGACGCGGAGAAGCTGGGCGTCAATGCCGGCGCATCGGTCGAGCTGGTCTGTGCCGGTGAAACCCTGCGTCTGCCGGTGCGTTTCTCTGCTGCGCTGCAGGCAGGGCAGGTGGGGCTGCCGCTGGGCATGCCAGGCGTGCCGCCGTTCCTGGCGGGTGCGCAAATTGACAAACTGCAGGAGGCCGCGCAATGAGCTGGCTGACACCGGACGTTATTGACATCATCCTTCAGGTGGTAAAAGCCATTGTCATCCTGCTGGTTGTGGTGGCCTGTGGCGCCTTCATGAGTTTCGCCGAGCGCCGTCTGCTTGGCCTGTGGCAGAACCGTTATGGTCCAAACCGTGTTGGCTGGGGCGGCTCGCTCCAGCTGGCAGCGGACATGATCAAAATGTTCTTTAAAGAGGACTGGGTTCCGCCGTTTACCGATCGCTTCATCTTTACCCTGGCACCGGTTATCGCCTTCGTTTCGCTGCTGCTGGCGTTTGCGATTGTGCCGGTATCCCCTAGCTGGATGGTGACCGATCTCAACATCGGTTTGCTGTTCTTCCTGATGATGGCCGGTCTGGCGGTGTATGCGGTGCTGTTTGCGGGCTGGTCGAGTAACAACAAATACTCGCTGCTGGGGGCGATGCGTGCTTCGGCACAGACGCTGAGCTACGAAGTGTTCCTGGGTCTGTCGCTGATGGGTGTCGTGGCGCAGGCCGGTTCCTTCAACCTCAACGCCATTGTCGAGAGCCAGACGCATCTGTGGAACATCATTCCGCAGTTCTTTGGCTTTATCACCTTCTGCATCGCCGGTGTTGCGGTGTGTCACCGTCACCCGTTTGACCAGCCGGAAGCCGAGCAGGAACTGGCGGACGGTTATCACATCGAATATGCCGGGATGAAGTTCGGTCTGTTCTTTGTGGGCGAATACGTGGCGATCACCACCGTATCTGCGCTGATTGTCACGCTGTTCTTTGGTGGCTGGCACGGTCCGTTCCTGCCACCTTTCATCTGGTTCGCCCTGAAAACGGCGTTCTTCATGGTGATGTTTATCCTGATTCGTGCTGCGCTGCCGCGTCCACGCTATGACCAGGTGCTGTCGTTCGGCTGGAAAGTATGTCTGCCGTTGACGTTACTGAACCTGCTGGCTACCGCCGCAGTGATTCTGTACAACGCGCAGTAAGGGGTTTTTGAGATGACTTTAAAAGATATTGTCGTTGGCTTCGGCACGACAGTGCGCAGTATCTGGATGATTGGCATGCACGCCTTTGCCAAACGCGAAACCCAGATGTATCCGGAAGAGCCGGTCTACCTGCCACCGCGCTACCGCGGCCGTATTGTGCTGACGCGCGATCCGGACGGCGAAGAGCGTTGCGTCGCCTGTAACCTGTGCGCCGTGGCCTGCCCGGTGGGCTGTATCTCGCTGCAGAAAGCAGAGATGCAGGATGGCCGCTGGTACCCGGAGTTTTTCCGCATCAACTTCTCACGCTGCATTTTCTGCGGCCTGTGCGAAGAAGCCTGTCCGACTACGGCTATCCAGCTGACCCCGGACTTTGAGCTGGGTGAGTTCAAGCGTCAGGATCTGGTGTACGAAAAAGAGGACCTGCTGATTTCTGGTCCGGGTAAATACCCGGAATACAACTTCTACCGCATGGCGGGGATGGCGATCGACGGTAAAGAGAAGGGCGACGCGGAAAACGAAGCCAAACCGATCGACGTCAAAGGCTTGTTACCTTAAGGAGTCAGGTATGGAATTTGCGTTTTATCTTTGCGGACTGGTGGCGGTGCTGACGACATTGCGCGTCATCACCCACACCAATCCGGTACACGCGCTGCTGTACCTGATTGTTTCGCTGCTGTCGATTGCCGGCGTGTTCTTTTCCATGGGTGCCTATTTTGCCGGTGCGCTGGAAATTATCGTCTACGCCGGTGCCATCATGGTGCTGTTCGTGTTCGTGGTGATGATGCTGAACCTGGGCAAAACCCAGCAGCAACAGGAGCGCGAATGGCTGAAGCCGTCTCTGTGGATCGGGCCGGGCATCGTTTCGCTGCTGCTGCTGGTGGTGATGATTTATGCCATCTCCACGGCAACCGATCAGGGCATTGACGGCACGGTTATTGACGCGAAAGCCGTCGGTATCAGCCTGTTTGGCCCGTACGTTCTGGCCGTTGAGCTGGCATCCATGCTGCTGCTCGCCGGTCTGGTTGTGGCCTTCCACATCGGGCGTGAAGATCGTCACGGCGAAGTGCTGAGCAACCGCGTCAGCGATGCTGCAGCGAATAAGGAGGAGCACGCATGATCCCGTTACAACACGGTCTGATTCTGGCCGCTGTACTGTTTGTCCTTGGCCTGACCTCGCTGGTGCTGCGCCGTAACCTGCTGTTTATGCTGATTGGTCTGGAGATCATGATCAATGCCGCGGCGCTGGCGCTGGTGGTGGCAGGCAGCTACTGGGGACAAGCCGACGGTCAGGTCATGTATATTCTGGCCATCAGCCTTGCCGCGGCGGAAGCCAGTATCGGTCTGGCGCTGCTGCTCCAGCTCTATCGTCGTCGTCAGACGCTGAACATTGACACAGTGAGCGAGATGCGCGGATGAATCTTCTCTATTTAACTGTACTTTTTCCGCTGATCGGCTTTTTGCTGTTAGCGTTTTCTCGTGGTCGCTGGTCGGAGAACCTGTCAGCCGCGGTGGGAATGGGCTCAGTCGGCCTTGCCGCACTGACAACCATTTTTGTCGGGATGGATTTCTTCAGCCAGGGACAGCAGCCTTTCACCCAGGCGCTCTGGACCTGGATGCACGTCGGCAACTTTGACATCAAAGTTAACCTGGTGCTGGACGGTCTGTCGCTGACCATGCTCTCTGTGGTGACCGGCGTCGGCTTCTTCATTCACATGTTTGCCTCCTGGTACATGCGCGGTGAAGAGGGCTATTCACGCTTCTTTGCTTACACCAACCTGTTCATCGCCAGCATGGTGGTGCTGGTACTGGCCGATAACCTGATGCTGATGTATCTGGGCTGGGAAGGCGTGGGGCTGTGCTCGTATCTGCTGATTGGCTTCTATTACAGCAATCCGGAAAACGGCAAAGCGGCCATGAAGGCGTTTATCATTACCCGCGTCGGGGATGTGTTCCTCGCCTTTGCGCTGTTCATCCTTTATAACGAGCTGGGCACGCTGAACTTCCGCGAGCTGATGGCGCTGGCACCGGCGCACTTTGCCGCTGACAACCACATGCTGCAATGGGCTACCCTGATGCTGCTGGGTGGTGCGGTGGGTAAATCGGCTCAGCTGCCGCTGCAGACCTGGCTGGCCGATGCGATGGCAGGCCCGACGCCGGTCTCCGCACTGATTCACGCCGCTACCATGGTAACCGCCGGTGTTTATCTGATTGCCCGTACCCACGGCCTGTTCCTGCTGACGCCAGATGTGCTGCATCTGGTGGGCATTGTTGGGGCAATTACGCTGGTACTGGCAGGGTTCGCCGCGCTGGTTCAGACCGACATCAAACGCGTGCTGGCCTATTCGACCATGAGTCAGATTGGCTACATGTTCCTTGCGCTGGGTGTCCAGGCATGGGATGCGGCCATTTTCCACCTGATGACGCATGCGTTCTTTAAAGCGCTGCTGTTCCTCTCGTCGGGTTCCGTGATCCTGGCCTGCCACCACGAGCAGAACATCTTTAAAATGGGCGGCCTGCGTAAAAGCATTCCGCTGGTCTATGTCTGCTTCCTCGTGGGGGGCGCCGCGCTGGCGGCCCTGCCGCTGATTACCGCGGGCTTCTACAGTAAAGATGAGATCCTGTTTGGCGCGCTGGCCAATGGTCACATCAACCTGATGATTGCCGGTCTGGTGGGCGCCTTCCTGACCTCCATTTATACCTTCCGCATGATCTTCATCGTGTTCCACGGCGAAGAGAAAATTCATGCTCATGCCGGAAAAGGCATTACCCATCATCTGCCACTGATTGTGCTGCTGGTGCTCTCTACCTTCGTTGGCGCGCTGATTACGCCACCGCTGGCGGGCGTACTGCCGGAAAATCGCTTCGGCGAAGCGGGCAAAGTGGCGCTGGAAATCACCTCCGGTGCAGTGGCCATTATCGGTATTCTGATCGCTGCGGCGCTGTGGCTGGGCAAACGCCAGCTGGTGACCCGCGTGGCCAACAGCGCGCCAGGCCGTTTCTTTGGCACCTGGTGGTTCGCCGCCTGGGGCTTCGACTGGCTGTACGATAAGGTGTTTGTTAAACCTTACCTCGGCATTGCCTGGCTGCTGCAGCGCGATCCGCTGAACTCGCTGATGAACATTCCTGCGCTGCTGTCGCGCGTCGGAAACAAAGGTCTGGTAGTGAGTGAAAACGGTTATTTGCGCTGGTATGTGGCTTCCATGAGCGTGGGTGCCGTCGTGGTGCTGGCGCTGATGCTGGTGATTTAAGATTGATGAGCGGGGCGCGCCGTGACCGGGTGCCCCACCTGAGCATGTTCAAAATTGTCGGACGTCCGGGCAGGTCAGCTGCCCGAACCAGGACAAAGATTAGGGAATGTACGCCGTGTTATTACCTTGGCTAATAATTATACCCTTTGTCGGTGGCCTGCTGTGCTGGCTGGCTGAGCGCCTTGGCGCGAAGGTGCCGCGCTGGATCGCGCTGATTACGATGGGGCTGACGCTGGCTCTGGGTCTGCAGCTGTGGCTGCAGGGAGGCTATTCGCTGACGCAGGCGTCCGGTCTGCCGCAGTGGCAGTCCACTTTCCTGGTGTCGTGGATCCCGCGCTTTGGCATTAACTTCCATCTGGCGCTGGATGGCCTGTCGCTGCTGATGGTGGTGCTGACCGGCCTGCTGGGTCTGATGGCGGTACTCTGTTCATGGAACGAAATCGAAAAATATCAGGGTTTCTTCCACCTTAACCTGATGTGGATCCTCGGTGGCGTCATCGGCGTGTTCCTGGCCATCGATATGTTCCTGTTCTTCTTCTTCTGGGAGATGATGCTGGTGCCGATGTATTTCCTCATCGCACTCTGGGGACATAAAGCGTCTGACGGCAAAACCCGTATCACCGCGGCCACCAAATTCTTTATCTATACGCAGGCCTCGGGCCTGGTCATGCTGATTGCCATTCTGGCGCTGGTGTTTGTGCACTACAACGCCACCGGCGTCTGGACCTTCAGCTATGAAACGCTGCTGAAAACGCCAATGTCGCGTCATGTAGAATTCCTGCTGATGCTGGGCTTCTTCATCGCTTTCGCGGTGAAAATGCCGGTGGTTCCGCTACACGGCTGGCTGCCGGATGCTCACAGTCAGGCACCGACCGCCGGTTCTGTGGATCTGGCCGGTATTCTGCTGAAAACCGCTGCTTACGGCCTGCTGCGCTTCAGCCTGCCGCTGTTTCCGAACGCCTCGGCAGAGTTTGCGCCTGTTGCCATGTGGCTGGGTATCATCGGTATCTTCTACGGTGCCTGGATGGCATTTTCGCAAACCGATATCAAACGTCTTATCGCGTATACCTCCATTTCGCACATGGGCTTCGTGCTGATTGCCATCTACACCGGCAGCCAGCTGGCGTTCCAGGGCGCGGTGGTACAGATGATCGCCCACGGCCTGTCAGCCGCTGCGCTGTTCATCCTGTGTGGCCAGCTGTATGAGCGCCTTCACACCCGTGACATGCGTCAGATGGGGGGGCTGTGGTCGCGCATCAAGTGGATTCCGGGTCTGTCGCTGTTCTTTGCCGTGGCGAACCTGGGGATGCCAGGCACCGGTAACTTCGTGGGTGAGTTTATGATCCTCACCGGCAGCTTCCAGGTGGTTCCGGTGATCATCGTGATTGCCACCTTTGGTCTGGTGTTTGCCTCGGTTTACTCGCTGGTCATGATGCAGCGCGCTTACTATGGCGAAGCAAAATCTAAAGAGCCGCTGGCGGGCATGTCGTCACGTGAATTCCTGACCATTGGTGTTCTGGTCGTGCTGCTGGTGCTGCTGGGGATTTATCCGCAGCCAATCCTCGACACGTCCCACGCTGCGATGAGCAATATTCAGCAGTGGTTTACCGCTTCAATTTCAACTACAAGGCCGTAATTCGCCATGACAATAACTCCTCAACAATTGATCGCGTTGCTGCCGCTGTTAATCGTCGGATTGACGGTGGTGGTTGTGATGCTGTCCATTGCGTGGCGACGCAACCACTTTGTCAATGCGACGCTGACCGTTATCGGACTTAACCTTGCGCTGGTGTCTCTGTGGTTTACCGGCCAGGCAGGGGCGATGGATGTTACGCCGCTGCTGCGCGCAGACGGCTACTCCATGTTCTATACCGCGCTGGTGCTGCTGGCGAGCCTGGCGACCTGTACATTTGCCTATCCGTGGCTGGCCGGTTTCCCGGACAATAAAGATGAGTTCTACCTGCTGGTGCTGATCGCGGCGCTTGGCGGCATCGTGCTGGCCAGCGCGAACCATCTGGCGGCGCTGTTCATCGGTATTGAACTGCTCTCTCTTCCGCTGTTTGGTTTGATCGGCTATGCCTTCCGTCAGAAACGGTCGCTGGAAGCGGCGCTGAAGTACATGATTCTGTCTGCAGCGGCTTCCTCGTTCCTGATCTTCGGTATCGCGCTGATTTATGCTGATTCCGGCAGCCTGAGCTTCGTGCAGCTGGGCAAAAGTCTGAACGACACCATGATTCAGCAGCCGCTGCTGCTGGTGGGTCTGGGCATGATGATTATCGGCCTCGGCTTTAAGCTGTCGCTGGTGCCTTTCCACCTGTGGACGCCAGACGTGTATCAGGGTGCGCCGGCACCGGTCTCGACCTTCCTGGCCACCGCCAGCAAGATTGCGATCTTTGGTGTGATCATGCGTCTGTTCATGTACGCACCGGTGACGGACAGCGAAGCCGTGCGCACCGTGCTGGGTGTGATCGCCTTCGTGTCGATCCTGTTCGGTAACCTGATGGCGATTTCGCAGAGCAACATCAAGCGTCTGCTCGGCTACTCCTCTATTGCGCACCTTGGCTACCTGCTGGTGGCGCTGATTGCGGTGAAAACTCATCAGCTGTCGCTGGAAACCGCGGGCGTTTATCTGGCCGGTTACCTGTTCAGCAGCCTCGGCGCGTTTGGTGTTGTGAGCCTGATGTCCAGCCCGTATCGCGGCCCGGACGCTGATTCGCTCTACTCCTATCGCGGTCTGTTCTGGCACCGTCCGATCCTGTCCGCCGTCATGACGGTGATGATGCTGTCACTGGCCGGTATCCCGATGACGCTGGGCTTTATCGGCAAGTTCTATGTAATTGCTTCGGGCGTGAACGCACACCTGTGGTGGCTGACGGCGGCCGTGGTGGTGGGCAGTGCTATCGGTCTCTACTATTACCTGCGCGTGACGGTGAGCCTCTACCTGAGCCCGCCGGAGCTGCATACCCGCGATACGCCAGCCAACTGGGCGTTTACCGCCGGCGGCGTCGTGGTGCTGATCTCCGCGATTCTGGTGCTGCTGCTGGGTGTCTATCCGCAGCCGCTGATTCAGCTGGTGCAGATGGCACAGCCGCTGATGTAAGCGCAACGATGCATAACAATCAGGCCTGCGGGCCTGATTTTTTTTGCCGGTAATCTGAGAAGACGATCACACTACGCGGCGCTGCCGGCCCGCACGTTGCGCCGTTCGCTGCACCGATCTGCCGCGCTGTGATACCCTCATCCGTTCGCTTTTTTCGCTCAGATAAGGAAGCAACATGGATATGCAATGGCATGATTGCCACCACAGCGCGCTGACTGCACAGCAGTTGTATACCCTTCTCGCGCTGCGCAATCAGGTGTTTATCGTGGAGCAGAACTGCCCCTATCAGGATATCGACGGTCAGGATCTCACGGCGGAAAATCGCCATATCCTGGGCTATCTGGACGGCAAATTACTGGCCTATGCCCGCTTGCTGACCCCAACGCTGGAGGCTTCGCCGGTGAGCATCGGACGGGTGATCGTGTCAGAAGAAGCACGCGGTCTGAAGCTGGGCTATCGGCTGATGGAACAGGCGCTTAACAGCTGTGAGCGGCACTGGCCGCAGCGCGCGGTGTACCTGTCAGCCCAGGCGCATCTGGAGGGCTTTTACGCCCGGCTGGGTTTCAGGGCGGTGACAGAAGTCTATCTGGAGGACAACATCCCGCATCTGGGGATGCAGAAAGCATAACGGCGGAGATTGCTCCCCGCCGTTATTCTCAGCCCGGCGTCATCTGCCGGTCATCGGTGTATTTGCGCTGGTCCGGCGGCGGCGGGAAGTACTGATACAGCCAGGTTTCACTCAGCGTTTCCTCTTTGGTGCGCAGGAACAGACGCATCTCAACCGGTTTGGTCGCATCGCTGTCAGGATACCAGTCAAACAGAATGCGGTAGCCATTGATGGGTTCCACATACAGAATCTCTACCTGCCGGACGCTGCCTGCCGAGACGGTGATCACCGGTTCGATC